>NZ_JOEV01000003.1 GCF_000721105.1 Streptomyces cellulosae
CCCCGGACACCCGCCACCGCCACCGCCGCCCCCGCCCCCGTCCCCCGCTCCGACGGCCTCACCCCGCTGCCCCGCCGGGTCCCGCAGACCAGCCTGGTCGCCGAGCTCCGCGAGGAGGCACCGGCCGAGGAGCCCGACGCCGACGACTTCACCGCCGAGCACGCCGCCTCCTCGCTCGCCGGCTTCCAGGCCGGCACCCTCCGGGCCCGGGAAGAGGACGAAAAAGCCCCGGACGAGGACGGACCGGCCCCGGACGAGGACGGATTGGCCCCGGCCAAGGACGAGCCGGCACCGTACGCCCGGGTCGACACGGAGGAGCCGACGGCGTACGACGGTACGCACGAGCCGAGACCGTACGACGACAACGACGCGCCGTCCCCGTACGGCAAGGAGGACTCAGCCCCGCCGGACCCCTTGGCCCCGGAACCAGCCGTCATCCCGACTCCGCACGCCGACCGCTCATGAAGGACACCGCCATGACACGCCCCACCCCCGCCACGGACACTCAGCTGGACCAGTTGCTCACCGGTCTCGTGGACCGGGTCGCCGACGTGAACCACGCCGTGGTGCTCTCCGAGGACGGACTGGTCGTCAGCCGGTCCACCGGCTTCATACGGGACGACGCCGAACGCCTGGCGGCGACCGCCTCCGGGCTGATGAGCCTCAGCAAGGGCGTCAGCATGGACTTCCGGGGCGGCCCGGTGCGCCAGGCGCTCATCGAGATGGCCAACAGCTTCCTGATCCTGACCTCCGCCGGACCCGGCGCCCACCTGGTCGTGCTGACCGGGCCGGGCGCCGACGTCGGTGTGGTGGCGTACCAGATGAACATGCTGGTGAAGAAGATCGGCGAGCACCTGAGCGCGGCACCGAGGGCCCATGTGGGACCGCCGGCCGCCACCGGCGAGTGAGGTGAACGGAAGCGACGCGGCGGGCCGGCTGGTACGGCCCTTCGCCCTGACCGGTGGCCGGACCCGGCCGAGCCGCGCCGACTTCACCCTCATCACGACGGTGACGGCGGTGGATCCACCACCGGAGCGGGCCCCGCGCCCGCAGCCCGAGCAGACGCGGATCCTGCGCCGGTGCGCACGGCCGGTGGCGGTGGCGGAGCTGGCCGCGCTGCTGGACCTTCCGGTGAGCGTGATCGTCATCATGCTCTGCGATCTGCTGGAGGCCGGTCTGATCACCGCCCATCCGCCGCATCCCGTCTCACCCCGCGCCCCGCACCTGGACCTGCTGCAGAAAGTGAGGGACGGTCTTGGCCGGCTCTGACGCCGCCGCTCCGGCGGCACCCGACACCGTCAAGATCCTCATCGCCGGGGGATTCGGCGTCGGCAAGACCACCATGGTCGGGTCGGTCAGCGAGATCGCCCCACTGCGCACCGAGGAGTCGCTGACCGCCGCGGGTCTGGGCATCGACGACCTGGACGGCATCGAGGAGAAGCGTGCCACCACCGTGGCCCTGGACTTCGGCCGGATCACGATCAGCGACGAGCTGGTGCTCTACCTCTTCGGCACGCCCGGGCAGCAGCGGTTCTGGTTCATGTGGAACGACCTGGCCGTCGGCGCGCTGGGCGCGGTGGTGCTGATCGACGTCCGCAGACCGGAGGCGAGTTTCGCCGCCGTCGACTTCTTCGAGCGGCGGGGCATCCCGTTTGTGGTCGGCGTCAACGGCTTCCACGGACGGCATCCGTACCCGCCGGAGGACGTCCGGGACGCGCTGGCGCTGCCGGAGCACGTCCCGGTGCTGCTGTGCGACGCCCGGGAGCGCCGCTCCTGCCGGGACGTGCTGATCGCCCTGATGGACCGGGTGATCGCGGAGGCGGACGAGGGCGACAGCACGGATCAGCTCACTCGTCCGGTCCCGTGAGCGGCTCGGCCGAGGGTGCGACGATCCGGGCGGTGAGGTCCGGGTCGGGCATCGCCGGGTCGAAGGGGAACAGGGGCCGGCGGACGCGGCGGTGACCGAGACGGGTCAGGTCCTGGTCGACGCCGCCGGGCGTGAGCGCCATCTTCCAGTCGGCGGCCATGGCGAACAGCTCGGGCTCCAGGTAGCCGATCTTGACGAGGACGAGGTCGGCGGCGCGGGGGTCCAACTCCAGGCCGGTGAAGTCGTGTTCGTGGTGGTACGGCTTGCGCAGCCGGGTGAGGACCACGTGCACGCCGCCCACCCGCAGCACCACCTCGACCTCCGCGTCCCGGTCGCCGTGCCGGATCGCGTGGACGACTCCGGTGAGGGTGAGCGGGCCCGCGTGCCGGTCGTCGGCCTCGGCGCCCGCGGTGACGGTGACGGTCGCGCCCACTCCGGCTCGGACGGCGGTCTCGACGGCGGCCGGTCCCGGCAGGGAGGCGTACAGGACGGTGGGGCCGGACGGGTCCTTGAACTCCGGCCGGTCCAGGACCTGTCGCAGACCCCAGGTGACGTCTCCGGCGCCGCCCGCGGTCGGGTTGTCGCCGGTGTCGCTGATGAAGTACGGGCGGGCCGGTGAGGCCAGCGCCGCGTCCAGGCACTCGTCGAGGGTGCCGGTGGGCGCCACGAACTGGAAGTCGTGCCGGGCCTCCCAGAAGCCGCGGGCCAGCCGCTCGGCGCCCGCGGACACGGCGTCCGGGTCGGGGCCGGTGACGACGACCGCCGCCCGGTTGCGCGGCTCGTCCGCCCAGGCGTACCCGACCCAGATCGCCGCGTCCGTCACGCCCTCGGTGGCCTCCACCTCCTCGACGGCCGCGTACACACTCTTCGCCGGTTCGATCCGCGTGGAGGTCTGCTCGCCGGCCAGCAGCACCGGCACCGGGACCCACGCCTTCACCGGGCGCGGGGCGCCGCTCGCCAGGAGGTCCACGAGGTTGCGGGCGGCCCGTTCCTTGGTCTCCATGGCGTCCTCGTGCGGGGCCATGCGGTAACAGGTGATCAGGTCGCTCTGGTGGACGAGTTCGCGGGAGACGTTGCCGTGCAGGTCCATGGAGGTCGACACCAGGACGTCCGGGCCGACCACTTCGCGGATACGGTGCAGGAGTTCGGCCTCGGCGTCGTCCAGGTCCTCGACGGTCATCGCGCCGTGGATGTCGTACCAGAGGCCGTCGATCGGACCCGACTCGCCGAGCCGGTTGAGGAGTTCGGCGGCCAGTTCGGCGTACGCGGGTCCCGTCACCGTGCCGCCGGGCAGTGCCTTGCCGACGAGGGCGCCGCGCCAGTCGGCGGCGGCCCGCAGGGGCTGCCCGGGGGCGAGGAAGGGGTACCGGGTGAGGACGTCGGCCCCGCGCCGCGGGTGGAAGGCGGGGGCCTCGGTGCGGGCCGGGGAGAAGGTCGAGGACTCGATGCCGAGTCCGGCGATCGCGATGACGGGGCGGGACATGGTTTCTCCGGGACTCGACGGGACTCGACGGGACTCAGCTGAGCGGGACTCGACGGGACTCAGCGGGACTCAGGACGGATGGCCGGTGACCGCGCGCAGTGCCTCGGCCAGCGCCCGTTGCAGGGCGAACTGGCCCGCGCCGACCAGACCCGCGTCGGCGCCGAGGACGGCCCGTTCGATGACCAGGTGCTCGGTGACCAGCGGATGGCAGCCCTCGTACAGCTGGCTGCGGACGGCGGCGACGAACGGTTCGAGGGAGGAGAGGATGCCGCCGAGGTACACGGCGTCGGGGTTGAAGAAGTTGACGTTCGCGGCGAGCACCCGGCCGAGGTAGCGGCCGGCCTCGCGGACCGCGCGGGTCGCCTCGGGGTCGGCGTCGGAGGCGAGTTGGACGACGTCCTCGGTGGTCGTCACGGCCCGTCCCCGTTCGCACAGGATCCGGACGAGGGCGGCGCCGGAGGCCACGGTCTCCAGGCAGCCGGTGTTGCCGCAGGAACAGGGCGTGTCCTGGGCGGCCTCGACGCGCACGTGGGTGATCTCGCCGGCGGCGCCGGTGCCGCCTCGGTAGAGCCGCCCGTCGGCGATGACGCCGGCGCCGATCCCGGACCCGGCCTTCACCATGATCGACTGGCGTTGCTCGGCGGGCCGGATGCTGCGCTCGCCGACGGCCATGCAGTTGGCGTCGTTCTCGATGGCCACCGGTACCCCGAACCGCTCCTCCAGCCAGTCCCGTACGGGGAACCTGTTCCAGCCCGGCATCCGGGCGGGCAGCGTCACCAGGCCCGGCTCGACGTCGACCGGTCCGGGCAGGCAGAGGCCGACGCCCCGCAGCAACTGTCGGCCGTGCCGTTCGACGAGGCCCTCCAGGGTGTCGACCAGTCCGGGCAGCGCCGCCTCGGGACCGTCGGCGGTGGCGAACGGCACGGTGGAGACGTCGGTGAGCCCGCCGCCGGGGCGCACGACTCCCACGTGGGCGTGCTTGCCGCCGATGTCGGCAGCCACGGCGTACCCGTCGCTGCCGCCGAGCCGCAGCACCTTGCGCGGGCGTCCGCCGGTGGAGGACAGCGTGCCCTCCTCGGCGACCAGGCCGTGGGCCAGCAGCTGGCCGACCGCGAACGAGACCGTGGACGGGGCGGCGCCGAGCAGCGCGGCCAGTTCCGTACGGGTGGTCGCCTGCCCGGAGGCGAGGAGTTCCAGGACCGACTCGGTCAGCGAGGAGAAGCCGGACGTGTGCTTCCGGCGTGGCGGACTTTTTTCAGGCATGGAGGCCGTTACTTCCGTCTTCGGCGGTCGAGGCCCCGAGCGTAGGCCAGTCGAGGCCTCTCCTGGCTTTTTCCAGAACGGCAGTAACAGGCTTTTTACAGCGACACGTCTGTTTCTTCGCACCCACGGAGCGTTCACTGGCTCCGCCCCCCGCTTCTGCTGCTGCCCGAGGAGAACCATGTCCCCTGCCCGCACGAGATTCGCCGGCGCCGCCCTCGGCGCGGGCACGCTGCTGCTCACCGCGTGTTCCGGGACGAGCGGCACGTCCTCGGCGTCGCACGACTCGATCAACTACGCGCTGCCCGCGAACTTCACCCCGAACTGGATCCTGCCGATCGGTACGGCGGCGCATCTGAACACCAACAACATCTCCATCGCGAACACGTTGTGGGAGCCGCTGATCGCCTACGACGGCTCGACCGGGAAAATCGCCTGGAACAAGGCGGGTTCCGTCGCCACGGCCGCCGACTTCGCCGCCGACAACAAGAGCGTCCGGATCACGCTGGGCGACCGGCACTGGAGCGACGGCAAGCCGATCACCTCGCGGGACGTCCAGTTCTGGTACGACCTCATCAAGGCCAACAAGGCCCAGTGGGCGGGCTACAACCCGGGCAAGGCACCGGACAACTGGACGTCCTTCAAGGCCGAGGACGACCGTCACTTCACCCTCACGTTCGACAAGGCGTACAACCCCCAGTGGATGCTGGCGAACGAACTGAACTCCATCACCCCGCTGCCTCAGCACGTCTGGGACAAGGGCGGGGACCCCAAGCAGGTGTGGACGTTCCTCAACAACGCCGCGAAGAACATCGCCGGCTACCAGAAGGACGCCCTCTGGAAGACCATCAGCGGCCCCTACGCCGTCAAGTCGTTCTCGACCTCCGGCAAGGTGGTGCTCACCGCCAACAAGAAGTACGACGGCGGTGAGAAGCCGGGCATCCCGACGGTGAACCTGCTGCCGTTCACCACGGCGGACGCCGAGAAGAACGCGCTGCGCTCCGGCAGCGTCGACTACGGCTACATCGAGGCGACCGACCTCGACCAGAAGGGCAGCTTCACCGGGCAGGGCTACACCGTGAAGCCGTGGTCGGGCTGGGCGATCACCTACATGCCGTACAACTTCAACAACCCGGCGATGGGCGCGGTGTTCAAGCAGTTGTACGCCCGGCAGGCCATCCAGCACTCCATCGACCAGACGAGTCTGGCGAAGGTCGTCCTCAACGGAACGGCGGTGCCCGGCTACGGGCCGATCCCGCAGGGGCAGGCCTCGGACTTCCTGTCGCCCGTGCAGAAGGACAACCCGTATCCGTTCTCGACGTCCACCGCGCGGAAGCTGCTGACCGACCACGGCTGGAGCGAGCAGGGCGGGGTCATGACGTGCACGGAACCCGCGAAGTGCGGTGAAGGCGTCGCCAAGGGCACGAAGTTCGAGATGCAGGTGCTCTCGCAGTCCGGGTCGACGGTCACCGACAACATGATGAGCGCGATCCAGTCGGCGTTCGCGAAGACCGGCATCAAGTTCTCCATCAAGACCGCGCCGGTCAACTCCGTGCTGTCGCAGACCCCGCAGTGCACGGCCGGTCAGTCGATCTGCAAGTGGCAGCTGTCCTTCTTCGGTACAGCGGGCAGCTGGTACTTCAACGCCTTCCCGACCGGAGACTCGCTGTTCCAGTCCAAGGGCGGCTCGAACTTCGGCAACTACTCCAACCCTGAGGTCGACAAGCTCATCTCCGCGTCCACGACCTCGAGTTCGAACCAGGCGATCCAGGACTACAGTGCGGCCCTCGCCAAGGACCTGCCGGTGATCTGGCTGCCGGAGCCCGTCTACCAGATCTCGGTCATGAAGAACGGTCTCGGCGGCTTCTGGCAGGACTCCCTCGCCAACTTCCACCCGGCGCAGTGGAAGTGGACGAGCTGAGGCCCCGGACATGGACACGCTTCTCTACCTGACCCGGCGGGTCCTCCAGGCCCTGGCCGTGATCCTGATCGTGACGATCGTCGTGTTCTGCCTGTTGCACGCGCTGCCCGGGGGTCCCGCACGCGGGATCCTCGGCCCGCAGGCCACGGCCGGGCAGATCGCCGCGTTCAACCACGAACAGGGCCTGGACCGGCCGCTGCCCGTCCAGTACGCCTACTACCTGGGCACCCTCGTCCACGGTGACCTCGGCACGTCGTACACGCTCAACGAGGCCGTGTCCCGGCTGATCGAGCAACGGCTGCCGAAGACCCTGGTGCTGACGGTCCTGTCCGCGCTGGTCGGGCTGCTGCTGGCGATCCCGCTCGGCATGTGGCAGGCGGTGCGCCGCAACAAGCCGGCCGACTACGTCATCACCACGCTGAGCTTCGTCGCGTACTCCACGCCCGTGTACTTCCTGGGCCTGGTCCTGGTGCTGCTGTTCACCCAGACGCTGCGCTGGTTCCCCTCCCAGGCACCTCAAGGGGACACCCTGGCCCAGGTGTTCGCGGACCCGGCGGCGCTGGTGCTGCCGGTAGTCACGGGGGCCGCTTCGATGATCGCCGTGTTCAGCCGGTACATGCGGGCGGCGACCCTGGAGAACCTCTCCGAGGACTACGTCCGCACCGCGCGGGCCGGCGGCGCACGGCAGGGCGCGATCCTCTTCCGGCACGTCTTCCGCAACTCCCTCACTCCGGTCGTGGCGATGCTCGGCTACTACGTCCCCGTCCTCTTCGGCGGCGCGCTCGTCGTCGAGCAGCTCTTCAACTACCCGGGGATGGGGCTGCTGTTCTGGTCCGCCGCGCAGTCCTCCGACTATCCGGTGCTGCTCGGCTGCGTCCTCGTCATCTCCGTCGCGACGGTCGTGGGCACGCTGCTCGCGGACGTCGTGCAGCGGATCGTCGATCCCCGAGTGAAGGCGGGCCGAGCGTGACTGCCGTACTGCACACGACCGTCGTCGCGGAACCGGTCGCGGGCTACCGCCTGTCCCTGCGCAGGTTCGCCCGCAACAAGCTCGCCGTGGCGGGACTCGCGGTGGTCGTCCTGTTCCTGCTGTTCTGCTTCGTCGGCCCGCTGCTGTACTCCACCGACCAGACCCACACCGACCTCACGCAGGTCAACCTCGCACCCGGCGGCGCGCACCTGCTCGGGACCGACGCCGTCGGCCATGACGAGCTGGGGCGGCTGATGTACGGCGGGAAGATCTCGCTGCTGGTCGGGCTGGCGTCCGGACTGCTCGCCACCGTCATCGGCACCCTGTGGGGCGCGGTCGCGGGGTACGCGGGCGGCTGGGTGGACGCGGTGATGATGCGGGTCGTGGACGCCGGGATCGCGATCCCCGCGCTGTTCATCCTGCTGGTGGTCTCCGCGATCACCTCGCCGGGCGCCCTCGGTCTGATCGTGATCCTCGGCCTGGTGTCCTGGCTGGTCCCCTCGCGACTGGTCCGGGCGGAGACGCTCACGCTGAAGAACCGTGACTACGTGCTGACGCTGCGCGCGACCGGCGGTACGCACGGCCGGGCGATCCTGCGGCACATCCTGCCCAACTCGGTGTCGACGATCGTCGTCGCGGCCACCTTCCAGGTCGCCGACGCGATCCTGCTCGTCGCGTACGTGTCGTATCTCGGCCTCGGTGTCCAGCCGCCGTCGACGGACTGGGGCGGCATGCTGTCGGCCGGTCTGACGGCCGCGTACTCCGGACGCTGGTGGCTGATCGTTCCGCCCGGCCTCGCGATCATCCTCGTCGTGTGCGCGTTCAACGCGATCGGCGACGGGCTGCGCGACGCCTTCGACGTGAGGGGACGCGGATGAACATCCTCGACATCGAGGACCTGTCGGTCGTCTTCACGACGGACACGGGCGATGTACCCGCCGTCGGCGGGGTGTCGCTGCGCGTCCGGCCCGGGGAGACGCTCGCCCTGGTCGGCGAGTCCGGGTCCGGCAAGTCGACGGTGGCGCTCGCCGCGATGGGACTGCTGCCGGGCAACGCGCGGGCGTCGGGGCGGGTGACCGTCGACGGTACGGAGATCGTCGGGGCCGGTGAGGCGGAACTGGCCGGGCTCCGCGGCCGTACCGCGTCCATGGTCTTCCAGGAGCCGGCCAGCGCGCTGGACCCGCTGACCCGGATCGGCAGGCAGATAGCGGAAGTCGTTCGCAACCACCGGCCTCTCTCGCGTGCGGAGGCCGCCCGGGAGGCGGTGGAACTCCTGCGCAAGGTCGGCATTCCCGAGCCGGAGCGGCGGGCGTCCGCGTTCCCGTTCCAGTTGTCGGGCGGGCAGCGGCAGCGGGTCGTCATCGCGATGGCGATCGCCAACTCGCCGAGCCTGCTGATCGCGGACGAGCCGACCACCGCGCTCGACGTCACCGTCCAGGCCGAGATCCTCGATCTCCTCCGCGGGTTGGCGGCCGACTCGGGCACCGGCGTGCTGCTGGTGACGCACAACATGGGCGTGGTCGCCGACTTCGCCGACCGGGTGGCCGTGATGCTGCGGGGCGACGTGGTGGAGACCGGGTCCGTGGAAGAGGTGCTGCTGCGGCCGACGCACGAGTACACGCGGCGACTGCTGGCGGCGGTGCCGCGGCTGAAGGTGGACGGGGAGGGAGGCGTACCGGTCGGAGCGACGGGTTCCGTCACCGGCGCCGGAGAGGCTTCCGCCCCGGTCGCCGCAGAGGCTCCCGCCCCAGGCGACGGGCAGGCTACCGCCCCGGTCGCCGCAGAGGCTCCCGCCCCAGGCGAAAAGCCGGTTGCCGACGACGAGGAGGCGGCCGGCCCTCCCGTGGTCCATCTCCGGGACGTGGCCGTGCGGTTCGGGCGGGGACCTGGTGCCGTACGCGCCCTCGACGGTGTGTCGCTCGACGTCCGGCCCGGCGAAACCGTCGGCCTGGTCGGCGAGTCGGGGTCGGGCAAGTCGACGGCGGCCAGGGTCGCCCTCGGGCTCGTCCCGACAAACTCCGGCTCGGTGTCCCTGTTCGGGACTGATCTCGGGCGGGCCCGGGGCCGGGCGCGCCGGGCGCTGCTCTCCGGGGTGGGAGTGGTGCTCCAGGATCCGGTGGCCTCGCTGGACGCGCGGATGAGTGTGGCGGAGTGTGTGGCCGAGCCGTTGCGGACGCACCGGCGGGGCATGCCGGCGGCCGAACGGCGGGAACGGGTCGCCGAGGCGCTCGAACTCGTGCGGCTGCCGAGGGAGTTGGCGAGGCGGGGGCCGCGTGAGCTGTCCGGTGGGCAGCGGCAGCGGGTGAGTCTCGCCCGGGCGCTGGTGCTGCGGCCGCGGCTGCTGGTGGCGGACGAGCCGACGAGCGCGCTCGACGTGAGTGTGCAGCGGACGGTTCTGGAGGTGATCGCCGAGTTGCAGGACGAGCTGGGTTTCGCCTGCCTGTTCGTGTCGCACGACCTGGCCGTGGTGCAGGAGTTCGCCCAGCGGGTCGTCGTGATGCGGGCGGGGCGGGTGGAGGAACAGGGGCCGACCATGTCCACCCTGCTGCACCCGGAGACGGAGTACACGCGCCGGCTCATCGCCGCCGTACCGGTACCGGACCCGGTGGCGCAACGGCGCCGGCGGGCGGCGGACCGGACGGGGGCCACCGCGTGACGCACACGGTCGCCGGTGTCGACATCGGCGGGACCACGACCCACGTCGCTTTGTGCGAGGAGGATTTGACCGTCGTCGACCGGCTGGAGGTACCGACCCCGGCGGCGGAGGGCGGCACGGCGATGGTCGGGGCCGCGCTGGACGCCGTACGCCTGCTGCTGGACCGTACGGGCGCAACGCTGCTCGGGGTCGGGGTCGGGGCGGCCGGTGTGGTGGACGCGCGGGCCGGGCGGGTCCTGGTCGCCAGCGACTCCTTCCGGGGCTGGGCCGGGTTCGCGGTGACGGCCGCGGTCGAGGAGGCGCTGAGCGTGCCCGCGTTCCTGGACAACGACGTCAACGCGTTCCTGCGCGGCGAGACGGCGGCCGGCGCGGTCGCCGGCGAGCCGCAGGTGCTCGGGATGACGCTGGGCACAGGGGTGGGCGGGGCGCTGTGGCTGGACGGGGCGCTGTACGACGGACCGCACGGCGCGGCGGGCGAGATCGGGCACGTGCCGGGCTTCGGGGACCTGCCGTGCACCTGCGGCGGCCGGGGACACCTGGAGACGCTGGCGTCGGGTCGGGCGATCGAGGCCCGCTACGGGCAGCGCACCGGCCGTTCCCTGAGCGCACGTGGGGTGGCCGAGGCGGCAGCGGGCGCGGACGATCCGGAGGCGCTCGCCGTGTACGAGGGCGCCGGCGCCGCGGTGGCCCGGGCGCTGCTGATGACGGCGGGTCTGCTGGACGTCACGACCTTCGTCGTCGGCGGCGGCGTCAGCCGGTCCTGGTCGCTCCTGGAACCCGCGATCCAGCGAACGCTCACCGCCGAACCCCCCGTCAGCGGACACCCGGTGCGGGTACTGCCCGCGCTGCTCGGCCAGGACGCGGTGGCGATCGGGGCGGCGGCACGGGCCCGGGCGGAACTCGGCACGGGCCTCCGCCACTGAGCCGGTCGGGTACCCGGGGCTACGGCTGCCACCCCGCCGGCGACGGAAGCTCCGTCGCCGCCGTGGGCGGCCAGGCGCCGGCCCGTGTGCCACGACCGCTTTGCCCGTACCCGGACCTCGGGCGGCACGGCCGCGCCGTCCGCGAGGCGTACGAGTGCGCCGACACCGAGCGCGGTCCCGAAGACCGAAGAGACCGGCGCGGGCGCCCCCCCGCCGGGGAGGGCGCCCGCGCCGGTCCGTCAGCCGTCGTGTCCGACGTGCGGACGTCAGCTCAGGCCGGCCGACTTCAGCCAGGCCTTGGCGACGTCGAGCGGGTCCTTGTTCTCGAGCTGCACCTGGGAGTCCATGTCCAGCAGCGACTTCGTGTCCAGCTTGGCCGAGACCTCGTTGAGGGCGGCGACGCCCTCCTGGGAGAGGCCGGACTTGTACACCAGCGGGGTCACGTTCGCGAAGCCGAAGAGGTTCTTCGGGTCCTGGAGGACGACGAACTTCTCCTTGACGATGGTCGGGTCCGTGGTGAAGATGTCCGCGGCCTGCACGGTGTTCTTCGTCAGCGCCGCCTGCGTCAGCGGACCGCCCGCGTCCAGCGCCTTGAAGGACTTGAACTTGAGGCCGTACTGCGCCTCGAGGCCCACCAGGCCCTGCTGCCGGGTCTGGAACTCCGGCGAGCCGCCGATGGTCAGCTTCGGGGCGATGGCCTTGAGGTCCGCGAGCGTGGACTGCCCGGTCAGGTTGTACTGCTTCGCGGTCTCCGCGTTGAGGCTGACGGAGTCCTTGTCCTCGGCGGGCGCCGACTCCAGCAGCGTCAGCTTCGCGTCCAGCTTGGCCTTCGCGGTCGCGTTCACGGCCGCGGCCGACTTCTGCTCCGCCTTCGGGTCCAGGTAGGCGAGCAGCGAGCCGTTGTACTCCGGCAGAACCGTGATGGAGCCGTTCTTCAGCAGGCCGTAGGTGGTCTCCCGGCTGCCGATGTTCGGCTTGTAGGAGACCTTGACGCCCTTGGCCTTCAGGGCCTCGCCGTAGATGTCGGCGATCAGGATGCTCTCGGCGAAGTTGTTGGAGCCCACGACGACCGTGCCGCTCTTCGCGGTGTTGTCGGCGAGCGGGTCGGACTTGTCGTCGGAGGAGGAACATCCCGCCAGCAGGGCGGTGGCGGCGGCGAGCGCGAGGGCGGCCACGCCGGTTCGTCTCCTGAGGGGCCTGCTGTGTGAGGCGTAGGAAGTCACGATTTCCGTTCCGGACTGAGGGGATTGCTCGGAAGCTCTTGCGCTGATCCAATCCAGCGGGTTCTTGGTCAGTCAAGAGCAGCCTGGTCACCGATTGGCCTCAATAGGTGATCGACCATGAAGGGAGGGTGAACAGGATCGTCACCGAACCCGCCCACCCGTGGATGACTCGTGATGGATTCTTGACGCAGGGGGGCACGATCGGGCGACTGAAGAGGCTGTAGTCTCGCGGAAGTTGGCGCCGGTCACAGTGGCGTGCGGGGGCCGCGTCGGTGTTGTCCGGTATCTCGGTCCTCTCTTTCAGGTCCCAGGTCGCCGGCATCACACCGCCCCGTATCGATCAGAAACGGTCACGTGTAGTTTTTCGCGCGCCGTAAGACACCCACGAAGGAGGCCAGGTGTCCACGACCGAGGTGGGCGCAGCCGCCCCGCCGACACCGCCGTCGGCCCGGGGTGACGCATCCTCCGTACGGGGCGTACGGCGGCTACGGGCGTTCGCCGACCGCTGGGCGTTCCGCCGCAAGCTCAACGTCCTGGTCGGGGTGCCGCTGGCCGTGGTGGCCGCGCTGCTCGCCTACCTGATCGCCGACCAGGTGGGCCAGGCCCGGGACGCGGGCTCCGCCGCCCAGCTGGTCCGGGACAGCGCGCAGGTCGCGGAGCTGGTCGACCGGGTGGAGACCGAGCACCAGCAGGCCATCCTGCTGTCCGTACGGTACGAGGCCGCGCCCGCGGGGGCCCGCCCCTCCTCCGGCGACTACCGCAAGGCGCAGGCCGCGGTCGACCTCCAGGCCGCGAAGGTACGCGACACCTTCGGCGACCGGCTGCCGGACACCGAGGCGCAGGCCCTGCGGGAGATCAACGGCCTCACGAGTCTGCGCGACACCATCGAGCAGGGCTATCTGCCCGCCGACAACATCGACCCGGCCTACACCAACGCCTCCGAGGGCCTGATCGACGGCCTCGGTCTGGACCACAACGAGGCCCTCGCCGGCACCTTCACCGGCAACCTGCTCGACTCCCTGCTGCGCGCCGACGCCGCCCACAGCGCCTTCGAGACGGCCGTCTTCTCCGCGCGCACAGGTGACAGCAACGCCCAGATCGAGTTCATCGGCGCGGTCGGCTTCGAGAACGAGTACAACCAGCAGGCCGACCGTTTCGCCCGGTTCGCGACCGAGGCCCAGGCGGACGAGCTGGGCGGGATCGAACACAACAGCGCGCAGGCCACCATCGGCCGGCACTACGCCGAGCTCCAGATCGACCCCGGCAACCTCCAGGCCGGGACGCCCACGCAGATCCGCGAGGCCTTCACCGAGGCACTCGGCTCCTACCCCGACTACCGGCTCCAGTCGGAGAACCGGCTGCAGATCACCACGTCCCTCATCGGCCAGATCGCCGACCGGGCCGAGGCCGCCTCCCGCGAGGCCGCCTGGCGCGCGGGACTGCTGCTGGGCCTGGCACTGTTCGGCTTCGCCGTGTGGATCGCCTTCGCGGTCCTCGTACGGCGGTCCGTGGTGCGCCCGGTGCAGGCGCTGACCGGCGCCGCCCGGCAGGTCGCCGACGTCGCCGGGCGTGAGCTCGCGCGGGTCGCCGACGACGACGCCGAGGACACCGCGCCGCCGCGGCTGCGCGAGGTGCCGGTGACCGCGCAGGACGAGATCGGCGACCTCGCCGAGGCCTTCAACCACGTCCAGACCACCGCCGCCGCGCTGCTGGAGCGGCAGGTGCTCAGCCGGCGCAACGTCGCCGAGATGTTCGGCAACGTGGGCCGCCGGGTCAGCAACCTCACCACACGGCAGCTCGCGCTGATCGACGCGGTGGAACGGGGCGAGACCGACCCCGCGCTGCTGGAACGGCTGTACTCCATCGACCACATCGCGGTCCGGCTGCGCCGCAACGCGGACAGCCTGATGCTGCTCGCCGGCATCCGGGAGACGGTCCTCGACTCCGGGCCGCTCGCACTCACCAACGTGGTACGGGCCGCGCTGGGCCAGATCGAGGGTTTTCAGCGAGTGCACCTGCGGGCCGCGACCGAGGTCATGGTCGAGCCCGACATCATCGGCGACCTCACGCTGATGGTGGCCGAACTCGTCGAGAACGCCGTGTCGTTCTCGCCCGTCGGCAGCCCCGTCGAGGTGACGGTCACCGACAGCGCCGAGGGTGCGCTGGTCGTGGTCGCCGACCACGGGCTCGGGATGAGCGCGGAACGGCTCGCCGAGGAGAACGCCCGCCTGATCCGCCGCGAACGCCTCGACGTCGTCCCGACGAAGGTCCTCGGCCTGTTCGTGGTCGGCACGCTGGCGCGTCGCTGGGAGGTGGGCGTCACGTTGTCCCGCACCCCCGGCGGCGGCGTCACGGCGGAGGTCATCATCCCGTCCTCCTTGCTGCTGACGATGAGCCCGGTGACGGTAGCGGCGCCGGGGGGCTCCGCGACGAGGGCAACGGTGAGCGCCGGGGGCTCGGACACCGGGCTCACCGGGGCCGGCGCGGGCTCGGACACCGGGCTCACCGGGGCCGGCGCGGGCTCGGACACCGGGCTCACCGGGGCCGGCGCGGGATCGGACTCGGCAGCCGGGTCAGGCTCGGGAACGGCGGCCCTCCCGGGCTCGCCCCTCGCTGCGGGTACGGACGGTGCGCGCGCCGGTTCGGATTCCGGTGTCGGCTCCGGCTCTGCTGTCGACTCGGCCTCGTACACGACTTCCCATGCGGCGTCGCCCCGGGGCACGGCGGAAGTTGGAGGCCCCACACCGGCCTCGACCGGCCGGCCGAGTGCCACCGACGCCCGGCCCGCCGACACCGCCCACGACGGCCCGGCCCCGCTCCCCCGCAGAGTGCCCCAGCGTGACGGCGGCCCGACCGGCGCGTCGTCCCCCGGCTCGGCCAACGGCTCCGCCGCGCCCGGCACCCCGCCCCCGGCGGCCGGCTCCGATCCCCTCGCCCCGGCCGCCCCCGGCGCGGACATCACCGCACCCACCCCCACCGGGGACATCACCGCGGCCACCCCCGGCAGCTCCGCCACCCCGACCGGCGAACTGCCCCACACCGACCGCCCCGACCGCCCCGACGCCCCGTTCATCCCCCGTGCCCGGGACGGTGAGACGGCATCCGCCCCGTCGGCCGTTGCCGACGGCGCGGTGTCCACGGCCCCGTCCGCGGGCGGTGACGGAGCCCGTCCCCTGCGTCGCCGCGTCAGGGGAGCGACCCTGCGTACGACGTTCGGGGCCGACCCCGGCCAGCAGGCCGCGCAGCGGTCCGCGCCCCGGCCCGCCGACGCGGACGCCGTACGGGCCGCGCTCGACGAGTTCGAGGCGGCCGTGGAGCGCGCCCACCGCGACAGCGAGGCCGAGGACACCGGCACGCACCGGACCCTTCCCGACGACACCGCCACCATCCCGACCCCCGTACCCCGCACCAGCGGACCCGCACCCAACCCCCCGCACCAGCACCACCACTCCCCGGAAGGAGCGGAGCAGTGAGCACGTCGACAGGTGACACTCCGGCGGCAGGCAACACGCCGGCCGAACTGCAGGCCGCGGCAGCCGACTTCACCTGGCTGTTGAATCGTTTCGCCACCGAGACGGCGGGCGTCGTCGACGCCATCGCCGTCTCCTCCGACGGCCTGCTCATCGCCGTGTCCGAGCTGCGCGAGCACGCCGACTCCGAGCGCCTCGCCGCGATCGTCTCCGGCATCACCAGCCTGGCCGCCGGAGCCTCCGGCAACTACGGCCTGGGCGGCCTCAACAAGGTCATCATCGATCTGGAGGGCGGCCATGTGCTGGTCTCCGCGATCGGCAGCGGCGCCGTTCTCGGCGTGGTCACCGACAAGGAGGCCAAGCTCGGCAACATCGCGTACGAGATGACGCTGTTCGCCAACCGGGCCGGTGCCGCGCTCAGCCCGCAGCTCGTGCTCGAACTGAAGAACAGCGTCGGCGTCGCTCCGAAACGCTGACCGGGCGCCGCCCGGCCGAGGAGGAAGACACAACCCATGGCGGAGACACCCCCGGGGCCGGACCCGGCCGGCCCCGTTCCCGCCGTACGGCCGTTCCTGGTCACCGCCGGCCGGGTGGCACCCAGCGCGAACGGCCGGACGATGCCCGTCGAGACCCAGGTGGTGGCCACCGCCGAGGGGCTCGACGTGCTCGACCGGCTCTCCTTCGAACAGCACGACATCGTCGCCGCCTGCCGGCAACCGCAGTCCATCGCGGAGATCGCGGCCCGGCTGCGGCTGCACCTCAACGTGGTCCGCATCCTCGCCGAGGACCTGCGGGCGGCGGGGCAGCTGACGGTGCACGTGCCCGACACCGGCGCCACCCGCGACGCGTCCGTCCTGCGAAGGGTTATCGATGGCCTGCGGGCCATCCCCGACTCCCGAGGGGTTTCCCGTGATTCCGACTGAACCGGCCCCCCGCCCCGTGGCCGCGCAGGCCTCCGTACGACCGCCCCTGCCGGTCAAGATGGTGATCGCGGGCGGATTCGGCGTGGGCAAGACCACCGCCGTCGGTTCGATCTCCGAGATCGAGCCGCTGACCACCGAGGCCGCGATCACCGAGGTCGCGGCGGGCGTGGACGACCTCAGCCACACCCCGCGCAAGACCACGACCACGGTCGCCATGGACTTCGGCTGCATCACCATCGACCCGACCCTGAAGCTGTACCTGTTCGGCACGCCCGGACAGGAGCGGTTCGGGTTCATGTGGGACGACCTCGTCGAGGGCGCGCTCGGCGGTCTCGTCATCGTGGACACCCGCCGTCTCGACGACTGCTACGCGGCCGTCGACTACTTCGAGCACAAGCAGATCCCGTTCGCGGTGGCCGTCAACGCCTTCGACGGCAGGGTGGAGCACACCCTGGAGGAGGTCCGCTGGGCGCTCGACGTCAACGACCGTGTCCCGCTGGTGGTGTTCGACGCCCGCGAGCGCGGCTCGGTGCGCGACGCCCTGCTCGTCGTACTGGAACAGGCACTGGCCCGTACCGAGGGCTGAGAGAACGCGAAAGCGGGCCCGGGACGGCGTGTCCCGGGCCCGCGTGCGTGCGGGAGGTCAGCTGCTGCGGCGTACTCCCGGCGACACCACGAACCGGTTCAGCGCCCAGAACAGCCCGAGCGTCACCAGTGCCATCACGGCGACCAGGGTGGCGCCGCCGACGACCTTCTCGTAGTTGCGCTGGTAGAGACCGTCGACGATGTACCGGCCGAGGCCGCCGAGGGAGACGTACGCGGCGATGGTGGCCGTCGAGACGATCTGGATGGCCGCCGACCGCAGGCCGCTGAGGATCAGCGGGAGCGCGACGGGCAGCTCCACCTGGAACAGGATGCGGGACTCGTGCATGCCCATGCCGCGGGCCGCGTCCACCGGGGACGGGTCGACGGAGCGCATCGCCTCGTAGGTGGTGACCAGGATCGGCGGAACGGCGAGAACGACCAGCGGGATCATCACGGGCAGCAGGCCGAGGCCGATGATGACGAACATCAGCACCAGCAGACCGAAGCTGGGCAGGGCACGGCCGGCGGTGGCGATGAACGCCAGCGCGTTGCCGCCGCGGCCGGTGTGCCCGGTCAGCAGGCCGACGGGCAGACCGATCGCGGCGGCGATGGCGAGCGCGAGGACGGAGTAGCCGACGTGCTCGCCCAGCCGGGTGGGAATGCCGTCGTAGCCCTTCCAGTGGGCGCTGTCGCTGAAGAACGCGTTGATGAAGTTCAGGACGTTCATTTGACCGCGTCCTCCAGGGCGAGGGTGGCCGGTTCGGGCCGGGCCGTGGCCGCCTTCGGTTTCCGGCGGGCGCCGCTCGGCATCCACGGCGTCAGCAGCACCCGCAGGCCCACCAGCAGGGCGTCCAGGACGATCGCCAGGACGGCCGTGGTGACCACGGAGTTCACGGCGAGTTCGGGCCGGTGGTAGAACATCGCGTCGGCGAGCAGGTTGCCGAGCGCCCCCTGGTTGCCGATGAGGGTGCCGACGCTGACGAGGCTGACACTCGAGACGACCGCGATGCGCAGTCCCGCGATGATGGCGGGCACCGCGATCGGCAGCTGCACCTGGACATAGCGGCGTACGGGCCCGAAGCCCATGGCGGTCGCGGCGGCCAGGGTCTCCTGCGGCACCGACCGCACACCGTCCACGATCGCCGGGACCAGCACCACCAGGCTGTAGACGCCCAGCGGGATCATCACGGTGAGTTCGGTCTGGCCGGTGTAGTCGATGAGGACGACGAAGAAGGCCAGCGACGGGATGGCGTACAGCACGGTCGTCACCCACAGCACGGGCGGGTACAGCCAGCGGAACCGCACGCACAGCTGGGCCAGCGGCAGCGCGCACACCAGCCCGAACAGGACCGGCAGCAGGGCCTCGCGCAGATGCAGGCCGATCAGGCCGAGCCAGCTGTGCTGGAGGTCGCTGGGGATGTCGAAGAAGCCGCTCATCCGACGGCCTTGGTGACCTGGGTGGCGCGGGCGGCCCGGTCGGTTTCGCGTCCTTCGGCGTGGGCGCTGCGGATGGCCTCGGCGATGGTCTGCTGGGAGACCACCCCGGCGGCCCGGCCCTCGGCGTCCACGGCGACCGCCCAGCCGGTGGGCGAGAGCACCGCGCAGTCGAGGGCGGCCCGCAGCGAGTCGGTCCCGGCGACGAACGGCCGCCCGTGGGACAGGAGGTGCTCCGCCCGGATGTCCCCGGCGGTCAGCCGGTCCGGCTCGCCCCAGCCGAGCGGCCTGCCCTCCAGGTCCGTCACCAGGAGGTAGGGGGCCCCGGCCGTGTCACGGGCGGTGATCTGCTCGGCGGTGGAGTCGATCGCGACGATCGGCGCGGTCAGCAGCTGCAGTCCCGCGGAGGGGAAGAAGGACAGCCGCCGGATGCCGCGGTCCGCGCCGAGGAAGTCCTCGACGAACTCGTCCGCGGGGTGCGACAGCAGCTCGGCGGGCGGCGCGAACTGGGCGAGCTTGCCGCCGGTGCGCATCACGGCGACCATCGTGCCGATCTTGACGGCCTCGTCGATGTCGTGCGTGACGAAGACGATCGTCTTGCCCAACTCATCCTGGATGCGCAGGAGTTCCTCCTGAAGCCCCTTGCGGACCACGGGGTCGACGGCGGAGAACGGCTCGTCCATGAGCAGCACCGGCGGATCGGCGGCGAGGGCGCGTGCGACACCCACGCGCTGCTGCTGGCCGCCGGAGAGCTGGTACGGGTACCGCTTGGCGAGCGTGGCGTCGAGTCCCACCCGCTCCATCAGCTCCCGGGCCCGCGCCCGCGCCTTCTCCTTGCCCCAGCCGAGCATGCGGGGCACGGTGGCGATGTTGTCGACGATCGTGCGGTGCTGGAAGAGACCGGCGTTCTGGATGACGTATCCCATGGACCGGCGCAACGTGTTCACGGGCTGCTGCGTGATGTCCTTGCCGTCGAGGAGGATGGTGCCCTCGCTCGGCTCGACCATCCGGTTGATCATGCGCAGGGTCGTCGTCTTCCCGCAGCCCGAGGGCCCGACCAGGACGGTGATCGAACGGTCGGGTATCTCCAATGACAGCCGGTCGACCGCCACCGTGCCGTCCGGGTACCGCTTGGTGACTGAATCTATCCGTATCAAAGCGCCGAATACCCTTCGGGTCTGGCAGGAATTGCCCGCTCTCGGCCAGTCGTGCGGGCCGCTGGGGGGAGAGTCTAGACGGCTTGTGTTGCGGCTCTATGGCAGGGCGGACCGCCGGTTTGTGCCGGTGACCGCCCTGTGCGCACCACGCCGCCACCCCTCACGACGCCCCGCGACGAGCACGTCCGGCGACCCCGCCGGCACCACGTCCGGCGACCCCACCGGCACCGTTACGCCACCGCGTCCACTGCGCCGGCCGGAGCCTCGCCACCACGCCGCCCCCGCCACGCCACCCAGGCCGCCACCGCCGCGCCCCAGCCGAGGAGCCACACGGCCAGGCCCCCGGCCGCCACCGCGACGCTCACGCGACCGTCGCGCCCGTACGGGCCGTCGGGAAGCCCGGGGTGCGCAGCACCTGGCGCCCGGCGTCCACCGCGAACACCTCGCAGCCCTCCAGCCCGGCCGCCCAGTGGACGCCCTCGGTGCCCATGGCGAAGGCGGCCGTGGCCACCGAGTCCGCCTCCGTGAGGGTCGGGGCGACGACGGTCAGGCTGAGCAGTCCGGTCGCCGGGCGGCCCGTGCGGCCGTCGATGATGTGGTCGCCCCGTTCGTAGCGCGCGGAGGTGGCGACCGCGCCGTCGGTGAGATGGAGCACCGTGCACAGCTGGTCGGCGTGCTCGGGGTGCCGTACGCCCACGCGCCAGGGACCGCCGGCGGTGACGACGTCGCCCCCCGCGTTGAGGCAGAAGCGCTTCGCCCCCGCCGCTCTCAGCAGTTCGGCCGCCCGCTGCACCGACCAGCCCTTGACCACCGCGCAGGGGTCGAGGCCGCGGCCGGGCAGCCGTACGTCGAAGGCGCCGCCGGTGGCGGTCCGGTAGTGCTCGCACAGGTCGAGGATCTCGGTGAGGTCCTCGCTGGGGTCCGACAGCTCGCCCCGGTCGAGCCGGGACACCTCGCTGTCCGGCTTGAAGGGGCTGAACCGGGCGTCGACCTGGTGCAGCCACGCGAAGACCGCGTCCGCGGCCGACTCGGGGACGCTCGCGTCGTCGATCCGCAGCGAGACCGGGAAGCCCATGACCTGTTCGACGCGGCGCACGGTGGTCAGCCCTTCGCGTCGATCGCGGCCTGGAGGGACTCCTTGTAGCCGTCGGTGGTGATCGTCGCGCCGGACACGGTGTCGATGTCCGCGCTCTGGACCTGAAGCGTCGACGCGATCAGTTTCGGTACGGCCGCCGTGGTCTGCGGGTGGTTGGGCTGCTGGAGCATCCGCACCGAGCTGATCTCGTCCCCGTCGAAGGTCACCTCCACCTGGACGGGGCCCTTCTCCGTGTTCACCGTCGAACCCGCGACGACGGTGGAGGAGGAGGTTCCCGCCGAAGAGGACGACGGGGAGGTGGCGGGCGTGGAGGGCGCCGCGGGTGTGGCGGCCTGGACGGTGGAGGTGGCGGCCGAGGGTTCGTAGAGCCACACGGGGACCAGGCCCGCGATGCTCAGCACGACGACGGGTATCGCTCGTTTCACGGTGTTCTCGTCTTCTCTCTCGTGTCCCTCAACCCGCCAGGCTGAAGCGTTCGAAGTGGATCTGTGGCTTGGGCACGTTCAGCTCGCGCAGACTGCCGAGGACCGCGGTCATCATGGGCGGCGGTCCGCACAGGAAGACGTCCCGGTCGGCGATGTCCGGTACCAGACGCGCCAGTTCGGCCGGGGCCAGCCGGTCGGGGACCGGCGGCCCGGTCACCAGGTGCAGCTCGGCGCCCTTGGCGAGCGCGAGGTCGCGCAGCTCGTCGTAGAGGACGGCGTCCCGGTCGGTGGCGACCCGGTAGATGACGACGGTGTGGCCGTGCACTTCCTCCAGCAGGGCACGGATGGGTGTGACGCCGACGCCGCCGGCGATGAGCACGGACTCCGGGCGGGTGCGGTGCATCGCGGTGAAGGCGCCGTAGGGGCCCTCGGCGAAGACGCGGGTGCCGACCTTCACGTGCCGCAGGGCCGCGCTGCCGTCACCGGCCGCCTTGGCGGTGAGGCGCAGGGTGCGGCCGTCGGGCGCGGCGGACAGGGAGAAGGGGTTGGCCTGCCACCAGCGGTCCGGGGTGAGGAAGCGCCACAGGAAGAACTGGCCGGCCCGGGCGGGCATCCGGTCGAGGTCCTTGCCGCTCATGTAGACCGAGACGACGTTGTCGGCCTCGGGGACGACGGCGGTGACGCGCAGCTGGTGGCGCCAGTTCCGCCACAGCGGCAGGAGCAGCCGGCCCACCGCCACCGAGCCGAGAGCCACGCCCCACACCGCGTACCAGTACGTCGTGGCGGCGGACGACGACGTGAACGTCGTACCGGTCGCGACCTGGTGGGTGAAGGCCAGCACCACGGCGACGTAGGTGTACAGGTGGACGAAGTGCCAGGTCTCGTACGCCAGCCGGCGCCGGGCGTAGCGGGCCGAGACGGCACCGACGACGAGGATGATGCCGAGGGCGACGACCGCGCGCAGCACGCCCTCGACGGTCTCGGCGAGGTCGATGATCTGGTTGACCGGGTCCAGGGAGGACGACTGGGCGTAGCCGAAGGTGATGAAGACGGCGTGGGTGAGCAGGGTCCACAGGATGCCGAAGCCGGTCCAGCGGTGCCAGGAGGTCAGCCGGTCCATGCCGATGCGGCGGTCGAGCCAGGGCAGGCGGGCGACGAGGATCAGCTGGAAGGCCATCAGGAGCGCGCCGTACAGACCGGCGAGCCGGCCGAGCACGATGAGGGTGTTCGAGGCGAATCCGGCCTGGGTGAAGAAGAAGGTCACCACGGCCGCGTTGGCGGCCAGCACGGCGTACAGGCCGCTGCAGGCCACCACCCTGGGGCGTATCGCCGTGGGGGGCGCGGGGGCTGATTGGACGGTCGTCACGGACAGAGCTCCTTGATCCGGGTCCGGGGTGTCGAGCTTCTCCGGCGGAAGCTGTCGAATTGCTGTCGTAGAACTTTCAAGTTGTTATCGATGTGCCCGTGACGGGGAACCCGCTCCGGCTCCGGCGCTCGCGTGGCGCACTATGAGCGGGTGGAAAAAGTACGACTCCTCGTCGTGGACGACGACCCGCCGATCGCCGATCTCGTCGCGACGGTCGCCCGCTACGAGGGCTGGGACGCGGTCACCGCGAACTCCGGTGAGGAGGCGCTGAGCCGCGCCGCGGAGTTCCACCCGGACATCGTGGTGCTCGACCTCATGCTGCCCGACATCGACGGTTTCGGCGTGCTGGACCGGCTGCGGCGGTCCGGGACGATGGTCCCTGTGGTGTTTCTCACGGCCCGGGACGCGGTCGCGGACCGGGTGGCGGGGCTGACCCGGGGCGGGGACGACTACCTGGTCAAGCCGTTCGCCGTGGAGGAGCTGATGGCCCGGCTGCGGACCGTGCTGCGGCGCAGCGCCGGGCCCGGATTCCAGCGGTCCGTCCTGCGGGTGGCGGACCTGACGATGGACGAGGACACGCGTGAGGTGCGGCGCGGCGAGCGGCTGCTGACACTCACGCCGACCGAGTACGAGGTGCTGCGCTATCTGATGCGCAAGTCGCCGACCGTGCTGACCAAGGCGCAGATCCTGGACCATGTGTGGGACTACGGCTTCGGCGGCCGGTCCAACGTCGTGGAGCTGGTCGTCAGCCGGCTGCGGCGCAAGCTCGACGAACCCGACGATGCCGCAGTCGGCGCGGTGCCGCTGATCCACACCATGCGGGGCTTCGGCTACGCGCTGCGGCCGGCCGCGCGGTGAAGACGGTTCTCGGGCGGCTGCGCCACACGTACCGAAGGCTGCGCCTGGGCACCCGGCTGGCGCTGGGCCTCGGCGTGCTGTCCCTGGTGGTGTTCGCCGTCGTGGGCTGGTCGCTGACGACGTACATGCGTGACTACCTGGAGAACCAGCTCGGCTACCAGCTGAAGGTCGTCCAGACCGTGCAGGCCAAGGACGCCGAGGCCAACGGTACGGTGCGGCAGAAGCCGTACTGGGGCTGGTTCGCCGCGGTGTACGACGTGTCGGGCACCTCGGTGAAGCTGCGGCAGCCCGCCGACATCCCGCACGACACCCGCCCGCTCGCCGCTCTCGCCGAAGCCATGGCGCACTCCGACAAGGAGCTCATGCGCACGGTGACGATCGACGGCGAGGGCGTCTACCGGATCCGGGCCTGTGTGATCGAGCCCGGGGTGGTCCTGGTCAGTGCCGCGCCCATGGCCGAGATCGAGAACACCATCGACCACCTGGTCGCGGTGCAGGTGATCGCGTTCGGTCTGGCGCTGCTGGCGCTCGTGGTGTTCGGGCGGAAGATGCTGCGGCGCGGCCTGCGGCCGCTCAGCGACATGGCGCACACCGCCCACGGCATCACCTCGCACGATCTCACCGAGTCGGCCGCCCGGCTGCCGCTGCGTGCCGACGGCCGGGACGGCGGTCCGGAGGTGGAGGAGCTGCGCTCGGCGTTCAACACGATGCTCGAGCACATCGACGACTCCCTCGCGGTCCGCGCGGCGGCCGAGCAGCGGCTGCGCCGCTTCGTCGCGGACGCCTCGCACGAGCTGCGTACGCCCCTGATGTCCGTACGGGGCTACGCGGACCTCTTCCAGTACGCCGCCGCCAACGCTCCCGGAGAACGCGACAAGCACCTGGCCCGGCTGCGCGCCGAGGCGGCCCGGATGGGCGTCCTGCTGGACGACCTGCTGCTGCTCGCCCGCCTCGACGCGGCCGAGGTGGAGACCCCGCTGCGGCCGGTGGAGACGGACCTGGTGGAACTGGTCGAGCAGGCGGCCGACGCGTTCCGCGCCAGCCACCCGGGCCACCCGCTGGCACTCACGCCCGGCCCCGCACAGCTGAAGCTGCGCCTGGACCCGCAGCGCATCCGCCAGGTGCTGGACAACCTGCTGACCAACGCGGCCGTGCACACGCCGACCGGTACGGCGGTGTCCGTCGGGGTCTCGGTCGCCGACGGCCGCGCGCTGGTCCGGGTCGCGGACGCGGGCCCCGGCATCCCCTCCGACGACCGTGAACGGGTCTTCGACCGGTTCTACCGCGTCGACAAGGCCCGCAGCCGTGACCGGGGCGGCAGCGGCCTGGGCCTCGCGGTCGCCGGCTCCCTGGTCCGGGCACACGGCGGCACGATCGAACTGGCCGACGAGCCCGGCGCGACGGTCTTCACGGTGGCGCTTCCGCTGGGCCACGCGAGTCTTACGAAGCCGTGACGTGCCGGGCGCGGCCCGCTCGTGAGGACCGCCGGCCGCCCTAGCGTGACGGCATGCGTGTACTGGTCACCGGCGGTGCCGGATTCATCGGGTCCCATGTCGTCGAGGCTCTGCGGGCCCACGGGCACGAACCCGTCGTCCACGACGTCCGCGCCGACCCGCCCTCGGACGTACGGGACCCCGCCGCGGTCCGCCGCGCGCTGCGGGGCGTGGACGCGGTGTGCCACCAGGCGGCGATGGTCGGCCTCGGCGTCGGCTTCTCCGACGCGGCGGAGTACGTCTCCCGCAACGACCTCGGTACGGCCGTCCTGCTCACCGCGATGGCGGAGGCGGGGGTACGACGGCTGGTGCTGGCGGGGTCGATGGTCGTGTACGGCGAGGGCCGCTACGACTGCCCACGGCACGGGGTGGTCCGCCCCGGCCCACGTGCCGTCGCCGACCTCGACGCCGGACGCTTCGAGCCGACCTGCCCGGAGTGCGGGGCCGAACTGTCCCCCGGCCTGGTCGCCGAGGACGCGCCGGTCGATCCCCGCAACGTCTACGCCACGACCAAGCTGGCCCAGGAACACCTGGTGGCGGCGTGGGCCCGGGCCACGGGCGGCTCGGCGGTGTCGCTGCGCTACCACAACGTGTACGGGCCGGGCATGCCCCGCGACACCCCGTACGCCGGTGTCGCCTCCTTCTTCCGCTCGGCCCTGGCCCGCGGCGAAGCCCCCCGTGTCTACGAGGACGGCCGCCAGCTCCGCGACTTCGTCCACGTACGGGACGTGGCCGCGGCCAACGTGACGGCGCTGGTGGCCCCGGCCCGCGAGGGCACGCTCACCGCGTACAACACCGGCAGCGGCGAGCCTCACACGGTCGGCGAGATGGCCCGGGTCCTGGCCCGCGCGTACGGCGGCCCGGAGCCGGTCGTCACCGGGGAGTACCGTCTGGGCGACGTACGCCACATCACCGCCGACTCGGCCCGGCTGCGGGCGGAACTGGGGTGGAAGGCGGAGGTGGGGTTCGCGGAGGGGATGCGGGAGTTCGCGGCGGCCGGAATGCGGACGGCGCAGGACACCTGAGACCGGTGGTGCCGCCCGCCTTCAGTGAAGCGGCGGTGGGCGGTACCACCTCTGCTCGGCCAGTGGCCTCTCACACCCCCGCCGCCGGCAGCGTCACCTCGAACCGGCAGCCCCCGGGAATGTTGCGTACCGTGGCCTGCCCTTGGTGGGCCTCGACGATGCCGCGGACGATGGCGAGACCGAGGCCCGCTCCGGCGGGTGGGGTGCGGGCGTGGGTGCCGCGCCAGCCGGTGTCGAAGACGCGGGGGAGGTCCTCCTCGGGGATGCCGCCGCAGCCGTCGGTGACGGACAGGACGACGCCGTCGGGGCGGCGCTCGGCGGCGATCGCGACCGTGCCGTCGGCGGGGGTGCGGCGGATGGCGTTCACCAGGAGGTTGCCCAGGACCCGGCTCATCTCCTTGCCGTCCACCTCGACCGGCACCGGCTCGACCCGGTCCCCGACCAGGCGTACGCCGTGCTCGCGCGCGAGCGGGTCGGCGCCCGCGAGCGCGTCGCCCACCAGGTCGTACAGGGAGATGCGGCTCGGGCTCAGCGGCAGCGTCCCCGCGTGGATGCGGGAGAGCTCGAAGAGGTCGCCGACCATGCCATTGAGGCGTTCGACCTCGGTGCGGATCTGCCGGAGGTAGCGGTCCGGGTCGGCGGCGACACCGTCCTCCAGCGCCTCGGACATCGCGCGCAGACCGGCCAGCGGGGTACGCAGGTCGTGCGAGATCCAGGCGACGAGTTCGCGCCGGGAGGTCTCCAGGGCACGTTCGCGCTCCCGGGACTCGGCGAGTTTGGCGCTGGTGGCCTCCAACACGCGGCTGAGCGCGGCGAGTTCGGCGGTGGCCGGGCCGTCGGGCGAGGTGAAGTCGCCGCCGTCGCCGAAGGAGCGGGCGGCGAGCGTGAGAGCCCGGCTGCGGGCCACCACCCACCGGCCCAGCAGCAGCGCGGTGGCCAGGGAGACCACGGCGGCCATCGCGACGACCGTCGTGACGACCTTCAGATCGTGCGCGGACAGGAACATCGCCTGCGCGACCGCCAGGGTGCCCGCCAGCATCGCGGTCACCGCGACGGCGGCGACCACCGCGAGGTGGCTGGTGACCGAGCGGCGCCGGATGAGCAGCAGTACGCACGCGCCGAGCACGCCGGCCGCGGCGGCGCCGAGGAAGGCGAAGAGGGCGATGAGGAGGTTGTCACCCATGGTCACGCCTCGCCTTCGAAGCGGTAGCCCACACCCCACACGGTCTGGATCAGCCGCGGGCGCGCCGGGTCGTCCTCGACCTTGCCGCGCAGCCGCCGGACGTGGACGGTCACCGTCGACAGGTCCCCGAAGTCCCAGCCCCACACCTCGCGCATCAGGTCCTCGCGGCTGAAGACCCGGCCGGGGTGGCGCAGGAAGAAGGCGAGGAGGTCGAACTCGCGGATGGTGAGGGCGAGTTCGGTGCCGTTCTTGGAGGCGCGGCGGGAGGCGGGGTCCAGGGTGAGCCCGGCCGCGCGGAGCGTGCCGGAGGACTGCGAGGGACGCGTGCGGCGCAGGACGGACTCGACCCGCAGGACGAGTTCGCGGGGGCTGAACGGCTTGGTGACGTAGTCGTCGGCACCGACCTCCAGGCCGAGGATGCGGTCGTCCTCGTCGCCGCGCGCGGTGAGCATGATGACCGGGACCGGCCCGCGTCCGCGCATCCGGCGGCACACCTCCAGGCCGTCCATGCCGGGCAGCATCAGGTCCAGGACCACGAGGTCCGGCCAGTGCGCGGCGGCCCGGGCGAGCGCGGCGGGCCCGTCCCCGGCGCGGTCGACGACGTATCCGGCCCGGTCGAGGTACCCGGTGACGACCTCGGCGACGGTCGGATCGTCGTCCACGACGAGGACCCGTGCTCCGGCCTGTGCGTACGGCTGCTGCTCCATGCCGCCAGCCTCGCACCGTCCGCGCGTGGGCGCGGTTCCCGGTCCCCGACGTCCGCGTTTCGTAAGGAACCGAAGTCCGGTATGCCCGTTTCGCGCTCGTAGGGTGAGAGCCGTGACGACCTCTTCCGATCCCGTCCCGGCCCCCGTGTCCGTGGACGTCGTACTCCCCTGCCTCGACGAGGCCGAGGCGCTGCCCCGGGTGCTGGAGCGCGTTCCGCCCGGCTGGCGCGCGCTGGTGGTGGACAACGGCTCCACGGACGGTTCCGCCCGCATCGCCCAGGCCCTCGGCGCGACCGTCGTACGCGAGGAGCGGCGCGGTTTCGGCGCCGCCTGCCACGCGGGCCTGACCGCAGCCACGGCCGACATCGTGTGCTTCTGCGACTGCGACGCCTCTCTCGATCCGGCGGACCTGATGCCGTTCGTACGGGAGATCCTGGCCGGCGAGGCGGACCTCGTGCTCGGCCGGCGCCGCCCACAGACCCGCGGGGCCTGGCCCGTCCACGCCCGCGCGGGCAATCTCGCCCTGACCCGGCTGCTCCGCCGCCGCACCGGGCTGCGACTGCACGACCTCGGCCCGCTGCGGGCCGCCCGGCGCGAGCCGCTGCTCGCGCTCGGTCTCACGGACCGCCGCAGCGGCTACCCGCTCCAGATGGTGGTGCGCGCCGCCGACGCGGGCTGGCGGATCGCCGAGCACGACGTGCCGTACCGCCCCCGCACCGGCGTCTCCAAGGTGACCGGCACCTGGCGCGGCACCTGGCAGGCGGTGCGCGACATGAGCCGGGTCCTGGCCGAGACCGGGCCGGCCGCCGGGCAGGGGGTGCGTGCGTGACCACGCTGCTCGTGATCGCCAAGGAGCCCCGGCCGGGCCGCGTGAAGACCCGGCTGACCCCGCCGTTCACGCCGCACGAGGCGGCGGCTCTCGCTCAGGCGTCCCTCGCGGACACCCTGGACGCGGTGGCGCGGACGCCCGCCGGGCGCCGGGTCCTGGTGCTGGAGGGCGAACCCGGCCCCTGGCTGCCGCCCGGTTTCGACGTCGTACGGCAGTGCGCGGGCGGCCTCGACGAACGGCTGGCCGCGGCCTTCGCCCACTGCGAGGGCCCGGCCCTGCTCATCGGCATGGACACCCCCCAGGTCACCCCGGAGCTGCTCCAGGTGGACTTCGCGGACTGCGACGCGTACTTCGGCTCCGCCGAGGACGGCGGCTTCTGGGCGCTGGGCCTGGCCGCACCGGACCCGGCCCTGCTGCGGGGCGTGCCGATGTCGACCTCGCACACGGGCGCCGCCCAGCGGGCACGGCTCGCGGGGCTGCGGGTGCGGGACCTGCCGCGGCTGCGGGACGTGGACACGGCGTACGACGCGGAGGTGGTCGCCCGCTCCGCGCCCGGCGGCCGGTTCGCCGCGGAGCTGGCCCGGCTCAGCCCGGCCGGGGCCCGATGAGCACGGTACGGATCGGACGGCAGCGCTCTCCCCTCGCCGACGGCGACGCGCCCGCCCGCGACGGGGAGCCCTGGTCGGCCGACCCGTACGCGGACGCCCTGCGCTCCGGCCGCGGGCCGCTCTTCCTGCGCCGCTCCGACGGCTGGCTGCTTCCGCTGGACGTGGAGCGCTGGTGCGCGGATGCCGACGCGGCCGACCTGGAGGTGCTGCGGCGCTGCGAGGGCGCGGTGCTCGATGTCGGCTGCGGACCGGGCCGGCTGGTGGCGGCCCTGGGGGCGCGGGGGCGGCGGGTGCTCGGCATCGACGTGAGCGAGGCGGCCGTGGAGCGGACCGGGGAGCTGGGCGGTCCCGCGCTGCGGCGCTCGGTCTTCGAGCCGTTGCCCGGCGAGGGGCGGTGGGGCACCGCGCTGCTGATCGACGGCAATGTCGGCATCGGCGGTGACCCGCGCACGCTCCTCACCCGCATGTGCCAACTCCTGTGCACGGGTGGCCTGTTGATCGCCGAGACGGTACCCGGCCTGGACCTCGACGAACGCGTCCTGGTCCATGTCACCGACGCGCGCGGCGCGACGGGCAGCCCGTTCCCCTGGGCGCGGCTCGGCACGCCGGCCCTGCTGCGGCTGGCGCGCCGCGCGGGCTGGCGTGCCGTCGATCAGTGGGCGGTCGGCGGGCGTTCCTTCGTCGCCCTGCGCAGCCGCAGCACGAACAGCACGGCGGAACCGCCGAACAGCGCCGCCGTCAGCAGCAGCCAGCGGGTCAGGAAGCCGTCGGGGGGCAGGCCGGTGGCCGAGGCGTAACGCCCGGCGACCCGCCCGCTGATCAGCGGGAACCACACCAGCAGGAGCAGCAGGGACAGGGCTGCGGGCACCCGGACGTACGCGACTCGGTCCCGGTGCCGGCCCGCCCCCCGCACCAGGGCGCGGTCGAGCGTGGCGTACAACGGCAGCAGCACCAGGTCGTGGAGGAGAGCCGCCCCCACGAACCAGAGCGCGACCCCGAACCAGTCCTCGGTGAACAGCCGGAGGCCCGCGTAGGCGGCGAGGGCGAACGAGCAGCCGAGCAGCAGGAGTTGGAGCGGGCTTCCGACCGGGAGGAGCCTGGGCTGCGGCATCACAGTTCTCCGAACGTCATCCGGGCCACCCACTTGGTGTTGAGCACGCCGGGAGCGGCGGGCACGACGACCCGCGCCGGGTGGCCGTGGTCGGGGGTCAGCTCCTCGCCGTTGACGTACAGGGCGAGCAGGGAGCGCGGGTCGGCGACCTGGTTGGCGCGCAGGGCGGCCCGCCGGAAGGCGCCGTGGCGTTGCAGCGACTCGACGAGGACGTCGGGCGGGTCGTCGTACCCCACGAGGGCGGCCAGGTCCCGCAGCCGCACCCCGCGCCACCCTTGGTCGGAGGTCGACCAGCCCTCGACGCAGGCGATGGGCAACGACGAGCTGTGCAAAGGGAGTTGGAGGAGCTCGGGGCGGCTGAGCCGGACGGTTCCTGCACGGCCGACGACGACCAGCCGCCACGCCTCCTCGCTCGTCTCGTCCGCGTGGATTCCCGCGTAGGCGGCCGTCTTGTTGATCTGGAAGCCGCCGGGCCCGGTGGCGGGCTCGGCGCCGCCGTGGGGTGCGAGGAGGGCGGTCCGGCGCAGTGGGTCGAAACTCTGCCCGGCCGTGGTGACGAGGAGCAGGAGCGAACCGCCGCCGACCAGCCCGAGGGCGCCGCGGCGGGAAACGGTGGGAGCGGCGGGGGACGGTGACACCAACTCGCCATGCTCAGCGCGTAGTTGACGCACGTTGCGGACGGCCGCCGGTGTCTTCAGCGCGGCGTGCGCGACGAAGGCGGCGAAGAACACCCAGGCGCCGTAGAAGTGCAGGGGGTAGAAGGAGCCGGGGAAGACGTAGTCCAGCTGGACGTTGAGCACACCGGTCACGAACTCGAACAGTGCGCCGCCGACCAGGAGCAGCAGTGAGACCCGCTCCAGCGCGTGGGCGAGCGAGCGCGCCAGCGGCAGCGTGAACAGCTTCGGCACCACCGACCACAACTTGGCCAGCAGGACCGGGATCAGCGTGATCCCGAGGGTGACGTGGACACCCTGGGTGAGCCGGTACAGCCAGTGCGGATCGGTCGGCCAGGAGAAGAGGTAGAAGCCGAGGAGTCCCTTGTCCGGGGTCTTGTCGTTCACCGTTGACAGGTCCGGGTTGTAGGCGGCGTACGACAGCAGCCCGGTCAGGAACAGCACGGTGATCCCGCCGAGCAGGACGAGCCCGAGCACCGAGGTGAGCCAGGGGCCGCGCAACGGGCTGCGCCAGAACGCGGGCGAGAACGGAGTGCGCGGCAAGGGGCGCGAACGCGCCGGGGAGTCAGGGCGTGCCATGCCCCGACGGTAGGCCCGCGCCACCCCCAGAGCGGGCCCGCGAACCATGACGAAACTCTGACGTCCGCGCCTGTCAGCCGTCCGGAGGAGGACCGGCGTCCTAGCGTTCCGGCGTGACCCGCGATCTGAGACATGACCTGTACGCGGCCCTCGCCGCCGCCCTGCTCGTGGTGACCGCCGTCCTGGTCGGCAGCGCGATCCAGCGCCGCGACGGCACCCTCCGCGTCGGCCGGCCGCCCCTGCTGGCGATCTGGGATCCCCACGTCGGTCCCGGCACCCCGGCCGCGCTCGCCGTCGCGGCCCTCGTCGTCGCGTACGGTCCCGCCCTGGCCGCCCGGCTGTCCTGGCGTGCGCTGCTTCTCACCACCTGGGCGGCCGGCCTGGCCTGGACGTGGTCCCTCGCCCTGGTCGACGGCTGGCACCGGGGCGTCGCCGCACGGCTGACCACCCGGAACGAGTACCTCCAGGTCATCGACCGCTTCCACGACATCCCGGCCACGCTGGCGGACTTCACCCACCACATCCTGCTCGAGACACCCGGCAACTGGCCCGCCCATGTCGCCGGCCATCCTCCGGCGGCCACCGTCACCTTCGTCCTCCTGGACCGGGCCGGACTGGGCGGCGGGGGCTGGGCCGGCGCCTGGTGCATCACCGTCGGCACGACGGCGGCCCTGGCGGTCCTGGTGACCGTGCGGACCCTCGCCGACGAGTCACTGGCCCGCCGCGCCGCCCCCTTCCTGGTACTGGCCCCGGCGGCCGTGTGGGTGGGCACCTCCGCCGACGGCTACTTCACGGCGGTCGCGGCCTGGGCGGTCGCCTTCCTCGCCCTGGCGGTGACGGGCCACCGCCCCGCCTGGACGGGCCTCGCCTCCGGCCTCCTGTTCGGCCTGACCGTCTACCTCTCGTACGGCCTGACGCTCTTCGCGGTCATCGCCGGCACCGTCCTCCTCCTGGGCCGCCACCGCGCCCGGCCCCTCCCCTTCCTGCTGGCCGGACTCCTGGTCGTCCCGGTGGCGTTCACGGCCGCCGGCTTCGACTGGTGGGAGGCGTACCGGCTGCTGGTCCACCGCTACTACCAGGGAGCGGGCGGGGTCCGGCCGTACGGCTACTGGGTGTGGGCGAACCTGGCGTGCACGGTACTGATCGTGGGCCCGGCGACGGTGGCGGGCCTCAGACGCACGGCGTCAACGCTGCGTGCCAGTGGACGCCCGGACCGCCCCGGCAGACATCCGGACCGCCCCGGCAGACGCCTGGATCTCCCGGGCGTCCGCCTGGCCCTCCCCGGCGTCCGCCTGGCCCTCCTCGTCCTCGCCGCTCTCCTCGCCCTCCTCGTCGCCGACCTCTCCGGCATGAGCAAGGCGGAGACGGAACGCATCTGGCTCCCGTTCGCGATGTGGCTGCTGCCGGCGTCCGCGTGGCTGAGGGGAGCGCGGGGGTGGCTGGCGGCGCAGGGAGTACTGGCGTTGCTGATCAACCATCTGCTGATGACGTGGTGGTGACGGCTCGTCAGCCGGCCCCCCAGGCAGTGAGACCGAGGGCCTCCCGGCGACCCGGAAGCCGCTCAGCTCGCCGTGCGCCGGATGCGTCCCGTGTACTTCTTCTCCAGTTCCAGGTTGCCCTCGAAGCCGCCGGGGACGTTGGCCGAGACGTACACGGGAGGCTGTTCGCCGGTGGCGAGGAGTCGGGCGGAGGCCTCGGCGACCGTCATCTGGACCAGCATCACGCCGGTGAGCGTGGACAGGGCGCACACCGCGCCGCCGCCGGGGAGTCCGAGGAGGGCGTCGCCGCGCGGGGCGGCGTTGTCGAGGACGACGTCGGCGAGGTCGGCGAGCTTCTTGCCGCTCACGTGGCCGGCGGGGACGGCCCGGGTGTGGGTGAGGGAGGTGATGGCCAGCAGGCGGTGGCCCCGTTCCTTCACCCGCAGGGCCATCTCGACGATCACGCTGTTGACGCCGGAGTTGGAGATGACGACGAAGAGGTCCTGGGGGTGCGGGGCGGCGAGGTCGTACAGTCGGGTGGCCACGCCCGGCCGGCGTTCGAGGAGCGGGTCGTCGAGGACGCTCGGGTCGTCGCCGCCGTACAGGACGAGGTCGGCGATGCTCAGCCGGTTGGTGGGGACCAGGCCGCCCGCCCGGCCGGCGAGTTCGAGGACGATCGCCTGGGAGTGACCGGTTCCGAAGGCGTGGACGACGCCGTCCGCGCGGACGCAGTCGGCGATCAGTTCGGCGGCGCGTGCCACGTCCTCGCGGGATGACTCGGGGAGGTGCTGGAGGACGGCCAGGCTCTCGCGCGCGAACCCCTGGGCGCTGACGGACTCGACGGACACGCGACACTCCCCACTTCTGCTGGAGACAATGATGGATTGAACCACCCTATACATCCCCAGTGGTGAATCAATAAATCACGGGCGGTCCTGGTATTCAATCCGCCCCCTGAACGGTGGCTGATACATTCTTCACATGCCCTCGACGGACGTCACCACCCTGATCCGTACCGAGCTGCCCCGGCTGGCCGGTTCACTACGGAAGGTCGGCGAGCTGATCCTGGAGGATCCGGCCGCCGTCACCCACTGCTCGGCCGCCGAGCTCGGCCGCCGCACCGGCACCTCCCAGGCGACGGTGACCCGCTTCTGCCGCGCCATCGGCCTCGACTCCTACCAGCACCTGCTGATCGAACTGGCCCAGGAGCGCGGCCGGGGCGAGGCCACCGACTGGGGCACCGCGGAGATCGGCCCGGACATCTCGCCGGACGACAGCCTCGAACGGGTCGTGCAGGTCGTCGGCACCGCTGACCTGCGGGCCATCCAGCAGACCATCGACCGGATCGACCTCGACGCCACGGAGCGAGCGGCCCAGGCCCTGGCCCGCGCCCGGCGCATCGACGTGTACGGGGTCGGCGGCAGCGGCGCGGTGACCCAGGAGACGGAGACCCGGCTGTTCCGCATCGGCTGCTCGGTCCGCGGCTGGACCGAGGTGCACGCGGCGGCCACCTCCGCGGCCCTGCTCACCCCGGCGGACGTGGCCATCGGCATCTCGCACTCCGGGGCGACCCGGGAGACCCTCGAACCGTTCGAGATGGCCAAGGAGCGCGGCGCCACCACCATCGCCCTCACCACGGACCCGCGCTCGCCGCTGGCCAGGGTCGCCGACATCCGGCTCATCCCGTCGTCCGCGGAGACCAGCTTCCGCGCCGAGGCCATCAGCAGCCGGCACTCGGTCCTGATGCTCGTCGACTGCCTGTACGTCCGGGTCGCCCAGCTCACCTACCAGCGCGCGAGCGCCTCGCTGGCGTTGACCGACCACATCACCCCGCAGCACGCGGTGAAGGGCCGGCGCGCACGCTGAGTCCGGGCCGATCACCTCCGGGTCGATCATGCATGGATGAACCACCGAGGTTACGTATTCATGGTTGTTTGAACCATCCCCTCGGTGCCACGATGGGGCTCCGCCGAGCATCCTCGTAGGAGCCTCATGCGCGTGTCCCGTGTCGAGTCGACCGAGCTCTTCGTCGGAACCACCGAGCAACCGCGCCAGGTGCTGGCCGTCGAGCTGAGCCACACCCCCGGCCGGACCGTCCGCCTCACCGTCGAGGGCCCCGGTGTGCACGGCACCCTGGAAGCCACGGTGGCCGAGGACGGCACCCTGCGCGCCGAGATACCGGTGACCGCCGAGCCGGCCGTCGGCGAGCGCCGCGAGATCACGGTCACCGCCGCCGACGGAGACCAACGCGCCCACCACACGGGGGAGTTCGTCGCCGCCGAGCCCGGCTGGACCATGTTCATGGTCAGCCACTTCCACTACGACCCGGTCTGGTGGAACACCCAGGCCGCCTACACCGAGACCTGGGACGTCGTCGACGACCCCGCCGCCACCGGCCTGCCCGCCCGCCCCTTCGGCTACCGCGGCGACTCCGGCATGAGCCTGGTGCGGGCCCACTCCGATCTGGCCCGGCGCGATCCGGCGTACACCTTCGTGCTCGCCGAGGTCGACTACCTCAAGCCCTACTGGGACGCCTTCCCGGAGGAGCGCGCCTTCCTGCGGGAGCTGATCCGCACCGGACGCGTCGAGGTCATGGGCGGCACGTACAACGAGCCGAACACCAACCTCACCGGCGCCGAGGCGACCGTACGCAACGCGCTGTACGGCGACGGGTTCCAGCGCCAGATCATGGGGGCGTCCCCGCAGACCGCCTGGCAGCTGGACGCGTTCGGGCACGATCCGCAGTTCCCCGGGCTCATGGCGGACGCGGGGGTCACCTCCAGTTCGTGGGCGCGCGGGCCGTACCACCAGTGGGGGCCGACGATGTCCGTGTTCGGCGACGAGCCGAGCGACCCCGGTCGGATGCAGTTCCCGGCCGAGTTCGAGTGGATCGCCCCCTCGGGACGCGGGCTGCTGACCGCGTACATGGTCAACCACTACGCCGCCGGCTGGGTGATCGACAGCGCTCCCGCCCTGCCGGAGGCCGAGGCCGCGGCCCTGAAGCTGTTCAAGGGGCTGAAGAAGGTGGCGCTCACCCGGAACGTGCTGCTGCCGGTCGGCGGGGACTACGCGCCGCCGTGCCGCTGGGTGATGGACATCCACCGCGACTGGAACGAGCGGTACGTGTGGCCCCGGTTCGTCAGCGCCGTCCCCCGGGACTTCTTCGCCGCCGTCCGCGAGCAGCTCGACGAGGAGGGGCGCAGGGCCTCGCCGCAGACCCGGGACATGAACCCGGTCTACACCGGCAAGGACGTCTCCTACATCGACACCAAGCAGGCCCAGCGGTACGGCGAGGCCCTGCTCGCCGACGCGGAGGCCTGGGCGACGCTCGCCTCGCTGGTCACCGGCCACCCCTATCCCGACGCGGCCCTCGACAAGGCCTGGCGGCAACTCGTCTACGGCGCCCACCACGACGCCGTCACCGGTTCCGAGTCCGACCAGGTCTATATCGACCTGATGACCGGCTGGCGGGAGCTGTACGACCTCGCGCGGACCGTGCACGACGACGCCACCCGCGCCCTCGCCGACCGGGTCGCCCCGGGCGGCGGACCCGACCTGGTCGTCTTCAACTCCGCGACGTGGCAGCGACGGGACGTGCTCACGGTCAAGGACCCGGGGCTGGTTCCCCTGGACGAGTCCTTCCGGCCGTTGCCCGCCGTCCGCGAGGACGACGGCCGGCTCCGGGTCGTCGTACCGGACGTCCCGGGCATGGGCCTCAAGGCCCTCCCGCTCGCGGCCGGTTCGGTACCTCAGTGGACGCCCGGCGAGGGCACGGCCGTCCGCAACGAGTTCTACGAGGTGACGGTCGACCCCGCACGCGGCGGCGCCGTCAGCGGCCTGCGCGCCCTCACCGAAGGAGGCGGCGGCCGGGAGCTGCTGCGCCCCGGCGACCTCGGCAACGAACTCGTCGTCCAGGAGGAGTACCCGACGCACCCGCGCTTCGGCGAGGGCCCCTGGCACCTCACGCCGACCGGCACGACCACCGCCCGCAGCCGGGACGTGAGAGCCGAGGTCGAGGTCGAGCACTCCCCCGCCGGGTCGCGGATCACCGTCCGCGCCGACCTCGGGCTTTTCCGGTACACCCAGCGGCTGACGCTGTGGGCGGGCGTCGACCGCCTCGACGTCACCACCACCCTCGACGGCTACGACGGCGCCGACCGGCTGATCCGGGTCCGCTGGCCGTCCGACGTGCGGGGCGGGCTGCCGGTGCACGAGGTGGCGGACGCCGTCATCGGGCGCGGGTTCGGATTCGTGGACGTGGACAGCGAGCGGTTCCCGTGGACGCTGGACAACCCGGCCAACACCTGGTTCGCGCTGGGATCCACGGCTCGGGTCGCGGTCCGGGACGACTCCGGGGCGCTCCTCGGGCACCGGGCCGTCGGGGTCGCGGAGGTGGTGTACGCCGACTGGGACACGGCCGGTGAGCTGGGCACCCCGCTCGCGGCCGCCCTCGTCCGTGCCGGGGTCACCGCGACCTCGACGATCGCGGGCGGCCCCCGCTACGGCGACCTGGAGGTCGACTCCAACCTGCCCGACATCCGGATCGCCGTCGGCGGCCCCGAGCGCAACTCCGTGGTCGCCGAGGCCCTCGGCTGGGACCCGGCCGCCGGGCGGGAACTGCGACGGCAACTGGCCGAACGCGGGGTGGCGGCCGTGTGGGTCGCGCCGCGGGCCTCGCTGCGGGAGGAGTGGGTGCCGGGGGCCGATCTGCGCGACCTGGAGCGGCTGCCGCTGCTGGTGGTCGCCGGCGCCGACGCCGAGGACGACGCGAAGGCGGTCGACGCGCTCATCACCGACCTGGACGACTTCACCGTCGCGGCCACCGCCGCCGGCGGCGGCGAGGCGCTGCCGCCCGGCGACGCCTGGGACGGGCGCGGCTTCGCCGTCCTCAACCGGGGCACACCCGGCTGTGTGGTCACCGCCTCCGGCGACCTCTGCATGTCCCTGATGCGTTCCTGCACCGGCTGGCCCTCCGGCATCTGGATCGACCCGCCCCGCCGCACCGCACCCGACGGCTCCGCCTTCCAGCTCCAGCGCTGGTCCCACACCTTCGAGTACGCGGTCGTGGCCGGCGAGGGCGACTGGCGGGAGCTCCGACTGCCCGCGCGCGGGCACGAGTTCAACCATCCGCTCACCGCCCGGCTGCGGGAGGCGGACGCCGCCGCGCGGTTGCCGAGGAGTGTGTCCCTGCTGACCCTGGAGCCCGCCCGCGAGGTCCTCCTGGACGCCCTCAAGCCGGCCGGCTCCCCGCTCGCCCGGGGCAGCGTGGCCGCCGTCGAGCCGGGGCGCGGGGTCGTCGTACGGATGCACGAGGTGAACGGGCGGCCGGTGCGGGCGCGCGTGCAGGGGCCGTCGGCCTGGAGGGACGGCGCCCGGGCGGACGTACTGGAGCGTCCCGGGGAACGGCTGACGCCGGACGGGGCGGGCGGGCTGGACGTCGGCCTGACCGGGTTCGAGGTGGCGACGGTCCTGGCCATGCCCTCCGACGCCACTGAGACCGGCCCCGGCACCCCTGAGACGGGCTCCGGCACCCCTGAGGCCGACTCCGGCACCCTTGAGGCCGACTCCGGCACCCCTGTCGCCGCCCACGAGCCGGCCCAGCCCGTCCACACCCGCTACTGGCTGCACAACTCCGGGCCCGCGCCGCGCGGCAACATGCCCGTGGCCGTATACGTTTCGCCGGCCGTGCTGACCGTCTCCGGCCGGGTCACCGCGACGGTGCGGGTGAGTTCCGAGCTCACCGACGCGTCGGCGCGCGGCATGGTGGCCTTCGAGGTGCCGCCCGGCTGGTCCGCCGAGCCGGCCGAGCTGCCGTGCGCGCTGGGCCCCGGCGGATTCACCCTGGCCGAGGTCACGGTGACCCCGCCGCCGGACGCCGAGCCCGGCCGGCACTGGCTGGCGGCCCGGCTGTCGTACGGCGGGCAGACGTACGAGGACGTCGTGGCGCTGGACGTGGCCGGCGGGCACACCGGGCCGACTCTGGTGGCGCGGCTGGGAGTCGAGCGGGTCACCGTGCGGCGGGGCGAGCGGGTCCGGGTCCCGGTGAGCGTGCGCAACGCCACCCGGGGGCCGGTGCGCGGGCAGTTGTGGGCCGTGTCGGCGTGGGGCACCTGGGCGGGGGTCGGGCCCGGCTGCCAGGGGTTCACGGTGGCCGGGGGGCAGGAGCTGGAGTGCGGGATCGACGTGGACGCCTCGGCGGTGCCGCCGGGGTCGTACTGGCTGATGGCGAAGGCCGCCTGGCACGGGTCCGTCGCCTATACGGAGGCGGTGGTCCTGGAGGTGACGGCGTGAACGCCTCGTCGGAGCACGCCGCCCTGGTGGACGGTCGGGCGGTCGGGAGGGATCGGGTGGACGCGCTGCTGAGGGCCGTGCCGGCCCGCGACGGGCAGCCCCGGCCCGAGGCCCTCGCCCGGGCCGAACGGCAGCGGCGGCGCTGGGCGACCCAGGTCGTGGTCACCGACGAACTCGCCCGCCGGGCCTGCGCGGACCGGGGGATCGAGCCGCCTGCCGAGGTGGCGCCGAGCCTGGTGCTCGCGGTGGCCGAGACCGACGTCGCCGACCTGGGCAGCATCGTCGCGGCGGCGCTCGCGCACTCCCCGGCCGCCCGCCTGCTGCTGTCCCGGATGGAGGCCGAGCAGATCGTGCCCGAGGCGGCCGTACGGGACTACTACGACCGCAACCGGGACCGCTTCCTCACCCGGGCGGCGCTGCGACGCGGTGTCGATCCGTTCGGCACGGCGACGGAGGCGGACTTCGTGCCGTACGGGCAGGCCCGCGAGCAGGTCGCGCGGGAGCTGCGGCGGGCGGCGGGACGGCGGGCCTTCTTCGACTGGTTGGACCAGGCCCGCACCGCCGTGGTCTACGCGCAGGGGCACGAACACCCGGGCGATCCCTCGCACCCGGACCACGAGCACCGGCACTGAGCCCGCCACCGAGCCGCCCTGATCAGGGCGTTGCTCACGGATGGAACCGAAAAGCAACACGGCAACCCATTGACCTCCGATGAATTCTGGTCCACCTTTTCATCAATCGGAGTCGAAGTTGGTTAATTGAACCAACCGCATCCTGGCTGACCGGTCGCTGGAGGGCACACGACATGCGCGCAAGAAGACTCACCCGGACCCTGACGTGTTTCGCGGTCCTGTCCCTGACCGCCGCGGGCTGCGGCCTCGGCGGCGGGTCCGACGACTCGGACGCCACCGCCGGCGCCTGCAAGGTCGACAAGGCCAACGTCGGGTCCGGAAAGCTCACCGGTGACGTCACGGGCAGGATCACCTTCCAGACGACCAACCTGAAGAAAGACTTCGGGGACTTCTTCAACGGAGTGATCAAAGCGTTCGAGGAGGCCCACCCCGACGCCTCGGTCAAGTGGATCGACGACCCCGGCGACAACACGTTCACCCAGCGCACCGTCGCCGACGCCCAGGCCTGCACCCTGCCGGACGTCCTCAACCTCAACGCCGAGACGGCGACCAGCCTCACCAAGGCGGGCTACCTGCTCAACCTGGGCGTCAAGGACCCCGACTCGGCCAAGCCGTTCGTGCCGGCGTTCTGGAAGTCCAGCACCTTCAAGGACGCCTCCGGCACCTCCGCGCACACCGTCTTCCCCTGGTACACCGGCGGCATCCTGCTGACGTACAACACCGATCTGCTGAAGAAGGCCGGTGTCGACCCCGCGAAGCCGCCGACGACCCTGTTCGGACTGTTCGCCGACTACGAGAAGATCGCCAAGTCGGCCAAGGGCAAGTACTACGCGACGATGGCCAACCCGATCTGGCGGATCCCGGCCGACTTCGACCAGATGAACATCAGGACGCTCTCCGCCGACGGCAAGTCCGCTGTCTTCGCCGATGATCCGAGGACCACCCAGTGGGTCGCCTGGATGGCGAAGCTGTACAAGGAGGGTGCCATGCCGAAGGACTCGCTGTCCTCCAGCAACGACCCCTCCACCTTGTACAGCCAGGGCAAGGTCGCCTACGGCTCGACGAACCCGAGCTTCGTGCGCTTCGTGAAGCAGAACAGCCCGTCGATCTACGACAGGACCGGCGTCGGCCAGCAGCCCTACGACCGGCTCGGCCATGTCACCGCCGCTCCGCAGTACATCGGGGTCGCCTCTACCAGCAAGCACGCCTCCACCGCCCTCGCGTTCGGCGAGTTCCTCACCAACGCCGAGAACCAGACGGCCTGGTGCAAGGACCCGAACGTGGTGATCTTCCCGACGACCACGACCTCGCTGAACGACCCGTTCTTCCAGAACACGGCCGGCAGCGATCCCTTCTCCGAGGCCCGCAAACTCGTCGCCGAGCAGCTGAAGACCACCACGGCCTACCAGACCAACCTCTCCCCGGCCGTGCAGAACGCCATCGTCTCCCAGGTGCAGCTGGCGATGCAGGGCAAGAAGAGCCCCGAACAGGCAGTGAAGGACGCCCAGGAGAAGGCCGATGAGCTGCTGAAGCAGGCGGGCTGACGGTGACGACGCAGATCACGCATCCGGTGTCGGTGCCCGGTACGGAGCGCACAGGCTCCGTACCGGGCCCGGCCCCGTCCCGCGTCCGCCGACTCGCCCGGGCCGTGCTGCCGGGCCCGGCTCCCGGTGCCAACGGAGCGGCGATGTACCGCCGTTGGTGGCTGCCCTGGCTGTGGACCGCGCCCGCGATCGGCTGTGCGGTGGTCTTCGGCGTGTTCCCGTTCCTCAACACCGTGCTGCTGTCGTTCACCGACGCCAAGCCGCTCGGCGGCGCGGCGAGCTTCGTCGGCCTCGAGAACTACACCCGGATGCTGGACGACTCCGACTTCTGGCTGGCGACCCGCAACAGCATCCTGTACGCGCTGATCGTGGTGCCGCTGATGGTGCTGCTGCCGCTGCTGCTGGCCGTCCTGGTGGAGAAGAACCTGCCCGGCATCGGGTTCTTCCGGTCGGCCTTCTACACCCCGGTGCTCGCCTCCAGCGTGGTCGTGGGTCTGAGCTGGCAGTGGCTGCTGGCCGACGACGGACTGGTCAACACCTGGCTGGAGAAGGCCCATCTGATCAGGGGCGCCATCCCGTTCCTGTCCGACTCCTGGCTGATCCTGCTGTCCGCGATGGGCCTGACCCTGTGGAAGGGGCTCGGCTGGTACATGGTCTTCTACCTCGCCGCGCTCGGGAACGTGCCCAAGGAGCTGCACGAGGCGGCGTCCATGGACGGCGCCGGCGCCGCCCGCCGCTTCTGGCACATCACCGTCCCCGGCGTGCGCCAGGCCATGATGCTCGTCGGCACGCTCACCGGCATCGGCTCGCTGCGCGTGTTCACGGAGATCTACATGCTCGGCAGCTCCACCGGCGGCCCCGGCGGCGCCGACCGCACCCTGCCCTTCTACATCCGGGACGTCGGCCTGGACCCGATCACCGGCAACGCCGGTTACGGCTCGGCCGTCAGTGTGGCTCTGTTCCTGCTCACGCTGGGACTCACCCTGCTGGCGCAGCGGCTGACGAAGGAGGACGAGGCATGACCATGGCTGTGGAGAAGCGCCGGCGCCTGATGCCGCGCTGGCGGGACTACGGCCGCCCCCGGGAACTGGTCGTCCGCTACCTGCTGCTGTTCCTCGTGCTCGGCCTGACCATCGGGCCGCTGCTCTGGCAGCTGCTGGCCTCGCTGAAGAGCACCGGCGAGGACGTCTTCGGGGCGAACGCCTCCCTGCTGCCGCAGCACCCGACCCTGCGGGCCTACCGGACGGTCTTCGACCAGGTGCCGGTGGCCACGTACATCAGGAACAGCCTGATCGTGGTCACCCTGTCGGTCACCAGTCAGCTGGTGTTCTCCACCACGGCCGGCTACATGCTCTCCAAGCCCGGCTGGAAGGGCCGCAGGGCGGTCTGGGTCGTGCTGATCGCCTCGATGATGTTCCCCTTCGAGTCGATCATGGTGTCGCTGTTCCTGAGCATCCGTGACCTGGGCCTGGTCGACAACCTGGCCGGAGTGTGGCTGCCCGGGTTCGTCGGTGCCATCAACGTCCTGCTCATGCGCGGCGCGTTCCTGGCGGTGCCGCGCGAGATCGAGGACTCCGCCATGCTCGACGGCGCGAACGAGTGGCAGCGTTTCCGGTACCTGTACCTGCCGTCCGCCTGGGGCGCGATCCTGGTGGTCGTCATCAACACCTTCATCAGCGCCTGGGACGACTTCCTCTGGCCGCTGATCGTGCTGCGCTCGGAGAGCAACATGACCCTGACGCTCGGTCTGTCGCGGCTGCAGAGCTCGTCGTTCGGCTACGACCAGCGGATGGTCATGGCCGGATCGGTGATCTCCGTGATCCCGGTGCTGGTGCTGTTCGTGATCACCCAGCGGTGGTTCTACCGGGGCGTGTCGTCAGGGGCCGTCAAGCTCTGAGAACCGGTGACGCGGGCTCTGAGGTCCACTACGGCGGGTACGGCGGTGAGCGCGGCCCCGGCCGACTCCGCGACCCGGACCTCCACGACGCCGGACCCGGCGAGCTGGTCGGCGCCGAGGGGCAGGGTGAGTGTCCGGCGTTCACCCGGTGCGAGGTCGACACCCTCGAACGCGCACAGTTCGAGGCTGCGCGGCCAGACGGACGTGATCAGGCGTCTGAGATAGACCTGCGCGACCGTACGCCCGGCCCGGTCCCCGGTGTTGGTGACGTCGACCTCGACGATGTGCCCCGATCCGGCAGTGTGCCCGGGTTCGACGGTGTGTCCGGACAGTCGGGGCCTGCCGTACGCGAAGGTCGTGTACGACAGCCCGTGTCCGAAGGGGTGGAGCGGCTCGGCGCTCTCGTCGACGTAGCCGCCGTACTCGATGTCCTTGTGGTTGTAGTAGACGGGGAGTTGGGCCACCGAGCGCGGGACGGACACCGGAAGCCGTCCGGCCGGCTCCGCGAGCCCGAGCAGTACCTCGGCGATCGCCTCACCGCCCCACGGGCCCGGATACCAGGCGGTGAGCAGGGCGCCCGCGGTGTCGGGGACGACATGCGGGCGGCCCTGGACGAGGACCACCACGGTGGGCGTGCCCGTCGCGACGACGGCGTCCAGCAGGGCGTACTGCGCGGTGCCGAGGCGCAGTCGGGCCAGGTCGACGCCCTCGCCGCAGGTCATCTCGGACACGGCGGTCCGTGCCGCCCCGTTGGCCGCGAAGTCGGTGTCGGGGGTGCGGGCGCTGCTGCCGCCCAGCACCAGCACGGCCACGTCACAGGCGGCCGCCGCGGCGACCGCCTCGGGGATGCCGGAGAGGTCGCCGCCGGTGAGGGCACAGCCGGGGACGTGGCGGATGTCGACGCCGGGCGGGGCGAGTCGCCGCAGCCCGTCGAGGACACTGATGCCGGTGCCGGGACGCTGCGGGGCGGTGTAGTCGCCCAACTGGTGGGCGGTGGTGGCGGATTGGGGTCCGAGTACGGCGATGCGGGAGACGTCCGGCCCGATGGGCAGGACGCGGCCGTCGTTGCGGAGGAGGGTGACGGCGGCGCGGGCGACGGCCGTGCTCATCTGCCTGCCGCCGGCCGGGAACTCCGTGGGGGTGCCTTGCTGTTCGAACAGCCCCAGCCGGAACTTGAGCCGCAGCACCCGGGCCACCGCGGTGTCGAGGGCGTCCTCGCTCACCAGCCCTCGCTCGACCGCCTCCTCCAGGTGCGTGAACCCGTCGTCCCAAAGGCTCAGGTCCACCCCGGAGTTGAGGGCGAGGGCACCCGCGGAGGTCTTGTCGCCGGTGATCCGGGCCAGCCGGTCCACGGCCAGACCGTCGGCCATGACCAGCCCGTCGAAGCCCCAGCGCTCCCGCAACAGGCCGGTGAGCAGGGCCCGGTTGCCTGAGCAGGGCATCCCGTCGACCTCGTTGTACGCGGCCATGACCGCGGCGGCGCCGGCGCGGACGCCGGCCCGGGCGGCGGGGAGGTGGATCTCGTGGAGTTCGCGGAGTCCGAGCTCTGCCTCGGCGGAGTTGCGGCCGCCGACGGTGGCGCCCTGCCCGGCGAAGTGCTTGAGGACGACGGGGGCCTTGTCGCCGGCGAACCGGTCGCCCGAGCCCTGCATCCCCCTCACCAGCGCCTCGGTGAGACGGGCCGCCAGGTACGGGTCCTCGCCGAAGCACTCCTCGGTGCGGCCCCAGCGCGGGTCCCGGGCGATGTCGAGGGCCGAGACCAGGGCGACATGGCCGCCCCGGGCCCGCAGCTCGGCGGCGGCGTGCGCGGCGGCCTCCTCGTACAGGTCGGGGTCCCAGGTGGCGCCCACGGCGAGATTCACCGGCAGGACCGTCCCGTCGAGGGCCATGTGTCCGTGCGGCACCTCCTCGACGAACAGGGCCGGGATGCCGAGCCGGCTGCGCTCCACGACATGCCGCTGCACCAGGTCGGCGAGGGCGGCCCCGTCCCGCGCGCCGGGCCCCTGGCCATGGGCGACCCCGGACCAGGCGTCCGCGCGCTGGAGCCCGTACAGGGCACCGAGTCCGGCGAAGCGCTCGGTCTCGGCGTACAGAGCGTCGGTCAGCTCGAAGCCCCGGACGGTGCGACGGTAGGCGTCCCAGCCGTACATCCGCTGGTTGACCTGGCCGACCTTCTCGCGCAACGTCATCCGGGAGAGCAGATCGCGGACCCGGTCGCCGACGGGGGCGGCGGGGTCGCGGTAGAGCGCGCCGGGACGGCGGCGACGTACCGAGTCGGTCACCGGGCACCGCCCGCGCGAGCAAGCCGGGCCAAAGCCACGGCACCCCGGCAGCCATCGGCGACACGGCCGAGCCGAACGCAGGCCGCAAGGCGCCGGCAGCGCGGCTCCATGTCACTCACCGGACCCCACCGCCCCGAGCGAGCCGCGCCAGAGCCACCGCGCCCCGGGAGCCGTCGGCGACCCAGTCGAGGGTGGGACCGAGGGTCCGGAGGCGGGCGGTGAGGCGGGCCGTGAGGGGGCCCTCGGGGCCGAGGAGACCGCCGGTGGCGACGATGCGTTCACCGGAGGCCGGCTCCAACGCCCGGACCGTGTAGGCCAGTTGGTCCGCCGCCTCGTCCAGGATGGCGGTGGCCACGGCGTCCTTCTCCTCCGCCGCCTCGGCCACCAGCGGAGCGAACCGGGCGAGCCGGATCGGGGCGTCGGCCATGACCGCGGGGAGCAGGTGCCGGCGGTAGGTCTCGCGCTGAGAGCGGGCCCAGGCGCCGTCGGTGTCGTACGGCAGGACCTCGGCCGGCACGCCCAGGGCCCGCCCGACCACCGCCGCGAGCGCCGTCGCCGGTCCCCGCCCGTCCGCCATGCGCAGACCGGCCCGAACCGCGGACCGGCCGATCCAGAACCCGCTGCCCTCGTCGCCGAGCAGCCAGCCGTCGCCGTCCACGGTGGCCGTGCCGCGCCGGCCGGTGATGCGCATCGCGACCGCGCCGGTGCCGGCCACCAGGGCGAGTCCGTCGGCCGGGGTGCCCGGCGCGGCGGCGAAGGCGGCCTCGATGTCGCTGCAGACGGCGACCGGTCCGGGCGGGATGCCCAGCCGGGCCAGGGCCGCGGTGAGGGCGGACCGGGCGTTGACGTGCCCGGGGTCGTCCGGGGAGGCGGCGGTGGCACCCGCGAAACCGCCGGCGACGGCCACCACGTTCCCGCGGGCCCCCTCCGGCAGCGCCCGCGCGATGGCCTCCGCCAGGTGCTCGGTGAGCCGCGGCACTGGCACGGTCAGGGCATTGCCGGGACCGCCGGCGCCCTCGCCGAGCAGGGGACCGCCGTCGTCCGCGGCGGCGGCGAGGACGGCACGGGTGCGCGTACCACCGGCGTCGAGACCGATGACCAGATCCTGGTTCAAATCATTGCTCATTACTGACTATGGTGGTTGATACATTCGCGCAGTACAAGAGACAGAACAAGTGGCAGAACAAGCGGCAGAACAACTGGCAGAACAAGTGGGGCGCAGGCCCGGACCCGAGGAGGATCCCATCCGTACACTCCGCTTCGGCGTCAACTACACGCCCCGCCGCGGCTGGTTCCACGCCTGGCACGACTTCGACCCGGCGCACGCGCGCGAGGATCTGGAGCAGATAGCCGGGCTCGGTCTCGACCACGTCCGGATCTTCCACCTCTGGCCGCTCCTCCAGCCCAACCGCACGTTCGTCCGCCCCGCCGCCGTGGACCAGCTGGCGCAGCTCGTCGACCTGGCGGGCGAGGCCGGTCTCGACGTCCTCGTGGACGGCGTGCAGGGCCATCTGTCGAGCTTCGACTTCTACCCGGAGTGGACCCGCGGCTGGCACCACCGCAACGTGTTCACGGACCCGGAGGCGATCGAGGCGCAGGCCGAGCTGCTGCGCACCCTCGGGCACGCCCTGGCCGGCCGCCCGAACCTACTTGGCCTCCAGCTGGGCAACGAGCTCAACAACCTGGTCGAACACAACCCGGTGACGGCGGCGGAGGTCGACCACTACCTCGACACCCTGCTGGCCGCCGCCCGCGAGGGCCTGCGCCCGGGCCACCTGGCCACCCACTCCGCGTACGACGCCGCCTGGTACGGCGACGACCACCCCTTCACCCCCCGGGCCTCGGCGCGCAAGGGCGATCTGACCACCGTCCACCCGTGGGTGTTCTCCGGCGACTGCGCCCGCCGCTACGGGCCCCGCTCCCCGCAGGTGCTGCACCTCGCCGAGTACGGCACGGAGCTGGCCGTCGCGTACGCGGAGGATCCGGACCGGCCCGTCTGGGTCCAGGAGACCGGCGCGCCCGAGCCGCACATCCCGGCCGCCGACGCACCCGCCTTCGCGCGGGCGACCGTACGCAACGCGGCCGAGTGCACGGCCCTGTGGGGGGTGACCTGGTGGTGCTCCCACGACGTGGACCGCGCCCTGGCCGATTACCCGGAACTGGAGTACACGCTGGGCCTGTTCGACTCGGCGGGCCGCGCCAAGCCGATCGCCGACGCCCTCGCCGCCACCGTCGCCGGCCTGCGCGCCGAACCGCCCGCGCCCCTGCCGCGCGAGAGGGCCCTGGTCCTGGACTGCTCCCCGGCCACCCGTTCGGTGTCCGGTCCGGGCGGCGCGTTCTTCGAGGAGTGGATGCGGCTGCGCACGGAGGGCGTCCGCCCGGCAGTGGTCCTGGCCGGGCGGGCGGACGACCCTCAGTACCTGGCGACACGCGGGATCAAGGAGCTCGTACGACTGCCCTGAGGTCCTGGGCGGTCTCGGCCCACGACCGGTCGGCAGGGGCACAACAGACCACCGGCCCCCGCCGCGCTGTTCACCATGGCCGCGCGGCGACGCGGAGTGCGGCTGCCCGAACAGACACAGCGGAGTACCGGCCCACAGGCACAGCCAAGCACCCGCCCTCAAGCGCGGCGCTCAGGCGCCGGTCAGGACCTCGGCCACCGCCCGCAGGTTCACCCGGCCCCGTCCGTACGAGCACAGGGCGTCGCCGTCCGGCAGACCGGTGGCCACGCGTACCGCGTCCGGCCGCCGGGCCAGCAGGGTGTCCCGCAGGTGCCGCTGCCAGGGGTACAGCCCCGCGTCGCAGGTGGCGACGATCAGCGGGGCCCCTTCCGCGAGGCGCACGATTCCGTCCACGAGGGAGGCCGGGTCCGCGGCCTCGCCGGTGACCGTGGTCCCGGTGGCCGTCGGGTCGACGGCGCGCACTTCGCTCAGCAGGTCCTCGCCGCCCCAGTTGAGCGCCGGGTGCGGCGGCGGGAACAGGTCGACGACATGGGCGCCCGGCACCGGCCCGCCCGTCCCCTGGCCGCGGACGGCCCGGCGCGCGGCCTCCAGCCCGGCTCCCGCGTCCCAGGGTGCGAGGGCGAGGGCGGGAACGGCGTACCGTGCGGCGAGCCGCCGCACCCGCTCCGCGGCCTCCATGACGCGCTCCTCGGGCAGCAGCCGGGAGTGCAGCGCGCCGATCACCGCGTCCCGGCAGGACAGGGTGACCTCCAGATCCGGTACGGCGACGACGACCTGGTCCGCTCCGGCGGCGAGCGCGATCCGCGCCCCGGCCTCCTCGCCGTACCGGTCGGCTATCGCCTTCATCTCCAGGGCGTCGCTGACCAGTACCCCGTCGAAACCCAGGTCGAGCCGGAGCAGGTCGCCCAGGATGCGGCGGCTGAGGGTGGCCGGCCGGTTGGCGTCCAGCGCCGGGAACACGACATGGGCACTCATCAGCATCGGCACGCCCGCGGCGACCGCGGCCCGGAAGGGCGCGAGGTCGAGTTCCTCGTACGGGCGCGGGTCGACGGCCAGCTCGTGGTGGCTGTCGGTGAGGGTGCCGCCGTGTCCGGGGAAGTGCTTGGCGCAGGAGGCGATGCCCCGGGCCTCGGTGGCCGCGATCCAGGCGCGGACGTGGCGGGCGACCAGTTGGGGGTCGGTGCCGAAGGCGCGGGTGCGCACGATGGGGTTGTCCGGCTGGTGCTGGACGTCGGCGACGGGGGCGTAGGAGGCGGTGATGCCGAGGCCGGCCAGATGCCCGGCGAGCGCGTCGGCACAGCGGGCGGTCAGCACGGTGTCGTCGACGACGCCGAGGGCGTAGGAGCCGGGGACGTCCGGCGCGCCCGCGCCGACCAGGTGGCCGATGCCGCCGCCCTCGTTGTCGATGCCCACCAGCAGGTCGGGGCGCAGGGACCGCAGGGTGTCGGTGAGCCGGCGCACCTGCTCGGCGTCCCGCACGTTCCGGGTGAACAGGATGACGCCGCCCAGGCCCCGGTCGACCAGCCGCTTCAGGGTGTCCGGAACCACCGAGGTCCCCTCGAACCCGGCGACCAGACAGCGGTGCGCGGCCTCGTCGAGGTCGACGGGGAGAGCGGCACGGAAGGTCTGCTCGAAGTGGGTCACCCCGGACATCCTCTGGCTCGATCAGCCGGAAGTCAACAGTTCGACGGTTCATCGATTCAGGCAAGGCCGGGTGGGCGGAGCGACCGGACAACCTGGGCCACACCACCTCCCTGTGCCTCCCTGTGCGGCAACGGGAGCATTTCCGGCCCGCGCGTCTATCCTGAGGCGGCATGGAGGGGGCTTCGGGCACGGACGAGTCGGGGGAACTGCCGGACGCGGACGCGTCGTCCGAGGATGCGGACGCACCGTCCGGGGAGACGGACGCACCGTCCGAGGACGCGGACATGTCGTCCGGGGACACGGACGCACCGTCCGAGGACGCGGACATGTCGTCCGGGGACATGGAAGCACCGTCCGAGGACGCGGACGCACCGTCCGAGGACGCGGACATGTCGTCCGGGGCCTTCGTCGTCGCGCAACCCTTTCTGCGGGCCGCGCAGGTGCGGCTCCCGGAGGAGAGCCCCGACCCGGGTGTACTGCCGACGATCACGCTGCTGGAGCGCGCGGCGTCGCGCGATGCCGATCCGGACGGGTTGCCGCTGCCGGCGGACGAGCTCCTGGCCGGGCAGTACCGGCTGCTACGCCCGCTCGGCCACGGGTGGATGGGCGAGGTCTACCTGGCGCTGGACACCAACGTCGACGACCGCGAGGTCGCCATCAAGATCCTCCACCCGGACCAGGCGGCGGCCGCCGCGGGCGCCCTGATCCGGGAACGGCGGGCACTGGTCGACCTGAGCCACGAGGACATCATCCGTGTCTTCAACTACGGCCGTCATCCCGAGGTCGGCGACTTCCTCGTGCTGCAGTACGTGGACGGGCTCACCCTGGAGGAGGTGCGGGCACGGGCCCAGGTGAACTCGGACGAGTTCGGCGGGCGCCGCTTCCACGAGTTCGTACTCGCCTACGGGGTGCGCATCCTCGCCGCTCTCGGGTACCTGGACCGGCTCGGAAAGGTCTACGGCGACCTCAAACCGGACAACGTCATGCACGACGGCACCACGACGAAGATCGTCGACGTGGGCAGCGTCCGCGAGGCCCGCAGCCCCGGCCCCACCACGGAGGGGTTCCGCGCCCCGACCGTCGGCCCGCACGGCGGGTCCACCCGCCGGGACGACCTGTTCAGCCTCGGCGAGACCCTGCGCCGCCTGAGCGGCCTCGGCCGGTCGCCGCGGGACCTGGCGGACCTGAGTTCCCTGGACAGGCTCAGCGGACCGGACGACCGGCCGGAGGACGAGGCGACCGGGACCGACGCTCCCCCGGAGCCTCCTGGCATGACCGCGCCCTCGCCGAAGGGCCTCGGCCTCCTCTCGCTGGCCCGCGTCCTGCACCGCGCGACCCGCGCGAAGGAGGCCGAGCGTTTCGCCACCGCACGCGAGATGGAGGAGCAACTGCGGGGCGTCTTCCGGGAGTTGCGTTCTCTGCGCACCGGCATGGAGACCTTCGAGCCGTCGCCGCTTTTCCTCCAGTCGCCGTACGCCCTCGACGGCGGACTGGGCTCCGCCCCGCCCCTGACCCGCTGGACCGCGCCGGACGCCCCGGCGGCCCACGCACCGCCGTCGCCCGCCGAGGTCGCGCAACGACTGCCCGTCCCCCGGCCCGACCCCCACGACGCGCAGCACACCCAGGTGAGCCGGCTCGCCGACGCCGCTCCGGAGGCGCTGCTCCAGCACACCGCGGAATGGCCGGAGACACCCGAGGTCCATCTGCTGCGCTGCCGCATCCGGTTACGGGTGCCCGGCGGCCGGACAGACGCAGCGGAAAGGGAGTTGACAGCTGCCGAGGCGCTGATCGGCCCCAAGCGCGCCCCGTACGACTGGCGTCTCGACTGGCACCGCGGGCTGCTCGCGCTCGGCCGCGGCCAGGTCGACACGGCCCGCGGGCACTTCGACCGGGTGTACGCGGCGATCCCGGGCGAGTACGCGCCCAAGCTGGCGCTCGGCTACTGCGCCGAGCGCCTCGGCCACTGGCGGGAGGCGCTGACCTTCTACGAGGCGGTCCGGCTGCGCAACCCGTCCCTGGGCAGCGCCGCGTTCGGCGCGGTGCGGGCCCGCCTCGCCCTGGGCGGCGAGCGGGCGCGGGACGACGCCGTACGGGCCCTGGACGCCGTACCGCAGCACTCACGGCACCGAACCGCCGCCCGTACGGCAGCCGTTCGGGTCGGGGTCGAGCATGTGCGGACCGCCGGGCGGCCCGAGGAGGCGGCGGAGCGGCTGCGCGAGGTGCTGGAGCGGCTGACCCGGCTCTTCCACGCGCACGGGCTGACGGACGAGGGGGCCCGGACCCGGATGACGGCGGAGGCGTGGGAGACCGTGTGGGGTGCGCTCACGCGGGGTGTCCTGGACGCGCCGGGCCTGGCCGAGCTGGCCGCCGGTGCGGGCAGGCGGCTCGGTCTGCCGTCCGACGAGCCGGGCCTGCGCCGGGACCTGTCCGGCCGCTACGTCGCCCTCGCCCACCAGGCCGCCCGGTCCGCCGGCCCCGAGGACGCGGCCGTCGCCGAGATCCTGCTCGACCGCGCATACGAGGTACGTCCGCTCGCCTTCCGACACCGCAGGGACAGTCCATGGCTCGGAACGAGAGTCACCAGCCGGCTCCGGACGATCGCCCACCCCCCGGCACCGGGCGGCAACGCCGGGACGGTCCGCGAGTGAGCCGGTCCGGCCGGCCGCGGCGGGCCGCGGCCGGCCCGTCGCCTGCCTTACTCCTGCCGCGCCGGGCACGGGCGCTCGGCGCGGTCGCCGTCGAACTCGCCCGCCGCGTCCGGCGGTACGCGTGGCCGACGGCGGCCGGCACCCCCAACCGTGTCTTCCTGCGGGACCGGCTGGTCGCGCTGCCGCTGCTCGCCGTCGTCGGGTTCGGCGCGTTCGGCTGGGCCTACGCCCACGTCCGGGACGACTCGGCGTACGTACGGGACCGGCTGGCGCCCGCGCTGGTCGGGCTCGCGGACGCCCGGGCATCCCTGTTCATCGCGCAGGGCGAGGCCGAGGAGAACCTGGCGGAGGGCAGGGCGACGGAGATCGGCGGGCTCAGCGAACGGTACCGGACCCGGGTCGCGCGGGCCACGCAGAGCCTGAACCAGGTCACCCGCAGCGGAGCGCTGACCGTGGCCGAGGAGCAGGAACTACGGGTGGTGTCCGCGCTGGTCGTGGACTACACGGGGCGGATCGGCCGGGCCCAGGGGCACATCACCGACCGGGTGCTGCGGGAGGCCGAGCTGTCGTACGCGCGCAGCATGCTCTGCTCAACCCGCATCGCCGCGCCCAGGAGCGGCGACCGTTACCCGTCGTGCCCGCCCACCACCGGCTCGGCGGCGACCGCGATCGTGGACCGGGTCTCCGGTCTGGAACGGCGGCTGCGGGAACGGCTCGCGGACCGGGCCGGCTGGGGCTCGGGCGTGCTCGCCGCGGCCGTGGTCGCCGGACTCGCCCTGACGCTGTTCGCCGCCGGTCTGGTACGGACCGTGGTCTTCCTTCACCGCCGCTTCCGGATCCGGCTGAGTCTCCCGCTCGCGGCGGCCGCGCTGCCCCTGCTCGCCGTACCGCTGCTCACGGCCGACGCGCTGCTCGCGCAGCACGCACAGCGGGAGACGCTCCCCCTGGCGGACACGCTCGCCGGGGGAACCTCGCCGGAGGCGGAGACGGTCGCCGAGGAACATCCCTTCGGCGCTCCCGTCCCCCAGGCCGTCGAGGTGCTGGCCGACCGGATCGACGACTTGCTCGCCGACGGACGGCTCGCCTTCCTGGACGGCACGGCCCCGTTCGTCTTCCCGGCGGGCCTGGTCGCCGCCGGCCTGGTCGGCGGCGCCCTGCACACCTACCGCCGCGAGTACCTCGTGGTGACCCGCCGAGGAGCCGCCGTATGAGACGCGTCCGGAGCCGCGCCCTGCGCACCCTCCTCACGGCGGCCTGTCTGCTCACTCTCGCCCTCGTCCCCGGCTGCGGCTCACCCGCCCCCGACCCGCTCGTCGTCCTGGGGCCGTGGACCGGTGCCGAGGGCGAGGCCTTCGAAGCGGCCCTGGAGCAGCTCGACGACGGGACGGGACGGACGTACACCTACGAGGGCACCCGTTCGCTGCGCGAGACGCTCGTTTCCCAACTGGAGGCCGACGACCCGCCGGACGTGGCGATCCTCAACAGCATCGGCGAGCTCACCGAGTACGCCCGCCGTGGCCGGCTCAGGCCCCTCGCCCAGGGGATCACCGAGCGCGCGTTCCGGCCGTGGGCGCCGACCCTGATCGTGGACGGCAAGCTCCGTACGTACTGGGTACCGCTGAAGGTCGACCTGAAGAGCCTGGTGTGGAGCAGGAAGGGCGCCTCGGACGCCGATCCCGCCTGGTGCGTGGGCCTGGCCTCGCAAGCCACCTCGGGCTGGCCGGGCACCGACTGGATCGAGGACATCCTGCTCCACCAGGCCGGCCCGACGGTGTACACGGACTGGGCCATGAGTCGGCTCAGCTGGCGTGACCCGGCCGTCCGCCGGGCCTGGACGACCTGGGCCGGGCTGCTCGGCAAGCGCTCGCCCACCTCGATCGAACGCTCCCTCACCACGTCGTACGAGGGAGCCCCGGGCCCCGACGGCCCCCGCGGTCTGCTCGACTCCCCCGGTTTCACCTGCACGCACGAGCACCAGAGCGCCTTCATCCGGTACGTGTACGCGGGCGCCGACATCGATGTGCAGCCCTCGGCCCGGTTCCTGGACGGGCCGGCCGACTTCCGCGGCGCCTACGAGGTGTCCGGCGACATGGCCGCCGTCTTCAGCGACGACCCGGCCGCCCAGGAACTGGTGGAGCGGCTGTCGAGTCCGGCCGGGCGGGTCGGCTGGCGGGCGAAGGCGGAGCCGGCGGTGCGCCCGCTGTTCCCGACCAGCACGGGCCCCACACCGGCCGACCCCACCGAGCGGACGATCGACACCCTGCTCACCTCGGGCGCCCGCACCCTCTGCTTCGACGCCTCGGACACCATGCCGCCCGAACTGCGGGACGCCTTCCACCGCGCGGTCCTCGAGTTCTTCCGGAACCCCGCCGAGCAGCATCTCGACTCACTCCTGCGGCAGTTGGACACGGTACGCGCCCAGGCGACCGAGGAGGCCTCCGCCGACCGCTCGTTCCGCCCGCCGGAGGACCTGTGCGCGAGCCCGGGAGGGTGAGCGGGGCGGTCGCCGTGCCGTTCCCGGCGCCGGACATCCGGCGCCGGGAGGACGCGGGGCGGAGGCGGGACCTCAGCCCTCGTCCGGCGTCAGCCGCAGCGAGATGCTGTTGATGCAGTACCGCTGGTCCGTGGGCGTCGGATACCCCTCACCCTCGAACACGTGCCCGAGGTGAGATCCGCACCGGGCACACCGCACCTCGGTGCGCACCATCCCGTGGGAGCGGTCCGCGATCAGCTCCACCGCGTCGGTGTCCTTCGGGTCGTAGAAGGACGGCCAGCCGCAGTGGGACTCGAACTTGGTGGTGGAGGTGAACAGTTCGGCGCCGCAGGCGCGACAGGAGTAGACGCCCTTGGTCTTGGTGTCGGTGTACTCACCCGTGAAAGCCGGCTCCGTCGCCGCCTGGCGCAGGACGGCGTACTCCGACGGGGTCAGTTCCGCGCGCCACTGCTCGTCCGGCTTGTCGACGTCGTACGACATGATGGCCAACCCCTTTGCTTCTGTGCGAGACGGTTACTTCTGTGCGAGGCGGTCCAGGATCCGCGGGCCGAGGTCCGTCACATCACCCGCGCCCATGGTGAGAACGAGATCACCGGCCTTCGCCATTCCCGCGACGACCGCCGGCACCTCGCCCTGGTCGTGGACGGGCGTCACGTCCGCGCCCGCGGCCCGCGCCGCCTCGATGATCAGCTCGCTGGTGACGCCCGGGACCGGGTCCTCGCGGGCCGGGTAGATGTCGAGGACGACCGAGGCGTCGGCCAGGGCCAGGGAGCGGCCCATCTCCTTGCCCAGCTCCTGGGTGCGGGAGAACAGGTGGGGCTGGAAGACGACCAGGATCCGGGCGTCGCCCGCGGCCGCGCGCATCGCCTCCAGGTCGGCCGTCATCTCGGTCGGGTGGTGGGCGTACGAGTCGATGACCTGCACCCCGGCCTCCTCGCCCTTCAGCTGGAGGCGGCGCTTCACCCCGGTGTACGCGGCCAGCGCCGGGGCCAGCTCGGCGGCCGGGACGCCCAGCGCCACGCCGGCCACGAGAGCGGCCACCGCGTTGTGCGCGTAGTGGCGGCCGGGGACGGAGACGGCGAAGGTGAGCTCCTCGCCGTCCAGGAGGACGGTGACCTCGCTCTTCAGACCCTGGGCCACCACGGACAGGATCCGTACGTCGGCGTCCTCGGACTCGCCGTAGGTCACCACCCGCACGCCGCTCGCCGCGACCCGGCGGGTCAGCTCCCGCGCGCCCTCCTGGTCCGCGGCGATGACCAGCGTCCCGCCGTCGACGATCCGGCCCGCGAACGTCTCGAAGGACTCGTAGATCTCGTCCATGGAGGCGTAGTTGGCGTGGTGGTCGAGCTCGACGTTGAGGACGATCGCGACCTCGGGGGCGTACTTGTGGAAGCTGCGGTCCGATTCGTCCGCCTCGGCGACGAAGATCTCACCCTCACCGTGCAGGGCGTTGGAGCCGGGCGCGTCCAGGTCGCCGCCGATCGCGTACGACGGCTCAAGGCCCAGCTCGGTCAGCGACACGGCCAGCATCGACGTGGTCGTCGTCTTGCCGTGGGTGCCCGCGACCGCGATCGGCCGCAGCCCGTCCATCAGCCGGGCGAGGGCGTCCGACCGGTGGACCACCGGGATGCCCAGCGCGGCGGCCCGCGCCAGCTCCGGGTTGTCGGCCCGGATCGCCGACGAGACGACGACGCAGGTGGCGTCGTCGGCCAGGTGCTCCGCCGCGTGACCGATGTGCACGGTCGCGCCGAGCGCGCGCAGGGCCTCGGCGGTCGCGGACTCCTTGGCGTCACTGCCGGCCACCTTCGCACCGCGCTGCGCGAGGATCTTCGCGATCCCCGACATCCCGGCTCCACCGATGCCGATGAAGTGCGGTCGGTCCATGGCGGTAGGAAGGCCGGGGGCCATGTGCGTCTCCCTGTGCGTGGTGGTACGGCGGATGTTCGACGGCTCAGCCTATTCGCTACGGCACCGGGGGCCGCGCCGGCCCAGGGGCGCGGGCCCCTATCCATGGGCGGCTCCGCCGTGTGGGCGCGCCCGGCCACCCGCCGGCCGCGCTCGACCGACCGGGTCGCCACCACCTCGCCCGACGGCCCAGCCCCAGCCCCAGCCCCAGCCCCAGCAGCAACGGCAACGTCACGCCTTGCTGTGCGAGAACAGCTTCAGCACCGGCACCCCGACCTTGTGCCGCGCCCGGGACGCCCAGTCCCGGTGGAAGAACTCCTCCACGTAGTGGGGATCCGTCAGCACGATCACCTCGTCCGCCCCGATCTCCTCCACCAGCGACTTCAGCGCGTCCAGCGGGTGATCCTCGATCAGCCGCCCCTCCGCCTCGCTGCCGGAGGCCCGCAGCGCCCGGAGCGACACGTCGAGCGCCTGCTCCGCGGGCCCTCGCGCCTCCTGCCCCTCGGGGGTCTCGCGCTCCCGCGCCGCCTCGTCGATCTCGCCGAGGGCGACGTCGTCGATGGCGCGCAGCAGGCGGTCCGCCTGGTCGCCGCGCGGCTGCAGCAGCACATGGAAGGCGACCTCCTCGTCCCCGTGCAAAGTGGTGACGAACTCCACGTCGGCGGACGTCAGGGCCTTCTCGATCATCAAAACGCTTGTGAACACCGGGCGCCCCTTCTTCGAGTCGTACTGAGTCATACCGAGTCGTACCCGTTTCCGGACGGACCGTACGGCGAAGCAGCTCAGGTCCGCCGGTACCGGCTGAAGAGGAAGCCCTCCTCCTCCAGCAGCGACACCAGGGCGAAGCGCTGGGGAACCGCGACGGACGGTCCGCCCGCGATGCGCTGCGCGTCCCCCGCGGTGAGCAGCGGGGAGACGGTCAGACAGAGCTCGTCGAGCACCCCGGCGGCCACCAGCTGGCCGAGCAGCCGCGGGCCGCCCTCGGTGAGCAGCCGGGTGTGACCGAGCTCCACGAGGGCTTGCACGGCACGCGCGGGCTCCACGCCGACGCCGTCACCGGCGACCACCACGCGGGCGCCCGCCTTCTCGGCCGTGGCGACCCGGTCGGGAGCCGCCGCCGCGCCCGTGAGGATCAGGGTGGGGACCAGGGGCGAGGTGAACAGCGGGAGCGAGAAGTCCAGGTCCAGGCTTGCGGTGACCACCGCGATCGCGGGCACGGGCCCCTGGCCTGCGGCCTCGCGCGTCCCCGCGAACTCGGCACGCTCGCGCGCCGGGCGGTATCCCTCCTGGCGTACCGTTTCCGCACCGACGACCACCACGTCGGCGAGGGCCCGCAGCGTGCCGAAGATCCGCATGTCGGCCGCGCTGGAGATGGGATGCGAGCGGCCGTCGTGCTGGCCGGCCCCGTCGAGCGTGGACACCATGTTGGCCCGCAACCAGGCCACGGGCCCCGCGGAACCGGGCTGGGGACCGAGGTCCGGGTAGGCGTAGGCGTGGGCCAGCTCGGCGAGGGACCATTCGCGGTCGCCGGGACCGCCGGGGTCCCCGCTCGCCCCCGCCGCCTCCTCGGAGGTCCCGTCGGCGGTCCGGGCTGCTGTCTCGTCGGTCACAGGGAACAGGCGTCGCATGCCCAGCAGTCTGGCACGGCCCTTAGCATGGGTAACTGTGCCTACCTCCACCGCCGCGTCCGGATCCGGCCCCATAGCCGGGGTCACCCCGCTGTCCCTGTGCGCCCGTGAGCCGCATGTGCCCGCGGACCGGCTGGTCGCCGAGATGGTGCCGCCGCCGCGGTTCGACTCGGTGCGGTTCGACACCTACATCCCGGACCCGAACCAGCCCAGCCAGACGGAGGCGGTGCGCGTCCTGGAGGGCTTCGCGGCCGGACTCGGCGGCGCGCACGCCACCGGCGCCGGCCGGCGGGGCGGCGGCTTCTTCGGCTTCCGCAAGGCCAAGAGCAAGACCCCCAAGCCGTCCAAGGCACCGAAGACCCCCAAGGCCCCCGCCGCTCCCCGCGGCGTCTACCTCGACGGCGGATACGGCGTCGGCAAGACCCACCTGCTGGCCTCCCTCTGGCACGCCACCCCGGCCGAGCCCGAGCTCAAGGCCTTCGGCACGTTCGTCGAGCTCACCAACCTCGTCGGCGCCCTCGGCTTCCAGAAGACCGTGCAGACCCTGTCCGGCCACCGCCTGCTGTGCATCGACGAGTTCGAGCTGGACGACCCCGGTGACACCGTCCTCGTCTCGACGCTGCTCGGCAAGCTCGTGGACGCGGGGGTCGCGCTCGCGGCCACCTCCAACACGCTGCCGGGCAAGCTCGGCGAGGGCCGCTTCGCGGCGGCCGACTTCCTGCGCGAGATCCAGGGCCTGTCCGCCCACTTCCGCGCCCTGCGCATCGACGGCGAGGACTACCGTCACCGCGGCCTGCCAAAGGCCCCGGCGCCGTTCCGCGAGGAACAGGTCACCAAGGCCGCGCACGCCACCCCGGGCGCCTCGCTGGACGCCTTCCCGCACCTGCTGGAGCACCTCGCCCGCGTCCACCCCAGCCGGTACGGCGCGCTGACCGACGACCTGCGGGCGGTCTGCCTCACCGACGTCCAGGCCGTGCCCGACCAGTCGACGGCCCTCAGGCTCGTCGTCCTCGCGGACCGGCTCTACGACCGTGAGGTCCCGGTCCTCGCCTCGGGGCTGCCCTTCGACCGGCTGTTCAGCGAGGAGATGCTGAACGGCGGCTACCGCAAGAAGTACTTCCGGGCGATCTCCCGTCTCACCGCCCTCGCCCGGGACGCCAAGGGGCTCGTAGAGCCGGCCTGACGGCTCCTCAGCCGGTCTCCACGCGGCCTCTACCTGAGCGGCTCACCAAGATCAAGAGCCGGTTCGCGCCACCAACCCGCACGCCTTCAGCCTCTCTTCAGCTGGAAACGTTAAGTTAACCCTGCAAATGACTTTGCAGGGTTAATGTGTTTCTTGACCAGTCGTTGACCAACGCTTGGTCTGGACTAGAGATGGATCGAAGGCGCGAAACACCTGGAGGGAGGCGCATGTTCCGAGGTACGTCGGTACGGACCGCGTTGGCTCTCCTCGCCGCCGTCCTCCTCGCCCTCCAGTTCTTCGCGCCCGCCGCTTCCTTCGCAACCGCGCACACGGTCCGTCAGGCAGAGGCCAAAGCCCAGCCCGGAACCAAACCCTCCGGCAAGTCGCTGCGCGACGAGACCGCCACGCACCGCAACTGCGATCCCGCGGGAGACCCGATCGGTCCCCTGCGCACCCGCGACCGGCACCGCGCCACCGGCCTCACCCCTGATCGGCCCGAGCACTCGGCCCTGACCCAGGAGCCGGCGGACACAGGCACACAGGTGCCGACCGGTGCGTTCCAGCAGTCGAGACCTCCGACGGCCCACTCACCGGCCGCGCTCCAGGTCTTCCGCTGCTGACAGCAGAGCAGTTCCCCCCACCTCTGTCATGTACGTCCGACGCGCCGTAGTGGCGCGCCAGGAGGAGACACCTCGTATGCAGCCCCTCATCGACAACGCCCGTACGTTCGGACAGCGCCCTGAGGAGTTCGCCAAACTGGCCGAAGGCCAGTCCCCGCAGGTCCTGTTCATCACCTGCTCGGATTCCCGGATCGTCCCGGCCCTCATCACCGGCGCCCGCCCCGGCGAGCTCTTCGAGCTGCGCACCGCGGGCAACATCGTCCCCCCGTACGCCTCCGAGCACCCCACCAGCGAGGCGGCCACGATCGAGTACGCCGTGGAGGTGCTGGGCGTCCGCGACATCGTGGTCTGCGGACACTCGCACTGCGGCGCCGTCGGCGCCCTGGTCCGCGGCGACGACCTGACCGCCGTACCGGCCGTGCGCGACTGGCTCACCCACGCCACCCCGTGCCCCACGGGTACGGCCGAGGACCCGACCGTGGCCGACGGCGTGCAGAACCACGTCCTGGCGCAGGTGCTGCGCCTGCGCTCGTACCCCTTCATCGACAAGAAGCTCGCGCAGGACGAACTCACCCTGCACGCCTGGTACTACGAGGTGCACACGGGGTCGGTACTGACCCACGACGCGTCCTCCGACACCTTCCGAGCACTGTGAGGACCGCCATGGAGAACCGAATAAAGTTCCCTCATCTCAAGCAGGACTTCGCCGCTTCCCTCGTCGTCTTCCTGGTCGCCCTGCCGCTGTGCGTGGGCGTGGCCGTCGCCTCCGGGGTTCCGGCGGAGCTCGGCCTGGTCACCGGCATCGTCGGCGGTATCGTCACCGGCCTGATGCGGGGCAGCAGCCTCCAGGTGTCCGGACCGGCCGCCGGCCTGACCGTGCTCGTCTTCGAGGCGGTCAACGAGTTCGGACTGCCGGCGCTCGGTGTGATCGTGCTGGCCGCCGGACTGCTCCAGCTCGCGATGGGCGCCCTGAAGCTGGGGCGCTGGTTCCGGGCGATATCCGTCTCGGTCGTCGAGGGCATGCTGGCCGGTATCGGACTCGTGATCATCGCGGGCCAGCTGTACTCGGCGGCGGGACTGAAGGCCCCCGACCTCCGGCCTCGACAAGATCCTGGGCCTGCCCGGGGCCGCCGTCGACGCCCTCGGCAGCACCGAGGCGCTCGCCTCTCTCGCCATCGGCGCCGGCACCATCGCGGTGATGGTGGGCTGGAAGCGGCTGCCCAAGCAGGTGCAGACGGTGCCGGGCGCGCTCGCCGCCGTCGTCCTGGCCACCGTGGTCACGCTGGCGTTCAGCCTGCCGGTCGCCACCGTCGAGGTGAGCGGGCTGCTGGACTCCATCCAGCCGCCGGGCATGGACGCCTTCGGGGAGCTGGCCAACCCGGCCATCTTCGGCACGATCGTCGCCTTCACCCTGATCGCCTCCGCCGAATCCCTGTTCAGCGCCGCAGCGGTGGACCGGCTGCACGACGGTCCGCGCACCGAGTACGACAAGGAACTCATGGCCCAGGGCGCGGGCAACGCGGTGTGCGGCGCGCTCGGCGCACTGCCGATGACCGCGGTCATCGTGCGCAGCTCCGCCAACGTGGCGGCGGGCGCCAAGACCAAGGCGTCCCGGGTGCTGCACGGTGTGTGGCTGCTGCTGTTCGCGGCGCTGCTGCCGTCGACGCTGGCGCTCATCCCGCTGCCTGCCCTCGCCGGCATCCTGGTCCACGCGGGCTGGAAGCTGATCCCCTTCCGCGAGATCGTCTCGCTGTGGCGGGAGCACCGCGGTGAGGCGCTGATCCTGGTGGTCACGGCCGTGTCCATCGTCGCGGTGAACATGTTCGAGGGTGTGCTGATCGGTCTGGCCCTGTCCGTGGTCAAGACCGCCTGGGAGGCCTCGCACCTCAAGCTGGAGATCATCGACAAGGGCGCCGGCCCCGTCCAGGCGTACCTGTCGGGCAACGCGACCTTCCTGAGGCTGCCGAAGATCCTCGACAGCCTGGAGGCACTGCCCCAGGACCGCCCGGTCGAACTGGACCTGTCCGGGCTGCACCACCTGGACCACGCCTGCCGTACGGCCCTGGAGAACTGGGCCGAGCGGCACAGCGCGGTCGGCACGGAACCGGTCCGGGTCACCGAACCGGTCCTGGTCACCGAACGCGAGCCGGTGAAGGCCGCCACCGCTCTGTGAGCACGCCCGGCGCCTGGTCCCGAGCCCGATCGTGGCCTCGGGCCAGGCGCCGGGCATATCGTTGCAGGAGCAGACATAGCGGACCTCTCGACGAGGAGGCCGGGATGCTCCAGGAGCTGGTGACGGCGGCCGTGGCAGTCGGTTCGGCCGGGATCGTGTACGTGGCCTCGGCTGCACGGGTCGTCAAGCAGTACGAGCGCGGGGTGGTCTTCCGGCTCGGGCGGCTCGCGGGTGACGTACGGCCGCCGGGGTTCACCATGGTGGTCCCGTTCGTGGACCGGCTGCACAAGGTGAACATGCAGATCGTCACGATGCCGGTGCCGGCCCAGGAGGGCATCACCCGCGACAACGTGACGGTGCGGGTGGACGCGGTCGTGTACTTCAAGGTGGTCGACGCGGCGCACGCGCTGGTGCGGGTCGAGGACTACAAGTTCGCGGTCTCGCAGATGGCCCAGACCTCCCTGCGTTCGATCATCGGCAAGAGCGATCTGGACGACCTCCTCTCCGACCGCGAGAAGCTCAACCAGGGCCTGGAGCTGATGATCGACAGCCCGGCCGTCGGCTGGGGCGTGCAGATCGACCGGGTCGAGATCAAGGACGTCTCGCTGCCGGACACCATGAAGCGTTCCATGGCCCGGCAGGCCGAGGCGGACCGCGAGCGGCGGGCCCGGATCATCAACGCGGACGCCGAGTACCAGGCCTCGAAGAAGCTCGCCGAGGCGGCGCAGCAGATGGAGGACACTCCCGCGGCGCTCCAGTTGCGGCTGCTGCAGACGATCGTCGCGGTCGCCGCCGAGAAGAACTCGACGCTGGTCCTGCCGTTCCCGGTGGAGCTGTTGCGCTTCCTGGAGCGGGCACAGGACCACCCGGTCGAGCAGTGACACGCCCCCTTGCGTGGTTCCCGGAGTCCGGCCCAGGTGATAGACACGGCGGCGTCACAGTTCCTGTCCGCCAGCAGGAAGGCTGCTCCGTCATGTCCGCAACACGACGTCAAGTCCTGGCCCGGTCCGGCGCCCTGGGGGTGGGAATCGCCTTCACGGGAGCCCTCAGCGAACTCTTCGCGGGCACCGCCGCCGCGCAGAACCTCGGCCACACCGGCTACGGCCCCCTGGTTCCCGACCCGAAGGGCCTGCTCGACCTGCCGAAAGGTTTCCGCTACCGGGTCCTCTCCCGCGAGGGCGACCAGCTCCGCTCCGGCGAGGGCAAGGTCCCCTCGAACCACGACGGCATGGCCGCCTTCGCCGGGCGTTCTCCGGGCAGACACGGCCGCGTCCACCTCGTCCGCAACCACGAGAACCGCACCACCGCCGCCCTCGCCGTCCCGACGGTCGAGGGCCTGACCTACGACCCGGCGGGCAAGGGCGGTTGTACGGCCCTCACGCTGGACTCCCGGAACAACGTCCTGTCGGAACGGGTCGCCATCGCCGGCACGGCCGTCAACTGCGCGGGCGGACCGACCCCTTGGGGCACCTGGCTGACCTGTGAGGAGACCGAGGACAAGGCCGGCACCAACGGCTACACCAAGGACCACGGCTTCATCTTCGAGGTCGACCCCACCGACCCGCACCGCTCCGGCGCCGTCCCGCTGACCGCGATGGGCCGCTTCCAGCACGAGGCGATCGCCGTCGACCCGAAGCGGGGCGTCGTCTACGAGACCGAGGACGCCTTCCTCAAGCCCTTCGGCCTCTTCTACCGCTTCCTCCCCGACAAGCCGCTGGGCGGCCTGGGGTCCCTGCGCGCGGGCGGCCGCCTCCAGGCGATGCGCGTGCCCGGTGTACCCGACCTCTCCACCATCCAGGAGACAGGCGCCGCTTTCGACGGCGTCGAATGGGTGGACGTGCCGGACCCGCTGGCCGCCGGAACCCCCGTCCGCCTCCAGGACTTCGGCCCGAAGGGCATCACGCACGCGCAGAAGCTGGAGGGCTGCTACTGGGGCGGGAAGAGCGTCTACTTCGTGTCGTCGTTCGCGCGCAGCGCTGACGGTTCGGCGGCCGACCACTACGGGCAGATCTGGCGCTACGACCCCTCGGCGCGCCGCCTGACCCTGGTGATCGTCTTCGGCCCGGACACCGATGTCCAGCTCCCCGGCGAGTCCCCGGACAACATCTGTCTCGCCCCCAGCGGCGGCCTGATGGTCTGCGAGGACGGCAACGGGGCCCAGCACGTCTTCGGCGTGACCCGGCGCGGCGAGGTGTACGCGATGGCCCGCGGTCGCCAGAACATCGGGACGCCCGAGAAACCGGAGTGGGGCGAGTTCGCCGGAGTGACCTTCTCCCCGGACGGCGAGACGATGTACGTCAACTGCTACACACCCGGAACGACGTTCGCGGTGACCGGACCGTGGCGTAGGTAACCGGGCCGGAAGGGGTGCCCTGTGGCCGACACGGACCATCGACGGAAGCCGGGCAAGAAGGGGAAGACCGATCTGGTGGAGCTGCTGCGCGTGCCGGGCGGCGAGGCGGTCGATCTGTCCTCCTGCGACACCGGCTCCGCCCCTGTCGGCCCCCGGGACAAGAGTGCGGCCCGGTCGGCCACCGCCCGTATCGGCGAGCACCTCGCCGACCTGCAGGAACGCCTGTTCGCGGCGAGCACGGCGGGCGACCGGCGCCGGGTGCTGCTGGTGTTGCAGGGCATGGACACCAGCGGCAAGGGCGGCACGATCAAGCACGTCATCGGCTTCTGCAACCCGTCCGGCTGCCGGGTCCGGGCGTTCCAGGCACCCACCGCCGAGGAGCGGGCGCACCACTTCCTGTGGCGCGTCGAGCAGTCCCTCCCGCGCCCCGGCGAGCTCGGCATCTTCGACCGTTCGCAGTACGAGGACGTCCTCGTCGCCCGTGTCCGCGCGCTCGCGGACACGGGCGAGATCGAGCGCCGCTACGACGAGATCAACCGCTTCGAGAAGTCCCTCACCGACGACGGCACGACCGTGATCAAGTGCTTCCTGCACATCTCCTACGAGGAACAGCGCCGCCGTCTGCTCAAGCGCCTGGACCGCCCGGACAAGCACTGGAAGTTCAGCCCGTCCGACATCGACGACCGCGCGCTGTGGCCGGCGTTCCAGGAGGCGTACGAGATCGCGCTGGAGCGTTGCTCGACCCCGTACGCCCCCTGGTACGTGATCCCTTCGGACCACAAGTGGTACCGGAACTGGGCGGTGGGCCGGCTCCTCCTGGAGCATCTGAGGGCGCTCGGTCCGCAGTACCCGCAAGCCGGCTTCGACATCGACGAGTGCCGGAGGCGACTGCGCGCGCGGTGAACCGGCCCGGTTGGGGTACTCGGCCCCGCATGACCGAGAACCCGCACGTCAGCGGCTCGTACTGGCTCGAGACCGCCCCCGGTCCTGACCGGCCCGCACTCGTGGACGACCTCACGGTGGACGTCGCCGTCATCGGCGGCGGGATCGCCGGGCTGAGCACGGCCTGGGAGCTGGCGCGGGCGGGGCGCCAGGTGGCGGTGCTGGAAGCCGACCGGGTCGCGGCCGGCGTCACCGGGCACACCACCGCCAAGCTCACCGCGCTGCACACCCTGATCTACGACAAGCTGCGCCGCACCCGGGGCCCCGAGGGCGCCCGGCTGTACGCCCGCTCGCAGAGCGAGGCGATCGAGCGGGCCGCCGAGATCGCGGGCGAGCTGGGCATCGACTGCGACTGGGAGCCCCGCAGCGCGTACACGTACGCCCGTGACGCGGGCCGGGTGGAGGAGCTGCGGGCGGAGGCGCGGGCCGCGCGGGAGGCGGGGCTGCCGGCGTCGTTCGTCACGGAGACCGGGCTGCCGTTCCCGGTGGCGGGCGCGGTGAGGGTGACGGGGCAGGCGCAGTTCCATCCGCGCAAGTACCTGCTGGCCCTCGTCGACGACCTGGTCCGGCAGGGGGCGCACGTGCACGAGCACACGACGGTCGTCGGTCTGGAGGAGGGCGAGCCGTGCCGGCTGACCACCGACACGGGAGCGACCGTGACCGCCCGGGACGTCGTGGTCGCCACCCACTACCCCGTCTTCGACCGGGCGCTGCTGTTCACCCGGCTCCATCCGCGCCGCGAGCTGGTCGTCGCCGGGACGGTGAGCGCCGACCGGGATCCGGAGGGCATGTACATCACCCCGGACGAGGGCACGCGCTCGGTCCGTACGGCACCGCACGGCGAGGACCGTCTCCTGGTCGTCACCGGGGAGCACTTCACGCCCGGCACCGCCGACACCCGGGCCCGCTTCCAGCACCTGGCCGACTGGGCCGCCGAGCACTTCCCGGACGTCACCCTCACCCACGCCTGGGCCACCCAGGACAACGACCCCACGGACACCGTCCCGCTGGTCGGCCCGCTGCACCCGGGCGCGCACCACACCTACGTCGCCACCGGTTTCGGCGGCTGGGGCATGAGCGGCGGAATGATGGCGGGCCGGCTGCTCACCGCGCTGATCACCGGCGAGAAGTGCGCGTGGAGCGAGCTGTACGACCCGCGCCGGCTGCGCTCGACCATGCGCGAGGCCCCGTCGTTCCTCAAGACCCAGGCCGAGGTCGCCCGCCACTTCGTCGGCGACCGGCTGCGTCCCTCACCGCCGGTCGAGTCCCTGCCGCCCGGTGAGGGCTCCGTCGTGCGCACCGAGGGCGGCCGGCTCGCGGTGTACCGGGACGAGGCCGGCAATCTGCACGCCCTCTCCGCGCGCTGCACCCACCTGGGCTGCCTGGTCGCCTTCAACGCCGCCGAACGGGCCTGGGAGTGCCCCTGCCACGGCTCCCGCTTCGACACGGACGGCAAGGTGATCCAGGGCCCGGCGATCCGGCCGCTGGAGCAGCGGGACATCTGACGCGCCCGGACAGCTGACCGGGTGACATCCCCGCCGCGTCGGTACCGACAAGAAGCCGATCATCATACCTTCGTACTGTGATCAGTCGCGTACATGATGTCACCCTTGCCTGGGTCCTGGGCGCGACCCTCGCCTCCCTCACCGGCTGCGGCACCGCCCAGGAGACTCCGGCCGCCCACCCAGGCGCCCACCCGGCCCCGTCCGCGCCCCGCGCAGCGATCCCGTCGTCCTCGTCGTCCCGTCCCCCCACGCTCGCACCCGGCCCCGGCGGCCTGACCCCCGTCTTCAGGAACGGCCCGAGGACCCACGGCAGGACTGTCGCACTCACCTTCGACGCCGACATGACCGCCGACGAGGGGCCACGGGCCGCGGCGGGCGAACGGTTCGACAACCCTCGGCTCATCGCGGCGCTGCGGGCGCTGAAGGTACCGGCGACGGTGTTCATGACGGGCCGGTGGGCCGAGCAGTACCCGGTGCAGGCCCGGTCCATCGGCCGCGACCCGCTCTTCGAGATCGCCAACCACTCCTACAGCCACCACGCCTTCACCGGCGACTGCTACGACCTGCCCACCCTCTCCCAGGACCGGATGCGCGCGGACGTGGAACGGGCGTACACCGCCTTCCGCAGGGCCGGGGTCCCGGAGCCGATGCCGTACTTCCGCTTCCCCGGCGGCTGCTACGACCGGCTGGCCCTCAAGACCCTGACCTCGGCCGGTGTGACCGTCGTGCAGTGGGACGTGGTGAGCGGGGACGCCTTCGCCACGGACGCGGACGCCGTGGCCCGGCAGGTGCTGGACGGGGTGCGGCCGGGGTCGGTGGTGGTCATGCACTGCACGACGAGTGCCGCGCCGGTGACCGAGCGGGCGGTCCGGACCGTGGTGCCGGAGCTGCGCCGACGGGGCTTCCGGTTCGTGAAGGTCTCCGAGCTGATCGGGGACGCGTCCGGACGGTGACGACCGGCCTACGCTGGGACGCATGAGCGAGGACGACTACTGCCTGACCGACGCGACCAGGCCGCCCGAGGCGGACGGGCCTCCGTATGCGGACTGCGTGCTGTGCCGGCAGCCGACGGAGTACCCGGAGTCGTACAAAGGGATCACGCTGTGCCCGGTCTGCGAGTGGCAGGAAGCGCAGCGCACGGCGTGTTCGGGGTGACCGGGGCCCTCAGGGCGACCTGCGGGAGGTGAGCGCGCAGGCCGTCGCGGTGGCGGCGGCCGCGAGCAGGGCCGCACCCGCGAGCGGCAGCAGCGGGAAGTCGACGGTGCCGGAGCGGGAGCCGGTGACCAGGCCGCTGACCGCCGCCTGGGCCGGGGATCCCGACACCACCAGCGCCAGCAGGGCCGCGAGCAGCAGTGCGGGGACCGCCCGGCCGGTCGAGCGCAGCAGCGGCCAGGTGGTGAGGGCCCCGACGGCCGTGCCGAGCAGGGCACAGGCCAGCGCGGCGAGCAGTCCGGCCACGGCCGCCTGGAGCGGGGGTACGCGGGTCTGGTGGTCGGAGCTCGCGGGATCGCTGATCCACGTGACGACGACGGTCGCTACCGCGCCGAGTGCCGCCGAGGCGCCCCATGCCACCAGCAGCCGGGCGAGATGGGCCCGCCCGGGCCCGACCGCCGCGGCCACGCAGTGGCCGGCCGCCGGCGGCTCGCCGGTGACACAGATCCGCACCAGCCAGGCGGCGACGGGCAGCAACGCCGCTGCCGCGTAGCCGAGCGAGTCGAGCACCGGCTGGCCGCCCTGCACACCGACGCCCAGGAAGGCGGCGTACAGGATGAACGGCGGCAGCCAGCGCTGGGAGCGGGCGAGCAGGGCGGCCTGGTAGCGGAGGAGGGCGGTCACCTGTGGTCTTCCTGGTCGTGGGGAATGTGCGGGGTGTCGGCGCGGATCACGCTCAGCACGTGCCAGGGCGGGCGGGCCGTGAGCAGGTCGCGGAGCAGGACGTCCGAGTGGGAGGCGGGGACGGTGAGGCGGTAGGTGCCGGGGGTCGGCTCCTCGGCCCGGGTGTGGGGCGCGGTCGGCGGTCGCCGGTCGGGCGGCCCCTGCACTTCGACGACGACATACGGGCCGACCGGTGACGTCACCTGTTCGGTACGGCGGTTGAGCGTGCCGTCGTGCACGCGGTACGTCGCGTCGGGGACGCCCGCCAAGCGGCTCGGGTCGTGGTCCACGAACACGACGGCCCCACCCGCGGCGGTGCGTTCGGCGACGGCCCGCTCCAGTTCGCCCCGGGCCTCGGTGTCCAGCCCCGTCCAGGCCTCGTCGAGGACGAGCAGCTCCGGTTCGGCGAGGAGCGCCTGCGCCACGGCGACCTTCTGGCTGCTGCCCTTGGAGAGCTGCGTCATCGGGGTCCGGGCGTACGGGGCCGCGCCGAAGCGGGTGAGCCAGTCGTCCGCGGCGCGGGCGGCCGCCGCCCTCGTGAGGCCGTGCACGGTGCCGAGGTGGGTGAGGTAGCCGACCGGGGTGAAGGGAAGGGCGGACGGGAAGCGCTCGGGGACGTAGGCGGTGCGGGGACGGCCGCTCACGCGGCCCTCCGTCGGAGCCTCCGTGCGGGCGAGGAGGCGCAGGAGAGTGGATTTGCCGGTGCCGTTGGTTCCTTCCACGCGGATGAGTTCGCCCGCGTTGATCGTCAGGTCGATGCCGCGTAGGACCCAGGGGCCGCGGATGGTGTATCGGCGGCCCACGTCGTCCAGTCGGAGAGCGCGCTGCATGGGGACATCATGGCTGGGGCCACGCATCACCGCGCTGCCGAGTTGGCAGACTGGGCCTGTGAGCGAAGAGTCGACGTCTGTGAGTGACAGCCCTTTCCGGTCCGAGCCCAGCGCGCGAGATCACGCGCCGCAGTTCGTGCTGCCCCTGGTCGTACGCCTGGAGCGGGGCGATCCCCCGGCTCGGACCGACGCCCTGGAGACGGCCGCCCGGGCTGTCCTGGTGATGCTCGGTGACGAGCGGTCGGCCGGGGAGGGCGAGTGGGCGCAGGCGATACGGGACTGGCAGGACGCGCGGATCCGTAAGGTGGTGCGGCGGGCCCGGGGGGCCGAGTGGCGGCGGGCCGAGGCGTTGGCCGGGATCACGGTGACCGGGAAGTCGGCGCAGGTGCGGGTGTTTCCGCCCGTGCCCCTGGACGGCTGGCCCAAGGACCTGGCGCGGCTCCAGGTGTCCGGTACCGACCTCGACGATCCGGAGCCGCCGGTGGCCGCGGACCCGTCGGCGCCCGTGCTGTGGCTGAACCCGGACCTGGACATGTCGGCCGGGAAGGCCATGGCGCAGACCGGTCACGGGGCCCAACTCGCCTGGTGGGAGCTGTCGGACGCGGAGCGGGCCGACTGGCGGGACGCGGGCTTCCCGCTCGCCGTGCGGACCGCCGACCCCGGCCGCTGGGGTGAACTGACCACGAGCGGGCTGCCGTTGGTACGCGACGCCGGCTTCACCGAGATCGCCCCCGGCTCGTGCACGGTGGTCGCCGACCATCCGGCGCTGCGGTGACCCGGCTGCCGGAAGGGGCGAACGGGCGGGCCGTACCCGGCGGTCGGCGCCGTGCCGCGTCGGGCCGTCGGTGCCTGTGCGGCTGACGCTCTGATCGTCTTGGCCGAACGACGGGCGGCTGTACGGGAGTTCGCCTGCCCGCCCCGCCGGGCGGGGTCTCGCCGGGCGGGCGGTGATCGCCTTCGCGGCCACTCGGTCGGGCTGCGCGGTGGTGGCCGGCGGTCGCCTGAACGCCGGGGCCGTCCCGCCCGTACCTCCTGGCGCCCGCTGTGAAGGCCCGGGCCCGAACCTCAAATGTTGCTCTGAACGTGTCCACCGAGCGATTCAGGTCCGCCTGCCGGGGCCATACCCACGTCACGCCGTATGGCTGTGCGAAGGAGGGGACCATGGAGCGACTGGGGACCGGCATGGGGTGGCGGCCGGAGATCGCGGAGGCCGTGGAGCGCATGCCGGGCATCGACTGGGTCGAGGTCGTGGCGGAGAACGTGTGCCCGGGACACCTCCCGGAATCGCTGCTCCGGCTGCGCGAACGCGGGGTCACCGTGGTTCCGCACGGCGTCTCGCTGGGCCTCGGCGGCGCGGACCGCCCCGACGAGGGCCGGCTGACCGCCCTCGCCGAGCGCGCGGAGGCACTGGGCTCGCCGCTGGTCACCGAGCACATCGCGTTCGTCCGGGCGGGCGGCCCGCTGACCGCCTCCCCGCGACTGGAGGCGGGCCATCTGCTGCCCGTGCCGCGCACCCGCGACGCCCTCGACGTGCTGTGCGCGAACGTCCGCATCGCGCAGGACGCGCTGCCGGTGCCGCTCGCCGTGGAGAACATCGCCGCGCTGATCTCCTGGCCGGGCGAGGAGATGACCGAGGGGCAGTTCCTGTACGAGCTGGCCGACCGGACCGGAGTGCGCCTGCTCGTCGACGTGGCGAACCTGCACACCAACCACGTCAACCGCGGCGAGGACCCCGCCGAGGCACTCGCCGGCCTCCCGCTGGAGGCCATCGCCTACGTGCATGTCGCGGGCGGCTTCGAACGCGACGGCGTCTGGCACGACAGCCACGCCCACCCGGTCCCCCGCCCGGTCCTCGACATCCTGACCGACCTCGCGTCCCGGGTCTCCCCGCCGGGAGTTCTGCTGGAACGCGACGAGAACTTCCCCGAACCGGCCGAACTGGAAGGTGAGTTGGAGGCCATCAGGGAGGCAGTGGAGAAAGGCGGCGCGAAGCCTTCGGCAGCATCGGCAGCCTCACCGACCGAGGCTCCGCCGGCTCCAGCCCCGGACTCGGCTCCCGCTCCCGCTCCGGCCCCGCCCCACGACCTCACCCGCCAGCACCTCGCCCTGACCCAGACCGCCCTGCTGTCCGCGCTGGTCGCCGGTACCCCCGTACCCGAAGGATTCGACCGGGTGCGGGTGGGCGTGCAGGCCCGTGCCCTCGCCGGGAAGCGGGCGGACGTCGTGGCCAAGGTCGCCCCGGACCTGCCGTCGATCCTCGGGACCGCCTACCGTCCCGCCTTCCTCGCCTACGCCCACCGCCACCCGATGCCGGACGGCTACCGCCGGGACGCGCTGAACTTCGCCGAGCAGGTTCTCCTCGCCGGGCACCCGGAGGACCCGGCGGTACGGAGGCGGTTGCGGGAGTGGTGGCTGGAGCGCTCGGGGCCGGCCCCGCGGTCCCAGCACCCCACGGTGAGGCTGGCCCGCGCCACCCGCAGGGTCCTGCTGCGCCGCTGAGACCGCCGCCCCTCCACCGTCAGCCTCCAGGTGTGCTGCGGCTAACACCTCTGCCGCCCGACCTGACCTCAACGCCCGCTTCCGTCACCTTCAGTCCGATATGCCCGGCACTCCTTGCATCCCATTCACACCGTTCCCTCCCCTTTACAACGTTTCACTTCGGTACGGCAGTTGACGCAGACCCCGCAGTAACATGTCAACCCCGCACCTGAACCCACTAGCGTGCGGTGCCGCAACAGGAGGCACCATGCGACCGCGACCCCCCGTCAACGGCAGAGGCATTTTCACCGGCACCGGAATCATCATCATCGGCCTGCTGGCGACCCTCCTGGCGTTGATCTTCCCGATCTGGTCGTACGCCGACCGGTCCGGCACGGGCCTGGACGTACTGAACGCCCAGACCGTGTCGACGAGGTACGGGCCGCTGTCCGGTCTCGACCGGGACTTCGTCACGAAGGTCCGGCTGGCCGGCCTGTGGGAGCTGCCCGCCGGTCAGCAGGCGCAGCTGAAGGGGACGACACCGGCCGTGCGGACGGCGGGGCAGCACCTCGTCGAGGGGCACACCTTCCTGGACGAACGGGTCCGTGACGTGGCCGCCAAGCTCGGTTTGGAGCTGCCCAACGAGCCGAACGACCAGCAGAAGCAGTGGCTGGCCACGCTGGACGGAGCCCAAGGGGTCGACTACGACCGGCAGTTCGCCAACATCCTGCGGCTGGCGCACGGCCGGGTGTTCTCCGTCGTCGCCCAGGTGCGGGCGAGCACCCGCAACTCCCTCGTCCGCGCCCTCGCCGACGACGCCAACACGACCGTGCTGGACCACATCAAGGTCCTGGAGGCCACGGGGTACGTCGACTTCGACGCGCTGGCCCGGGACATGGCCGCCGGCAGCACTCCCCCGATCACCAACTCCCCGGCGCCGCCCGGCCCGATCAGCGACCCCAGCCCGGCGATCCCGGTCGCACCCTCACCGCTCCCCAGCTATTCACTCCCGCCGCCCGCGTCCAGCCCGCCCCCGCAGGCACCCGAGACCTCCTGACCGGACACACCGGAACGTCACATACCGACAACACTCCGTCCGGATCGTGGGCGAGGCATGGCGTCGCACGGCCCCGGTCGCATAGAAAAATGCATATGTTATGGGTCCTCCTCCTGCTGCTGGCCTGGGCCGCCGCCGGCACGGCGTGTACGCGGCTGTGCCTGGCCGCCGTGCACGCGGCGACCGCGGACGACGCCGACGCGGATGACACGATCGCCGACCGCGCCCACGATCTGACGCTCTACGAGGCCGCCTTCCTGTCCGGCGGCCCTCGCAGGGTCGCCGATCTGACCCTGGTCTCCATGGCCCGGCAGCGTCGGCTGCTGCTCGCCCACACCGGTTGGGCGACCGTTGTCGACCCGCGTGGGCAGGACGAGATGGAGCGGTCGGTGATAGGAGCCATCGGTCCGGAGGGACAGTCGCGGATCGCCCCGGTGCGGGCCGCCGCGGCCACCGCGGACGCCGTGCACGGCATCGCCGACCGGCTGGTCAGCGCGGGGCTCGCGGTCCCCGACGGCGCCCGGGCGGGGGTCGCCGCCGGAGTCCGCCAAGTTCGGCTGGCCGCGGTGGCCGTCGTGGCGTTGGGCGCGACAGCGCTGCTGACGCCCGCTCAGTCGGAGATGCCGCGTGGCCTGGTGGCCCTCTGGTTCGGGCTGCCCTTCGCACTCACCCTGAGCTGTCTCGCCCTCGCGCGGATCGAGGTCCACCCGTACTCGCGCTGGGCCTCCCCGGCCGGTCAGCGGCTGCTCGGCGCCCTGACCCGGCGCGGCGGGGACGACCGTACGGATCTCACCTCCGTCGCCGTGCACGGCGTACGCGCGATCGGCGAACCGGACCTGCGCGCGGCCTTCGCCCACCGCGAGCCGCAGCACTGGCGCGCTTAGCCAGGCAGCGGGGTCCGGCGCCGGGGGCGTACGGAGGCATTGGGGCCGACACCTGGCGGGCGGTGCTTGCCTTCACCCCCAGCCGAACGAAACATCCCTTTTATCACTTACGTGCACCGAAGGGATATACGCGATGAAAGCCCCCGCCCTGTACTCGGCCGTCGGGGCCTTGCTCCTGACCGCGCTCGTCGCCGCCCCGGCGGACGGCGCCGCGGCGGTCCCGGGGGCGGCCGAGCTGCGCGGCACGGCGGTGGCCGCCGCGCGGGCCCGGGCGGCGGGCATCGACTTCGGCACCTGCCCCGCCGAGGAGGACCTGCCGAGCACCGTCCGGTGCGGCACGGTCTCCGTTCCGCTCGACTACGCCCGTCCCGACGGCCGGCAGATCAGACTGACCGTCAGCCGGGTGCGCGCCACCCAGGAGGAACCGCACAACAGCAAGCACCGCGTGCCGCGGCAGGGCGCCCTGGTCTTCAACCCGGGCGGGCCGGGCGGCTCCGGGATGTACTTCCCGAGGATCGGCACGCTCCCCGAGTGGAAGCGGCTGGCGGCGGCGTACGACCTCGTCGGCTACGCCCCGCGCGGGGTGGGCCGCTCGGCGCCCCTGTCCTGCCAGGACCCCGGGACGTTCTTCCGGGCGCCCTCACCGGCACCGACGTACCCCTCGGAGTCGTACAAGAAGGAGCGCATCGCGCAGGCGAAGGCGTACGCGCTCGGCTGCGCGCAGCGGGCGGGCGACACGCTGCGGCACTACACCTCGCTCAACAACGCCCGCGACCTGGACGTCCTGCGCGCCGCGCTCGGCGAGCAGAAGCTGACCTTCATGGGCGCGTCGTACGGCACCTACTTCGGGGCGCTGTACGCCGCCCTCTTCCCCTCGCACGTGCGGCGGATGGTGTTCGACGCGGCGGTGGACCCGGACCCGGAGCAGGTCTGGTACCGCCTCAACCTCGACCAGTCGGTCGCGTTCGAGAGCCGTTGGCTGGACTTCCGGGAGTGGGTCGCGCGCCACGACGACGTGTACGGGCTGGGTGACACGCCTCAGGAGGTGCTCGCCGGTTACGAGAAGGCGGCGGCGCTGCTGGCCAAGGAGCCGGCGGGCGGGAAGGTCGGGCCCGGGCAGCTGCAGAGGGCGTTCCTGTCGGCCGGGTACTACGACGACTACTGGCCGCTGCGCGCGCGGGCGCTGTCGGCGTATCTGAAGGGTGACCCGAAGCCGCTGATCGAACAGGCCGGGCCGCGTGCGGAGGCGGCGGTCGGGGCGGAGAACGCCCAGGCGGTCTACACGGCCGTGGAGTGCAACGACGCGCCCTGGCCGACCCAGTGGACGGTGTGGGACCGGGACAACACCCGGCTCGCGCGGGTGGCGCCCTTCGAGACCTGGGACAACGTGTGGACGAACCTGCCGTGTGCGTACTGGCCCGTGCCGCGTCAGCAGCCCCTCGATGTCCGCACCGGTCCCGGTGAGCTGCCCCCCACGCTCATCCTGGCGGCCGAGCGGGATGCCGCCGCGCCCTATGAGGGGGCCCTGGAACTGCGGCGGCGGCTGTGGGGCTCGGTGCTGGTGACGGAGCGGGACGCCGGTACGCACGGCATCGCGGGCGGGCCCAACCGCTGCGTCAACGCTCACCTCGACGCGTATCTGCTTCAGGGCCGGCTGCCGGGGCGTCGTGCCGCGTGCGCGCCGCACCCGGAGCCCGTGCCGGCGGCCGGCCCCCGAAAGGCGCCGGCCGCCGAGCTCCCGCACTGATCAGGCGAGACCCGCGACCAGCTCGGCGACGGACTTGCGGCGCCCGGTGTAGAAGGGGACCTCTTCACGGACGTGCATCCGGGCCTCGGATGCGCGCAGGTGGCGCATGAGGTCGACGATGCGGTACAGCTCGTCGGCCTCGAAGGCGAGGATCCACTCGTAGTCGCCGAGGGAGAACGAGGCGACCGTGTTCGCGCGGACGTCCGGGTAGCCGCGGGCCATCTTGCCGTGGTCGGCGAGCATGCGGCGGCGGTCCTCGTCGGGCAGGAGGTACCAGTCGTAGGAGCGTACGAAGGGGTAGACGCTGATGTAGTCGCGGGGCGTCTCGTCGGCGAGGAACGCCGGGACGTGCGAGCGGTTGAACTCGGCGGGGCGGTGCAGCGCCATGTTCGACCACACCGGCGTCAGGGCGCGGCCCAGCCTGGTGCGGCGGAAGAGGTTGTACGCCTCCTGGAGCTGGTCGCTGGTCTCCGCGTGCCACCAGATCATGAGGTCGGCGTCGGCGCGCAGACCGGACACGTCGTAGGTGCCGCGGATCGTCACGTCCTTGGCGGCGAGCTGGTCGAACAGCTCCTGGACCTCGTCGGCGTAACCCGCGCGGTCATCGGGGAGCACGTCCTTCAGCTTGAAGACGGACCACAGGGTGTAGCGGATGACCTCGTTGAGGTCCTTGGCCAGCTTGCCCTTGTTCGGGATCCGGGCGGCCTCGGGGGTGGGGGCGTCGTCACTCATGGTCCTTATTCTCCTGCTCCGCCGTGCAGACTCTGCACCGGGTTGGCCGTGAGTTCCCGCACCGCGCTCAGGTCGCCGCCGATCTGGTCCACCGCCGCGTAAGCGCTCGCGATGCACGCCGGGATGCCGACGCCGTCGTACTGCGCGCCGCAGACCGCGAGGCCCGGGAGATCGCCGACGTGCTCGCGGATGCGGGCCACGCGCGCGTGGTGGCCGACGGGGTACTGGGGCAGGCCGTCGGTCCAGCGGGTGACGCGGGTCTGAAGCGGGGTGGCGTCGAGGCCGGTGGCCTGACGGAGGTCGTGCCGCGAGACCTCGACGAGGTCGGTGTCGTCGCGCTGGAGGATCTCCGTCTCGCGGTGGCGTCCGACGGAGGTGCGCAGGACGAGGAGGTCCGGGTTCTCGTCGGCGATCCAGCCCCACTTCTGGGACGCGAACGTCGACGCCTTGATGGTGCGTCCGTCGACCGGCGGGACCAGGAAACCGCTGCCCTCGGGGAGCGTGACGTCGGCGCGGCGGTAGGCGAGGGTGACCAGGGCCATGGAGGCGTACTCGATGGCGGTGAGCTCGGCGGCGGCCTGCGGGGACTCGGTGCGCAGCAGCGCCGCGGCGGCCGGAGCGGGGACGGCCACGACGACCGCGTCGGCGTGCAGGACCCGGTCGCCGGCGACCACCCGCCACCCGGACGGCTCGCGGCGCAGCTCCGTCACCGCCGACCCGGTCAGGATCTCGCCCCCGCGCTCCCGCACCGACTGGGCCACCGCGAGCGGCAGGCTGCCCACCCCGCCCTCGATGCCCATGAACACCGGCCCGGTCTGCCGGCCCGCCGCCGCCTTCGCCTGGATCTCCCGCACCGCCTCCGTCAGGGAGTCGTGGGTCAGCGCTGCCTGGTAGAGCTGCGGGACCGCCGAGCGCATCGAAATGCGGTACGCGTCGCCCGCGTAGACACCGCCGAGCAGCGGCTCGACGAGGCGGTCGACGACCTCGCGGCCGACGCGGTCCGCCACGTACTCCCCGACCGCCACGTCGTCGCCGACCTCCGTGCGGGGCAGGTCTGCGTCGCGTTCGACACGGGCGAGGCCCTCCTCGGACAGCACGCCGGCCAGGGCGGCCGCGGTGCCGGGGACGCCCATCACATGGCCCTTGGGCATGGGGCGCAGGGCACCGCGGGTCCACAGGGAGGCGCTTGCGGTGGCGGGCGGCTGGAGACGGCGGGTCAGGCCGACCTCGCGGGCGAGGGCGACGGCCTCGGGACGGCGGGCGAGCATCGACTCGGCACCGAAGTCGACGCGCGCGCCCGCGATCTCGCCGGGCAGCAGCTTGCCGCCGACGCGGTCCGAGGCCTCCAGCACGGTCACGCCCACCCCGCGTCGCAGCAGCCGGTGCGCGGCGGCCAGTCCCGCGATGCCGGCGCCGACGACCACGACCCGATCCGAGGAGGGCCTGGCCCGTCCTGCACCCGTTGCGCTCATGACCCCACCCTCTCAGACCCCACTGACACGCCCGCCGAAGCCCCGGTGTCCTTCACGAGTCCTGACCGTGACCGCATCGGGACCACGGCACCCCAACGTTTCGTCCCGGTCCGACGTCGAAGGAGCGTCAGTCGTCAGTCGTCACGACCCCCGGGGGTAGCCCACATGCGCGCACGACGTTCCGTACGACCCGTCCAGGCCCTGGCCGCACTGCTGCTGGCCGCGGCCCTCGCGCTGACCGGGTGCAGCGACGCCGGCGATTCCGGTGCCGGCGCGACGTCCGACAAGGCCGCCGCGGAGAGCGACGCGAAGGGGGTCGCGCCCGGCAGCGCGGCGGACAGCGGCAACGGCTCGGGGACGGGGGCGGGCGGTGCCAGGGCGACCGCGCCGCCCAAGGTGACCGCGAGCCACATCATCCGCACGGCGTCCCTGACCGTGCAGGTCAAGGACGTCCCGAAGGCCCTGGACCAGGCCCGCTCCACCACCGAGAACGCGGGCGGCTACATCGGCGACGAGTCCACCACCCGGGACGGGGAAGGCCGCGAGCGCACCCGGGTGGTGCTGCGGGTGCCCGTCGACCGGTACGACGCGGTCATGGCCGACCTCCAGGGCGCGGGCAAGCTCCTCGAACGCACGGCGAAGGCGCAGGACGTGACCGACCAGGTCGTCGACGTGGACAGCCGCATCACGTCGCAGCGTGCCAGCGTGGCCCGGGTGCGGGAGCTGATGGACCGGGCGACCAAGCTCAGTGACGTGGTGACGCTGGAGGGCGAGCTGAGCCGGCGCCAGTCCGACCTGGAGGCGCTGGAGGCGCAGCAGGCGTCCCTGAAGGACCGCACCAGTCTGGCCACCATCACCCTGTCCCTGGCCGAGACACCGGTGAAGAAGGCGGCGAAGGAGGACGACGACCCCGGGTTCGTGGACGCGCTGGCGGGCGGCTGGGACGCCTTCGTGACGATGCTGCGCTGGCTCGCCGTCGCCGTCGGGGCGGTGCTGCCGTTCGTGGCGGTGGCCGCGCTGATCGTCCTGGTGTGGCTGCGGGTCGTCCGGCCCCGCCTGCCGCGACGGCCGCCCCCGGCGCCCGCGACGACCACTCTGGGCCCGCTGCCGACGGCCCGGCCCGCCCCCGAGCCCACCCGCCCGCAGGAGGGCGGCGACCGGAACTGAGCCGCCCAGAAGTGAGCGGCGGGACCGAAATGCCCTGCCCCTCTGGTGTGTTCGCATGAGCATGAGCCGTACGAGGAGTGGGTCGGAAAGTGAGTCGGCGAGTGGGTCGGAGCAGGGGCGGGAGCGGCTGGTCGTGATCGGGGCCGACGCCGCGGGAATGTCCGCGGCGTCCCAGGCACGCCGCCTCAAGGGCCCCGACGAACTGGAGATCGTGGCGTTCGAGCGGGGCCACTTCACCTCCTACTCGGCGTGCGGCATCCCGTACTGGGTCGGCGGTGACGTCGCGGAGCGGGACCAGCTGATCGCCCGTACGCCCGAGGAGCACCGGGCCCGCGACATCGACCTGCGCATGCGCACCGAGGTCACGAAGATCGACGTGGCCGGCGGCCGGGTGCGCGCGCGTGACGTCGATTCCGGGGCCGAGTCCTGGACGTCGTACGACAAGCTCGTCATCGCGACCGGCGCCCGCCCGGTCCAGCCGGAGCTGCCCGGGATCGACGCGCCCGGTGTCCACGGCGTGCAGACCCTCGACGACGGTCAGGCGCTCCTCGACACGCTGGGAGGCACGCGTGGCCGCCGCGCGGTCGTCGTCGGGGCCGGCTACATCGGCGTCGAGATGGCCGAGGCGCTCATCAACCGCGGCTACCGGGTGACGGTCGTCAACCGGGGCAAGGAGCCGATGTCCACGCTCGACCCGGACATGGGCCGGCTGGTGCACGAGGCGATGGAGGGCCTGGGCATCACCATGGTCGACGACGCCGAGGTCACCAAGGTGCTCACGGGCGACGACGGCCGGGTGCGGGCGGTGGCCACTCAGGACGCCGAGTACCCGGCGGACGTGGTCGTGCTCGGCATCGGCGTACGCCCCGAGACAGCGCTCGCGCGGGCCGCGGGGCTGCCGCTCGGCGTCCACGGGGGCCTGCTGACCGACCTGGCGATGCGGGTGCGCGGCCAGGAGAACATCTGGGCCGGCGGCGACTGCGTGGAGGTCCTCGACCTGGTCTCCGGCCAGGAACGGCACGTCCCCCTGGGCACGCACGCCAACAAGCACGGCCAGATCATCGGCACGAACGTCGGCGGCGGCTACGCCACGTTCCCGGGCGTGGTCGGCACGGCGGTCAGCAAGGTGTGCGATCTGGAGATCGCGCGCACGGGACTGCGCGAGAAGGACGCGCGGCGGGTCGGCCTGCGGTTCGTGGCGGTCACCGTGGAGTCCACGAGCCGCGCCGGCTATTACCCCGGCGCCTCCCCCATGAGCGTGAAAATGCTCGCCGAGCGCCGCACGGGACGGCTGCTCGGCGTGCAGATCGTGGGCAGGGAGGGCGCGGCCAAGCGGGTCGACATCGCCGCGGTGGCCCTCACGGCCGGCATGACGGTGGAACAGATGACGGCCCTGGATCTGGGCTACGCGCCCCCGTTCTCCCCCGTCTGGGACCCGGTGCTGGTAGCCGCGAGGAAGGCCGCTGCGAAGGTGCGTGCCTTCTGAGAGGGCCGCGGGGCGACGAACCCGGGCGCCCGGCTACGCCGTCCCGTTGATCCGCTCGATGGCCTGCCGAGCCTGATCCGCCGGAGGCCGCGGCGGCAACGAGGACACCGACGCACTGCTCGTCATGGGCGTCGGCGCCGCCGCCGGCTGCTCCCCCGCCGGCCTCGCGTGCGCGGCGGACCGCGTGGAGCGCAGCCGGTTGCTCACCGCCTCGTCCAGCGTCACCGGCCGCTGCATCTGCGAGGCCATCCGCCCGGCCTCCTGGCCCAGCCGGGCCACGTCCTCCCAGGGCAGTCGCACCACCAGGGAGATCTCCGCTTCCCCGTCGGGCAGGGCGTGCATCGCAGGAGTAACTCGGTCGTTCATCGCCTGTTCCTCACGTCGTCCCCGCGACGCACCTTCCCCGTGCCGCGGGCGGTTGAGGAGACATACGCAGGCGCGGACGGCGGCGTTCACCGATTCGCCGCCCGCATCGCGGGCACTACTTCCTTGTGGTCATCCCCGTCCATGATGTGAACCCGGTGCGCCGCACCCCCGTGGTGACGTACGCGCTGATCGCCGCCAACGTCCTCGTGTTCCTGTTCACGCCCGGCCTGGCCGGTTCCGTGGCCGGGGACAGCAGTCTGTCCCAGCTGTGCCACCTCCAGGCGTTCCTGGACCACTACGCGGCCGTGCCACAGGAGTTGATTCACCATCAGATGCCGCGGCTGGTCCCGACGGGCGACGTCGGCGTGGGCGCCCGGGGCGCGGGCTGCGTGGTCGGACCGCCGAGCTACGACAAGTCCCCACCGCTGTCCGTGTTCACCGCGATGTTCCTGCACGGCGGCTGGCTGCACCTGCTGGGCAACATGCTGTTCCTGCTGATCTTCGGGAACAACATCGAGGACCGCATGGGGCACGTGCGGTTCGCGCTGTTCTACGTCGTCTGCGGTTACGCGGCCTCGTACGGCTTCGCGCTCCTCAACGCCGACTCCTCGGACCCGCTGATCGGCGCGTCGGGGGCGATCGCGGGTGTCCTGGGCGCCTATCTGGTGCTGTATCCGAAGGCCAGGGTGTGGGTGCTGGTGCCGTTCCTGGTCTTCCTGCCGCTGAGGCTGCCGGCCTGGCTGGTGCTGGGCTTCTGGTTCGGGCTCCAGGCGGTGTACTCGTCCGGCGAGGGCGTCTCCGCCGCCGGCACGGTGGCGTACGCGGCGCATGTCGTCGGTTTCCTCGCGGGGATGCTGCTGGCCTGGCCGCTCAAGCCGGGCACGCCCCCGCCGCCGGAGCCGCGCGGCCTGCTGTTCGGCAGGCGGGCGAGGCCCCGGCACACGTGGTGAGTCAGCGGGCGGTGCGCTCGTGGACGTACTCGACGAGGCGGGTCAGCGCGTCCGGGTCGGTGGACGGCATGACGCCGTGGCCGAGGTTGAAGACGTGGCCCTCCAGGCCCCTCGCCGTGTCGAGGACCTCGCGGGTCTTGGCCTCGACGGCCTCCGTGCCGGCGAACAGGACCGTCGGGTCCAGGTTGCCCTGGAGCGCCTTGCCGGGGCCGACGCGGCGGGCGGCCTCGTCGAGCGGGACGCGCCAGTCGACGCCGACGACGTCCGCGCCGGCCTCGCCCATCAGCTTCAGCAGTTCACCGGTGCCGACGCCGAAGTGGATGCGCGGGACGCCGTACGGCTCCACCGCGCGGAACACCTTCGCCGAGGCGGGCAGCACCGAGCGGCGGTAGTCGGCCGGGGCGAGCGCGCCGGCCCACGAGTCGAACAGCTGGACCGCGCTCGCGCCCGCCTCGATCTGGACCTTCAGGAAGGCGGCCGTGATCTCCGCGAGCCGGTCGAGCAGGTCGGCCCACAGCTCGGGGTCGCCGTACATCATCGCCTTGGCGTTCTCGTACGTGCGCGACGGGCCGCCCTCGACGAGGTAGCTCGCGAGGGTGAACGGGGCGCCGGCGAAACCGATGAGGGGGGTGGAGCCGAGCTCGGCGGTCAGCAGGCCGATGGCCTCGGTGACGTAGGAGACGTCCTGGGGGGTGAGGTCCCGGAGCTGGGCGAGGTCCGCGCGGGTGCGGATCGGGTGCGCGACGACCGGGCCGACGCCGGGCTTGATGTCGAGGTCGACGCCGATGGCCTTGAGCGGGACGACGATGTCGCTGAAGTAGATCGCCGCGTCCACGCCGTGCCGGCGCACCGGCTGCAGGGTGATCTCGGTGACCAGCTCGGGCCGCATGCACGACTCGAGCATGGGGATGCCCTCGCGGACCTTGCGGTACTCCGGCAGCGAGCGCCCGGCCTGTCGCATGAACCACACGGGCGTGTGCGGCACGGGCTCGCGCCGGCAGGCCTTGAGGAAGGCGGAATCCTTGACGGCGTCGGACGCGACGGCCGACGGCTGCGTCGACCGGGGGCTCGCGGGGCTCTCGTTGGCACTCACGGGGCAAGTCTCGCACGGCCCCGGAGCCGGCCCCGACGGCAACCCCGCCGCCCGGCAACTGGGTGTCTCTCCCTGCACGAAGCCCCCGTTCCCCTTAATCTTCCCCGCATGGCTGCGGCTCAGGGACGACTGTCGGACGGCGCTGGCGGAATGGACGAGGCGAAGGACACCGAGGAGGGCGAAGGGCATGAGGACACGGCGGCTCCGCTGCCCTTCCGGGCGGCCGTGGAGGCGCTGAGAGCCGCGCGGCTGCGGCCGCAGGTCGAGGTGGAGCCCACCCGGGCACCGCAGCGGCTCGCCCCGCACGCGTACGCGCTGGAGGCGGCGGTCGTCGACGGCGACCAGGACCTCGCCGACGGCCGGCTGGTGCTGCTGCACGACCCGGACGGGCACGACGCCTGGCGGGGCACCTTCCGGCTGGTGACGCTGGTGCGTGCGGAGCTGGAGCCGGAGATGGCCGCCGATCCGCTGCTGCCCGACGTCTGCTGGTCCTGGCTCACCGGGGCGCTCTCCGCGCGCGGGCTGGCGTTCGGCGAGCCTAGCGGCACGGTCACGCGGGCCGGCTCCCACTACTTCGGCGGGCTGTCCGAACGTCCGGCGGCCTCGCAGATCGAGATCCGTGCCTCCTGGACGCCCCGGGAGGGCCTGGGCGGGGTACCGGACACCGCGGCGCACCTGGCCGCCTGGTGCGATCTGCTGGCCCAGGTCGCGGGTCTGCCGCCGGCCGGGCCGGGCGACGCGTCGGTGGTCACGCTGCCGCAGCGCCGGGGCCCGCAGTCACGCTGAGTTCCGCGGAGGGGTGACGATCGACGGTTCCTTTGTCATCACTTTGTCGATACGGCCACTTTCGGCCGCGTATCGACGCAGAGCGAAACCGTTCGATCTTCGGGTGATCGACCGCGTGTCCGAATTGCACGGATTGTTACTCACTAGATCGTGATCATTCTCTAAAGGCGAACGGGTTTGGTGCCGAAGACGACTGTGACCCGCCCCCGTCCCCCACCCCCAGGAGGCCTGGTGTCCGTTCTCCTCGAGCAGCCCGCAAGCCTGGTCGCCTACCGCCCGAACAAGCCGACCGCCATGGTGGTCGTGGCCGACCCCCGCGTCCGCTCCACCGTCACCCGCCACCTGTGGGCGCTCGGTGTGCGCGACGTCATCGAGGCCTCGTCCGTCGCGGAGGCTCGTCCCCGCATCGGCAACCCCCGCGACATCTGCGTCGCCGAAGTCCACCTGCCCGACGGCTCCGGCCTGACCCTCCTTTCCGAGACCCGTGCCGCGGGCTGGCCCAACGGTCTGGCCCTGTCCGCCGCCGACGACATCGGCGCCGTACGCAACGCGCTGGCCGGCGGAGTCAAGGGCTATGTCGTCACCGGCACCCGCACCAACCTCGGGCTCCCCACCCGACCCGGTGCCGCCCCCATCGGCGCCGCCGCCGCCCGTATGCACCGCCGCCCCCCGGGTGCCCCGAGCCACCCGGGCGGCTACCGAGAGCTCTCCGGCCGTGAGGTCGAGGTGCTGAGACTCGTCGCCGAAGGCCAGTCGAACAAGGCGATCGGCGTCTCGATGGGTTTGTCCGCCCTGACCGTCAAGAGCCACCTCGCCCGCATCGCCCGCAAGCTCGGCACCGGCGACCGCGCCGGGATGGTCGCGGTGGCCCTGCGCACCGGGATCATCCACTGACCGACACCCTTCACGGACGTGAACCGGCTCGGCCGCCGGCCCTCGTCCACCTGTCCCACCCGTCATGAACCGGATCTTTCACCGAGCTGACTGGTTTACGCCCCCCAGGCACCCGCCGACGGAACGTTCCGTCGGCGGGTGCTGTCCATACATGGATACCCTTGACAGGTGACCGACGCCCAAGACACCGCAGCAGACGTTTCACTGCGAACCACCGGAGGCGCCCCTCCGGACGACGGCGGATCTTCTGTGACGGGGGCGCCGAACTCCGAGCCAGGCCCTGAACCGATCCCGTTGCTGGAGCCCCGCGAGGGCATTCCACCGGTGATCGCCGACGAGGACGCCCTCGCGGAGGTGATCGCCGCCTTCGCCGCCGGCTCCGGCCCAGTCGCCGTCGACGCCGAGCGCGCGTCCGGCTACCGCTACGGCCAGCGCGCCTATCTGGTCCAGCTGCGCCGCGAAGGCGCGGGGACCGCACTGATCGACCCCGTGGCCTGTCCCGACCTCTCGGGCCTCGGTGAGGCCCTGTCGGGTGTCGAGTGGGTGCTGCACGCCGCCACGCAGGACCTGCCCTGTCTGCGCGAGATAGGCATGGTGCCGACGCGGTTGTTCGACACCGAGCTGGCCGGACGGCTCGCCGGGTTCCCGCGGGTCGGCCTCGGCGCGATGGTCGAGGGCGTGCTGGGCTTCGTCCTGGAGAAGGGCCACTCGGCCGTCGACTGGTCCACCCGCCCGCTGCCCGAGCCCTGGCTGCGCTACGCGGCCCTCGACGTGGAACTGCTCGTCGACCTGCGGGACGCGCTGGAGAAGGAGCTGGACCGGCAGGGCAAGCTGGAGTGGGCCCAGCAGGAGTTCGACGCGATCGCCTCGGCGCCGCCGCCGGAGCCCCGCAAGGACCCCTGGCGGCGCACCTCCGGCATGCACAAGGTGCGCCGGCGCCGGCAGCTCGCGGTGGTGCGCGAGCTGTGGCAGACGCGGGACCGGATCGCCCAGCGACGGGACGTGTCGCCGGGCAAGGTGCTCTCGGACGCGGCGATCGTGGAGGCCGCGCTCTCCGTTCCGGCCAACGCGCACGCGCTGGCCGCGTTGAGCGGCTTCGGTCACCGGATGGGACGCCGGCAGCTGGAGCAGTGGCAGGCGGCCGTGGAGCGGGCGAAGGCGCTGGCCGACGCGCAGCTGCCGCAGCCCGGGCAGCCGGTGACGGGACCGCCGCCGCCGCGGGCCTGGGCCGACAAGGACCCCGCGGCCGCGGCCCGGCTGACCGCGGCGCGGGCGGCGGTTTCGGCACTGGCCGAGCAGCTGAACATGCCGCAGGAGAACCTGGTCGCGCCCGACACGGTGCGGCGGGTCTGCTGGGAGCCGCCCACCGCTGTCACCGCGGAGTCGGTCGGGGCCGCGCTGGCGGGGTACGGGGCCAGGCCCTGGCAGGTGGAGCAGGTGACGCCGGTTCTGGTGGCCGCGCTGTCCGCCTAGCCGTCGCGACGTGCTGGGGGCCGCTCACCTGGTCGCTCCCCGCATGAACCCGTTGTAGATGAACCGCTGCAGGCTCAGGAAGACGATCAGTGTCGGCAGGATCACCAGGACCGCTCCTGCCGAGATCGTCTCCCAGTGGGCCGCGTAGGGGCCCTTGAAGCGGAAAAGGGACGTCGAAATCACGCCAAGATCCTCTGACGGCATGTACAGGAACGGGATGTAGAAGTCGTTGTAGACGGTGATGCCCTTCACGATCACGACGGTCGCGATCGCCGGTTTGAGCAGGGGAAAGATGACCTTGCGGTAGATCGTGAAGGAATTGGCGCCGTCCAGGCGGGCCGCCTCGTCCAGGGAGATCGGGATGGACCGGACGAACTGCAGGAAGATGTAGATCGAGACGATGTCCGTGCCCATGTAGAGCACGATCGGCGCCCACAGCGAGTCGAACATCCCGAAGCTGTTCACGATCTGGAAGGTCGCCACCTGGGTGGTCACCCCGGGGACCAGCGCGGCGACCAGGAACAGCGCGACCACCAGTTTCTTGAAGCGGAACCGGAAGCGGTCGATGGCGTACGCCGTCATCGAGCCGATGAGGACCGTGCCGCCGACGGAGACCAGCAGGATGACGGCGGTGTTGCCGAACGCCGTCAGCATCTCGCCACCCTGGAACGCCGACACGTAGTTGTGGAAGTTGAACGGGTCGTCGGGGAGCGAGAGGGCTCCGCCGCCGTCCGCCATCTCCGTGTCGGTCTTGAGGGACGTCAGCAGGACGACCCCGAGCGGCAGCAGGACCACCAGCGTGGCGGCGATCAGCGACAGGTACACGAGGGTGCGGGCCACGGCACGGCGTGTCATACGAGGTCCACCTTGTCGTCGGGGACGAGGCGCCGCTGCACCCAGGTCACCAGCAGGATGATCAGCAGCAGCACGATCGCGGCCGCCGAGGCGAGCCCCGTCTTGTTGAACCGGAAGGCCAGATTCAGCGTCTGGATCACGAAGGTCTCGGTGCCGGTCGCCCCGCCGGTCATGATGTACGGGATCTCGAAGGCGGACAGCGAGCCGGAGATCGACAGGATCACCGTCAGGGTGACCACGGGCTTGATGCCGGGCGCGATGATGTACCGGAACTGGTGCCAGCGGCTCGCTCCGTCCAGTTCCGCGGCCTCGTACAGCTCCCCCGGGATGGACTGGATCGCGCCGAGGAACAGGACGAAGTTCACGCCCATGTAGCGCCAGACCGAGACACCCGCCAGCGAGGTGTTCGCGGAGACCGGGGTGCCGAGCCAGGCGTGGTCGACGTGGACGCCGAACAGGCTCAGCACCGAGTCGAGGGTGCCGCCGTCCTGGAAGAAGTAGAGGAAGACGAAGCCGATCGCCACCCCGTTGATCAGGTACGGGAAGAACAGCACGCCCTTGAAGAAGTTCCGGAAGCGGACGTCGAAGCTGAGGATCGTCGCGAAGTAGAGCGCGGCGGCGATCTGGAAGGCCGAGGCGGCCAGGTAGTAGCCGCTGACGAAGAAGACCTGGAAGAGGTCCTTGCGTGTGAACAGCTCCGTGTAGTTGCCGACGCCCGTGTAGTGCAGTTCCGGGCTCACGCCGTCCCAGTCGGTGAAGCTGTACGCGACCATGTTCGCGATCGGCGCGTAGGTGAAGGTGATCAGCAGGCCGAGCGGGGCGATGAGGAACAGCCAGGGGGTCAGGCCCCGCCACCCGCGGTGCCGGCGGGTGGCGGGGGCCGGGGCCGGGGCGGGTGCCGCCCCCGCCCCGGCCCGGAAGGCCGTCTTCTCGGTGATGTCCGTCATCAGGACCCCGCGGTCTTCCGTGCCTCGGTCCAGCGCTTGCTGAGGTCGGCGAGGAAGCCGTCGAGGTCGCCCTTGCGGGCGCCGCGGGCGAGGTCGACGAGGTTCTGGCGGTACTCGGGGGCGTAGATGCCGATTTCGGACTGGTTGTCGATGTTCTTGACCTGGGCACCCTTGCTGTCGTCCACCTCGATGAACTTCACGCCCGCGTCCTCGTACGGCTTCATGACCTCGGGCAGCGGGGCGTTCTTGAGCGGGGAGATGGCGAGGTTGTCCTTCGCGTAGGTCGACTTGTCGGTGAACCAGTCGATCCAGGCGCGGGCCGCTTCCTTGTGTGCGGAGTGGACGTTGACGGCCTGGTTGTAGTCGGGGCTGACGACGGCGCAGAACGTGCCGTCCACCTGGGCCGGGTAGGGCATGAAGCCGATGTCGTCCGGGTTCACGCCGGCCTTCTTGGCGGCGTCCCGGAACTGGACGATCGCCCAGGTGCCGAGCCACTGGGTGGCGATCTCGCCCTTCGCCGTCCGGGGCTTTGACTCCTCCCAGTTGCTGGTCGTCGGGTCCTTCTCGATCAGGCCCGACTTCACGGTGTCGTACAGCAGGGTGTCGCCCACCCGCAGGTCGGCGCCCTGCGCCCACGGGTCGCCCGCGGCGAGCTTGTCGGTCGCCTTGGGGTCGCAGTGGACCGAGCCGTTGACGTACGTCCAGGACGTGAGCGTCCAGCCGGCCGAGAAGTTGGTGTAGTACGGGATCGCGTCCGTCCTGGCCTTGATGGCCTTGAGGTCCTGGAGGAACTGGGCCGGGGTGGTGGGCCAGTCGGTGACCCCGGCCTCCTTCCAGACCCGTTTGTTGTAGACGAATCCGGGGCTCACGCCGACCGGGCTCTGTCCGTAGACCTTGCCGTCGACGGCGGTGAAGTCGGTGAAGCGGTACTTCTTGGAGCGCTCCTCCTGGGTGCCCAGCGAGGCGAAGAACTTCGGGTAGTCGTCCTTCTTGATCACCGCGGGAATCAGCAGGACGTCGCCGTAGTTCTCCGTGTTCATCCGGATCTTGACCTCGGCCTCGTAGTTCGTGAGGGCCTCGAACTCGACCTTGACCTTCGGATAGGTCTTGTTGAACTGAGCGGCGTACTTCTTCATCGTGCCGTCCTGCACCAGGTCCGTGCGGACGGTGAGGACCTTGATGGTGCCGGTGACCTTCGACGGGTCGTCGGCCGCCTTGGCGTCGGCGCCCTTCGAACTGCCTCCGGTGCCGGTGCAGCCCGGGACGAGCAGGGCGGCTCCGACGACCATGGCGAGGATGTGACGGCGGTTCATGTGCATCAGCTCCGTTCACGGGACGGACGAGCACGTGCGGGTTGGCTGGTTCCGAACTCTGACAACGTTTTCTTAACCGGTAAAGTCTCTATCTCGCCAACGATGCACGGTTGTTCTCCCCTTCTTGGGGTTGATCGGTTTAGGAGTGTGCATGCTTCAGGCCACACCGCTCGCCGAGGGATGGACCCTGCGACACGGGAGCGACATGCTCCCGGCCGCGGTGCCGGGCTGCGTGCACACCGATCTGCTGACCGCCGGAGTGATCCCGGACCCCTTTCTCGGGCGCGACGAGTCAGAGGTCGCCTGGGTGGGGCGCCGGGACTGGACGTACGAGAGAGAGCTGCCGGCGGTCGACGGGCACGAGCAGATCGACCTGGTCTTCGACGGCCTCGACACCGTGGCGGAGATCCTGCTCGACGGCGAACTCCTGGGCCGGACGAGGAACATGCACCGCTCGTACCGCTTCGACGTGACCGGCCTCGGGGGGCGGCTGGCGGTGCGGTTCGTCTCCGCGTACGCCGAGGCGGAGGCCGTGCGCGGGAAGCTGGGCGAGCGGCCCGCAGCGTACACCGAGCCCTACCAGTACCTGCGCAAGATGGCCTGCTCCTTCGGCTGGGACTGGGGGCCGACCCTGGTGACGGCCGGGATCTGGCGGCCGGTGCGGCTGGAGCGCTGGTCGACGGCCCGGATCGCGCGGGTGCGGCCCCTGGTGACCGTCGAGGACGGCCGGGGGCGGGTCGAGCTGCAGGTCGAGGTCGAGCGGTCCCGGGTGGAGGCAGCACTCGCCGTCGAGGCGACGGTCGGCGGGGTGCGGGCGCGCGCGGAGATCGACGGGACGCGGGGGGTCGTACGCCTCTCGGTGCCGGACGTACGGCTGTGGTGGCCGCGTGGGTACGGTGAACAGCCGCTGTACGACATCGAGTTGACGCTGCTGCACGACGAACGTCCGCTGGATGTGTGGCGGCGGCGGATCGGATTCCGGACCGTCGAGCTGGACCGGCGGTCCGACGCGCACGGCAGCGGATTCACCTTCGTCGTCAACGGGGAGCGGCTCTTCGCGCGCGGCGTGAACTGGATCCCGGACGACGTCTTCCCGTCCCGGATCACGCGCGAGCGGTACCGCGAGCGACTGCGCCAGGCGGCCGACGCGGGCGTGGACCTCGTGCGGGTGTGGGGCGGCGGGATCTACGAGAGCGAGGACTTCTACGACGCCTGCGACGAACTCGGGCTGCTGGTCTGGCAGGACTTCCCGTTCGCCTGCGCGGCCTACCCGGAGGAGCAGCCGCTGCGCGGCGAGGTGGAGGCCGAGGCCCGCGAGAACGTCGTCCGGCTGATGCCGCACCCCTCGCTGGTGCTGTGGAACGGCAACAACGAGAACCTGTGGGGGTTCAGGGACTGGGGCTGGGAGGAGCGGCTGGCCCAGGAATCCTGGGGTGAGGGGTACTACCTGGGCGTACTGCCGCGGGTGGTGGCCGAGTTGGATCCGACGCGGCCGTACGCGGCGGGCAGTCCCTGGTCCGGGTCGTGGGAGCACCATCCGAACGATCCGGCGCACGGCACCCATCACTCCTGGGAGGTGTGGAACCGGGAGGACTACGCGGCCTACCGCGCCGATGTGCCGCGTTTCGTGGCCGAGTTCGGCTGGCAGGCGCCGCCCGCGTGGGCCACGCTGCGGCGGGCGCTCCCGGGAGAGGAGCTCGCGCCCGACTCCCCCGGCATGCTGCACCACCAGAAGGCCGACGACGGCAACGGCAAGCTGCGGCGGGGACTGGAACGCCATTTCGCCTTCTCCGAGGGAGACTTCGACCGCTGGCACTACCTCACGCAGGTCAACCAGGCCCGTGCGGTCGCCGCCGGGATCGAGCACTGGCGGTCGCACTGGCCGGTGTGCGCGGGCACCGTCGTCTGGCAGCTCAACGACTGCTGGCCGGTGACCTCCTGGGCGGCGATCGACGGTGACGGCCGCGAGAAACCGCTCTACCACGAGCTGCGCCGGCTGTACGCGGACCGGTTGCTCACCCTTCAGGTGCGGGATCAGGGGCTGGTGTTGACCGCAGTGAACCAGTCGGCCGAGGTGTGGTCGGGCACGGTGACGCTGCGGCGGATGTCGGTTGAGGGTGTGGTCGTCGGTACGGCGAACGTGGCGGTCACGGCCGGGAGGCGGTCCGTGGCCGACGTCGACGTGCCGCGGGAGCTGGAGCCGGCCGGTCCGAAGGAGTTCCTGGTCGCGGACGCGGACGGCCTGCGCGCGCTGCACTTCCCGACGCCGGACCGCGACATCCCGTATCCCCGGCCGGAGTTCGACGTCGCGCCGGTGCCGGGCGGGATCGAGGTGACGGCCCGCACCCTCGTACGGGACCTGCTGCTCCAGGCGGACCGGCTGGACCCGGCCGCGAGGGCGGACCGGGGGCTGGTCACGCTGTTGCCCGGGGAACGCGTGACCATCGGGGTGCGCGGCTGGGAGCCCCGGGGCGATCAGGATGCGGCGGCCGCCGCCCGGTCGGCCCTGTACTGCATGGGGCCCAGCCGATGACGGCCACCCCGGCCCCCCGCGTCACCATCAAGGACGTCGCCGCGCGCGCCGGTGTGTCCAAGGGGGCGGTGTCCCTCGCCTTCAACCACAAGCCGGGGCTGTCGGAGGCGACCCGGGAGCGGATCTTCGAGGCGGCGCGGGAGCTTGGCTGGGCGCCGAACCTCACCGCCCGGACGCTGGCCGGTTCGCGGGTGGACGTGGTGGGGCTGGCGATCTGCCGGCCCGCCCGGCTGCTCGGGCTCGAACCCTTCTACATGGAGTTCATCTCCGGCGTGGAGAGCGTCCTGACCGAGCACTCCTGCTCCCTGCTGCTGCGGCTGGTGCGGACCGTCGAGGAGGAGGTGGCGCTCCAGGAGACGTGGTGGCGGGGGCGGCAGATCGGGGGGTCCATCCTGGTGGACTTCCGCACGGACGATCCCCGGGTGGCGGCGGTCGAGCGGCTCGGAATGCCGGTCGTGGCGGTCGGGCATCCGTCGCTGACCGGCGCGCTCACCTCGGTGTGGACCGAGGACGCCACCGCCGTCACGGAGGCGGTGCGCTACCTCGCCGCGCTCGGGCACCGGCGGATCGCCCGGGTCGGGGGCGCGGCGGCCCTGGGGCACAGCTCCATGCGGACCGCCGCCTTCGACCGGACGGCCCGCGCGCTGGAGCTGGCGGGGGCCTGGCAGGTGGCCACGGACTACTCCGGGGAGGCAGGGGCGCGGGCGACGCGGTCCCTGCTGACGGCGGCGCCCGCGGACCGGCCGACCGCGATCGTCTACGACAACGACATCATGGCCGTGGCGGGGCTGTCGGTGGCCGCCGAGATGGGGCTGGGCGTGCCCGACGACGTCTCCCTGCTGGCCTGGGACGACTCCCAGCTGTGCCGGCTCACGCATCCGACGCTCTCGGCGATGAGCCATGACGTGCACGGGTTCGGGGTGGAGGCGGCGCGGACGCTGTTCGGGGTGATCATGGGAGAGGGGCCCGGGTCGCATCCGGTACCCACTCCCGTCCTGACCCCACGGGGCTCGACGGCTCCGCCGAAGGTGTGACCTTCGCCGCTTGGAGCAGCAGGACTGTGCAGCTACGTTACCCACAAGTAGCATGGATCCTGAGCGCGCGCTCAGCGCATCGCAGCAGTGCCGTCCCGCATCTGGAGGAGAGCCATCGTGCCTCGTACCGTCAGGGACGTCGTCTTCGTCGACGGCGTCCGTACCCCGTTCGGCAAGGCGGGCCCGAAGGGCATCTACCACGAGACCCGCGCCGACGACCTCGTCGTGAAGGCGATCCGGGAGCTGCTGCGCCGCAACCCCGGCCTCGACCCGAAGAAGATCGACGAGGTCGCCATCGCCGCGACCACGCAGATCGGCGACCAGGGCCTGACGCTGGGCCGCACGGCCGGCATCCTCGCCGGTCTCCCCCAGTCGGTCCCCGGCTACTCCATCGACCGCATGTGCGCGGGCGCCCTGACCGCCGTGACCACCACGGCCGGCTCCATCGCCTTCGGCGCGTACGACGCCGTCATCGCCGGTGGCGTGGAGCACATGGGCCGCCACCCGATGGGCGAGGGCGTGGACCCGAACCCGCGGTTCGTCTCCGAGAAGCTGGTCGACGAGTCCGCCCTGTTCATGGGCATGACCGCCGAGAACCTGCACGACCGGTACCCGCACATCACCAAGCAGCGCGCCGACGAGTACGCCGTGCGCTCGCAGGAGAAGGCCGCCAAGGCGTACGCCAACGGCAAGATCCAGGCCGACCTGGTCCCGATCTCCGTACGCCGTACCAACCCGGAGGCCGGTGAGACGGGCTGGGGCCTGGTCACCGCCGACGAGCCGATGCGCCCGGGCACCACCCTGGAGAACCTGGCCGGTCTGAAGACCCCGTTCCGTGTGCACGGCCGGGTCACCGCCGGTAACGCGGCCGGTCTGAACGACGGCGCCACCGCCTCGATCATCGCCAGCGAGGACTTCGCCCGCGAGCACGACCTGCCGGTGAAGATGCGCCTGGTCTCCTACGCCTTCGCGGGCGTCGAGCCGGAGGTCATGGGCTACGGCCCGATCCCGGCCACGGAGAAGGCGCTCGCCAAGGCGGGCCTGTCGATCGAGGACATCAACCTCTTCGAGATCAACGAGGCCTTCGCCGTCCAGGTCCTGGCCTTCCTCGACCACTACGGCATCGCGGACGACGACGAGCGCGTCAACCAGTACGGCGGCGCGATCGCCTTCGGTCACCCGCTGGCCTCCTCCGGCGTCCGTCTGATGACGCAGCTGGCCCGCCAGTTCGAGGAGCAGCCGAACGTCCGCTACGGCCTGACCACGATGTGCGTCGGCTTCGGCATGGGCGCCACCGTCATCTGGGAGAACCCGCACTTCGAGGGGGACAAGTGAGCACCACCACCGAGCTGTTGAAGGGTGCGTCCGACCTCTTCCCCGACGAGGTCGTCACCCAGGCACACGTACGCCACCTGGACCTGCCGTTCGGCGCCGGGCGCTTCGCCCTGATCACGCTGGACAACGGCCTCGACCACACCAAGCCGACCACCTTCGGCCCGGCCTCGCTGGCGAACCTCAACACCGCCATCGACCAGGTCGAGAAGGAGGCCTCGGCCGGCGAGATCGTCGGTGTCGGTGTCACCGGCAAGCCGTTCATCTTCGCGGTCGGCGCCGACCTCAAGGGCGTCGAGCTGCTGAAGGAGCACAAGGACGCGCTCGCCATCGGCAAGGGCGGCCACGAGGTCTTCAAGCGTCTCGCGGGCATCGCGGTCCCGACCTTCGCCTACTACAACGGCGCGGCGATGGGCGGTGGCGTCGAGGTCGGTCTGCACTGCCAGTACCGCACGGTGTCGAGCGCGATCGCCGCGTTCTCGCTGCCCGAGGTCTTCCTCGGTCTGGTCCCGGGCTGGGGCGGCTGCACGCTGCTGCCCAACCTGATCGGTGCCGACAAGGCCGTCTCGGTGATCATCGAGAACTCGCTCAACCAGAACAAGCAGCTCAAGGGTCAGCAGGTCCACGAGCTCGGGATCGCCGACGCGATCTTCGAGGGCGCCGACTTCCTGGAGCAGTCGCTGCTGTGGACGGCCGCCGTCCTCAAGGGCGAGATCGTCATCGACCGCCCGGTGATCGACCGCGGTGAGGCCTGGGACCAGGCGATCGCCAAGGGCCGCTTCATCGCGGACAGCAAGGTGCACGGGGCCGCCCCGGCCGCCTACCGCGCCCTCGACATCATCGCCGCCGCCAAGAACGGCGACCTGCAGCAGGGCTACGACGCCGAGGACCAGGCGCTCGCCGACCTGATCATGGGCGGTGAACTGCGCGCCGGCATCTACGCGTTCAACCTGGTGCAGAAGCGCGGCAAGCGTCCGGCCGGCGCGCCCGACAAGAACCTCGCGCGTCCGGTCACCAAGGTGGGCGTCGTGGGCGCGGGCCTGATGGCCTCGCAGCTGGCGCTGCTGTTCCTGCGCCGCCTTGAGGTGCCGGTCGTGCTGACCGACATCGACCAGGAGCGCGTCGACAAGGGCGTGGGCTACGTCCACGCCGAGATCGACAAGCTGCTCGGCAAGGGCCGGATCAACCAGGACAAGGCCAACCGCCTCAAGGCGCTGGTGACCGGTGTGCTGGACAAGGCCGAGGGTTTCGCGGACGCGGACTTCATCATCGAGGCCGTGTTCGAGGAGATCGGCGTCAAGCAGCAGGTGTTCGCGGAGGTCGAGGCGGTCGCCCCGGCGCACGCGATCCTCGCCACCAACACCTCGTCGCTCTCGGTCTCCGAGATGGCGTCGAAACTGAAGAACCCCGAGCGGGTCGTGGGCTTCCACTTCTTCAACCCGGTCGCCGTGCTGCCGCTCCTGGAGATCGTCCGCGGCGAGCAGACCGACGACGCCTCGCTGGCCACGGCGTTCGCCGTCGCCAAGAAGCTGAAGAAGACCGCGGTCCTGGTGAAGGACGCCCCGGCGTTCGTCGTCAACCGCATCCTCACCCGCTTCATGGGCGAGATCCAGAACGTCATCGACGAGGGCACCCCGGTCGAGGTCGCCGAGAAGGCCGTCGAGCCGCTCGGTCTGCCGATGTCCCCGCTGGTCCTGCTGGAGCTGGTCGGTCCGGCGATCGGTCTGCACGTCTCCGAGACCCTCAACCGGGCCTTCCCGGACCGCTTCACGGTCTCCGAGAACCTCGCGGCCGTCGTCAAGGCGGGCAAGCGCGGCTTCTACGTGTACGACAGCGGCAAGCCCGAGCTGGACCCGGAGGTCGCCGCGCTGCTCAAGCAGGGCGACACCGTCCTGACCGAGGAGCAGGTCCGTGAGCGCGTCCTGGACGCGGTGGCGCAGGAGATCGGGCTGATGCTCGACGAGGGCGTCGTCGCCGAGGCCCAGGACATCGACCTCTGCCTGATCACCGGTGCGGGCTGGCCCTTCCACCTGGGCGGCATCACGCCGTACCTGGACCGCGAGGGTGTCTCCGAGCGTGTGAACGGCAAGAAGTTCCTGGCTCCGGGCGTGGCGAGCGTCCCGGCGTAACGCGATACCCCTGAGGGGGGTGGGGCGCAGGGTAAGGAATCCTTGCGTTCCGCCCCCCTTGTGCATGCCGCAACGGATAGGATCCTCACACAATCCGACCACTTGTTTACATGGCAATGACGGTTGCGCTGACGTTTTCGGCGCTTTCGGCCCATGCACTGACCGGCGACCGCCCGGTTCTGCCGGTCAGTTGAGACCGGTCAGTCGAACCGGCCGGTTGAACCGTTCAGTTCGACCGTTCAGTCCGACCGCTCAGTCAGACCGTTCAGTGCCGTGCGAAGGAGTTTCACCGTGGCGACCACCCGCCGCCGCCCACCCCGTCGACGGGTCTGGCCCAAGATCAGGCTGCTCCTCCTGATCTGTGTGGTCGCCGCAGGTGCCACCGCCCTGTATCCCGTGTGGAAGGCGGCCAACCCGGATCCTCCGGAGCTCACCGTCCGGTACCGCACCGACACCCCGGCCACCGCCGCGGCGGCCAAGCCGTCGCTCGAGGTCTTCAACGACTCGGAGAAGCCGCTCCCGCTCACCGATCTGACGCTGCGGTACTACTTCACCGCCGACGAGACCTCCGCGTACGCCTACAACTGCGTCCAGGCCTCCGTCGGCTGCTCGAACATCGCCGGTACGGTCACCGCGCTCGACGATCCCACCGAGGACGCCGACCACTACCTGGAGCTGCGGTTCACCAAGGACGCGGGCACCCTGGAGCCGGGCGCCAACAGCAAGGGCATCGACGTCCAGCTGTTCCGCGCCGACCACAAGAAGCTGACGCAGTCCAACGACCGCTCCTTCGACGCCGAGAAGACCACCTACAAGGAGTCGAAGAAGGTCACCGCGTACAAGCGGGGCGTCCTCGCCTGGGGTGACGAACCGGACGGCGGCGGGAAGAAGGACGCGTCGGCCAAGGCCGCCGGCGCGCCAGCGCCCCTGCCCCAGGCTCCGGCCGGTGTCCTGTTCGACGACTTCGACTACGTCGGCGCCAAGGACCCCGCACTGTTCAAGCACGGCTGGCTGGTCCGCACCAGCAAGGGCGGCCCCGGCATCGACGACACCTGGTCGGCCGACGGGGTCACCTTCCCCGCCGAGAAGGACGCTCTCGACGGCGGACAGGTGCTGAACCTGCGCGCCGCCACCGACGGCACCGAGTCCGGCACCACGCAGGCCAGCCTCGGCACCGCGAGCCGTGAGTTCCGCGACGGCACCTACGCCGCCCGGATCCACTTCAGCGACGACCCGGCCGAGGGCAAGGGCGGCGACCACGTCAACCAGACCTTCTACACCATCGGCGGCAGCGGAAAGACGTACAGCGAACTCGACAACGAGTACATGCCGAACGGCGGTTGGGGCCGGCTCGGTCCCAAGCTGGACACCGTGACCTGGTACGACCACGAGAAGAACGACCGGGTCTACACCACCACCCACAAGAGCCTGGCCGGCTGGCACACCATGATGATCACCGTCGAGGACGGCAGGGTCACGTACCGCATGGACGGCAGGAAGCTCTTCTCCAGCAGCGGCAAGTACGCCCCGCGCGCGGGCATGTCGATCAACTTCAACCACTGGTTCGTCGACCTGCCGTTCAAGGGCGCCCGTGCCTGGGACATGAAGGTCGACTGGCTGTACTACAACGCCAAGGACGTCCTGTCCGTCAAGGACGTCGACGCGGCCGTCAAGGAATACAGCGGCAGCGGCATGAACTACTTCGACACCGTTCAGGAGTCTCGTTGAGCAAGGAGCATTCCCGTATCTCGGCCCGTTCCCTGAGCCGGCGCGCCGCGCTGCTCATGGGCGGCACGGGAGGCGTCGCCCTGGCGGGCGGAGGCGGTGCGTGGCTGGGCGCCCAGGCGGCCCAGCCCGTGGCCGCCTCGGCCGCCGAGGCGGCCATCGGGGGCCTCACCACACCCCCGCCCTACGCCCCGTCGGGACGCCGTCCCAAGTACCGCCGGGCCACCTGGTCCCAGCAGTTCCAGGCCTCCCACGGCTGGACCCCCTCGGGCGGGGGCACCGCGTCGGCCGAGGCGAACGACGCGTCCGCCTTCGTACGCGGGACACAGTCGGTACGCGTCACCACCAACGGCACCGGCAAGCAGTCGTACGTCCGCAAGACCGGTATGGCGGCGCAGAACCTGACCGGCAAGATGATCCGGCTCGTCTTCCGGGTCGAGAACGTGACCAACCTGTCCAAGATCGTCTTCTATCTGGGCAGTGGCTCCTTCGCGAACTACTTCTCCTGGACCCTGCACGCCCATTCGACGGCGTCGACCAACTACGTGCAGTCCGGGGAATGGGTGACCGTCCATCTGCAGTGGGCCGACGTCACCAGCGCGGCCGGCACGTACTCGATCTCCGCCGCCGGCGCCCCGTCCACCAAGACCGGCTTCACCGACATGTCGTTCGCGGTGTACGACAACGCGGGCGGGCCGGTGACCTACCGGCTGCAGGCCGTCGAGCTGATACCGGACACCACCTCGGTCTTCCCGAAGGGCGTCGTCTCCATCACCTTCGACGACTCCCACAAGTCGATCCACGATCTGGCCCGGCCGGTGATGGACCAGTTCGGCTACTCGGGCACGGTCTACAACATCGCCGACGCGATCGGTACCGGCAGCTTCCTGACGGTCGGCCAGATGCGCTCGATGCAGGACTTCTCGGGCTGGGAGATGGGCGGGCACTCGTACGCGAACGCCACCCACACCGCCAGCTACCCCAAGCTCACCGCGGAACAGGCCGACGAGGACTTCCGCAAGCTGCGCGAGTGGCTGGTGGGCAACGGCTTCACCAGCGAGCATTTCGCCTATCCGCACGGCTCGTTCGAGAAGACGACGGACGGCGTTCCGGTGGACGAGATCGCCAGCCGGCACTTCACCACGGCCCGGTCGATCATCTCCGAGACGATCGAGTCCTTCGCCCCTGCGATGCCGTACCGCCTCAAGGCGCTGACGGGCATCAACGACGGCACGGGCATCGGCGGTACGGCCCTGTCCCGGGTGACGGGCGCGGGCGGCAAGCTCGACCGCTGCGCGAACAACGGTGACTGGCTCGTCCTGTGCCTCCACAGGATCGTCGAGGGCGCCCCGGCGAGCAGTACGGAGATCGGCAAGGCCGGCCTGACCACGCTGATGCAAGCGATCAAGGACCGGGGCATCCCGGTGCTCACGGTCGAGGAGGCCATGGCCTCGTACACGTGAGGCCTCGGCAACGACGAGGGGGGCGGCCGCATGGCCGCCCCCTCTTTTTCTTGCTCCTCGAGCCCTGTGGAGGCCCGTCTCGGGCCTACCAGCCCTGTCCGTTGCCCTGTCCGTTGCCCTGCTGCCAGGACGGGTCCTGGTAACCACCCTGCTGGTGCTGGGGGTTGTAGCTCTGCTGGTACGGGTCGTGCGGGCCGCCGCCCTGCCACTGCTGCTGTCCGGCCGGGGCCGACGTCCCCCAGCTCACCTGCTGCTGCGGTACGTGCGCGTGCTGCTCGTCGTAGCCGGGCAGCGGCTGCGGCTGGGTGGGGATCGGGCCGGAGGGGCGGGGCCGGGTGCGCAGGGCCACGCCTTCGAGGCGCATCAACTGGAGCGTCTCGGTGACCTTCTTGTCCGAGTACGGGTCCTCTTCCTCGAAGATCTCCGTCACATCGGCCTCGTGATCGCCGGCCACCGACACCTCGACGCCGCCCTGCCGGGTGCCCCAACTGCCCTTGTGCAGGGTGAACAGGGCGTAGAAGCGGAGGGGGGTGAGAAGGGTCAGCTGGATCACGCCGTAGATCGGCGCGAGCAGGAACATGCCGAACCGTTTGACGAAGCCCATGCCGCGGCGCGGGAAGTCGAGGTAGCGCACGTTGCGGAGGTACCCCATGAGCACCATGAAGACCAGGTAGTCGCCGATGTGGTTGACGAACCGGTCGGGGTGCAGGATCGGCGTGATGACCATCGAGTAGAACATTGCCGAGCCGAACACCAGCCACAGCGCGAGTTCCATGCAGGTCAGCCAGAACGCGGGCCGGTACTTCTTCTGGTGGCGGAAGGCCCACAGGGACTCCCGGAAGAAGGACTTGTTCCAGCGGACCTGCTGGCGCAGGAAGTGCGGCAGCTTCTCGGGGACGGCCGTGTAGCCGACGGCGGTCTCCTGGAAGACGACCTGGCCTTCCATCAGGCAGTAGTTGGTCATACGGCGGTCGTCGCCGAAGACGGCCGGCTTGCCCAGGAACTGCTGGTTGAGGAAGTCCGGGAGGTACTTGCGCACCAGCGTGCCGCGGTAGGCGGACAGGGCGCCGCAGCAGCACAGGACCGACTTCAGGCGGGAGTAGGCGGCCCGCTCGAACAGGAACGAGTTGCCGTAGCGCAGGTCCTGCAGGCGGGTGAAGATGTTGCTGTCGTGGTTGAGCGCCAGCACCATGCCGGTGGAGGCCATGATCTTCTCGTCCGCCAGCGGCAGCAGCAGTTCGCGGACGGTGTCCCGGGACAGGACGGTGTCCGAGTCGACGCACAGGAAGATGTCCGAGTACGGGGCGGCCTCGAAGCCCAGCGCGAGGGCCTCGCGCTTGCCCTTGTTCTCGGGCTGCACGCTGACCGTGTACTTGACGCCCTTCGCCTCGAACTCGCGGCGCATCCTCTTCGCCGTCCGGATGCCGGAGTCGTTGGCACTGGCGTCGTCGATGATGTGGATCTCGTTCGGCAGGCGGCTCTGCGCGAGGAGGCTGCGCATGCCCTGCTCGAACATCACCGGGTCCTCGTTGTAGATCGGGATGACCGCGGTGACCCAGGCGTTCTCCAGGTACTCCAGCTCCTCCCGCCCCGCCTTGGCCGGACGGTAGAAGAGGGCGCCGAACATCTTCAGGGCCAGCAGGCTCATGGCACCCAGCGAGTACAGGTGCAGGGAGCCCGCGTCGAGCCGGGTGGCGATCAGCGCGGCGAGGCCGAGGAAGACGAAGTACGAGACCTTGAGGTGCCTGCGCTTGCGGTGCCCTCGATGGTCATCGGAGTCGACGGCACCGGGTATGTACGTATCGTCGGAAGTCACAGCTTGACCACCCGCGGGTGGTCGGCGGACTTGCCCCGGGTGTCGAAGAGCGCACGGGCGCTGTCGGCGAGCAGACCCAGGTCGATCTCGCGGTGCGGCTGGAGCAGGATCGTGAGGTCGGCGGTCTCGGCCTCGGCGAGGTAGTCGTCCGTCCGCTCGACGCTCTGGCCGCCGGCCTTCCAGTCCTCGACCCGCGGGTCGAAGTAGACGAGTTCGGCGCCGCGCGCGAGCAGGTTCTCCGCCACGGCGAGGGCCGGGCTCTCCCGCTGGTCGGAGATGTCCGGCTTGTAGGTCACACCGAGCAGCAGCACACGGGAGCCGCGGACGGCCTTGCCCTGGTCGTTGAGCAGGTCGGCGGCCCGGTTGACCACGTGCACGGGCATGCGCTGGTTGATCTCCTGCGCGAGCTCCACGAATCGGAACGGGATGCCGAGCGAACGCACCTTGTACGACAGGTAGTTGGGGTCGATGGGGATGCAGTGTCCGCCGACGCCCGGGCCCGGGTAGAAGGGCGCGAAGCCGAACGGCTTGGTGGAGGCGCAGCGGATCGCGTCCCACAGGTCGACGCCGATCTCACGGCAGAACATCGACATCTCGTTGACCAGGGCGATGTTGACGTGCCGGTAGGTGTTCTCCAGCAGCTTCGCCATCTCGGCCTCGCGGGTGCCCTTGGCCTCCACGACCCGGCTCACGAAACGCTCGTAGAGGGCACGGGCGGCCTTGGTGCAGTCGGCGGTGATGCCGCCGACGACCTTCGGCGTGTTCTCCAGGCCGAAGGAGGCGTTGCCCGGGTCGATGCGCTCCGGGGAGAAGGCGAGGTGGAAGTCGGTGCCGACGCGCAGGCCACCGGCCTCCAGGCGCGGGCGGACGACCTCGTCGGTGGTGCCCGGGTATGTCGTCGACTCCAGCACCACGAGGGTTCCGGGGTGCAGATGGGCGGCGATGTCGTCCACGGCGGCGTGCACCGCGCCGAGGTCGGGGGCGCCGTGCTCGGTGAGCGGGGTGGGGACGCAGACGACGACCGCGGCGGCCTCCGCGATGACCTCGGCCCCGTCGACCGCCCGGAAACCCTGGTCGAGCATCGCGCGGACCTCGGCGTCCGTGATGTCGTCCACGTGGGAGCGACCGGAGTTCAGTCCGTCGACCACCCGTCGGCTGTGATCGAGACCCACCACCCTCAGTCCTGCCGCGGCGGCTGAACGGGCCAACGGCAGCCCCACGTAACCTAGTCCCACAACGACAAGATCCACCGTGGAGGATCTACTCACGACAGCATTCCCAACCCCGTTTTTACCGGCCTCGTGGCCGGGTCCCCGGTGCTACGTCGGTCTCCCGATAATTCGAACAAACGAAGGGAGGCTAACAAGCGCCTTCACCTTTCAACCACAGTTTCTCGACGTGCCCCTCGTCACGCGCGCATCCATACAACCCTCTGTGCGTTTCATGTGTCTCTGGTCCCTGACGCCATGTGTCTTCGGTCCCTGACGCGTCGTCCGTCAGGAGCCGAGGAGCCGTCAGACCTGTTGCCAGGCCTGCAGTGCGAGGCCCGGCTCGTCCTTGCGGCGGGTGAGGAGAAGCTGTCCCTTCGTCGGGGAGAGGGTGGCCGCCACCACCTCGTCTTCCTCGTCGACGGCCACCGAAACCTCGGCGTCCGCGGCGAGTTGGGGCCCCGACTCGGTCCACCAGGCGCCCGCCGACTCCTGCTCGGTGGGGTACGCGGCGAAGGCGACCCGGCCGCTCGCGGAACGCTGGGCGAGCAAGGTGCAGTCGTGGCCGTCGAGTTCACAGCGCACGGCGGACACCGGACCGGGACCGGCGGAGGGGAGCAGGGTGACCGGCTTGTTTCCGGGGCGCCAGGCGCACAGGTCGCCGGAGGTGTCGGTGTAGAAGAGCGTGGTGCGCTGGGCGGAGGTGGCGAGGGCGCGCAGGGTGCCGGGGCGGACCGGGACGTCGATCTCCTCCTGAAGGACCGGGGTGGCGCCCGCCTCCTCCTGCCGCCAGTGCAGGATCCGGCCGGGGGCGGCCGCGTACAGCTCGACGCGTCCGGACTCCCCCGTCACGGCCGCCGGCTCCTCCTGTACGTCGCTCCCCTTCAGGTCACGCCAGGGGCCCCAGCCGCCCTTCTCCTTCTGACCGAGCATGCTCACCCCGCCGCCCTTGTTGCGGACGAAGACATGGGCCCGGCCCTGCGCGTCGACCGCGACGGCGGGCGTACCGGTGCGGTCGCCGGTCTTGTCGGGGTGGCCGATCGGGATCCAGTCGAGGGCGGCGAGCCGGGGCCGGAAGTGGGTGGAGTGCACCAGGCCGGACTCGCCGGGCTTGGTGGGCCGCCAGGCGACCAGATGGGCGTAGCCGTCGGCACCCTGCCCGACCGCGAGCACGGGGTGCAGTTTCTGGTTGCCGCCCACCCTGCGGGCAGCCTGCCACGGGCCGCCGGGGCCGCTCTCGGCCCGGCACAGGACGGCGTCACCCACGGGCAGGTACACACTGAGCCGGCCGTCGCGGCCACGGAGAAGCCAGTCGCCGTTCACCGTTTCACTTTAAGCGGGGGCGACGAGTCTGCGCGTTCCAGCCCCCTGGTCGGCGGTCCGGTGCGTGGCGGCCGCCACGCCCGCCGGGCTGCCCCGGAGCGCGAGGCCCGCCGTTGGACGGGCAGGCTGGTACCAGCAGGCACCGCACGAGGACTGTGCGAGGACAGGCGAGAACAGTGCGAGGACAGGAAGCCGACGTCATGACCGACAAGCTCACCGTAAGCGTCCTGGGTACCGGGATCATGGGGGCCGCGATGGCCCGCAACCTGGCCCGTGCCGGACACACCGTCCGGGCCTGGAACCGCACCCGCGCCAAGGCCGAACCGCTCGCCGCCGACGGCGTCGTGATCGCCGGCACCCCCGCCGAGGCCGTCCGGGGCGCCGACGTCGTCCTGACCATCCTGTACGACGGTCCCGCCGCCCTCGACGTGATGCGCGAGGCGGCCGGCGCGCTGCGTCCGGGGACGGCCTGGATGCAGTCGACGACCGCGGGCATCGAGGCGATCGGCGAGCTGGCCGGCTTCGCCCGCGAGCACGGACTGGTCTTCTTCGACGCGCCGGTGCTGGGCACCCGTCAGCCCGCCGAGGCCGGCCAGCTGCTCGTGCTGGCCGCCGGTCCCGTCGACAGCCGCCAGGCGGTGGGTCCCGTCCTGGACGCGGTGGGCTCCCGTACGGTGTGGACCGGCGAGGACGGCGCCGCCGGCAGTGCCACCCGCCTGAAGCTGGTGGCCAACAGCTGGGTCCTCGCCGCCACCGCGGCGGTCGGTGAGGTGCTGGCACTGTCCCAGTCCCTCGGTGTGGACCCCCAGCACTTCTTCGACGCCATCGCCGGCGGCCCGCTCGACATGGGCTACCTGCGCGCCAAGTCCGCGCTCGTCCTCCAAGACCGGCTGACCCCCGCCCAGTTCGCGGTGTCCACCGCCGCGAAGGACGCCCGGCTGGTCATCCAGGCCGGCGAACAGCACGGCGTCCGCCTCGACGTCGCCACCGCCACCGCCGCCCGCCTGGAACGAGCCGCCGCCCAGGGCCACGCCGACGAGGACATGGTGGCCGCGTACTTCGCCAGCTTCGAGGAGGGGCGGGAGGGATGAGGTCACTGAGGGGGGTGGATTGGGTGACCCGTGGGACTCTGACCGTATGGACGACAACGCCCCCCTGCTGGTGATCGTGGACGCCGCGAATGTCGTCGGGTCGGTACCCGACGGGTGGTGGCGGGATCGGCGGGGGGCCGCGGAGCGGTTGCGGGATCGGCTTGCGGTGGACGGGGTGCCGGGGCGGTCCGGACCGCTGGAGATCGTGCTCGTGGTCGAGGGCGCGGCGCGTGGTGTGGAGCCGGTACCGGGCGTACGGGTGGAGGCCGCGCCCGGCAGCGGTGACGATCACATGGTCGAGCTGGTGGCGCGGGCGGGTGAGCGGCCGGTACTGGTGGTCACGGCGGACCGTGAACTCAGGCGCCGGGTCGGTGAGTTGGGGGCGGAGGTGGCGGGTCCGCGCACGGTCAGGCCGGCCTGACTGCCGTACCGCCATCACCGCCTGCTGGTGGCGGAGCAGTGTCCGACCCGCCTGTCCTCATGGCTCCGGGCAGCATCAGGGCGCGGCCGAGCGACGTTGTGGCCGCTCGGCCGCGTGCTGAGGGGAAGACCGGGTCGGACGAGGCGCCTGGCCGGATGGTCAGACGAGGCGCTTGCGACCCCAGAGGATGACGAATGCCACGATGCCGGCGGTCAGGGCCAGCAGGATCGAGGCACCGAGCCACTGCATGCCGGACATCTGGGACATCGGGATGTAATCGACCGACCAGCCAACCACCTGCGCCTTCTCCAGGCAGGCGTTCATGGCCTTCTCCGTCGCCGCGTTGCAGCTGTCCCAGCCGATGGTGTCGCCCGAAGCCGTGAGGTAGGACTGGTCCACGAGGTTGGCGCTGTCGGGCAGGTTCGGATAGACGTTCTCCCCCTTGACACCGTTATGGGTGCTGACCGTGACGACGTCTCCGAGGGAAAGCCGGAAGTGCGACCAGACCAGCCGCAGGGCGACGGCGAAGCCCAGGGTGACGACCATGGACAGCAGGGTCCGGCGCAGCAGCATGCCGATCGCCACGCCGGCGACGACGGTGAGCAGGGTGAGTGCCACGGGCATGGGTCCGCTGCTGTCGAAGCCGGCATCGTCGTACCAACTCAGGGAGTACGACGACGGCCTGACCGGTGACCACCACCACGTGAACGCCGCGGAGACGGCCGTGGTGCACACCACGACCACGAGTGCGCTCAGACCGAGCTTGGTGGTGATCCAGCGAACCCGGCTGACGGACTGCGCGCTGACGAGCTTGGCGGTGCCGCTCTCCAGGTCGCCGGCGAGCAGGGGCGCACCGAGGAAGACACCGATCAGGACGGGCAGGAGCTGGAGCAGCTGAGCAGTCGAGTTGAGTGGCGCATGGTCGAACTTTTCCTCCCAGCCGTCCTTCAGGTGGGGATAGCCGTACCCGTCGAGGAAGGTCATCATCTGCTGGCGCTGGTAGACCATCAGCGCGACGGCGACGGCGGTGGCGGCCAGGAGGGTCCAGTAGGCGGCGCGGTGCTGACGCCAGACGAGCCAGGTCATGCCGCCGAGCCGGAGGCCGCGGCCACGGCCGGCTTCGGTGCGGGCGGAGTCGCTGGAGGTGCTGCCGGTACTGCCGGTGCTGGTCATCGTGCTCATGCCGCCACCGCCTGGGGGGCGACGTAGGAGCTGGGACCGATCAGCGGCGGGGCTTCGGGTGAGCGCAGGTAGGCGAGCAGGAGTTCCTCCAGGTTCGGGGTGCCCGCCTGCCAGGGGCCGGTGACCGGACCGTCGGGGCGAACCAGCGACGTGAACTGCCGTCCGCTGATGCGGGTTTCGACCACGGTGTGGTAGGCCAGCTCCGGGGGTGTCCGCCCGTCGGAGTGGGCCCCGGTCAGCAGGGTGTGGGCGGTGCGGAGTTCGTCGACCTCACCGGCCAGACGCAGCCCGCCGCCCGCGATGACCAGCAGGTAGTCGCAGGTGTTCTCCAGTTCGGTGAGCATGTGGCTGGACATCAGCACGGTGGTGCCGCGTTCAGCGGCCTCGGCCAGCAGGGTGCCCATCAACTCGTGGCGCACCAGCGGGTCGAGGTCCGACATCGGCTCGTCGAGGAGCAGCAGGTCGGGACGCTTGCCGAAGGCGACGGCGAAGGCCACCCGGGTGCGCTGGCCGCCGGAGAGCGTGCCGATCTTCGCGTCGAAGGGCACATTGCCCGCGCGGACGATGTTCTCGGCGGCCCGCTGGTCCCAGCCGGGGTTCAGCTCGCGGCCCATGCGCAGGGTCTCGGCGACGGTGAAGCGCCGGAACAGGGGCTTCTCCTGGGCGAGGAACGCGGTACGCCGCGTGGCCTCCGCGGACTCCGGGGCCGCGCCGAACACGCGCAGGGTGCCGGTGGTCGGCTCCAGCAGGTTGGCGGCGATGGCCATCAGCGTGGTCTTGCCGGCCCCGTTCGGGCCCACCAGCCCGCAGATCCGCCCGGCGGGCAGCCGGAAGGAGCAGTCCTGCAGCGCCCAGCCCCGGCGGTACTTCCGGCCGACCCCTCGGGCCTCTATCGCGGACGCGTCCGCGGAGCCCCCGTGGCCCGTCTCGTAGCTCATCATGCGTGTCCCCTTGTTCCCATGGTTCCTGTTGTTGCTGCTGTTCCTGTGGTGCGCGTGTGGTCGGCGGCAGGCCCGGTCCCGGCGTACCGCTCCTCCATCACCGCCGCGACCAGGGCGGTCACGTCGTCCTGCTCGAGACCCGCCTCGCGGGCCCGGTCCATCCAGTCCTCCAGCTCACCGCGCAGCGGCGAATCGGCCCCCGCCTGCGGACGAGCCAGCGACTGGCGTACGAAGGTCCCCACTCCCGGCCGCGCTTCGACCAGGCCCTCGCGCTCCAGTTCGCGGTACGCCTTGAGCGTGGTGTTGGGGTTGACCGCGGAGGTCTGGGCAACCGCCTTGGCCGTGGGCAACTGATCCCCGGGCACGAGTACGCCGAGCCGCAGCGCCTGCTTGGTCTGCTGAACGATCTGCTGGTAGGCGGCGACCCCGCTCCGCCTGTCGATGCGGAACTCCACCCCTTCACCACCATTCCACTAGTCGACTAGTGGAATGATGATGGAGTGTGGATCACGGATCTGTCAAAGCCCACAGCTCGGAGCGCTGGTGAGGTGGCGGAAATGATCGAGAACTCGCGCAGGGCCGCAAGACGAGTTCGGCCTTCGTCCGGGCCCGTGGGACCAGACAAAGGCCGATACCGACCAGGCCGTGTTCCAGCAGGCCCAGCACCGTGAACGGACTTTTGTGGCGAGTTGCCCCGCCAGTGGTGGACGGCGTACGACGGGGCAGCTACCCCGCGCCGCCGTTCGGCCGCTTCGCCGCCTCGCCGGCCGCGGCGGCCTCGCGTCGGCCGAGCAGGCTGTGGCCGCGGCCGTAGAGGAAGTAGACGGCGAACCCGATCACCATCCAGATGCCGAAGCGCAGCCAGGTCTCGGCGGGCAGGTTCAGCATCAGCCAGAGGGAGGCGCACACCGACAGGACGGGCAGGAACGGCATCCACGGTGTGCGGAAGGAGCGGGGCAGGTCGGGGCGGGTCCGGCGCAGGATGATCACGCCGATCGCGACGACCACGAAGGCGAACAGCGTGCCGATGTTCACCAGTTCCGCCAGTTCACTGAGGCTGGTGAAGCCGGCCAGGATCGCGATGATGACGCCGAGCAGGATGGTCGGCCGGTGCGGGGTCCTGAACCGCGGGTGGACGTGCGAGAAGAAGGTGGGCAGGAGTCCGTCCCGGCTCATCGCGAAGAACACCCGGGTCTGGCCGAGGAGAAGGATCATGCAGACCGTCGTCAGGCCGACGGCGGCGCCGAAGCTGATGAACCCCGCGAACCAGGGATGCCCGGTGGCCTTGAACGCGTCGGCGAGCGGGGCGTCCACGGACAGCTTGGTGTAGTGCTCCATGCCGGTCACGACGATCGACACCGCGACGTACAGGACGGTGCAGATGAACAGCGAACCGAGGATGCCGCGCGGCATGTCCCGCTGCGGGTTCCTGGTCTCCTCGGCCGCCGTCGCCACCACGTCGAAGCCGATGAAGGCGAAGAACACGACGGAGGCCGCGGTGAAGATGCCCATCACACCGAAGTTGGCGGGCGCCCAGCCGAACATCAGCTGGATCAGCGGGGACTTGAGACCATCGCCGGCCGGGACCTCCTGCGCCTTCGGGATGAACGGGTGGTAGTTGTCGCCGGTGACGAAGAAGGCGCCCGCGACGATCACGGTCAGGACGACGGTCACCTTGACGGCGACCACCACGGCCGTGACCCGCGCGGAGAGCTTCGTGCCGACCACGAGGATGGCGGTGAGCAGCAGGACGAGGGCGGCGGCGAGGATGTCGAAGCCGAAGCCGTCCGCCCCTTCTCTTCCGCTGAGCGAGGCCGGCAGGTGCCAGCCCACGTTGTCCAGGAGGGAGGCGATGTAGCCGGACCAGCCCACGGCGACCACCGCGGTGCCGAGCGCGAACTCCAGGACCAGGTCCCAGCCGATGATCCAGGCGGGCAGTTCACCGAGGGAGGCGTACGAGAAGGTGTACGCGGAGCCGGCCACCGGGACGGTGGAGGCGAACTCGGCGTAGCAGAGCGCGGCGAGCGCGCAGACGACGCCGGCCACGACGAAGGCCAGGGCGACGGCGGGGCCGGCGTTGTTCTTGGCCACCGTGCCGGTCAGGACGAAGATGCCGGTGCCGATGATGACGCCGACGCCGAAGACGGTCAGATCCAGCGCGGACAGGGATTTCTTGAGGGCGTGCTCGGACTCCTCGGTATCGAGGATGGACTGCTCTACGTTCTTCGTCCGGAAGAGGGTGCTGCTCATGGATACCTCCCACGCTGTGTCGTCCTCGACATGATCGAGAGGGGGCGATGGGGGTCCCCCCGGTCGAGCGAAGCCGAGATTGGGGGAGCGTATGCCCCGGCGTGGGCGGATTCACGCGAACGGGCCGGTAAGACCACTGTGAGGAGCGGTCCCACCGGCCCGTTCGGACGGGTCGGTCGCGGGCCTGTCGGTCCCGGGTGGGTCAGTCGCGGGCCGACTCCACCGAGTCGACCCCGGCCGACGGGCTGCCGATGGAGGTCCCCCCGCCCGAGCGGAGCCGGGCGGGCGGAAGGCCGTCCAGTTTGGAGACCAGGCCGGTGACCTGCCGGGCGATGTCCGGCGCGGTCAGCCCGATCTCGGCCATCACCTCGGCACGGGAGGCGTGGTCGAGGAAGCGCGGCGGGATACCGAAGTCGCGCAGCGGTACGTCGACGCCCGCGTCCCGCAGGGCCTGCGCGATCGCCGAGCCGACGCCGCCGACCCGGGAGTTGTCCTCCACGGTGACGACCACGCGGTGCCGCTCCGCGAGGGGGGCCATGGCCTCGTCGACGGGCTTGACCCAGCGCGGGTCGACGACGGTGGTGGAGATGCCCTGCTTGTCGAGCAGGCCGGCGATCTCCAGGCACATCGGGGCGAGGGCACCCACGGAGACGAGGAGCACGTCGGGGGTGACGGTGCCCGGCTCACGCAGGACGTCCATGCCGCCGACACGTCCCACGGCGGCGACGGCGGGGCCGACGGCGCCCTTCGAGAAGCGGACCACGGTCGGCGCGTCCTCGACGGCGACGGCCTCCCGCAGCTGCGCACGGACCTGGTCGGCGTCGCGCGGGGCGGCCAGCCTCAGGCCCGGCACGACCTGGAGGATCGACATGTCCCACATGCCGTTGTGGGAAGCGCCGTCGGTGCCGGTGATGCCGGCCCGGTCCAGTACGAACGTCACACCGCACTTGTGCAGGGCGACATCCATGAGGACCTGGTCGAAGGCACGATTGAGGAAGGTGGCGTACACCGCGAACACCGGATGCAGACCGCCCGTGGCCAGGCCCGCCGCGGAGACGGCGCCGTGCTGCTCGGCGATGCCGACGTCGTAGATGCGGTCCGGGAAGGCGTCCGCGAACTTCTTCAGGCCGACGGGCTGCAGCATCGCCGCGGTGATGGCGACGATGTCCTCACGCTCCTTGCCGAGCTCGACCATCTCGTCGCCGAAGACGGAGGTCCAGTCGGCGCCCGAGGCCTTGATCGGCAGGCCGGTGTCCGGGTGGATGGGGCCGATGCCGTGGAAGCGGTCGGCCTCGTCCTGGAGGGCGGGCTGGTAGCCGCGGCCCTTCTCGGTGAGGCAGTGCACGATGACCGGGCCGCCGAAGCGCTTCGCGCGGGCCAGCGCGGACTCCAGGGCCTCGATGTCGTGGCCGTCGATCGGACCGACGTACTTCAGTCCCAGGTCCTCGAACATGCCCTGGGGCGCGATGAAGTCCTTGAAGCCCTTCTTGGCGCCGTGCAGGGTCTCGTACAGCGGCCTGCCGACGACGGGGGTCCGCTCCAGTACTTCCTTCGTGCGGGCGAGGAAGCGCTCGTAGCCGTCGGTGGTCCGCAGCGTCGCGAGGTGGTTGGCGAGGCCGCCGATGGTCGGCGCGTACGAGCGCTCGTTGTCGTTGACGACGATGACCAGCGGGCGGTCCTTGGCGTCGGCGATGTTGTTGAGGGCCTCCCAGGCCATGCCGCCGGTGAGGGCGCCGTCACCGATCACGGCGACCACGTGGTCGTCGCGGTCGAGGACCTGGTTGGCCTTGGCGATGCCGTCGGCCCAGCCGAGGACCGTGGAGGCGTGGCTGTTCTCGATGACGTCGTGCTCGGACTCGGCCTGCGCGGGATAGCCGGACAGTCCGCCCTTCATCTTCAGCCGGGAGAAGTCCTGACGCCCGGTGAGGAGCTTGTGGACGTAGGACTGGTGTCCGGTGTCCCAGAGCACCTTGTCCTTGGGTGAGTGGAACACCCGGTGCAGGGCGATGGTGAGCTCGACCACGCCCAGGTTGGGGCCGAGGTGGCCGCCGGTCTTGGAGACGGCTGCGACGAGGAAGCTGCGGATCTCCTCGGCCAGCTGGTCCAGCTCCTCCAGGCTGAGCCGGTCCAGATCGCGCGGTCCCCTGATGCGGGTCAGCAGCGGCACCCGTGCCTCCTTGCAGTAGAGCTGATCGAGCTGTTGCCGGGCGTGTCGAGTCTAATGTTCCGGCTTTGTGCCCGAAGCCCGGGCACTGCGTCATTGGTCACGCGATCGGCTGTACCCAGGATGTGCCGTCCCTACGACACGACTGTGCCCGGCACCTGAAAGGCGCCGGGCACGGTGACGGGAGACAACTACGCGCGACCCGCGGTCTTCTGGGTCTTGCGCGTGATCGAGTCGATGACCACCGTCGTCAGCAGAACCGCCGCCGTGATCATGTACTTCACCGGCTCGGCGATGGACTCCAGCTGCAGCCCGTACTGGATCGACACGATCACCAGCACACCGAGCAGCGCGTTCCACGTCCGGCCGCGTCCGCCGAACAGCGACGTACCACCGATCACAGCCGCCGCGATGGCGTTCATCAGCAGGTCACCCGCGCCGGCGCTCTGGTTGGCCGACGCGATCTTCGAGGCCAGGAACAGACCACCGATGGCGGCGAAACCACCCGAGATCGCGAACACCGAGACCCGGACCGCCGTGACGTTGATGCCCGCACGCCGGGACGCCTCGACACTGCCGCCGAGCGCGAAGATCTTGCGACCGTACGCGGTGCGCCGCAGCAGGAAGTCGGTCCCGATCAGGAACACCAGGAAGATCACCGTGGCCAGCGGCAGACCCTTGTACTGGTTGTACATGTAGGCCGCGGCGAAGGCGACGACGGCCAGCAGCACCGTCCGCAGGACCGTGTCGCTGAGCGGCCGGGACGGGACACCCGCGGCCTCCCGGCGCCGGTTGCCCAGGAACGAGGTGAGGAAGAACACCGCCACCACGATCGCGGCCAGCCCGTACGCGGCGGCCACGTCCGCGAAGAAGTACGTCGTCAGCTTGCCGATCAGCCCGTCGCTGTCGAGGTTGATCGTGCCGTTCTCGCCCAGGATCTTGAGCATGAAGCCCAGCCAGAACAGCAGACCGGCCAGGGTCACGGCGAAGGCGGGAGCGCCGAGCACCGCGAAGAAGAAGCCGTGCGCCGCGCCGATGGCCGCGCCCGCGGCGACGGCGGCGAGCACCGCGGTCCACTCGGACCAGCCCTGGTTGACCGCGAGGACGGCCGCGATGGCGCTGGCCGCGCCACTGACCGAACCGACGGACAGGTCGATCTCGCCGAGCAGCAGCACGAAGACGATGCCGACGGAGATCATGCCCGTGCCGACCATCGTGACGGTGATGTCGCTGAGGTTCTGCGCGGACAGGAAGTTGGAGTTCAGGCTCTGGAAGACGACGCAGATGACGATCAGGCCGATGACGACCGGGATCGAGCCGAGCTCGCCGGTCTTCATCTTGCGCTTGAACTCACCCAGGTAGCCCGTCAGGCCCTGCTCGCGGACGAGCAGTCGGGGGTCGACCGCGGTCACCGCGGCGGCGGCGGCCTCGGTGTTCTCGACGCCGGTGCCGTCCTTGGTCGCGGAGGTCTTGTCGATGCTCACTTGGAAACCTCCCCGTTCGTGCTGGTCGTGCGGGCCGCACGACGGGTCACGGCGTTCTCGGTGGCGCCGGTGATGGCGGAGATGATCTCCTCCTGCGAGGTCGTCTTGACCTCGAAGACGCCGTTGTTGCGGCCCAGGCGCAGGACGGCGACCTTGTCGGCCACGGCCTTGACGTCGGCCATGTTGTGACTGATGAGGATCACCGCGTGGCCGCGCTCGCGCAGCCGCTCGACGAGGTCGAGGACCTGCGCGGTCTGCTCGACACCGAGGGCGGCGGTGGGCTCGTCCAGGATGACCAGCTTGGGCTCGCCGAGCATGGAGCGGGCGATGGCCACGGTCTGGCGCTGGCCGCCGGAGAGCGAGGCGATCGGGATCCGGACGCTGGGGATGCGGATGGAGAGCGTGCGCAGCAGTTCCTGCGAGCGCCGTTCCATCTCGACCTCGTCGAGCACGCCCCACTTCCTCAGCTCACGGCCGAGGAAGAGGTTGCCGACGACGTCGATGTTGTCGCACAGCGCGAGGTCCTGGTAGACGGTCGCGATGCCCAGGGCCTGGGCGTCGTGCGGCCGGTTGATCTGGACGGACCTGCCGTCCCATTCGATGACACCCTCATCGATGGGGTGCACGCCGGCGATCGTCTTCACCAGCGTGGACTTTCCGGCGCCGTTGTCGCCCACCAGGGCGACCACTTCACCGGCGTGGACCTCAAGCTCTACGTCGGTGAGCGCCTGAACGGCACCGAACCGCTTGGAGACCCCGCGCAACGCCAGCACGGGCGTAGCGGACACGTGAACCATCTCCTTCGCCGCCTGACCCGGCGGGAGGTTGTGCAGAAAGAAGTCTGGGATGTTCCGTCCGGCGCCCCGCGCCGAGCTTGCGGGGCTGTGTGATGCGCGGGGCGCCGGAGGAGCGTGGGAAGCAGTCATGTCCCGTACGGGAGAGTCCCGGTGCGGGAATCCACGGTCGGATTCCCTTACGCACCGCGGGACGTGGGGCTGCTTACTTGAGGCCGATCTGGTCGCAGGCGGCCTTGTACTTGGCCGTGCAGATCTCGGCGGGGGTGTAGAAGCCTTCCTTGATGACCGTGTCCTTGATGTTGTCCTTGGTCAGCGAGACGACCGGAACCAGCAGGGACGGGACGTCCTTCGCGCTGTCGCTGGAGACCTTGTCCTTGGCGACGGAGTCCAGGCTCTCACCCTTGGCCAGCTTGACGGCCATCTCGCCGGCGACGGACGCCTCCGTCGGGTACGACTTGAACACGCTCATGTACTGGTCGCCGGTGAGGATCCGCTGGACGGCGGCGAGTTCGGCGTCCTGGCCGGTGACGGGAACCTTGAGGTTGGCGGCCGCGAGGGCGGTGATGATACCGCCGGCCATGCCGTCGTTCGCGGAGTAGACGCCCGCGATGTTCTTGCCGCCGATCGCGGAGATCGCCGCCTCCATCTCGGAGTTGGCGTTGTCCGGCGACCACTCCTTGGTGTCGTACTCCTTGGCGACGGTCACCTTGCCGTCGAGGACGGAGTGGGCGCCCTTCTTGAACTGGGCGGCGTTCGGGTCGGTCACCGAACCGTTGACCATGACGATCTTGCTGGACTTGGTGGCCTTGCTGCCCAGAGCCTTCAGCAGGGCGTTGGCCTGGGTCCTGCCGACCTCTTCGTTGTCGAACGTGGTGTAGGCGCTGATCGGGCCTTCGGCGAGGCGGTCGTAGGCGACGACCTTGATGCCCTGGTCCACGGCCTTCTGGACCGAGTTCTTGATGGCCTTGGCGTCCACCGCGTCCACGATGAGCACGTCCACCTTGTTGGTGATCATCGTGTCGACCTGCTGCGACTGCAGACTCGCGTCCTGCCGCGCGTTGTTGTACAGGAACTGGGCCTTGTTGTTCGTGAGCTCCTTGATCTTCTTCTCGATCAGAGGCTTGTCGAACTTCTCGTACCGCGCGGTCTTGTTCTCCGGAAGGAGCAGACCCACCTTGATGTTGTCGCCCTTGGAAGCGGAGCCGGAGGACTCGGCCTTGTCGCCGGATTCCTTGGCACTGCCACAAGCGGCAAGCGAAACGGCCATCGCGCCCGCGGCAACGGCAACAGCGGCACGACGCATACGCGTGTTCACTTCAGAAACCTCCCTGACGAGGCCGCGTCGTTGCGGCCGAGGTGGCTGGAAGTCAACTCGGCCACACGTGCGACGTCAAGAAGTAAATCCTTAACGGGTTGGCAACGGTGCCATCCGTTCTCTAAGTGAAGGCAGGTGCGGCCGTGGGCAGCGTCCCGTCCAAAAGGGTCGAATCGCCCATCTCGCTGAGCGCGAGAGCGAGCGCACCGAGCACCTCCGCACGGCCGCCGAGGGCCCCGGGCAGAACGGTGAGCCGACGTGCCGCGCTGGGGATCGCATAGCGGCCGACGGACTCCCTGATCGGCCCGAGCACCAGCTCACCCGCCTCGGCGAGATCACCGCCGAGGACCACGCGGCTCGGGTTCAGCAGGTTGCAGAGATTGGCGACTCCACTGCCGATGTGGCGGCCGACGTCGGCGATCACCCGACGGCAACCGGGGTCCCCGTCCCGCGCCAGCCGTACGACGCCTTCCATGGTCAGATCCGTGCCGTGGCTGGACTGGAGCAGGGGCAGCACATAGCGCGCGGCCGTGAAGGTCTCCAGGCAGCCCCGGTTGCCGCAGCGGCAGACGGGGCCGGATTCGTCGAGCGTGATGTGTCCGATCTCTCCCGCGGTACCGCCCGGGCCCCGGTAGATCTGCCCGTTGATCACCAGACCCGCGCCGACACCGCTCGCGACCTTGATGTACGCCAGGTCACGCACCCCCCGGCCGCTGCCCCAGACCAGCTCACCGAGGGCGCCGAGGTTGGCGTCGTTGTCCACGTGCACGGGTACGCCGAGCCGCCCGTGCAGCTCCTCGGCGGGCCGGGTGCCGGTCCAGCCGGGCAGGATGGCGGTCGAGCCAAGGGTCCCGGTCTCGACGTCGATCGGGCCGGGGACGCCGAGGCCCACCCCGGCGATCTTGGCGCGGTCCACTCCGGTGGCCTCGATCAACCGGCTGACCAGCTGTTCCGCCCGGTCGAAACCCTGGGTCGAGGAGGCGTCCACATCGAGCGGCTCGGACTCCTCGGCCAGCACCTGGTGGGCCAGGTTGCCGACCGCCACGCGCAGATGGGTGTGCCCGAAGTCGACACCGATCACGATGCCGGCGTCCCCGCTCAGGGAGACGCTGCGGGCCCTGCGGCCGCCGGCCGAGGTGGGCGTGACCTCGACGGTTCCGCCGTCCTTGAGTTCGCGCACGATGTTGGAGACGGTCGCCGCGGACAGGCCCGTCGTCCGCGCGATCTCCGCCTGCGTGAGCGACCCGGCCAGCCGCACGGCCCGTACGACCCGCTCGAGGTTGGCTCGGTGCAGCGACGACTGCGACCCCGGAGTCTCCACGACGACCTCCTGCGCGCGGGACCGCTTCAATGAGGCCCCGTCTATGTCCAACTAGTGAACTCTAAGCTGAGCCGTTCGGGCCGCCTCCCGTCAAGAGGTTGAACCGCATCCGGGTTCTTGGACATGACCGCGGACGCCGCCCCCGGGAGCCAGGAGCGGCGTTCGCGCAGTGGGGTCGGGCCGTTACTTCAGCGCGCCCGCCGTGAGGCCCTGCACCACCTGCCGCTGGAAGACGATGTACGCCGCGAGCACCGGCAGCATGGCCATCACCAGGCCGGCGAACAGCCCGGACCAGTCGCCCTTGTAGCCCTGGCTGGCCGCGAGCTGGACCAGGCCCTGGGTCAGGACGCGCTTGTCCGGGTCGGTGTTGAGCACCGTCGGCAGCATGTACTGGTTCCACTGTCCCAGGAAGTTGAAGATCCCCACACTGATCAGGCCGGGCTTGGCCATCGGCAGCATGATCTGGAAGAACGTCCGGGTGTGTGAGGCACCGTCCACGAACGCCGCCTCCGCGACCGAGGTCGGCAGCGTGCGGAAGAACGCGGTCAGGAAGAAGACCGTGAAGGGCAGCGAGTAGGCGATGTAGACCAGGATCAGCCCGTGGATGGTGTTCAGCAGGCCCATGTTGTTCACGACGTAGAACAACGGGACCAGCGCCAGCATGATCGGGAAACTCATGCCGCCGACGAACAGGTAGTAGATGAACCGGTTGCCCGGGAAGTCGAAGCGGGCCAGCACGTAGGCCGCCATGGAGCCGAGCACCAGCGTGCCGATGAGCGAACCGCCCACCACCAGGATGGTGTTCAGGAAGTAGTCGCTCATGTTGGCGTCGGTCCAGGCCCGCGCCCAGTTGTCGAAGTGCAGCTTGTCCGGCAGCGCCCAGGGCGAACTGAAGATGGAGTTGTCGTCCTTGAAGGACGTCATCACCGCCCACAGCAGCGGCAAGACGACCAGGATCGCCCAGATGACCAGGATCCCGTGCGAGAAGACGTTGAGGGTGGTGCCCTCCTTCTTCTCCTTCGGGGGCGGACCGCCCGGGGAGTCGGCCTTGGCGACGGGCACACCGGGCACGGCCGGTACGGGGGCGGGAGGCTCGGTTGTCTTCATGTGTCAGTACTCCAGCCGCTCGCGCCGTCCGAGCCGCATCACGAGGCCGGCGAAGGCCAGGGTGACGACGAGCAGGGCGACGCCGATGGTGGTCGCGTAGGCGGCCTGCCCGTCCCGGAACGCCTTCTGGTACACGTACAGGACCATGACGGTGGTCGAGTAGTCGGGGCCGCCCGGACCGGTCGTCATGATCTGTACGACCGCGAACGACTCGGCACCCAGGGCGAGGATGCCCATGTACACCCAGCCGGACTGCACGGTGTCCCACAGCAGCGGCAGGGTGATGCGGAAGAACGTGGTGGCCCGGCCGGCCCCGTCGAGCAGCGCGGCCTCGTACAGGTCCGCCGGGATGGAGGCCATACCGGCGGAGAACAGGACCACGAAGAACCCGACCGTGGACCACACCAGCACCGCCATCACGCACCACAGGGCCAGGCTCGGGTCGCCCAGCCACAGCGGCTGGACGCTGTCGAGCCCGATGCCGCGCAGCAGCGAATTGATAGCGCCGCTGTCCGGGTTGTATGCGAAAGCGAACAGCAGAGCGACGATCGCGATCGAGAGCACCTGAGGGAAGAAGTAGACGATCTTGTAGAAGCCGGAGCCCCGGACACCGGAGATGACCGGGCCGCCCCGCCTCCTGCGTCCACCCACATTGATCATTAAGGCGAAGAACAGGGCCAGACTGATCGTCACGAGCGGCAGCACGAGCGCGAACATCAAGCTGTGCTGCAAGGACTTCCAGAAGATCTCGTCGTCCAGCATCCTCCGGTAATTGTCCAGGCCGACCATCTTGAATTCGGGGCTCAGGCCGGTCCAGTCCGTGAACGAGTAGTAGATGGACTGGATGAACGGCCATACCACGAAGAGCGCGTACAGTCCCAGGGGCAGCGCCAGAAACCCCACGATGAACCGGTACTTGCCGTGCTGCATCGCTTCTCCGGTCCGTTTACTGGTGCTTGTAGTGCTTGATCGAACTGTCCTTGGCGGTTTCGTCCGCGTAGGCCTGGATCTTCTTGATGGTCTCGGCCGGAGTGAGGCGGCCGGCCATCATCTCGCCGAGGCCGGAGACCCCGATCTTCTCCTTCTGGAGCTGCACGTACCAGTCCTGCATCCGCGGGTTCAGCACGTTGCTGCCGGCCTTCTCCAGCGCCGCGACGCCGGACTTCAGGCCCGGGGTGAGGGTGATGCCCTCGGTGCCACCGTTGAACGCGGTGAGTGACTTGACCTTGCTGGTGAAGTTCTTCGAGGACGCCTCGCTGAGCATGATGCGCAGCTGCTCCATGCCGCCCTCGGCGTTCTTCGCCTTGGCCGGGACGATGAAGGGCTCGCCGCCGGAGGCCCAGATGGTGCCGAAGGGCATCTTGTCGGAGGAGTCGATACCGGTGGGCGCGGAGACCGCCAGGTCGAAGTCCTTCGGGATGACGTTCGCCGACTCGTTCTCCACCCAGGAGCCGTTCGGGATGAACAGCGCCTTGCCCTTGGCCCAGGCGGTCTGCGACTGGATGTGGTCCAGGCCGGGCGTGCCCTTGAGGATGTAGCCCTTCTTGTAGAGCTCGTAGTAGGCCTCGAAACACGCCTTGACCGCGGGGTGCTTCCAGGCGTTCGGCTCCAGGTTGTCGATGGCGTCGAGGACCTCGACACCGCCGACCTTGCCGATCATCGGGTAGAGCGAGAAGGGGAGGTAGTACGGGTATTTGCCCGCGTACGTCCAGCCCGCCATGCCCTTCTTCTTGGCCTTCTCGCACACCGCGAGCATCTGGTCCCAGGTCTCGGGATAGGTGGCGTCGAGCGAGTCCAGCGCCTTCTGCGAGTACCAGACGCCGTACACCGTGTAGGCGTAGTACATGATCCAGACCGGGTCGCCGTCGAGCTGGCCCATCTCCACGATGCCGGGGCGCAGGGTGTCGCGGACCTTCTTCTTCGGGTCGTCGTAGGACGGGGCGTCCAGCAGCGGGGTGAGGTCGGTGAGCTGCTTCTTCGCGGCCAGGACGCCCATGTCCATCTGCTCGGCGCCGGAGTTGTCGATCAGGTCCGGCGGGGTGCCCTGGTTGAAGCGGGGCTGGAGGGTGGACTGGATCTTCTGGGTGGCGGAGAACTTCACCGTGACCTTGGGGAAGTCCTTCTCGTAGATCTTCACGGCGTCCTCGGCGTACTCCTTGCCGAAGCCGCCGTCGAACAGGACGAACTCCATCCCCGCGGTCTCGTTCACGGCCAGCGGGTTCTTGGCGGTCTTCTTGCCCGCCTTGGCCTTGTCCCCGCTGTCGTCGCCGCCGCTGCTGGCGCACGCCGACAGGAAGCTCATCGTGGGGACGGAGATCAGGCCCAGTGCTGCGGACCGCTTGATCAGATCGCGGCGGCCGACGCCACCGGTGCCGTTGTTCTCGGCGGAAGTGGATCCCATGCTCAAGTCCTCGCCTTCTCCAGGACTCAGGCGGTGTACCGGATCCTCCCGGGCACCGCGGTCAGGTCAAGCAGGGTGGTGCTGGAAGTGCGCATCGTGTGAATTGCCGACAGGTATAGTCCACTTCTTGCCAGCGGAGCAAGATCGAATGCAAGGTTGGCCATGGGTCTTTTCCGAGTTGAGACCTCCCGGAAATATGAGCGGCCTGTGGGCCTCATGCCGGAAAAATCCCTGACATAGGCCCCGAATGCCACACCAACACCCTTGACATCACTGCCTACTTGAGTCACTACTGATCCTTGCGCACAGTTTCTGACAACGTTGTCCGCAGCGCAGGAGGGGTGCTCGCGTATGCAGCAGCACAGGGTTCGGCTGAGACGGGGTTCAACGGGGAGACGGGGTTCGGCGGTCGCATTGACGGCCGCCTTCGCTTTGGCGGTGGGTGCACAGGGCGCGGCGGTCGCCCTCCCCCAGGCGCCCGCCGCCGCGGACCGGGAGTTCACGTCCTCCTTCGAGGCGGACGATCCGGCACCCGACTGGCTCAACACCGTCGACACGGCACCGGACGGCACCGAGCGGGCCTCGGGCGTCGACGGCGGCTACAGCACCGGCATTCCCGGCAATATCACCGACCACGTCACGGACGTCCGGGCGAGCGGCGAGAACACCGGCGGCGGCGAGGTGAAGAAGAACCTCGTCGACGGCGAGCCGAGCACCAAGTGGCTGACCTTCGAATCGACGGGCTGGGCCGAGTTCGACCTGGACAAGCCGGCCAAGGTGGTCCGGTACGCCCTCACCTCGGCGAACGACGTCCCCGAGCGTGACCCCGCGGACTGGACCCTCAAGGGCTCCACCGACGGCAAGGACTGGAAGACCCTCGACACCCGCTCGGGCGAATCCTTCGCCGAGCGGTTCCAGACGAAGGCGTACGACATCCCGCAGGCGGCCGCCGCCGAGTACCAGCACTTCCGGCTGGAGATCACGAAGAACCACGGCGCCGACGGCATCCTGCAGCTCGCCGACGTCCAGTTCTCCACCGGCGGCAGCGATGCCCCCGTCCCGCAGGACATGCTCTCGCTGGTCGACCGCGGGCCGAGCGGATCGCCCACCGCCATGGCGGGCGCCGGATTCACCGGAAAGAAGGCCCTGCGGTACGCCGGACGGCACACCGTCGACGGGCGGGCGTACTCGTACAACAAGATCTTCGACGTGAACGTGGCGGTCGGCCGGGACACCGAGCTGGCGTACCGGATCTTCCCGTCGATGGCGGACGGCGACCGGGACTACGACGCGACGAACGTGTCGGTGGACCTGGCGTTCACGGACGGCACGTATCTGAGCGGCCTCGGGGCGAGGGACCAGCACGGGTTCGCGCTGTCACCGCAGGGGCAGGGCGCCGCCAAGGTGCTCTACGTCAACCAGTGGAACAACGTGGTCTCGCAGATCGGGTCGGTCGCGGCCGGCAAGACCGTCGACCGGATCCTGGTGGCGTACGACTCCCCCAAGGGCCCGGCGAAGTTCCGGGGCTGGCTGGACGACGTGACGATCGGGCGGGCCGCGCCGGAGAAGCCGAAGGCCCATCTGTCCGACTACGCGCTGACCACCCGGGGCACCAACTCCAGCGGCGGCTTCTCGCGAGGCAACAATTTCCCCGCGACGGCGGTCCCGCACGGGTTCAACTTCTGGACGCCGGTGACGAACGCGTCCTCGCTGAGCTGGCTGTACGACTACGCGCGGGCCAACAACGCGGACAACCTGCCGACCATCCAGGCGTTCAGCGCCAGCCACGAGCCGAGTCCCTGGATGGGTGACCGGCAGACCTTCCAGGTGATGCCGTCGGCCGCGTCCGGAACCCCGGACACCGGGCGTGAGGCACGGGAGCTGGCCTTCCGGCACGAGAACGAGACCGCGCGGCCGTACTACTACGGGGTGCGGTTCGAGAACGGGCTGAAGGCCGAGATGACGCCGACCGACCACGCGGCGGCGCTCCGCTTCACCTACCCGGGCGACGACGCGAGTGTCCTGTTCGACAACGTCACCGACCAGGCCGGGCTGACCCTCGACAAGGAGAACGGGATCATCACCGGCTACTCGGACGTGAAGTCCGGCCAGTCGACCGGTGCCACCCGCCTCTTCGTGTACGGCGTGTTCGACAAGCCGGTGAGCGGTGGGGACTCCCAGGGCGTCAAGGGCTACCTGCGCTTCGACGCCGGGTCCGACCGGACCGTCACCCTGCGCCTGGCGACCTCGCTGATCAGCCTCGACCAGGCGAAGGACAACCTGCGCCAGGAGATCCCGGACGGCACCTCCTTCGACAAGGTGAAGTCGCGCGCCCGGCAGCAGTGGGACCGGATCCTCGGCAAGGTGGAGGTGGAGGGCGCGACCCCGGACCAGCTGACCACGCTGTACTCCAGCCTGTACCGGCTGTACCTGTACCCCAACTCCGGTTTCGAGAAGGTCGGTTCGAAGTACCAGTACGCCTCCCCGTTCTCGCCGATGCCCGGCCCGGACACCCCGACGCACACCGGCGCGAAGATCGTGGACGGCAAGGTGTACGTCAACAACGGCTTCTGGGACACCTACCGGACGACCTGGCCCGCCTACTCGTTGCTGACGCCCTCTCAGGCGGGTGCGATGGTCGACGGGTTCGTGCAGCAGTACAAGGACGGCGGCTGGACCTCGCGCTGGTCCTCCCCCGGATACGCGGACCTGATGACCGGCACCTCGTCGGACGTCGCCTTCGCGGACGCGTACGTCAAGGGCGTCGACTTCGACGCGAAGTCGGCGTACGACGCGGCCCTGAAGAACGCGACCGTCGTGCCCCCGTCCTCCGGCGTGGGCCGCAAGGGCATGACGACCTCGCCGTTCCTCGGCTACACGAGCACCGACACGCACGAGGGCCTGTCGTGGGCGCTGGAGGGCTACCTCAACGACTACGGCATCGCGAAGATGGGGCAGGCCCTGTACAAGAAGACCGGCGCCAAGCGCTACCAGGAGGAGTCCGAGTACTTCCTCAACCGGGCCCAGGACTACGTGAACCTGTTCGACCCGAAGGCCGGCTTCTTCCAGGGCCGGGACACGAAGGGCGACTGGCGCGTCGAGTCCTCGAAGTACGACCCGCGGGTGTGGGGCTACGACTACACGGAGACCAACGGCTGGGGCTACGCCTTCACCGCCCCGCAGGACAGCCGGGGCCTCGCCAACCTGTACGGCGGCCGCGGCCGACTCGCCGACAAGCTCGACGAGTACTTCGCCACGCCGGAGACCGCATCGCCGGACCTCATCGGCTCCTACACCGGTGTCATCCACGAGATGACCGAGGCACGGGACGTCCGGATGGGCATGTACGGGCACTCCAACCAGGTCGCCCACCACGTGAACTACATGTACGACGCGGCCGGACAGCCCTGGAAGACCCAGAAGAACGTACGCGAGGTGCTGTCCCGCCTCTACACCGGCAGCGAGATCGGGCAGGGTTACCACGGTGACGAGGACAACGGCGAGCAGTCGGCCTGGTTCCTGTTCTCCGCACTGGGCTTCTACCCGCTGGTGATGGGCAGCGGCGAATACGCCGTCGGCTCCCCGCTGTTCACCAAGGCGACGGTCCATCTGGAGAACGGTCGCGACCTGGTCGTCAGGGCGCCGAAGAACAGCGCGAGGAACGTGTATGTGCAGGGGCTGAAGGTCAACGGCCGTTCCTGGACGTCGACTTCGCTCCCCCACTCGCTGCTCGCGAAGGGCGGGGTCCTGGACTTCGCCATGGGGTCGAAGCCGTCGTCGTGGGGCACGGGCAAGAACGCGGCCCCCGTGTCGATCACTCAGGACGACAAGGTGCCGACCCCGCGCGCCGACGTGCTCAAGGGTGAGGGTGCCCTGTTCGACAACACGTCGGCGACGGACGCGAGTGTGGCGTCCGCCGTGGATCTGCCGGTCCCCGGGCGGGTCAAGGCGCTCCAGTACACGCTGACTTCGTCGGCGGACCGGACGAAGGCGCCGGCCGGCTGGACGCTCCAGGGCTCGGCCGACGGGACCGGGTGGAAGACGCTGGACGAACGCTCCGGGCAGACCTTCGCGTGGGACAGGCAGACCCGCGCGTTCTCCGTGAAATCGCCGGGTAACTACGAGAAGTACCGTCTGGTCGTCGACGGCGAGGCGGTGGTGTCGGAGGTCGAACTGCTCGGCTGAGCAGTCGAGTTGTGTACCGAGTGGGGGTCTCGTGCCGCTTCCCGTGCCCGTCCTGCCCGAGGATGTCGATCCGGCCTGGCTGCCCGCGGTGGCCTTCCGACCGCTCGGCGGCCGGCGGACCCTGATCCGCGGATCGGGTCCGCTGGTGGAGACGGTGCACGGGGAAGTGGCCGAGGCCTGCGCCCGGTTCGGCGGTCGTGTCGTACGCGACGCCGAGCCGGGCGCTTTCGCGTACGACCTGGTGCTTGAACTGGGCGGCCCGGAGGACCTGGGGACCGAAGGCTTCACGTACCGGTGTGCGGGCGGCCGGGCGACCGTCACCGCCTACGGCGCCCCAGGGCTGCTGTACGGGCTCTTCCACGTGGTCCGGCTCGGCGAGGACGCCTTCCGGGAGGAGCGGGCACGGGAGACGCATCGCCCCGCGGTGGCCCTGCGCATGCTCGACCACTGGGACAACGTGGCCGTGCACCCGGTCATGGGCCAGGTGGAGCGCGGGTACGCGGGCGGATCGCTGTTCTGGGCGGACGGGCGGGCGCGCGGCGAGCTGGAGCGGGTGCGGGCGTACGGCCGGCTGCTGGCCGCCTGCGGGATCAACGCCGTCGCGGTGAACAACGTCAACGTGCACGAGGCCGAGGCTCACCTGCTGACCGACCGGATCGGTGAAGTGGCCGAGATCGCGGGCGCGTTGAGACCGTACGGCGTCCGGACGCATCTGTCCGTCACCTTCGCCGCGCCCATGGTGCTCGGCGGGCTGCCGACGGCCGATCCGCTGGACGAGGCGGTGCGCGCGTGGTGGGCCGAGGCGACGGCCCGGGTGTACGAGGAGATCGAGGACTTCGGCGGGTACGTGGTGAAGGCCGACTCGGAGGGACAGCCGGGGCCGTTCGCGTACGGCCGCAGTCACGCCGACGGGGCGAACATGCTGGCCGCCGCCCTCACTGCATCTGACAGCGGCTCCGCCGCGGGGCACGGCGGGACGGTGCACTGGCGGGCCTTCGTCTACGACCACCGGCAGGACTGGCGGGACCGGACGACGGACCGGGCGCGGGCCGCGTACGACCACTTCACGCCGCTGGACGGGGAGTTCGCCGACAACGCCGTTCTCCAGGTGAAGCACGGACCGCTGGACTTCCAGGTGCGGGAGCCGGTCTCGCCGCTGATCGGCGCGATGCCCGGGACCCGGCTGGCGGTGGAGGTGCAGGCCACCCAGGAGTACACCGGTCAGCAGCGGCATGTGTGCTGGCTGGGGCCGATGTGGAGCGAGGTGCTGCGGTTCCGGCCGGACGGGGAGACGGAGGTCGGGTCGCTGGCTCGCGGCGGTCTGGTGGCGGTGTCCAACGTGGGCGACGACCCGTTCTGGACGGGGCATCCGCTGGCCCAGGCCAACCTGTACACCTTCGGGCGGCTGGCCTGGCGGCCGGACGCGGATCCGCGGGAGATCCTCGACGACTGGATCGGCCTCACGTTCCCGGCCGCCCCACCGCAGCTGGTGGACGGAGTGCACGCCGTGCTCGACGGGTCGTGGCGGACGTACGAGAAGTACACCGCGCCACTCGGCGTGGGATGGATGGTGCAACCGGGCCACCACTACGGGCCGAGCGTCGACGGCTACGAGTACAGCCCCTGGGGCACCTACCACTTCGCGGACCGGGACGGCATCGGCGTGGACCGCGGCGCGGCGACCGGGACGGGGTACGCGGCGCAGTACGCGGGGCCCTGGGCCGAGGTCTACGAGTCGCCGGACACCTGCCCCGACGAGCTGCTGCTGTTCTTCCACCACGTGTCGTACGGGCACATGCTCCACAGCGGGAAGACGGTGATCCAGCACATCTACGACACGCACTTCGAGGGCGTGGCGGAGGTGGAGGAGGCCCGTGAGGTGTGGGCCTCGCTGGCGGGCCTGGTCGATCCGGCGCGCCACGCGCGGGTCGCGGAGCGGTACGAGGAGCAGCTCCGCGGTGCCCGCGAGTGGCGCGATCAGATCAACAGCTACTTCTTCCGCAAGTCGGGGGTGCCCGACGCGCAGGGTCGGCGGATCTACCTCTGATCTTGGCCAGGACTCCGCCCTTCAGGGCGAGGACTTTCGGCGAGTAGTGCACGAGCAGGTGCACGTGGTCCTGTTCTCCGTTGCCCTGCTTCAGCTCGGCTTCGAAGTCGGCGCAGACCTCCCGCATGATCTCCACCTTGGTCAAGGTCCCCGCCCCCGGAACCTCCCGGCGCTGCTCCGCCTGTGGTCGCACCACGCCCGGCAGCCGCGAGTCCCAGGCCGTGTTCGTGTGCAGGTACCCGGACCGCGGATGGTCGGGCAACGCCGACCACAACGCAGCCCGAAACGTCTTGCATCTGTACCGGATGGGCCTCGCGCTCATCCCGGCTGCCGGGAGGGCAGTCGCCAGGCGCGCGAAGCGCGTCAAGCCCGCTGCCGCAAGGCACGCGTGAATCTCCCGGCTTCAGCCGGGAGAGCACTTCATTGAACGCGCAGGATCGCCGTGTCGAGCGGGTCGAGGGTGAGCGGCTCGCCCCGCTCGACCCGTTTCCCGGTCAGCAGGTCGGTGGCGGTGGTGTGGGCGGTCAGGTGGGCGGCTTCCGGGGTGTGGTTGAGGAGGAAGACGAGGCGGGTGCCGTCGGGGGCGACTCGGGTCGCGGTCTCCAGGCCGGGCTGGCCGGCGTACGGGCCGAGCAGGTCGTGGTGGGCGAGGACGCGGCGTACCACGTGATCGATGCCCGGCTGGTCCAGGGCGGTCGCGACGTACCAGGCCTCGCCCTTGCCGTGGCTGTTGCGGGTCACGGCCGGGGTGCCCGCGTAGAAGTCGGTGCCGTACGTGCCGACGGACTGGGCGCCGCGCGGCAGGACGATCTCGAAGACGAGGCGGGCCTCACAGCTGAACTCTCCCATGTCGATGGGCTGTACGACGTCCTCGGGCCGGGAATCCCACTCGTCGACGCGGATGCCCATGAGGGGGGCGAGTGGCCCGGGGACGTCGGTGAGGAAGGCTCGGTCGTGTTCGTCGACGCGGCCGGAGAGGAAGGTGGTCAGGACCGTGCCGCCGCGTGCCGCCACGGCTTCCAGGCGGGTGGCCAGATCGCCCTTGATCATGTGCAGGGCGGGGGCGAGGACCACGTCGTACGGGGTGAGGTCGGCGGTCTGCGGGATGACGTCCACGTCGGCGCCGGCCTCGCGGGCGGCCCGGTAGTAGGCGTGGACGGTGTCCTGGTAGCGGACGAGGCGGGAGGGGCCGTCGGAGATCTCCAGGGCCCACCAGCTGTCCCAGTCGAAGAGCAGGGCGGTGCGGGCCGGTGTGCGGGCGCCGAGAGCGGCATTCCCCAGGATATCCAACTCCCGGCCCAGCTCGGTCACTTCACGCAAGACACGGGTGTCGTCGCGGCCCGCGTGGCCGATGACCGCTCCGTGGTACTTCTCGCAGGCGCCCCGCGATGCGCGCATCTGGAAGTAGAGGGCCGCGTCGGCGCCGTGCGCGATCGCCTGGAAGGTGGCGAGGCGGAGCTCTCCGGGGCGCCGCAGCGGGTTGACGTCGCGGCAGGCGGTGGTGGACGGGGTCTGTTCCATCAGCCAGAAGGGGGCGCCGTCCTTGAGGCCGCGCATCAGGTCGTGGGCGAGGGCGGGCCAGGTGGGCGGGGCGTCGAGGGGCGGGTAGCTGTCCCAGGACGCGAAGTCGAGGTGGGGTGCCCAGCGGTGGTAGTCGAGGGGGCGGAACATGCCCATGAAGTTGGTGGTCACCGGGGTGTCCGGGTCGTGTGCGCGGATCGCCTCCTTCTCGGCGAGGAAGCAGCCGAGCAGGGCGTCGGTGGTGAAGCGGAACCAGTCGAGGGTGGTGCCCTGGAAGGCGGTGTGGTCGGGGCCGCGCCAGTGCTCGGTGAGGGCGTTCGGGGGCTCGATCTCGGCCCAGTCGGTGTAGCGGTGGGACCAGAAGGTCGCGCACCAGGCGTCGTTGAGGGCGTCGAGGGTGGCGTACTTGTCCCGCAGCCAGTCACGGAAGGCGTCGGCGCACCGGTGGCAGTAACACGTGCCGCCGTACTCGTTGTTGATGTGCCAGGCCAGCAACGCCGGGTGGCGTCCGTACCGTTCGGCGAGGCGGGCGGCCATCGCGCTGGACAGGCGGCGGTAGGCCGGGGAGCCGGGGCAGAAGTTGTGGCGCTGGCCGTAGCGGTGTCGGCGGCCCTCGAAGTCGGTGCGGTTCACCTCGGGGTACTTCTTGGCGAGCCAGGGCGGGAGTGCGGCGGTGCCGGTGGCCAGGCAGATGCGGCGGCCCTCCGCGGCGGCCCGGTCGAGGACGCGGTCGAGAACCGTGAAGTCGTAGGTGCCCTCGGCGGGTTGGGTGAGGGACCAGGAGAAGACGCCGACGGTGAGGGTGTCGATGCCGGCCCGCGTGAACAGGCGGTGGTCCTCGTCCCACACCTCCTCGGGCCACTGCTCCGGGTTGTAGTCGCCGCCGTACGGGATCCGGGACGCGCCGGGCACGGTCATACGGTGAAGTCCTCCTGGGTCTCGTCGATCACCGGACGGCTGCTGTGCAGCAGGGACAGCAGCAGCGGGGCGGCCAGCAGGGCGGGCAGGGCCTCGGTCAGCACGACGGTCAGGGCGGCCGTGAGGACGAGCAGGGAGGCGGCGCCGAGGGTGGTGCGGCCGTGGCGGAGCAGGAAGTAGCCGGCGAGGCGGGCGGTGTCCCGGGCGCGGAACGCGAACAGCGAGGTGAGGACGAGCGCGTGCGCTCCCCACAGGAGGGAGGCGGCGCCGATGCCCGCGAGCAGGACCGCCCACCAGCCGGGCAGGCCGGTGGCGGCGAAGTGGGTCAGAGTGAAGGCGATCACGGTGAGCCAGGCGAGCAGCGGCGTCCACAGCTTGAGGACCGGGAGGGCGTTCAGGCGCCAGCCCCGCCCGTAGGTGCGGGCCGGGTGGAGGTCGGTGAGGTCGTGGTCGCGGTGGTGGAGGGCGTACAGCGCGGCGGAGAGGGCCGGGCCGACAGGCAGCAGGCATACGGCGGCCAGCGGCAGGTTGGCCGGGTCGGTGCCCACCAGCAGGAGACCGGCCAGGCCCGGTGAGGCGGCGGCGAGCACCAGGGCCTCGACGGTGACCAGGGTGTGGATCAGGGCGGCGGCCCGGGAGAGGGGGCCGTCGCCGAAGGCGGTGGCCCGGGGCGTGCTCACCGGGTGTCCTCCCTTCCGAGGAGTCGGCGCTCGTCCCACCACGGCGGGGCTTCGTCCTCCACCGGGGTGACCTCGACGAGGGTGATCTCGTGCCGGGTGAGCGTCAGGTCCAGGTCCACCCTGCCGTCCTGGGCCGGCAGTCGTGCGTGACTGCGGGCGGGCTCGGCGGCCTCGTGCAGGACGTCGAGCTGGTACGGCCGGGGCGAGCGCGGGCTGCCCATGCGCTGCCAGGCCGTACGGGCGTTGCCGTGCTCCTCGTCCACGGTGGACCGGCGTACGAACGCCTCGGCGGCGCCCACCGGGATCGACAGGCGCAGGCGGTGCCGCTCGGGTCCGGGCGTCCGGCCGCTCGCGTCGACCGGCGCCCAGGCCAGGACGGTCACCCGGCCGTCGGGGTGCCGGGTGACCAGGTGGTCGTCGCCGCGGGCGAGCAGGTCGGGGCCCGTCCGGGCCATGAACGCGTACAGGTGGTACGTCGGTTTCTTCACCTGGCGGTGGGTGAGAAGGCCGAAGCCGCCGTGGAAGAGGGCGGTCGGGATGCCGGCCTCCTCGAAGACGTCGCTGAACGTCCAGTAGGAGAAGGAGTCGGCGTGATCGCCCCCGGCAGCCAGCACCGGTGCCAGGTAGGCGGCGTGGAACGCGGTGTCGTGGACAGGGTTGTCCGGGCAGTACGACGAGTTGAACTCGGTGATGTGGACCGGCAGTCCGGCCAGCCGGGTGCCCTTGAGGCGGTCGCGGGGCGCGGCGAACTGGTCGAGCAGGTCCGTCGCCGGGGCCAGTGTCTGGTGGGAGCCGAAGGGCACGTGCTGGGCGGGGCCGGAGGTGTAGGCGTGCTTCGACACGAAGTCGACGGGGACCTCGTGGTCCTCGGTGAACTGGGCGAACCGTTCCAGCCAGTCGTCGGCACCGGGGGTCAGGGCCGGCCCGCCGACCCGCAGCTCCGGGTCGACCTCCTTCACGGCGTGCGCGGTCACCTCGTACAGCCGGTGGTAGGCCGCCTCGTCCGCGTTCTGCCAGAAGTCGGCCAGGTTGGGCTCGTTCCACACCTCGATCGGCCAGGTGCGCACCTCGTCGAGGCCGTAGCGGTCGACGAGGTGGGCGAGCGTGGCGCGGACCAGGCCGGCCCATTCCCGGTGCGAGCGGGGCGGGGTGACGTTGCCCTTCCACCAGAACACCGTCTGTTCTCCGGACGCCAACTCGGCTGGCATGAAGCCGAGTTCGAGGAAGGGCCGGATGCCGAGCTCCAGATAGGCGTCTATGACCTGGTCGACGTACGTGAAGGAGTGCCGGACATGGCGGGCGCCCTGCCACTCGTACGGCTGGTGGATGCCCATGCCGTCGCTGAGCAGACCGTGCCCGCGGATGTACCGGAAGCCGATCTCGCGCTGGAGGAGCTTCAGGGAGTCCTGGTAGTCGCGGCGCAGGGCGAGGTCGAGGCGGCCGGTGCCGACGCACTGGCGCCAGGCGTCGGGGAACCGGCCGCTCGGCTCGGCGGGGACGTGGATCACGCGTTCTCCTTCTTGTAGCGTTCGTACGCCTTGTTGTGCATGTCGACGAGCTGCTGCAGGTTCTTGGCCTTCAACTCCAAGACGTAGGAGCCCCATTCGGACAGCGGGCGCTTGCCGAGGACGAACTTGAGGGTGTTCTGGGTGACGTGGTCGCGCAGCGGCGTCTCCCAGAGGGACGCCTGCTCCTGTTCCACGGACTGCAGGGGGTGGGCCGGTGCGACGGGTGTTTCCTGGCGCTGGGACATGGTGTCCTGGAACTTCCGTTCGTCCGGGCTGAACGTGGAGGAGACGAGTTCCCAGCTGCCGCCGTAGGCGAAGACGCCGTTGGAGAAGCCGTAGTCCTTCTGCATGTCCTTCGGGGCGTCGGGGTCGGAGCCCATGAGGCTGATGCCGTCCTTCAGCCGGTACGTGCCGCCGGAGCGGGTGTACGTGACGCCCTCGACGCCCCACCGGGCGAACCGCTGGCCCTCGTCGGAGTACCAGAGCCAGTCCACGAACTGCATCATGGCGACGAAGCTGTCGCTCTTGAGGGCCTTACTGGAGATCATGACGCCGTTCTCCAGCCGGGCGCCGCCCAGCACCACCGGGCCCGCCGGGCCGAGCGGCACCGGGATCATCTCGATCCTCGCGCCCTTGACCTGCTTCTCCAGGTTGAAGCGGTACTCCTGCACCAGCACCTGGGGGTTGGCGCTGATCGCGAACGACTTCTCGCCGAGCAGCTTCTGTGTCGCGTCGTCGTCGTTCTGGGTGAAGCTCTCCGGGTCGACCAGTTTCTCGGCGACCAGCTTCCGCACGAACTCGATCATCTGCCGGAAGGAGTCGGTCGCGCCGGTGAAGACGAACTCCCCCGCTTTCGCGTCCCAGCTGATGTTGTCGTACGTCCAGCCCGCCCTGACCCCGTACGCCTGGCCGAGGTAGCTGAAGAGCGCGGCGGCCGGGTAGGGCGTGTTCTTGCTCCAGCGGTCGGAGAACGGGTAGCGGTCGGGGTACTCCCGTTTGATCGCCGTGAAGACGTCGTACACCTCGTCCCAAGTGGTGGGCGAGGTCAGACCGAGCCGGTCGAGGACGTCCGTGCGCAGCGCCAGCGAGTAGCCGGACCTGACCTTCTCGTGCAGGCCGGGCAGCAGGTAGTACGTGCCGTCGGACTGGCGGATGGAGTCGATCTCGGGCTCCAGCTTCCACTTCTTCACCTTGTCGCGGAAGTTGGGCATCAGGTGCACGTAGTCGCTCACGGGGAGGATCGCGCCCGACGACACGAAAGCGACCTCGGAGGGGTGGTACGTCTTGGGGATCAGGAACGGGGCGTCGCCCGAGCCGATGAGGACGCTGCGCTTCTTCTCGTAGTCCATGAGGGGGACGGAGACGGGCTTCAGGGTGATGCCGGTGCGCCTGGTCAGCTCCTTCCAGAACAGCCAGCCGTTCTTCATCGGATAGACCGGGTTGTCGTTGTGCAGGACCGAGAAGGACAGCGGCTTCGCCGCCTTGAACTGCTGGCCGGCGCGGTACTCCTTCATCGCGCCGTTCTGCTTCTTCGACAGGTCCTTGGAGTCGCCGCCGTCGTCACCGCTGCCGCAGCCGGTGAGGGTGGCGAGGCCGACGAAACCCGCGGCGGCCAGGATCTGACGCCGCGACAGTTGTCCTGCGTTCTTCACGGGAACTCCTTTGTTCCGTACGCCGGTTGAGGAGAGGTGCGGCAGGAGGGCGAGTCAGCCCTTGACCGCGCCGAGCATCACGCCTGAGACGAAGTAGCGCTGCACGAACGGGTACACACAGAGAATGGGCAGCGAGGTCAGCACGATCGTGACGGCCTGGATGTTCGCCCCGACCTGGCTGAGCTGCGCGTCGGCGGCGCCGGCGTTGCCGCCCGTGGTGGCACCGGAGATCAGGTTGCGCAGATAGACGGTGGCCGGCATCAGCTCGGACCTGTCCATGTAGAGGAAGGCGCTGAACCAGGAGTTCCAGAAGGACACCGAGTAGAAGAGCACCATCGTCGCGACGACCGCCTTCGACAGCGGCAGCACGATCCGCAGCAGGATGCCGTACGTGCTCAGTCCGTCGAGCTGCGCGGCCTCCTCCAGATCGCCGGGCAGGCTCTCGAAGAACGCTTTCATCACCAGGAGGTTAAAGACGCTGATCGCGTTGGGGAGCGCGATCGCCCAGACGCTGTTTTTCAGGCCGAGGCTGGTGACCAGGACGTAGTTCGGGATGAGGCCGCCGGTGAAGAACATGGTGAAGACGGCGACGCCGACCAGGAGGCCGCGGCCTCGCAGGTGCTTCTTCGACAGGACGTAGGCGTAACACGTCGTCAGAACCATGGCCACCACGGTGGACACGACCGTGTAGAACACGGTGTTGCCGTAGTTCCGCCAGAACATCGAGTCCTCGAACACGATTCTGTACGTGGTGAGGTTGAAACCCCTGGGCCACAACGTGACGTCACCGGCGCGGATCTGCCGCTCCCCGCTGAACGAGCGGGCGACGATGTTGACGAAGGGGTACAGGGTCACCACCACGACCAGGGTGAGGATCACCCCGTTGACCCGCTGGAAGACCCGGTAGCCGCGCGTGGGCCGCTCGACGCTCACCACAGGCTCGTCCCCACTGTGCGCCGCGAGAGCTGGTTGGCGGTGGTGATCAGGAACAGGCCGATGACCGCTTCGAGCAGGCCGATGGCGGCGGCGTAGCTGAAGCTGTTGGACTCGACGCCCGCGCGGTACAGATAGGTCGGGATCACGTCGGCGGTCGGATATGTCAGCGCGTTGTACAGCAGCAGGACCTTCTCGAAGCCGACCGCCATGAACGTGCCGATGTTGAGGATCAGCAGGGTGATCATCGTGGGGCGGATGCCGGGAAGGGTGACGTGCCAGATCTGCTGCCAGCGGCTCGCGCCGTCGATGCGCGCGGCCTCGTACAGGTCCTCGTCGATCGTGGTGAGCGCGGCCAGGTAGAGGATCGTGCCCCAGCCGGCGGTCTGCCAGATCTCCGAGCCGACGTAGACCGTGCGGAACCACTCGGGTTCCTGGATGAACCGGATCGGGTCGTGGCCGAACCAGCCCAGCAGATGGTTGACCGGGCCGTCCGTGGCGAGCATCTGCAGGGTGATGCCCGCGACGATCACGATCGACAGGAAGTGCGGCAGGTACGACACCGACTGTACGAACCGCTTCAGGGACCGTCTGCGCACCTCGTTCAGCAGCAGCGCCAGCACGATCGGCGCGGGGAAGCAGAAGACAAGCGTGAGTCCGCCGAGCCAGAGGGTGTTACGGAAGACCTGCCAGAAGGTGGGGTCGCTGAGGAACATGCGGACGTAGCGCAGCCCCACCCACTGCTCGCCGAAGAGCGAACCGCCCGGTTCGAAGCGCCGGAAGGCGATCACGTTGCCGATCATCGGCAGATACCGGAACACCAGGAAGAACAGCAGCGGCAGGACCGCCAGCGAGTACAACTGCCAGTCGCGGCGCAGAGCCCGCCGCCACGGGGTGCGCGTGGACGTCCGCGGGCGGCGGCGGGGCGCCGCTCTGGCCGGTGGAGGGTCCTGGGTGCCCGGCGGTGGGGCCGATGTGGTGGACGTGCTCATGCTCGGGCCTCCCGTGGCAGGGGACGCGGAACCGAAACTTTCGAGCGCTTACCGGTAACTTCGCGACAACTTAGAGCCACGCAGAAAGCGCTGTCAATGGGTGGTGCGACAGTGCTTCGAGGTGTCCGCACCGCGTTGAAACCCGTGTCACGTGGGTAGAACCCGGTGGCCGCCACCGTCTTTGGACCGTCGCAAGTTTCTGGATGACCACCGACTCCTGCGAGGTGCCGCCGTGCCTGCGTTCGACCTGCCCCTGAAGGAACTCGAGCTGTATCGACCGGACCTGGAAGAGCCCGCCGACTTCGACGCGTTCTGGCTCGGCACGCTGAAGGAGGCCGGGCAGACGGACCCGGTGGCCTCGGCGCGGCCGGTGGCGACCGGGCTGCGGCTGATCCAGACCTGGGACGTGACCTTCCGCGGTTTCGCCGGCGACCCGGTGCGGGCCTGGTTCAGTCGGCCGGCGGGGGCGCGCGAACCGCTGCCGGCCGTCGTCGAGTACGCCGGGTACGGCCGGGGGCGAGGTCTTCCGCACGAGCGGCTGACGTGGGTGAACGCCGGCTGTGCGCATCTGCTGATGGACAACCGGGGCCAGGGCGACCAGTACGGCTGCGGCGGCGACACCCCGGACCCGCACGCGGGTGCGCCGGGCGGCCCGGGACCGGCGGTACGGGGGCTGCTCGCCCCGCGGGACTCCCACTACCGCCGGCTGATCACGGACGCGGTGCGCGCGGTGGCCGCGGTGCGGGCGCTGCCGGGCGTGGACGTCCTGCGCACCGCCGCCGTCGGGAACAGCCAGGGCGGCGGACTCGCCCTGGCTGTGGCGGGACTGGTCCCGGATCTCGCGGCGGTCCTGGTCACCGCGCCCTTCCTGTGCGGGATCCGACGCGCCCTCGACCTCACGGACGCGGCTCCGTACGGCGAGATCACCGCGTATCTCTCCGTCCACCGGGGCGCCGAGCGGGCCGCGTACCGCACGCTCTCCTACCTGGAGGGCATCTCCTTCGCCCGGCGCGCGCAGGCCCCGGCCCACTTCGGGGTCGGTCTGCGCGACACGGTGTGCCCGCCGAGCGGGGCGTACGCCGCCTTCAACCGGTACGGGGAACTGAGCGGCATGGATCCCCGCAAGGAGATCCACGCCTATCCGTACAACGGCCACGAGGGCGGGGACGCCGTGCACGTCCGCCGCCAACTGGACTGGCTGACGGACGTGTTGGACGCTCCGGAGGTCACCCCCGGGCCGGCGTGAACAGGTGCGGGTCTGCCGCCCCGAGCAGCACTCCCCGAACGAGGAGCGGCCGGGGCGGTCAGCCGACCCGGCAGGGAAGGGCCGTCGCCGTGTCACCGCCGGAACCGGAGACGACGTAGCCGAACGTCGCACTCGCCCCCGGGGACAGTGAGCCGTTCCAGTCGGCGTTGTGCACCATCACGTCCTGTCCGGAGTAGGTGGCGTTGCCGTTCCACACACTCTCGGCCTTCTGGCCGCCGGGCAGCGACCAGTTGACCATCCAGCCCAGCATCGGGACGTCGCCGGAGTTGGTGACGGTCACCTCGGACTGGTAGCCGCCGTTCCACGTGCCGGTGGTCTTGCGGGTGGCGGTGCAGGTGCCCGGTACCGGGTCGGTCGGGTTGCCCGGGTCGTGGATGCCGGTGACCTCGCCGTTGCCGCCGTCGAAGACGACGTCGGAGCAGGAGTAGAAGGTCTCCGCGCTGTCCGAGCGCTGCCACACCATGTAGATGATGTGGCGCCCCGACTTGTTCGCCGGAAGCTGCCCGGTCCAGGAGTAGTTGGCCTCGACGGTGCCCGGACTGCCGTTGAGCGGCGGGTGGTCGACGCTGAGGAAGGGCTGCGACTCCATGTCGTCCCAGGTGAGCGTCTTCTTGGGGTCGAAGCCGTCCTTGGTGACGTACACGTAGAACCAACCCGGGTGCGCCGCCCAGGCGTTGTAGGAGAAGTCGACCGTCTTGCCCGAGGTGAGGTGGGTGACCGGCCAGTCGTCGCGGGCCGCGTCGAAGCCTGTGAAGTTGGTGTTGCCGCCGCTGCACAGCTGGCCGTCCGGTACGAAACCCCGGGTGCGGCCGGCGCCGTCCGAACGCAGTACGGAGAACCAGTTGTAGAACGGCGTGGTTCCGCTGACCTGCTGGGCGTTCCTGCAGGCGGGGTTGACCGGCTTGATCTCGCCGGTGTCGGTCAGTCCGTCCTGCCAGCACAGGAAGGTGCGGCTGGCGGGCTTCATGGGGGTGCCGTGCGCCTCTGCCTCACCTCCGGCCGTGACGACCAGGCTGAGCGCCGGGATCGTGGCCAGCAGGGAGACCAGGACGAGGAAGAGGGCGCGGGTGCGGGTGGCGGTGGGGGTGGGGGTGCGGAGTGCTGATCGGCGTGGTGGATCCGAAGGCATTCCTGTTCTTGTCGTGATCATGTCAGATCAGTCCGTTCCTTGAGGTACGGGCCGTGTGAGGGGATGGGTGCGGACGGTGGTGCGGAAGCGGGGGGTGGGGGCGGCCTCGGGGTGGGTTCCGGTCCACCACATGGGAGCGCTCCCACCCCACCTTGGGGGAAGGTAGCGCCGAGCGGCCCACTTGTAAACGCCTGGCGCACGAGGGGAGTTCGCGCCCCGCGGGCCACGCTCGGACGATGTACGGCGTTCAGACGGGGTATGGCGCTCAGACGATGCGGGACGCTCAGGCAAGGTACGGGGCTCAGGCAAGGTACGGGGCTAAGGCGAGGTACGACGCTCAGGCAAGTACGACGCTCAGGCGAGGTACGACGCCTAGTACCGTGACCACGAACCTTCACGGTGTCGGCGGACCTGCCGTCGACGTGCCGGTGTGGCGGTGGGAGTTCAGCTGACCTCGTTGCGGACGGCGGTGTCGAGGTCGGTGGCGGTCAGGCCGAAGGTCTCGGCGGTCTCCGTCGCGTCCATGTGGAACGGCGCGTACCACTGGTAGTCCATCTCGGCCATCTCGCGGGCGATCGGCACGATCAGCCCGGCCGTACGCGTCACGGAGCGCGGTATCTGGATGAGTTTGACCGGTGGCCGGCCTGCCGCGACGGCGTAGCGCCGCGCCAGCTCGCGGATGGTGACGGCCGGCGGGGACGGCACGTGCCAGGGTCGGCCCCACGCGCGTTCTTCCGAGGCCAGCGTGATGAGGGCCTGTGCCATGTCGCCGTTGAAGGTGAAGGTGTGCGGCATGTCCAGGTGGCCGGTGATCCAGGCCGCTTTTCCCTTCTGCAGGGCCGACTTGATGAGCAGGGAGTAGATGCCGTTGGCGTCCTTGCCGATGTAGTCGGAGCCGCGGACCTCGACGGTGCGGATCCCCCCGGCGAGGGCCTGTTCCCACATGCGTCTGCGCAGGCGACCCTTGTGCCCGGTGGCGGCCATGGGGGTGTGTTCGTTCATCCGGCCACCGGGCTGCGGACCGTAGGCGTAAAGGCTGCCGGTCAGCGCGAGGACGGCGTCGTTCGCCTTGGCGGCGGTGATGGCCGCCGTCTGCAGGGGCGGCAACAGGCGCTCCCACACCGTGTATGAGGGTGGATTGGCGCAGTGGTAGATCACTTCCGCGCCGCGGGACAGCTCGGTCAGGCGGGACGGGTCGGACGCGTCCGCGGCGACCCGGTCGACCAGCTGGTGCTCGGGGCCGGAGCCGCTACGGGTGACGATCCGGACGCTCTCGCCGCGCTCGGCGAGCAGACGAGCGACGTTGGTACCGATGGAACCGGCACCGATGATGACGTGCTTGCCCATGACGGTTTCTCCTTCTCCGGGGTGTCGGTCAGTCGTCCAGGCCGGAGCCGGTATAGGTGGGCACGTCGGCGAGCATGCCGGCGATCTGCGGGTTGAGCTCGTTGCGGCGCCGGTGCAGTTCCTGGATCTTGGCGTTCAGGTCAGGGTCGTCGTCGTCACTGACGTCGAAGATCTCCAGCCGTTCGACCAGGTGCAGCCCGAGGTGGTCGGTCTGGTAGGTGGTCGGGTGCGTCAGGTAGGCGAAGAGCCCGTCGAGATGTTCGACGACGAACACCGCGCCGTACGTGTAGTCGCCGCCGTGGTCGCGGCCGACGACGAAGGACTTGATGGCGGGGTTCGACCGGCCCTGATCGCGCCAGCTCTCCAGCACTCCCTCGATCTGCTCAGGCGTCGCAGTGGCCTTCATCGTGACTCTGTTGATGTGGTAAATCATGACTTACCACCCCTTCCTAACGTGGTTAGATTTCCTAACGGCGTTAACTATGACGCGCGTCGTCGGCGCGGTCAAGGCGGTGACTAGTGTTCGAGGACACCATCGAAGCGAAGTGACGGACCATGTCGACCAGTACGAGACGGGCCCGCGAACGGGCGAACACCCGGGAGCGGATCATCGAGGCCGCGCTGCACGTTCTCGAGACCGAGGGCGTCGCGGCCCTGACGATCCGGCGCATCGCCACCGATGTCGAATATTCCGCGCCCGTCGTCTACCAGCACTTCGCCAACAAGGACGCACTCGTACTGGAGTTGGTCGCGCACGGTCACCGCCTGATGCTGAGCGAGTTCCGCCGAGCCGCGCAGGAGCCCGACACGGACCGGCGCATGACGCGCATCGCGTCGCAGTACGTCCGGTTCGCCGGCGAGCACCCCCACCTCTTCCAGGTCATGAACGACCCAATGGTCGACGCGGACGAACGCCGACGCGTGGCGGAACCGGTCATCGACGTCCTCAAGGAGCTGCTCACCACCTGGTCGGCTGCACACGACGTGGTCCTGGCCGAATTCGACCAGGCTTGTGAGATCCTCTGGGGCACGCTGTACGGCATCGCGTCGCTCAGTTACCTCGGCAGCGTCGGCAACGATCGCGCCCGCTACCTCGCCGAACAGGCGCTTCGCACGATCCTCCTCGGCTGGCGAACCGAGACGCCGGCGAACGGTCGACCGGCGAGCAGCTAGTGCTGTGACCGGGAACGTTCGCCGGGGTCAGTTCGATCAGTCCGATCGTGCTGCTTCCCACCTCCATGAGGTTTGGCGAGGGAGGCCCTCGAGTTCTCCGCGGCCGGTGCACCAGAGGAGTACCTGAGTGGGGTCTCCGTGTGGGGCGGCGGGGAAGAGCCGGTTGAGTACTGCTGCGCTCAACGGTGCTGGTGGCAGCCAGTCCACGGACAGTCCCTGCATGATGTCGTAGGTGTGCAGCAGGGTTTCGGCGACGCCCATCGCCGTGAACCCTTCGGGGTCGCACGGGCCCCAGTGCCAGGCCCTCAGGGTCGGGTTGGCTGTGGCCAGGGCGCTGCTGAGCAGTCCGCCGCAGGCGGTGACGGCCTGAGTACTTCGGCCGGCGAGGCAGTGGGGCGAACGTTCAGGTCGATGGGAAGGTAGGCGTCGGCGGGCTGTGCCGCCAGCTGTCCTGTGTAGGCCAGCAGGTCGTGGCCGGTGTGGGCTGCTGTTTGTCAGCAGGTCCATTCGAGCGGCCCCGCCGGCAACGTCCAGTCCTCGGCGGTATGGGGGCCAGGCCGATCTCGTTGAACCGGTGGATCACATCCCGGACGGTGTCCTCGTCGGCCTGGACCAGCCGGGCGATCACCGGGACGCGGTTTCCGCCGGCGGATGCCAGCAGCATCATCGCCCGCCGGTAGCGCACCGAACTGGTACTTCCCCGGCGCACGATCTGCTGCAGCTTCTGCCTTTCCTGATCGGTCAGTCTGCGCACTCGCACAGGCTCAGCCACCACACCTCCAGCGGTCAGAACCGACGTCACCGCCCATCCCACCGCCCCAACCACCAACCCGGCGAACGTTCCCGGTCACAGCACAAGGCGAGGTACGACGCTCAGGCGAGGTACGACGCTCAGGCGAGGTACGACGCTCAGACGGTGTAGTGGAAACGCACCCTGCTCCCGATCCACACCGTCCGTGTCGTGTCGAGCAGGCGACCGTCGTCCAGTCGGGCCACCGACCACACCACGAACAGCGGCGCGTCGAGCGTCGTGTTCAGCAGGCGGGCCTCGTGGGAGTTGGCCGCTCCGACTTCCAGGTAGTGGTTGGTGTCGGCGGGGACGAGGCCGAAGTTCTCGCGAAGGGTCCGGGAGAGGGAGCCGTCGATGAGGGGCTGATCCGACAGCCCGGGCGCGACGGCCTCGGGGACCCACGAGTCCGTGAGCCCGATGGCCCGGTCGTTGACCACGTGAAGCCGTTTGAGGTGGAGCCGCTCGGCGGAGGCTTCCTCGGGGGTGATGAGCTTGACCAGCTCACGGGGCGCGGGCTCGGCGGGCTCGTCGGTCAGGTGGAGGGACTGCGCGGTCTGCCCCGCGGCGTGGAAGCGGTCCCGCCATGGCGTGGTGAGCGCGAAGTCGTGCTGGACCGGTTCGGGGATGTCGGCGACGAAGGTCCCGGCCCCCTGCCGGCGCTCGACGTAGCCGTCCGCGGCCAGGGCACCGAGCGCCTGACGGATGGTGATGCGACTGACGCCGTAGAGCTCGGAGAGTTCACGCTCGGTCGGGAGTTGGTAGCCCGTCGGCAGTTCCTGGCCGATCCGCTGACGCAGATCGCGCTGCACCTGCGCCCAGGCGGGCATGGGCGACCTGCGATCCACCGGGTGCACGGACAGCCGGCCCCGGCCGGTCCTCGCGCCATCGACGACGGACACGTACGAACTCCCTCACCCTTTTCGCACCGCGGATCCCCGCCGCACAATTGGTCTTAATTTTAGCACCTATCGTGTGCGGCTCGGGAACGGCACGTCGCGCGAAGGTACCGGCGCGGGCGTCAGGAGTCGAGTTTCGCGGGCCTTGAAACGCTCTGTCAGGAGTCGAGCTTGATATGCCGCGCGTCCATGTTGACCGCTCCGCCGCGGAAGGGCGGACGGCCCCACCGCAGCGCCGCGCCGTGCGCGAACCAGGCACCTGCCACCGCCGTGGCGAGGTCCCGCAGGATGCCGGCGTCCCGCACCCCGACGTCGGTCAGGTCGCGGGTGTCGATCTGACGGACGGTCTGGCCGGTGGTGCGCAGGGCGTCGGCCAGACGGTCGAACCGCGGCCGGCCGTGCGCGCCCATGAGCTGAAGGGTGAGGTGCGGCTCGGGGCCGATGAAGTAGTCCACGTGCCCGCTCTCCTCCAGGGGTACGTCGCGGGCCGCCAGTCCGCAGGCCTCGATCAGCTTCAGGACCCAGAAGTCGGCGCCGCTGCGCAACTCCGGAAGGGACAGCACCGACACGGCGGCCGGCGCGGTCTCGGGCAGCAGACCCAGTTGCGCGTCGACGGTCGCGCGGACGCGGTCCAGGCTCTGCGCGAGCGCCCGGTTGAAGGGCGCGGTGTCGACTCCGCATACGGCGGCCACCCCTTGGGCGAGCATGACGTGTCCGGCGCAGGGGACGAGTTCCTCCACCCGCAGGGTGGGCACCAGTTGGACCTCGTCAGCGCTGTCCGCCAGCGGTGAGCCGGCCTGTGAGGTGACGGCGACGGTCCTCAGTCCGGCGGTACGTGCCATGCGCAGCGCCCTGACGGTGGCACCGGAGGTGCCGGAGTGCGAGATGCCCACCAGGGTGTCGCAGGCGGCGGGCAGGGTCTCGCTCCAGGTGACATCGCCGGCCGACAGGGCACGGTGGCCGAAGCCGGCGGCGATCAGACCGGAGGCCAGGGAGTCGCCCGAGCCGACGAAGACCGCGCGTCCCAGGTCCGGTACGCCGACCGCGGTCACCGGGGGCGTGGCGAGCAGCGCGGCGTGCAGCGCGGCGCTGTGCGCCGAGTCGGAGTCGGCGTCAGAGGGGGGTGCGGGTGCGGCGGACATGGATCTGGTTCTCCTTGCGGGTGGTGATCTCCGGGAAGGGGCGGCAGAGGGGTGCTGCGGCGGCGAGCGCCGCGTGGCCCCAGTCCGCGAGGGCGATGCGGGCGATGCTGGTGCCGTACAGGGCGGCCTCGACCGGGTCGGCGCCGGCGGCGAGGGCGGCCACGGCGGCGGCCGCACTGGCGTCTCCGGCGCCGGTCGTCTCGACGACGGTGACCGCGCGGTCGCGTACGGACCAGGTGCCGTCGGCCGTGACGACGTAGCAGCCCTCGGCGTCGAGGCGGGCGATCACCGGCAGGCGCAGCCCGGCCGCCAGTGACCGGGCGGCGCGGCGCGGGTCGCGGTCCAGCAGGTTGAGCTGGACCCGGCTCGGGAGCAGTACGGTCGTGGCCGAGACCACCCGGCGCAGATACCGCAGGCCCTGCTCGGCGACCAGGCTCTGGTGAGGGTCCAGGCCGACCCGGGTCCTCGGGCCGGCGGCGGGTGGCTCCGCCGGGGACGAGACCACCAGCCCGTCGAGGCCGTCGGTGAAACCGGCCGCCGGCGAGGGGAGCGGATCCGTCGCCGGCTCGGGGCGGTGGCCATCCCGTTCCAGTTCCGTACCCGCCGTCGTGTCCTGGGTGACGATGCGGCGCCCGCGGGCGGAGTTCAGGATCCACAGCCTCGGCACGGTGGGCACCTGACGGCAGTGCCGCCGGTCGACGCCGGACTCGTCGAAGATCTGCGCGAACCTGGGGTCGTCCTCGGGCAGCGGGCAGCTCACGCGGACGTCCGTGCCGGTGACGAGCCGTGCGCCGAGTGCCGCGAACAGCGCCGGTCCGCCGGGGCACGAGAAGCGCGCCCCGGCCGGCTCGCTGACGAGGTGGTCGACCGACAGGCCGGCGTGGATGCCGACCAGCGTCACGGGGCGAACCGGGAGAAGGCGTACTGGATGGTGCGGTCGCGCGGCCCGTCCATCTCCAGGAGGTAGACGCCCTGGCTGTGGCCGATCCCCAGTTCCCCCTCGACGACCGGCAGGGTCAGCGACTGGGCGCCGAACACGCACCGCACGTGCGCGGCCGCGTCCTGCGGTCCGTCGTGCAGGTGGACGAAGGGGCGGTGCACGGGTATCTGCCCCTCGATGAACAGGCGGATGTCGTGCAGCGTGGTGCCGTCGACGCCGGAGTTGAGGATCAGCGTGCAGGTGGTGTGCGGGAGGTAGACGGTGAGCGTCCCGTCACCCAGGTGCGGCGGGACGGCGTCCCTGAGCCGCGGAGTGAGATCGGTGAAGCCGACGGGAGCGGCGAAACCGTCGGCGGGCTTGGTGTTCACGCTGAAGCGCAGCCACTTGCCGATCGTGGGGGGAGTACTCATGGAAGTGCCCTTCGTATCCGGGTTGTGGGGATGCTCGGCCGTACGCGTCAGCCCTTGACCGCGCCGCCGGCCATGCCGTCCACGACGTAGCGCTGGAGGGCGATGAAGACGCCGAGGACCGGGAGGATGAGGATGAGGGCGCCCGCCATCATGGCGCCCAGTTGCGTGGAGAAGGTGCCGTTCATCGACAGGAAGCCCAGGGTGACGGTCTGGTCGGACGGGTCGTGCAGGAAGGTCGAGGAGATGAGGAAGTCGTTCCAGGCGCTGAGGCCGACGATGACTCCCACGGTGATCAGCCCGGGCCGTACGACCGGCAGCAGCACCCGGTGGATCAGCTGGAGGACGTTGGCGCCGTCGATCCGTGCCGCCTCTTCGAGTTCCCTGGGGACGTTGAGGAAGAAGGTGCGCATCAGGAAGGTCGCGAACGGCATGTTGATCGCGGCCAGGATCACGCCGACCACGAAGACGTTGTCGAGCAGTCCCAGGGCTGCGACCCCCGCGTAGAGGGGGAAGACGAACAGCTGGATCGGCACGGTCATGGCCATGGTCAGGTAGACCATCACGGCGGGCCACACACGGATCTTCTGTCCGGCCAGGACGTACCCGGCCAGGGAGGAGCAGAGCAGCACGACGGCGACCGTGGTCCCGGTGAGCAGCACGCTGTTGAGGAATCCGCTGCCGAAGGCGCCGTACTCCCAGGCCGTGCTGAAGTTCGACAGGCTGAGCGACTTGGGGAGCGCGAAGGGGCTGCCGGTGACGCCCGCGTTGGACTTGAAACTGTTGAGGAGGACGAGCAGGAGCGGGGCGAGGGCGGTGGCGGCGAACACCAGCAGCACGACGTGCGCCGCGAGCCCGTTGAGACGGTTCCTCGTACTGTGCTTGTTCATGAGGCCAGTTGCCTCCGGCTCATCCACGTGTAGACGCACGAGGCGATCAGCCCGAAGAAGCTCATGATGATCCCGACGGCGGCCGCCTTGCCGAACTGGAACGCCGAGAACGCGAAGGCATAGGCATAGGTGCCCATCACCTCGCTGCCGTGTGCGGGGCCGCCCTGCGTGAGCAGATAGACGTAGTCGAAGGCGAGGAAGGAGAAGATGACCGTCATCACGCCCATGAGCAGCAGCGTGGGGCGGATGCTCGGCAGGTGGACGTGCCGGAAGACCTGCCAGGTGCCGGCGCCGTCGACGACGGCCGCCTCCACCTGCTCCAGCGGGGTCTGTCTCATGGCGCCGAGGTAGACCACGGTGAGAAAGCCCCAGTAGTGCCACATGTCGACGGCGGCGGCCGCGTAGAGCGCGCCGTGCACGTCGGCCAGCGGTGAACTGATGTGCAGGGCGCCGGTGACCCCGCCGTTGGGGTTGTAGATGATGCTCAGCCACACCATCGCGTTGACCACGGGCGCCAGGACGTACGGCATCAGGAACAGGACCTGGTAGAAGGTGCGTGTCCGGCGCCGGTGGAGCAGGAGCGCAGCCGTGAGCAGGCCGACGGCGGCGGGGGCGGTGAGGAAGAGGGCCAGCCATGTGACGTTGTTGCCGAGGGCGGTGGCGAAGACGGGGTCGGCCAGGATGTCGCGGAAGTTCCGCAGGCCGACGTAGTCGGCGTGGAAGCCGACGCCGGTCCAGTCGGTGAAGGCCGCCATCGCGGTCAGGACGCCGGGTACGACGACGACCAGGACCGACAGGAGCAGGGCCGGGGCGACGAGCAGATGGTTGACCAGGGAGCGGCGCCGCTGGTGGGCGCGCCGGGCCCGGTGGTCCGCCGCGGGGGTCGGATCGGTCCGGACGGGTGCGAGAGTTGCGGTGGCGGTCATGCTCGCCTTCCTCCGAGCGCCGGATGCCGCGCTGGGCGCCCGCGGCATCCGACGGGTGTGGGGCGGGGGCCCGGGCCGGTGTGGCCGGGACGACGGGTAGGGGGTGACGGATCCGGGCCGACGGATCCGGGCGGGATGAACCGGGTCCTTCGGCCGGGCCGTTGGCGTCGGCCGTCGGCTGTCAGCCGGCGGGCTCCGGTACGGGGGGAACCAGATCCTTGGCCTTCTCGGCGGCGAACGTCGTCTGGATCTTGTCCAGGAAATCGGTCGTGCTCTCGGTGCCGAGCCAGACCCCGTCGATGTCGGTGAAGGCCGTGGCGGTGGCCGGCGGGAAGAAGGTGCCCGCGAAGAAGCCGTAGTTGCCCTTGCCGACCGTGGCGACCGTGTCCTTGACCGACTGGACGTACGCCTTGGACAGACCGGTGTAGGAGGCGGGGTCGAGGTCGAAGTTCTTCAGCGGAACGCCCCAGTAGCCGGGCCAGGTCTTGTTCATCCGCTGGGCGAACGTGTCGCTCATCATGTAGTCGATCACCTCGGCCGCCCCGTCCTTGTGCGCGGAGTGGGCGTTGACCGACAGCGAGGCGGTGGTGCCGAGGGTCCCGCTGGGCGAGGGCAGGCCCGGCGTGATGTTGGGGAACGGGGCGAATCCGAGGTCCGAGGTGTTCCCGGCGGCGTCGTTGAAGGAGTCACTGGCGAACTGGAAGGCCAGGGTGGGGCCGAAGAAGAACGGTGACTTGCCCTGGGCCAGCAGCTGCATGGACTCCTGGAAGTTCAGGTTCGCGTAGTCCTTCCCGCCGAGATAGCCCTTCTTGTAGAAGGCGGCGGAGTCGTCGACGGCCTTGACGATCTTCGGGTCGGTCCACTTGGTCGTGCCCTGCAGCGCGTCGTAGACGGTTTTGCCGCCCGCCACGTGGGTCAGGAACATCGAGATGTAGTTCTGGTTGACCGGCTTCCAGCCCTTGTTGCCGGTGACCGAGGGGTACATGCCCGCCTTGGCGGCCTTGTCCATGGCGGCGGTCAGTTCGGCGTAGGTGGCCGGCACGCCCACGCCCAGCTCGGCGAGGACCTTCTTGTTGTAGAAGACCCCGAGGTTGTTGATCGAGTTGGGCAGCGAGTAGAGCTTGCCGTGCACGGTCCCCGACTCGTACATCGGTGCCAGGATCCGGTCCTTCCACCCGTACTTCTTCGCGTACGGAGTCATGTCGGCCAGCTTGTTCTGGACGGCGTAGGCCGCCGAGAACGCGGGTCCTGATCCGTAGACGATGTCGGGGCCCTCGTTGGCGGACAGCGCCACCTGGACGTTCTTGTCCACGGCGTTGTTGAAGGTGACTTTGAGGTCGTACTTGCTCTGGGACTTGTCGAACCCGTCGACAAGCACCTCTTTCATGGTCTTCTGCTGCTGCGGCGACGCGCCCCAGAACCACAGCTGGAGGGTCTGCCGACCACCGGAGGCCGAGGAACTGCCACCGGAACACGCGGACAGCACGACCGCCATCGCCGCCAGGCCCGCACCGAGCACTCGGATCCCTGATCTGCTCATGTACCAAGCTCCTCTTGCTACCGCACACCCGGCCCCTCCAAGGGCCGTCAGGAGCACCGCAAACCTCGTCGTTATTGGTACTGATCTCAGGACCATAGGACCACTGACGGGTGGTGTCAACGCTTTTCGGCCATGGCCGGTCCGAGCCGTCCACCCCTCCGGGAGGACCCCGTCACGCGCTGATCGCGGCCCCGTCACGCGCTGATCGCGCCAACCGTCACCCGGCGGGCGGCGCGCCGGGTCTCGTCGCGCTCCCGGGGGCCCACGCCGGGAGCCCCGTACTGGGCGATGACCCGGGAGGCGGCGGCAGCGGCCGCCCGCGCCGAGGCCGGGGCGTCGCCGGTCGAGAGGTAGGCGGCCAGGAAGGCGCCCGAGTAGGCGTTGCCGCCGCCGGTCGGGTCGGTCACCGGTCCCGGCGCCACCCCCACCTGCCAGATCCGGGCCCCGTCCCGGACGAGTGATCCAGCGGCGCCGCAGCGCAGGACCACCACCAGGTCGCCCCCGGGTAGCGCGGCCAGCGCGTCACGGGGGTCCGGCTCGCCGGTCAGGGCCGCCGCCTCCGCGGAGTTGAGGGACAGTACGTCGACGAGTCCGGCCAGCTCTGCCACCCGGGCGCGTTCCGCCGGGGCGCAGGCGTCGGCGGCGATCTCCCAGAGGACCGGGCCACGCCACCGCGGGCGCAGCGCGGCGACCTCGCTCCAGTACCGCTCGTCGGTGCCGTGGAAGAGATACATCCCCGCCAGCCGGTCCGGGCCGACCGGCGACCGGCCAGGGAAGGGAGTGTGCGCCGCGAAGTGGGCGTCTCCGAACACGGACTCCTCGACGCGCTCCCCGTCGGGGAGGTAGCGCACACGGGTGACCGGGCTGTGCTCACCGATCTCGAACAGCCCGGCGGGGTCGACCTCGCGCCGGCGGAACCACTCGCTCAGCCGCCCCCGGTCCGCCGCGCCGACACCCGACACGATGACCGTGTCCCACGGCGCGGACACCAGACTCGCCCCCGTCGCGGCGTACGCCCCGGCCCCGCCGACCTCTCGGGCCGCGGGTCTGCCGTCCGCCGTGTACACCTCGTCGGTCACCACGTGGGAGAAGACCGCGACGAGCCGCTGGGACACCTTCGGTCCTCCACGTTCGAACAGCAGCGCCGAGAGCGCGGCCGACAGCACCATTGAATCTTCTGGTTGTTATACCTACCATACCTTTCTTCGGGAAAGGCGCACATGAAAAACCTTCTGATCGACACCGACCCGGGCATGGACGACGCCCTCGCGATCATCCTCGCGCTGAAGTCGCGTGAGCTGCGGATCCGTGCCGTCACCGCCGCGACGGGCAACCTGACCTCGGACAGGACCGCCGCGAACGCGCTGCGCGTCCTCGATCTGCTCGGTCGCGACGACATCCCGGTCGGCCAGGGCCCGTTGCTCCCGCTGGACGGCGACTACCCGGTCGACCCCTTCTCGCACGGCAGCGACGGCCTCGCCGACTCCCACTTCCCCGTCTCGGCGCGCGCCGTCGACCCCCGTCCGGCGCCGCAGCTGATCGTGGACACCGTCAACGCCCACGCGGGGGACATCAGCATCGCGGCCCTCGCGCCGCTGACCAACCTCGCCCTCGCCCTGGACATCGACCCGCACCTGCCCGAGAAGGTGACCGATCTCGTCATCATCGGCGGCTCCTACGGGCTCACTCCCTACGCCTGGTCGCAGGCCACCGGCGACAACGCGGTCAGCGAATGGAACATATTCGTCGACCCCGAAGCCGCCCACCGGGTCTTCCGGGCCGGGTTCAACCTCGTGGCCGTCGGACTCGACATCGCCACCCACCCCCGCATCAACTTCCGTGACGCGGACCTCGCCCGGCTGCGCCGCGCACGGACCCCGGAAGCAGCTCTCGCCACCCGGGTCGTCGACTACGTCAAGGGGCGGGGCTACCAGTCGTACTGTTCCCTCATCGACAGCGTCGCCGTCGCCGCTCTCATCGACCCCACGCTCATCGAGTGCGTCGAGGTCCGCTGCGATGTCGAACGCCGTGGCGAACTGACGCGTGGCATGACGGTCGTCGAACGGCGCGCGCACCACGGACGGGAGGACCTGCCCGTCATCCGGACGGTGGCCGAACTCGACTTCGACCGCTTTCTCGACCTGGTGACCGCCGTGCTCAGCGAACCGCGCACCTGACACCCGGCGCCACTGGCGGCACGGTCGGTCCGGCGCGGCTGATCGGCCGGTCAGCCCGCGGCGGCTGACGGGCCGGTCGCGGGCCGGTCCGGGCGTACCGAGAACGCCGTGTCACCGGCCACGGCCACGATCGCGTCCTTGACCAGCAGCACGCTCGGGATCGTGTCCTGCGCCGAGGTCCCCGGGTCGTCCAGATTGTCCGTGGTCCAGCGCGTGGCGCCGGTCTCGTGGTCGAGCGCGAGGAGGCGGCCGTAGCGGTTGGCGAGGTAGAGGGAGTCGTACGGGGTCGACCGCACCGGCGCGGACAGGTTCTCGATCTGGGTGCCCTCCTGCCACAGCCGGGTGCCGTCGGCGGCCCGGATCGCGGCGACGGTTCCGTCGGGGCGGACAAAGTACACGGTGCCGTCGACGAGGGTGGGCGTGCCGCGTGGGACCTCCGGCAGGGGGATCCGGGAGACGGTGCCCTCGGCCGGGTTCACCCGCAGCAGGGCCGCGTACGGCTCGTCGTTCCCGTCGTCCGACTCTGAGTCGAGGCGCTGCCGTACGGCGAACAGCGGCTGTCCGTCGACGGCGCCGAGCGGCAGTGCGGCCACGGGAACCCTGGCGAGTTCGCGCGGCGTGCCGTCGGCCGGAGCGAGGCCCAGCAGGGCGACCGGGCCCTGGGTCGGGTCGTCGGCGTCGGAGCACAGGCCGTAGGGGGCACCGCCCAGGACCAGCGGGGCGCAGGCCGTGCCGGCCGACGACTTGGCGGGGGTCCGCCACTGGTCCTTGCCCGTCCGGGCGTTGAGGGCGACGAACTCCGTCGCCTTGTCCGACATCGTCAGGACGCCGCCGCTGAACAGTGCGGCGGGGTGGCCCGCGTCGATCGCGCGGGTCCAGACCTGTTGGCCCGCGTCGGTGTCGAGGGCGATCAGCCGCCGGGTCGAGTACACGGTCTCGTCCTGCGGTTCGTACGCGTACACGATCCCGTCGCGGACGCCGAGGGGCCGCTCGGCGGCCTGCGCGCTGTTGCCGACGGTCCACTCGACGCGGCCCGAGGCGGCGGCGATCCGGGCGACGGTGAAACCGGTCCCCGCGCAGTACAGCGCGGATCCGCCGGACACGCAGCCGGAGTCCACGGAATCCACATTGATGACCGTGGGGCCGTCGGTGTCGCCCGGCACGGGCCGGGTGAGCTTCGCCTGCCAGGGTCGCCAGCCGGCGGGGAGCGCCGGGTCGGGAGGGTCGGTGGTGTCGGCGGCGGCACCGGTGGTCGTGTCCGGGCTCGTCGCCAGGTGGTACGCCGACGCGCCCACCACGGTGACGGCCAGCGCGGCGCCCAGGACGACGAGGCGGCGCACCCGGCGGCCGCGGCCCCCGCCGGCGGCCCCCGAGACCGTCGCACCGCCGGGCCCTCCGCTGGTGTCCGTGTTCCTCGCCACGGTCCACGTCCCGGCCGCCGCCGTGGCCGGCAGGGTCCTGAACGTCCGGTGCAGCTCGGCGAGTTGGGGCCTGGCGGCGGGATCCTTGTCCAGGCAGCGCTCGACCATGCCACGCAAAGGCTCCGGTACGCCGTCCAGGCTGGGCCGCTCGTGCACCACCTGATAGCCCGTCATATACGGGCTGCCGCCGTCGAAGGGACGGTTGCCGGTGGCCGCGTACACCAGCAGCGAGCCCAGCGAGAACACGTCCGAGGCGGCGGTGACGTCCCGGGGCGAGGCGAACTGTTCCGGCGACATGAAGGGCGGGGTGCCGATCAGGTGCCCGGTCAACGTGAGGGTCTCGTTGTCGGCGGCGCGCGAGATGCCGAAGTCGATGACGCGGGGGCCGTCCTCGGCCATCAGAACGTTGCTGGGCTTCAGGTCCCGGTGGACGACTCCCGCCTGGTGGATGTCCCGCAGCGCCTCGACCAGGCCGAGGGCGAGGACGCGCACCGCACGTCCGCCGAGCGCGCCCTGCTCGGCAACGATGTCCTGGAGCGTGCGGCCCGGCACGTACAGCGTGGCCATCCACGGCAGTTCGGCGTCCGGGTCGGCGTCCACGACGGGGGCGGTGAACGCCCCGCTCACCCGGCGGGCCGCCGCGACCTCCTGGCGGAACCGGGTGCGGAACTCGTCGTCCTGGGCGTACTGCGCGTGCACGACCTTGACCGCGACCTGCCGTCCCGACGCCGAGTGGCCGAGGTAGACGACGCCCATACCGCCGCTGCCGAGCCGGTCGACGAGCGTGTAGCCGCCGATCGATCCGATGGACCCCGATCCCCCGGTGCTCAGCGACATGTACCGGTCGCCCTTCCTTGAATCCCCTGCACCACACGGGTGTTCGGACGCACCACCCTAATGCCTTGCCTGCCGGGCCTGACGCGAAGGCCCCACGCGACCGTCTCGGTCCACCCCCTCGGTGAGTCCGGTCTGCGGAAGCCGCCTCTTCCCGTGGCCGAAGAGGGCATTGGCACTCCCCGGCCACGGGATTCCCTTGAGTCGCTCTCCACTCAGCGCTCACTCTGATCACTGGCTTCCGCCCACCAGGCCGGAAGCGTCGTCAGCGTTCAGGGGAGGACGCCACCCATGCGAAGACTCCAGGCCCTCTGGGCCGTGGCAGGAGCGGCAGGACTGCTCACGGGCGCGATCACGCCCGCGGTGGCCGGTTCCGGATCGACGGTCACCGCGCCGGACGCCACGCCCGCGCCAAGTGGCGCCGCGACCGGTTCCACGAACACGCAGACCGTCACCCTCATCACCGGTGACACCGTGTCGCTCAGCGTCGGTCCGAACGGCAAGTACGCCGTCGACGTCCAGCGCGGCAAGGGCCGGGAGGCCGCCACCTTCGTGTCGAGCGAGAAGGACGGCGAGGTCAGTGTCCTGCCGGCGGACGCCATCCCGCTGCTGAAGGCGGGCCGTCTCGACCCGGACCTGTTCAACGTCACCCAGTTGGTGAAGCAGGGGTACGCCGACGCGAAGACCGGCACCACCCCGGTGATCGCGACGTACACGAAGGGCAGCGCGATCCCCGACGGCGCGCGCCGGACGCTCACGCTGCCCACAATCGACGGCGCCGCGCTGAGCGCGCGGAAGTCGACCGCCTTCTGGGCGGACATCGCCCCCGCGCTCGGCACCGGACCCACCACGAAGGCCGCGCGGCAGCTCGGTGAGGGCATCGCCAAGATCTGGCTCGACGGCAAGGTCACGGCGTCCCTCGACGTGAGCGTGCCGCAGATCGGCGCGCCCGAGGTGTGGCAGTCGGGCTACGACGGCAAGGGCGTCAAGGTCGCCGTCCTGGACACGGGCGTGGACGCCGGTCACCCGGATCTCGCGGGGAAGATCGGGGAAGCGCGGAGCTTCGTCCCGGACCAGGCGGTGCAGGACGGTCACGGCCACGGCACCCATGTGGCGTCCACGATCGTCGGCTCGGGCGCGGCCTCCGACGGCAAGCGCAAGGGTGTGGCGCCGGGCGCGGAACTGCTGGTCGGCAAGGTGCTGAACAACGCGGGCTCCGGCCAGGACTCCTGGATCATCGCGGGCATGGAGTGGGCGGCGCGCTCCGGCGCGAAGATCGTGTCCATGTCGCTGGGCGGCACCGCGTCGGGCCCCTCGGACGTGCTGAGTGAGACGGTCGACGAGCTGTCCGCGTCCACCGGCACCCTCTTCGTGATCGCGGCGGGCAACTCCGGCCCGTCCGAGCAGACCGTCGGCACCCCGGGCATCGCCGACTCGGCGCTGACGGTGGGCGCCGTGGACAAGTCCGACAAGCTGGCGTCGTTCTCGAGCCGTGGCCCGCGCATCGGCGACTTCGCGGTCAAGCCGGAGATCACCGCACCGGGCGCGGCCATCACCGCGGCTCGCGCGGCCGGCACGACCATGGGCGCGCCGGTCGACGACTACTACACGACGTCGAGCGGTACGTCGATGGCGACCCCGCACGTCGCGGGCGCCGCGGCGCTGGTCGCGCAGGCCCATCCGGACTGGACGGGACAGCAGCTCAAGCAGGCGCTGGCGACCACCGCGAAGACGAACACCGCCAACTCCGTGTTCGAGCAGGGCGACGGCCGGGTCGACGCCGTACGGGCTGTCAAGCAGGGCGTCTTCGCGACACCGGCGCTGAGCTTCGGCACGTACGAGCAGGACGAGACCGAGGCCGACAGCAAGGACATCACCTACACCAACACCACGGACAAACCGGTGGAGTTGAAGGTCTCCTCGTCGCTCCCCGACGCCGCCCTGAACGCGGCCGCCGTGACCGTCCCGGCGAAGGGCACCGCCACCGTCGGCGTCACCGTCGACCCGGCCGAGGAGGCGACGGGCCGGTACACGGGACACGTCACCGCGAGCACCGACGGCGTCCAGGTCACCACCGCCATCGGCTTCGAGAAGCTGGCGAAGACCTACGACCTGAAGCTGTCGCTGGTGGGCCGGGACGGCAAGCCGTCCACCGGGGCGTCGGTCTTCATGCTCCAGGAACTGAACGGCGCGTATCCGGACACGTACGGGTTCCTCGGCAGCGGCTACACCTTCAAGGTGCCGGCCGGTACGTACAACGTGGCGTCCTGGATCTCGACGCGGGACGCCGCCGGACTGGAGGTCGACACCTCGGTCGTCGGCGATCCGGAGATCAAGGTCGACAAGAACACCGAGGTCGTCCTCGACGCCCGCAAGGCGGTCGAGATCAAGCCGAAGACCAAGGAGGACTCCGAGTTCCAGGGCTTCAGCACCAACTGGCACCGGGAGGGCCCGGGCAGCGCCTGGGGCGTGACCTACAGCCAGGGCTGGTGGACCGACCACGTCTACGTGGCGCCCACCGAGAAGGTCACCGAGGGCATGTTCGAGTTCTCCTCGAAGTTCCGTCTGTACCCCAAGGAGCTGACGGCGAGCGTCACCGGCCCCGAGAAGTACGCGCTGCCCCTCGACTACGCGCAGACGTCCAGCGGCTTCCCGGTGAAGATCGACGGTGACCGCACGGTCCGGGCGGTGGACGCGGGCAGCGGCACCGTGGCCGACTTCGCGGGGCTCGACGTGAAGGGCAAGGTGGCTGTCGTCCGGGTGGGCGCCGGTGCGACGGCGGACGAGGCACTGGCCAACGCGACCGCGGCCAGGGCCGGTTACGTCCTCGCCTACCACGAGACGCCCGGGTACTGGATCTCCTGGGTGAAGAGCGCGGCCATCCCGCTGATGACCGCCACCGGCGAGGACGGCGCGAAGCTCGGGGCCCTGCTCGAGAGCGGGAAGAAGGTCAAGCTGAAGCTGAAGGGCACCGCGGTCAGCCCGTACGTGTACAGCGTGATGTTCCCGCAGACGGGCGCCGTCTCGGCCGACCAGACCTACAACCTGAACAGCTCCAACACGGTGAAGCAGACGGTTCGCTACCACGCGGACAAGGCCGGTCGGGTCGGCAAGGACGCCGTGTACAGGTTCCGTCCCTGGCAGACGTCGGACATCGCGACCACCAACAACGTGCAACTCGGCACGGAGCGCACCGAGTACTACAACGTCACCGACAACCGGATCTGGCACGCCGTCTATCCCGACACGAAGGCGAACAAGCCTCAGTGGGATTCCCTGCGGACCTTCGGCAAGGCGGGCAGGCTGCCCGCTGAGGACTGGCTGCGCCCGGTCGTCCGCCCGGCGACCAGCGGGCAGTACGGCCTCTCCCAGCGCACCGGCGACAGACTCACCTTCGCCGTCCCGGAGTTGAGCGACGCCACGCCGGGTCACTACGGGTCGGTGGACAACGTCCAGGACACCGCGAAGGGCACGCTGTACAAGGACGGACAGCTGGTCGGCGACACCACACTCGGCGGAGTCGGCGCCTTCGACGTCCCGGCGGCGAAGACCTCGTACCGCCTCGTGCTCGACGCCCGGCGCACCGCCGACTGGGCCGCGTACTCCACCGGCACCCACACCGAATGGTCCTTCGCCTCGGCGCACACGGACCAGAAGACGGCGCTGCCGCTGCTCTCGGTCGACCATGACGTGGACGGGCTCGACCTCCTGGGCCGTGCGGAAGCGGGGCACACGTCGAAGCTCGGACTCTCCGTCCGGAACCAGTCGGGCACCGTGACGGCCGGTGACCTGAGGGCCTGGGTCTCCTACGACGACGGCACGTCCTGGAAGGAGGTGAAGGTGAAGCACGGCAAGGCTGAACTCAAGCACCCGAAGGGCGCCACGTTCGTCTCGCTGCGCGTGCGGGCCGCCGACCGGAACGGCAACGCGGTCGACCAGACCGTGCTGCGGGCGTTCGGCCTGGAGTGACCGTCCCGGAAGCGACCGGCCGGAAGGTGACCGGCCGGAAGTGAACGACGAACCAGGCCGGGACAAACGGCCTTAACAAAGATCGCCTACCGTGCCGGGCCATGGCGAACACGGCATACGACACGGCAGACCAGACCCCTGCCGCGAGCCCCTGGGCCGCGGTGGGGGTCTCCGCCTTCGACGAGTTGGTCTACCGGACGATCCTGCACCAGCCCGACGCCGGCACGGCCGGCTGGGCGCTCCTGACCGGCGCCTCCCCGGCCCGGGTACGCGAATCCTGCGACCGGTTGCTCGGGGTCGGGTTGCTCCAGCCGCCGGATTCCATGGGGGGATTACGCGCGATCGACCCGAGAGTGGCGATCCGCGGACTGATCAGGCGGCGCGAGACGGTGTCCGAACTGCTCGCCGCCACCGCCGAGGAGATGGCTACCGCGTACGAGGCCGGGCTGCTCCGTGAGGAGCCGTCCCGGTTGATCGAGGTCGCTTCCGGCGAGGGCGCCATCGCCGCACGCCTGGAGGAGATGTACGCGCGCGCCGAGCACGAGGTGTGCCTCTTCGACACGCCTCCGTATCTCGCACCGCCCACCCGGCAGCTGGATCTCCAGACCGATCTGCTCCGCCGCGGGATCGTCTCTCGCGGGATCTACGCGGCGCCCGCCCTCGAAGACCCGAAGGTCCTCTCCCGCACCTGGAGCATGGTCGAACTCGGTGAGCAGGCCCGGGTGTTGCCGTCCGTGCCGGTCAAGCTGCTGGTGGTCGACGGGTGCCGGGCGATGCTGCCGCTGACCTCGTCGGCGGCGGGCGGCTACTGCGCCGTCGTGGTGTGGCACTCGGCGGTGACCGAAGCCCTGCAGAAGCTTTTCGAGATGGCCTGGCAACAGGCGACCCCGCTCGGCCAGCCGGTCGGCGACGGTGAACTCAACGAAAGCGAAGGGGCGTTGATCAGACTGCTGGCGGCCGGGATGAAGGACGAGGCGGTGGCCCGGCATCTGGGAGTGAGTCTGCGGACCCTGCGGCGGCGGGTGAGTGAGCTGCAGGAGCGGCTGGGGGCGGCGAGCAGGTTCCAGCTGGGGGTGCGGGCAGCGCAGCGCGGCTGGCTCTGAACGCGAAGGGCCGCACCCCCGGACGGGGAGTGCGGCCCGACTGCCGTACCGAACCGCTTACTTGCGGATCAGGCTGCGCAGCACGTACTGCATGATGCCGCCGTTGCGGTAGTAGTCGGCCTCACCGGGGGTGTCGATGCGGACGACCGCGTCGAACTCGACGCCCGTGTCGGTGGTGACCTTGACCGTGCGCGGCGTGGTGCCGTTGTTGAGCTCCTCGACGCCGGTGAAGGAGAAGGTCTCCTCGCCGGTCAGACCGAGGGAGGCGGCGGACTGGCCCTCCGGGTACTGCAGCGGGAGCACGCCCATGCCGATGAGGTTGGAGCGGTGGATGCGCTCGTACGACTCGGCGATGACGGCCTTGACGCCGAGGAGCGCGGTGCCCTTGGCGGCCCAGTCGCGGGACGAGCCGGAGCCGTACTCCTTGCCGGCCAGGACGACCAGCGGGATGCCCTGCTCGATGTAGTTGCGCGAGGCGTCGTAGATGAACGACACCGGGGCGTCGGCCTGGGTGAAGTCGCGGGTGTAGCCGCCTTCCGTGCCCGGCGCGATCTGGTTGCGCAGGCGGATGTTGGCGAACGTGCCGCGGATCATGACCTCGTGGTTGCCGCGGCGCGAGCCGTAGCTGTTGAAGTCACGACGCTCCACACCGTGCTCGGTGAGGTACTTGCCGGCCGGGGTGTCGGCCTTGATGGCGCCGGCCGGGGAGATGTGGTCGGTGGTGACCGAGTCGCCCAGCTTGGCCAGGACGCGGGCGCCCGTGATGTCGGAGACCGGGGTGGTCTCCATCGTCATGCCCTCGAAGTACGGGGGCTTGCGGACGTACGTCGACTCGGCGTCCCACTCGAAGGTGTTGCCGGTCGGGATCGGCAGCGCCTGCCACTGGGCGTCGCCCGCGAAGACGTCCTGGTAGGACTTGTTGAACATGTCCTCGCCGATGGCGTTCGCCACGACGTCGTTGACCTCGGCCTCGGAGGGCCAGATGTCCTTGAGGTAGACCGGGTTGCCGTCCTGGTCGGCGCCCAGGGCCTCGCGCGTGATGTCCACCTTCATGGAGCCCGCGAGGGCGTACGCGACGACCAGCGGCGGGGACGCCAGGTAGTTCATCTTGACGTCGGGGTTGATCCGGCCCTCGAAGTTCCGGTTGCCGGACAGGACCGCGGTGACGGCGAGGTCGTGGTCGTTGACGGCCTTGGAGACCTCCTCCGGCAGCGGGCCGGAGTTGCCGATGCAGGTGGTGCAGCCGTAACCGACGAGGTTGAAGCCGACCTTGTCCAGGTAGGGGGTGAGCCCCGCCTTGTCGAAGTAGTCGGTGACGACCTTGGAGCCCGGGGCGAGGGTGGTCTTGACCCACGGCTTGCGGGTCAGGCCCTTCTCCACGGCCTTCTTCGCGACGAGCGCGGCGGCGACCATGACGTACGGGTTCGAGGTGTTGGTGCAGGAGGTGATGGCCGCGACCGTCACCGCGCCGTGGTCGATCTCGTAGGTCGAGCCGTCGGGGGCGGTCACCGTGACCGGGCTGGACGGAGCACCGTTCGGGGCGACGGCCGGGGCATCGGAGGCCGGGAAGGACTCCTGGCCGGCCTCGTCCACCACGTCGACGTAGTTGCGGACGTCCTGCTTGAACTGCTCGGCGGCGTTGGCGAGGACGATGCGGTCCTGCGGGCGCTTCGGGCCGGCGATCGACGGGACGACCGTCGACAGGTCCAGTTCGAGCTTCTCGGAGAAGTCCGGCTCGGCCTTCGGGTCCAGCCAGAGGCCCTGCTGCTTGGCGTACGCCTCGACGAGCGCGAGCTGCTGCTCGGAGCGGCCGGTGAGCTTCAGGTACTTGATGGTCTCGTCGTCGATCGGGAAGATCGCGGCGGTCGAGCCGAACTCCGGCGACATGTTGCCGATGGTGGCGCGGTTCGCGAGGGAGGTGGCGGCGACGCCCTCTCCGTAGAACTCGACGAACTTGCCGACCACGCCGTGCTTGCGCAGCATCTCGGTGATGGTCAGCACGAGGTCGGTCGCGGTGGTGCCGGGGGTGAGCTCGCCGGTGAGCTTGAAGCCGACGACACGCGGGATGAGCATCGAGACCGGCTGGCCGAGCATCGCGGCCTCGGCCTCGATACCGCCGACGCCCCAGCCCAGCACACCGAGGCCGTTGACCATCGTGGTGTGCGAGTCGGTGCCGACGAGGGTGTCGGGGTACGCCTGGCCGTTGCGGACCATGACCGTGCGGGCCAGGTGCTCGATGTTCACCTGGTGGACGATGCCGGTGCCGGGCGGGACGACCTTGAAGTCGTCGAAGGCGGTCTGGCCCCAGCGCAGGAACTGGTAGCGCTCGCGGTTGCGGCCGTACTCCAGCTCGACGTTCTGCGCGAAGGCCTCGTTGGTGCCGAACTTGTCGGCGATGACGGAGTGGTCGATGACCAGCTCGGCCGGGGAGAGCGGGTTGACCTTCGCCGGGTCGCCACCGAGCTCCTTGACGGCCTCACGCATGGTGGCGAGGTCCACGACACAGGGCACGCCGGTGAAGTCCTGCATGATCACGCGGGCCGGCGTGAACTGGATCTCCTGCGACGGCTGGGCCTTCGAGTCCCAGCCGCCCAGCGCGCGGATGTGGTCGGCGGTGATGTTGGCGCCGTCCTCGGTACGGAGCAGGTTCTCCAGGAGAACCTTGAGGCTGTACGGCAGGCGGGCCGAGCCCTCCACCTTGTCCAGCCGGAAGATCTCGTACGACTCGTCGCCCACCTGCAGCGTGCTGCGGGCGTCGAAGCTGTTCGCCGACACGACAGTCTCCTTCATTTTTGTGCGCTTACCACCGCATCCTGCCGCCACGCCCTCTTGGCTTGTCCGCTGAGGTAAGGCTAAGTTAGGCATGCCTTACTGCCAGACCCAGGGAAAGCGTGCGACTGCGGTACGCCTCGGCAGATATCTCGATGTCGAGATAACTCTAGTACATGGGCGCGGAATGGTCATGCCCGGGCCCACCGTCCTGTCCCGGTGAAGCCCGGGAGGACTCCCCGACCTCGAAGGCTCGTCCGGCTGAGCCGGTCGGAGCACTACGATCGCGCGGGCTGGTTGGCGATCAGAAGAGTGCTGCCCGCGGGACGGAAACCCAGGCCCGAGTAGATGCGAGCGACGGCGTCCTCCGCATACGCGAGGAAAACGGTGCTCACTCCGTGGTCGCGGGCGTGGTGGACCAGGGCTGCGGTGACGGCGGCGGCCAGGCCCTGACGGCGGGCCACGGGGAGGGTGCCGACGCCGCCGATCTCGGTAGTGCCGTTGGCCGGGTGGTAGTGGCCGACGGCGAGCGGAGTGCCGTCCGGGGCGACGGCAGCGATCAGGGTTTTGTGTCCGGCACGGACCGTGGGGCGGACCGTTGCCGCAGTGCCGTCCTCGATCAGCTCCTCGGCCACCACCGACAGCTCCTCACGCCCCGCCGAACCCCTCGCGGCGCCTTCCTCGGCGAAAGCCAGGCGGGGAAGAGCGAGGACCGCGGGCAAAGCAGGGTCGTCGGCCGTCAGCACGCGGATCGTCACGCCATCCGGCAACGGGCGCGGACCAACCGGATGACGCGGATCCAGAGCCATCAGCGGGCGTTCCGCCACCGGCAGGCCGGCCTCCTCGATGCAGGCGCGCAGACCCGGTGCGGACTCGGCCAGCCACTCGAAAGCCTCCGGCACACCGAGTTCGCGCTGCCGCGCCCGCACCCGGGCCACGTCAGTGGCGGAAACCGCCGAGGCTCCCCCTGCGAGGGGTTGAGCATGGCTGGGACCGCCGTAATACGGGGCACCTGGTTGCCTTCGCACGAACAACCGTAACGAGCCGAACACTTCGACGTCGGCGAACAGCAACGGCACGGAGGCGTAGTACTGCTCGATACGGGCAGGCAGCGAGTCACTCATGCGGCGCATCCCACCACGGGACGCCGGCGCACCGCATCCGAGATGCGAGCCTGCGCTTGGCGCCTCAGGCCCGGCCGTCGACACCGATCCCCCAGCCGCCGCCGGCTCCGCCCTCCGCCCTCCGCCCTCCGCCCTCCGCCCTCCGTAGCAGGCTGGACGCGCTTTCGCTGTCGGCAGACCGGCTGGACCGCGCGTCGCGGTCTGGCCAGGATGACGGCATGGGAAAGGACATCGCGGTGCGTCGACTCGACCTCGGGTACTTCGTCCGGCCCGCATCGGAGACAGGCAGCCCGCAGCCACGAGTGGAACCCGTACTGGCCTACCTGGTGCGACACGACCGGGGTCTGATCCTCTTCGACACCGGCATCGGCACGGCGAACCCCGAAACCGAAGCGCACTACCGACCCCGACGCCGTGCGCTGCAGGACGCCCTGTCCGCGGCAGGAGTAGGCCTCCGCGACATTTCTCTCGTGGTGAACTGTCACCTGCACTTCGACCACTGCGGAGGGAATCCTCTTCTGGGCGGCAAACCCATCCTGGTTCAGGACGTGGAGCTGGCCACCGCCCGCCGGGGCAACCACACGTTCGATGAGCTTGTCGACTTCCCCGGTGCTACCTACGAGGAACTCGCCGGGGAGACCGAGTTCTGGCCAGGAGTCCGGGTCATTCCGACACCCGGTCACACCGAGGGACACCAGTCCCTGGTCCTCCGGAAAGCGGACGGCACCGTGGTCCTCGCGGGCCAGGCACACGACTTCGCGTCCCAGTTCGCATCGGACCACCTGGCCCGCCACGCCGCCCGCCAGGGAGTGGAACAGCCTCTTCCGCCCTACCGGCGCTGGCTGGACCGGCTCGCCGACTTCGACCCACGACGCGTGCTCTTCGCCCACGACTGCTCGGTCTGGGAACCGTCGCACGACGCGCTCTGACCGAGCCACCGCTGACGCGCCCTGCAGGCGTCTGGCCTGCGGCATGACCCGCGTTCAACGTTTGGAGGACGCTCGACCTCACCGTGGGAGGTCACTCCCTTGACGGGGAATGGATGGGGCTCCACTCAAGGCAGCGAGAGGGAACCTGTGAACGGTGAGAGCCCCATGCCGCAATGGCACCTTCCGGACAGTGATGGCCTTCCGGCTCGTCAGCTTGTGGAGGGCACCTTGGTCCCCAGACGTTCCTGGCGCTCGTGGCGAACGGTGCGTACGAGGATGGCGTCGCGATCCTCGCCGCCCGTCAACGCGACGAGGACGAGTGACCGGTGCACGCGAAGGCCATGTCCGCGTCCCTTCCGGGTATCCGGTACGGAACGAAAGGGGGCGGGAATGCCGCTTACGTTCCGCAAGAGTTTCCGGATCCTGCCGGGGGTGCGCCTGAACATCAACAAGCGCTCCTGGTCCATCACGACCGGTGGCCACAACGGTCCGCGCCACACGCACAGCAGCACGGGACGTCGTACGACATCGATGGATCTGCCCGGACCGTTCGGGTGGCGTCGTACGCGTAACGCAAGGCGGGGCTGACAGTCCTTCACCCGAACGGACCCTCCCAAGAGGCGACATCTCATATCTGAGATAACCTCGACCTCATGGCAGACGACTACCTCGTACGTATCGGCAAGCTCATCCGTGACGCCCGTCAGCACCGGGGCTGGACACAGTCGCAGCTTGCCGAGGCGCTCGGCACCAGTCAGAGCGCCGTCAATCGCATCGAGCGCGGCAATCAGAACATCAGCCTTGAGATGATCGCTCGCATCGGTGAGGCACTGGACAGCGAAATCGTCTCTCTGGGCTACGCGGGCCCGATGCACCTGCGAGTGGTCGGCGGCCGCCGGCTCTCCGGCGCCATCGACGTGAAGACCAGCAAGAACGCGTGTGTGGCACTGCTGTGCGCCTCCCTGCTCAACCGGGGGCGCACAGTGCTGCGCCGGGTGGCCCGCATCGAGGAGGTGTACCGCCTGCTGGAGGTGCTCAACTCCATCGGCGTCCGCACCCGTTGGATCAACGACGGCGTCGACCTGGAGCTGGTGCCGCCGGCCGAGCTGGACATGGCGGCGATCGACGCGGAGGCCGCCGTACGGACGCGGTCCATCATCATGTTCTTCGGCCCGCTGCTGCACCGTATGGACCAGTTCAAGCTGCCGTACGCCGGCGGCTGCGACCTCGGGACGCGCACCATCGAGCCGCACATGATCGCGCTGCGCCGGTTCGGGCTGGACATCGCCGCGACGGAGGGCCAGTACCACGCGCGGGTCGACCGGTCCGTGCGCCCCGAGCGCCCGATCGTACTGACCGAGCGCGGCGACACCGTGACGGAGAACGCGTTGCTGGCCGCCGCCCGGCACGACGGCGTCACCGTCATCCGCAACGCCTCCTCCAACTACATGGTCCAGGACCTCTGCTTCTTTCTGGAGGCCCTGGGCGTCAGGGTGGAGGGCATCGGCACCACCACGCTCACCGTGCACGGTGTGCCCACGATCGACGTGGACGTCGACTACTCCCCCTCCGAGGACCCGGTCGAGGCGATGAGCCTGCTGGCCGCCGCGGTGGTGACGGAATCCGAACTGACGGTGCGCCGGGTCCCGATCGAGTTCCTGGAGATCGAGCTCGCGGTCCTGGAGGAGATGGGCCTCGACCACGACCGCACGCCCGAGTACTGGGCGGACAACGGCCGCACCCGCCTGGTGGACCTCACCGTCCGCCCCTCCAAGCTGGAGGCGCCGATCGACAAGATCCACCCGATGCCCTTCCCGGGCCTGAACATCGACAACGTCCCCTTCTTCGCGGCCATCGCGGCCGTCGCGTCCGGCAAGACCCTGATCCACGACTGGGTCTACGACAACCGGGCGATCTACCTGACGGACCTGAACCGGCTCGGCGGCCGCCTGCAACTCCTCGACCCGCACCGCGTCCTGGTCGAGGGCCCCACCCGCTGGCGCGCCGCCGAGATGATGTGCCCGCCCGCACTGCGACCCGCCGTGGTCGTCCTGCTGGCGATGATGGCAGCCGAAGGCACATCCGTGCTGCGCAACGTCTACGTCATCAACCGGGGATACGAGGACCTTGCCGAGCGGCTCAACTCGATCGGGGCGCAGATCGAGACGTTCCGCGACATTTGATACGAGGATGCCGCCGCACCCCGTCTGACCTGCGGCTCAGCGGGTCAGGGAGGGGTGCGGCGGCATCTCTGGGACTTCTCTGGGACTTTGGGCCCGCGGTGGGCTACGAGCCACGCTCCACAGGTCCCGCCGACCGGCCACGGCTACGCGGAAATCGCGTCGATGGCGGCGCTGCCTCGTGCGCCCGCGCGGGGCAGGAAGGGGGAGTACTTCCGCAGCGTGAACCCGGGGTCGGAGTGCCCCAGCCGGCGTGCCAGGGAGACGACCGATTCGCCAGCCTCCCGTTCCTCGGAGGCGTAGAAGTGGCGCAGAGCGTGGAAGCCGTTCTCCCGGGATGGCTCCCACACGCGAGCGCCGTTTGTGTTGCCCTCCTCCAGCGAAGCGATCACGCCGGCCTCAGCCAGAGCGGGCTTCCACACGTAGGAGTTGAAGTAGTCCCGGTTGATGGCCTTCCGTTCGCGTCCTGTCACCAAGAGGTTGTAGGTCCTCGGCCGCCGGTGTTCGGTCGGGCAGGGCCGCCTGTACCGCCGGTACCCGTTCGGGTGGCCACGCCTCGACCCTGCCGGGTGTGGCGGCCGGAGGGCCAACCGTGCCGGACCGACTTGGATTGCGTCCGAGGCGACGGTCCTCGACGGCGGCCTGGAGGATGCTGGAGAGCGTCGCCCAGACGAGACGGATCGAGGTCGGACCGAGGTCCTTCTCCCACCCCGGCCGCGTACGAGGCCCTACCCGGGTCACGGACGCGATCCGGGTGGCGCCGGGCGGCCGCACGGCGCTGGTGGAGATGAGCGCTGACCGTCTCGTAGCTTCCCGGACGCCGACGTGTGTGCGGGCACGGGAAAATCCGCCCCGCGACCGTACGCGAACACAAAGCACGGGGCGGAACGCTCATGGGTTTTCGGAGGCTTCGGCCGAGCGAAAAAGCCGGGCTTCGGTCGGATGAATTCCCGGGTACGGCGGGCGGCTCTTCGCACCACCTCTTCACCGCATTGTCCGGGGCGCGGATTTCCGCCGGGAAGTCAAACCGGCCGGAAGGGCGCGGTCGCGCGGCCGTACCGGAGCAGGGCGGAACACAGCGCCCCGAGGCTCAGCATGCACAGCACGGTCCGGACGACGTTCACCGGCACCCACACCGACTTGAAGTCCTCGATCACCGCCGGGAGATCCTTGGCGGTGGCCGGGTTCCCGAGCGCCGCCAGCTCCGCGTTGAGCGGGAGGTTGACCGCGACGGTGATCACGAGCACCGCCAGGTAGCAGACGGCCGCGACGACCAGCGGCATGGCGACCGCGAGCCGTTTCTTCCGGAAGGCCATGATCGCGGAGGCGACCGTGAGGCCCAGCGTGGCGAGGAAGACCAGGCCGAACAGCGGGCTGCCGTCGATCACTGCGTTGAAGCGCTGCATGGCCGCCGCGTACGTGCGGTCGTCCAGCTCCGCGAGGCCCGGCATGACGGAGATGTCGTAGGCGAAGAACAGCCCGGCCATCAGACCGGTGCACAGGACGGAGGCCACCAGGAGCGGCCCGGCGGCCCGGTCACGGCCGGGCGGCGGGAACGCCGGCGGGCGGGCCGGCGGCGCCCACGGTGCGGGGCTGGGAGGAGGGTAGTGGCTCACGTTGCCGTCCTGTCGATCGGGTGGACTCTCCCGGCTGACGGACGGTACGCGAGCGAAAGCGCAGCGTCCGCACTACTCGAAGGATCATCCCAGCAGGCGGAGGGACATGCGGTCCATGCTTTACACGCTCGGACGCATACGCGGTCGTCACCGGACGGGGGCCGGTATGGTCGTCAGGCACTCCTCCAGGAACGCCAGCGCGCGCAAGTGGTAAAGAGAGGCGGCCAGTCCGAGGCTGAGGTGGTGGCTCGCCTCGGGGACGCGTTCGACCACAGGCAGGCGCGTCCGGGTGAAGCAGGCGGCCACGACTGCCAGTTCGTCCCGGTCGAGGCACCACCAGCCCTCGAACTCCCCGAAGGTGAGCCGCACGGGGCAGCGCACCCGGGCCGCGACACCCGGGAAGTGGGCGGGCCACAGGGCCGTCTCGGCCTCCTCGGCGGCCGGGACATCGCGGAGCAGGGCGCGGCTGGCGCGGAAGGTGCCGCCTGGATAGAGCCGCAGCGGGCCCCAGTTGAGCTCGCCCGCGCCGCCGCCCAGGGTGTCGGGGAAGTGGGCGGCGGCCGAAGAGCGAGAGCTCCGGGCGCGGTCCGGTAACCACCCAGAAGAGCCGCCGCCGGGCCGCGCCCCGATCCGTACCCCCCCCTCCCCTCAGCTCACGGACCGGAGCCCGACGGCCGGACACGCCTCAGGATCTGAGGACCACTGTCCGCCCGTCCGAGCCGGTGGTCAGGGTCTCCTCGGACCGCTTGCCCCGGCGGAACTCCTGCGGGCTGACGCCCCGTTCCCGCTTGAACGCGGCGCTCAGCGCGAACGGCCCCGAATAACCCACCTGTTGGGCGATGTTGGCGACGGACAGGTCAGGGTCGCGCAGCAGTTCGGAGGCGAGCGTCAGCCGCCATCCGGTCAGGTAGGACATCGGCGGCTCGCCGACGAGTTCGGTGAAGTGCCGGGCCAGCACCGCCCGGGAGACCCCGACGGAGGCCGCGAGCGAGGCGACCGTCCACGACTCGCTGGGCCGTTCGTGCAGCAGCCGCAGCGCCCGTCCCACCACCGGGTCGCTCTGCGCCCGGAACCAGAGCGGCGCGCCCGTGCCCGGCTCCATGAGCCAGGAGCGCAGGACGTTGATCAGCAGCAGGTCGAGCAGCCGGTCGAGGACGACCTCCTGGCCGATGTCCTCCTTGTCCACCTCGGCGGCCAGCATGCCGATCAGCGGGGTCCGCGCGGCCGAGGCGGGCTGGACGAGCAGCGCGGGCAGGCTGTCGAGCAGTCTGCGCCCTACCTCGTTGGGCGCCTGGTAGGTGCCGCTGAGCATCACGGTCGACCCGGTACGGTGCGGCTCGCCCCAGGTGCGCACGCCCAGGGACATCGCCTCGGTGACGTCCTCGCCGTCAGTGGTGTTGCAGCGCTGCTCGGGGTCGACGGTGATACCCGGGGGCGTCGACGGGTCGTCGACGAGCGTGTACGGCTCGGGGCCGCGCAGGACCGCCACGTCCCCCGCCGCGATCCGCACCGGGTCGGCCCCCTCGCGGAGCACCCATGCCGAGCCGTGCAGCATGGTGACCAGCGACAGGGGCGCGCGGTCCTCGATGCGCAGTCCCCACGGGGGGCTGAACACCGATTTCAGCAGAAAGGCGCCCCGCGCCTTGGGGCTTTCCAGCAGACCGCTGAGCGTATCCACAACCTTCACCTCGCACCGTCTCACCGTCGTTTCTCGCGGGGCGCGCTCGGCCCCGGCCGTGCCCCTCCCGCTCCGTGAAGCCGCGCCGTCGGGCGGCGCGGCTCCCGGAAGGAGGCGCGACCGTGGGTCCAGGCTCCCGCGGGGAGTTCCGGACCCGCGGTGGTTCCCGTGTCCAGTCTGTCAACGCGTCCCGGCACCACGTCCGGTCGTCGCGACGGTCACTGCGTCCGCAGGGCCGTCCGCCGCCGCGCCGTGTCGCCCAGCAGTGCGAGAGCGGCCAGGCAGGCTGCCGTACGGACCGCGTTGGCCCGGCGCCAGCTGTGGGACACCGTTTCGTCAGGCGTCCCAGACGCCGGTGGCCGCGGCCTCCTTGGCGTAGTCCGCGAAGTCCTTGGGCTCCCGCCCGAGCGCTTGCCTGACGCCGTGCACGAGGCTGGCGTTGCGGCCGTCGACAATGAGGGTGAAAAGGTCCGCGAACTCCTCCGGCTCGCCCAGCTCGCGCAGCGCCGCGCGGTAGTCGTCGACGCTGACCGGGATGTAGGTGATGGTCCGGCCGGTGGCCGCCGACAGCTCGCGGGCCACGTCGTGGAAGCTCAGCAGCCGCGGGCCGGACAGCTCGTAGGTCTTGCCGATGTGCCGGTCGTCGGTGAGGGCGGCGACCACCACGTCGGCGATGTCGTCGGTGTCGACGAACGGCTCGACGGCGTCGCCGGTGGGGAGCGCCAGCTCGCCCGAGCGGACCGGGTCGAGGAAGAAGCTCTCGCTGAAGTTCTGGTTGAACCAGTTGGCGCGGACGACGGTCCAGTCGCAGCCGGACGCCTTGAGGGCGTCCTCGCTGGCGACGGCGCCCTCCTCGCCCCGGCCGGAGAGCAGCACCAGGCGGCGGACGCCCCGCTCCACGGCGAACGCGGCGAACCGCTCGACGGCTTCCTTCGCGCCGGGGAAGGCGAGGTCCGGATAGTAGGTCACGTAGGCGGCCAAGACCCCGTCGAGCGCGGCCTCCCAGGTGCTCTCGTCCTCCCAGACGAAGGGGATCTCGCTGCTGCGCGAGCCGCTCCGGGCCGGACGGCCGAGCCCCTGCAGGCGCTCGACGACACGCCGTCCGGTCTTACCGGTGCCGCCGATGACGAGGATGGGTGCGGTCTTCTGTCCTTGAGTGCTCATGGCTTCATTGAAGTCTCCGCGCGGCAGACGGTACATGGCTCACCGGCTCGCCTTCATATGCGATCGTCTCGATTCGCGAGCGCAGGGTGTAGGTCCGCACGGCCCTGGTCCGGGGCGCTCGAGCACCGGAAGGGTTCGACCCCGAAGCGCCCCGCCGGAGGTTCAGCGGGCGAGGGCCGCGGCCACGAGGACGAAGGCGGCGACGGCGAACAGGGTCCGCGCGCCGTGCAGGGCGTTCCAACGTCCCTCGAACGCCGCCCGAGCGGCCCGCTCGTCACCCTGGTCGCGCGAGGACTCCAGCGCGTTGTTGAGGGGGACGTTGCCGCCCGAGGTAATCAGGTGCCCCACCAGCGCGCAGACAGCGGCGACCCCCACGAGGGTCGCCCCGCTCGCGTCGCGCTCCTCCGGCGCCACGAAGAACGAGACGGCGGGGAAGGCCAGCGAGCCGAGGAAGAGCAGCAGGAAGAGCGGTCCGGGGACCTTTCGGTTCACCGTCCGCATGACGAGGGTGAACGAGGCGTCGTCCACCTCTTTCAGAGCGGGCATGACGCCTGACAGAAAGGCGAGCATGTATCCGGCGTACAGCCCGGTGCAGACGAGGGCGAGGATCTCAAGAGCGTCCGACATACCGATCATCATCGCCGCTCCTCCCTGTCTTCGTAGGGCTGGTTCCGCAATCGACGGGAGCTGGTCGCCGGGGTTTCCGGAGAGCGGTCCACCCGTCGTACGACGGGGGTACGGCGAGGGAGGATCTCGGCCACCTCCCCCAGGCGCCTCGCCACAGGCGAGCGAAAAGCTGACGTCAAGGCAGATCGGCTTCGACGAATTCCCGCGCCTTGTCATGGAACTGGCTGCGGGGAAGGAGGACTGCCCCGGAAAGGTATTGATCAGGGGGTCGCAGCCCGCGTTGATGAGGATCTCCTCACCGGACCGCGGGGCCTTTGACGCCGGTCGACCCGGAGGCGCGAGCGCTTCGTAGGCCATCCGGTCCCGTCATGTACGCCATCCGCTGCGCCGCATACGCCAGAGCCCGCGGCGGTATCCGCCATCTCCCGGGATCAGTTAGGCCATTGCGGCGGATCCACGGCGGGGCGTCGGCTACCAGGATGGACCACATCAAGGGGAAGCCGGGAACCACCGGTGGACCCCAGCGCACTCACCTGGAGGGCTCCATGTCCGAGTCTCGTCCCCGCCTTCGCGAACTGATCCAGCGCGCCATCACCGACGACGACTTCGCTCGCAGCTTCCTCGCCGACCCGTCGGCGCTGGCCAGCGAGTACAACCTGAACGAGGACCAGGTGGAGAAGGTCCGCGAGCTCGCCGCCCAGGGCCTGTTCATGGCCGAGGTCGAGGCGCACGACTCCACCCCGGCGTACTACTGATCTGTACTCGGCGCGGCTGAACCGCGCTCGGCGCCGGTGCTGTGACCGGAGAAGTCCCCCGGAAAGCTCGCGGCGTCCGGTGCGGTGCGTCGCACGGCTGAGCATCACCCGCGTACGGGATGTACTCGGGTGATGCGACGACGCGGCGAGGTGCCGTGCCGGACGCCGCGAGCCGGTGAACCTGTCCGGTCGCAGAGCTAGCGAGCCGGTTCGGGCGGACGGCGGCGGCCCGGCCCCGGCGGACCACCGCCGTCCCGGGCCCGGGACCGTGCCAGGTCGCGGGCCAGGGCGACGGCGACGCGTTCCACCGAACGGTCGGGGCCTGCCAGCCGGTTGCAGTGCATGTGCACGAGCGACCGGGCGACCGGCTCGGCGTCCTCCCCCCGGGCGAGAAGCATCGATCGGTAGGCCAGCACTGCCGCGTACCAGTCCGCACGAACAGAGCGCGCCCCCCGGCGGTGGATCTCCACGCGTGCGGGGGGCCGCCCGCGTTGTGCTGGACGCAGCCGGGTGAACAGCCGTCGTTCCGCGGTGGACAGGCGGGGCTCCGGCAGCCGGGCGACCGCGTCCCGCGATCCGAGCAGGCCCGCCAGCAGGTCGTGCGCACCGGCCGCCGCCAAGCGGGCCGGATCAGCGGCCCCCGTCATCGACGCCAGGAGCTCCAGCACCAGCAGGGAGTCATGGTGGAAGACCTCCTCCGCCCCGTCGATGCAGGCGCTGCCCCCGTAGCGTGCCGTCTCGGGGTGGTAGGGGGCCAGGACGAATTCCCGGATCAGCCCGTCCTGCCGCAACCGCGTGCCGACGTCGTGCAGTGCGGGAAGGAGCAGCGTGGTGAGCGAGGCCGGCCGGCCGTGGAAGCGCAGGCGCAGTTCCGGTACCCCGGCGGGATCAGCCGCTCGTACGAAGAACCAGCGGTCGACCCCGGCCCGCTCCGCGGCTTTCCGCAGCGGGCCGTCGGCGAGTTCCTTCAGCACGGAGTCCTGCAGCTCAGCGGGTACGGTCAGGCCCGCGCACAGCCATGGGCCGCCGGGAAGGTGCACGGGGGCGGCAGGAGCCACCGGGCCTGTCCGGGCCGGGCTCGGTTGGCGTGACGGGGGCGGTTCCGGGCTCGATCGGCCTGACGAGGACGGTTCCGGCCGCGGTTGGCGTGACGGGGGCGGTTCCGGGCTCGATCGGCCTGACGGGGACGGTTCCGGCCGCGGTTGGCGTGACGGGGGCGGTTCCGGGCTCGATCGGCCTGGCGGGGGCGGTTCCGGGCTCGATCGGCCTGACGAGGACGGTACCGGGCTCGATCGGCCTGACGAGGACGGTACCGGGCTCGATCGGCCTGGCGGGGGCGGTTCCGGGCTCGGGGCGCGCGGCCGCAGCGGGAAGACGAACTCCGCCGCACGGGGTCCGTCGGCCGCGGCCGGCCAGCCCGCCGCGCGCCACGCCCCCACGCCGCCGGGGGGTTCGGTCACGGCGGTGATCCGGTGGTCGAGGCACTCGCGGCGCAGGAGTTCGGCGTGCACGGGATCCGCGGGCTCCAGTGCGAGCCGTCGGTCCCCGGGGCCCGCGAGGACGACATCGGGAAGACCGTGCGTCACCTGCCAGCGAGCGAGCCCGTCCCGCCATTCCTGCTCGGTGGCCACTTCGGCGAGTTGGCGCAGGCCGGGCGGCAGCCGCCAGCGGGCCGGGGCGAGCACGGACCGGCCGACCCGGACACGGGGCAGCCAGGGGAGGGCGTCGGCGGCCCCCCAGTCCCAGGACGTCCACGGCGTGGCGCCGTCGCGGCCCAGGGAGAGGAGCAGCCGGGCGGTCGCGTCGGCGTGTCGCGGGTCCAGGACGGAGTGGCTGACCGGCCGGATCTCCCGGCCGAGCCGTGCCGAGCACAGCCGCAGCCGGTCGGGCTCGGCGACGAGGTGCAGGTCGTCAAGGGTCAGGTCGCGACTGGTGCGCCGGCGCGGAAAGGGTGTCAGTTCGATGCGATAGGCGGTTCGGTCCGTTTCGCCGACGAGGTCCGTCGCCCGTGCGGCCGGCGGCAGGAAGACGACCTCCGCTTCGATCGGGCCGGGGGGCGGCGCAGGGGGCTCGGGAAGCAGCGCCGTCCGCGTGCCGAGGAGACCCGCGTGGCGGTCGGCGGCCGCCCCGGCCGGGCCCTGGCCGCCGTGCGGGGCGAGGACCACGAGGAAGTCCCCACGGGCGAGTGCCTCGGCGGAGTCGGTGACGACCTCCGCGAACACGTCCGTGGACGGCGGTACGGGACTGGCACCGGCGGCGGCCCGCAGCCGGTGGCGAGTCGCTCTGTCCAGCCGTAGTTCGGACCGGTCGGCCTGCTGCGCGTCCAGGGCCAGCCGGGTCAGCAGCCGGTCACGGGGGGTGAGGTGGGGCGGCGGGTCCGCGGCCGGCCGGGGCGGGGTGCGCAGGCCGAGGGAGTGGGTCAGGTCGAGCAGTTCCGGCAGCGGGACCGGTTGGCCGATGCCGTACCGGTCCAGGATCGCCAGCCGCAGTGCCGCGAGGGTGTGGTCGGGGCGCGGTGGGGCGAGGGCCCACGCCGTGGCCGCGGCGCGCTCGACCTCGTCGACGACGGACCGGGGCAGACGCAGATCCGTGTCCAGCACCGTGTCGGCCACGAGCGCGGCTTCCCGCGCGTGCACCGCGCGCAGTCGGCCGCGCAGCTCGCGCAGTCCGTCGGCGTCGGGACAGGCAGCCGCCCGGCGCAGGTCCCCGCCCAGGCTCTGGAGCCGGCCGGCGAGCGGGTACCCCGCCAGTCGGGCACCGAGGTGGCCGAGCGGGTCGGTGTCGCCCGGCGGTGGGAGCAGATCGGTGGCGAGCAGCCCCGCGACGAGCAGACCGGTGACGCATCGCGCCAGCTCGTCCCGGTCGGCACCGGGCGCGGCGGCGGACAGCAGGGCCAGCAGTGTGGCGTGGCGGATACCCGGGCCGTCCGCGCCGCCCGGGCCGTCCGCGCCGCCCGGGCCGTCCGCGCCGTCCGGGCCGTCCGCTGCCGCGAGGGCCAGTACGGTGTCGACGAGCGGGGATCGGCGTACGGCGGCGCGGACCGCCCAGGCGCCCGGTGTGCCGGTGGCCCGGTCGAGGAGCAGCTGGAGGCCGCCACGGCGCCGGACGGTGGGGGTCGTGGCGATGCGCACCTGGGACGCCGTCCGGGGCAGCTCCGGGTCCGCCTCCAGGGTGGCGACCAGGCGGGCGGTCCACTGAGGTGCGGGACGCAGGTGCACGCGGTGGCCGCTGCCGATACCGCCCAGGGGCACGGGTCCGGTCCGGATCAGCGCCGTACCGGCGAACAGGCCGAACGGCGTGGCGCGGTGGCGCAGCCGGAGCAGATATCCGGTGAGCGCGAGCGTCAGCCGTCTGCGGTCGGCGGGCCGGGAGGGTACGGGCCCGGCCAATGCCCGTACCAGGTCCGGCGAGGCCAGTTCGAGGGCGGCGGTGAGCTGCGGTGCCGCGTGGACGGCCCGGCACAGCCCGTCGAGCCGCGCCGGGTCGTCCGGCGTACGGAGGCCGGTGACGGCGTCCGTCGCCAGAGTGCGCGGTGCCAGTGATGCGCGGAGCACGACGGCATCGCCGCAGGTGTAGGTCCGTTCGCGGTCAGAGGCCGCCATCTTCGACCATCTGGGTGAGCAACTGCCGGGCGAACACCCACAGCGGCAGCGGCATCTCGAAGGGGGCGGGAGGGGTGCCCGCGACCGGTGTTCCGGCCGTGATGGCCAATGCGTGTACGCCCGCGAGCCGCTCCAGCAGTTCCTCCATGTCACCGGGGGGCTGCACGGGCGGACCCCAGACAGCGGCGAGCCGGGCGAGTGCCATACGGTCCGAGGCGTTCAGGGTCCGCAGGTACCGCTCGAAGCAGTCGCGGACGGACCGGTCTCCGACAGTCAGCTCGTCCAGCAGCCGCCGGCTGTCGGCCAGCCGGTCCACGAAACGTCTCAGCGGAAGGTGCGGCAACGCTGCCACGCGTGCCCCGGCGATGCGCACGGCGAGGGGCAGCAGCCCGCAGGCGCGGACGATGCGCAGCGCCGCCTCCGGGTCCTCGGCCAGCCGGTCGGGGCCGATGATGCGGCGCAGCAAGTCCAGCGCCTCCTCCTCCGTGAAGACCCCGATGGGGAAGTGGCCGAACCCTTCGAGGCCGCCGAGGTGACGAGAGCCGGTCACGATCACCGAGCAGTGGCCCGCTCCGGGGAGCAGCGGCCGCACCTGGGCCTCGCCGGTCGCACCGTCCAGCAGGAGGAGCAGCCGGAGCCCGGCGAGCCGGCCGCGCAGCAGGGCGCTGCGGTCCCCTCCCGTTCCCGGAGAGCGCGGGGTGACCGGGCTGCCGAGCCTGCCCAGCAGGTCGTCCAGGAGTTCCCCGGGTGGCCGCGGCGTGCCCTCGGTGTCGCGCATCGGCAGCAGGATCTGACCGTCCGGGAACTGCGTGGCGAGGGCCTGGCCGGCCTTGAGGGCGAGCGCGGTCGTACCCGACCCCGGCGGCCCGGCGACCGCCGCGTAGCGGCCCGCGCGCACCCCGGCCGCCGGGCCGGCGCCGAAGTGGGCGAGGAGGTTGGTGAGTTCGGTCTGCCGCCCCGTGAAGTCGGGCAGGGCCCTGGGCAGTCCGGTCAGGCGGGGCGGTGGGTACGGCGCGGGGTGGCTGGTCACCCGCGCGGCGTCCACCACGACCGTGACGGCTGTCGCGGCCGAGGCGGCATCGGCGGGCGCGGGCGGTGCGGCGGGCGCAAGCGGTGCGGCAGGCGCCTCGGGCCCGGTGAGCGCCATGGCCCCGAGGGGCACGGCGGCTCTCATGGGGACCGCTGCGGGGGGCGCGGCCAGATGCGCCACGAGCTCTGCGTCGGGCCGCGGCACCGTACGGGCGGCAGCGGGGAGTGCCGCGAAAGGGACCGGGGCGTTCAGGCCGGGATCCCCCGACAGGATTTTCTGGTAGAGCCGCTGGAGCGCCGGGCTCGGGCCCAGGCCGAGTTCGCCCGCCAGCAGTTGCCGGACGTTGTCGTACTCCGCGAGCGCCTCGGCCTGCCGGCCACCGCGGCAGAGCGCGGTCAGCTGCTGACTGCGCAGTCGCTCACGGAGGGGATACAGGGTGACGAGGGACTCGATCTTCTCCAGCACCTCGCCGTGGTTGCCGAGGCCGAGCTCCGCCTCGAACCAGTCCTCGTAGGCGGCCAGCCGCCGGTCGTCCAGACGGTGCGCCTCCGCGCGCAGTGCCGGCGAGACCAGCAGGTCGGCGAGGGCCGGACCGCGCCACAGCCCGAGGGCCTCGCGGGTGCGGGCGGCCGCGGTCCGCAGGTCGCCGCTGCGCAGCGCCAGCCGGCCCGCCCGGGACAGATCCTCGAACCGCAGCGCATCGATGTCGGAGGGATCGAGTCGCAGCTGGTAGCCGAGGGAGCGGTGGCGCAGCCGGTTCGTCCGGCCGTCCGCCGCCAGGAGCTTGCGCAGGTGCGAGATGTAGACCTGGATGTTCTTGTGCGCGGTGCGGGGCGGGCCGTCCCACCACAGGGTGTCCGTCAGCTCTTCGATGAGGACGACGCCGTTGCACCGGCACAGCAGCATCGCCAGCAGCAGACGCTGTTTGAAAGGACCTATGTCCAGTTCATTTACATCACAGTCGGGTCCGCGTTCATCGGTCCGGAGTTCCGCAGTTACCGGGCCGAGAATGCAGAAGGAAATCTCCACAGTTCTACCGCCCCCCGTACATTCCTGCTCTCCTTGGTGAGCGCAGGCCAAGTCCTTACTAACGGTCAAGCTATTCCGAGGGGCGAAATCTCGTCAACGCGACGATGGTCGTAGCGCGTACGACTTTGGTGGCGGTCAGACCGCCCGCAGCACCATGCACGACCAGCTGAACCCGGCGGTCGCCGACAGCAGCACACCGATCTCGCCCGGCTGCAGCCTGCCCGCCGCCGTGATGTCCGCGAGGTTGGCCGCCATGTCGCCCGCGCCCAGGTGGCCGGTGCGGGCACCGAGGTTCAGGACCTCGGCCTTGGTCAGACCGGCCAGCACCGAAATGTACGACCGGTCGATGAGTTCGGCGCCGAAGCGCGGCGGTGCGATGACGCGGACGCGCGCGTCGTCCATGGCGATGCCGGCCTGTTCCAGCGCGGAGGTGACGGTGGAGCGTACGGCGTCGCCCGCGACGGCGGCGAAGCGCTGACCGCCCCCGGAGGCGAGGAAATCGACGAGGGTGGCCCGGATGTCCACTTTCGGCCGGTGCTGGAACGCACCGGTTCCCCACGGCGTCGATCCCCGGTACATGATCTCGAATTCCGGCGCGGCCTTGCTGGCGGTGCTGAGCACCTCGTATCCGCCGCGTTCCCGGTCGAGCACGAGCGCGGTGGCGGCGTCACCGTACACCGCGTCGAAATTGGCGCTCCAGCGATCGAATCTCGGTGGTGCGAATCGCTCCGCCGTGGTCAGTACGGCGGAATGCGTCGCGGGATCGCACAGCAGCCGGCAGGCCATCACCTCCAGCGCGGCGAAGCCGCCGTTGCAGCCCAGGTCGACGCCCAGCGGCAGGGCGTTCGGCAGCTCGAGTTCGTTGATGATGTAGTGCACCGGCTGCCAGTAGTCCTGGCCCTGGTAGTAGGTCCAGGCGTGCACGAGCAGTCCGACGTCCTCGGCCGCGACCCCGCTCTCGGCAAGTGCCGTCCGGCCCGCGCGCACCGCCATCTGCGGCGGGGCCAAGTCGCTGACCGGGATCTCGGTGTACGCGTTCCTGGCGGCCCGATCGGGTTCGATTCTTCCGGCGCGTACGGCGTCGGCGACGGCTTCCCGGCGTTCCGGCAGCCACAGCGCGCTTGCGGCGATCCTCAAGGGTGTGGGAAATCGCATGGTCGTCCTTGGGTTCGAAGGAGACGGGGGGGAGTCCTTGGGGCGGCCGTGACGGCCGCCGCCTCGGGAGGGTCTGCGGGCGGCCGACGGCCGACGGCCCTCGCGTGCCGCTCGACCGCCGCCGCAGGCGCGGGACATGGGCGTCGGTGGTCAGCCGGGCAGGGACAGCAGCCGGTGCACGGAGTCCAGCAGGTGCAGTCCCGCCTGGCGGCGGTCGGCGCCGAGACTGTCCAGGAGCCGCGCCACCTCGGCCAGGTCGCTCAGTTCGGTGCCGCCCTGGCTGAGCAGGGCGTGGGCCTTGCGGTTGTGCTGAACGACGCCGAGCGCAACCGCCGCCTGCGCTGCGAAGAGGGTGAGGAGGTCGGCCGCGCCGAGCGGGCTCACCGTGCTGGGCGCGGGATCGAGGACCTCCATCACGCCGATGGGCTCCTCGCCGCGCAGCAGTGGCGCCGCCATCAGGGAGCTCGGTACGTACCCGGTGGTCTCGGCCAGATCACGGGCGAAAGCGGGGTTCGTCGCCAGATCGGCGACGACCAGCGGCTCCTGCGCGACCAGCACCCAGCCCGCGATGCCGCGGGAGGCGGGGAACCGCTCGCCGACCAGATGGCCCTCACCCTCACCGGAGACGGCCTCGAACACCAGCTCCTCCGCCTGGTCGTCGAGCAGGAAGACCGACGCCGCCGCGGCGCCGAACAGCGCCCGGGCGACGGTCACCACCGAATGGAGCAACTCCTGGTGGTCGCGTTCCGCTTCGCCCAGCAGGGCGGAGACCACGGCGACCACGTCGCGGTTGTCGGTCATGCGGGCCTCTTTCTCGTTGGTGGGTCACGTCCCCGGACGGACGTTGTCGGAGAGGAGATGGAGCAGGCTCTTCATCTGGAAGGGAGCCAGCCGGGGGTGTTTGCTCAGCGCCAGCGCGCAGTAACCCGCGACGTGGGGGGTGGCGAAGCTGTTGCCGGTGACGCGGGTGCGCGAACCGGCGAGCCAGGCGACCTCGACGTCCGTGCCGTGGGCGAAGAACTCCACCGGAGGGGGTGGGGTTGTACAACAGCAGCCCGGGATCCCGGACCGCGTGGCTGCCTACCGAGATGACGGAGGCGAACCGCCACGGGAAGCTCTCCACCGGGGTGTTGTGGGCGGAGCACACCAGGACGGTGCCGCGGAAGAACGCCTCGTCGGCGATCGCGTGCAGGGCTTCGGAGAACCGGCCGCGGGTGGTCGACAGGCTGACGCTGACCACGTCGTAGCCCTGCGTGACCGCCCAGCGCAGCCCGGTGAGGAAAGCGGCGCCGGACGAGCTGTAGCGCTCGCCGAGCACGCGGACGCTGTCCAGCTCGCACTCCGGCGCCAGCGCGCGGATGATCCCCGCGCACGCGGTGCCGTGGCCGCAGGTGTCACCGTCCGCGGTCGGCTCGACGCGCAGGTCGCCGTCGTCGCCGGAGGTGACGGCGAACGAGCCCTGGACCGGCCCCACATCGGGGTGGTCGCCCTCGACGCCGCTGTCCACGACGCACACGCGCACGCCACGGCCGCTCGCGCCGCCCCAGGCCCACCGGGGTGTGATGTGTTCGGGCCAGTCCGTCTCGACGGCCAGGTCTGCTGTGCTGCGGCCCAGGGCGTTCCAGGTGAGCGCGGGACGGCCGGCGGACCGCGGGCTCTGCGGCGGGCTCGCCGTCGGACTTCGCGGCGGGCTCTGCGTCGTGTGCGCCGCCGAGCTCTGCGCGGCGCTCTTCGCCTGGCTTTGCACTGGGTTCTGCACGGGAGTCATGACGCATCCGGTGGGCGGGACGTGGACGTGACAGTGAGGGAGCCGGCCCAGCGGACACCGACGAGGTGGCCCTTGGCCGTGAAGAGGCGCTGTGCCGCACCCGCGGCCGAGGCCGCCGCGGCGCGGTCGCCGAGGGTGTGCAGGGCGTGTGCGCGGTCCAGCTGCGCCATCGCCCGGCAGACGGTGGAGTCGGTGCCGGCCGCGATCCGCACCGCGCGCCCGGACTCCCGCAGTGCGGAACTCCGTTCGCCGCGCAGCGCCAGCGCCCGCGCCCGCACCCCGTGGATCTCGGCCTCCACGAACGGGTCTCCGGTGCCCGCGGAGATCTCGGTCGAGGCCAGCGCCTCCCCGTCCTTGCCCTGCTCCATCAGCGAACGGGCCAGTGCGGCGGCCGCGGCCGAGGAACTGAGCGCGTCGCCGTGGCGTTCGGCGGTCGCGGCGGCGTCGCGCAGCAGCGCCTCGGCCGCCGCCCACTGCCCGGCGAGACCCTCCACCATGGCGGCGAAGATCATCGAAGGAGCGGTGCCGAAGGCGTGCCCGAGCTCCTCGATGATCCGGATCGAGCCGCGAACCAGGGCGCGGGCCTCGTCGTACGCGCCGCTGTAGGCCAGCAGCACCGCCTGCGGGCAGCTCACGGTGGCGCGCGCCGCGCGGCGGCCTGCGGCGTGTTCGGCCAGCAGCGCGCGGCAGTCCGCCAGCGCCGTCTCGACCGGCGTGGGACCGCGCCACAGGGATGTCGCCAGGGCGCCGATCACGGTGGCGAGTTCGAACTGCGTGTCGGTGCGCAGGGCATGCCGCAGGGCGCGCCCCAGCAGTTCCTCCGCCTGCTGATAGCGGCCGGCGAGCTGGCGCAGCTGGCCGACGCGCAACCAGACACGCGTCAGCCCGAGATGGTCCTGTGCGGCCTTGAAGACCGGCACGGCGGCCAGCGCCTCCTCGGCGGCGGCCGGGCCGGGCAGCTCCAGGGCGGCGACCAGCAGCCGGGCATGGCAGGCACTGCGCTCGTCGCCGGCTGCCGACGCCTCGCCGGCCAGGGTCCGCAGGGTCTGCAGGGCCTGCGGGTCGGTGCCGAGCAGCAACCGCGCCTCGGCGAGGGCGACGGCGACTCCGGGCCGGCCGGGCGTGTCCGGCTCGTACAACTCCTGGGCGCGGGCCAGCAGTTCGGCGGCCCACTGCAGATCGCTGCGGCGCAGCGCCAGGGTACCGGCCACGGCCAGGGAGCTGGCCGCCTCGGCCCGCAGCCGGCCCACGGGCCCGTGGTCGGCCGGTCCCAGCTCGACCGCGAGCCGGTACGCCTGCTCCAGGTGGAGCCCGACCTGGTCGGGGCTGTCGGTGTGCCGCCGGTGCCAGGCGGCGAGCAGTTCGTGGTAGCGCAGGCGGGCCCGCTTCGCCAGGGTGCGGTAGGCCACGTCGCGGACCAGCACACCGGAGAAGCGATACGTGGCGGCGGCCTCGGGGACGATCAGCCGACGGCGGGTCAGCAGGCCGAGCTCCTGGTCCGGCGGATGACCGAGGCCCGGTTCCTCCCGCAGGAGTGTCGCCAGTTCCGGAACGGAGAAGCGGCGGCCGGGCACGGCCGCGCGCTGCAGCACCTCCCGCTCCGCCGGGTGCAGCAGGTCCATGCGGGCGGCGATGACGGACTGCACGGTCGGCGGCAGCGCGTCGGTGCCGCCCTGGTCGGCCATGGCCGCGAGCTGCTCCAGGTAGAACGGGTTGCCTTCGGCTCGCTCCACGATCCGGTCCACCAGTTCCGCCGGGTGCGGGGCCGTGGCCGCGCTCACGGCGGCGACGAGGAGCCTCGCCTCCGGGGCGGGCAGCGGCCTGAGCGGCAGCGCGGCAGCGCCCGCTCGTCCGCGGCCCCAGGAGGCGTCGGTCTCCAGCAGCTCCGGCCGGGCCAGGCCGAGGACGACGACCGCGGCGCCGGAGATCCGGGCGGCGAGTTGCTCCAGGATGCCGAGCAGCACGGGCTTGGCCCACTGCAGGTCGTCGAGGACCAGGAGTACGGGGCGGCGCCGGCCGATGGCCTCCAGGACCTGGGCCGCGGCCCAGGTCAGCTGGTCCGGCAGTTCACCGGGTGCCCCGTCGTGCAGCAGCCCGGACTCCAGGCAGGCCAGCGCATCCCGGACGTCGTCGGCGGCGGCGGCGCTGTCGCCGGGACCGTACGCCGGGGCACGGACCTCGGGGACGCGAACCTCCGGGGCGGGGACCTCCGGGGCGCGGACCTCCGGGGCCCGGACCTCCGGGGCGCGGACCTCCGGGGCGCGGACCTCCGGGGCGCGGACCTCGGGACCGCGAACCTCGGGACCGCGAACCTCGGGACCGCGAACCTCGGGACCGCGAACCTCGGAGCCGCGAACCTCCGGGGCGCGGTCCCCCCGGTCGCCGTGCTTCGCGGTGCTCTGCTCCCCGGGCCTGTGCCGCGAGGCGCCCTGCTCCAGGTCGCCTTGTTCCCGGGCCGTGGTCACGATCTGCCGGAGTGCCTCCGCGAGCGCGTGCAGGGTGCGGCCCTCACCGTACGGCGGGCAGCGGCCCACACCCGCCAGTGCGCCGTCCCTGGCCGCCTTCGCCGCGAACTCGGCGGCCAGCCGGGTCTTGCCGACGCCGGAGTCCCCATGGACCGTCACCAGCCGGCACGACGCCGTTTGGACGGCCTCGCTGAGCGCCCCGGCGAGGTGCCCCAGCTCGGCCTCGCGTCCGAAGAAGGGCACGTCGCGGGTTCGGAGCAACGTCGTTTCGGCCTGCCACAGTTCCACCAGCCGCCAGGCGGGGACCGGCTCTGCCTTGCCCTTCAGGGCGAGTTCCCCGACGGGGTCGGTGCCGGCCCCGCTCGCCGTGAGGGTGTGGGTGAGCGGACCGAGGATGATCTCACCGGGGCCGGCGTGCTGCTGGAGGCGGGCGGCGACGTTCACCGCCTCGCCGGCGGTGAGCACCTGCCCCGAGTGGGCGTCCTCGGCGGCCACGACCTCACCGGTGTTCACACCGATGCGAATGCCGATCTCCACCCCGATCCGCGCACGCAGTTCGACGTTGAGGGACTCCAGGGCGTGGCGCATCTCCGTCGCGGCCCGCAGCGCGCGCAGTGCGTCGTCCTCGTGCAGGACCGGCACGCCGAACACCGCCACCACCGCGTCCCCGATGTACTTCTCCACCGTGCCGCCGTGCCGTTCCAGGCAGGAGCGCATCAGCGAGTAGTACCGGACCATGAGTTCGCGCAGTGGCTCCGGGTCGAGGCTGCCGCTGAGGGCCGTCGAGTCCGTCATGTCGCAGAACAGGACGGTGACCATGCGCCGCGACTCGCGCACCGGCAGATCCGCGGGCGCCACCCTGGCGCCGCAGCCGGGGCAGAAGCGGGCGCCCCGGGGCAGCGCGGCCCGGCAGGAGTCGCAGGTCATGACCGCAGCGCCGGGAAGCGCGACGCCGGGTCCGGGTCCCCCTGCGCCAGGCCGCGCAGCAGTGCCGCGGCCCGGCCGGCCGTGTGTGCCGCGCTGTGGGCCACCGCCGCGGCGAGCGCGGGTGTCAGGGGCAGTTCGTCCAGCAGGCGGTCCAGTTCCCGAAGGTGGCCCGGGTCGTCGGCGGCGTGGGCCGCGAGGGTGCGGAACGCGGTGGCCGGCAGCCCGGTGAGACCGGGTAGGCGGCGGGCCAGGTCCGGGTCGGGCGGGCACCCTTCCAGTACGGCGATGTAGCCGAGCAGGCAGGCCGGGTGATAGTGGCGTATCCAGTAGTACTGGGCGCCGGCCAGTGCCGCGACGTCCGCTGCCGGCGCGCTGTCCAGCACGGCCCGCGGTGTGATCCCGTCGGCCGCGGTCAGGTCCTTCAGGAGCCAGTCGTCGTGCCCCTGCTCCTCGGCGATGTGCGTCTCGAAGTAGCGCGCCAGCGGTTCGGCGCAGGGATCGCCGGGCGGCAGGTCGGCGCACCGCCGGCCGGCGGCCTCCATCAGTGGTACGGAGGCCCGGATCAGCCCGTGCATGACGCCGAGGTAACCGGGATAGCGCTCCTTCAGGCGTGGTGCGGTCCACAGCGTCCGGGCGGCAGCCCGCACGTCGGGGAGGGTCAGCGCCAGGGCACTGCGCACCAGGGCGGCCGCGCTCATGCGCCCTCCTCCGTTCCCTCAGTGTCCGTCGTCTCCGCGTGCCGCGAGCGGCGGCCGGGTCGGGGCGCCGCAGCCGGCACGGCGTTCTGCGACACCGTGAGGCCGATCGCCCGTACGGCCGGATCGCGGTCCGCGCCGCGTTCGAGCAGCGCCCAGCACAGCGAGCAGATGTCCTGGTGGCGGCGCTCCCCCAGATCCCGGTGGGCGGGCAGCAGGGTGAGCCGTCCGGGGCCCACGCGGGCGATCGCGCGAAGGTAGGTGTCGTGCTCGCGCGCCCGCAGCCGCTCGTGCAGCTCCCGCGCGTCGCGCGCCGTGGAGTGCAGCTGGGCGGGACCGTGCCCGGTGATGACGTCCTCGTTGCAGCACGCGGTCAGCCGGCCGTCGTAGCGCACCACGGGTGACGTGGCCAGCGGGCAGGCGCCGAAGGACCTGCCGGGCCTGCCGGGACCGGCGGCCGGGACGAGGGGGGCGGCGCGGCCGCGCGCCAGCAGCGGGATCCGCCGTATCTCGGCCCGGTCGCGCCAGGACGGTCCCAGGGCCGTGGCCAGCAGATGCCGCGCCCGCTCCGTCTGTGCGGGGGTGTCGAGCACCTGCACCGCGATCCACGCGCCGGCCTCGTCCGTGGCCCTCAGCGCGGCGAGGTAGCGGCGGTCGGGTATGCGCGCGGCGTGGTGGTCGTCGGTGCTCAGCACCACGCAGGAGGTCCGAGCGAGGACGGCGCGAGTCCAGCGCGGCGCGGTGCCGTCGTCGCGCGCCCAGTGGCCGCTCGTGTACAGCACCAGTTGCTTCGCGGCTGCGGCCAGCTCGGCGGTGGCCGACTCCAGAGCGCGGCGGGCGGCGAAGGGTTCGCCTCCGGATATTCCCACCAGGCGCAGACTGGGCATGGTGCACAGGCCGTTCACCAGGCGTGCGAGGAGCTGCTGATCCGCCGCCGGACGCCGGCGGGCGAGCGCGTCGACGGAGCAGTGGTCGCAGCCGACCGGGCAGTGATCGGTGAGGTAGAGCAGGACAGCGCGGCCCGGCAGGGCCCGCAGCCGGTCGGCTTCCGCGAGCGTCATGGCGCGCATCAGGCGGCCCCCTCGGCCGGGCCGGTGCCGCCGAGCAGCACCAGCCCGGCCCGGGAGGCGGCGCCGTGCCGGCGGGCGAAGCCGACCGGGCCCGACTGCGACTGGAGAGCGATGGCCTGCTGTTCGAGCAGTGTCGCCGACGGTCGGGAGCCGTCCGCCTCGATGCGCCGGAGCGCGTCCGGCGCACCGGCCAGGGACCGGCAGGTTCCGCAGTAGTCGAGGGAGTCGAGGGCCGCCACACCGGGTCCGGAACCGGTGTCCGGGCGAGCGGGGGCGGCGAGGTGGCGCTGCGCGAGCTGCAACGGGCCGTAGGTGCGCAGCGCCCTCAGCACCGGAGCGGTGGTGACACGACGGCGGACCTGCGGCCAGGTCGTGGAGCCGACGTGGCCGAGCCGAAGATGCCCGGCGACCGGCCGCTGGTCGAGGGTGTCCTGGTTGCAGCAGGCGGTGACGGTCCCGTCGAACCCGACGACGGGCCAGGCCGCGAGGTCGCAGGGCGCCGCCCGCAACAGCCCCTGGACCGGCATGTGACCGGTGCCGTGGCCGCTCCTGTCCTCACCGTCCGTGCCTTCACCGCCGCTGCCCTCACCGCCCGTGGCGTGGCCGTGGGTGCCGCCGTCGGGGCTCCACTCCCGCGCCCGGCCGACCGGCTGCACGGTGCCGACGAGCATCGGGACCCGGTCGCCGAACTCCCGGCGGACCTGTTCGGTCAGTTCCGTGAGATACGGGTCGTCGGGACCGTTCCCGCACGCCTGGATGCTGGCGTCCCGGCCGTCCGCCAGCAGTTCGTGCAGGACGCGGAACACCTGGTGCCTGGGCACGTACTCCTCGTGGAAGACGTCCAGGCTGACGGCGACGTGGTCCACGGCCCGCAGCGCGGATCGTACGGTCGGCGGCGTGGTGCCGCCGCGCGCGAAGAACGCGCCGGTCAGCAGATAACTGCGGGTGCCGGCCGCGCGCGCCGTGGTGGCGAGGGTGTGTACCAGGGAGGGGCGCAGCAGCGGTTCGCCGCCCGTGAGCAGCAGGAACTCCGGATGGTCCGCGCGGCTGAAACCGGCCACGAACCGGCGCAGCAGGGCGCCCGACTGCTGCTCCGCGTCCGGTTCGGAGGCGGTCGAGCAGTGACGGCAGCTGAGCGGGCAGCGCCGGGTCAGGGCCAGGAATACCGCGGCGGCGGGCACCGGTCGACGCTTGAGTAGCTCAGCGAGATGCATTGCGGGCCTCCTTCAGGAGTACCAGGCTCCGCACCGCGGCTTGCGTCGGACTCTAGGGTGCACTGGTTAGCGGTATATCCGCTGCTGCGGTGGGCGCCTCCGGTACGGGCCGGCGCAGTAGCTGCGACTCGTACGCCAGACGGAGCGCGTCCACCCGTGAGGAGGCGCCGAGCTTGGCGTACACATGGGTCAGATGGCGTTTCACCGTGGCCTCGGCGATGCCCAGTCGGGCGCCGATGCGGGCGTTGGAACAGCCGGCGGCGAGCAGTTCCAGCACCTCTCTCTCGCGCGGGGAGAGAGGGGAGCGGCCGGCCGGGACACCACCGGGCGGGGCGAGCGTGGAGTGCTGGAGCGCCAGCAGCACCCCGTCCCTGGCGCGGCCCACGACGCGCAGCGCCGCGAGCAGTTCCTCCCGTCCGAGATTCTTGACCAGGTAGGCGGCGGCACCGCGCGCCAGCAGCCGGGAGCTGAGGACCACGTCGTCGTACATCGTGAGGACGACCACGCGGGTCCGGTCGGATCTGTGGGCCACTTGTTCGATGACCATGTCGGGGCCGGGGCCGGGCATTTGTAAGTCGAGCAGCAGCAGGTCGGGCCGCAGCCGTTCGGCGGCAGCGACGGCCGCGGTCCCGGTGTCCGCGTACCCGGCCACGGTGAACCCGGGGTCCAGACCTATCAGTTCGGCCAGGCCCTCGCGGAAGAGGGTGTGGTCGTCGGCGAGGACCAGCGAGAGGGGGGCCGTCCCGGTACCGCTCATGTCATCGCTCCCCCGGTGCCGGCAGCGACGGGGAGCCGCAGCTCGACCGCGGTGCCGGTGGCGCGGCTGCGCACCCGCAGCCGCGCTCCGATCAGCTCCGCGCGCTCGGACATCGAGAGCAGCCCGCCGCCGTGGTGGGCTGTGACCTCGGGATCGAAGCCCGTGCCGTCGTCGTCCACCCGGGCGGTGAGCACTCCGTCGGCGATGCCGACGTCGATCGTCAGGTGGCGCGGCTCGGCGTGCAGGAAGGCGTTGTGGGCCGCTTCGCGGACGATGAGGTACACCTCGTCCGCGATCGAGCGGGGGAGCTCGTGCAGGGGGCCTGACGTGGTCAGTTCCGTCTTGACGTCCGTGGGCGCGGTGCGCGCCAGGTAGTCGTCGAGCGCGTCGCCGAGTTCCTTGTCCTGGCTCGCGAGGCGTAGTTCGGTACCGATGTCCAGGACCGACTTCAGGGCCTCACGGACCGACTGTTCCGCGAGCTCCAGCCGCTGCTGTGCCCGCTCCGGGTCACTTTCGGCCAGCAGGCGGTGCAGCTCGAGGCTCTGCTCGGCCACACCCAGGGCGTGGGCGGTGGTGTCGTGGAGCTCCCGGGCGATCCGGCGTCGTTCGTTCCGCCGGATCCACAGCAGCTGCTCCGCGTACATCTCGGTCACGCGGGCCCAGGGCCCCGTGAAGGAGAGCGAAGGCCCGGTGATCCAGGGCACGTTCACTGGCTGCACGATGAATCATCCCCCGGATGAGTGCGGCAGTTACCGGCCATAAATCATCCACGTGTGTGTCAGAAGGGATCAGCACCGGCAAAGGAGCGGTCAACCATCGGTAGTCGCCGGGTCGGGACCTTCCGCTGCCCTGGCCAAACGGACGGATCCATTACGGATTTCACTCGGACCACGCCGCCGCGAAGGTGACGTTTCGGACTCCTCCACCGCCCTGGCGCAGCGCCCGTTTTGACCGAACCTTGACGGAATATCCGAACGGATTGCAGCAGTTGTCAACAACTCGGACGCGGACGGACGGCGCACCTCTCTCACGTGCTCTCCGCCTCCCTCGCACTTCCTCCGCAGACGACCGCACAGGCCGCGGGCCATACCGGCAAGCAGTCGGCGAGCAAGTCGCCCGCAAGTGCCGGTCCGCACGATGTCGTTGCTACGTGATGCCCCATCCGTCCCTTGCACCGGGAGGTACCCATGCGCGACGCGGAGGACATCGACGTGCGGGGCCGGCTCCACACCGCCCGTGAGCTCCTGGCCGAGGGGCGCGAGAGGGAGGCGGCAGAACTCGTCGAGTACGTCCTGGCGCACCGCACCGGTCTTCCGGCGGAGGACATGGCCGGTTCCTGCGGTCTGTCGGCGCGGCTGCTGGCGCTGCGCGGCGAGCAGGTCCGGGCAGGGCTGCTGGCCGACCTCGCCGTATGGCTCGCTCGCAGCGGCACCCCGGGCCCCTGCCAGGCGCGCGCCTTCCTGGACCGGGCGCACACGCTGCACCTCCTCGGCGACTGCGAGCAGGCGCTGGCCTGCCTTCGTACGGCCCGGGAACTGGCTCCCGGACACGTCCCCGCGCCGGCTCCGTGGGAGGAGCCCGCGCAGGCGTCATGACGCACCTGGCGGCCCGGCCCGCGCCGCGACCCGTGCCCCGATCCGTGGACCGTCCGTGACCTGCCTTCCCGCACACCCGTACCCGCCGCGACCACCGGCGGACCGACTGCCACAGAGCGGAGAGTGACCGGGACCGATGCCCCTCGTGCTGTTAGTCAATCCCCCGAACACCAACCAGGTGCGCGACGACGTGTCCTGCACGCTGACCCGCCCCGAGGACCTCACCGACTGGGCCAACGTCCCCAGCCTCGGCGTACTGTCGCTCGCGTCCGCACTGGTCCCCGTGCCCGGCGTCACCCCCGTCTACCTGGACGGTACGGTCGTTCCCTGGCCCGAGATCCTGCGGTTCGTCGAGGACAACGCCGGTGATCTGCTGGCCGTGTGCGTCTCGATGCTGACGGCCAGTTACGAGGCCGGCCTTCAACTGCTGCGCCACGTCAAGGCGGTACGCCCGGGCATCCGTACCGTCGTCGGCAACGACCATGTCACCGCCCTCGCCCGGCAGTGTCTCAGCCGCCGCCGCGACTGCATCGACTACGCGTTCGCGGGCAACGAGGTCGTCGGGCCGTTCCGCTCCCTGATCGCCGATCTCCACCGCGGCGGGGTGCGCTCGGCCGACCACTATCCCGGTCTGGTCACCTGGACGGCGGACGGCCTGGTCATGACCGAGCAGCGGCCCGAACCGGTGTTCACCGACCACGACTACCGGCTGATCGACGAACACTTCCCGCACACCCCGCAGTACCGGGCGAACTTCGCCACCCGCGTGGCCCCCCGGCTGCGCGAACTGCTCGGTGTCCCGCTGCACAACGCCGTACCCATGGAACTCGCCCGCGGCTGCATCAAGTTCAGCCGCGACGACGCCTGCACGTTCTGCTCCATCCAGTACGGCGGCATGTGGCGCAACAGCGTCCCGGACGCCGAGCGCGGCTGGCGGGTCGTCGAGCACGCCGTGCACTCCGGCTATGACTTCCTCTCGCTCACCGCCGACGAACTGCCCCTGACCTTCGGTTCGTTGCTGCGCGAGATGTGCCGCTCGGCGCCCGGCTGGTGGCGCGGCACGCCGCAGGACGAGCGCCCCGTGTTCGCCGGCTACGCCCGCGCGGACGGCCTGTCCAGCCCCCGGCACGCGGCGACCCTCCGGGAACTCGGCGTCCGCTATCTGATGGTCGGCCTGGACGCGGGCTCCCCCGTCTCCCTGTCCGCCCTGAACAAACCGCTCGCCCCCGCCCGCGGCGGCGATCCGCGCTTCAGGGCCGAGCGGATGTTCCAGCACAACCTCGACGCGATGGACCGGGCCCGGGACGAGGGCATCTTCCTCAAGACCGGGTTCGTGGTCGGCCACATCGGCATGACCCGCCGGCTCCTGCACGAGAACGTCGACTCCATCTGCGCCCTGGTGGACGGCGGCAAAGGGGCCATCGCCTCGTCCGACATCGAGGTCCTCTCCCCGGAGCCCGGCTCCTTCGACCACCGCTTTCTCACCGAGCCGGCCCTCGCGGCGGCCACGGCGCGACGGCTGGGGCTGGAGATCGCCGACGCGGACGTACGGGAGGAGATCGCCGAGCGGCACGCCGGTGTCGACGTCATGGACCGGGAGGAGGCCATGGCCGACTACGTCCGGGCGCTCATGCCGGAACTGTCCCTGGACGACCTGGCGCAGGCCCGCCAACGCCTGCGCGAGCACTGCAGCAACACCGGCGTGTACGTCGGTGAGTAATCCCCCGACAAGCGATCACGGAGGAGTTCCGTGTACTACACCAACATCCTGGTGAGCGTGACCGAGATCTGCACGGTCGGTTGCAGCCACTGCGGTTTCAAGGGATCGATACGCGAGCGCCAGCCGGCGGAGGAGGAGATGGCCGCCTGGGTCACCCAGGCCTGCGACTGGGGCATCCCCGCCATCATCTTCACAGGCGGCGAGCCCTTCCAGCGGTTCTCGCTGCTCAAGGCCGGTGTCCAGGCCGTCGCCCGGCACCCCGCCAAGCCGAGAACCGGCTGCTTCACCAGCAGCTTCTGGGGCAAGGACCGAGCGACCGTGGACAAGATCCTCGACCAGCTGCCGGGGCTGACGCACCTCTACCTGAGCACCGACGTCTTCCACCAGGAGCGGGTGCCCGCCCAGTACGTGCGCAACGTCATCGACGGCGCGATCGCCCACGGCATACGCGACATCAGCCTGTGCATCACCATCGCCAAGGACGAGGAGGAGCAGCAGTTCCGCGCCCTGTACGAGGACTACGGCGACCGGCTGCTCATCCACGTCGACCGGGTCATCTCCACCCCGCACATCGACCACGTCGCCGCCACCGGCCACCCGCCGCTGCCGGAGCACTACAAGACCAGCTGCTGGCTGCACACCCCGATCATCAACCCCAACGGCGATCTGTGCGCCTGCCACGTCGCCAAGGTCGGCGCACACCGCCCGCTGGACAAGGACGTCTACTTCCTCGGCAACCTCAAGCAGAGGAGTTTCCGCGAGATCATGGAGGAGGCGGACGCCGACTACGGCTACCAGTACCTGCGCGCCTTCGGCCCCCAGGGCGTGGCCCGGCTGGTGAACGAGGACGACGAACTGCGCACACGCTTCGGCGGCAAGGCGTACTCCAGCGGCTGCGACATGTGCTCCAAGGTCCTGCTCACCCGCAAGGGCCGCGAGAAGCTCGAGGCGCACGTCGCCGACCCCTTCCAGCAGGCGCTCATCGACACGGTGCGCGAGCGGCGCTTCGGCGAGGTGGCACAGGACCAGGCGGCGCAGGTACAGGCCCAGGCGCAGGCTGCGGAGGCGGCCCGGTGAGCGGCACGTCCGGCGAGTTCATCGGGGTTCTCCCCGCGGCCGGCCGCGGCACCCGGTTGGCGCCGCTGCGCTATCCCAAGGAACTGTTGCCCATCACGTACGAGCCCGCCGGCGGCGACGGCACCGGGGTGCGGGCGCGGGCCGTCGCCGAGTACGCCCTGGCCGCCATCGCCACCGCCGACGCCGACCGGGTGCTGCTCGTGGTGGCCCCGTGGAAGCTGGACGTCCTCAACTACTTCGGTGACGGCCAGCACGTGGGCATGGAGATCGGCTACCTCTACCAGGAGGAGGCCCGTGGCCTGCCGTACGCCCTGGACCTGGCCCGCTCCTGGACCCGTGGCCTGCACGTCGTCTTCGCCATGCCGGACACCATCATCACCCCCGTGGACGCCCCGGCCCGGCTGCGTGAGCGCTACCTGGCCACCGGGGCCGACCTCGCCCTGGCGGTCTTCCCCGCCGCGGAGCCCGAGCGGCTCGGGCCGGTGCTGCTGGACGGGGAGCGTGTCGTGGAGGTCCTCGACAAACCCGCCCGGCCGCCGGTCGCCAACACCTGGGGGCTGGCCATCTGGGGCGACGCCTTCGCCGACCTGCTGCACCAGGGCTTGGCCGAGGTACCCGGCGACGCCGGCGAACCGGCCCTCGGCCACTTCTTCGACCTGGCCGTACGGCAGGGGCTGAAGGTCATCGGCGTGCCCTTCCCGGAGGGCTCCTTCGAGGACGCCGGAACCCGCGTCGGCATCCTGCGCTGCCTCGACGCCCAGCCGGCGCCCCCGCGCTCCCCCGGGCAGCAGCCCGCCCCGTCCCGCAGCGACCTTGCGAGCCGCACATGAGACTGCTGTTCTTCGCTCTGTCCACCGCCGGCTACGGCGAGACGGTGATCGGTACCTCGCTGGCCCAGCAGCTGCGCCCGCTCGGGGTGCAGAGCCACTTCGTCATCTCCGCCATCTCCGAGCCGGTCCTCAGACGCAGCGGCCTTCCGCACACCCGCATCGACCAGGAGATGGGGCCGCTCGCCCGGCTGATCGTCGACGACCTCGTCCAGACCTACCGTCCGGACGCGATCGTCCTGGCGGACTACTTCACCTTCACCGGCGTCTTCCAGAACCGCTACCGCCTGCAGCCCTGGTTCATCGAGGAGTACGGACTGCCCGTCCTTCCCATCGACATCTGGGAGTGGGAGAAGACGTCCTTCGCCATCGACATGTTCGACGAGGACCGTCACGTCGACAAGCGGATCCTGGAGATGCCCGCCCACCTGCGACCGGTCCCCCTCGCCCACCCCGAGATCGAGGGCCGGGCCTACCCGTTCCGTCTGTGGGAGGGTACGGAGCGGGTCAGCCGGCGCACCAGGCAGCACCTGTTCACCACCTTCGGACTGGGGCCGCGGGATCGCCTGGTGATGCTGCCGGTCGCCAACTGGCAGCAACTGCCCGAGGACCGGTACGACTCGTCGATCGGCACCCATGCCCTGCGCGGGGTGCCCCGGCTGCTCGCCCACTACCTGGCGCAACTGCCCGAGACCACGCACTTCCTGCTGATCGGTCAGGCCCCGCCGGAGTTCGGCGAACTGCCCGCGGAGCGCACCCATGTGCTGCCGCCCTGCTCACCGGCCCGCTTCAGCACCCTGCTCGGCTCCTGTGACCTGGTCCTGAGCCTCAACATCGGCGCGACGACCCTGGCGCGCGCCATCACCTCGGACATCCCCGGCATCGCGCTGACCAACAGCTTCGCCGTGCCCGGCACCGACGCGGTGGAGCAGGTCGCCGAGCGGCTCGGCGGGCTCACCGACTTCGTGCGCGAGTGGCTCACCGGCATGGTGCCGCTGCACCGGCTGCGCATGTGGCCGCTGGGCTTCCACGACTTCCTGGAACCGATCCTGACCGCCAACCCGTACACCGATGCTTTCCCCGACATCGAGCTCCTGGACGAACCCGCCGTCGTCCAGGGCATCGAGCGGGCCCTGTACGACGCCGAGACCCGGGACCGGTACGCCGCCGCCCGCGCCGCCTATCTGACCCTTCTCGACACCCAGGTGGACACCCGCGCGGCGTTCACCGAGGCGGCGAGCAGGGCCGGGCTGACCCTGTGAGGATGACGATGAAGCAGCTGAGCATGCACGTGACCGATCTGTGCAACGAGAAGTGCGGGTTCTGCGTGGTGGGGTCGCCGCTCGCCAAGACCGACAGCGTCGAGTACGCCGAGCTGGTCCAGTTCCTCATCGCCAACGCGGACGACGGGTTCGAGTCCCTGAACCTGCACGGCGGCGAGCCGACCATCCACCCGAGACTGATGGAACTGCTGGAGACGGCCCACGTCTTCGGCTACTCGGAGGTGCAGATCCAGACGAACGGCCGCCGGCTGAAGGACAGGGAGTTCGTCGAGAAGCTCAAGGAGCGCGGTGTCCGGCTCTTCGTCATCTCGCTGCACGGCGCCGACGCGCACGTCCAGGACTGCCTCACCCAGACCCCCGGCGGCTTCCAGGAGACCATCGAGGGCATCAGGAACGCCAAGCGCGCCGGCATCCCCGTCCGGGTCAACATGGTCGTCACCCGGATGAACATGGGCCAGTTGGGCAACATCTGCCGGCTCTGCGTCGAACTCGGCGTCGACCACATCAACATCTCCAACCTGCACCCGGTCGGCAGCGGCTACTTCGCCCTCGACATGCAGGCCCCCACGGTCGCCGAGACCCGCGCCCACCTGCTGCCCGTACTCGACGAACTGACCGGCCAGGGCCACCGGGTGACCCTCGAGGGCTTCCCGCTCTGCGTCGTCCAGCCGTACCAGCACCTGGCCATCGAGGACGGCAGCCGGTTCATCAGGATGCTCTACCAGGGCGAGGTGTACGACAACTATGACCAGTTCATGGACGATCAGACACGTGAATTTGGTGGGCCCTGCGACGGCTGCCCCCTACGCTCCGACTGCGGCGGTGTCTACCTGGAGTACGCCGAGCGGCGCGGGTGGGACGAGTTCTCCGCGGCACGGGCGGAACTGGCCGGCACCGCGGCCGATGCCGCGGTGTGACGGTGTTCGCACCCCGCCCGGCTGAAAGACGGTTTCGCGCACACAGAGGAGAGACATGTGTCCCTCACCCGTGGTCCTCGATCACGTGTCCAAGAATTACGGCGGCTTCCGGGCGGTGTCCGACCTGAGCCTGGAGCTGGCACCGGGCCAGGTCACCGTGCTCCTCGGCTCCAACGGGGCGGGCAAGACCACCACGCTCAGCATGATGACCGGGCTGCGCAAACCCACCTCCGGCCAGGTCCGGGTCTTCGGACTGGACCCCGCCGACCCGGGGGCGCGGTCCCGCACCGGGGTGATGCTCCAGGACTCGGGCGTGCCCGGCGCCCTGAGGGTGGGTGAACTCGTCCGGCTGTTCCGCGAGTTCTACCCCGCACCGCTGGACACCGATCAGGTGATCGAGATGGCCGGTCTGCGCGACCGGCTGCGCGTACGGGCGCAGGACCTCTCCGGTGGGCAGCGTCAGCGGCTGTACTTCGCGCTCGCGGTCTGCGGCGACCCGGAGCTGCTGTTCCTCGACGAGCCGACGGTCGCCATGGACGTGGACTCCCGCAACCGGTTCCTCGGCCACGTCCGCGGCCTCGCCGACCGCGGCCGCACCGTCGTGCTCACCACGCACTACCTCGCCGAGGCGGAGCGCCTGGCCGACCGGGTGGTGCTGATCCACCGCAGCCGGCTGATCGCCGACGGCACCAAGGCGGAGATCAAGGCGCTCACCACCGGCAAACGCGTGTCGTTCCTGCTGCCGGGCGAGGCCGGCCCGGCCGAGTTCGACGGGTTGCCGGTGGACGGCCTGGAGCTGACGCCGCAGGCCGGGCACACCGCGGTGCGCTTCCACAGCGACCGTCCGGAGGACGTGCTGAGCACGCTGATGCTGCGCGGCAGCGGGCTGACGGACCTCCAGGTCGTCGGCGTCGATCTGGAGGAGACCGTGCAGCGGCTCGTCCACCAGGCGGCGGAGAACGGGACGGAGGGCACCGGGGGCGGCGGGACGAAGGCCGCGGAGCCGACGACCGCGCCGTCCGAGGCCGAGGAACCCGAGGGCGCCGGCCCCGAGGCCGAACGCCCCGGGGCCGCGCGGTCCGAGACCGCGGAGGTGCAGGCCTGATGACCGCCATCCAGACGGCTTCCCCCTGGCGTCGCCAGCTGCCGGCGTCGATCCGCGCCCAGACGCTGATCCTTCTGCGCAATCCCTCGCTGATCGTCGCCGCGATCGCCCTGCCGCTGGTGCTGTACCTGGTGCTGGGTACCAGCGGGGGCCACCAGCCACAGCACGGGGTGCCCTACGCCGCGTACACGCTCTGCTCCATGGGCGCCTACGCCGGCGGAGCGATCATGCTGCTCAACTTCGGCACCACGCTCGCCGTGGAGCGCGGGCAGGGCATCGACCGCCTCTTCCGGGCCAGCCCGATGCGGCCGTGGACGTATCTGGGTGCCAAGGGCCTGGTCGCCGTCGTGGTGAGTGCCCTCTCCTTCGTGGTGCTCTCGCTCTCCTCGGCCGCCTTCACCGACGCGGGGCTGGGCGCGGCCACCCTCGCGGAACTGGTCGCCCGGCTGCTGTTCGGCTCCCTACCGTTCCTGGCCATGGGCATGGCCCTGGGGTACGTGGCCGGGCCCGGCTCGGCGTCGCCGGTCGCCACCCTCGGCTACCTGCTGCTGTCGATGGCCTCCGGCCTGTTCATGCCCCTCTCCCAACTTCCGCACGCGGTACGGGAGGCGGCCCGGGTGCTGCCCACCTACCACTACGCGCAGCTGGCGTGGGGCACCCTGGGCGCCGCGGACGAGCCCTGGACCACCGCCGCGGCCTGGCTCGGCGGGTACGCGGTGGTCTTCTTCGTGCTCGCGGCCCGGCTCTACCGGCGCAACCAGGTGCGCCGCTTCGGCTGAACGGCCACGCGTCACGTGCGAAGGGCTCCCGGCCTCGCCGGGAGCCCTTCGCGGTGCGCCCGCGCGATCGTCATCGTGTCCGGCCCGACTCCCTCACACGGCTCCCGTGCCGCAGCGGCAGTTGACGGTTGCGGACGGCGATCTGCTCGGCCAGCATCCTGCGTGAGCTGATGCCCAGCTTGGCGAAGACATGCGACAGGTGTGCCTGGACGGTGCGCGGCGAGGAGAACAGCCGGTCGCCGATCTCCCGGTTGGTCAGTCCCTCCGCCGCCAGGTCGGCCACCTGGCGTTCGGCGGGCGTCAGGCTCACCCAGCCCACGCCGCGCCGACGCGGCCCGCGCAGGCGGCCCGCGTACGCCGCCGCCTCCCGCAGCGACAGCCGTCGGCCCTCGGCCCACAGCTCCGCGAAACGCTCCGTCGGCAGGGCGGCCATGGCGTGCGCCCGGTCGGCGTCGCAGCGGCCGCGGGCCGGCCCGGGGAGGCGGCTGCCCAGGGTGGCACGCAGTTCCGAGGCGGCGGCGAGCAGGCGTACACCGTATTCGGTGCGGTCCTGTTCCAAGGCCAGTGAGGCCAGCGCCTCCAGCGACTCCACGGCCGCGACGGACAGCCCCGCCTGCACCCGCAGCCCCAGCGCCTGGTGGTACGCGGACCAGGCGCGGGCCGCGTCGCCCAGTGCCCGCGCGCAGTCGCCGACCGCCTGTTCCGTACGGGCGAGCAGCACCGGCCGGGCGCCGGCGCGGGCGATGGCGTGGGCCTCCTCGATCAGGGTCCAGGCGGCGCCGGCCGAGCCTGCCGCCAGGGCGACCTCGCCGAGACCCAGGATCCCGGCTGCCGCCTGGGCCGCGGTGGTCTCCCTGGACACTGCCGTCACCTGGGCGAACGCCTTCCTGGCCGCCTCCTTGCGGCCGTGCGCCAGCCGGCTGCGCCCGGCGACGTCCATTGCCGCCGCGGCCAACAGCGGTGCGTCCACCTCGGCGGCCAGTGCCGCCGCCCGCTCCAGGCGTTCCTCCTCGTGCGTTCCCGTGTCCAGGTCCAGTCGGCAGGCCTCCGCGACGATCAGCGCCAGCGCACCGCGCGCGGCGGACTCGGCGGCCAGTGCCTCCGCTTCCTCGAGGGCGGTCCGCGCCTCGTCGAACCGGCCCTGCTGCCGGGCCACCCGGCCGGCCGCCGACAACGCCACGGCCAGCACCGTGGGAAGGGGCCCGCCACGGGCAGCCGACACGGCCGCGGCCGCCGCCTCCCGGGCCGCCTCCGCCTGGCCGGCCTCCGCCGCCGCCATCGCGCGCAACGCCGTGACGACGGGTGCCCAGGGCGGGTCGGCGCCGAGCGCGGCGGCCGCGCGATCGATGCGGCACGCGGCCGCCTGCGGATCGGTGTGCAGCAGGGCGGCCCCGGTCAGCGCCTCCGCCCACGCCTGTCCCCTGACGTCCTGGTCCCGCGCACAGCGCTCCCGAGCCGACTCGGCGGTGGCCAGCGCCGCGTCGGGCCGGCCGAGCACACAGTCGAACATGCCGCGCGCGAGCAGCGCGCGGGCGTACCCGGCCGGGTGCCGGGGCGGTTCCCCGGCCGAGTCCCGGGATGGCTCCCCGGCCGAGTCCCGAAGCCGTTCCCCCGCCGAGTCCCGGGATGGCTCCCCGGCCGGGTCCCGAAGCCGTTCCCCCGCCGAGTCCCGGGATGGCTCCCCGGCCGAGTCCCGAAGCCGTTCCCCCGCCGAGTCCCGAAGCCGTTCCCCCGTCGAGTCCCGGGATGGTTCCCCGGCCGGGTCCCCTGCCGCGGCGGCGTCCGCGCGGGCCAGTTGAGTCGTCAGCAGGGCGGCCCCCTCGCGTATCCGCCCGGACAGCAACCAGAACGGGGCGGCCCCGGCGGCCAGGCGCAGCCCGTCGCCGATGTCGCCGTGCTCGGCACACCACTGGAGCGCCGCCGTCAGGTCCGCCGGGCACAGCCCCACCGGGTGCGCCAGGGCGTAGCGGACCCGGGTGCGCTGCATGGCCTCGGTCTCGCCCGACCGGGCGAGCCGCTCGGCGGCATACGTCCGGATCGTGCGCAGCAGGCGGTAGCGGGCCTGCTCCCCGCTGGGGTCGCAGGCCACGAGCGACTTGGCCACGAGACCGGCGAGCGCCGGCAGCACCTCTTCCTCGGGCAGCGGCACCTCCTCCCCGGCCGGTTCCGCGGACTGCGGCAACCCCGCGCAGATCCGCTCGACGTTGTCCAGCGTGAACGACTCCGCGAAGACCGACAGCCTGCGCAACAGCACCCGCTCCGGTGCCGTGAGGGTCTGCGCCGCCCAGTCCAGGGTGCTGCGCAGCGAACGATGGTGCGCGGGACCGGTGCGCCGCCCGCCGGCCTGCAGTCGCAGGCCGTCGTCGAGCCGCGTCACGATCTGCGCCGCCGTCAGCACCCTCGTCTGCGCGGCGGCCAGTTCGAGCGCCAGCGGCAGACCGTCCAGCCGGGCGCAGATCTCCCGTACCTCCCGCGAGATCTCGGGCACCACGCCGGCCCGGTGCGCCGCGGCCCGCTGGACGAAGAAGGCCGCGGCCTCCTTCGGCGGCAGCGGCGGCACCGGGGAGACGGTCTCCCAGCCCACGCCCAGGCACTCCCGCGAGGTGGTGACGATCCGCAGCCCCTCCGGGCCTGTCCGCAGCCCCTCCGGGCCACCGGACAGCAGCCCGGACGCGAACCGCGCCACCGCGCCCAGCACGAGGTCGCAGTTGTCCAGGAGCAGCAACCGTGGCCCGGTGTCCGGCGCCAGACGTCGCGCGGCCCCGTCGAGGAGCTCTCCCGCGGTCCGCTCGTCGGGTACGTCCACGAGGTCCACGGCCGCCGCGACCGGACATCCGTCCTGCGGCCCGCAGGCGGCCAACGCCTGGGCGAGGCTGCTCTTGCCCACACCCGCCAGCCCGGTGAGCGTGACCAGACGGGCGTTTCGAAGCAACTCGCGCAGCCGGGCCAGGTCACGCTCGCGGGCGTGCAGAGCCGGCCCCGCCGCGATGGCGAGCGCGGTGTCCTTCGTACTCGGCGTACTCGGCGTACTCGGCATGCTCGGCATCGGGTCAGTCGGTGAGCCTGCGCTGCAGCGTCCGTACGGAGAGGGCGCAGACCAGCGCCGTGCCCACGGTGAGCACGCCCAGGTACGCCCAGGCCGGCAGGTGCGGCACACCCGGTACGAACGCGGCGCGCAGCGCCTCGCTCACGTACACGAGCGGGTTGGCCAGCACCACCCACTGCATCCAGCCGACCTTGTCCAGCGCGGCCCACGGGTAGTAGACGCAGCCCAGCATGGTGATGGGGACCATCATCACGGTGAACAGCGTGCTGAGCTTGCGCGGTTCCACCACCGTCCCGAACAACAGCCCGAGCGCGGCCATCAGCAGGGCGGCCAGGACCAGCACCCCGAGAGCCGCGGGCCAGCGGCCCAGGGACACGTGTGGCGCCTGCCCGGGGGCGTGCACATACAGCACGCAGGGCAGGACGACCAGGCCCGCGACGCACGCCTGGACGGCCCCGGCGACGATCTTCGACACGCCGACCGTCCACAGCGGTACCGGTGCGAGCACCCGGTCCTCGATCTCGCGGGTGTACGACAGTTCCATCACCAGCGGCGTGGAGACGGACATGATGCCCTGCAGCATGACCGCGGAGGCCACCATGCCGGGCACCAGGATGGTCGCGAACGACACACCGCCGGGTGCCGGGGTGGCACCGCCCCCGCCCTGGGTCTTCGGCATGACGTAGGCGAAGACGAAGACGAAGAGCAGGGGCTGGGTCACGGACCGCAGCACGAAGCCGCCGAGGTCGCGGCGCAGCACCCGCACGTCGCGAGCGAGCAGGGCGAGGAAGGGCCGTACCAGCCGCAGCGCCCGGCGAGCCGCGGTGGCGGGCGGGACGGCGTGCCCCTCGGAGGCGGCCCGGAGGATCTGAGTGGTCATTCGCGGTACTCCCGTCCGGTCAGGGCTAGGAAGACCGTCTCCAGGCTGGGACGGCGTACGGACACATCAAGCACGAAAAGGCCGGCGTCCAGGCTCGCCCGCAGCACGGCCGGCACCACTCCGTGGAGGCGGTCGGTGAAGACCCGCAGCGTGGCGCCGTCCGCCTCGGTGCGGCTGACCCCGGGGATGCGCCGCACCGGCTCCAGCACGTTCATCAGGCTGGTGCCCGGTTCGTGGACCACGCTCACCACCGAGTCACCGCCCTTGAGGGACGTCAGTTCCTCCAGGCTGCCGGAAGCCAGCGTCCTGCCGTGGTCCACCACCGTGATGCGCTCGCACAGCGCCTCCGCCTCCTCCAGGTAGTGCGTGGTGAGGAGGATCGTCTGGCCCTCCGCGTGCATCTCACGCAGCATTTCCCACAGGTTGACCCGGGTCTGCGGGTCGAGACCCGAGGTCGGCTCGTCGAGGAAGAGGACGGCCGGGCGGGTGAGCAGCGCACGGGCGATCATCACCCGCTGGGCCTGGCCGCCGGAGAGCCGGTGCACCATGGCGTCGCCGCGGTCACCCAGCCCGAAGCGCTCGAGCAGCTCCTGGCCCCGCTGCCGGGCTGTCCTGACGGACAGCCCGGCGAACCGGCCGCGGAACTCCAGGTTCTCCAACGCGGTCAACTGACGGTCCAGCGTGTTGTGCTGCGTCACCGCGCCGATGCGGCGCTTGACCGAGACGGGGTCCGCGACCGGGTCGGCCCCGGCCACCCGCATCGAGCCCGACGTCGGCTGCACCCGGGTGGTGAGCATGCCGAACGTCGTCGACTTGCCTGCCCCGTTCGGGCCGAGCAGGCCGAAGGCCTCACCCTCGCGGACCGACAGGGAGATCCCGCGCACCGCGTGGACCTCCCGGCCGCCGCCCCGGTACGTCTTGTGCAGATTCCTGGTCTCGATGGCTATGGCAGCCACGGGCCGACACCTCCTTGGATGCTCCTCGCGGGCGCTCAGCCCGTTCGGTGCCTGTGCATGCGTGAACCCGCTCAGCCGCCGGTGCGGCTCAGCAGCGCCGCTCGATCGCGTCGGCCACCTCCTGGGCGATCCCGCGTTCGTTGCGCAGGCGCTGCGCGATGAGAATTCCGCCGCCGCCCTTGATCACCACGGTCGTCCGTGCCCCTGCCTGCCGCACCTCGACGCTGGCCGTCGTCAGGAAACCGCCCTTCACGACGAAGGAGTCCGGCTTGCCGCTCTGCTCGATGCTGTACTCCGGGCCCAGTTCGGTGCGCACGGCCTCGGCGATCTCGTCGAGGCCCACACCGGCGCGGTTGATGGTGACAGTCGTGCTCATGACGCTCCGTTTCACCGGGGGGTGGTGCCGACAACTCTGCCGCGTGCGGCCTGTGTTGCGATTGCCGCGCGCTTTGCTGACGGTAGGCCCGGCGGAGCCCTCACGTCAGTACGGCACGTCCCCCGCGATGGCCACCCGTTCGGTGACCCGCGGTGCCGGGAAGTAGTCGTTGACCGCGTAGTGCTGCACCGCCCGGTTGTCCCAGAAGGCCACCGCGCCGGCCGTCCAGCTGAACCGCACCTGGTACTCGGGCGCCTGGAGCTCCCGGAACAGGTACTGCAGCAGCCGCTCGCCCCGCTCCGGCTCCATGTCCACGACGCGGTCGGTGAACACCGAGTTGACGAACAGGGTCCGCCGTCCGGTCTCCGGGTGGGTGCGCACCACGGGGTGGACGACCGGCGGGAACCGCTCCCGGATCCGCGCGACCTGCTCGGCGGGCACGAACGGCCCCATGGTCGCGGTGAGGTCGTGCACCGCCCGCAGTCCGCCCAGCTGCTCCCGCACGGTCTCGGGCAGGTTGTCGTAGGCCGCGGCGGCATCGGCGAAGAGGGTGTCGCCCGCCGCCCGCGGCCCCTTGAGCAGGCGTAGGACGAAGCCCATGGCGGGCCGGGGTCTGCCGGTCATGTCCACGTGCCAGGCGTTCTCGAAGCCGGCGTGCGCGGCGTCCTTGACGTACCGGGCGACGCCGGCGTCGGCGCCGGTGAGCGTGACCCTCTGCTGCTCCAGCTCACCCCAGTTGCGGGCGAATGCGAGGTGCTGCTCATGGCTGATCCACTGGTCCCGGAAGAACAACACCTTCCACTCCAGCAGCGCCCGGTGCAGCTCCTCGCGCACCCGCGCGGACAGCGGCTCCTCCAGGTCCACGCCGGTGATCTCCGCCCCGATCAGCGGGCCGAGCGGACGCAGCCGGAACAGCTCGTACGGCCGGTCCTCCTGCCCTTCCGCGAGCCTGCGCAGCAGCCGGGGACCGCCGTGCAGGGACCGTCCCGGACGCGCCGAGGGCGGCAGGGCGGCCCCGGACTCCGCCAGGTCCCAGGGGAGCGGCGGGGCAGTGCCCTCGGGGACCTGCTCGACGGCGGGGGCCGACTCGGTCATGGGGGCTGTCATTCTGTTCTCCTCCCAGGGGCCGCGGTACGCCCCTCACCCTCGGCCGGCGTGGTTTGGGCCCGCCTTGTCGGGACCTGCACCCCGGTAGGCGCACGGGCCGCGCCCCGCCAACCGCGGGCAAACCGCGCCGCAACCGCGCCCGGCGAGCATCGGCGGCACACAGGCGGCAGCGGGCCCGAGGAGGAACTGATGGCCGAGCGGACGGCGACAAGCGGCACAGCGAGTGCGGGCAGGGGGCTCAGCGTCGCGCTGGCCGGCGACTGGATGGCCACACGCGGCGCGGTCTTCGGCGACTCGGACCGCGCGCAGTCCCTGCGAACCGTCCTGGCCCGTGCCGACTTCGCCTTCGCCAATCTGGAGGTGGCCGCCGGCGACTGGCAGGGGCACCCCGTCCGCGATCCCTGGGGCTCCACCCTCGCGGCGGGCACCCACGTTCTCGACGGCTTGCGTGACGCGGGCATCACGATGGTCTCGTGCGCCAACAACCACGCCATGGACATGGGCGCCGAGGGCCTGCTCGCGCGGCTGCGCGGGCTCGCCGACCGGGGGGTGGCCGCGGCCGGCGCCGGAGCCGACCTCACCACCGCCCGCATGCCCGCGTACGTCGACCGACCGGCCGGCAGCGCCGCGCTCATCGCCTGCACCGCCAGCTACGCGCAGGGCCAGGAGGCCGCGCCGACCGGCCTGCAACTGCCCGGGCGCCCCGGCATCAGCCCGCTGCGGCACCGTCGGATCATCGACGTCACCGCCGAGCAGCTGGCCGTGCTGCGCGCCGTCGACCGGGAGAGCGGCCTGGCCGCGGGGCGTGCCGGCCTCGTCGCCATGATGGGCACCGACCCCTGGGGCGAGGACGCCGACCCCTATCCCTTCGTCGGCGGACTCTTCCGCGCCGGCGAAACACCGGGAATCTCCACGCACGTGGACGAACAGGACCTCTCCGCGATCCTGCCGTGGGTGCGTGAGGCACGCCGGCGCAGCGATCTGGTGGTGGTGAGCGTGCACTCGCACGAGTCGGGCGGCAGCCCGCTGGAACCGGCCGCGTTCCTGCGCGCCTTCGCCCACGCCGTGATCGAGGCGGGGGCGGACATGGTGGTGGGGCACGGCCCGCACCGGCTGCGCGGCATCGAAGTGCACCGGGGGCGCCCGGTCTTCCACAGCCTCGGCAATCTCGTCAGCCAGATCGAGCTGACCGAACGGCTTCCCGCGGAGGACTACGCGAAGGTGTCGTCGAACGGACCGCTCACCCCCTTCGGATTCTTCAACGCCCGCAGTCTGGCCGACACCCGCGGCTTCGGCGTCCACAGCGAGTACTGGGAGACCGTCGTGCCGGTCGTCACCACCGCACCGCCCGCCGACGACGCCGGCCGCCACCGCCTCGCCCTGGTGGAACTCCACCCGGTGACCCTGGGTTTCGGCCTGCCTGCCCACCGCCGGGGCCGGCCCGAGAGGGCCCGGCCCGCCGACGGTCACCGCATTCTCAAGGAACTCGGCGAACTGTCCGCTCCCTTCGGCACGGCGCTGGAGATCACCGAGGGGCCGCACGGCCCGGTGGGGCTCCTGCCGCTGCGCTGACCCGAAGCCGCACGTATACCGATGTATCGCACAAGTACTGCTCCATACCGGTCAGTTACCGCATACCAGGCCAGGTGCAGCCGGCATCCGTGAAGGTCTCCTCGACAGCACGTCCCAGCCGAAGGAGAACTCCCCATGCTCCAAGCCCACGCGGCCCCGAGCAGGCGGCCCGGCCCCGGCCGAAGACTGCAGACCGCTGCCGCAGCCCTTGCGGCGACGGTCGTCGCGCTCGGCACCGCGCCCCCTGCCCTGGCCGCCACGGCCCCGGCCACCGACCGGGTTCTGCTCGCCTCGGACGACGGCCACGCCCCGGCGGGCGCCGTGGACGAGGGTGCCGCGTCCGCGTCCGGAAAGATCTCCCTGCGCGTCTACCTGCAGGTCCGCGACCCGGCGGGACTGCGCACCCTGGCCCGGCAGGTCTCCACGCCCGGCAACCCGCACTACCGGCACTTCCTCACTCCCGCCCGGTTCCGGTCGGCGTACGCGCCGACGGCGCGGCAACGCGCCGCGGTCTCCTCCTGGCTGAGGTCGTGCGGGCTCGACACGAACGGCGGCACCGACCACTACATCGCGGCCTCCGGAGACCCCGCCGCGGTCGAATGCGCGGTCGGCGCACGCCTGCACCGCTACCGCTGGCAGGGCAGGAGCCTGCGCGCCCTCGCCGGGCCCGCCCGCATCCCGCGCTCCGTCGCCCCCGACGTGCTGTCGATGTCCGGCCTGAGCAGCCTGACCCCCGCCGTACGACCGGCGGGCGGCCGGTCCGCCACCGTCACCCCCGCGAGCTCCGCGACCTGCTCCACCTCGTACGGCGCGAACCCGGCGACCGCCCTGCCGCCCGCGTACGGCACGACCCAGCCGTACCAGGTCTGCGGCTATCTGCCAGGCCAGTTGCGCGGCGCCTACGGCGTCACCCCCAGCGGCCTGACCGGCGCGGGCACCAAGGTCGCGGTGATCGGCGCGTACGCCTCCACCACGGTGGCGTCCGACGCGCAGACCTACGCGTCCCGGCACGGCGAACAGACCTGGGCGAGCGGCCAGTTCACGCAGGACGTGCCCGACGGGCTGCCGGCCCAGCCGATGGACTGGGGCATGGAGGAGATCATGGACGTGGAGGCGGTGCACGCGATCGCGCCCAGCGCCGACGTCGAGTACGTCGCCGCCGCGGACGCCACGGACGCGAGCTTCCTGGACGCGGTCTCCCGTGTCGTCGACGCCCGTCTCGCCGACGTCGTCTCCGACTCCTGGGTGATCGGCGCGGACACCGGCGTACCGTCCGGCACGGTGTCCGCCTTCGACCAGTTGTTCCAGCAGGGCGCGGTCGAGGGCGTCGGGTTCGTCTTCGCCTCCGGCGACCACGGCTCCCAGGCGGCCTCCCAGGACGGCAACGGCTCGCCGGTGACCGCCACCGAGTTCCCCGCCTCGGACCCGTGGGTCACCGCCGTGGGCGGCACCAGTCTGGCCGTCGACGCCGACGGCCGCTACCAGTGGGAGACCGGCTGGGAGAGCGACTACGCCGCGCTGTCCGCGGACGGCACCGGCTGGGAGACACTTCCCGGCAGCTACGCCGGCGGCTCCGGCGGCGGCCCCAGCGCCGTGTTCACCCGGCCGTCCTACCAGCGGCACCTCATCCCCGCCAGTGCCTTCACCGGTAACGGAACCCTGCGCCGGGTGGTGCCCGACGTGGCGATGGACGCCGACCCGGTCACCGGCATGCTCGTCGGGCAGACCTACACGCTCCCGAACGGCGCCGGCGGCTACGTCGAGTACGCGTCCGGCGGCACGAGCCTGGCCGCACCGCTCTACGCCGGCATCCAGGCCCTCGCCCAGCAGCGGGCCGGCAGACCGCTCGGCTTCGCCAACCCGGCGATCTACCAGGCCGCCGAGAACGGCGCGTTCCGCGACGTGACGGACCGGCCCGCCGGGGCGCCCAGACCGCCGGCCGCGGTGCACACCGAGCTGACCGCCGACGCCACCGGCACCGTGACCACGAGCTACGTCCTGGCCACCTTCGGGCGCTCCCAGGACGCCGGGCTCGCCACCACCCCGGCGTACGACGACGTGACCGGCGTCGGCACCCCGACCGCCGCCTATTTCAACCACATCCGCTGAAGTGAGCAGGAGATCGTGATGAGCAAGCCGGACGACGCGAGGGACGCGCTGGAGCGGTTGCGCGCAGCGGGCTTCGACCTCGGTGCGTTCACCGATGAACAGCTCGGCCTCCTAGCCGCCCTCAGCGGGGGCGAAGTGGACGTGCTGCTGGACATCAAGGAACGCATCGGCGATGTGCACCCGGAGGTGGAGGCGCACGGCGGCCTCGAGATGGAGATGCCCATGTCCATCGGCGGTCTGCTCTTCTGAGCACCCCCCCCCCGCACGCACGTAGGCGGCGGACGGTGCCTGTCGGCCCGCCCGCCGCGCGCGCTCGACGGCCTCGCGTGCTCAACGGCCTCGTGTGCTCAACGGCCTCGTGTGCTCAACGGCCCCGACGACTCACAGGCTGACTCACAGGCTCACCGGGAAGCTCGTGTGCAACCGCATCCGCAACGCCGGCCGCCGCAACCGCGGGCCGGCCGGGGCCAGCCGCGGGAAGCGGCGCAGCAGCCGGGGCAGGACCCGGGTGGCCTCCATGCGGGACAGCGCCGCCCCGATGCAGTAGTGCACTCCGCCGCCGAAGCTCAGCACCCGTCCCGGCGGACGGGACGGCCAGAACCGGTCCGGCTGCTCGTACCGCGCCGGATCGCGGTTCGCGGCCCCGAGCAGGCACACCAGCAGTTGCCCCGCCGGGATGTCGACGCCACCCACGGTGCAGTCCTCGCCGGTCAGCCGTGGCGCGATCTGCGTCGGGGTCTCGTGCCGCAGGGACTCCTCCACCACCGCCTCCACGGCGCACTCCCCCGCCCGCAGCCGGGCCGCCTCGTCCGGGTGGGTCAGCAACTGCTCGGTGGCGTTGCCCAGGAGGGCGGCGGTGGTGCCGTATCCGGCCGAGAAGAGGAACATGGCGATGCCCAGCAACTCGTCCTGTGACAGCAGACCGGCGTCGCAGGCCGCCACGAGCTCGGTGGTGAGGTCCTCGCGCGGTGCCCGCCGGCGCTCGCCGACCATACCGGTCCAGAACTCGAGCAGGGCGGCCGCGGCGGTGTCCATGCGCTCGCGCGTCTCGTGGTCGGTGACGATGTCCATCACCCGGAAGAAGTCCACCGCGAGATCGCGGAAGTGCTCGCGGTCGGCTTCGGGCACGCCGAGGATCTCGCCGATCACGGCGGTGGGGAGCGGGTAGGCGAGCTGCTCCATCAGATCGACCCGGCCGCCGTCGGCGCCGGCCTGCGCCATCCGGTCGAGCAGGCCGTCGGTGACCCGGTCGATCACCTCGGCGTAGCCGGCCATCCGCCGTGGCGAGAAGGCGCCGGCGACCAGCCGCCGCAGCCGGTTGTGGTCGGGGTTGTTGCGACTCTGCACCGACTGGTACATGAGCCGGGTGGCCGTGTTGTCCCGCCACCCGGGGAGGTTGCTGTCGTACCACTCGGGGTCCTGCACCCGGAACTCCGGCCCTCCGAGCACGGCCTGGCATTCCGCGTACCCGGACACGAAGTGGATGTTGCCGGCCCTGTGCACCGGCCCGGCCGAACGCAGCGCGTGGTAGAGCGGATACGGATCGCCCGGCCCCTCCGGCGCCAGCAACCGGGCCACGACGGCCGCAGGATCCTCCACCGCACCAGTCACCGGACCGCTGATGGTCATCGAAGCTCCCAGAGGTTCTGCGCGGATCGTTGTCGAGCGACTGCCATGGTGCACAGCGCGGGCTGCCCGCCGGTTTGCGCGGGGTTTCCTGACGCCTGATGCGGGGGCGGCGGAGCAGGGGTGTGCCCACCGTCGACGTGGACGTCGACTACTCGCAAGGAAGACCTCAAACGCAGGCTCGGTACCCCGGCCTTTCCACAGAGTGACGGACTCGAGGTCGCCGAGCAGGCCCGGTCGCCAGGCCTACTGGCCTCGGGCCCGACCGGCACCAACCGCTCGTACAAGGACTTCGCCCACGAACTCGGCCAGTGGTCAGCGGTAGCCGTCCCAAGTCCGCGCCGAAGGTGAGCCGTTCAACGCCGTGCGCTGGTGCTCAGGAGGTCTGGTCTACGGCGTACCCGACGAACATCGCCCAGGCGTCCGGGCCAACAGCCAGCCCCGGGCGGGCAGTGTCCTTGGAGTCCCGCACGTGAACGATGCATCGGCATGTGGCAACCTCGACGCAGTCACCGCCCTCAGCCCCGCTGTAGCTGCTCTTGAACCAGGTCAGAGACGAGTTCGCCGTGGTCTTTGTTCCGGGCGTGGAACATCGCGCACCGCCGGGTCACGGGATCCCGCGTCCCGGTGACGAGCTGGGCGAACACCCGATCACCGGGTCGTCTGCACCGTTGCCCCGCAGGCGACCCCGGGGGCTCCTGAGAGCCTGCCGTGGCGACTCGGCGGTGACCCGGACAACACGTCCATGGGCCCCATCGCCATCCAGGTGCGACGGGGCGCCGAGGTTCTCGGTTACACCCCGAGCACCTCACCGACCAGCAGCGCGGCATGGTGGAAACAGCTCTGCAGGACCCCGCGCAGAACATCTTCATCGCCTCGGAGTACCTGGCCCAGCTCAAGGCGGAGAGCGAGTTCGCCGATGTGCCGGCCGAGGAGATGGCACCGGCTCAATACCAGGAGCTCGCCACGCGTTACAACGGCGGGCCGTACTGGGAGACCGACGACGCCCAGGCCTACGGGCGCGGGTTCGCGAACAATCTGAACGAGGCAAGGAACGCACTGCGCTGACGACCAGCCCTTCCCACGTGGACGACGACCGCGGCTGCCTCCGTGTGGTTCTCGCTGTACCCCTGATCCTGCTCACCATCATCGCCGCGTACTTCTGCTGGACGGCATTGACCATCAGGCCGTCCGGCACCTGGGACGACGACGCGTACGCCGGAATCGTTCTGTCGTGCGTCGTCACCATCGCGGCGGCCGGAGCCGCGGCGGCGCTGTGGCTGGTGCCTTCGGTGCGGAGGACCATGCCGTGGTGGTGGATAGTTCCAGCTCTGCTGTTGGCCGTGGTCGCGGGAGCGCGATGGGCCGTGGGCGGCTAGGTCCACCGCCGCCACCGTCGCGTGTCACATCCGCCCGCGCCCTTGCGATCAGGGCATCCCGGACTACCGATGCCAGCGGCTGGACGAAGCGCAGGACAGGGCACGGGTTGACAGGTGCACCGCCGACTGCCGCACACCGCCGCGCACACGAAACACACCGTCGCCTACGGCGCCTCGCTGTGTGCGCGTCGGACCTGGGCACGTCAGGGGGCACGTCAGGGGGCACCCGGCAGCGTAGGCGCCATGCACAACGAGCACTCACCCACCTCCACGACGGCAGCCGCAATGCACGGTGCGGCAGAAGACCCACCACGCTGGACGAGTTCACCATGCGCTTCAGCTCGACCCCGCGTGGCGCTCGCCTCGCCCGCCGCCTGGTCGCGGAGCGGCTCGACGCGTGGGGCCATCCCCACGCGTCCGCCGCCAACGAGACGCTGACCCTCATCACGGCAGAGCTGACCGCCAACGCCGTACGCCACGGCCATGTGTCCGGAAGAGACTTCGAGGTGCGGCTCACCGCCGACGACGTGACGCTCCGGGTCGAGGTGTCCGACACCCGCGCGGACCGGATCGACTGCCGGGCATCCTTGCGGGACTTGAAGCGGGGCGGCCCGATCCTGGGGCCCTTGCGGGTGCCCCCCTCAAGGGCGTCTCCTCGCGCCGCCTGCGCCTGGGGATACCTCCCGACCGAAGGCTGGGGGAGAGTTTCCCGACCTCGTATGCCACTACTGGCGGGCCAACAACTGAACTTGAACTCGTGATGTCGGGTTCCTCGCGGGCTGACGTGCTTCAGATGTGGGCCCTGACTTGCTGGACTGGATGTCCGAGTGCGTGCCCGATGGCAGTCAGTTCCTCGTCGCTGAACCATGCGCGCTCGGGGTTCCAGATGGCGATCTCGAATCGAGCAAAGCCACAGGGCCAGTCGTAGTCCAGTGCGTCCAGCGACGTCGCGGTGCCGCAGCAGGGGACCACCACGGCGAGGGTTGTGAAGCCGTCGTCGCAGTGGGCTTCGAGCAGGTCGCCCCACCACTCGGTATCGATCGACGCGCCGCAGTGGGGACAACCGATCTTCTGCAGATTCTGACCACAGTCGACAACGGTGAGTGTGTCGTGCCAGGTGACGTCGATCTCGACGTCGACTCCGTCAGGGAGGCCGGGGGCCAGGTCCTCCACGATCGACGCGGTACGGTCAGCCGCGGCTTGCTCCGGCTGCCAGTGCGGGTCGGTCGGAATGACGGAGAGGACGTCGTCACTCATGGGCTCACTCGATTCGTCGGGCGGGAACCTCATCCAGCTACGTGATGCTACTGAACACGCATTCGGATGGCAGGCTCCCAAGCAGGTCACTCGTCGAGGGCCAGGCCGGTGCCGGCAAGACAGCCGTCGAGCAAACGGGGCCGATACTGCACCATCTTGAGCTTGCGTTTCACGGTCCGGGTGATCTGACCCAGGTCGGCGGCTGCGAGGTTGCCCAGGTCGTGCTTGACCATGGACCACACGCCTTCCTGCGGGTTCAGGCCCGGGGCGTAGCCGCCGCCCTGCGCGTACCTCACGGTCACAGCAGTACAGCGCAGAGGGCTCAACGCTCAGCCGAACGCCCTGACATCACCCAATCAAGTCCAGAAGCTTGGTGCGGCTTCTACTTTGCTCCGCTGGAGCGGGCCGCCATGATGCCTCGCGCCATGAGTGAGGAATGGGCCATCTCCGGCTCCGCCGGAGCAGACGCGGCGACGCTCCGCGTCGCCACCATCAGATTCGCTTCACCCCCGGCGTGAACGCCGGTGCACTGCGAATGAATCCCGGTAGCTGATCTCGCCTGATTCCCCATCCGGGTCGCCACCGGAGGAATCAGTATCCCCGGTTTCGTCAAGGGGGTTGGTGACGTCGTTGTTGAAGGAGGACCACCAAAGACGCCATGGCCCGTCCACGGCTGATCTCTCCGTGTCCAGCTTTGTCCGGGCGACCGCGGGGAATGCCCCCTGGGACTTCTCCACATGTGGGACGAGGTGATCAGGGGCCGAGGGGGCTGAGAGCCCGGGCGAGCCGGCGGAAGTGATCGGTCGCTGACCGTGCGCGGGACCGTGCGCAGGCAGTGACCGGTGTCGGCCGGCTCGCCCGGTCGGCCGGCTTGAAGGCAGGATCCGTTGGCGCTCCGTCCAGCCAGCCCCGCCACCCGCTCCCGCACGTCAGGGCCACTCAAGGAATCCGCCGGCCCCCGAAGAAACCAGCCGCGCAAGGCTGCAACGGGATGCCCGGGAGCCATACTTGACCATGCGGGGCCAACCCCGTGGTGATTTGGCAGGGGAGAGGCAGCGATCCGGTGAGCAGCGGCAGCCAAGGAGTGGTGAAGGCCGAGGTACGGCTCAAGTGGGACCCGAGTCCCTGGGATCGGCCCCCTCATCATCTCGACATCATCGCCACGACCTACTCCGCGGACGCTCCCTACGGGCGTCCCGTGTACGTCGTCCACTTCGACAGCCGCTCACCGGACGGCACCATCAACATGAGCCGGCACAGCCAGACCGGTCAGGGCCTCGGCTACGTCGAAGCGATGACCCTGGAACTCGATCGCCTCGCGTCCTCCTTCGCACGGGTGGTCGTGGGCGTGGCGATCCACCAGAACAGCGGGCCGAAAACCTTCGGTGACCTGTCGAACGCGGGAGTTCTGGTGGTCGAGGGGTACCGGGAGCTGTTGAAGGACGACTTCGCCCAGCTGGCCGGATTCACCGCCACGACGGTCGCGGAGTTCACCCGGGACGCCTCCGGAGCGTGGGAGTTCCACGAGTGCATCCGAGGGTTCGACAGTGACCCCGTGCTCTTCACCGCGGAGATGGGCAGCATCCCCCAGCGTTGATCGGGCAGCATGGGCCCGTGCCTACCTTGCTGATCGTGCATCACACGCCCTCGCCCAACTGTCAGGCGATGTTCGAGGCCCTGGTCACCGGGGCGACGGCGCCGGAGATCGAGGGGGTGCGGGTCGTGCGGCGGGCCGCGCTGGCCGCGACGGCGTCCGACGTGCTCGCCGCTGACGGGTACCTGCTGGGCACCCCGGCCAACCTCGGCTACATGTCCGGCGCGCTGAAGCACTTCTTCGACCAGGTCTACTACCCGTGCCTCGACGAGACGCGCGGCCGGCCCTTCGGCTACTACGTGCACGGCGGCAACGACGTGACCGGAGCGGTGCGTGGCATCGAGGCGATCACGACGGGGCTGGGCTGGCGGCGGGCGGCCGAGGCGGTGACCGTGACGGGTGAGCCCGGCAAGGCGGATGTCGAGGCCTGCTGGGAACTCGGCGCCACGGTCGCCGCCGGGTTGATGGGCTGAAGGGGAAAGAGGGGAGGGGGAAGGGAAAGAAGGGGGGAAGCGGGGCTCGCGTGCGCGTCGGGCGTCCGGGAACGGTCCGGGAGTTGTCCGCGTGTTGTCACGCTTCTCGTCGGGCCATTCCGATGTGTTCGTCTCGGGAGGATGGTCTCCCGTAGGGAAGGTTTTTCCTACCGTGAGTCACCGACGTGGAGGTGCGCCATGTGTACCCACCAGCCCTCGTGTCCCGCAACGGACAGCCGTGCTCCGCACGTGGTCGCCGCCCACCCCGAGCAGGGCTGGAACCTGCTCTGCACCGGCGCGATCGTCTTCGACGACACCGGTGAACTGCTGCCCGACGGCCGGGTCGTCGCGCCCCACCGGGCACCCGTCGAGCGGCTGACGATCGCCGCCTGATCACTGCCCGATCGCCGCAGAGCACTCAGGGCAGTACCGGGGAGCCGTCGAGTTCGAGCGGAGGGCACGGGGCGCTGCCCGCCTTCGTCACGTCCGAACGGGCGCCCTACACATGCCCGCGCGAGATCGTCCTGCCGGACGCGCTGCCGCGCACGGCGACCGGAATGCTCCAGCGTTTCAAGCTGCGCACCGATGGTGACCAGCAGTGATGCCGACGGCCTAAGATGATCAACGTGTCCGACCAGCATGCACCACGGTCTCTCATCGTCACGCTCTACGGCGCCTACGGCCGCTTCGTGCCCGGCCCGGTCCCGGTCGCCGAGCTGATCCGGCTGCTGGCCGCGGTCGGCGTGGACGCCCCCTCCGTACGCTCGTCGGTGTCCCGGCTCAAACGGCGCGGGCTGCTCGTACCGGCCCGTACCGCCGAGGGCGCGGCCGGGTACGAACTCTCGCCGGAGGCCCGCCAGTTGCTCGACGACGGCGACCGGCGCATCTACCACGCGCCGCCCGAGAAGGACGAGGGCTGGGTGCTCGCCGTGTTCTCCGTGCCCGAGTCGGAGCGGCAGAGACGGCACGTGCTGCGCTCCCGGCTGGCGGGCCTCGGCTTCGGCACCGCGGCGCCGGGGGTGTGGCTGGCCCCGGCGCGAATGTACGAGGAGGCCCGGCACACCCTGCGGCGGCTGCGGCTCGATCCGTACGTCGACTTCTTCAGCGGCGAGCACCTGGGCTTCGCGCCGACCGTGGAGGCCGTCGCCCGCTGGTGGGACCTGGCGGCGATCGCCAAGGAGCACGAGGCGTTCCTCGACCGGCACACGCCCGTGCTGCAGGAATGGGAGCGGCGGACGGACACCCCGCCCGAGGAGGCCTACCGCGACTACCTCCTCGCCCTGGACTCCTGGCGCCGTCTCCCCTACGCCGACCCCGGCCTGCCCGCCCCACTGTTGCCCGGGGACTGGCCGGGCGCCCGGTCGGCGCAGGTGTTCCGGGGCCTGCACGAGCGGCTGCGCGACGCGGGGGCCGCGTTCGTGGGTCTGTGACGCGTGGGTGTGATGCGTGGGTGTGACGCGCGGGTGTGATGCGCGGGTGTGATGCGCGGGTGTGATGCGCGGGTGTGTGGTCCCCCCCGAGGTCGGCTCCCGAGCGGCGCCCGAACTCGGGATTCTTCACCGTCGTCACGAGTGCGCGATAGAGCCGTCCGGATGTGACCTGGCCCGGTCACATCCGTCACGGCTCGTCGACAGACCGGCAACGGCGGGAGCAGGCGCGGGAGGCAAGCCGTTGCTACGGGTAAGCCGTCCGGCAACGGGGCCGAGGGTCCCGCACGGTGCCCGTCGAAGATCTCCTCGGAGTGGCGCCGTACCATTCATAAGGTTGAAAGCAGGACAGCCTGCTCATGAACGGAACCGCCTTGTACGAACGCCCCCCGGCCTCCGCCTCCTGGCGCATCGCACTGCCGCACTCCGCCGCGGCGGTGCCCGTGGCCCGCGCCCTGGTGCGCACCGCGCTGGCCGAGCTGGAGCACGGGGCCGACAGCGACACCGCGGAGCTGCTGACGGCGGAGCTGGTGGCGAACGCCGTGGAGCACACCCTCGGGGACGCGCCGATAGAGCTCGTGGTGGAGCTGCTGCCGACCGGCTGTCAGGTCGAGGTGCACGACCCGGACCCGGCGCCGCCCGGCAGTCTCACCCTCCCGGTGGACATCGAACCCGACCCCTGGCAGGAGCACGGGCGCGGTCTGCTGCTGATCCGCGCGCTCAGCTCGTCCTGCGGTCACCGCCCCACCGACTCCGGCAAGGCGGTGTGGTTCACCCTTCCGGCGGTGCCGGCTCAGCGGCGTCCGGTATGACCCTGCGGCCTTGTGACCCTGCGGCCTTGCGACCCTGCGGCCCTGCGGCCCTGTGACCCTGCGACCCTGTGACCCTGCGACCCTGTGGCACAAGGCGAGACACAAGACCTCAGGGCCTGACACGAGGCCCGTCAGGCGAGGGTGGCGACCAGGACGGCCTTGATGGTGTGCAGCCGGTTCTCCGCCTCGTCGAACACGACCGAGTGGGCGGACTCGAAGACCTCGTCGGTCACTTCCAGCGAGTCGAGGCCGTGGATGTCGTATATCTCCTGGCCGACCTTCGTCCCGAGGTCGTGGAAGGCGGGCAGGCAGTGCAGGAACTTCACGTCCGGGTGGCCGGCGGCGCGCAGGACGTCCATGGTCACGGCGTACGGGGAGAGGGCGGCGATCCGCTCGTCCCAGACCTCCTTGGGCTCCCCCATGGAGACCCACACGTCGGTGGCCACGAAGTCGGCGCCCCGGACTCCTTCGTCGACCTTCTCGGTGAGGGTGACGCGGGCGCCGCTGGTCTCGGCAAGCTCGCGGGCGCGGGCGATGATCTCCTCGGCGGGCCAGTACGCCCGCGGGGCGACGATCCGCACGTCCATGCCGAGCAGGGCGCCGGTGATCAGGTAGGAGTTGCCCATGTTGAAGCGGGCGTCGCCGAGGTAGGCGAAGGCGATCTCCCTGACCGGCTTGCTCGTGTGCTCGGTCATGGTGAGCACGTCGGCGAGCATCTGGGTGGGGTGCCAGTCGTCGGTGAGTCCGTTGTAGACGGGCACGCCGGCGTACGCGGCGAGCTCCTCCACCTTCTGCTGGCTGTCCCCGCGGTACTCGATGCCGTCGTACATGCGCCCCAGCACGCGCGCGGTGTCCTTCACGGACTCCTTGTGGCCGATCTGTGAGCCCGACGGGTCCAGGTACGTCGTCGAAGCGCCCTGGTCGGCGGCGGCGACCTCGAACGCGCAGCGGGTGCGGGTCGAGGTCTTCTCGAAGATCAGCGCGATGTTCTTCCCGCGCAGGTACCGCGTCTCGGTCCCGGCCTTCTTGGCGGCCTTCAGCTCGGCGGCCAGCTCGATCAGGCCGAGGAACTCCCGCTCGGTGAAGTCGAGCTCCTTGAGGAAGTGGCGGCCGGCGAGGGCGGTCGGGACTGTCGCCATGGGGGCGTCTCCAGAGGTGCAGGGACAGGAAGCTTCGGAAGTCTATACGACATCCAGAATTTTTATACAGGTCCTTGATGCTCGCGTGCGTACGCCTATACGGCACCCCGTTCGACCGGGCAGCTCATGCAGCGCGGCCCTCCTCTCCCCCGCCCCAGCTCGCTGCCCGGGATCTCTATCACCTCGATGCCCCGCTTGCGCAGGTGGGTGTTGGTGGTGGCGTTTCGCTCGTACGCGATGACGACACCCGGCTCGACGGCCAGGACGTTGCAGCCGTCGTCCCACTGCTCGCGCTCGGCCGCGTGCACGTCCTGGGTGGCGGTGAGGACCCGGATCTCGCTCAGCCCGAGGGCGGCGGCGATCGCGCGGTGCATGTGCTCCGGCGGGTGGTCGGTGACCTTGAGCTCCTTGTCGCCGACACCCGGTTCGATGGTGTACGAGCGGAGCATGCCGAGCCCCGCGTACTGGGTGAAGGTGTCGCCGTCGACCATGGTCATCACGGTGTCGAGGTGCATGAAGGCACGGCGCTTGGGCATGTCGAGGGCCACGATCGTCTGCGCGGAGCCGGCGGCGAACAGCTTGTGCGCGAGCATCTCGACGGCCTGGGGCGTGGTGCGCTCGCTCATGCCGATGAGGACCGCGCCGTTGCCGATGACGAGGACGTCACCGCCCTCGATGGTGGACGGGTAGTCGGCCTGCCCCCGGGACCAGACGTGGAACGTTTCCTCGCGGAACAGCGGGTGATGCCGGTAGATCGCCTCGAAGTGCACCGTCTCGCGCTGCCGGGCCGGCCAGCGCATGGCGTTGACGCAGACGCCGTCGTAGATCCAGGCGGAGGTGTCCCGGGTGAAAAGGTGGTTGGGCAGGGGCGCGAGGAGGAAGTCGTCGAGCTCCATGACGTGGAAGCGCACCGAGGTCGGCTCGGGGTGCGCCTCCAGGAACTCCCGCTTGGTCATGCCTCCGACCAAGGACTCGGCCAGCTCGGCCGCGGGCAGGTTCTCGAAGGCGGCACGGAGGTGGTCGGTGGCGAGCACCCCGTACTCCTTCTCGTCGAAGACCCGGTCCAGGACGAGTGAGCGGGCCGCCGGGATCTCCAGGGCCTCGGTCAGCAGGTCACCGAACAGGTGGACGACGACCCCGCGGTCACGCAGCACATCGGCGAACCCGTCGTGCTCGGCCCGCGCCCGCCGCACCCACAGCACGTCGTCGAAGAGCAACGCGTCCCTGTTGCTCGGGGTGAGCCTCTTGAGCTCCAGATCCGGCCGGTGCAGGATGACGCGGCGCAGGGGGCCGGCCTCGGAGTCGACGTGGAATCCCATGACTCCATCCTGACCACGGTCGGCCGGGTTCACCCGTGGGTCGGCTGTTTCGGGACGCTTGTTTTTCTCCCGCGGTTCTTCGTCCGCTGGTTTTCGTCCGCTGCGGCTTCTTCCGCGTGATGAGGCGTGCTGAGCCTGCCGGGAGAGGTCCGCCCGGCCCGGGCCGGGGACGGTCAGCCGCTGGGCAGCGGTTGGAGCAGCTCCGGGCGGGCCAGCATGCGGCGGGCGGTCCGGCCCGGTTCGAGGGTGGCGCGGGCCACGATCCAGCCGGCCAGGGTGTGGGGGTCGTTCGGGTCGACCGTCAGCTGGTCGGCGTACCGGGCCAGCGCGACGGCCGGGTCTCCGGCGGCGAGGTGCTCGTCGGCGGTGCGCGGCGCGGTGGGGCGGGTGGCGAAGGCGTGCGTGCGGACGTCCGGCCAGGTGGTGCGGTCGGAGCGGAAGCGGGGGAGGTCCGGCGCGTGGGCCGCGTCGGACACCGGCACCACGTTGCGCAACCGCCACTCCGTGCGGTGCAGCAGGGCAGCCGTACGGGCTCGCGCGAGGGCGGCCGCAGGCACCGGCTCGCGCAGCCAGCCGTCCAGGGTGCGGGCGAGGCCCGTCACCAGGCCCCGGCCCTGCGGGGTGAGACGGCCCTCGGCCAGCAGGGTCCGGACGACGAGACGGCTCTGCGTCCGGCGCAGGGCGAAGTGGTAGCCGGCCGACTCGACCGCCTGGTCGTGCCGGGTTCCCTCGCGGTTGTCCGCGGGGCGGTGGCCGTCGCCCACGTCGCGCCGGTCGTCCAACCCCCGTCGCTCGTCGGGTCCTTCGCCGCGTCCGCGCGCCCGTGCCGCCGTCAGCCGGTCCCGCCAGAATCCCGCGACGCCCGTGAAGGCGTACGCCCCGTGGAGCAGCCCCGTGAGGTGGCGTGGATCGGCACGCCACGGGGCGTAGTAGCGCTCCTCCCGGTCGTCTTCGAGCAGCGGGAAGAGGTGCAGGAGGGCCGCCAGCTTGCTGTGCTGGAACTCGTGCACGAGCGTCTCGGCGAGGGCGACCGCGGAGGAGGGGCGGGCGATCACCATGGCGCCGAAGGAGTCGCCGCTGGACGCGGAGACCCGCACGGTCGGCGGGGCGGGCGGCACCGTACTGGTGCGGCCCCAGGGCACGACGGCGTGGATCGCGGCCGGGTCGAAGCGGCCGGGCCCGCTGCCGCCCGGTTCGGCGAGCACCGCGACGGCCTCTTCGAACAGCCGCTGCCACGTTTCGGCCTCGTCCTGGTCGAGCCGGGCCGGGGGCAGTGGATCGTCGAGGTCGCGGTAGGGGTCGAGGTCGTCGAGGGGTATGGCGACGGGGCCGGTGGGCGAGCGGTGGGCGAGTGTGCGCAGGGGGATCCAGGAGGCGTACGGCGGCTCGTGGCCTCCCAGGGTCCCGGGTGTGTCCCCTCCGAGGAGCGGCTCCCGGCCCGGCGGCGGCGTCGTCTCTCGGGCGGCTTCCTCGCCGGGCGCGTCGCCCCGTACGACGTCGCCCTCTCGCGCTCCCCCGTCCCGCGCTCCCTCACCCCCGAGCGACACCGTCGCCGGACGGACCGTCAGCGTTGCCTCGCCCCCGCCCCGGGCCGGCCCCGTAAGACTCAGTCGTCCCCCGTCGGTGCGGGCCCGGCCCACCGTCAACCCCCGTCCGGCATGGGCGAGTCGGGCCATGCCCAGCCCAGGAAGGACCAAGGCGCCGTCGTGGAGCGGCACGCGGAGGTCCGCGCGGGTGCCGGCGCTGAGGGACGCCGATACGGCCAGGGCACACAGGTACCCCGCCTCCGCCCACAGGGCCGGTCCCGTCGCCGTGCCGTGGGTCCGGCGCAGGAGGTGGGCGATCCAGCCGCCGGTCGCGGGGGCGAGGAGCAGTCGGTCGACCGGCTCGGGTGCCCGGGTGGCCGCCTCCTTCAGGGCGCGCCAGGCCTCGGGCGCCGGGGTCAACGGGGTCGGCAGGGGTGCGAGCCGGTCCAGCAGCGTGCGCAGGAGCAGCAACCTGCGGGCTCGCTCCGCCCGTTCCAGTAACGCGACGGCCTGCTCGGAGCCACCGCCGGCGGCCAGTTCCGCGAAGATCCCTTCCGGTATCCGGAACGGGGCAGGACGCGGCTCGCTGGACATACCCGGGAACCTCCGTGTGTGGGCGGACATACGGGGACCCGGCCGGGCCCTGCCGTGGAGTCGGACAGCGGATTACTCGGCCCGGCCGGGTTCACCTCCGCCCTTGACGCTGCCGCGCGGGCGCAGTACCTCCTCGAGAAGGCGTGCGGTGGGGCCGAGCGGCGCGAGCCCGTCCACGGCGGCCAAGGGCAGTGCCGCGACGTCCGCCAGATCCGACTCCCAGACGTCGGTCGCAGCAACGGCGCCCGACTGGCGTACCGCTGCTTCGGCGTGATGCAGAGCGGGCGGCTGGTCCAAGGTGCTCCCCCTTCTCGCACGGCGGCACGCGATGCCCCGTGCCCGTGTCCATTTCCATCATGGCCATTGCGGCCCGGGTCGAAAACCGTACGATCACGCCACTCGATCATTTCCGACCGCGCGGCCGCCTCGCCGAGGACGCGACATCACGCAGCGCCGTGTGCAGTTCGTTCTTGCGATCGGGGTCGTCGTCGACGGACACGACGGCGTCGAAGAGGTCCCACAGCGCGTCCGGGTGGTACCTGGAAAGCCCGTTGAGAATGCCGGCGGCATCCGTGCGGGCGCTGGGGTGACGAGAGAGCGTCGCTGTGACGTGCGGGTCCAGTGCGCTGACCACGGTCTGCCGCTCGGTGGGGTCCTGCATCAGCGGGTAGGCGAGCAGGGCCTCCACGGCCCGTTGCAGCGGCGAGGCGGGACGCGGCCCGGGAGGCGGGTCGGCCGGGGGCAGGTACTCGGTGCGCCCGGGGCCGCGCAGCTGGATCTCGGGATGCTGCAGAGTACGGCCCGCTTCCCTGAGGGTCGCGATGCGTGTTCGTACGGCCGGAAACAGTTCCTCCGGATCGGGCGGCCGGGGCAGGACGGCGGCCCGCTCGGCCAGCAGCGCGAGCAGGATCTCGGAAAACAGTCCGGTGCCGCGCGCCGGGTCGTTGGCGGCGGCGCGGCCCCGGCCGGCGGCCCGCAGCAGGGTCTGCCGGTGAACGAGGTTGCGCCGGCCCACGGGCAGGGCGTCCGCCGGCAGCTGCTCCAGGAAGGCGAGGTCCTCCTCGAAGGTCTCGCAGGCGTCCACGATCCACAGCTGTTCGGTGAAGCCGGGCACGGCGTCCCCCGCGTACCGGGCGAGCGCGGTGTCCAGGTCGATGCCCAGCTTGTCGGCGGTGCTGGCGTTCGCGCAGAACAGCCGCAGATGCCCGGCCCGGTCCAGGACACCGTGGCCGCCCCACCACACCCAGAGGATGTCGCCCTGGGCGCCGGACAGTTCCTCGACGAGGACGCGGCGCAGCGTGGCGCTGTCGGCCGGCTCGTACCGGACGCCGGGGGCGTACGACGGCAACGGGGCGAGGTGGAGGCGGAGTCGGTCCTCGGGCACTCCGGCCGCCCGCAGCAGCCGGTGGAAGGCGACCGCGTCGCGGGCGGGGCCGGGCAGATCCCAGCCCGCCCCGGCCGCGTAACGCTCGACCCCGACGATCAGCGCGTGCACGCGGCGGGGATCCACCCGCGGCGGCCCGGACGGCACGGGCCCGGTCACGGCAACCGGTCCACGATGTGGCGGTACACCTCGGGATTGGTCCAGTAGGCGCTGTGGGCGGCCGGGAACGGCTGCCGGCTGTCGACGGCGATGTCGGTGACCCGGCCCGGGAAGAGTCCGGCGCCGAGGTAGGAGAGCAGGTCCCGGGGGTCGTACAGATTGAGCCAGGCGGGCACGTGCGGCGGCAGCGGAGCGGGGTGTTCGAGGGTGGGCAGCGAGCCGGACTCGTACAGGAAGGGCCCCTGGGACCCGGCCGTCACCAGCAGGCGGACCTGCGGCAGCGGGTCGGCGATCAGCGTGTCCAGGGCGATGATGCCGCCGAGGCTGTGGCAGACGAGGGCGACCGGCGGCTCCAGCCCCGCGACCAGGGACCGCAGGTCCGCGCGGACCGCCTCGCCGCGGCTGAGGTAGCGCAGGATGTCCCCGGCGGCGGGGTGCGCCGCCTCGGTGAGGGCGCGGCGGCGGCGTACGACGGCACGGGACGCGGCGGAGCCGGCGGTCCGCAGCAGCAGGGAGCGCAGCCCGCGTTCGGTGCCCCGGGGCGGTGCGCCGAGTGCTACGGCGAGCCGGTCGGCGACGGCGTCGCGGAGGTCGCCGACCGGGACGAGCGGCGCGTCGGCGTCCAGGGCGTCGGCGATGACCCGGGCGGTCAGGCTGCGGGCGGCCAGCACCGCGAGGTCGTCGGGATCGAGGGCGTCCGCCGCGGGACCGAGCAGCGGATGGGCGGCGAGGTCGGTGACGGCCCGGGCCAGCCCGGGGCCCAACTCGGCGGCGGGCGCGTCCCCTTGGGCGGCGAGCGCGGCCAGCTGTGCCTGGAGCCTGTGCTGCGGCACGACGGTGCCGGGCGGGCGCTCGACGACCGGCGCCCTCCCGGCCGCGGCGAGCGCGAGCTCGGCGTACGGGTCGGCGTAGAGGGCGGCCCAGGCGGCGGTGCCGTCGCCGGAGTCGGCACCCGTTCCGGGTCCGGCCGGGCTCTCGGCGAGGCCGCGGACGGTCGCTCCGGGATGCGCCGGAAGGCTCGCGCCGCCCGCGGCGAGCGTGGCGCCGTGCGCGCCCGCCCAGTAGTACGGCACGATGCGAAGTCCGTCGCGCAGGGCGGTCAGACCGGCCGCCACGCGCCCCGCAAGCTTCGAGAAGCCGGGTTCGCGCACCCCTGTCCCATGAATGAAGACGACCGCCGTCATGTGCCCCCCGTGACACCGGTACAGCGTTGTGTACGACTACCGATACAACGTCAAGTTACCAGTATCATAGGGAGGTTGGGATCGAGCAGACGTGCGAGGACCCTCCGACGGCCGGACGCCGGCCTCCACCACCGGACAACAGGGGGACATCGTGAGCCCTGACGCGTTGGTCGGGCACTTCGTGGGTGCCTCGGCCCTGATCCTGGTGGCCGCGCACGCGGCCGGCTGGCTGGCCCGGCGACTGAAGCAGCCGTACATCGTCGGCCAGTTGACGGCGGGCATAGCGCTCGGTCCCTCACTTCTCGGCAGTGTGGCGCCGGACGCGTACGACGCGCTGTTCCCGGCGGGCATCGCTCCCGCGCTGACCGGGTTCGCCCAGTTCGCGCTGGTGGTGTTCCTGTTCGCGGTGGGGTACGAGCTCGATCTGACGGTTCTGGGCGACCGGGCGCGCACTGCGGTGACCGTGGCGCTGGCGTCGTTCGTGGTGCCGATGGCGGTGGGCAGCGGTGGCGCGCTCCTGTTCCGGGAACAGCTGGCCGGCCTGGGCATGCCGCGGGATCTGAGCCCCTCCATGGTGGTGTTCGCCGGGATCGCCCTGTCGATAACGGCGGTGCCCGTACTGACGGCGATAGTGCGGGAGAACGGCCTGTCCCGTACGGTGCCCGGGATCGTCGCGGTGTCCGCGGCCGGGCTGCTCGACGTCATCGGGTGGACGGTGCTGGCCGGGACCATGCTGGACGGTGACGGCTCCGGGCACGCGCTGGCCTGGCCGTGGCGGGCGGTGCTCGGGATCGGCTTCACCGCGCTGATGCTGGTGGCCGGCCGGCCGCTGCTGCGCGCACTGCTGTGGGGCACGCGGACGCGGATGGAGCCGTCGCTGCGGCTGGCGCTGCTCATCGGGTTCGCCCTGGGCTCGGCGTGGGTGACTCACTGGCTCGGTCTGCATGTCATCTTCGGCGCGCTGCTCGCGGGGGTCGTGGTGCCGCGTGAGGAGGGGGGCACGCTCGACCCGGAGCTGGTGCGCCCCCTGCACGACGTCAGCTCGCTGCTGTTGCCGTTCTTCTTCGTCGTCTCGGGGCAGTCCGTCGCGCTGAACAGCATGGACTCGACGGGGTGGCTCGTCCTGGCCGTGGTGACGGTGCTGGCGGTCACCACGAAGATCGGCAGCGGGACGGTGGCGGCACGGCGGGGCGGACTGGGCCGCGACGACGCGCGCACCGTGGGAGTGCTGCTGAGCGCCCGCGGTCTCACCGAGCTGATCGCCCTCAACGCGGGCCTGCAGGCGGGACTGTTGAGCAAACCTCTCTATACGGTCCTGGTCTTCATGGCGCTGACCACCACGCTCCTCACCCAGCCTCTCCTCCACCTGGTCGGCCGCCTCGCCACCCGCGAACGCCCCACCCCCGAACCGGCCCGGACCCCCGACGCGCCCCCGCACCCGCACCCGCACCCCCAGGACGGCACCGCGCCGACACCGGTGGCGGACCTGGGCTGAGGAGCACGGAGCCCGCGCCCGACGGCAGCCGAGCGGGCCCCCTCTCACGGACGGGCTCCGCCTGACGCGGCGGGGCGGTCACGGGAGCGACGGGCGGCTGCACGCCGTACCCCGCCCCCGGCCGCCGTACGGCATCGGGGCGCAGGGCCTGGTGGCGGCTGAACAGCACATCCCCGCTGCGCAAGCGCCGGCTGCAGGTCGAGACCGACACCGGCACGGGCTGCCGGGCGCAGCCGGTGCCGGCCGAGTGCCCGCCCGCGATCAGCCAGGACGCCGCCGACCTGTTCGCCCGGCTGGCAACCCTCGACTTCCCCGTCGCACCGCAGTGCGGCGCAAGAAGAACGAGTTGATCGACCAGGCCGTGGCACACGGGACTCAGCCCGGCTGGGCGGACCTCAGCGCCGCCAGCAGCGTACGAGCGTCCCGGACCGTGGGATGGCCGTCACCGAGACGTACGGCGACCTCGTCCACGACGCGTTCGGCGTAAGCCGTCCCGCTTGTCCCGTCGTAGCCGAGCATGGCGTGGGAGACCTTGAGGCGCAGGGCCAGGGGGTGGTCCTCGCCGAGCCGGGAGCGCGCCTCCGCGGCGAAGGCGGCGCATTCCCGGCGTACCTGGTCGGTCGGCTTCGAGCCGCCTTCGCGTTCCCAGGCGAGGACTTGGGCTTCGAGGTCCCGGGCCGCGGCGTCGGGGGTGCGGGCCTCGGGTGGTGTGTCACTGGTGTCGCCGCCCGTCGCCGGCCGTGCGGCGACCGTGGTGTCGTCCGGCCCCTCGAGCCGAGTGTGGACGAGCGTCTCGAAGCGGCGGGTGGCCGGGAGAGCGGCGTGCTCGCGGATGAGGGTCGTTGCCTCGGCGGGCAGGGGCGGCGGGGCGCAGCGTTCCGCCTCCGGTCCGAGGGATGCGCCCGCAGGGCCGGCCGCGAGGGCCGCGGCGACCTCGGCAGGGGTCGGCCGCAGGGCCGGATCGGTCTGCAGACACGACCGCACCACCTGCTCCAGTTCGGCGGGCAGACCCCCCAGGTCGGGCGTGCCGTCGCAGATGTTGCTCATCACGGCGAGAACCTTCCTGCCCCAGGGAAGGCGCCCCAGGGCGAGGCGGGCGAGGAGCGTGCCGAGGGAGAACACGTCGCTGGCCGGGGTGAACTGCTGGTGCTCCCGGATCTGTTCCGGCGAGGCGTAGGCGTACGTACCGGCGAACCCGCTCCGGGGCTCGGTCAGCCGCTCGATCTGCGCGATACCGAAGTCGATGACGCGGGGTCCGTCCTCGGTCAGCAGCACGTTCGCGGGTTTGAGGTCGAGATGCACGATGCCCTCGGCGTGAATGGCGCTGAGCGCGGAGGCAATGCCCGCACCGATGCCGCGGACGGTGGCGGTGTCCAGGGCGCCGCACCGCTCGGCCACCTCCTGCAGCGAGGGCGCGGCCACGAACGGCACGGCCATCCAGGGGGTCTCGCCGCTGGTGTCGGCGGCGATCACGGGCACGGTGAACCGGCCGCTGACCCGCCGGGCCGCCTGCACCTCGTGCGTGAACCCATCCCGGATCGAGGAGTCGGCCGCGTACTCCGCGTGCAGGGTCTTGACCGCCACCATGACGCCGTCCGGATCCTGGCAGAGGTAGACGCGACCGAACCCGCCCTCCCCGACGCGCTCCAGGACCTCGTAGGGACCGAAGGCCGCCGGATCCTCCATCGTCCGCGCGGACGTGGCCCGCGCCACCTGCCGCCACTCCCCCAGGGCCTCGGCTTCGGCATGGACGTCCGTGGAACCACCCTGGGCACGCGCGGGGGCGGGTTCCGGCTCCGCCGGCTCGTCGTCCACCACGACGAGCGACACCGAATGGGCCGTGCCGTCCCGGAAGGAGTAAGCCTGCACGTTGACATTGCCGGCGCCCTCACTGGAGACGTAGACGCCGAGCAGCCCCAGCCGCTCGCACAGAGCGATCTCCTCGGGTATCGGCCGGCGGTCCGCACGGGCGAAGTAGAAGGCGCGGGCCTCGCACCCCTGGTCGGCCACGTGCTGGATCACGGTGCGCCACTGCGCGACGCTGACCCGGTGCGGGCGCGTGTCATCGGTATCACCGCTGACCGGGAAGACCCGGGCGACATGCCGGGCGCGGGCTTCGCGTGCCAGCAACCCGAAGGCCGTGGCGGGTGCCGCCTCCACCTGCCTGGCGAGCAGGGTTCCCGCCGTGTCGCCGATGTGCAATTCCGTCGTCCCGGCTGCCCGAGCGAGTCCATCGCGTTGCTGGGACAGCGTGTCGTACTCGGGAGAACCCGGGCCCTCTCCCCGTAGCTCCATGCATGCGAGCACTTTCCCGAAACAGACAACGGCTTCGGCCAGGCCTTCTGGGTCATCCGTCTGCATGGCCACCTTCGCCTGCGACACCAGCGCGCCGAGCGTCCGGTCACTGCCCGCGCCGTACAACTCCTCACATTTCTCGGCTATTTGACCGTACATGCGGGCGGCCCTCCGCAGGTCACCGCTCCGCTCGATCTCCGCGGCCGCCGCGACGAGCCCCTCCAGGCTGTCGTGCCCCCGCTCATGACCGAAGGGCAGCCCGCCGGCGAGTTCGGCATAACGCTGTCGGGCGATACCGGTGAGCCGGTGCTGCGAACCGAGCTCGCCCTCGGCGGTCTTCAGCATCCGGGTGAAGGTGCGCAGCGCGGCCGCGTTGTCGCCGGCCTGCTGCTGCCAGTGGCCCATGTCGCAGAGCAGGTTGAGAGCGGCCTCGGTACGGTCCTCCTGTTCGGCCGAGCGGTGCATCTCCTCGTAACGGCGTACGGCTTCCTCGGCCCGCCCTGCCCGGCCATGCCAGTGGGCGAGCTGGTGGCGGGCCAGGCCGGTGTCCTGATGCCGGGGCCCCTGGAGCCGCTCACGGTCGGAGAGGAGCTGCGCGAACAGCTGCACCGCACCCTCCGGGTCGCCCGACTCCCCTGTCCAGTGGGCGAGTTGGTGCCGCAGGGCCAGCGTGTCGGGGTCGTCGGGCCCCGGCGCGGCCGTCGCACGAACGACCAGTTCGCGGTACTGCTTCACCGCCTTGCCGGGCCTGCCCTGCCGACCGTCCTGCTCGGCCGCGGCACTGCCCTCCCGCAACCGCGCGACCACCTCGGCCGCCGACTCACCGGACTCCGGAGTGCCGTTCCGTCGCTTGCCGATCCAACGCATACAGACCCCCGGAGCTGTCGATCGGCCGACATCCCGCCCTGCCGGCAGACCGGATGAAGAGCCCGTACACGGCAAAGTACCGTTCCCAGATTGTGAGCGGGAGTGGGTCGTAGATCCCTTCCCGCTCACTGCGCCTGCCTCGAACGGTGGTGGGCGGGCTGGGTTGCCGCGTTCGCGTCCACGGCGGCGAGGCGGCGACACCACTCGTCGGATAAGTCGCTCTTGTGGGGCTGGCGGTCGCTCACGAAGAACACCCCAGCACGACAGGACTCCCCCAATCAGTCCCGATACGCATGTGCCACACGTTCCAGCGACAACAAACGCGGCATCACGTCACACACCGCCCTCTGAACGGCGGCGGGCACAGCCCGGCCGGGCCGATGCGGGCATGCCCGCGACCGCATCCCGAGCCTGCCGACGGCCCCGGCCCGGTCGCCCTCACCACGACCGCGACGCCCGCCGAGACGACCCCGGTGCAGGCGCCCGCCGCACGTCGGACTCCCGTGCCGCAGGCCCGAGCACCTCGGGCACGGCAGACCCCGTATCCGCGAACCCGCGCCCCGAGGGCGCCGGTGACGGCACGGTCCCCGTCCCAGCGGCAGCCGTCCCGCCCGCTTGCCGGGACGGCTACAGCGGCATCGGGGCCATGTCGCACTCGATGCGGCGGCGCTGGCGGGCTGCGAGGAGCCAGGGGTGGTCGACGCGGACCACTCGGGTGAAGCCCTCCACGGCCTTGCGCTGGAGTTCGTCGGCCTCGGCACCGCGGCCCAGGCCGCGCAGGTCGAGGGCGAGGTTCGCGGTCAGGGACAGGGTGAGCGGGTGGTCCTCGCCCGCGGCCTCGGTCAGCAGGGGGAGATTGGCCTCGTCGATCCGGTGGGCCCGTTCGAAGTCGAGGCGGGCGTAGGCCGTGTTGCCCTGGCCGATGGCGACGGTCAGGGTGGTGACGTGCCGGGGGCCGATCGTCTCGGTCAGGACCGCGGCCGCCGCGTCCTCCAGCTCCCCGGCGTCGTCGAGCGCGCCCAGCGCGCGCAGGGTGGCGGCGAGGTTGGCCTTGCTCAGCAGGGTGTACGCGTGCTCCCGGCCCAGACGCCTGCCGTAGCGCTCGGCGGCTTCCTCGCCCTGCTTGCGGGCGTTGTCGAGGTCCCCGGCGAGGCGCAGGTCGATGGAGTAGTTGAGCGCCGTGGACACGGAGTCGAAGTGCTCGGGCCCATAGCGTGCGACGAAACTCCGCAGCGTGTCCTCGGAGAGTTTGCGCGCCTCGCCCAGCGCCCCGTCACGGCGCCGGCAGACGGCGAGGTTGCGGGCGATGCGCAGGGTCAGCGGGTGCTCGTCACCGAGCGCGGTCCGTGCCCGGCGGTAGACGTCCTCCTGGAAGTCGCGGGCCCCCGGATAGTCGCCGCTCTCCCGCATGTCGATGGAGAGGGCGTTGAGGGAGTTGAGGGTGAGGAAGTTGGAGGGGCCGAACATCTGGTCCCGCAGCCGGGCGTTCTCCTGGTCCAGCGCCAGGGCGTCCTGGAACTGGCCGCACAGGCGCAGGTCGACGCCCCAGCTGTGGACGGCACGCAGGGTGGTCGGGTCCTCCGCGCCGAACTGGGGACGTGCCAGCTCGGTGGCCTCCTTCCCCAGGTCCCGGGCCTCCTCGAACCGGCCCTGGTAGCGTCGGGCGTCGGCCATGTCGCACAGGGAGTCGATCATCTCCTCGGCCTCGACCTGGATGTTCGCGGAGACCTCGAGCGCCTTCGCGGTGAGCGGGATGGACTCGGCGACCTGACCGATCTGGCGCAGCAGGAACGCGAACCGCTTCGACATCCGGATGACGTAGATGTCCTCCTCGCCGGAGGCCGCGAGCCAGGCGTTCCAGGCCTGTCGGCCGAAGTCCGCGGCACCGGTGTGGTCACCCCAGTAGTAGAGGAACAGCACCGTGTCGTAGACCAGCTCGCGCACCCAGTCGTCGGTGCTGGTCACCGCCTGTGAGGCGAGGACGTGCGGCAACAGGTCCTGGTAGGCGCGCCATTCCAGGGACGAGGAGTAGCTGCCGGGTTTGGCCACCGACAGCAGCTGGTGGGCCGCGCCCCGCATGTTCTCCCGCTCCTCCGGGCCCAGCTTGGCCAGGAGCACGGTCTGCAGCAGGCGGTGCATCTGCAGGGTGTTGGTCCGCGGGTCCACCTTCACCAGGGAGAACTGGCTGAGGTCGCGGATCGCGCGGTTCAGTTTGATCGACTCGCGCAGCAGCGGGTCGACGTCGGGCGTGATGCTGACGCCGCGGCCGCCGCGCAGCACGGACCGTGGAATGGGCTCGGGCGCCATGCTCGCGCAGATGTCGAGGAGCTGCCGCGCCCCCGGGTTGCTCTCCGCGATCCGGGTCAGCGAGATGTCCCACGCGGCCGCCACGGACGTCGGGTAGTCGGGGGTCTTGTCGAGTTCGAGGATCTCCAGGCTGCGCTGCTGGAGCAGGTCCAGGTACTCCTGGACCAGCATGCCGGTGACGGCTCGCCAGGCGCCCGCCTGCTCCACCGCGAGCGGCAGGTCGCCCAGCGCCTCGGCGAGCCGGTCGGCGTCCTCGTCGGACAGGTCCGGGGAGCGCTTCTGGAGCAGCTCGACGGACTCCTCGCGCTCGAAGACGTTCACCGGCAGCGGCGTGGCCACCCGCTCCCAGGCGCGGTTGCGGGAGGTGACGATGACCTTCCCGGGGCCGTTGGGCGGGAAGTACCTCCGCGCCACGTCGATGTCCTCGGCGTTGTCGAAGACCAGCAGCCAGTTGTCGTACGGCGCCCCCGTACGCAGGGCTTCCAGGACGGCGGGCACGGCCGTGTTGGCGGCCGGGGCGCCCACGCTCTCCTGCGACGTCGGGGCGACACCCAGCTGGGCGGCGAGCGTGCTGAGCGCCGCGAGGATGAGGCTCTCGCGCTCGGCGGGGATCCAGCAGATCACCTTGTAGTCGCGTTGGTGGGTGTAGATGTACTCGAGCGCCAGCTGGGACTTACCGACGCCGCCCAGTCCGTGCAGCGCGTGCGGCAGCACCGCCGCGGTGTCCTGGGCGTCGAGCTGCTCCTCCACGGCCCTGAGCAGCGCCTGCCGGCCGACGAACGAGGTGTTCCGCAGCGGAACGTTCACCATGATGGCGGGCGTGGTGGTCGTGGTGCTCGTCATGAGCTGCTCGTCCTCCGAGGCATTGGGTCGGTTCGCGTCGATTACCGGGCTCGGCACGTATTCTCCAGTTTCGTCGGAATTGTTCGACGCTGGAACAGTGCCCGTTCCACCGGGCGATTTCGTGTCGCCCGGCCGGTTCACCTCAGTGGGTGTACCGGCCGGCAAACCGGCGCCCACCCGTTCGGCCGTACCGGGTACGAGCTGGGTGACGTTGGGTTCGATGCGCTTGGCGCGCTCGGTGTAGGGCCCCGACAGCGCGCGCATCACGGCGAGTTCGCTGCGGGCCCAGCCACGTTCCGCCGGGTCGGGCAGCCGGGCGCCGAGCGGGTCGCGCAGGGCGGCGCGCAGCGCGACACCCCGTTCGCCGGCGGCGGGCAGGTCGCCCACCACGCTGACGGTGCGAGCGAGTTGGCTGCGGGTGGTGGTGGCAAGCAATGCCTCGCGGACCCCGTCGGCGAACTCGGGGCGGCCCTCACCACCGCTGTCCCAGTCGATCAGCCCGCCCATCAGGATCTCGGCGAGGTGGTCGGGGCCGGTCTCCGGCATGGTGCGCCGGCGCAGCTGTTCCATCAGGTCGAACTCGAACGGAATGGCGGCCAGTTGGGTGGCGAGCCGACGCGCGGCCGGGGTGGCGAGGGTGAGGAAGCGGCGTACGGCGGCGGTGGCGGCGCGCGGGAAACGCGGGGCGCGCAGACCGGGGGCGGGGGCGCCCTTGGTGAGGGCGCCGGCCAGGACGACGGGCAGGGAGCGGCGTACTCCGCGCTCCCCGGTGACGAGGTCGGCCCAGGCGGCGACGGAGCCGGCCTTCAGGGAGAGGACCGGAACCGGGACGGAGCCGTCACCGGCGGTGGGCAGCGGCCGCAGCGGGTCGGGGCCGCCGGGCGGCGCCCAGTGCGCCAGACCGTCGTTGGGGGCACCGAAACCGCCGGCCTCCAGGACCGCCTGGTACGGGTAGAGCGAGGTGCGGTGGCGCAGGTGCGGCGGCAGCAGGTGGACGAGTGCGGTGGGGCCGGCGTGGGCGAGCCGGCCGAGCAGGTCGTCGGCGGCCGGCGCGGCCCAGCCGTGCGCGAGGCCGTCGGTGACGACGAGGAAGACCCGGTCACCGCGTCCGTCGAGGAGCTCCGCGGGGTCGGCGGCGGGCCGGCCCGCGGTCCGGCGCAGGGTGGCGGTCCCGGTGCGGGGGACGGTCACCCGGACCGTGCGCACGCCGCGGAAGGCGCCGCTGTGTTCGGCGGCCTCGGCGAGGCGGGTGGCGGCGTCCTCCCAGATCCGCATGGTGGGGGCGTCGTCGATGAGCACCACCAGGTCGAAGGCGGCGGTGCGGGCCGGGCGGAGGAAGGGCAGCCACATGCCGTCGACGACTCCCTGCTCGGCGGTGGTCTCTTCGTCGAGTTCGAGGGTGTCGCGGGAGGGGATGCGCCGGGCCAGCCGGTGCAGTGCGCGTGCGAGCAGGGCGGTGGCCCGGCCGGGTCCCTGTGCGGGCGTCTCGTCGGCGGGCAGCAGCGGAAGCCCCATGTGCAGTGCGTAGGGGCCGTCGGGACGCCGTAACAGCCGGGCTCCGGCGGACTGTCCGCCGTGGGCACCGCCGTTGCGTGCGAGGACGGCGTCCGGGGGCGGGGGCAGCGGGGGGAGATCCCTGGGGTCCGCGAAATCGGTGAGCTCGGGGAGCGTACGCGGCGCGGGCCGATCGAAGTCGGCGACCGAAGGGACGGTGGAGCTCTCGTCGCCGGCCTGATCCGTCCGGGGCGGGTCGGGGCGTCGTACGTCCTCGTCGGTGTCGTCGGTGTGCGGGGCGGGACCGGCTTCCGCGACCGCGGCAAAGGCGGCCGGGCCGGGGTGCCGGTCGGCGCGGGCCGGGCGGCCGTGGCGGGACCAGTACGCGGCGAGCCACACCGCGTCGGCGACCTCCTGCCAGCGCGGCGCGGCGTGTTCCTCGGCGTACGGGTCGACGCGGGCCGGTGCGGTCGGTTCCAGGTCGGCGGGGGCCCGCGTCCGGTGCTCACGCGCGTACTCGACGGACTCGGAGAACGCCGAAGGAGGCGACGACCCCGATACGGGACCTCCGTCGCCGAGCCCGGACGCGCGCTCCCTGGGAAAGCCGGTCATTCAGCGGCCCTTCGCGAGGTCGCGGAGCAGCATTTCCACGAGCTTACGCCCGTCGGTACGCGCCTGGAAACCACCAGCGGTAGTCATCTGGACAGCGTTGAGTAGTTGGTCCAGGGAGTGTGTGCCGCCGGCCTGGACCTGCTGTACGAACAGGTCCACCAGGTCCTCCGCGCCCTGCGGGCGGGTGCCCAGGTGCCCCTCCACCATGGCCAGAAGCTGTTCCCGGCTGGGTGTGCGCATCTCCAGCGGCAGGCAGCGCCGACGGAAGGCAGCGGGGAATTCACGTTCTCCGTTGCTGGTGATCACCACGACCGGGAACTCCCGGCACTCGACCCGGCCGTTGTCCACCTGGGCACGGCCCCCGGGATCGCTGGTGTGGACGCTCGCGGTGTCCGCGGCGTCGCGCACCAGTTCCGGGACGTCATAGCTTCCGTTCTCCAGGACGTGCAACAGGTCGTTCGGCAGGTCGATGTCGCTCTTGTCGAGTTCGTCGACGAGGAGCACACGAGGACGATCGTAGGGCAGCAGCGCGGTGCCGAGGGGACCCAGGGTGATGAAGTCGCCCAGGAACGGGGGAAGTTGGGAAACTCTTGACGCGGGACGGGAGTTGACGCCCAGCGATGCGGCCTCTTCGGTGTTCTCGGTGTTCTGCGTGTTCTCGGTGTTCTGCGTGTTCTCGGCCGCGCCGCGCAGACCGGCCTGCCAGGCTGCGATGGCCTGGGCGCGGCCCATCGCGTCGTGGACGTAGAGTCCGTCCCGCAGTGCCGTACGGCTGACGATGTTCCACTCCAGGACGCGCCCCAGGCCGAGCTCCCGGGAGATCAGGTAGGCCAGGGTGGACTTTCCGACGCCGGGCGGGCCGGTGACCAGCAGCGGCCGGCGCAGCAGCAGGGCGGCGTTGACGGTGTCGATCTCGTCGGTGCCGAGCTGCGGCGTGATGTCCCCGGGGCCCAGGCGGCGCTGGGCGGCCTCGGGGTCGTCCGGCGGGGCGGGCTGGGCGGGGCCGCCGCGGAACCGGCGCCACGGCGGGGGCTCCGGAAGGCGGGGCGGGACGGCGGGGGCGCGGCCCGTGGCGTGGAAGACGCGCCAGCCGTTCGGGGCCGTCTGCTCGTGCGCGCTCATGCCGGTGCCTCCTCGCCGGCGAGATCGCCGGGATCGATGTCAACGAGTCGAGTGGGGTCGTCCCAGAAGAAGCCGATGTTGCGGCCCAGGAGCCGGCCCGGCCCATTGGCGTGCAACTCGGCGCTCTGCCGCAGTCGGTGGAACGCGATCGGAATCTGCGCGGGGGTCGGCACGGCGGCGAACACGGCGGTCACCACCTCTCGGCGTTCCTCGTCGAAAACTCCTCTGCGATCCCAGACCGCCAGCCCGATCCCCTCCGCTATGGCGGCCTTGAGCGCCTCCAGGGCCAGACGGTCGGCCGGGGCGTCCAGCACCACGGCCGTATGTCTGTTCTCCCCCGCGAGCACCGCCTGCCATGCCTTCAGACGCGGGCCGTCCGGTTCACTCCAGCCGTGCACCGTGACACCGTGCCGCCGGAGTGTGCGCCAGCGCTCCCGCCACTGCTCCCGAACCTGCGCGTCGTCGCTGCGCATGCGCTCCAGGCTCCGCAGGTGCACCCCGTACTTCAGACCGAGCGGCAGCGGCAGTCCGTCACCGATCTGGTGGGTCAGCCCGGCCACATCGTGATTGAGCAGCTCGTACGGCAGGACGAACTCGATGCACGGCAACGACTGCAGCCGTCCGCCCGGACCGGGATCGCGCGGGGCCGACCAGAGCCGTGCGCCCTGCCGCAGGGCCTGTTCGACGGCCGCGCCGAGGCCGTCGAGGGTGGTGCTGGAGGGGTCGCCGGGCTGCGGGTGCCAGTGACCGGGCACGGTGTTGAGCCAGGGGCGTACGACGATCTCGCCGCTGCCGTCCCGGGCCGGTTCGACGGCGACGATCAGACAGCGCGGGATGTCGGGGTCGCTCGCCAGGGCGGAGCGTGCGCCCCTGCGCCGTTCGAGCTCCTCGACGAGGCCTGCGCCTGACGCCCAGGTGTCGACCCAGCCGGCCAGGGCGGACCGGTGGCCCGGCGCGGCAGCCAGCCGGGCCGCGTGGTCCATCAGCAGGACGGCGGGGGGCAGACCGTCGGGCTGGGTGTTCCACTCCAGGACGTGTCCGAAGAGCTGGTCCGGGGCGAGGCCGATGGGCAGGTCGAGGCCGCCCAGTTCCTCCACGAGGTCGTCCCGCAGCCGGGTCGCGGGCAGGTCGACCTTGGCCAGGACGGCCCGGGCGCTGTTCTCGTCGTCGCGGCCGATCGGGCCGGGCGGTCCCCAGGGGGCGTCGGGCACGGCGGCCGGGGCGGGGGCGATCAACCGGTCGAGATCGTCGCCCGCCGGGGTGCCTTCGAGGATGCGGACCACGCCGACGAGTACGTGCTCGCCGCCCGCCACGTTCAGGGCCGCGCGCACCAGCGCGGCCACGTCCTCGCGCTGCCGGACCCCGCGCACGTCGACCGGCCGGCCCAGCTGTTCGGCCAGCAGCGCAGCGAACTGGATACGCGCCTGGGCGTCCTCCGTGCAGCTCAGTTCGCACAGGCCGTCGGTCAGGTCGGCCATGAGCTGCAGTCCCCGTGAGCGCACGGAGGCCTGCGGGCGCACAACATCCTCGATGGGCTTGTCCAACCCCGCGCCTGTCTCCACCGACTGTCCCCCATGAGCCGGTTGCCTGACCTGACCGACCTGCGAAGTTAGCACGGCAACTGGCGGTTAACCAGGGACATGTGAGGTCGCGGGGCGCGAAGTCCGGCCGAGCGCCCCCTGGTCGGGAGACTCGGCCGGAAATCGATCCTCACGGCCGCCTCGCGGTCCTCAGGCGGTCGTCACAGTCGCGGGTCCACCGGCTCCGACTCCAGCGCCAGCACCCCGAACACCGCCTCGTGGACCCGCCACAGCGGCTCCTCCTCGGCGAGCCGGTCGAGGGCCTCCAGACCGAGGGCGTACTCGCGGATCGCGAGGGAGCGCTTGTGGTTCAGGAAACGGCCCCGGAGGCGGGCGAGGTTCTCGGGGCGGGTGTACTCCGGGCCGTAGATGATCCGCAGGTACTCCCGTCCCCGGCACTTGATGCCCGGCTGCACCAGGCGACCGTTCTCGCCGCGGACGACCGCACCGACCGGCTTGACGACCATGCCCTCGCCGCCGCGGCCGGTCATCTCCAGCCACCAGCTGACGCCCGCCCGCACCGACTCCGGGTCACCGGTGTCGACGTACAGGCGGCGGGTCGTCTGCAGCAGACCGCTCGCGTCGTGCTCCACCAGGCGGTCGAGGTGGGCGAGTTGCTCGTCGTGCGGCAGGGCCGCGAGGCTGCGGCCCTGGACGGCGAGCATCTGGAACGGGGCCAGGCGTACGCCGTCCAGACCGTCGGTGCTCCAGCAGTAGCGGCGGTAGGCGTCGGTGAACGCCGAGGCCGCGCCGGCTCCTTCGCGCTGGCGGGCCAGCAGGTCCGAGACGTCCACGCCCCGCGCCGCCGCGCCCTCCAGGGCGGCCAGCGTACCGGGGAACACGGCACCGGAGGCGGCGCCCACGGCCGCGTACTGGCTGCGCAGCAAGCCCTGCGCCTTCAGCGACCACGGCATCAGCTCGGCGTCCAACAGCAGCCAATCCGTGTCGAGTTCGGACCACAGGCCGGCCTCCTCGATCGCCGACCTGAGGCGGCCCAGGATCTGTTCCGTCACCGACTCGTCATCGAAGAAGGGGCGGCCGGTGCGGGTGTAGAGGGACCCGATCGGCCCGTCCACCCCCCACCGCTTCCGCGCCGCCTCCGCGTCGCGGCACACCAGGGCCACCGCCCGCGAGCCCATGTGCTTCTCCTCGCACACAACCCGCGCGACGCCGTCCTCCCGGTACTGCGCGAACGCCTCGGCCGGGTGCTCCAGATAGCCGTCGAGGTGCGAGGTGGCGGTCGGTGCCATGGTCGGCGGAAGGTACGGCAGCAGCCGCGGGTCCACCGCGAAGCGGCTCATGACCTCCAGGGCCGCCGCCGCGTTCTCCTCGCGGATCGCGACGCGCCCCTGGTACCGGGTCTCCACGGCCCGGCGGCCGTGCACGTCCGCGAGGTCGAGCGGGCGTCCGTCCTGTCCGCCGGGCGCCTCCGACTGCAGCGGCCTGGCCGGCTCGTACCAGACCCGCTGTGCCGGTACGTCGACCAGCTCGCGCTCCGGCCAGCGCAGCGCGGTGAGCTTGCCGCCGAAGACGGCACCGGTGTCCAGGCAGATGGTGTTGTTGAGCCAGGTGGCGTCCGGAACCGGGGTGTGGCCGTAGACCACGGCCGCCCGGCCGCGGTAGTCCTCCGCCCACGGGTAGCGCACCGGCAGCCCGAACTCGTCGGTCTCGCCGGTGGTGTCGCCGTACAGCGCGTGCGAGCGGACCCGGCCGGAGGTGCGGCCGTGGTACTTCTCCGGCAGCCCTGCGTGGCAGACCACCAGCCTGCCGCCGTCGAGCACGTAGTGGCTGACCAGTCCGTCGATGAACTCCCGTACCCGCGTGCGGAACTCCTCGCTCTCGCCCTCCATCTGCTCGATGGTCTCGGCCAGACCGTGGGTGTGCTGGACCTTGCGGCCGCGCAGGTGACGGCCGTACTTGTTCTCGTGGTTGCCGGGGACGCAGAGGGCGTTGCCCGATCCCACCATCGACATGACCCGGCGCAGGACTCCCGGGCTGTCCGGGCCGCGGTCGACGAGGTCGCCGACGAAGACCGCGGTACGGCCCTCCGGGTGGACGCCGTCGACGTAGCCCAACTTGCCGAGCAGTGCCTCCAGTTCCAACGCGCAGCCGTGGATGTCGCCGACGATGTCGAAGGGTCCGGTGAGGTCGGTCAGGTCGTTGAAGCGCTTCTCGGTGACGACGGTGGCCTTGTCGATGTCCTCGACGCCCCGCAGGACGTGCACCTTGCGGAAGCCCTCGCGCTCCAGGTGCCGCAGCGAGCGCCTGAGTTCGCGGATGTGCCGCTGGATGACCCGGCGCGGCATGTCGGCGCGGTCGCGGCGGGCCGCGTTGCGCTCGGCGCACACCTCCTCCGGCACGTCGAGCACGATGGCGATGGGCAGCACGTCGTACTGCCGGGCCAGGCCGATCAGCTGCCGCCGGGCGTCCGACTGCACGCTGGTCGCGTCCACGACGGTGCGGCGGCCGGCGGCCAGGCGCTTGCCGGCGATGTAGTGCAGGACGTCGAAGGCGTCCCGGGTCGCGCTCTGGTCGTTCTCGTCGTCGGAGACCAGGCCGCGGCAGAAGTCGGAGGAGATCACCTCGGTGGGCTTGAAGTGCCGCCGGGCGAAGGTCGACTTGCCGGACCCGGAGGCGCCGATCAGCACGACTAGGGAGAGGTCGGTGACGGGCAGGGCCCGTCCCTGCTGAGTCGTCGTCGTCATCGTCATGCTGCCGTCGCCTCCTTCTCGTCGCCGGTCTTCGTCGCCGCGGTGCCGGTCTTCGTCGCCGCGGTGCCGATGTCGAAAACGGCCATCTGGGTGGGCGGGCCCACCTCCGGGTCGTCGGGTCCGACGGGGACGAACCGCACGCCGTACCCGTACCGCGCGGCGACCGCCTCGGCCCAGGTGCGGAACTCCGCGCGCGTCCACTCGAACCGGTGGTCGCCATGCCGGACATGGCCGGCCGGGAGGGACTCCCAGCGGACGTTGTACTCGACGTTCGGGGTGGTCACCAGGACCGTGCGCGGGCGGGCCGCGCCGAACACCGCGTACTCCAGGGCGGGCAGCCGGGGCAGGTCGAGGTGCTCGATGACCTCGCTCAGCACGGCGGCGTCGTACCCCTTGAGCCGGTTGTCGGTGTAGGCCAGCGAGCTCTGGAAGAGCTGGACGCGCGAAGCCTGCCGCTCCCCCATGCGGTCCAGTTTCAGCCGCCGGGAGGCGATGGTGAGGGCCCGCATCGACACGTCGACGCCGACGATCTCGGTGAACCTCGGGTCCTTGAGCAGCGCCTGCACCAACTGACCCTGCCCGCATCCGAGGTCGAGGACCCGGGCGGCGCCGGACGCGCCGAGCGCGGCGAGGATCGCCTCCCTGCGCTGCACGGCGAGCGGGGTCGGCTTCTCCTCGGCCTCGCTCTCCGCCTCGACCGCGTTGTCTATCTCCTCGACCTCGCTGTCGTCGGTCTCGGCCAGCCGCACGAGTTCCAGCCGCTCCCTCGCCTCCCGGGTCAGCGACCAGCGGCGGGCCAGATATCGGCTGGTGATCAGCTTCTGCTCCGGGTGCGCGGGCAGCCAGCCCTCACCCGCGCGCAGCAGCTTGTCGACCTCGTCGGACGCCACCCAGTAGTGCTTGGCGTCGTCGAGCACCGGCAGCAGGACGTACAGGTGGCGCAGCGCTTCTGCGACGGTCAGCGTCTCGGATTCCAGTACGAGGCGCACGTACCGCGAGTCACCCCACTGCGGGAACTCGCTGTCCAGGGCCACCGGCTCCACGGTCGCCGTCCAGCCGAGCGGCTCGAACAGACGCCGTACGAGCTCCGGGCCGCCCCGGGCGGGCAGCGCGGGCACCTCGATGCGCAACGGCCTTGCCTGCTCCGGGAGTTCGGGCCTGGCGTTGCACACGCCCCGCATGGCGCTGGAGAACACGCCGCTCAGCGCCACGGCGAGCAGCGAGGAGGCCGCGTACGGGCGGTCGTTGACGTACTGCGCGAGGGCCGCGTTCGGGGCGCCGCCGCGTCCCTTGCCCTTGCCGCGCCGGACCAGTGCCACCGCATCGACCTCCAGGAGCAGCGCCGCCGTGCAGCGCTCGGCATCGGCCTCGGGATAGAGGACGTGCGCCTGGCCGTAGGACACGTTGGTTGAGAACGGGTTGTCAGGGTGCTTGTGGAGGAGGAACCCCAGGTCAGTAGCCGGGTGCTGCTCGTCGCCAGTAGTCGAGATCGTCAGGAACACGTGTCCGAGTATGGGTGCCGGCAGGCCCGTGCCGGTACTGGATTACCTCGGGACAGCAGAGGACCCCCACCAGTGGTCCCGTGAGGCTCTGAGAGCTTCCTCATGCGGCATGCCGACGGTCCGCCGGACGGTACGGCCGGGTCTTACGTCCCGCATGGTCTGCCGGGTGTTGGTCAGGACCGCACCGGTGTCCGTCGTGAAGTCGAACACGATGGTGTACGTGAGTGCTTCGGTGCTGTCGTTGGTGACCTCGTAGGCGGCGGAGATTCCGGACGGACCGCCCGGGGAGGGAGTGCTCAGGCCGGTGATCCGCACGCCGTGCAGGCCGGGGCCGGAACCGGGGCCCTGCGGGGACCCGCCGGTTCCGTCACCCCTCGCGTTGTTCGGGCCGCTCGGTGGCCCGGCGCGTTCGGCTCCGCATCCGGCCGGCAGCAGGGCTGCCGCGAGGACGGGAAGGGCGAGGGGGGTGGCTCTGCGCATCCGGCCACCCCACCAGCATCCGGATCACACCACCTGTGGCGGAGGCCACAGTTCCGGCCACAGGCTTGTCACAGCTGAGCCTGCACCTGGGACGAGATCAGCTCCAGGTGGTCCAGGTCGGAGAGGTCGAGGATCTGGAGATAGAACCGCTCGGTGCCGAGTTCGGCGTAGCGGCCGATCTTCTCGACGACCTCGGCCGGGGTGCCGGCCAGGCCGTTTTCCTTGAGCTCGTCGACCTCACGGCCGATCGCGGCGGCACGGCGGGCGACCTCCTGATCGTCCTTGCCGACGCAGGCGACGAGGGCGTTGGAGTAGGTGATCTCGTCCGCCCGGCGGCCGGCCTCCTCGGCGGCGGCCCGGACCCGGCCGAACTGGCGCTCGCAGTCCTCGAACGAGCCGAAGGGCATGTTGAACTCGTCGGCGTACCGGGCGGCCAGCCGCGGGGTACGGGTGGCGCCGTGACCGCCGATGAGGACGGGGATCTTGGCCTGCGCGGGCTTGGGCAGCGCGGGCGAGTCCTTGAGGTCGTAGTAGGTACCGTGGAAGTCGAAGGTCTCGCCGAGCTTGGTCGCCCACAGACCGGTGACGATCGCCAGCTGCTCCTCCAGGCGGGCGATCTTCTCCTTCGGGAAGGGGATGCCGTACGCCGTGTGCTCCTCCTCGTACCAGCCGGCGCCCAGGCCCAGTTCGACGCGGCCGCCGGACATCTGGTCGACCTGCGCGACCTGGATGGCGAGCACGCCGGGCAGCCGGAACGTTCCGGCGGTCATCAGTGTGCCGAGCCGGATGCGCTTGGTCTCGCGGGCCAGGCCGGCGAGGGTGATCCAGGCGTCGGTGGGGCCGGGGAGGCCGTCCGCGTCGCCCATCTTGAGGTAATGGTCAGAGCGGAAGAACGCCTCGAAGCCGAGGTCTTCGGTGGCCTTGGCGACGGTGAGGAGAGTGTCGTAGTCGGCGCCCTGCTGGGGCTCGGTGAAGATGCGGAGGTCCATGCCCCCCATCCTGCATGCCGGGGCGACGGGCGAGCGCGGCGGTCCCCCGGTCACTGCGGCTCCCGGTCGGGTGGAAGCGTCAACCGGTCACGCGTCAACGCCGGGCCGGGGGCGATCGCAGCGGGGGGCTGGCGCCGGGGCCGGGGCCGGCTGGCCGACCGGAGGAAGCGGCCGACGGTGTGGCCGGCGATGCGGTCGGCCGCGGTTCGTCGGGGCTTGTCACGCCGGTAACGCCTCGTCCCTGTCCGTCAATCTGCGGAGCATCTCCGTCACCCTGTCTCTCGACTCGTCCGCCGCGTCGATCGCTTCCATGCACTGCCAGTACGTGGTCTCGTCGTCCGCGGCGGAGGCGAGGCCGACCAGGGCTATGCCCACCTCGCCGAGCAGGCCGCCGAGGTACGTGAGGGCCTGGCGGGCGTCGCCGAGGTCGGTGAGCTGGGCTGCCAGCAGCGCCTCGGTGTCGATGTCGGGCCGGTCGATGACCCCGCAGCCTCTGCCCGCCAGTTCCGTCAGCCCCAGTGCCTCACCCCGCAGTTCGGGCGGGCCGGCGACCGCTAACCGGCTGCCTATCGCCTGAGCCAGGGCCTGTGCCTGCCACACCGCCGCCATGACCTGAGGCGCGTCGCCGCTGCCCGCCAGGGCGCGCCTGCTCGTCAGGATGAGCCGCACAGCGTCCATGCGCTGCCCCCGTCTGTCCGACGTGCCCTTGACACGTCTGCCCGAACTCCCTTGCTCACTACCCAGAGTGAGGTCGATTGAGACGAAAAGCCAGAGGAAGGCTGACATCTTCGGACAACAAATCGGTTTCGGACGGGATTTTGACTACTGAAAGTGAAAGTGGAGTTCGCTATTCCTCCCGGTGGGGCCGTGCGGTCACGGCGCCGGGAACCGCCGCTCGTTCCGGTCGATCTTCGCGTCCAGTGCCGCCAGCGGGTCGATGCCGAGCACCTCGCACAGCTGGAGCAGATACGCGAGTACGTCGGCGACCTCGTCCCTGACACGATGCGCCGTGTCCGGGTCGTCCATGACCCGAGCCGACTCCTCGGGCGTCAGCCACTGGAAGATCTCGACCAGTTCGGAGGCCTCCACGCTCAGCGCGGCGACGAGGTTCTTGGGCGTGTGGTACGGCTGCCAGTCGCGTGCCGCCGCGAACTCGGCCAGCCTGCGCTGCAGTTTCGCCACGTCGAGAGGTTCTGTCACGGCTTCAGGTGTACCACCGTGACACCCTCCGCTCCGGCGGCCCAGGACGCGTCGCTCACCGCGCCGACCAGGCGGATGTGGCCGCGGTCGCACATACGGGCGGCGAGCCGCAGCAGTTCGGCGCGCTGGCCGGGGTCCAGGGCCCGGTCGAGGTTGTCGGCGAGGACGGTGAGCGTCTGCAGGGCCGCGGGCACCTCACCGGCCGGGTCGACCTCCAGGACCCCGGGCCCGGTGAACAGCACCAGTGCCAGCGCCAGATATCTCAACTCACCGTCGCCCAGCCGCCCGCAGTCCGTACGGGTGCCGTCGCCCCGGTCGAGCAGGGCCCGCACCGTCGCGTCGGCGAGCGGTTCGGCGAGCACGTCGGTGACGGGGCCGGCGCATCCGGTGCGGACCGCGGCGACGAACTGCGTGTGCCGTCTGGCGCATTCGGCCTGCGTGCGCCACAGCACGTCGGCGAGGTTGTCGCAGCCGGAGAGCAACCGCCCCGAGCCGGTCGGAACGGGGGCGCGCATCCGGGCGGGCCGCGGATCGCAGGCGAAGACGGAGCGCAGGGCGACCACCATCTGCTCGGCGGCGGCGAGCACCCGGCGCTGCCCGTCCGTCCTGCCGGCCACGCGCAGCGGGAGCAGGGCGGTGCCGAGCCGGTCGTCGGGCAGCGACGCGCGGGTGACCGGCGTCTGCCCTCCCGTGTGCCACGCGGCCTCCACCTGCCGGCGGTTCGGGTCACGCAGGGCGGTCTGCAGCAGCACCAGTCCGCCGACGGACAGCCGCTCCCCCGCGATACGCAGGCTGGGCTCGGCCTGGACGGCGACATCGAGCCGGATCGGATCCTCGGGGCCGTCGGCCGTGCAGCCGATGCGGAAGCCGCGCCGGCCCTGGGCATCGGGCCGGGCCCGGTCGGGCACGCAGGCGAGCGGGTCGGGGAACACCTCCCCGAGCGGCGTGCCGCCGCCGAGCCGGGCGAGAGCCTCGTAGGCCCGCAGCGCGCTGCTCTTGCCGCAGCCGCTGGGCCCGGCGAAGAGGGTGAGGGGGCCGAGCGGGAGGTCGGCCCGGCGGTGCCCCGCGAAGGCGGACAGCCGCAGCTCGGTGACGCGCGGCCGGTCCGGACGGCCCTCGGCGGTGCCGGGAGGCGGGGCCGGGGAGGACGAGGGACGCCGGGGCGGCGCGGAGTGCACGGTCATATGCGGACGCTATGGCTCCGCCGGTCGGGCGAATCGTTCCGTCGCGGCGCCCTTCCTACGATCGGGGGACCAGCCCGTGGCCCGGCTCCTCAGCCGTCACTCCCACTGCGCTGACGCCCTCACCCCGCTCGCGCCTGTCCCACCCTCACACCCTCACACTCCAGGAACCCCCACCCCCTCCATCAGCCCGGTCACCTCCGTGCCGGCCGGTGTGAGCAGGAACACGTTCCGGTCGACGCGGTGCATTCCGCTCGCCAGCCCGAAGACGACGCCCGTGCTGAAGTCGAGGATGCGCTTGGCGACCTCGGTCTCCGCGGCGGTGAGGTCGAGCAGGACGGGGACGCCCGCCATCAGCGTCTCGGCGACCTCGCGGGCGTCCGCGAAGACGGTGACGCGCAGGACGACGAAGCGGCGCCGCAGCTCGGTCTCGGCCTCGGGTATCGACCGGTGGTCGACCGAGGACGGCCAGGCGTCCCGGCCTCGCAGCGGTACGACCTGGGCGAGCCCCTCCCACTGTTCGTCGGTGACATGGTGACTGTTCACCGGCATGCTCCGTCCTCGGCTCGCACTGCTGTCTGCATCGGGCAATTCTTACGCATGGTCACCCGTTCGGCCCAATGCGACACGCTCCGCGATGTCGATGTGCCGCACATCGAGCACCTCGCACACCGGTGCACCCCGACGCACTTCCGACCGGCGTACCTCACATCGGCGCACCTCACACCGACAGCAGGACGGCTGTGCAGCGGGCGTAACCCCTCGTGATCAAGCCGTGTCACATCGGCGTAACGGGCAATTCGTACGGTCGAAGGTATGACGACGACCCCCCAGGCGCAGCAGACGCAACAGGTGCGGACCGTCTGCTCCTACTGCGGTGTGGGCTGCGGCATGGTGCTCGATGTCGGGATGGGGCCGGACGGCAGGCGTACGGTCCTGAAGGCGTCCGGCGACAAGGCGCACCCGGCGAACGCGGGCCGGCTGTGCACCAAGGGCGCGACCACGGCCGAGATGCTCGCCGCGCCGGGCCGGCTGACCAGCGCGCTGGTGCGGGACGACCGGGGCGAGGAGCCGGTCCCGGTGCCGGTGGCCGACGCGATCGCCGACACGGCACGCCGGCTGCGCGCGATCATCGACGAGCACGGGCCGGACGCGGTCGCCTTCTACGTCTCCGGGCAGATGAGCCTGGAGGCCCAGTACCTGGCGAACAAGCTGGCCAAGGGGTTCGTGCGGACCAACCAGATCGAGTCCAACTCGCGGCTGTGCATGGCGAGTGCCGGTGCCGGATACAAGCTGTCGCTGGGTGCCGACGGGCCGCCCGGGTCGTACGAGGACTTCGACCGGGCGGATGTCTTCCTGGTCATCGGGTCCAACATGGCCGACTGCCATCCGATCCTGTATCTGCGGATGATGGAACGGGTCAAGGCGGGGGCCAAGCTGATCGTCGTCGATCCGCGGCGCACCGCCACGGCCGCGAAGGCCGACCTTTTTCTGCAGGTCAAGCCGGGCACCGACCTCGCCCTCCTGAACGGGCTGCTGCACCTGCTGGTCGAGAACGGGCACACCGACCCCGAGTTCGTCGCCGCGCACACCGAGGGCTGGGAGGCGATGGAGTCCTTCCTCGCCGACTACGCGCCGGCCGCGGTCGCCGAGACCACCGGGCTGGCCGAGGACGACCTGCGTGAGGCGGCCCGGCTGATCGGCGAGGCGGGTGAGTGGATGAGCTGCTGGACGATGGGGCTCAACCAGTCCACGCACGGCACCTGGAACACCAACGCCCTGGTGAACCTGCATCTGGCGACCGGCGCCATCTGCCGTCCCGGCAGCGGCCCCTTCTCCCTGACCGGCCAGCCGAACGCCATGGGCGGGCGCGAGATGGGGTACATGGGGCCGGGGCTGCCCGGGCAGCGGTCGGTGCTCGTCGACGAGGAGCGGGCGTTCGCCGAGGACGTGTGGGAGCTGGAGCCGGGGACCCTGCGGGGGGACGGGGTGGGCAAGGGCACCGTCGAGATGTTCCAGAAGATGGCCGACGGGGAGATCAAGGCCTGCTGGATCATCTGCACCAACCCGGTCGCCTCGGTCGCCAACCGCCGTACCGTCATCGAGGGCCTGGAGGCCGCCGAGTTCGTCGTCACCCAGGACGTGTTCGGGGACACCGAGACCAACGCGTACGCCGATGTGGTCCTTCCCGGCGCGATGTGGACCGAGGCGGAGGGCGTCTTCGTCAACAGTGAGCGCAACCTCACCCTGACCCGGGCCGTGTCCGACCCGCCCGGGGAGGCGATGGCGGACTGGCGGATCATCGCGGCCGTCGCACGGGAGATGGGGTACGAGAAGGGGTTCTCGTACGACAGTGCCGAGGACGTCTTCGAGGAGATCCGGCGCTTCTGGAATCCCGTGACGGGGTGGGACCTGCGCGGGGTGACGTACGAACGGCTGCGGTCGACGCCCGTGCAGTGGCCGGCCGCCGCGGAGGACGGGCCCGACCGCAATCCGATCCGGTACCGGTCCGGTGACGGCGGGCTGCGGTTTCCGACCGCCAGTGGGCGGGCCGTCTTCCACGCGCGGCCGCACCTGCCCGCGGCCGAGATGCCGGACGACGACTATCCGTTCGTCCTGAACACCGGGCGGGTGCAGCACCAGTGGCACACCCTGACGAAGACCGGGAAGGTCGCCAAGCTCAACAAGCTGAACGCCGGGCCGTTCGTGGAGCTGCATCCCGAGGACGCGCGGGAGTTGGGCATCGTGGACGGCGACCGGGTCGAGGTCGCCTCGCGGCGCGGGCGGGCCGTGCTGCCCGCGGTGGTCACGGACCGGGTTCGGCCCGGGGCCTGTTTCGCGCCGTTCCACTGGAACGACCTGTTCGGGGAGTACCTGAGCGTCAACGCGGTGACGAGCGACGCGGTGGATCCCCTGTCGTTCCAGCCGGAGTTCAAGGTGTGCGCGGTGTCGTTGACGAGGGTCGCGGCACCGGCCGCGCCGCCCGCCGAGGTCGTCGTCCCCACCGCCGTCACCCGGGGCGCCGACCCCTTCGGGATCGCTCCGGCCCCGCCGCCCGTGCTCACGTCTCAGGAGCGGCTCTATCTCACCGGCTTCCTCGCGGGCATCAACTCCGGTGCCCCCGGCGTTCCGGTGCTCCCGCCGGACGCGCCCTTCAGCCCGGAGCACCGGCTGTGGGTGGACGGTGTCCTCGCCGGCATGTACTCGCGCACGGCCGCCGAGCCCAGCACCCAGCCCAACCGTGAGGTCGTCATCCTGTGGGCCTCGCAGACCGGCAACGCCGAGGAGTTCGCGGGGGCCGTCGCCGACCGGCTGTCCGCCGGAGGGCACCGGGCGCGGCTCGTCGGGATGGACGAGACCGAGCCGGGCGCACTCTCGTCCGGTGCCGACCTGCTCGTGATCACCAGCACCTTCGGCGACGGCGACGCGCCCGACAACGGCTCCGGGTTCTGGGAGACGCTGGCCGGGCAGCAGGCCCCGCGCCTGGACGGGGTCCGCTACGCCGTGCTGGCCTTCGGCGACTCCTCGTACGACGACTTCTGCGGGCACGGGCGCCGGCTCGACGCGCGGCTGGACGAACTGGGCGCGGTGCGGCTCGCGCCGCGCATCGACTGCGAGCCCGACTACGAGTCCTCGGCCGGTACCTGGCTGGACCAGGTGCTCACCGCGCTGGGCACCTCGTCGACGGAGACGGCCGAGAGGGCCGGGAGCACCGGGACGGCCGGAAGCACCGGGAAGGTCGAGAGTGCCGGGGCGGTCGAGGCGGCCCCGGCCGTGAAGCCCACCCGTGCCGCCAGGCCCGCGGTCACCCCGGCCCGGCTCGTCGGCAACCGGCTGCTCAGCGGGGCGGGCGCGGGCAAGGAGGTCCGGCGGTTCACCTTCGACACCAGCGGCACCGAGCTGACGTACGAGGCGGGGGACGCACTCGGCGTGCGGCCGGTCAACTCGCCCGCGCTGGTGGAGGAGTGGCTGACCGTGACGGGGGTCGACGGGGCAACTCCCGTGTCGCTGGAGGGGGTGGGTGAGCTGCCCTTCGCCGAGGCCCTGCACCGGCGGCTCGACATCACGCGGATCACCCCCGGCCTGTTGCGCTTCGTCGCCGAACGCGTCCGTGACGACCGGGAGTTGCGCAGGCTGCTGCGGCCCGACAACAAGGACGGGCTGGCACAGTGGAGTTGGGGACGGCAGGCGGTGGACGTGCTCGCCGAGCATCCGGTGCGGGCGGACGCGCAGGACTGGGCGGACGTCCTCAAGAACCTGCAGCCGCGTCTGTACTCCATATCGTCCAGCCCGCTGGCCGACCCGCACCTCATCTCGCTCACGGTGTCCGTGGTGCGCTACGAGAACCTGCACGGCCGCCCCCGCGGCGGGGTCTGCTCACCGTTCCTCGCGGACGCCGAGGCGGACACCGAGGTGCCGGTGTTCGTGCAGCGCTCGCCGCACTTCCGGCCACCCGCCGACGCGGCCACGCCGATGGTGATGGTCGGTCCCGGTACCGGGGTCGCGCCGTTCGTCGGCTTCCTGCAGGAGCGGCGCGCGCTCGGGCACCGGGCGCCCAACTGGCTGTTCTTCGGCGAACAGCACCGCGCCACCGACTTCTACTACGAGGAGGAGCTCACCGGACTCCTCGACGAGGGCTGCCTCACCCGACTGGACACCGCCTTCTCCCGCGACCAGCGCAACAAGGTGTACGTGCAGGACCGGATGCGCGAGCACGGTCCCGAACTGTGGCGCTGGCTCCAGGACGGCGCCCACTTCTACGTGTGCGGCGACGCCTCCCGGATGGCCAAGGACGTCGATCGGGCCCTGCGGGACATCGCGGTCGCACACGGCGGTCTGGAGGAGGCCGAGGCGTCGGCGTGGGTGAAGCAACTGGCGGCGGCGAAGAGGTACGTACGGGACGTGTACTGAGCGCGTGCCGGCGGCTGCGGATTTTCCTGATCGACCTCCCGCGCGGCGACCTCGCGTGCGAGCACCTGGATCAGGCCGCGGTCCGCGTGAACTTGAGCGTGGCGGCGATCGTGGTCAGGCCGCGGATCATGCCCATCTGGTTCCAGCCCAGGCCGAACTGGGAGCGGTCCACGGTGAATTCGGTGTCCAGGGTGAGCGCGTCGGCATCCGAGGAGACCAGGCGGGCGGTGAGGGACAGAGGCCTGCTGATGCCGCGGGCGGTCAGCTGACCGACGACCTGGACCGTCCCGCCGTCGCGGAGCTCGGCGCTGCGGACCGCGAAGGTGATCACGGGGTGGTTCTCGACGTCGAAGAAGTCGGCGGACCGCAGGTGCTTGTCGCGCTTGGCGTGCTTGGTGTCCAGGGAAGCGGCGTCGAGGGTGAGGGTGCCGACGGCCGATCCGTCGGGCCGCACCTCGCCCTGTCCGGAGACATCGGTGAAGGTGCCCTTCACGGTGACCAGGCCCCACATGGTCTTGTGCCGCAGGGCGACGGTGGAGGCGGTTCGGTCGAGCTGCCAGGTTCCGGTTTCGACGGTGGTGGTCATGACTGCCTGCTCTCTGTCGTACAAATTTGGATGACAGCAAGCTACCCAATTATTCAAACTTGGACAACCGCTAGAATCGAATCCATGGCCGATCTGCCCGAATGTCCCTCCATGTCCGCCGACGGACTCCTGCCCACCGAGCTGCGGGCCTGGATGGTGCTGCTCGCCGCGACCGGAGCCGTGGAACAGCAGGTGCGCGCGGTGGTGAAGGAACGGCTCGACGTCTCGCACGACGAGTTCCTGGTCCTGTGCCTGCTGGCCGAAGTGCCGGAGGGCCTGCGCATGACACGGATCGCGGAGCACCTGGGCCGCCCGAAGACCCGCCTCACCTACCAGATCGCCTGCCTCCAGCACGCCGGTCTCGTCACCCGCAAGTCGGTGTGCGGCGACAAGCGGGGCGTCGAGGTCGCGCTCACCGACAAGGCCCGGCGTCTGCTGACGGAGGTCTCCGAGCCGCTCTCCGAGACCGTCGTGCGGGCCCTCGGCCGGATCATGGGCCCCACCCAGCGCGAGGCGATGCGCGCGCTGCTGCCCGACGTCGCGGAGCCGTCCGACGCCGAGTAGGCGAGCAGGGGGCGGCTGCCGGACCGGGCGGCGGACAGGCGCCGTGTGGTCGGTGCCGTGGAGGGGTACCCGGTCGCCCCGTGCCCCGGCACGGGCGCCGCTGCCGCGCCGACAGCGAAGGAGGCCTCCCATGGGCGCGCTGGACCTGCCCGACCCCGTCACCGGGCGACCGGCGGCACCGCCGGTCGACGCGGGCGCGCTGGAGGCCGCGTTGCGCGAACGGGTGGACGGCGAGGTCCGCTTCGACTCCGGCAGTCGGGCCGCATACGCGACGGATGCCTCGAACTTCCGGCAGACCCCGATCGGCGTGGTCGTCCCGCACACCCCCGAGGCCGCCGCCGAGGCGGTGGCCGTGGCCCGCGAGCACGGCGCCCCCGTGCTGTCCCGGGGCGGCGGCACCAGCCTCGCCGGGCAGTGCGCCAACGCCGGCGTGGTGATCGACTGGTCCAAGTACTGCGACCGGCTGGAGTCGGTGGACACCGACGCCCGCACCTGTGTCGTACAGCCCGGCATCGTGCTGGACGTGCTGAACCGGCAGCTCGCGCCGACGGGGCTGCGTTACGGACCGGAGCCCGCCACCCACGCCAACTGCACCATCGGCGGCATGATCGGCAACAACTCCTGCGGGGCCACGGCGCAGGCCCACGGCAAGGTCGTCGACAACATCGCCCGCCTGGAGGTGCTGCTCTATGACGGCACCCGCTTCTGGTGCGGCGAGACCAGCGACGAGGAGTACGCCGAGATCGAGCGGCAGGGCGACCTCAAGGCGTCCGTCTACCGGCAACTGCGCGCCCTGCGCGACACCTACGCCGACGAGATCCGCCACCGCTTCCCGGACATCCCGCGCCGGGTGTCCGGCTACAACCTCGACTCCCTGCTGCCGGAGCACCGCTTCGACGTGGCCGGACTGCTCGTCGGCAGTGAGTCCACGCTGGTCACCGTCCTGCGGGCGGAGCTGGAACTGGTACCCGTGGTGAAGGAACGCACGCTGGTGGTGCTGGGGTTCCCCGACATCGACACGGCCGCCGACGCGGTGCCCGCGGTGCTGCCGTACGAGCCGATCGCGCTGGAGGGCGTCGACGCCAGGCTGGTCCGGGACGAACAGATCAAGCATCTCAACCCGAAGGCGCTCGGCGAACTCCCCGAAGGCAATGCCTACTTGATGGTGCAGTTCGGCGCGGACACCATCGAGGAGGCGGACGAACGCGCACACCGGATGCTGGACGCGCTGCACGAGTCGGAGCACGACGCCGAGGTCGCGTTCATGGACGATCCGCGGCGCGAGGACGAACTGTGGCAGGTCCGCGAGGCCGGTCTCGGCGCCACCGCGCACATCCCCGGCCGGCCCGACACCTTCGAGGGCTGGGAGGACTCCGCGGTCCCGCCCGACCGGCTCGGCGACTACCTGCGCCGACTGCACGGCCTGTACGAGGAGTTCGGCTACCTCAGCGACACCGGACCCAGCCTCTACGGCCACTTCGGCCAGGGCTGCGTGCACACCCGGATCCCCTTCGACCTGTACACCGCCGACGGGCTGGCCGCCTACCGGCGGTTCATGGAGCGCGCGGCCGACCTGGTCGCCGAGTTCGGCGGATCGTTCTCCGGTGAGCACGGGGACGGACAGAGCCGGGGCGAGCTGCTGCCGCGGATGTTCGGGGACGACCTGGTGGAGGCATTCGGGCGGCTCAAGGCCGTCTTCGACCCGCTGGACCGGATGAACCCCGGCAAGGTCGTGGCGCCGTACCGTCTCGACGAGAACCTGCGCCTGGGCGGCGACTGGGCGCCGTACGATCCCCGCGATCTCCACTTCCGCTTCCCGGCCGACGGCGGTTCCTTCGCCCAGGCCGCCAACCGGTGTGTGGGCGTGGGCAAATGCCGGCAGCACACCAATCAGGGCGGCGCGGTCATGTGTCCGTCGTACCAGGTGACCATGGAGGAGGAGCACTCCACGCGCGGGCGGGCCCGGCTGCTGTTCGAGATGCTCGACGGGCACGGGGACAGCGCGATCCAGGGCGGCTGGCGGTCGGAGGCGGTGCGGGACGCGCTCGACCTGTGCCTGGCGTGCAAGGGCTGCAAGAAGGACTGCCCGGCCGACGTCGACATGGCCACGTACAAGGCGGAGTTCCTCTCCCACCACTGCGAGGGCCGCCCGTGGCGCAGGCCGCGCGCCCACCTGTCCATGGGCTGGCTCCCCGCCCTCGCCCAGGCGGTCGGCCGGGCCCGGCTCGGCCCGGTCGTCAACACGCTCACGCACACACCGCCGCTGTCGAAGGCGGCCGTCGCGATGGCGGGGGTGGAGGACCGGGAGGTGCCGCTGTTCGCCGGTCAGACACTGCGGCAGTGGTTCACGCGGCGGCACGAGCGGTACGGCGACGGGGCGGCCGGAGATGGCGGTGGCGGCACCCGTGGAGCCGTCCGCGGCACTGTCCTGTTGTGGCCGGACACCTTCACCAACCACTTCCATCCGCACGTCGGGCAGGCGGCCGTGCGGCTGCTGGAGCACGCGGGCTGGCGGGTGGTACTGCCCGACGAGCCGCTGTGCTGCGGGCTGACGTGGATCTCGACGGGCCAACTGTCCATCGCCGAGCGGGTGTTGTCCCGGACAGTACGCCATCTCGCCGACCACGTCCGGTCGGGCGGCCTGGTCGTCGGCCTCGAACCCAGCTGCACGGCCGTGTTCCGGTCGGACGCGGCCGAGTTGTTCCCCGGCGACCAGGACGTACGCAGGCTGCGCGACCAGACGGTGACCCTCGCCGAGCTGCTCACCGAGCACTCCCCCGGGTACGAACCCCCGCACGTGCCGGACCGCTCCGCGCGCGCGGTCGCGCAGGTGCACTGCCACCAGCACGCGGTGCTGGACTGGTCGGCCGACGAACGGCTGCTGCACCGCGCCGGGGTCGACGTGGAGCGACTGGAGTCCGGCTGCTGCGGACTCGCCGGCAACTTCGGTTTCGAGCGCGGACACCTGGACGTCAGCCGGGCGAGCGCGGAACGCGTACTGCTGCCCCGGCTGCGTCAGGAGGCGCCGGACACGGTGGTCCTGGCGGACGGGTTCAGCTGCCGCACCCAGATCCACGAGTTCGACAGCGGCGGCCACGAGGCGGTGCACGTGGCCGAACTGCTGGCCTCGGCGCTGCCCTCCGAGGCCCGCGGCGACACCCCGGCCAGCGCGTACGGCGTCGCCCCCGGCGCCCGCCCCACCCCGCCGAGCCGCCCGGCCAAGGCCCTCGCCCTGGCGGGCACGGGGCTCGCGGGACTGGCGGCGATCGGCGCGGCGGCGGGGGTGGTGCGGACGCGGTTGCGGGGCTGACGGGGGCCGGGGCGGTTACGACTGTGACCGGGGCGCGGTGGTGAGGCTGACGGAGGCGGTGAGTGGCCGGTGGCCGGTTCAGGCCGCGAGGGCCGGGGGCTCGTCCGAGGCCGCCAGGAGGGCCATGAGGGTCGAGCGGGCCCGGGCCACCCGCGAGCGGACCGTACCGATGGGACAGTCGCTCAGGGCCGCCGCCTCCGCGTAGGGCAGGCCGTGCAGTTGGGTGAGGACGAAGGCCTCCCGGCGCTTCTCGGGCAGGGTCGCCAGCAGGTCGAGGAGGGCGACACCGTCGTCGAAGCCGGGCAGGCCCCGGGGCTGGGCCCGCTCCACCGCCAACTGCCAGTCCGGCGCGTCGCAGTGCCGGGGCTGGGCGGCGGCGTACCGGTAGCCGTCGACCACCGCGCGACGGGCTATCGCGAGGAGCCAGACGCGGGCGGACGAACGGCCCTCGAACAGATGCAGGCTGCCGAGCGCCCGTACGAACGTGTCCTGCGCCAGGTCGTCCACGGCCTGCGGATCGGCGCAGAGGTGGGCGATGTAGCGCAGGACGTCGCGGTGCAGGGCGCGGACGAAGTGCTCGACGGCGGCCGGGTCGCCGGTTCGGGCGGCCAGCGCCCAGGCGGTCGCCGACGCGTCGGCCGAGTGCGTGGGGTCGTCGTCGTACGGGGGCGCGGTCGCGGCAGAAGTGATCACCAGGTGTCCTTCGCGGTCATCCGGGGTCCGGGCCGCCCGTGCGCATGCGGGCGCGGCGGTCCGGTGGGTGTGGGGAAAGGCCGTACGGCGCCGAGGGGCGTACGTACGGCCGAGACCCGAGGCGCACGCAGGGCTGCCTCGGGGCACGGGCTGTCGTCAGACGACGGCCGTCCCCGCGGGAGGACCGCGAGAGGTGATCGCGTGGACGAGAAGGAGAAGACGGGGCGCCCGGTCGGAACGGGGGCGCCGGCCCGAAGGACGCGGGCGGTCGGGGGTGACCGGCAGGGCGAGGAGGAGGCGCAGCGGGGTGGCCAGCCGGCCGGCCACGGTCCGCATGATGCGGAACGCGGCGCGCTCCCCGTGCGCCAGCCACAGCCCGCACAGCAGCGCGGCGAGCAGATGGGCGGCGAGCATGCCGAAGGACGACGCGCCGCCGCCCGTCTCGTCCCCCATGCCCTGCATGTGGTTCATGGGGTCCGCGCCCATGTGGTCCAGCCCCATGGAGTTACGGGGCGGGGCAGCCTCCGTCGCCGACTGCGCGAGGGAGAACGAGAAGTGCAGGGCCGTCTGCGCGGCGAGAACGAGGGACACGATCAGCGGAAGTCCGCGTTCACGTCCGGCCAGACTCCAGCCGGCCACGCCGGTCGCGGCGAATCCGGCGGCCAGGACCCGGGCGGGTACCTGGCTGCCGGACATCAGGACGTGTCCGAGGGCGGCGAGCAGCACACAGACGGCCGCGAACACCGCGGCCCGCACGGTGCGAGAACACCACCCAGCCGTCATGGCACCTCATCCTCGCATCCGTGCGCGCTCGACGAAACGGGCGGCTGATTCGAACAATTCCTATGCCGACCGCTCCCGTCCGCGCAGCACGGCGAACGCCGCCGCCGCCAAACCCAGCACACCGACCACCAGTCCGGCGATCCCGAGTCCCCGGGCGGTCGAGTCGCTCGCCGAAGCCGAAGTGGAAACCGAAGTCGACGCGGAGTCGGCCGAGTTGGCCGAATTGGCTGAGCTGACCGAGCCGGCCGCGCCGGTCGTGAGTTTGACCACCGGCGCCGGGTTCTCCGGTTCGTCATCGCCCTGCGCGGCCTCCTCGATCCAGCGGACCACCTTGTTGTCGGAGTAGGTCTGCAGGGCTTTGAAAGTCAACGCGTCGGTGTCGTCCGGAAGTTGCCCGAAGGCCACGTCGAAGTCCTCGTACTGGCCGGGACGGATCCTCCCACCGGTCCAGGTGATCTCGGAGACGGCGTCGGTGATGGTGCCGTCGTCCGTCTTGACCGGTGTCTTCAGCTTGGTGTTCGTCACCTTGGCGGTCCAGCCGTCGTGCGGGGAGACCAGGACGCCGAGGAGGGGGTGGTCGGTGGGCAGGAAGAGCCGCACCTCGGTGGTGGACGCGGAGTCGTCCTCGTCGGGGACGCGGAAGGACAGGACCCCGTCGGTGGCGCCCTTGGCGTAGGTCTCGGGGTGGACGGTGACATGCGCGGAGGCGACGCCCGCGGCGGTCAGGACGCCGGTGGCGGCGAGGACGGTGACGAGACCGGCGCGGCGCAGCGTGGAGTGGGCGCGGGGCCGGGAGAAGGGCAGGGCGGAGGACTTGGTCGAGGACATGGGTGGGTGGATCTCCGTACTGAAGGAAGGAAAGGGAAGAGGGGGAAGGGGGTGGAGGTCAGACGGTGTACGGAGTCATGGCCGGCGGACCGCGCCGCTGCACCGCGTGGCGCAGCAGGGCCGGGCGGAGGGTGCGCGGGCCGGCGGTGGCCGGGCGCCCGCGGCGGGGGGTGGCCGGCACGTACCGCGCTCCGCGCCGTACCCGCCACCAGGCGGCGAGGCCGGGCACCAGCGTGGCGGTCCGGCGCAGCAGTGAGAACAGCGCGGCCTCGCCGCGCCGCAGCCACCAGGTCAGCAGGACGGCGGCCGACACATGGGCGACGGTCGCGTGCGGGGTGAGGGCGTGGGCGCCCATCTGGTGCGAGGCGATGGCGTGCGCGCCCATGGTGTGTGAGGCCATGGTGTGCGCGGACGGGGTGTGCGGGTGAACCATGTGGGGACCACGCATGCCGTGCACGGCTGTGCCGGCGTAGGCACCGCGCGTCGTCGGGGCGCCCTGGTCGCGCGCAGTCGCCGCAGCCCGGGGCCGGACGGTACCGAAGGCCAGGTGCAGTGCGCCCTGCGCGACGAGCGTGGCACCGCCGATGGCGACGAGGGACCGTTCCCGCCCGCCGAGCAGACAGGCGCCGGCGAAGACCGGGAGGAAGCCCGCCGCCTGCACCCACACGGGCGGCGCCATACCGGTGGCCAGCACGTGTCCCCCGGCGGCCAGCAGCACGCACAGCACCGCGAACACCGCCGCGCGCAGCCCGCGTACCGCAGGGGAGGCTTCCATGCCGCCTGATCCTGCCACGCGGGGACCTCGTGGCCGGGTGGGAACGGTGAGGACTGTGGGAAGAGTGGAAACGGTGGGGAGCGGTGAGAACGACGCGAAAGCCGGGAGCGCTGGGAAACGCCGGGCAGCCGTCAGTCTCCTGCGTCCACCAGCCGTACGGCGCCGCCGGGGGCGGCGGCTCCTCGCCGAGCGCCTCGGGCAGGGGCTGCCGGCCGACTGTTCCACCCCGTCCGGCGTTCCCGGCGCGAGGGCCGTCCACATGCGGTCGTACGCGCCGTCGCCGAGCGCCCGCTCGAAGGCGGTCACCGCGTCCAACACCTCGTCGCGCCGCTCGGACGCCGTGTCGCCCGCGCCGAGGGTGACAGCGAGGAGGACGGCGACGGCCGCGCCGCAGTGGACAGCAGCACACAGCACGCGGACGGCTTCCACGCCCGCGTTTCCCCCGCCCGGCCGTTCCTGCCAGGGGCGGTAACCCCGGTTCCGGCACGACCCAAGAATTGGAACCAATCCATTTCTTGAACCGTTCGTGTTTATGAGGGTAGGTTGGCCGCATGACTTCACCCCGGAGACCCATCACCGCAGATGAGCTGCGCGATGCAGGCCTGCGGGTGACGGCCGCCCGTGTCGCGCTGCTCGACACCGTCCGGGGCGGCGACCACCTCGGGGTCGAGGCGATCGCCTCCGGAGTGCGCGACCGTGTGGGCCACATCTCCCTCCAGGCCGTGTACGAGGCACTCCACGCCCTCACCGCGGCAGGGCTCATACGCCGCATCGAACCGGCCGGCAGCCCGGCCAGGTTCGAGGGCCGTGTAGGGGACAACCACCACCACGTCGTGTGCCGGTCCTGCGGTGTCGTCGCCGACGTCGACTGCGAGGTCGGCGAGGCCCCCTGTCTGACCGCGTCGGAGGACCACGGCTTCACCATCGACGAGGCCGAGGTCATCTACTGGGGCCTGTGCCCCTCCTGTTCCACCGCCCGTAGTTCCTGAGCACCGAGATCCAGTTTGTCCGGAAGGAATCCCCCATGACCGAGAACCACGACGCGATCGTCACCGATCCGAAGCCGGAGGAGACGGGCGGCTGCCCGGTCGCGCACGGGCGCGCGGCGCACCCGACCCAGGGCGGCGGAAACCGCCAGTGGTGGCCGGAGCGGCTCAACCTGAAGATCCTTGCGAAGAACCCGGCCGTGGCCAACCCCCTCGACGAGGACTTCGACTACGCCGAGGCGTTCAAGGCCCTCGACCTGGCGGCCGTCAAGCGGGACATCGCCGAGGTGCTGACCACCTCGCAGGACTGGTGGCCGGCCGACTTCGGCAACTACGGCCCGCTGATGATCCGGATGGCCTGGCACAGCGCCGGCACCTACCGGATCAGCGACGGCCGCGGCGGCGCCGGCGCCGGCCAGCAGCGCTTCGCCCCGCTGAACAGCTGGCCGGACAACGCCAACCTCGACAAGGCCCGCCGTCTGCTGTGGCCGGTCAAGAAGAAGTACGGCCAGAGCATCTCCTGGGCCGACCTGCTGATCCTCACCGGCAACGTGGCCCTGGAGACGATGGGCTTCGAGACCTTCGGCTTCGGCGGCGGCCGCGCGGACGTCTGGGAGGCCGAGGAGGACGTCTACTGGGGCCCCGAGACCACCTGGCTCGACGACCAGCGCTACACCGGCGACCGCGAGCTGGAGAACCCGCTCGGCGCCGTCCAGATGGGTCTGATCTACGTCAACCCGGAGGGCCCCAACGGCAACCCGGACCCGATCGCCTCGGCCCGGGACATCCGTGAGACCTTCCGCCGGATGGCGATGAACGACGAGGAGACGGTCGCCCTGATCGCGGGCGGTCACACCTTCGGCAAGACCCACGGCGCGGGCCCCGCGGACCACGTCGGCGACGACCCCGAGGCCGCCTCGCTGGAGGACCAGGGCCTCGGCTGGAAGAGCACCTACGGCACCGGCAAGGGCGGCGACACGATCACCTCCGGTCTGGAGGTCACCTGGACCAGCACGCCGACCCAGTGGAGCAACGGGTTCTTCAAGAACCTCTTCGAGTACGAGTACGAGCTCACCGAGTCCCCGGCCGGCGCCAAGCAGTGGGTGGCCAAGAACGCCGAGGCGATCATCCCGGACGCGCACGACTCGTCGAAGAAGCACCTCCCGACGATGCTCACCACCGACCTGGCGCTGCGCTTCGACCCGGTCTACGAGCAGATCTCGCGCCGGTTCTACGAGAACCCGGACCAGTTCGCGGACGCCTTCGCCCGCGCCTGGTACAAGCTGACCCACCGTGACATGGGCCCGAAGTCGCTGTACCTCGGCCCGGAGGTCCCGGCGGAGACCCTCGTGTGGCAGGACCCGCTGCCCGAGGCCGAGGGCGAGGTCATCGACGCCGAGGACATCGCGACCCTCAAGACCAAGCTCCTCGAGTCGGGGCTGTCCGTCTCGCAGCTGGTGTCCACCGCGTGGGCGTCGGCCTCCTCCTTCCGCATCAGCGACAAGCGCGGCGGCGCCAACGGTGCCCGTATCCGCCTGGAGCCGCAGCGCGGCTGGGAGGCCAACGACCCCGACCAGCTGGCGACGGTGCTGCGCACCCTCGAAGGGATCCAGCAGGAGTTCAACTCCGGCGCCAAGAAGGTCTCGCTGGCCGACCTGATCGTCCTCGGTGGCGCCGCCGCCGTGGAGAAGGCCGCCAAGGAGGCCGGCTACGCCGTCCAGGTGCCCTTCACGCCGGGCCGTGTCGACGCCACGCAGGAGCAGACGGACGTCGAGTCGTTCGCCGCGCTCGAGCCGACCGCCGACGGGTTCCGCAACTACCAGGGCAAGGGCAACCGCCTGCCGGCCGAGTACCTGCTGCTCGACAAGGCGAACCTGCTGGACCTGAGCGCCCCCGAGATGACGGTCCTCGTCGGTGGCCTGCGCGTTCTCGGCGCGAACCACCAGCAGTCGCAGCTCGGCGTCCTCACCACGACGCCCGGGTCGCTGACCAACGACTTCTTCGTCAACCTGCTCGACCTGGGCACGACGTGGAAGTCGACGTCGGAGGACCAGACCACGTTCGAGGGCCGCGACGCCGCGACGGGCGAGCTCAAGTGGGCCGGTACCCGCGCCGACCTCGTCTTCGGCTCGAACTCCGAGCTTCGCGCGCTCGCCGAGGTCTACGCGAGCGACGACGCGAAGGAGAAGTTCGTGAAGGACTTCGTCTCCGCGTGGGACAAGGTCATGAACCTGGACCGGTTCGACCTGGTCTGATCGCGTGGGCACGTAGCCACGTAGCCATGTAGCCACGTGGCGAGTGGTCAGGTAGTACGGCGTCCGGGCCGGCCCTCGAGGGCCGGCCCGGACGCCGTCGTTCGTACCGGGGTGCCGGGTTCGTACCTTCCGTCACGGCGCGAGTGCCACCACCGCCTCGCCGGTGTGGACCATGAACGTCAGGGTCTCCTCGAAGTAGAGGGTGACGCTGGTGGCGTCGTGGGACAGGTAACCGATCGACACGTCCTGTCCGAGCCGGAGTTCGAAGTCGCCGCCCCGGCCGGAGAGCAGGAAGGCGCCGTCGATGGCGGGCGCCCAGACGATGTCCCCGTCGAGCAGCCCGGCAAGGTGCTTGATGACCGGGTAGCCGTGGTCGGAGGTCTCACTGACGGCGGTGTACGCCTCGGCGCTCAGCGCCAGCGTGTAGGCGCCGCCCACGCCCGCAAGGCGCAGGGCCGTCACCGCCCGGCTGACGACGTCCGGGTAGTCACGCACCTCGGAGGGCAGGGTCAGCGGCGGGTTCGAGGAGCTCTGCCGCAGACCGGCGATCCCGGCGGCCGCATAACCTTCGAAGACGGCATGGTCCTCGGCGAACGCGAGCTGCCGCGCCGCGTCCTTCACCGGCTGCCAGTCGGCGTCCTTGGCACCGCGGGCGACGTCGTCGGCCTGCCGTCGGTCGATGGTGAACGGGACGCGCAGCTCCACCAGCGGCTGGAAGCGCCGGGTGTGGGAGACGACGCCGTCCGCGGGCGCCTCGACGGCGTCCAGGTGGCCGGTGCCGACCCCGGCCAGCTCGACGCCGGCCGGTTCGGGAACGTCGACGATCCGGCGCGCGGCGACATGACGCTTGAAGGTGCGTCGGGCCTCCTCCTCCAGGTCGGCCCACGCGGCGCTCGAGAGGGGCGCCAGTTCACGATGCAGATTGTTCATCGGAAGCACTCCGCTTCATACTGCCGATGCCCAGGGTGGACCCGGGGGACCGGACCTGTCGGTCGGGTGGGATGACGGCCTCGACGGCCTCGACGGCCTCGACGGCCTCGAGGGTCACGGCCTCCCGCTCCCGGTCCGCACCGGGCGGTTCGGGAAGGTCGTCCAGGAAATCCGCGGTGGGCACGTGGAACAGTGAGCCCGTGACCGCAGTGGAGAAGTCCAGGATCCGGTCGTGCGACGCGGACGGTGTCCCAAGGAACATGCGCTCCAGCATCGTCTCCGTCACCGCGGGTGTACGGGCGTAGCCGATGAAGTAGGTGCCGAACTCGCCCCGGCCGACGGCGCCGAAGGGCATGTTGTCGCGCAGGATCTCGTGTTCCGTGCCGTCCGGGTCGGTGATGGTGGTCAGGGCGACGTGCGAGTCCGCCGGTTTGACGTCGTCGTCCAGTTCGATGTCGGTCAGTTTCCGCCGGCCGATCACCCGTTCCTGCTCCTCTGCGGTCAGGGCGTCCCAGGCCCGCATGTCGTGCAGGTACTTCTGCACGACGACGTAGCTGCCACCGGCGAAGTGCGGGTCCTCGTCGCCGATCAGCACCGCCGCACTCGCCGCCGCCCCGATGGGGTTCTCCGTGCCGTCCACGAATCCGAGCAGGTCGCGTTCGTCGAAGTACTTGAAGCCGTGCACCTCGTCCCGCACGGTGACCGCTCCCCGCAACCGGTTCATGATCTCGGCGGCGAGCGCGAAGCACAGGTCGAGCCGAGTGGCCCTGATGTGGAAGAGCAGGTCCGCCGGTGTCGCCACCGCGCGGTGCACGGGGCCGTTCAGTTCCCGGAAGGGGTGCAGGTGCGCGGGACGCGGTCCGGCGAACAGGCGGTCCCAGGCGTCCGAGCCGATCCCGGTGACGCAACTGAGCATGCCGTCGGGCTGGGCACGGAAGCCCACGGCCCGTTGCAGGGCGCTCACGTCGGACAGCACACCGCGGGCGGCCGGCTCGCCCCCGGGGTCGATGGTGACGACCAGGAAGACCGCGGCGCTGGTCAGCGGGGACAGAACCATCTGGGGAACCGGGTCCGGGACGCTTCCGGCCATGGTCACCCCCCTTTCCGACGGTGGTGAACAGGATGCGAGCGGGCCTCCCGGCCGGCCGTCGGTACGGGCTCGCCCGGCCCTTCCGGCCTGTGATTTCAGCCTCGCACCGGGTCCGGCGACCTGCATCACATGACCGTGCCCGGAACGGAAGGCCTGGGAGGTGTCATACGGCCGCCGGGTGCGGGGTCAGCAGGTCGCCCAGGTCGATGCGGGTCAGGAACTCACGGCGGACCCGGTCGCCGACGTCCGAGACCTCCTCCGACCCGTCGTCGGCCGGGTCGATGTGGACCCGGTAGGGCCGCTCCCCCTCAGGCAGGGCGACGATGCGGGCGATCTCGTCGGAGACGAGCGAGACGTCCGCGTCTTCGGGAGCCGGCGCCGTGAGCTTCTCGGAGACCTGCCGCATCAGCCCGGCGCACTTCGTCTCGTACGCCGCCTCGACCGCGCCGTCGGCCGGGTGGCCGGAGTGCGCGAAGTGGCTGGTGCCCCTGGTGAAGGAGCCGGGGACGACGATCGACGTCTCGCCCCCCAGCGGGCGAGTTCACCGGCGTAGCTGACCGCGAGGGAGTCCATCGCGGCCTTGGCGGCGAAGTACGGGCTCGGGCAGGGCGGCGTGCCGCCCTTGACGCTGGAGACCCAGATCACCAGACCGAAGCCGCTGGAGGCGCCGGTGATGAGGACGATGTTGCTCATGGGAGTCTCCTTGACCGCGGGGTGGGTCACCGGGAGGAGCGAGGGCCGAGGTCACGGCGGCGCCGGACGGGCCTAGGCGACGCCACCGTTGGCGAACAGGATCTGGCCGTTGATCCAGCGTGCGGGGCCGGCGAGGAAGGCGACGGTCTCGGCGATGTCGTCGGGCGTGCCGAGCCGCTCCAGCGGAGCGGCCTTGGAGAGGTTGTCGATCGTCGCCTGGTCCTTGCCCTCGAGGAACAACGGCGTGGCGGTGGGGCCGGGAGCCACGGCGTTGACCGTGATGTCCTTGCCGCGCAGCTCGCGGGCGAGGACGAGGGTCATGGCCTCGACGGCGCCCTTGCTCGCCGCGTAGGCGCCGTAGGTGGGGAACTGCAGGCGGGTGACGGACGTGGAGAAGTTGATCAGCGCGCCGCCGCCGCGCAGCCGTCGGGCGGCCTGCTGGGAGACGACGAAGGTGCCGCGGATGTTGGTGCGGTGCATGCGGTCCAGGTCGTCCAGGTCGAGGGTGGCGATCGGCGAGAGGAGCATGATGCCCGCCGTGTTGACGACCACGTCGATCCCGCCGAACTCCGCCTCGACGGCGTCGAAGGCCGCGACCATCGCGTCCTCGTCGGCGACGTCACCGCCCACGGGGATGGCCGCGCCGCCCTTCGCCGTCACGGCGGCGACCGTCTCATCGGCCCTGGCCATGTTGCCTGCGTAGTGCACGGCGACGGCGAAGCCGTCCTGGACGAGACGCTCGATCACGGCTCGGCCGATACCGCCGGTGCCGCCCGTGACGAGCGCGACGCGCGGAGTGGGGTCCGTCATGATGACCAGTCCTTCGATCGGTTGGGTGGGAAGTGTTCCGGGAGCGGCCGGGTGAGCGGGAGTGGGATGCGGAAGGCGGGACGTTCACGCGGTGGCACCACTCGAACACATCAGCGCTCTCGCTGTTACGTTATCGACGATAACAGCACCTGTGATCGATGACAACAACCTCTTGTGAACGTCGATAACACCATGGTGGGCGAGAGGCGTGAGACCAAGTCTTCGCCGGGCGCACGAGTACCGCCACCGAGTGGGCCGGGAGTCGCGCGCGCCCGCTTCGTCAACACAGCACACCACTGCTCACGCGCAACCGTTAACATCGATGCCATGACAGCGAGCGACGCGATCCCGCAGCCGCGCGAGCGCATCCTGCAAGCGGCGGCGGACCTGCTGGCCCACGGCGGGCGCGAGGCGGTCTCCACCCGGTCCGTCAGCGCGGCCGCGGGCGTCCAGGCTCAGACCATCTACCGGCACTTCGGCGACATGAAGGGACTGCTCGACGAGGTCGCGCGGCAGGGCTACGCGGCCTATCTCGCCGACAAACAGGCCAACCTCACGTCCGGGGACCCGGTCGAGCAGCTGCGTCACGGCTGGGACCTGCACGTGGCCTTCGGCCTCACCAACCCCGCCCTGTACCGGCTCCTCTACACCGACCCGCACCCAGGCGAGGGCGCCGCGGTCATGGGCGAGGCGTACGACATCCTCGTACGGCTCGTCACCCGGGTCGCCGAGGCGGGCCGGCTGCGCATGGGTGTCGAGGCCGCGGCGGTGATGATCCACGCCACGAGCATCGGCGTGACGGTCACACTGATCAGCGCCGACGCCGCCGGCCGGCTCTCCGACCACGAGGGGCTGTCGGAGAACACCCGCGATGCCGTCCTCGCGGCGCTGGTCACCGACGAGGAGCAGGCCGCGGCCGGGGACACGCGCGCAGCGGTCGGCGTCCGGCACGCCGTGGCCCTGAAGGCCCTCCTCGGCGAGGAAGCCCTGCCGTTCACCGCGGGCGAGCAGGCCCTGCTGACCGAATGGCTGACCCGCCTCGTCACCCCGGCGGCGCCCGCCAGCCGGTAGCTCCGTCATGCGGTACGCCCGGTCGCAAGGCGCGACGCCGGCATCCGGACCGAGTGACGGCCCGTCGGCTGCCGGACCGGACGGGGAGCCGTGGCCGTACGGCTGGCGGTACCGGCCTACGGCCCAGACGCCCCGTGGTGTGGCCAACCATCGGTCTCGGCGGTCACCGGTGGCGCCCGACGCCTCGGCAGTTCACAGAACTTCCCGGTAGTTTTTTCGGTAGGTCACATTAGCTCCCGGTAGATCCTGACAGTTCCGGATACTTCCCGATAGATCCCGCACCGCGTGAGGAGGGAGAACCAGATGGCTCGCTCGGTCGGTATCGACCTCAGCACGACGAACTCGGTGGTCTCGGTCCTTGAGGGCGGCGAGCCCGGAGTCATCACCAACACGGAAGGCGCGCGGACCACCCCGTCGGTCGTGGCGTTCGCCAAGAACGGTGAGGTGCTCGTCGGCGAGGTCGCGAAACGGCAGGCCGTGACGAACGTCGAGCGCACCGTCCGCTTCGTGAAGCGGCACATCGAGGACCACGGCTGGCGGTTCCCGGAGAGCGGAAGCATCGACGGCAAGCGGTACACCGCCCAGAAGATCTCCGCGCGCGCACTGCAGAAGCTGAAGCGGGACGCGGAGGCGTACCTGGGCGAGGACGTCACCGACGCGGTGTTCACCGTGCCGGCGTACTTCGACGACACTCAGCGGCAGGCGATCAAGGAGTCCGGTGAGGTCGCGGGACTGAACGTCCTGCGGATCATCAACGAGCCCACGGCCGCGGACCGCAGACGGCGCGAGGTGGCAGAGACACGCAAGCAGGCCGAACAGCTCGTCCACCTGACCGAGGAGATCAGCGCGGACAACCAGGACAGGATGCCCGCGGAGGCGAGGAACGGGACGGGGACGGCGCCAGCCGATCTGAAGACGCGGCTGAAGGACGAGAGCGCGGACGCGGCGTCGCTACGGCAGGCCATGGACCGTGCGGCGCAGGCGGCTCAGAAGATCGGCACGGCGCTGTACGAGCAGGCCGGTGGAGGGGTCGTGGACGCCGAGATCGTCGACGACGACCGGCCGGAGGCGGACTGACCATGGAAAAGGGCCGACCGCACACGGAGGACACCGAGTTGCAGAGCCTGCTGGATGAGCGCACGGCGGATCTCCAGCGGGTGAAGGCCGAGTACGACAACTACCGCAAGCGGGTACGGCGGGACCGGCTGGCCGTACGCGAGATCGCGGTGACCAACGTGCTGACCGCCCTGCTGCCCGTACTGGACGCCGTCGACCGCGCGTACGAGCACGAGCCGATGACGCCGGGGCTGAAGGACATCATCAGCACCCTGGAGACCCAGCTCGCCGGGCTCGGGATGCAGGCGTTCGGCGAGGAGGGAGAGGTCTTCGACCCCACCCGGCACGAAGCTCTCACCCACCACCTCGACGCCACGTCCCGCCGCCTGACCTGCACCAAGGTGCTGCGTACCGGATACCGGCTCGGTGACCGTCTGCTGCGTCCGGCCCACGTGGAAGTCACCGGGCCGCCTCCGGCCGACGGGCAGCCGGAGGGCCCGGCCCGGCCCGAAGACGATCAGGAGCCGGGCTGAAGCACACGGGACCGGATGCCCACCGTCAGTCCGGGTCGGTGGCGTTCCCCAGGGAAGCCGTGGTGATCGTCATGGGGGTGCCCGTGACGGCGATGAGGTACATGTGCTGGTCCTGACTGGTGGGCAGGGCCCGGCGGCCGCCCTTGGGCCGTACGACGTACACGGCCGTGCTGTGCGGGGCGATGGTGGTGGGGCCCGCGGTGATGGTCCACCAGTTGGAGGCGCTGTGACCCAAGCGGCTGGCGAAGTGCGGAGTGAGGGCGGTGTCGGTGGTGTTGACCGCGCGGACCCTGACGGAGGTGATCGCGGGGCGGGCGCCGCCGGTGAGGTGGGCGGTGAGGGTCATGTCGAGCGGAGGCGGGCTGGCGGCTGCGATGCCGGCGCACAGCAGGGCCGGCGCGACGAGTGCCGCGACGACGGCGGTCCTGGCGGAGCGGCCGCTGAGACGGGGGATACGGGTGATGCGGGGTTCCCAGGCGGAGGCGAGGGAAGAGGCGGGGACCGTCGCGGCGGCGGCCAGCCACAGCGGGGTCATCATCAGGTAGTAGCCGTCCTGGGAACGCGTGGCGAGGTAGAAGGCCAGCCAGGGAAGCACGGTCAGGGCCGCTCCCAGGCGGCGGACGAAGAGCACGGTGGCGGTGAGCAGGCCCGCGATCAGGAGCATGCTCGCGTGCGAGTAGTAGTCCAGGCGGCTGCTGCCGTCGGTGAAGTAGTAGGAGATGCCCATGAGGCCCTGGCCGTGCAGGATCGCCTTCTGGGTGAGGGGCAGCAGCAGCCCCTCCCACCAGGTGGTGAAGTTCTGGGCGGCGAAGTAGGCGTTGATGGCGGCCCACGTCAGGGCCGCGACGCCGGTGAAGCGGGCGAGCAGGGCGGTCGCGGGCCGGGCCCCGAGTTCGCCGCGTCGCACGGCGTACAGGCCGATCAGCAGGAACGGGAGCAGGAACCAGGCCAGTTGCTGCGCGGCGCAGGCGGCGCCCAGGCACACCGCCCGCAGCACGCCGCTCCGTCCCAGACGCCCGCCCGCGCCGGTGGCAGGCCAGCGGACCACCACCGGGACGAGGAGGGCCAGGGCCACGATGGCGGGGTAGCCGGCGCGGGCGTAGTTCGGCAGGAAACCGAAGCCGAGGCACACGGCGGTGGCCGCCGACCGCCAAGGCACCGGGAGCAGCAGCCACAGCGTGACCGCTCCGGCGATCAGCGCGCCGGTGGTGACCGCGGTGGCGGCCGCCGTCGAGTGCAGTACGGCGTGGACCGGCGCGGCGAGCAGAGCGGTCAGCGGCGGATAACCGTACGTCAGGTCCGCTCCGCCGGACATCGTCTTGGTCAGGCCGGACTTCGGAGTGCCGAAGAGCCAGGGCCAGGGCTGTCCGTAGACGGGACGGCCGTGCAGGATCTCACTCGCGGCCTGCGCGGTGAGCACGCCCTCGTCGGTGCCGGCGTGGTCCAGCCAGTAACCGCAGATCACCAGGGCCACCGCGAGGACGAGGACCGCGGCGTCCACCCGGACCAGTGCCCGCCTGCCGCGCACCGCCAGTGCGAGTACCGCGCACACGAGGATTCCCGCGTAGCAGACGGAGATGACCCCGGCGACGGGCGGATGGATGAGCATCGCCTGGGTCCAGGCCGCGCGGGTTCCGATGAACAGGCTGATCGTGGCGATCAGCGTCATGCCCCGGTGCCACTGCTGCGGGGTGTCGTCGCTGCCGGCCCTCCGCAGCCGGGCGATCACGGACGGGGGCGCGTCGCGCTGCCGCACTCTGGTGTCGACAGTTTGGGTGCTCATGTCCACCTTCTCCACTCTGGTTACTACAACATGTAGAGCGGACCTGTGCGCGCCGGGTTCATCAGGGGACGGCAAAAGGGTCACAAGAAGGAGGTCCGGTGTTCAGACTCCCGCCACCGCCTTCCGCTACGAGGGCGCCCGGGAAGCACGGCCGTCAGGTGGTCGCTGTTCTCTGCGCTGATCGGGGGATTTGCCCGGTGGGCGTGCTGTTGTGACGAGCGGGTCCAGGGGTGGAGGGCGAAGATCGGGTGATGTGAACGCTTCTGGGGCGAGACACCGCGGACGCTCACGACGGCGATCGGCGGTCGGCCTGTCAGGCCGGTGGGGAGTGGCTGTGACCGAGGGCGAACGGCAGCCCGACAGGGCCGTGCCGGACCGGTCGGAGGGGTTCGGTGAGCGGCTGCTGGGGGTACTGCTGGACCGGGCGCACGAGATGCCGCCGGCGTTGATCGCTCCGCTGATCGCCGAAGAGGTGGCGAGGGTCGGCGGACGCAAGGTCTCGGTCCTCCTGCAGGACTATGCGCAGGAAGTACTGGTGGCGCTGCCGGGGAGCGGACTGCATGTCGGTGAACCCGAGGTGATCGGTGACTCCCCGGCCGGCGAGGCCTTCCTGCGGATGGTCCCGGTCGAGGTCCCCCAGGCCGACGGCGTTCGCATGTACCTGCCGTTGTTGGACGGCAGCGACGAGGTGGGCGTCCTGGCGCTGACCCTGGACACCGTCGACGACGACGACCGGCGCCTGCTGCGCAGACTCGCCGGCCTGGTCGCCGACATGCTGGTGACCAAGCACGCCTATACCGACCGCTTCTTCCAGGCCCGGCGCCGCGAACCGATGAGCATGGCCGCGGAGATCCAGTGGTCCCTGCTGCCGCCGCTGACCATGTCCGTTCCGCAGGTCACGGTGAGCGGAATCCTCGAACCCGCCTACGACATCGCCGGCGACAGTTTCGACTACGCCCTCAACGACGACATCCTGCACGCGGCCGTCATCGACGCGATGGGCCACGGGCTGGACGCCGCCGCGATGGCGACCATCGCCGTCGGCGCCTACCGGCACGCCAGGCGCAGCGGTGTCAGCCTCGCCGAGAAGTACGCGTTCATGGATCAGGCCATCTCCGAGCAGTTCGGGCCGGACCACTTCGTCACCGCGCAGATGATGAACCTGAACATCGTCACCGGCCTTCTGCAATGGGTCAACGCCGGCCATCCCGCACCCCTGCTGATCCGCGACCGCCGGGTCACCCGGTCGCTGGAGAGCCGGACCACTCTGCCTGTCGGCTTCGGCGGTGCCCCTCCTCAGGTCAGCGAATACACGCTCCGGCCCGGCGACCGGGTGCTGTGCTACACCGACGGCCTGATCGAGGAACGCGACGCCGACGGAGAGCCGTTCGGCGAGGAACGGCTGATCCGCTGCGTCAACCGCTCCGAACACGCCGAAGCGGGGGTACGCGCGGACGGGCTCTGGCTCTCCCGCGCCCTCAAGCGGGAACGCGGGGGCCGCACCAGTGATGACGCGACCTTGTTCCTCATCGAGTGGCGCGGGGGCGCCGCCGACCACCTCGCCGTCGTGGAGTAGCTGAAGGCCCCGCCCGGCAACCACCCCCTGCCGGTGCCGAGCCGGTCAAGGTCGAGGATCGGCATGTCCGCGCCGGTGTTGAGGGTGACGGTCCGCAGGGGGGGTCTTCCTTGTCGTACCCGTGTCGTACCCGTGTCGTACCCGTGCCTCCCGGAGACGGTCAGAAGGTGATGAGCGCCTTGAGAGCGCGGCGGTCGGACATGGCCTGGTACGCGTCCGGGACCTGGTCGAGGGTGAAGGTCCGGTCGAAGACGCGGCCGGGCTCGATGGTGCCGTCCAGGACGTCCGGCATCAGCTCCTCGATGTAGGCGCGGGCCGGGCTGGCACCCCCGGTGAGCGTGATGTTCCGCATGATCGTGGACGGGCCGAGCGGTCCTTCCTCGTACTGCGGGACGCCCAGGCGACTGATCGTGCCGCCGTCGACGACCGACGCGAGCGCGGTCTCCAGTGTCTGGCGGGTGCCGACGGCCTCGATGACCTTGCCGGCACCGTCACCGCCGGTCAGCTCACGCACCCGGGCGACGCCTTCTTGGCCGCGCTCGGCGACCACGTCGGTGGCGCCGAACGCGCGGCCCAGGTCGGTGCGGTCGGTGTGCCGGCCCATGAGGACCACCTGCTCGGCGCCCAGCCGCCTGGCCGCGATCACCGCGCACAGGCCCACCGCGCCGTCCCCGACGACCAGCACCGAGTCGCCGCGACCGACACCGGCGGTGACGGCGCCGTGGTGGCCGGTGCCCATCACGTCGGAGAGGGCCAACAGCGAGGGCAGCAGTGCGGAGTCGGCGTCGACGGGCAGCTTGACCAGAGTGCCGTCGGCCTGGGGGACGCGCACGGCCTCGCCCTGGCCGCCGTCCACGCCGTCGAAGCCGTACCGGCCGCCCTGCCGGCACGAGATGTGCAGGCCCTTGGCGCAGTAGTCGCAGGTGTTGTCGCAGTACGTGAACGGAGCGACTACCAGGTCTCCGGCCTCGAGGCCGGACACCTCGGAGCCGGTCTCCTCGACGACGCCGAGGAACTCGTGTCCCATCGGACGGCCGGGGTCCGTGGCGGGCATGGACCTGTAGGGCCACAGGTCGCTGCCGCACACGCACGACAGGACGGTACGGACGACGGCGTCGGTGGGCTGCTGGATCTTCGGGTCGGGACGGTGCTCGGTCCGGACGTCACCGGCGCCGTACATCACGGCTGCACGCACAACGTTCTCCATTTCCTCGGCGGGGTCGTTTCAGGTCGGGGCGGCGCCGGTCAGCGTTCGTCGATCCGGTGCCGGCAGTAGAGGTCGATGTGGTCGGTGCCCAGCCGCTCGAGGGAGCCTTCGACGGCCGTGCGGATGTCGGCCGGGCTGCTGTCGAGGTTCCGGGGGCCGCCTCCGGCGTGCGAGACCAGGCCGGACTTCGTCGCCGGCACGACCCGTTCGCGGCGGCCCTTCAGGGCGCGGCCGAGAAGTTCCTCGTGGGCGCAGGGACCGTGGATCTCGGTGGTGTCGATGAAGGTGACGCCCAGTTCCAGTGCCCGGTGCACGGTACGGACGGACTCCGCCTCGTCGGTCCCGGAGTCGGTGTAGCCGTGGGACATCCCCATCGCGCCCAGGCCGATCCGGGAGACCTCCAGGTCGCGGAGTTCGATGTACTTCATGAAGCTTTTCTCCCATTCCTGATCACCGGCCGCGGTGGTGAACCCGACCGACACGGTCGCCAGGAGCGGACTGGCCTCCGTCCCCGGCCGCATGACGTCATCCACCGTGCCGCTCCGCCGGCTCCGCAGGGAGGCCGGGCCTTTCCGGGGGTCATCAGCGGGGGGTATGACAGGGCCCCCCTCCCGGATACCGCCCCGGTGACAGCATCGAGACACTGGTTCCATGGCATCCGAGCAGCACACCGGCGGCGACGAACTGGGGCGCTTCCTGCGCGCCCGCCGCACCCAGACCCGGCCCGAGAGCGTCGGCTTCACCCCAGGGCCGGGTGTACGCCGCACGCCAGGCCTGCGCCGCGAGGAGCTGGCTTCCCTCGCGGGGGTCAGCATCGACTACTACATCCGCCTGGAGCGCGGCAAGGAGACCCGGCCCAGCCCCGGCGTCGTCGACGCCCTCGCTCGTGCCCTGCGGCTCGACGACGACGAACACCACCACCTGCGCGAACTCACCGTCCGCGCCGCGAGGTACGCCCCCGAACCCCCTCCCCCGCCCAGCCGAACCGTGCGGCCGCACCTGAAACTGCTGCTGGAGACGATGCGGCCGAACCCCGCCTACATCCTCAGCCGCAGCATGGACCTGCTCGCCTGGAACCCCGCCGGCCTCGCCCTGTACGCCGGCCTCGCCGACTGGCCCGCGAAACAGCGCAACCTCGCCCGCTACCTCTTCCTCCACCCGACCGCCCGCGAGCTGTTCCCCGACTGGGAGCCCCTGGTCCGCGGCTGCGTCGCCCGGCTCCGCGCCCAGGCCGGCACCAGCCCCGACGCCCCCGACCTGACCAGCCTCGTCGGCGAACTCCTGCTCAAGAGCCCCGACTTCGCCAGGCTGTGGGAACGCTACGAGGTCGTGGGACGCAAGAAGACCCAGAAGACCTTCCACCACCCCCAGGTCGGCATCCTGACCCTCACCAGCCAGGGCATGCATCTCGAAGGCACCCCCGGCCAACGCCTCGGCGCCTACACCGCCGAACCCGGCACTCCCGACCACGACGCCATGCTCCTGCTCGACATGACCGCGCCGGCCGGCTCCAGGCACCCCGACGCGAAGACCGGTCGGCAACGGCCCGCACAGCCCTGACCGCATCGGCAGGCTCTTCGAACTCGCGGACCTCGTCGGCGGGTTACGGGTGCGCAAGCTGGAATCCGGAGCGGTGGTCCACCGCACGGCGCAGACCGGGCGTCCGGCGGACGAGCCGGCCGAGGCCGTGCGGGCGCATCCCCCGGTGGTCATCGCCGAGGACTGGCCCGGCACCGACACGGTCGTGGCCGTCGTCGTCACCGAGAACCCGGCCGATCTGCCCGGCGCGGTGCCGGACGTACCCGAGTCGGCCTGGTGAGCTCCGGCCGGCGCTGCCGGTCCCGGACTGAGTCGAGGCGACACCGGTGAACGCGACCGGCTGACTCCCCTCAGGACAAAGCCACTTACAGCCACCCCAGGTGAGGCGCTCGCTTACGATCCTCGGCGTGTGCGCAAACATCCTGGTCGCCGAAGACGACACGAAGCAGGCAGAACTGGTACGCCGTTACCTGGAGCACGAGGGACACGCGGTCATGGTCGTCGAGGACGGCCGTGCGGCTCTCGAGGAGGTGCGGCACCGGGAACCCGACCTGCTGGTTCTCGATGTGATGATGCCCCGGGCCGACGGCCTCGACGTGGTGCGGATACTGCGCGCCGAGTCCCGGGAGGTACCGGTGCTGATGCTGACGGCCCGCAGCACCGAGGACGATCTGCTGCTCGGGCTGGATCTCGGCGCCGACGACTACATGACGAAGCCGTTCAGCCCCCGTGAGCTGATGGCCCGGATACGCACGCTGCTGCGCCGCAACCGGCGTTCCGCCGCCCCCGCACCCATGCCCATGCCGGTACCGATGCCCGTGCCCGCCCCGGCGCCCGCCCCCGTCGAGAACGACCAGGCGTTGTCGGTCGGGACGCTCCGGGTCGATCCCGTGCGCCACGAGGTGTCGGTCGGTGGGAGCCCGGTCGTGTGCACGCCCGGCGAGTTCCGCATCCTCGCCACGATGGCGGCGGAACCCGACAGGGTCTTCACCCGACAGCAACTCCTGGAGCGGCTGCACGGTTTCGACACGTACATCAGCAGCCGCACCGTCGATGTGCACGTCATGAATCTGCGCAAGAAGATCGAGCGCGCCCCGCGACGGCCGGTGAGGCTGCTCACGGTTTTCGGCGTCGGCTACAAGCTGACCGACCCGGCGAAGGGCGTACGCCGTGCGTCGTCGTGACCGGCATGTCCAGCGTGACCGGCCAGATCAGCGTGACCAACCAGACCAGCATGACCGGCATGACCCGCGGGACCGACATGACCGGCGTCACGGGCGGACACGACTGCCGCTCCGCAAGAGCCTGCTGGGGCGGTTGCTGACCGTGTCGGCGCTGGTGGCCTCGTGCTCGGTCGCCGCCACCGCCTATCTCGCCGTGCAGACGACGTCCGTAGCGATCCGCCAGGAGCAGGGGCAGAACCTCGGTGCCGACGCGAAGATCTACAACACCCTGCTGGGGTACGCCGCCGGCCATCCCGGCTGGGACGGCGCCGGCGCCACCGTGCGGGAACTGGCCCGGCAGTCCGGGCGCCGGATCGTGCTGACCACAGAGGACCGGCGTCCGCTCCTCGACTCCGCCGACGGCGCCTCGTCCACCTCCTCCACCTCCTCCACCTCGTCGCTGCCACGGCAGGCGTCGGCGGTCGTCGACCCGCTGTCGGTCGACACGGTGCTGGTGCCCGACGCCGTGCCGGTCGGCGCCGACCGCGTCGACCCACGGGCCGTGGGGCCGTTCCTGCTGCCCGCGAAGGAACGTGCGGCCCTGCGCAAGGCCACCGCCAAGAGCGTGGAGTGCCTCGCGACGGCGGGTATCGCCGCGGACGTCGTCCAGAGCCCGAGCGGACGGCCCCGGATCCGGTTCGTGAACGAGAGCACCGACCGCGACCTGGAGCTGAAGTGTCTGGCAGCCGGCGGAGCCACCGAGCCCACCGCGACCGAGGCGAAGGCCCTGCGCGCGCTCGAACTGCTCGCCGGCTCCTGTCTGAAGCGGCAGGGCCGCACGGGCGTGAAGCTGAACCTGGGCCTGTCCTGGGAGCGGGGGTACGGGCAGGAGGGCAGGGACGCCGGCTCATCGGTGCCGATTCCCGTGCCGGAGGCCGGTCTCAGCGATGAGGCGGTGCTCGAACGGCAGCTGGCCGCCAAGAGGAGAGCGGACGCAGCCGGCAGCCCGGTCGACAGCCCGCCGAGGGCCCTGGACAGCGGGTACGACCGCGCCGTGGCCGCCTGTGTCGTCAGCGCCCGCCGCGAACAGCTCACGGCGTATGTCGCCGAGCCCGCCCTGCTGTTCATCGACGGCCCCGGCGCCGTCAGCGTGCCCGGTTTCGACCTCTCCCCGGCCAACACGGCACGCATCGCGGGTGTCACGGCCCTCGTCCTCGCCCTCACCGTCGGCGCCTCGGTGATCGCCGGAGCCCGGCTCGTACGCCCGCTGCACGCACTCACCGGCGCCGCCCAGCGGATGCGGGACGGCCTGGACTCGGCGCCCGTGCCGGTCGGCGCGGACAACGAGATCGGACGGCTGGCGGCGGCCTTCAACGACATGGCCGCGCACCGGACCCGGCTGGAGGAACAGCGCAAGGTGATGGTCAGCGACGTCGCCCACGAACTCCGTACCCCGCTGAGCAACATCCGCGGCTGGCTGGAGGCCGCGCACGACGGTCTGGCCGAGCCGGACCCGGCGTTCGTCTCCTCGCTCCTCGACGAGGCGGTGCAACTCCAGCACCTCATCAACGATCTGCAGGACCTGGGGGCGGCCGACGCGGGCGCGCTGCGGCTGCACCTGGAGCCGGTACGCGTGGACGACCTGCTCGGCCAGGTCGCCGCGGCACACCAGGGGCCGGCCGAGACCGCGGGCGTCAGCCTGCGGGTCGCCACGGCAACCGGCTCCCGTCAGTCAGGGCCTGTGTCGCGGACGGGTTCCTCCGCGCCGCTGATCGAAGCCGACCCCGTCCGGTTGCGGCAGGCCGTGAGCAATCTGCTCTCCAACGCGGTGCGCCACACACCGCCCGGCGGCAGGGTGACGCTGCGTTCGTATGTCACCGACGCCGGGGACGAGGTGGCCGTGGAAGTGGCCGACACCGGCAACGGCATCGCGGCGGACGACCTCCCGCACGTGTTCGACCGCTTCTGGCGGGCGGAGAAGTCCCGCAACCGCAGCACCGGCGGCAGCGGCCTCGGCCTGGCGATCGTCCTCAAGCTCGCCGAGGCGCACGGCGGCACGGCGGACGTGGTGAGCACCGAGGGACTGGGCTCGGTCTTCACCCTGAGGCTGCCGGCCCTTTCGAACCCGCCGGCCCTTTCGAACCCGCCGGCCCTTTCGAACCCGCCGGCCCTCCAGGGCATGCCGACCCCGCCGAACCCTGATGCCGATGGCCCTTCCCCGACCTGACGCCCATGGCCCCTCCCGACCTGATGCCGACGGCCCTTCCGACCCTGATGCGATGACCACGGCGTTCTGACAGCTTCCTCACAAGTGGCAGCAAGGCTTCGGTCATGCCCGCAGCCACCGAGGCCGGGCCAGAACTGGAGTCATACATGTCCCGCCATCTCACCCTGCGTTTCGCCGTACTGAGCGCAGTCGCCGCCGGCGCGCTGCTCGCCCCCGCCACCGCGGCCCTCGCCGCCACCCCGAGCCCGGCGCCGACCGCCACGCCGGGCGACGAATTGGACGTGGCCAGGAAGAAGGACGAGGACGCCAGGAAGCTGAAGGAGGAGGCGGCGGCGGAGGCCAAGAAGGTCGAGGACGCCAAGCGGATGCCGCGCGGCGGCGTCGCCGCGGGCGAAGCCGTGGCCGACGACAGCGGGACCGGCACCACCGCGATCGCCGGTTCGGCCGCCGGAGCCCTGCTGCTCGCGGGCGCGGGCACCTTCGTGGTGCGCCGCCGCGCCGCCGGACGACGCGAGGGCTGATCCGGCCCGCCGTCCGACCGGACACACCTGTGGCGCCGTCCCCCGTCGGGCGGCGCCACCGCTTGTTGCACCCACCCCTGCTCTGGAGTCCGTCGTGTCCCCTGCACACTCTCCGGTACGGCGCTTCGGCACGCTGCCGGCTCTTGCCCGTCTCGCCCTCGTCGTACCCGTGGCCCTCACCGTGCTCACCGGTTGCTCGTCCGCCGCGCCCGACAAGTCCGCCGACCCGGTCTCCGTCACCACCTCCGGCGCCCCCGCGCCCGTCGTCGACGCGCCGCGGACCGAGCGGCCCGCGGCGCCCGCGAAGGTGGCCATCCCCTCGATCGGGGTCACCAGTTCCCTGATGGAGCTCGGCCTCAACGCGGACGGAACCGTCGAGGTCCCCCCGGCCGGGAAAGGCATGACCGCCGGCTGGTACACCGGCGGTTCCGTGCCCGGTGAACCCGGCGCCGCCGTCATCATCGGCCACAACGACACCCGCTTCGGCAAGGCCGTCTTCCACGACCTCCACAAGATCGCCAAGGGTGCGGACATCACCGTCACCGACGCGCAGGGAGACCCGGCGCACTTCACCGTCACGGGCACCGAGAGCGTCAGCAAGAACTCCTTCCCCACCGAGAAGGTCTACGGCCCCACCCAGGACCGCGCCCTGCGGCTGATCACCTGTGACGGCGACTTCGACGCCCAGGGCCACCCGGTGAACAACCTCATCGTCTACGCGACACTGAAGTGAGCCCCGAATCGCCGTCGGCAGCCGCGGTTCTGGACCGTGCCGCGAAAGGCGCGGTGGCGGTCGTGGAAGTCGTTCACCTCGCGGCGCGGTCCGCCGGGTCAGCCGCCGACGTGGATGCCGGGGCGGCGGTCGGGGTCGGGTTCGTTGCTGCGGATGATCTCGCGGGTGACCGGAGCGGTGTCGCCGCGGCCCAGCAGGAAGTAGCGGAACATGTGCATCAGGGGGCTGCCTTCGGCCCACGCGAAATAGCAGTGCGGCTGAACACCCGTCGCGTTGCGCAGGGCGAGCAGGATCGCGGCGATGGCGTTCGGGGCGGCCGGGGCCGCGGCGCGCAGGATCCGGTACCCGTCGACCTCGACGCCGCGTACGGTGAGGGTTTCGCTGAAGTCGGACGGGTCGATCACGTCGATTTCCACGAACAGCACGTCGGCCGGACCCGGCACGGGATTGCTGCCGCGCTGCTCACGTTCCTTGGCCGAGTACTCGGCGCCGTCGCCGGCCTGACGGCGGTTGGCGATGATGTTGATGGCGTTGTCGTGGGCGAGGGTGTCGGTGATGAACCGGCGGGCGGCCGGGTCGAAGACGATGCGGTCGGCGCGCAGTTCGGTGGTGCGTGAGACCCGGGAGATCAGTGACACGGCGATGATGCCGGCGATGAACATGCCGGAGATGGAGATGCCGTCGGGCTTGTCGACGATGTTGGCCACCAGGGCGTAGAACAGCACCGCGGTGAGCAGTGCGAAGCCCGCGGCGGTCGCGCGGCGGCGGCGGCGTACGACCGAGACGGTGACGGCGAAGGCGCCGGAGACCATCATGGCCAGGATGCCGGTGGCGTAGGCGCCGGCCTGGGCGTCGACGTCGGCGTCGAACGCGAAGGTGATGAGGACGCAGAGGACGGTGTAGACGATCACGACGGGGCGTACCGCGCGACCCCATTCCGGGGCCATGCCGTAGTCGGGCAGGTACCGCGGGACGATGTTGACCAGCCCTGCCATGGCGGACGCGCCCGCGAACCAGAGGATCAGGATGGTGCTGACGTCGTAGACGGTGCCGAACGCCTCCCCGACGTTCTCGTGGGCCAGCCAGGCCAGGGCCCGGCCGTTGGCGCCGCCACCGGGCTCGAACTCCTTGTGGGGAATGAGGACGGTGGTCACGAAGCTCGCGGCCAGCAGGTAGACGCTCATGATGAGCGCGGCGGTGGTCAGCAGCCGGCGGGTGTTGCGGATCCGTGAGCGCAGCCGCTGCTCGGGGTCGGCGCCTTCGGCGGCCACCAGGGGCATCATGCTCACCCCGGTCTCGAAACCTGACAGCCCCAGCACCAGCAGCGGAAACGCCACCAGCGCCGGCTCCACCAGATCACCGAATCCGCCTCCGCCCTCGCCGAGCGCGTCCGTCCACGCCGAGAACGCCCCGGGCGTGGTGAACACATCCGCCAGTCCCACGGCGATGACCACCGCGTTGAGCACGAGGAAGACCGCGACCAGCGGAATGGCCACGCTGACCGCTTCGCTGAACCCGAGCAGGAACACCCCTCCGAGCACCAGCAACAACGCCACCGTGATGGCGACCTCGTGGCCGTGCAGGGCATGGGGCAGATAGGGGTTCTCCATCATGTGGACGGAGGCGTCCGCCGCGGACAGCGTGATCGTGATGATCCACGACGTGGCCACGAAGCCCAGCAGGACCAGCACGAACAGCTTGCCCCACCAGAACGGCAGCAGATCCTCCAGCATCGCCACCGACCCGGCTCCGTGCGGGCTCTCCCGGGCCACCCGCCGGTACATCGGCAGCATCCCCACCAGCGTCAGCGCCACGATCAGCAGCGTCGCCAACGGCGACACCGCCCCGGCCGCGAGCGCCGCGATCGCCGGTACGTACGCCAGGCTGGAGAAGTAGTCCACCCCCGTCAGGCACATCACCTTCCACCAGGCGTGCTGCTCGGTGTGACCCTCACCCGCCGCCGGCCCGACCGGCTGTACCCGGTGGCGCAGCAACCAGCGTGCCAGGCTGCCGCTCGGCTGCGCGCGAACAGCGGGACTGTCCACCACTTCCGGCACGGCCGGTTCGTTCGCGTCCGTCATAACCCCAACAGCCCTTCTGCCCACACAGCGCACCGGCCACAGCAGTCACCGCACTCACGGCACCGCGACGATCACCGAGTATGCGGGCCCACCGGCGACGCCGGCCCACCGGGGGCCACATACCGTCGACCGGGCACGCTCTCCCCTTGCCGCCCTCCCCCGCCGCAACGCCCCGTCCGATGCGTCTCGGTATGCCCAGCGGCGTCTTGCAGCCCGGACCACCGCGCGGTTGCGATCAGGAGGACGATCCGTCCGCCGAGCGGAGGCGCGGGCGTTGTCCGCGAGGTCGGTGAAGCGTGCCGTCAGCACGGACAGCGCGAGCAGGGACACGCTCGCGCGGAAGGTCGTCGCCGGTCACCGGCCGACGCGGCCCTGGCGCTGGTACGCCGCACTGACGCGGGACTGTCACGATGCGCGCTCAGGCCGTTCTTGTCCGGGACTCGAAGGACACTCGGAGCCAGTTCCTGGCTGTCTCTCCCGCTGTCTGGCCGGCGTTCACGACGCCGGCAGCCGACTCGCGCGTGTGAACTCGCAGTGGGGCAGCGCCTGTCGCTGCCCCACCGAACGCATCGCGACCACTCCACGTCCCACGTTCGGTCGTCGGGCCAGGCGACCTGGAGACGCGATGAGCACCCGCTACTTCAGCGCCCCCGCCATGACCCCGTTGACGAACTGCCGCTGGAAGGCGAAGAAGACCACCAGCGGGATGATCATGGAGAGGAAGGCGCCGGAGGACAGGACGTCGATGTTGGTGCCGAACTGACGGGTCTGCTGTTGCAGGGCCACCGTGAGCGGCGCCGAGCCCGGGTCGGCGAAGATGAGCGCCACGAGCATGTCGTTCCAGACCCACAGGAACTGGAAGATGCCGAGCGAGGCTATCGCGGGCCCGCCGAGTGGAACCACCACCCGGATGAAGAGCCACAACTCGCCCGCCCCGTCCAGACGGGCGGCCTCCAGCAGTTCGCGCGGGATCCCCGCGAAGAAGTTGCGGAGCAGGAAGATCGCGAACGGCAGGCCGAAGGCGACATGGAAGAGGACCACACTGACGATGCTGCCGAAGATCCCGAGCTTCCCGAACAGGCTGGTGACGGGCACCAGCGCGACCTGCAGCGGCACCACGAGCAGGCCGACGACTAGCAGGAAGACCCAGTCCCGGCCCGGGAACTCGACCCATGCGAAGACGTACCCGGCGAGCGAGCCGACGACCACGACCAGCACCGTGGCCGGGACGGTGATCAGCAGACTGTTCAGGAACGAATGCGTGATCGTCGGGTCGTCCAGCAGGTTGGTGTAGTTGTGCAGGGTCAGCTGCGCGGGCTTGGTGAGGGCCGTCCACCAGCCGGACGCCTGGATGTCCAGGGGCCCGCGCAGCGAGGAGAGCAGCAGGCCGACGGTGGGCAGAAGCCAGAACAGGGCGACCGCCAGCAGGACGAGCCGGGTGGATCCGCCGGCCAGGCGGCGAGCCGCGCGGGCGGCGGCGCCCGGTCCTGTGCGGCCGGAGGCGGCCCCGGCGGCCCGGAGGGTCTGCGCGGTCTCGGCGATCTGAAGGGTTGTCACCGTGACTTCTCCTGTCGGAACCGCTTGATGTTGAGGAACATGGCCGGCGCGACCAAGGCGAGCAGGAGTACGGCGAGCGCGCTGCCGGTGCCCTGGTCGTTGCCGCCGCCGAAGGAGGACAGGTAGAGCTGCAGGGCCAGTACGTTGGCGTCCTGCTGGCTGGCGCCGGGCGCGATGACGTACACCAGGTCGAAGATCTTCAGCACGTTGATCACCAGCGTGACCAGCACCACGCCCAGCACCGGCGCCAGGAGCGGCACCGTGATGCGGCGGAAGACCTGCCACTCCTTCGCACCGTCGACGCGTGCCGCCTCCAGCAGTTCCCGGGGGATGCCGGCCAGTCCGGCAGCGATGAGGACCATGGCGAAACCGGTCCACATCCAGACGTAGGCGCCGATGATCGACCAGGTGACCAGGGTCGGGCCGAGCCAGTTGACACCCGCGTACTGGGCGGTGAAGTTCGTCGCGGGCAGACGCAGTCGGATCGGTGAGGTGCCGATCCGGGACGCGGGCAGAGTGAACGTGCCGTCCTCGGCGGCGGTCGCCGTGGCGAGCACCCGCCCGTCACGCACCGCCTCCACCCGGACGCCGGCCAGTGCCTTCTCCCCCGGGTCGATCTTCCCGGGGGTGCCGCCGCCCGGCTGGAAGTCCAGCCAGACCGTGCCGCACAAGGCGCCCGAGGGGCACGACCCCGGTGCGGCGGCCTGCGTCGCGCCGGTCAGGGTGCCGGGCTGCACTCCGACGAGCGCCAGCGCGGCCGGACCGTCACCGGGGCTGACTGCTTTGCCGGTGTAGGGTCCGCCGACCGGGCCCGTCAGGGTGCTGCCGGGGCCCGCCACCCTCGGATGGGCTCCGGGGTACGCCGACGCCTTGAAGAAGGTGTCGTGGACGCCGGTGACCATCGCGTTGGCCACGCCCTTGCCGGGGTCCTGGTCGTAGACCAGCCGGAAGATGATGCCGGCGGCCAGCATGGAGATGGCCATCGGCATGAAGACGACCAGCTTGAACGCGGTGCCCCAGCGGATCCGCTCGGTGAGCACGGCGAAGATCAGGCCGAGCCCCGTGGCCGCGACGGGTGCGACCACGACCCAGATCGCGTTGTTCTTGATGGCGACGAGTGTCTGGTGGTCGGTGAAGACACCGGTGTAGTTGGACAGCCCGACGAAGTGGGTGAAGCCGTCGGGGCCGAAGAGACTGCGCACGACCGACCAGACGATCGGATACACGACGAGCGCGCCGAGCAGGACCAGCGCGGGCAACAGGAAGAACGCCGCGACCCAGGTACGGCCCCGGGGTGTCCTCCCCGTGCGGCGGGCGGGTGCCCCCGCCGCCGCGGGGGCGGCGGGGGACGGAGGGGTGAGTGTCTGTGACATGACGGCCGCTCAGCCCGCCTTGCCGAACGCCTTCGCGGCGTCCGCCTCGAGCTGCTTCTGCGCGCCCGCGACGTCGGAGGGCTTGGCGAGGAAGTCCTGCAGGTCCTTCCACTCTCCTTGCCCCTTGGTGCCGCCGAACGCGGCCGGCGCCTGATCGGACATGTCGACCCGGATGTTGTCGCCCGCCTTGATCAGGTTCTTCGCTATGTCCCGCACGATGTCGTCGCGGTAGTCGGAGAAGGCGACCGCCTTGTTCGGTGACAGGAAACCGCCCTGCTGCACGTCGATCGCCGCCGCCTCGGGAGAGACCAGGAAGCGCATCAGCGCCTGGGCGCCTTTGCCGTCCTTGAGCGCGACCGCGACGTCGCCGCTGCTCAGCACCGGTGCCTCACCGCCGTCCACGGACGGGAAGGGGAAGACCTTGGCGTCGGTGCCCACCTTGGCCGTGGTCTCCTGGGTGATGTTGGTCGCGATGAACTCCCCCTCGTAGACCAGCGCTGCCTTGGGCGGCTTGGCGAAGACCTGGTCGACCGAGGTGGGGAAGTCGGTCTGCAGCGCCCCGCGGGTGCCCCCGGCGATCAGATCGGGCCTGCCGAAGAGCCGGCCCAGTGTGGTCAGCGCCTTGGTCACCGAGGGGTCGGTCCACTTGATCTGGTGCTTCGTCAACTTGTCGTACATCGCCGGGCCGGTCTGGCTGAGGTAGATGTTCTCGAACCAGTCGGTCAGGACCCAGCCGTCGCCGCCGCCTATGGAGAACGGCGGGGTGCCGGAGTCGGAGAGTGTCTGGCCGTCCTTGAGCAGTTGGTCCCAGGTGGTGGGGGCGGTGGTCAGTCCGGCCTGCTCCCAGGCCGCGGTGTTGTACCAGAACAGCGACTTGTTGGTGACCTTGAAGAACACGCCGTACGGGGTGTTCTTGTAGGTGCCGAGGTCGCGCCAGACCTTGCTGTAGTTCTGGTCCAGTTCCTTGGTCACGTCCGGCTGGAGCGGCTTGAGCCAGCCGGCCTTGGCGAACTGCTGGAGCACGCCGGGCTGGGGCAGCAGGGCCACGTCCGGCGGGGAGCCGCCCTGGATCTTGCTGCCGACGAAGGTCGACACGTTGTCGCCGGTGGGCACGAAGGTGGTCCTGGCTCCCGTCAGCTTGTCGAAGCGGGCCAGTACCTTGAGGAAGTTCTTCTGCTCGGCGCCTGTCCAGACGCCGGCCACCTGCAGGTTCTGCCCGTCGAGCCGGGGCAGGTCCAGCGTGGAGGTGCCTTTGGCACCGGTGGCCGCAGGGTCGCCGGCGGTGTCCTTGTCCGAGGAGCCGCACCCGGCGGCCCCGATCATCAGGACGGTGACGGCCGTCAGTGCTGCCGCTGCTCTGCCATTCATCGGTCACTCCTTTGTGAAAGACGGAAGAACATGTGGTGAGGGACAGCGGGGTCAGCCCGTGAGGGCGTCGGCCGCCCACCAGGCGGCGGTGCTGCCGGGGAGGGTCCCGGGCGGGCAGGGACCACTCGCGAGCAGCGGCGTGCCGGGTGCCGGGGCGGGACACGGGGCGTCGCCGAAGTTGACGGCGCACACCAGCCCGTCGCCGCGGACGAAGGCCAGGACCTGCGGCGGCGACTCCAGCCAGCGCAGCGTCCCGGTGCCGAGCGACGGCAGGTTCGCGCGCAGCTCGAGCGCGTCGTGGTAGAGGTGCCAGAAGGATCCGGGGTCGGCCATGAGCCGTTCGGTGGTGTGCGCGGCGAACCAGGCGGGCTGGGGCAGCCACGGCGTGCCGACACCGTCGCCCGAGGTGAAGCCGAACGGGGACAGGTGATCCGACCACGGCAGCGGTACCCGGCAGCCGTCCCGGATCCCCACGCGGCTGCCGCTGCGGTGGAAGATCGGGTCGGTGAGCACCTCGTCCGGCAGGTCGACGACCTCCGGCAGCCCGAGTTCCTCGCCCTGGTAGAGGTAGGCGGCACCGGGCAGGGAGAGCATCAGCAGCGCGGCGGCGCGAGCGCGGGCGGCGGCCGCGTACCGGGTGACGGTGCGGACCTGGTCGTGGTTGTTGAGCACCCAGGTGATGGTCGAGCCGGTGTCGGCGATGTCCCGCAGCGCGTCCTGGATGACCCTGCGGAAGGTGGCGGCGTCCCACGGCGCCGTCAGCATGTGGAAGAAGAACGCCTGATGGAGTTCGTCGGGGCGGACGTAGGCGGCCTGCTCGGCCGGTGTGCGCACCGACACCTCTCCGACGAGCAGCCGGTCGATGCCGTCCCGTCTGGTGTACTCCTCGCAGATGGCACGCCAGGTGCGCCAGACACCGTGTGTCTCGGGCTGGTTCCACGCCAGGGGGTTGACGGTGTCGCGGGCCCGCGCGTCGGCCGCCGGGTCCGGGGAGTCCGGCAGTCCGGGATGCTTGAACAGGCCGGTGGCCACGTCGATGCGGAACCCGTCGACACCGCGCTCCAGCCAGAACCGCAGCACCTGCTCGAAGTAGCCGCCGACCTCGGGGTTGCGCCAGTTCAGGTCGGGCTGCTCCGGCCCGAACAGGTGCAGGTACCACTGGCCCGGCGTGCCGTCGGGCTCGGTGACCCGGGTCCAGGCGGGCCCGCCGAACATCGAGTACCAGTTGTTGGGCGGCAGTTCACCGCGCTCGCCACGGCCCTCGGCGAAGTGGAAGCGGGATCTGGCGGGGCCGCCGTCCGCGCCTTCGGCCAGGGCCTGGAGGAACCACGGGTGCTTGCTGGAGCAGTGGTTGGGGACCATGTCGATGAGCACCTTGAACCCCAGACGGTGCGCGTCGTCCACCAGGCGGCCGAACTCCACCAGGTCCCCGTAGACCGGGTCGACGTCGCAGTAGTCGGCGACGTCGTAGCCGTGGTCGTACTGCGGGGAGGGATAGAACGGGTTGAGCCAGATGCCGTCGACACCGAGTCGCTTGAGGTACGGCAGGCCCGCGCGGACACCGGCCAGGTCGCCGATGCCGTCCCCGGTGCTGTCCAGGAAACTGCGGACGTACACCTCGTAGATGACGGCCGTGCGCCACCACCGCTGTCGCGCGGTGTGCTGGGACCGCTCGGAGGGGCCCGGTTCGTTCTGTACCGAGCCGTCGCCGACGTATGCGTCGATCATCGGGAAACCGTCCTGGGCTGGGCGTGAGGGAGACCGGCCGCCGCGCGGGGAGAACGGCGGCCGGCGGTCAGGGCGCCGGATCCGGCGCTGCGGAAGGCGGGCGGGAAGGCGCGTCGACAGGAGGGAACCGGGGGCGCGGATTCCTTCGGCGGTCGGAACGGGGCCGCCGGGCGTGCCCGCCCGCCGGTGGGACGACAGGCGAGGTGCAGGTCGCCGCGTGGGTGGCCGTTCACCGGGCTGCGCGCCCGTCAAAGGCTGCGGAAGGCCGTCAGTTCACGGATAACTGAGATGTCGAAGGGACGGCGAGGGGCTGCGCCGTGGTGTGCAGGGCCGCCCCCGTCGCACCGGCGTACGGGCCGAGCTCGGCGGCCAGGAGGGTCACCGGTCCGATCAGTGACCGACGGTCGCGCAGTGCCGACTCGACGGCCGGTCGCATCATGTCGAAGGCGGGCGCGACACCACCGCCGACGACGACGGTCGAGAGGCCGAGTTGGGCCAGCACGCTCCCCAGTACCGTGCCCACGACCATGCCGACGCTTCCAAGGATCCCCCGGGCCGTGGCGTCACCCGACCGTGCGGCCCGGACCAGGTCCTCGGGTGTGAGCGACCGGCCCTGGTTCCCGGTCCCGCGAGAGGCGAGGGACCGGGACCAGAGGGCCGCGAGTGCCCGGCCGCCCGCGACCGTTTCCAGACAGCCGCGGGCCCCGCATCCGCAGGGGTCACCCCCCGGATCGGCGGTCATGTGCCCGATCTCGCCGATCCGGTCGCCGGGCCCGCGCAGGACGCGACCGTCCAGGGCGATCGCACCGCCTATGCCCGTGCCCATGGTCATGAACACCACGTCGGTGTGCCCCCGCGCGGAGCCCAGAGCGAGTTCCGCCGAGGCGAACGCGCGTGCGTCATTCATCAGCAGGACGGGCTTCGCGGTCGCGTGCTCGAGCGTGTCCGCCAGCGGGAAACCCTGCCAGTCGCCGTCGATGTTCGGGACGGTGGTGGTGGAGCGCAGGTCCGGGGCGAGGTGACCGGGCAGTGCTACGCCGATGGCCTCGACGGTGCGCGCGTCCGCCATCTCGGCGATGGTGGCGGCGACCTGCGCGGGGCCCGCGGCCGGGGTGGGCAGCGTGCCCCGCGCGAGGACGGCCGTGCCGGCCCGGTGCACCCACTTGATGTTCGTACCCCCGATGTCCACGCCCAGGGCGGACCCTTCGGGGCGAGGACCGCCCCTGGTCACCACCATGCGATCTCCTGATCACCATCGGTACTGCCTGTATAGACTTAACGGGAAGCTAGGTTGCGCACATCATCGAGTCAATCGGTTGAGCCGAAAAGAAACGGAAACTTTGGCTGACTGAGCCGAAGTGACCGGCGCTCAAGAGGAGCCGACGTTCAGGCAGACGACCTGTCTAGCCTTTTCCACCAGAGCCGGTCAGTCGGGAGAGATCAGGGCGCCGTCGGCAGCGAGCCGCTCACGCAGTTCGACGACGTCCACATCGCGAGGCCGGCATCCGGCGGACACCGTCAGCGCCGCCGCGGTCCCCGCGGCCTGCCCCATCGCCATGCACTGTCCGATGGAGCGGACGGAGGCGTGGGCGTCATGGGTGGCCGACAGGCACCGGCCCGCGACGAGCAGACCGTCGACGCCGCGAGGCAGCAGAGACCGGTAGGGAATGCCGTACGTGCGACCGGTGGGAGTCTCGTCACCGGAGCCGACGTACTGCCAGATCGTCCTGTCCCCGGCGCCGTGGTCCTCGATCGGAGCGCCGCAGCGCGCGATGGCGTCCGCGAACTGACGCGCGCTCATGACGTCTTCCCGGCCCAGGACGTACTCGCCGATCAGGCGGCGGCTCTCGCGCACGCCGATGCGTGGTGCGGACGCGACGAGGAAGGCGCGTTCGTACCCCGGTACCTGCTCGACGAGGAACCGCGTGTACTCGACGACCTGGCGGCGCCCCGCCTGCTCGGCTGCCGAGAGCTGCCACGGGTCGGTGGGGTCGACGCCGCTCACGCGCGTCACGTTGGTGTGGACGACGCCGGGTTCGGTGGTCCGGTGCACGGACCCCTCACGCCGGGGCAGTTCGTACGCTCCGGAGTCCGCGTGCCGGGCCATCAGGCGGTGCAGCTCCGCCGTGGGGGTCGCCGCGGCGTCGACACCGGCGAGCCGGAAGGTCTGGGTGAGCGGTTGCACGACGCGGTCCTCGGCGGGCCGCTCCAGCGCCGCCCCCGCCCGCCACGCGACGTCGGCGTCACCGCTGGCGTCGACGACGACCCCGGCGCGCACGTGTCCGGGTCCGGCGACCGTCTCGACGACCACCCCGACGACGTGTCGATCCTCCATCACCACCCGTGACGCACGGGCGTGGAACAGGACCCGCACCCCGGCGCCGCCGGCGAGTTCGTCCCAGACCAGCTTGAGCGTCTCGGGGTCGTAGGTGACACCGGTGCCGGCACCGTAGGTGTTGGGGCGCTCGAAGGCGGCCTCGCGCTCGGTGAGCGCCTGGCACACCTCCCAGCCGACGCCGCCGACGACACGCTCACCCGTGCCGGGCGCGTAGAAGCCGTAGAAGGTGTCCAGAACGCTCGCCCCGGTGCCGCCCAGGTGAGCGGCGCCCTCCACGAGAAGGGTGGAAGCGCCCCGCCGGGCGGCCGCGACCGCCGCCGCCGAGCCCGCCGAACCGCCGCCGACGACCACCACGTCGCCGTCCCACAGGAGCGGATGACGCCGGGCCTCCGCCTGGCTGACGCGTGTGCCGTTCACCTCAGGTGCCACCCTCCGTCTACGGGGACCACCGCGCCGGTGGTGCGGGAGGCGGCGTCCGACAGCAGCCACACGGCGGTGTCGGCGATCTCTCCGGGACTGCAGGCCCGCGCGCCGAGCGGCATCAACCGCGGCATCCGTCCCTCGATCGCGGGATCGGTCATGGCGCGCGCGGCCATGGGGGTGTCCACCAGGCCGGCCGCGACGATGTTGACGCGCACCCCCTTGGGGGCTCCGGTGAACGCGGCCGAGCGCACCAGAGGAACGAGGGCGCCCTTCGCGCTGGCGTAGGCCGCGGTGAGGAAGTCCTCGTCGAGCGTGCTTGCCAGAGCCGAGCCGATGACGACGATCGACCCGCCCGAGCCGGACAACTGCCGCAGGCCGGCGCGCAACAGGTAGAACACCGAGTCGAGATCGACCCGGTGCACCTCGCGCCACGCCTCGTCGCCGCACTCGTCCACCGGCCCGTCACCGAGACGCCGACCGGACATGCCCACCGCGTGCACGATGCCGTCGAGACCGTCCAGGGCCTCGGCCGCTCGCGCCACGGCCGCGTCGGCACCCGTGGACACGGTGATGTCGTACGTGTCGCGGTCGGCCTCGAAGACCTGCGCACCGTCGGCCCGTGCGGCCTTGACGCACGCGGCGCCGATCCCGCCGCGGGCACCGGCCACCAGCAGGCGCTTCACCGTGCGCCGTCCGCGGTGCGCAGGGCGGCGGCGGAGCGGCGCGCGAACTCGAGGTAGGCGCCCTCGAACAGTTCGTCGCTGCGTTCCGCGCCGACCAGGCGGGAACTGGTGATGACCGGCGGCATGGCACCCCGCTCGGCCAGCAACTCGGCCACCCTGACCTTGATCTCGTTGACCACGGCGATCGCGGTGAAGGTACTCACCGGGCCGACCGGGACGTCCAGGCCGGGGACCTGACAGATGGCGTCGCCGACCGGTGATCCCAGGTCGATCACGACGTCGGCGTGGTCCGCGAGCCGGGATCCGCTCGGATGCCGCGGTTCGGCGGCGTTGGTCTCCCGCAGTGACGTGGCCGCGATGACGGGCAGGCCCGCCTTCTTCGCGCCCATCGCCATCTCGATGGGGACGGCGTTGAGTCCGCTGACACTGAAGATGAACATGCTGTCGCAAGGGCGCAGCCGGAAGTTCGCCAGGATCTGGTCGGCGAGCCCCTCGACGCGCTCGATGAACATCGCCTGCCGCTGTCCGTTGGCCCCCACCACCTGGGTGTGGAACGTCATCGAGAGCTCCACCAGCGGCTGGAAACCGGGGTAGGAGCCGTAGCGGGGAAAGATCTCCTCCACCGGCATGCGCGAATGACCGGTGCCGAAGGTGTGGACGACGCCGTCGTCGGCGATCGACCTGGCCGCGATCTGGGCCGCGGCCTCGATGGCGTCGGCCTGGGACTCGGCGAGCCTCTCGACGATCCCGACTGCGGTACGGATCCACGAAGACACGGCAGAACCTCTCTGGTACGAGGGCGAAGACGGTGCGCCCTACCGCGGAGCAGCGTTCGACGGATAATGTATAGACAGGTAGTACATGGCAGGACGCTAAGGCGGCGACCGCCCCGACGTCAAGCACGCGGACTGGCTGATCACTGGCCGATCGTCGCCTCCGACAGGGCATGGACGGGTGTGGACGCGTACTGGGTGACGGCCTATGCTGCGGAACGCATACCGGTATAGACACCGGTCCCGGGACAAGGGAGGAAAGCCGTGGCTCGGCGGCCCATGCCGCGACATGAAGCGGTCGAACGGCACATCCGCGGCCGGATCGCGGGGCTGAAGCCCGGGGATCAGATCGAGTCCGACGCGGAACTGTGCGAACTGTTCCAGGTCAGCCGGATGACCGTCCGCCAGGCGACGCAGCGCCTGGTCGCCGAGGGTGCGATCTACCGGATCTCCGGTGTCGGCACCTTCGTGGGGGAACCGCAGGTCCACCGCCAGATGGGCCGACTGCGCTCGTTCACCGAGGAGATGGCGCTGCGCGGCATGACCGTGTCATCGACCGTCCTGACGAGCGAACGGCGCGCGGGTACCCAGGAGGAGACCACCGCGCTCAGGCTCGCCCGCCAGTCCAACGTCGTTCAGGTACGGCGGCTGCGGCTGGCCGACGACCAGCCGATGGCGATCGAGAACGTCGTGCTGCCGCCGTCCTGTGCCTGGCTGTTGCGCGAGGACCTGGCCCACGGATCACTGCATCAGGCACTCGCCGAGAAGGGTTTCGCCCCTTCCCGCGCGACCGGAACCCAGATCGCGGCCATCGCCACCGACGACGACGCCGCCCTGCTGGACCTGCCCGTCGGCGCGCCCATCTTCGTCGAACGCCGACTGGTCACCACCGCCGACGGCACACCCGTCGAACTCACCGAGTCCCGGTACGCGGGATCCCGGTTCGTGTTCCACATCGAGCTGGCCTAGCCACTGGGCCCCGGCCGCCGCCGGCCTGTCGGCTTCGGCCGCCCGCGCGTGGCAGAGGGGAACAACATTGCCTGTCGTCGAGACGGTCCTCGGTCCTGTCGCCGCCGCCGAACTCGGCGAGGTGGATGCCCACGAGCACGTCTTCCTTCGCACCCCGGTCAACCCGGGTGACGAGTTCCTCGACACCGACAAGGCGGCGGCCGAGCTCCTGCGCGTCGCGGCGAGCGGCATGCGCACCGTCGTCGACCTGACACCGGTCGGCCTCGGACGCCGCCCCACCCAACTCGCCGAGGTCTCCCGCGCCAGCGCCCTCCATATCGTCGCCGCGACCGGTTACCACCGCAGCGCGCACTATCCGGCCGCTCACTGGGCCCGTCACGCCGACGACGCGACGCTTCTCGACGTGCTCCTGGACGACCTGCGAGTCGGCATGGACAGCCACGACTGGGACTTCCCCCGCCCCGCCCCCAGCCCTCACAAGGCCGGGATCATCAAACTCGGTGCTTCGTACCACCGGATCGACCCTCACGAGGAACGCTGGTTCGCCGCGGGAGCGGCGGCGGCCCGGCAGACGGGCGTGGCCGTGGCGGTCCACACCGAGGTCGGAACCGCCGCACATGCCGCCCTGGACCTCCTGGACAAGCACGGCGTACCGCCCGAACGGGTCCTGCTCGCCCACACCGACCGCAACCCCGATCCGGAACTCCACCTCGACCTGATCGCCCGCGGCGCCCACCTCGTCTACGACACGATCGGGCGGATCAAGTACCGGCCGGACTCGGTGGTCCTGGACCTGATCGAGCGCATGGCCGAGGCCGGCGAACTGGGCCACGTCTGCCTGGGGACCGACGTCGGACGCAGATCCTCGCTCAGCGCCTACGGCGGCGGGCCGGGGATGGACGTACTCGGCCGGGACTTCGTCCCGCGGCTGCGCCGACGCCTGGGCGCCGCGGCGGTCGACACCGTGCTCCGGGATGCACCCCAGGCGCTGCTGGCGAAAAGGACCTCTGCCCGGTGAAGGCCCGCGCTGCTCCCGGCCTGTCGCGCTGAGGGCGAAGATCCTGCGGCCGCGGGATCCGTCGGGCAGGCCCGGGCCGCTGTCCTGCACCTCGGTGCATCCCACCCTCACGGGCGCCGCGCTGTGGCTCGTGCAGCCGGAGCATGCCCCATGAGATCGACCGGCGGGGCGTCGATCAGGACGGGCTGGCCATGCCGGAGCTGCTCGGCGGGAAACCGTCCTGGATCCAGAAGAGGTTCGTGCAGCCCGCCGTCGTGGGAACGACGGCGGGGTGCGCACGGTTCATGGTCCTGCCGGCGAGCGGCCCGCGAGCGCACGAGCGGGCTCAGCCTCGCGTCCCCCGGGCAACGGGCCGCGTGCCCGCTACCGGCGGGAGGGCCGTCGGCCGTCGGTCACTTGGCCAGGAAGGTGAGGAGGGCCTGGGTGACTTCCTGGGCGTGGGTCCACAGCAGGCCGTGGGGGGCGCCGTCGATGACGACGTAGTCCGCCTGCGGGAGTGACTGGTGGAAGCGTTCTCCGGTGGCCTCGATGGGCAGGATGCGGTCGGCGGTGCCGTGCAGGATCAGTGCCGGGACGTCGATCTTGGGGAGGTCGGCACGGAAGTCGGTGGACCAGGTCGCCACGCAGGCCAGGGAGGCGTACCAGGAGGCTCCGGCGGCAATGTTCCAGCTGTTGCGGACGGCTTCCTCGGTGATGCGGGTGCCGAGGTTCTCGTCGAGGTTGTAGAAGTTCTCGTAGAACGCGGTGAAGTAGGCGTAGCGGTCGGCGGTGACGGCCTCTTCGATGTCCTTGAAGATGGTGCCGTCGACGCCGCCGGGGTTGTCGTCGGTCTTGAGGAGGAAAGGTTCGAGGGAGGCGAGGAAGGCTGCCTTGGCTATCCGGGCGGAGCCGTGGGTTCCCAGGTAGCGGGCGACCTCGCCGGTACCCATGGAGAAGCCGACCAGGACGACGTCGTTGAGGTCGAGCGTCTCCAGGACCGTGTTCAGGTCGGCGGCGAAGGTGTCGTAGTCGTAGCCGGTGGTGGGCTGGCTGGAGCGGCCGAAACCGCGCCGGTCGTACGTGATCACGCGGTAGCCGGCCGACAGCAGGGCGGCGGACTGCTTCTCCCAGGAGTGGCCGTCGAGCGGGTAGCCGTGGATCAGTACGACCGGCTGCCCGCTGCCGTGGTCCTCGTAGTACAGCTCGATGGTGGTCGAGTTCTCCTGGCCGACGGTGATGAACGCCATGCTGGTTACTGCCTTTCGGTGGGAAACGCGTTTAGTGGTGAAATGCCCGGACGGGCAGGGCTGTGGGGACTCGCGATGCCGCGCCAGGGCGCAGCTGCCGGTCAGCGGACCGTGCGGGCCGCCTGCTCCACGATGCGGGCGACGGCCTCGGGGCGGGACACGGACACCGCGTGCGACGCGTCGATGACCGTGGTGCGAGCCCCGGCACGGGCCGACATGTAGCGCTGGGCGGCCACGGGGATGTTGAGGTCCTCGGTGGTGACCAGTGACCAGGAGGGGATCGTCTTCCAGGCGGCCTTCGTCGACTTCTCCTCCAACGCGGCGGCGGCGATCGGACGCTGCCCTGCTGCCATGAGCCTGGCCTTGTCCGCCGGCACGTCCGCAGCGAACTGGTCGCGGAACTTTTCCGGCTTGATGTACACGTCTGCACCCTGACCACCGTCAGGCAGCGTGTAGTTGACGGACTCGATCGCCTGGCCGAGGGTGCTGCCGGGGAACTTGTTCGTCAGTCCGAGCGAACTCTCGCCCGTGTCGGGCAGGAACGCGGCGATGTAGACCAGCGCCTTCACCTTGCCCTCCAGGCCCGCGGCGGCCTGGCTGATGACGGTACCGCCGTAGGAGTGACCGACCAGGACCACGGGCCCGTCGATGTGGTCGACGACGCTGCGCAGGTAAGCGGCGTCAGTCGCCGGACCACGCAGCGGGTTGGCGGCGGACACCACGGGATAGCCCGCACGCTGCAGCCGGGTGACGACACCGTCCCAGCTCGACGCGTCGGCGAACGCCCCGTGCTCCAGCACGATCGTCGGACGTGTCGGACGGTGGGACGCCGCACCGGCTACGCCGGGCAGGGTGGCGGCGGCCACGGACAGTCCCACGGCCGCTGTGACACCGAGCAGGGCGGATCTGCGGCTCGGACGGGCCAGGTGGGTGATGCGCATGCGTGAATGTCCTTTTCCTTGGTTGTCGGTCCTCACCGGACCGTGCCGGCGAAGCGGGCCGGTGCGTTCGAGGAACGAAGCACCGAGTTCCTTTGTGGATGACCGAGTTGTGGTGCGTTCCGTCTGCGCCAGGTGGTCAGCGCGGATCGGACGGATGAGGGGCGACGCGCGACAACGGCCCCGGAGAGCGACTGCCGGGCTGCCGCCCGACCTGGCCCTGGAGCATCGCCCGACCCCCCAACTACCTACCGCGCAGAACGCCTTTCGTCCTGTCCTACGATGAGAAGACAGGGTCGGTTCACACCGGGAACGGGATGTTCTACCTCTCCACCGTTCTCGGAGCGCTGATCAACACCCTGGTCATCGGGTGGTGCGCCCTCGCACTGCGCCGGGGCACAACACGGGAACGGCATTCCGACGGGGGCTGAACCGGAGAGTCACGGCTTCGCCCACGGTGCCGCTGGTCCGGGCCTGCGGGCTTCCGGGGTGGAGCGGGCGGGCCTCAGTCGGTGGAGTCCAGGACTTCGTAGACATGCCTCATGTAGCTGAGGGTGCGCTCCGAGCTGAGTAGTCCGTCGCCCAGCCGGTTCATCGTGTACGAGAACGTGACGCGCCGGTCGAGGTCCATCATGACCATCGAGCCGCCCCGGCCGACCCAGAAGCAGACCCTTCCGGTGGGCATGTGCGGCAGCGTCCTGGCGTCGGCGAGCGCGAAGCCGATGCCCCAGCGCACGGGAACGCCCAGGAACAGGTCGATTCCGTCGGCCTGTACCTCGAGGGCCTTGTCCACCGTGTCCGCGGAGAGGAGCCGGTGGCCGTTCACCTGGCCGTGCCGTGAGATCACGGAGAGGGCGCGGGCCATGCCTCGTGCGTTGCCGTGTCCGTTGACGGCTCCGAGTTCGGCACGGCGCCACTGCGGGGTGTCGACGTGCTCGTCCCGGGCGGGGCTTCCGAGCAGCGTCTTGGTGAAGATCCCTTCGGGATCGAGGCCGGCGGGCATTCCGGGGAGCTGCGACGGGGCCACCAGCTCGGCGATGCGCGGCCAGTCGGCCTGCCGCGCACCGATCTGGACGTCGGCTTGTGACGGCTTGGCGATCTCGGTGTCGACGAACTCGGTCAGGGTACGGCCGCTGACCCGCCGGACAAGCTCTCCCACCAGCTGTCCCTGAGTCTGCATGTGGTAGCCCGATGCACTGCCCGGCTCCCACCAGGGCGCCTGCGCGGCCAACCGGGCGCTCGCGGTCGGCCAGTCGTACAGATCGTCGATCGTGAAGGGCTGCTGCCAGCCGGAGAGCCCCGAGGTGTGTGACAGGACATGCCGCACCTCGATGTCCTGCTTGCCCTGAGCAGCGAATTCGGGCCAGTAGTGCGCGACCGGGCGGTGCAGATCCAGTGCCCCCCGGTCGACGAGGACGAGGGCCGCCAGACTGCTGAGGGTCTTGGTGGTCGACCACAGGCTGACCAAGGTGTCCTGGCGCCAAGGAACGGTCCGCGCTTCGTCGGCATGCCCACCCCACAGATCGACTTCCATGACTCCGTCGACATCGACAGCGATCGACGCCCCCAACTCCTCGCCGGACTCCAGGTGCGCTGCCAGCGCCGCTCGGACCGGTTCGAACCGGGCGGTGCTCGTTCCTTCGACGATGACCATGTCTTTTTCCCACTCCTGACGACGACCGTTCGATCACTCAACGGAATGAAGGTCACGCTGGTTCACGCTTCGTCGCGGGTGAGGGCATCTGTGTGGATGCCCCTCTGGCAAGAGGGGCATGTGCACAGACCGCCTACAGGGGATCCGGCCCGCTCCGCGAGACCGCCGACCGGAACGGACCGCGTACCGGATGCGTTCTTCACGGGCCGTCCGTCGCGGGGTGCCGCCGGCACCACGACGAAACATCCCGCTGTACCCACACGCCGAGAGTCCCGGTGAGGAAGGCGGCCGAGCTGGACCCAGGCACCTGGTGCGTGTCCGCGCCGGCGACGGCAAAGGACGGGGGCACGGTGTTCCTGCCCCGCGCCACCACCTTCGAGCTCGCCCACTGAACCTCCATCGCCGCCTGGGCACCTCGATGGCGCCCGGGCAGCAGCGCAGGACGGGTGGGATGCTGCGTGGCCGCAGGGGCCGCGACCGACGAAGGCGTCCCTGTCACCTCGGCGCATCGCGCCGCCGGTGAAGCCATCCCGCCCCGTGGCGTCCTGCCGCCGGTGAAGCCATCCCGCCCCGTGGCGTCCTGCCGCCGGTGAAGCCATCCCGCCCCGTGGCGTCCTGCCGCCGGTGAAGTCATCCCGCCCCGTGGCGTCCTGCTAATGTCCTGTCCGATATGCGGGAAGGGGACGACGGGGTCCGCGCCGCGCCGATCACATGCTCCGGCCCCCCACCCCACCTCGGCGGACAGGTCACCGCGACGAGGGTCGCGCGGGTGTCCGGGTGTGCCGGCGTGGGGTGTTCGTCACCGCGGGAGCGGGTCGCCCACAGGTCCGCGGGTCATGGTCATGTGTGTGCCCCCGTTGGCGGCGCCGTCGAGCGGGATTCTGAGTGGGTACGGTGACAACTGTGGGGCAGGGGCTCGACTTCGGACTGCTGGGTCCGCTGGTGGTACGGCGGGCGGGCACGGTACTCGATCCGGGTCGGCGCAGGCAGCGGCTTCTGCTGATCCGCCTGCTGCTCGCCGACGGCCGGGCGGTCGCTCCGCAGACGCTGTGCGAGGAACTGTGGCCGCAGCAGCCGGGACGCACACCGGGCGGAGCGACGAACTCCCTGCACGCCCACGTCAGCAAGGTACGCGCGGTCCTGGAACCCCAACACCTGCGCCGACAGGGCACCTTCGAGGTGCTGGTCACCGAACCCCTGGGCTACGCCCTGCGTGTGCCGCCCGAGAGCCGGGACACCGTACGCTTCGAGCGGGCCCTTGCCCAGGCACACCGGTTCATGGCGCAGGACCGGCCCGAACGCGTCGTCGAAGAGGCCGGAAAAGCCCTGGAGATGTGGCGCGGCACCCCGTTCGCCGACGCCGCACACCACCTGTTCGCCACCCACGAGGCAGCACGCCTGGAAGAACTGCGGCAGACCACCCGCGAGATCCGCACCACGGCCCTGCTCCTCCAAGGACGGATCACCGAAGCCCTGGACGCGGCACAGGAAATGACCACAGAGCATCCCCTGCGGGAAACCGGCTGGGCCTTGCTGCTGCGCGCCCTGTACCTCGCCGGCCGGCACCCCGAAGCGCTCATGCGCTACACCGACCTGCGCCGGCACCTCGCCGACGAACTCGGCCTCGAACCCGGCCCGTCCCTACGCGCCCTGCACCACGGCATCCTTCACCACGACCTGCCACCCCTTCACCCAGCCGGTGAACGGAACAGATTCGGCGCGGCATCCGTCCCCGGCGGAGGTGCCGGGCACGGCAGCGAACCGATCGGGGCGGCCATGTCCGGGGTGCCGGACGAGGACGAGGCAACCGCGCCCGTCGGCCCGGCCGCCGACGAGCCGGCCCACGCGGCCGATCGGTCCGATGCGAGGTGCGGCCCAGCCACGGATGATGCGGGAACCACGTCGCCGCACCTGGCCCGTCCGGCACAACTGCCGCGCAGTCTCCCGGTGTTCGCGGGGCGGGCGGCCGAGGGTGCGTGGCTGTCGGCCGTGAGCGGTGCACCGGGCCGGCCCGGACCGACCGCTGCCCCTGTCGTCGTCATCAGCGGTGCTCCCGGTGTCGGCAAGACCACCTTCGCCGTCCACCACGCCCACCGCATCGCCCCCTCTTTCCCCGACGGACAGCTTTTCGTCAACCTGTGCGGATTCCACCCCCACGCACCCGCCGTCGAACCCGGCAACGCCCTGCACGGCTTCCTCACCGCCCTCGGCGTTCCCGCCCAGCGCATCCCCGAAGACACCCCCGGCCGCAGCACACTCTTCCGCAGCCTCCTCGCCGACCGGCAGATCCTCCTCGTCCTGGACAACGCCCGCGACGAGCAACAAGTGCGCCCCCTGCTCCCCGCGGGGGCGGGCTGCCTCACCCTGATCACCAGCCGCAACCAACTCCCCGGCCTGATCACCACCGACGGCGCCAAACCCCTCACCCTTCCCCTGCCCTCACACAGCGAGGCCCACCAAGCCCTCGAACGACGCCTGGGAACCGAACGACTGGTCGCCGAGCCCACCGCCACAGCCGACATCATCCGCCTGTGCGGACGACTTCCCCTGGCCCTGGCCGTGGTCGCCGCCCGCGCCGAACTCGATCCCTCCTTCCCCCTTCACGCCATCGCCGACGAGCTGCGACACACCCACGGCGGCCTCGACGCGTTCACCGGCTTCGACACCACCACCGACGTACGCACCGTCTTCTCCTGGTCCTACCAGTCCCTGGACGAGCCCACCGCCCGGCTCTTCCGCCTCCTGGCCCTGCACCCCGGCCCCCACATCACTGCCCCCGCCGCGGCCGGCCTCGCCGGCCTTCCCCTCCCCCGAACCCGCCGCGCACTCGCCGGCCTGGTCAGTTCCTGCCTCGTGGAACAACCACTGCCCGGCCGCTACAGCCTGCACGACCTCCTGCGCGGCTACGGCACCGAACTGACCCACACCCACGACACCACCGACGAACGCCACCACGCCACCCTCCGGTGCCTGGACCACTACATGTTCACCGCCTACGAGGCCAACCAGCTCCTGAAGCACGACACAACGCCCGAGCTCGACCTCGGTGCACCCCACTCAGGCGTCACCCCGGAGAACCTCACCACCGTCAAGCAGGCAACCCGATGGCTCACCGACGAACACCGGGTCCTGACCGGCCTGCTCCACACCGCCGTCAGCCAGAAGCTCGACCACCACACCACCGGGCTGGCCTGGTCACTCAAGGACTATCTCTACCGCCAGGAATTCTGGCCCGAAGCCATCACCGCACTGACCCCCGCCCTCGAAGTGGCCCGGCGCCAGAACAACCGCCTCGAAGAAGGCCGTTGCCTACGCCACCTCGGTGGCCTCCACGGCTATCTCGGCCATCAGGACCAAGCCCTGCACGACCTGCGACGCGCCACCACGATCTTCGAAGAGCTCGGCGCAACGGGTGAACAGGCCCGAGCCCACTACGTCACGGCGTGCGCGCTGTTCCTGTTCGGCCGGATCCAGGAGGCCGTGACGTTCTCCGAGCGGGGACTGGAGCTGTCCCGGGAGACAGGTGAGGAGTTGTGGTTGGCCGAGTGCCTCGTCGAACTCGCCTGGTTCCGCTCCAACCTGGGGCAGCTCGAGAAAAGCCTTCAGTACAGCGAGGAGGGCATCGCCTTGTTCCAGCGCCTGGACGCGCCGTGGCAGCTGGCCCAGGCCTGGGACATTTTGGGCTACAACCTCCGTGAGCTCGGCCGTTACGAGGAATCGGTGGCCACCTACCAGCGGGCGACACGGGCGTTCGAGGAACTGGGTGACCACAGGAACGCCGTCGGCTCACTGATGCGGCTGGGCGACACCCGGCTGGCCTCGGGCGACCGGGAAGGCGCACGAGCGGACTGGGTCCACGCCCTCCGAAGCGCCGACGAGCGAGCCATGTCGCACAGCGCCCAGCAGGTCCGTGACCGGCTCACCGCCCTGGACATGGATACCGATCCCACCCCCGCCGTGCCGGAGAGGGCGGTCGGGGGCCATCGGCTCCCTGCTCCGAGGAGTGGTGATCCCGCGCGCCAGGTGTATTGATCCCGAGCGTGGTCAGCACCGACCGGGATGGTTCAGCGGATGATCACTCGTCCGCGCATCCGCCGAGCTTCAGCGGACGCGGAAAGGGTCCGTCCGGTCACCGCAGGCGGTCTGATGGGCCGCGGCGAACCGGGGAGGCGGGCAGGAGAGCGGTCATGGCTCCCGCTGCCAGGACGAGCCCGAGCCGGGAGAGGGTGCGCGTCATAAGGGAGTTTTCCTTCCGAGATGGTGCCGTGCTGCGGAGCAACACGATCGAAGGGCCGGCGACCACCCTGCAACCGTGTCGGACCTCGGCACAGGGTCAGCGAGCGAGGAGTCGCCACCTGGCCCGCAGGCTGCCCCGATGCGTAGGCGTTCGATCTGCTGAACGTGGCGCGCGGCTCTTCGGTTCACCCTGCAGTCGATGCCGTCCTCGGCGCCGTCAGTCACGGACGAGTTGCGCCTGAAGGGTCTCGCGCCGGCGGCCGGCCCCAAGTTGAGCGTTGGCTCGCGGCCTGCGCGGGCGCGGTGCCCTTACGGGATGGGCAGGAAGGAACCATCGAGGATCCGGCCCTGGCGGCCGCCGCGAGATCGTCGGCGCCTCCTTGGAGAGTTCGCCGAGGACAGCGTCAACGCTCTTCCGCCACCGGCCGACGGCTTCCTGGCCGATGGCCTTCCAGGTTTCCCCTCCGCTGAGCCACATGTGCCGACCGCCGGCCTCCACTCAGCCCGTACCGGCCCGGCGTGCGACGCGGGCACTCACCACACGTGACGGACGTCGCGACACGAGCGGGCACCCGCTCCGCCCTCCTGCGGCCCGAACGCCACGGCGGCGGTCCTTCCGTCTGCGACTCGGCAGGAAGCGCGCTCCGCAGCGGATGCCAGGGCCTGGCCGTAGCGGTCGGCGAGAGACGCCAAGGATGCACGACAAGGAGACGACAAGGTTTGGCCAAGGGCTCCCTACGAGGGTTGAGCCACTCGCCCGCGCATGCGGCAGAGCACGCCACAGAACACTTGAACAGGATGGGGCGCCACCCATGAACGGGATCATGGAAGCGGGGACCACCACCCTCGCTCCGGCTCGGGCGCATGCCCGGAACGTCACTTCGGACGCCGACTGCGATGCCTTCATCCGAGACGTCTACGATCAGTACGGACTTCTGCTCGTCCGGTACGCCACGCGGCTGCTGGACGGCGACTGGCACAAGGCGGAGGACATCCTCCAGGAGACCGCGGCCCGTGCCTGGAAACACGCCCGGTTCCTGGGCACCCGCGGCGACCACATCAGGCCGTGGCTGTTCACCGTGGCCAGGAACCTTGTCATCGACCACCACCGGGCTCGGCAGATCAGGCCGCTTGAGCTGATGCCGGTCGAGGACCTGGACACCTCCTGGGATGGCATGAGGTCCACGATCACCTCCCACGCGGTGCTGGAAGCACTGCGGGAGCTGAAAGAGCAGCATCGGACCATCATCGGCCTCATGTACTACCTGGAATGCAGCGTGGCCCAGGCAGCCGAGCACCTCGGCATCCCGCCCGGCACCGTCAAGAGCCGCTCCTTCTACGCCGTGCGGGCACTGCGCAAGGCCCTGGAGAAACAAGACGTACTCGGCGCATAGCCATGGCACGGGCGGTGGGCGCCGCCGTGGTCCTCCACGGCCCCCACCTGACATCTGGTTTCGCATCAGCTTGAGCTGCGGGGCGGCTGATTCGGCCCGAAGACACCCGCGAGCACGGACCCTCCTGTTCGGGGGCGCGACCCACGGGTCTCACTGTCCGGCGGAACGGGACGGGTTCCGCCTGCCGTCGGCGTACAGGGAGCCGAGAAGGGCCAGGGCCTGCGCGGAGGGGCTGCCCGGTTCGGCGTGATAGATGACGAGTTGCTGGCCCGGGGCGTCCCGGACGTCGAAAGACTGGTAGGTGAGGGCGAGAGGGCCGACATCCGGGTGGAGAAGCTGCTTGGCGTCCTGGGTCTTTCCGCGCACGGTGTGCTGCGCCCACAGCCGCCGGAATGCGGCACTGTGTTCGGTCAGTGTGCCCACCAGGTCTCGCAGACGTGGGTGCTCGGGGTCGAAGCCGCTCGCCTGGCGCAGGTTGGCGACGGCGGCCTGGGCGGCCCGGTCCCAGTCTTGGTAGAACTCTCGTCCGGCTGGGTCGAGGAAGGTCATGCGGGCCAGGTTGTCCGCGGGGGTGAAGGGGGCGTAGAGCGCGTCGGCCAGGGCGTTGGCGGCCAGGAGGTCGAGGGTGCGGCTCATCACGAACGCCGGGGTGTGCGGGTAGCCGTCCATGAGCTGACGCAGCGCGGGACCGACGTGCTCGGTGCTGTGGAGGGAGCCTTGGCCGTCCGGTGACACTCCGGCCAGGCGGCGCAGGTGGCCGCGGGCGTCCCTGTCGAGCAGGAGGGCACGGCTGAGCGCGTCCAGCACCTGTGGCGAGGGATGGCGCTCGCGGCCCTGCTCCAGCCGGGTGTAGTAGTCGGCGTTCACTCCGGCCAGGACGGCGACCTCCTCGCGGCGCAGTCCGGCGACCCTGCGTACGCCGTGACTCGCCATGTTGACGTCCTGTGGCCGCAGGTGGGCACGGCGCGCGCGGAGGAATTCCCCGAGATGGTTGTCGTCCATGGCCTCCAGGCTAGGCAGTGGCTCCGCTCTCTGCCTGGGTGTGCCGCACCCAGGCAGAGAGCACCCTGGTACACCCGCGATGACCTGCGCAGACTCGGTCGGGCAAGACACCCGCACCCACCGAGGAAGGCAATGTGATGACAGGCGATGCGCGGAGCGGCCGCGATTCCGGGCATGCCGACGTGGTCGGCATGTGGATGACCGCGGACGGTCAGATCCGCCAGGAGCTGTTGCCGGACGGGCGCTACGACGAGGCCCGGGGAGACCGGCGCAGCGCGTACACCGGCCGGTACACGGTGACCGGCGACCACCTCGACTACGTCGACGACACCGGCTTCACCGCCACGGGCGACATCAGGGACGGCGTGCTCCACCACGAACACCTCGTGCTCTACCGCGAGGACCGGACGGAGAACCCCTCGTGAGAAGGCGCGCCGGCGTCCTCGTTTCTCACGCCCACGGATACGAAGTCCGCCGCGGTGGCGGCCCCTGGCCGCCGCCCCGTCACATAAGGACGGCAGAGCAATGAAGCAGACCGACGAGATCGCCACGACTGGGAGAGCTCCGCGCACATCGCCGTCGCCCAACTGCGGATGGAGGCCGCGAAGTATCCCGAGGACCCCCGCCTGATCGAGCTGGTCGGTGAACTGTCCATGCGGGACAAGCAGTTCTCCCGCTGGTGGGGCGAACACCACGTCGCCGCCCGCACGGTGGGCACGAAGACCCTCCATCACCCCGTCGTCGGCGAACTCGTCCTGGAATGGGACACCCTCACCGCCAACACCGACCCCGACCCCCACCAGCACCTGACCGTCTGGACCGCCGCCCCCGGCTCCCCCACCCACGAACGGCTGCGCATCCTCGCCTCCTGGGCCGCCGACCAGCACCTGCCCGCGTCGGCACCACTCACCTGACCCGGCAGCCGC
>NZ_JOEV01000004.1 GCF_000721105.1 Streptomyces cellulosae
AGCCTGAACACCCCCCGCCCCCCTCCCCCGCGCACGCACACCCGCACCGTCCGCCAGGAGATTCCCGTTGCATCCCGTCCAGTTCCTCCCGACCGCTCCCCGCGACGCCCCCGCCCAGGGCCAGGGCCAGGGCCAAGAGCAGCCGGCCGATGTCGTGTGCGTGGGCGAGACGATGGCCGTGCTCGCGCCGCCGGACTCCCGCCCGCTCGCCGAGCAGCCCGCGCTCAGCCTGGGCATCGGCGGGGCCGAGTCCAACGTCGCCTGCGGGCTGGCCGGACTCGGGCACCGCGCCGCGTGGGTGAGCCGTCTCGGCGACGATCCGTTCGGCCGTCGGATCCTGGCCGAGCTCGGTGCGCGCGGCGTGGACGTGAGCGCCGTGGAGACCGACCCGGAGCGGCCGACCGGGGTTTACTTCAAGGATCCGGGCCCGGACCACACCCGCACGCACTACTACCGCCGCGGATCCGCGGCGACCGGTATGGGACCGGAACTGGCCCGGCGGCCGGCGCTCCGGCGGGCCCGGATCGTGCACCTGTCGGGTGTCGCCGCGGCCCTCTCCGACAGCTGCGCCCGGCTGTTGGAGGCACTGCTGCCGGAACGGGACGGCGCCCGCCGCGGCCCGGCCGTCTCCTTCGACGTCAACCACCGCCCGGCGCTGTGGCGAGCCGCCGGTACGGACGCCGCCCGGGCCCTGCTGCCGCTCGCCCGCGCCGCGGACATCGTGTTCGTCGGCCGGGACGAGGCCGAGGCGCTGTGGGGCACCGCCCGCCCGGACGACATCGCGGACCTGCTCGGCCCCGCGCCTGTCGTGGTCGTCAAGGACGCCGAGCACGGGGCGACCTCGTACGCCGACGGTGTGCGGACCTTCGTGCCGTCGCTGCCGACCAAGGTCGTCGAACCGGTCGGCGCGGGCGACGCCTTCGCCGCCGGTTACCTGGCCGCAGTCCTGGAGGGCCGCGACGAACGCGCCCGCCTCCGCCTCGGCCACCTCGCGGCCGCCGCCGCGCTGCGCACCCGGGACGACGTGCCCGCCCTGCCGCCACGCGCGGAGACCGACGCCTTCCTCGCCCTGAGCGACGCCGCGTGGGCCGCCACGGCCCCGTGAGGGAACGTGGCGTGGGAGGACGATTTACCGTGGAGGGAATCCGGGCGCTGGGCTATGCTCTGCGGCGATGACGACTCACTCTGTTGACAGATTGGGGGCCCCGTCCGCGCAAGGTGAGTGCTGATGCTCACTCACACCGCGCGTGGGGATTCCCGCCTTTCCTTCTGGTTGCGCGTGCGCGAGTTCGCCGTGCCACCCTCCATGATCGAGACTGCGACCGCCCGGCGTGCCGTCGGGGACTGGGCGGGGGCGTGCGCCGCCGCAGGCATCGACGTCGACCTCAACCCGCGCTCCGTCGCGCTGACGCACGGCCGGGAGCTCGCGGCCCAAGTCCGCGCGGATCTCCGGCACTTGGCGCCCGACCTGCTGCGCTGGCACCTGCCGAGGATCGCTCCCGACGGACTGCTGCGTCCGGGGGTGACGCTCTCGCTGGCCCGGTACGGGGCAGTGGGGCGCGCCGGTCCGGTGCACCTCGTCGTGCGGACCCCGCCGGCCTGGGCGGACGCCGGTCAGCGGTTCAGCCTCGCGCTGTGGGGCGGATCCCGTGCCGAGGCCGGCGACCGCCGGCATCCGCATCCCCGCCCCAGCCGGCGGTTCCGTCTGGACCTGCACCGCCACCTCTGGGACGCGCGCAGGACCGACGAGCTGCGAACCCGGTCCGGCGCGGACCGGACCGCCGACGGCCCTCCCCTGCCGGATACCGATCTGCTGGAGGAGGTTCCGCGGGGGCACGGGCGCCGCTGCGCCGTCGACCGATGGGCGGCCGAGGCGGAGATCCTGCTCCGCGACCAGGGGCGGTCCACCGGCCCCGTCGCCGTACGGTTCGGGGCCCGGCAGCGCCTGGTCCTGCACCTGGTCACGGACGACAGGGGCCTCGGACCGCCCACGGTACGGATCGCGGCGTCCCCGGAGGGCGGTGCCTCCGCGCTGCCGGTCCTGCCCGACGCGGCGACCTGGGTGCCACCCGATCTGGAGTTGCTCCGCGCCGGTGCGATCGAGGTCGAACGGCTGCATCCGCTGGTCGCCTCGGCACTCGTACCGGACCACGCGCCGGCCGGCCCGGCGCGGATCGCGGACCGGGCGGGACAGCCGCGGCTGGTGGAGTGCCGGGGAGCGCGGCACCGGATCGGGCTGGTCGACGGGGTGCTGGCCCCGCTGGACCACGACCCGGCGGAACTCCGGCGCGAGGAACTGCTGGTCGCCCTGACCGGCACACCGCTCCCCTGTCTCCAGGCGATCGACCAGGCGCACCGTCATCCGGAGTGCCTCACCGACGTCCGCGAACGTCTCGACCACGGCGACATCGCCGGCGCGCTGGCCGTCGTGGAGGGGCTGTTGGGTCCCGACGCGGTGCTGCGTGACGGCGCGCTGCGGGACGAACTGGAGGCCGCCGCACGGCGCCGGATCACCTACGGGCTGTTCAGGGCGGGCATGATCGGGCCCGGTCCCCGCCACATCGGCCTCTACGAGGAGCGCCGCCGTCCGGTTGTCGGCGGCACGCGGACGCGGCACGCCACGTTCACCTGAGATCCGGGGCCTTCTGTTTCCGGCCCACCGGCTCCTCCCACCGACCCAGGAGCTCCCGATCGCGGCCCGCTTCCCTTTCCGCCGGCCGGGGCCTCGTGCCCCTGGCTCCATCGCCACTTCTCACCCACCCGGGGGCTCCGGCCCCCGCTCACTCGGCTCACCCCCGAACCCAAAGGTGCTCACACATGCCCACACCCACTCCGTCCATCGCCCACACCACTCCTGCCCCCGCCCTCACCGGCCCGGCGCCCGCTTCCCCACTCGACCCGGCTGCCGCATCCCAACTCGCCGTGGCTGACGAGCTGTTGACCTTGTTGCGCGACTCGGCCACCGAACCGCGCCCCGACATCCAGCTGGAGGCGCTGACACTGGCCGTGGCCGCCGATCTGCCCGCGCTGCTGTGGGGTGAGCCGGGGATCGGCAAGACCGCGGCGCTGACCCAGCTCGCCACGGCCCTGGACCTTCCGCTGACCACGGTGATCGCCAGCGTGCACGAACCGTCCGACTTCTCGGGACTGCCCGTCGTGGGAGACGATCCCGCGCACCAGGGCGTCCCGATGGCTCCGCCGGACTGGGCCGTGCGTCTGGTGCGGGCCGGGCGGGGACTGCTGTTCCTGGACGAGCTGTCCACCGCGCCGCCCGCCGTGCAGGCCGCCCTGCTGCGTCTCGTGCTGGAGCGGCGGATCGGCTCCCTCCAACTGCCGCCCGGCGTACGGATCGTGGCCGCCGCCAACCCGCGGTCCTCGGCGGCCGACGGCTGGGAGCTGAGCCCTCCCCTGGCCAACCGGTTCGTGCATCTGCAGTGGACCCACGACCACGAGGTCGTCGTACGCGGACTCGGCGGTACCTGGCCCCGGGCCGACCTGCCCCGGCTCGACCCGTCGAGGCTGCCTGACGCCGTGGACTTCGCCCGCCGTGCGGTGTGCGGGCTCCTTGCCGCGCGCCCCGCGCTCGTGCACCGGCTGCCCAACAGCGAGACGCGCCGGGGCGGGCCCTGGCCGTCGCCCCGCAGCTGGGAGATGACGCTGTCCCTGATCGCCTTCGCGACCGCGGCCGGCTCCACCCGGGAGGTGCTGTCCCTGCTGGTGCGGGGCACGGTCGGGGACGGTCCGGGGCTGGAACTGCTGGCGAGTCTGGACCGGATGGACCTCCCGGACCCGGAGGTGCTGCTCGCCGACCCGTCCGCCGCCGGCCTGCCCGAGCGGGGGGATCTGCGCCAGGCCGTGCTCGACGGGATCGTGGCGGCGGTGCGCGAACGGCCGGAGCGGGCCCGGTGGGACGCGGCCTGGTCGCTCCTCGTCCGGGCGCTGGAGACCGGTGCGCCGGACCTGGTGGTCGTCCCGGCGACCACCCTCGCCACGCTGCGCCGCGAGGACTGGGACGTACCGGAATCGATCGAGCGACTCGCCGGTGTGGTCTCCCTGTCCCGGCACGCGGACCGGGCGGCCGCCCGGGCCGAGGCCGCGACGAAGGGCCGCCGATGACGACGGGTACGGGGACGTTGGACCTCGACAAGCTCTTCGCCGCCCGGCTGCAGGCCGCCCGGGCCCGGCCCTACCTGGCGACCGCCCTGTTCGCCCTGCACCCCGTCGAGTCGCGGCGGGTTCCGACGATGGCCGTCGACCGGCACTGGCGGTGTTACGTCTCCCCGGGGTTCGTGGACCGGACGCCGGTGGAGGAACTGGCCGGGGTGTGGGTGCACGAAGTGTCCCATCTGCTGCGCGACCACCACGGCCGCAGTGACCGGGTGGCGCGGGAGCGCGGGCTGACCGGCGCGGGGGAACGGCTGCGGATGAACATCGCCGCAGACTGCGAGATCAACGACGACGTCTTCGGCGACGGGCTGGTGCGGCCCGAAGGCGCCGTCCAGCCGTCGACCTTGATGCTGCCGGCTGGGCAGCTCATGGAGGACTATCTGCGTCAGTTCCGGCTCGGGCCGCGTCTGCAGGACCTGGCGTGGCTGGACTGCGGCAGCGGCGCCGACGGGCTGGACCGGGAGTGGGACCTGGGACCTGACGGCGCGCACGGCCTCAGCGCGCAGGAGCGGGACGCGGTCCGCTTCCGGGTGGCGCAGGGCATCACCGCCCGGCCGGGGCACGCCCCGCAGGGGTGGCAGCGGTGGGCCGACGAGGCGTTCCATCCACCGCAGCCCTGGCGGGAGTTGCTGGGAGCGGCGGTCCGCTCGGCGGCCTCCGGTCCCGGCGCGGGCGAGGACTACACGTACGGCCGGCCGTCCCGCCGCTCGGCCGGTGTGCCCGGCGCGGTCCTGCCGAGCCTGCGGCGCAGGCCGCCCCGTGTCTGTGTCGTCATCGACACCTCCGGCTCCGTCAGCGACGCCGAACTGGGCAGCGCGCTCCTGGAGGTCGCCGCGATCTCCCGGGCGGTGGGCGGACGCCGCGACCTGGTCACCGTGGTGCCGTGCGACGCGGCCGCCGGGGTGGTCCACCGGCTGTGCCGCGCGGAGGGGATTCCGCTGACGGGCGGCGGGGGTACGGACCTGCGCGCGGGCTTCGCCAGAGCCCTCCGCGCCAGACCCCGCCCCGACGTCGTCGTGGTCCTGACCGACGGTCAGACCCCCTGGCCGGACAGCCGGCCGCCGTGCCGGACCGTGGTGGGCCTGTTCTCCCGGCAGCACGGGGGCGACTCCTGGGACGAGAGCGACCCCGACTACGTACCTGACGCACCGCCCGCGTGGGCACGGGTGGTCGACATCGGGTAGCGCACCGCGCCCTTACGGTCCGCGCCTGGCCAAAGCCGCGGGGTGCGGCGGCCCCGGCCGGGCGCGGGCCCCGCGCTCAGGTGACGGAGAAGCCCTCGAAACCGGCGATCCCGCGGGTGTCGGTCCAGCCGTTGGCGGCGGTCATGAAGACGCCGATGTCCTGGCTGTCGGCGACGCCGCCCGGTGTGGCGGTGCCGACCTTGGTCCAGGAGACGCCGTCACGGCTGCACTCGCCGGTGTACGTGGTGCCGGAGCGCGTCAGCCGCAGGTGCACCGGAGCGGTGAGGGAACCGGTCAGTTCGATGGCGTCGAACTGGCCGTTGCCGTCGGAGTCCCAGGACAGGGCGCAGCCGTTGGACGGGGTCACCGCCAGGTTGACGTAGCCGGCCGAGCCGTTCTCGGACAGGTCGTTGCGGACGATCAGGCCGGCGCGGGCCCAGCCGCCGGTGGTGTCCTGCGAGGTGACCTGGACCGTGGCGGTCGAGGAGGACCCGAGGGCGGCGGGCCGGTAGACCGTGCCGAACTCGTTGGTGCCGCCCCACAGGTCGGCGCCCGCGCCCTCGATGGCGATCGCGTCGCCGGACTGACCGAAGACCGCGTCGTTGAAGGAGGCGGTTCGGTAAGGCGTTTGAACACCGTTGCCCGCCATCAGCCGGACGGCCGCCGAGGCCGAGCCGCGTGTGCCGCCGGTCCGGTAGGACGCGCGCACCGGCACCCGGGAGATCAGCGCGCCGGTGGCCTTGGTGAGGGTGACGGTGAAGGTGGCCGAGAAGGTGGCGCCGGGGGCGACCGACGCCGCGGTGGTGGTGCCGGCCGGCTGGGCGGTCATTCCCTCCGGTGCGTCGAGGGACAGCGTCACATCCGTCGCCGGAGCGAAGCCGTTGCGGTTGGTGAACGACACGGTGACCGTCACCGGGCGGCCCTCCGCCACCGCACCCCGGTCGGCGGCCCCGGTCAGCACCACCTGGTCCGTATTGGTGGCCAGGGTGTCCCGTACCTGCCGGGCCAGCTTGTAGATGTCGCCCGACGTCTTCACCGGGTAGCTGTCGTGCTGGTGCGCCCAGCGGTCCTCCAGCGCGAACCAGTCGGTGTCGGCCGGTTCGCGGCCGGCCGCGAGGGCGGCGGACAGGTCGGTGAAGTACGTCTTCCAGCGCGTGTAGTACAGGCCGCCGACCAGTCCCGCCCATTCCCGGTTCGCGTAGTCGTGCAGCCCCTCTTCGCTGCTGACCCGGCCGCCCCAGGTGGTGATGATCGACCGTGCGTCGTACTCCAGTTGGTCCTTCTCGGCCCCGGTGGCGCCCCAGGACCGGGCGTCCGCCAGCCACCGTCCGAGCAGATGCTGCGGGGAGGTGGCCAGTACCTTGTCCATCAGCGTCATCCAGCTGAGCCAGGTCTTGGTGAGCCGGTCGAAGCCGGCGCGGTCCCCGGCCTCGTACGCCGCCTTGATCCGCGGCAGCAGGACGCGGCTGCGGTTGGACAGCACCTGACGGGTCACGTCGGTGAGGTCGTAGGCGTAGGCGGAGCTGTCGCGCAGCCGCGGTGAGACCTGGAGCAGTTCGGTCAGGGCCGTGTCGAAGGCCGTGGTGTCGTAGCGGTCCGCCTCCGGGCCCCACGCGGCGGCCTTGTTGGCGCCCAGGCTCGGCCGGGCGCCGAACAGTCCGTCGGGTGCCTCGCTCCAGGAGTCCTTGCGGGTCATGTTGTACGCGGTGTCGCGGATCGCCTTCCACGCGGCGACGGCGTGCGGGTCGTCTCCGCCGTACCGGGACACGGCGTACGAGGCGAACCAGGCGTCGAGGTCGATGGTGCCGGGCGTCCAGGCGAGGTCCGTGAGCAGCGCCATCGCGGCGTGGTTGTTGTCGGCGCCCTCGGGCATCATCGCGATCCCGGAAAGCTTGCTGCCCTCCTTGTCGCGCCACTTGGGGTACTGCTCCACCCAGTCGGGGGCGTTGGCGCCGATCGGGGTGTGGCCGCCGAAGTTCCAGATGCTGCCGAAGGCGTACGGGGTGCCGTCCCAGTCGCTCTCGCGGTCGGTGACGGTGGTGTAGCGGTCGGACAGGCCGTCGACGATGAGCATCCTGCTCTTGTCGACCGCGCCGAGGATCTCCCGGCTCGGGTTGTTCTGCCAGCCCAGGATCGCCCAGACCGCCCCGGGGTGAGCCTTCTGCAGAGCCGCCTCGACGCCCTTGGCGGCCTCGCCGACCGGCACGTCACCGGGGTTGCCGCCCTCGTGCAGCAGGTCCATCTTGAACATGGTGCTGTCGCCGAAGCGCTTGCGTTGGTTGCGGTAGAACGCGGCGGCGACGTCGGCGAACAGGTCGGTGCGCGGATCGAGCCAGTCGGGCCGCTTGAAGGCACCCCAGGTTCCCTGCGGGACCAGTGCGGCACCGGGGTTCTTGGCCTGGAACCCGTCCGGCACGGTGCCGTAGTAGCCGGGCAGCACCGGGGTCATGCCCAGCTCGCGCACCCGCTGGATGATCTTCTTGGCGAGGGCGGCGCGCCGGTCGATGAGCTGCTTGGACACCGGGCCGCCGAACTCCGACATGTTCTGCAGCAGCCACCAGGGCTGGTGCGACGGGGCGGGGATCCAGGCCCGCAGCTCGGCGTCCGTGTAGCCGAACTGCCGGAAGGTGTCGTAGTAGACGGCATCGGCACCGATGTAGACGAGGACCTCGTTGATGCCGTGCAGCGCGAGGACATCGATCTCGCGCTCCCACGCCGCCCAGTCCCGGTAGGCGCCGGTGTAGCCCTCGTTGGTGTCGTTGAAGGCGAATCGGTGCGGTACGTTCGCCGCTCCCGTGATCTCCCCGGCGGGCGCGGGGAGCGCGCGCGGCAGGTTCAGCTGCTCGCCGTTCCAGGAGATGTCGGCTTTCGCGGCCCGCGCCAGATAGGTGTTGAGGCCGGTGAGGAGCACGGCGGGGCTGGTGCCCTCCACGGTGATCTGTCCGGCCCGGCCGGTCACCCGGAAGCGGTCCGTCCCGGCAGTGCCGGCGCCGACCGCCCGCAAGGTGATCTGCCGGTAGTGCCCGGGCAGCAGCCGCTGCAGCGCGGCTGCCGCGGGAGCGGTGTCGAACAGGGCGCTCTCCCCGCCCACCGGGGCCGCGTACGCGCCCTGCGGGCGGGTCAGCAGTGCGGCTCCGCCCAGCACGACCGCGCCCGTGAGGATCCGTCTGCGGCTGACGCCTGTGCTGCCTGTGTCGTCGAGGTCGCCTCGGTTGTCGTGCATGAACGTCCTTCCGGCAGTGCTCGATTGATCTCGGTCGAACTCGGTCGATCTCAGTTGATGGCCATCGCGAAGACGTGCAGGGCGGGGCTGCCCGGCTGAATGCCGTCGCTGACCTTGGGCAGGACCACCGAGCGCAGTTCCTTGCCGGGCGTCAGGTCGACGCCGAAGGTGAACAGGCTGACCGGGTTGTCGTCCCGGCCGGCGGCGGTGTGGCGGTACGGCAGCACGACGGCCGCGGAGGGGTTCGCGCCATACCAGTCGGGGACCGCCACGGAGAACGGCTGCTCGGTGCCGTCGGCGTAGACGACCTTGCCGTCGCCCCGGCCGTCGCCCCAGGTGCTGGTGCCGAGGAAGGTGAGCCGCGAGCCGGAGCCGGACAGCAGCACGCTCTGGCCGAAGCAGATGACGTTGTCCTCGGTCCCCGGGCGGGTGTCGGGCCAGGTGAAGGTCGCCCCGCCGTAGGTGACCGTGGCGCCCGGGGTCAGCCCCACCGACGCCAGCGCCTCGGCGGACAGGCTGGAGTTCGAGCCGTCGATGTTCGCGACGGTGAGGGTGTCGGCGGAGGAGATCCCCGCGTTGTCGAACGCCTTGGGCAGGGAGCGGTACGGCAGCAGGACGGGGGTGGTGGCGCGGGTGCAGTCGGAGCCGTGGCGGTGCACGTCGAACAGGGCGTGCGCGGTGAACACGATCCGGCCCTCGGCGTCGTCGGCGAGCCGGGTCCGCCAGGTGCGGGTGACCGACCGCCCGGGCGCGAGGTCGCCCAGGCCGTCCTGTTCGGCGGAGTCGTCCACGGCGAGGTAGAGCACGGTGCCGCGCAGCGCGATCGTGGCGGTGTTGGTGAGGGTGGCCGTCAGGGTCACGGCCTTGCCGGCCTCGGGTGCGGACGGGGTGACGGTGAGCGAGACGGGCGGCGAGAGGAAGTCCTCCTCGGGACGGTAGGCGGTCACGACTCCTCCACGGTGAAGTGGTCGAACACGGCCTGGACCGTCGTGCCGGGGTAGTTGAGGTTCACGGCGCTCGCCACCACGCCCGCGTCGAGGGCGCCGCTCGCGGAGGGCACGGTCGCGCTCGCGATCTCGTTCCAGGAGAGGCCGTTGTTGGTGCTGGTGTACGCGGTGTAGGTGGTGCCGGAGCGGACCAGGCGCAGCAGGGCGGGATGGGTGGAAACGCCGCCGCCTGCCCAGGTGTCGAGGTGTCCGTTGCCGTCGCTGTCGGTCATGAACTCCACGCCGTACGACTTCGACATGGTCAGTACGGCGTAGCCGCCCTTCTCCGGCGCGGTCAGGTCGTTGGCGACGGCGATCCCGTACTTGGCGGTGGGGTTGTCGCTGCCGGTGAGGCTGACCGTCTCGACCTGCACCACGCTCGACTCGGCGGCGGAGCCGGGAAGGAGGATGCCCCCCTTCTCGTCGGTGCCGCCGGAGAAGTCGCGGCCGCCCGCCCAGATCACCAACTGGCTGCCGTACTGGCCGAACTTGGCGTCGTCGGTGGTGGCGAACGTCCGGTAGGGGTCCCGCACTCCATTGGGCTCGTAGGGCACGGTGAACGTCTTCGCGGACCGCGCGCAGTCGCTGCTGTGATCGTTGACGTCGAATACCACGTGCGCGGTGAACGACACGTCCCCGGCCATGTCGGCCGGGATCGCCGTCTCCCAGCGCCGGGTTGTCTTCGTGCCGGGCCGCAGGTCGCCGAGCGGGATGGTCTTCGCCGCGGTGGTGGCTCGGGGGTTGATCAGATGGAGCACGGCGTTGAGGAGGGGGAAGGGACAGTCGTTGGTGAGGACCGCGGTGGCGGTGACCTTGTCACCACTGGCCGGCTCGGCCGGCTGCGTGGTGACGGTGAGGGTGGGTCCCAGGGCGTCGAACTGGGTGCCGTTGCTGATTCCCATGCCGGTCACCGGGCCCAGTCGACGGTGAAGACGTTGGCGATGTCGCTGGGCAGGGAGGACGGGACGGTGATGTTGATCTTTCCGTCACGGCGGGTCCACCGCAGACTGCCGCTCGTGCCGAGCAGCCGGATCCGGGACGTGGCGCTGATGGGGATGTCGCCGGGCACCGAGAGGGTGCCGCTGGGCTTGCCCAGCACGATGATGTTGAACTTGCCCGGGGAGACGGTGTAGCGGATGCCGAGCGGCGTGCCCTCCTCTTCCGCCCGCACCCAGGGCGTCGACCCGTAGATCGCGGCGCCGTTGACCTTCAGCCAGGCGCCGATGTCCTTCAGCCGCTCCTGCATGATCTCGGGGATCGTGCCGTCCGGTTTGGGGCCGATGTTGAGCAGCAGGTTGCCGTTCTTGCTGACCACGTCGGCGAGCAGCTGGATCAGGAACTCCGAGGTCTTGTAGTCCTCGTCGGGCTCGTGCTTGTTGTAGCCCCAGGAGTAGCCGATGGTCATGCAGCATTCCCACTTCTGCGGGTCCATCGTGGGGTTGGTGCGCTGCTCGTACGTCGCGAAGTCGAAGTGGGTGTCGAACCGGTCGTTGATCACGACACCCTTGGGGTTCCTACGGTTCTTGGCCTGGTTGTAGTAGTGGGCCATGGGTTCTTCACTGCGCCACGGCGGGTTGCCGGTGGGCCGGAACCACTGGCCGTCGGCCCACAGCAGCTCCGGGTCGTAGCGGTCGACGATCTCGTACAGCTGCTTGAGCTCGTAGTCGCCGACGTAGTCCTGGACCGGCTTGTAGCCGGTCATCGGGATCTCCTGGTCGGTGTAGAAGTTGCGCATCGGCCGGCCGATCGCCGGGTTGAAGAACTCGCCGAGCGAGTAGTACAGGCCCGGCCGCACGGTGCCGCGCTTGCGGGCCGCGGTCATCAGCTCACCGACGAGGTCACGCTTCGGGCCGTACGCCACGGAGTGACGGTCTGTCACCTTGCTGGGGTAGAGGGCGAATCCGTCGTGGTGCTTGCTGGTCAGCGCGAAGTACTCGGCGCCCGCCTGCTCGAACAGCTTCACCCAGGCGTCGGGGTCGTACTTCTCGGCCTTGAACTGCGGGATGAGGTCGTCGTAGGTGACGTTCTCGCCATAGGTGTCGCGGTGGTACTTCCACTCGGCGGTGTCCTTGGTGCTCTGGTACCACAGGTACCACTCGGAGGCGCTCCTCGGTGTCGCGCCGCCGATCACCGAGTAGATGCCCCAGTGGACGAAGATGCCGAACTTGGCGTCCTTGTACCAGCGCGGAACGGGATGGGTGTCGAGGGACGCCTTGGTGGGCTGGTAGTCGGGGATGCCCGGGAGGCCGGACGCAGTTCCCGCCGCGAGTGCCTGGGCGGTGCCGGGCGGGGCCAGCAGCACCGCGCCGCCGAGGGCGGCCGCGGTGGTCATGAAGTGTCTGCGGTTGACTGCCATATACGTGCCTCTCACTGGGATGTCGATCAGGCGTGCGTGGAGAAGGAGTCGAAGAGTGCTGTCGTGATCTGGTCGGGGTAGTTGAGGTTGACGGCGCTCGCGACCATTCCGGCGTCGCCGGTGCCGCTCGCGGAGGGAACGGTGGCGGTGGCGACCTGCTGCCAGGCGGTGCCGTCGGAACTGGCGTACGCGGTGTAGCTGGTGCCGTCCCGGACGAGCTTCAGCCAGGCGGGGTGGTACGAACTGCCGCCGCCCGCCCAGGTGTCGAGCTTCCCGTCGCCGTCGCTGTCGGTCAGGAACTCCAGGCCGTACTGCGCGGACATGGTGAGCACCGCGTAGCCGCCCGCCTCGGGCGAGGTGAGGTCGTTGGCGACGGCGATCCCCGCCTTGGCGGACGGGCCGCTGCCGGTCTGACCGACAACCCGGGCGGTCACGGTGCCGGACGGGGGCGCCGCGTCCGCGAGGTAGACCACCGCCTTCTCGTCCTTCCAGCCGGACAGGTCCTGGCCGCCCGCCCAGATGGCGAACTGGTCGCCGTTCTGCGCGAATTGGGCCTTCTCGGTGGTGGTGGCGGCCGTCAGATACGGCGCCCGCACCTCGGACGGAGCGGGGGTCACCGTGGCGTCCACACTGTCGGAGTCGTGGCGGGTGCGGCCGTCCTGGAGGAAGGAGGTGCGTACGCCGATCGCGTGGGTGCCCCAGGTGGTGTCGGCCGCGGGGGTCACCGTCCAGGTGACGGTGGCGCTGTCGCCCGGGGCGAGGGAGCGTGTCCGCGTACTGCCGGCGGGTTCGGCGGACCAGCCGTCGGGGAGGTCGAGGCGCGTGCTGACCTGGGTGACCGCTGTGGTGCCGGTGTTGGTGACGGTCGACGTGATCTCCGTGCCGTCGCCGCCGGCTTGCAGGGTCGGCCGGTAGGGGGTCAGCCGGACCCGGGCCGAGGGGCAGTCACGGGCCACCCGCAGGCCGGCGAGGTCGACGGCGTCGGCGAACGCCTTCATCCCGGTGTCGTTGGGGTGCAGATGGTCCCCGGAGTCGAACGCGGTGGCGTAGCGGGTCGGGTCGTCCGGGTCCCGTACGGCCTTGTCGAAGTCCGCGTAGCCGTCGAAGACGCCGCCGTCGCGCACGAACGTGTTGACCTTCTGCCGGTCGGCCTCCTTGGCCTCGGTCCACCAGTCGCCCCAGCCGCGATACGGCACGACGGTCGCGCCGATCACACGCAGCCCGCGTGCGTGGGCGCGGCGCACGATCTCCTTCATGCCGTCGATCACCTGGTCACCGGTGGCGCCGCCCCAGCTGAGGTCGTTGACGCCCTCGAAGAGGACCACTGTCCTGGCGCCCGGCTGCGACAGCACGTCGCGCTCCAGCCGGTCCAGCGCCGACGGGTTGCCGTCGACGCCGGCCGTGATCCGGTTGCCGCTGATGCCCTCGTTCAGCACTCCGGCAGTGGTCGAGCAGGCCGACAGCCGCCCCGCCAGATAGTCGGGCCAGCGCCGGTTGGCGTTCGACGTGGAGGCCGCGCCGTCGGTGATGGAGTCACCGAGCGCCACCACGGCGCCCGCCGCGTCACCGCCCTGTACGTCGACACCGGTCAGGAACGGGAAGGTGGAATCGGTCCTGGTGAAGGCGTCCCCGTCGGCGTCCGAGGCGTGGTCGCCACCTCCGTCGGGCGTCCAGTAGACCGTTTGGAGGCCCATCCAGTGCTGGCTGATGTGGGTGAGCCGGCCGGGGAAGTACAGGCTGACGACCAGGTCGCCACGGGCGGGCACGGTGAGCCGGACCTGATCGCTGGCGGCCTGCTCACCGGCGGGGATCGTCACCTCGCTCTTCCCGCCGAACCGCAACTGCTGCGGCTTCGTGACGGCGGAACCGCCGTCACCGCGCCCCACGGTCGCGCGCCCGATCGTCACCGGCTCGGTGGTGAAGTCGTTGGTCAGCCGGATGCGTACGCTCGATCCGCCCGCACTCACCCGTACCGGGATCCGCACCGTCACCTCGGAGGTGCCCGGGTCGTACGAGGCGTGCTGCGCGGTCGCCCACGTCCCTGTCCACCCCGGCAGCCCGGCCCCGGCCGAGGCGGCCGGGGTCGCCGGAAGCAGGGCGGCCACGGTGGCCGCCAAGGCGGTGGCCAGAACCGCGAATCTCCGGTGCGCGCGCAGATGTTCAAGCCGTCCAGACACGGTTCCTCCTCAGGAACAGCCGCGGCCGAGGCCGAGCGACGTCAGGTCGATGGAGTCGGCGAATGCCTTCATCCCGGCGTCATTGGGATGCAGATGGTCACCGGAGTCGTACGCGGCGCCCAGCAGCCGCGGATCCTCCGGGTCCCGGACGGCCCGGTCGAAGTCGGCGTAGTCGTCGAAGATCCCGCCGGAGTCCCGGACGAACGCGTTGACCTGCTGTCGCCGCGCCTCCGTCTCCTCGCTCCAGCCGCCCCAGGTGAAGTCCTTGTACGGGGTGATCGTGGCGCCGACGACCCGCATCCCGCGCTGGTGGGCCCGGTGGGCGATCGTCTTCATGCCGGCGATGATCTGTTCGGCACTCGCCCCGCCGAGATCGTTGATCCCCTCGAAGAGGATCAGGGTCCGGGCGCCCGGCTGGGAGAGCACATCCCGTTCGAGCCGGTCGAGCGCCGAGGGGTTGGTCTCGGACCCGGCGGTGATCCGGTTGCTGGTGATGCCCGCGTTGAGCACCCCGGCGCCGGGCCGGCAGGCGTTGAGGCGGGCGGAGAGAAGGTCGGGCCAGCGCCGGTTGGTGTCGGCCGTCGAGAAGGACCCGTCGGTGATCGAGTCGCCGAGCGCCACCACCGACCCGGTCCTCGGCGCGGTCACGTCGACGCCGCTGAGGAACGGCCAGCTCGTGGTGGTCCAGGTGTAGGCGTCGCCGGAGGTGTCGGCGGCGTGGTCGCCCGCCCCGTAGTCCGTCCAGTACACGGTCTGCTGCGCCCACCAGTGGTCGGTGATGTGCGTGACCTGGCCGGGCAGATGGAGACTGACGACCAGGTCGGTCAGGGCCGGCACGGCGAGTGGGACCGGATCGCTGACAGCCTGGCCGCCAGGCGGGATCGTGACCGCGCGCTTCCCGCCGAACCGCAGGTCGTACGGGCGGGCCACGGCGGAACCGCCGTCGCGCAGGCCCACGGTCGCGTGCCCGATCGTCACCGGGTCGGTGGCGTAGGCGTTGGTGAGCCGGATGCGTACGGACGAGCCGCCGACGCTGGTGTGCACCGGCATCCGTACCGTCACCTCGGACATCCCCGAGACTTCGTAGTGCTCACTGGCCGCCGTCGCCCAGGTCCCCGTCCAGCCGCGCCCGTCGCCTTGCTGACCGGCCTCGGCGGGGGCCACCATCCCGGTCATGACGGCCGAGACCGCCAGGAGCAACGCCGCGAGCCTGCCGCGCATCCCGTGCATGTGACGCCCCTTTACTGTTCCGCGCCGGTGCGCCCGAGCGCCTCGTACGCCTTGGTGGCGCCCTTGGCCTTGAGGTTCACGAACGCCGGGGTCACGCCGAGCGGCGCCGCGTATCCCTTGAGCGTCACGGGGCCGTGGACGACCTTGCCGTTGGTGACGTCACGCCATGTTCCGGTGGGCAGGAAGACGTCCCGGGTGGTGCCTTCGTCGAGCTTCGGCGCGGCGAGCACGGCCGGGCCGAGCATCCACTCGTCGGCGACCGTGTAACTCGCCTCGTCCTTCGGGAAGTCGAAGAACAGCGGCCGCATGATCGGATCGCCGGTCTTGAGCGTGCCCCGCACCTGGTCCCAGATGTAGGGGGCGAGCTTCTCGTGCGTCTTGATCGCCTGCCGGTAGAGGCCGACCGTCTCGCGGTCGTAACGGACCCACTCGCCGGTCGTCGCGTCCCGAACGCCGGTGGGCGACGTCGAGGCGTACATCAGCGGCATCAGGGAGGCCGCCTGCGCCCAGCGGGCCAGGACCTGCTTGGTGGGCGGCGGGTAGCTGAGCGAGCCGCCGATCATGTCGGTCTCCACGAACGGGTAACCGATCGTGGAGACCGCCAGGTTGGCCGAGACCGCGGCGCGCAGCCCCGCGAAGGTGGTCGGTTTGTCGGCCGTGCGGGTGGCGAAGCCCTTGGCCTGCGCGGCGTTCCACGCGACCCGCAACCCTGCCCCCTGCTGGTCGAACGCGTCGGCCAGCTCGGTGCCGTACTTCACGTAGTCGGCGCGGGTGGCCCCCGGGTAGGGGGCGCACCGGTCGTCGAAGAAGGCGGTGTCGAACTTGAACCCGGCGACCCCCGACTCCGTTGTCTGTGCCGTCAGATCGTCGGTGTACCACTGCCGGGCGGCCGGGTTCGCCAGGTCGATCAGCCCGGTCTGGCGGCCGTTCCACCAGGTGAACAGGCACGGCTTGGTGGGGTCGGACGGGTCCTTCAGCAGATACCCCTTGTCGACGGCCTCCGGGAAGTTGGCGGCGGTCTCGGGCATGTACAGGCCCGTCCACATGCCGAGGTCGAAGCCGAGGCGACCGAGTTGCCTGGACAGGGCGGGCAGATCGGGGAAGCGTTCGCCGAAGTCGGCGGCGATCACGCTCTCCTCGATCTGCACCGCGTGCCCGCCGAGCCCGGCGCCGGCCAGCGCCCGGGCCCAGGCGAGGACGTTCTCCTGGGTCTGCTCGCCGTAGAGCTGCGCCCAGGAGTTCCAGAGGGGGGTGGCGTACTGCTCGTAGGGGGTGTCGGTGCGTTCGGGCTTGCCTACCAACTCGATGTGGTCGCGGTAGACCTCGGCGGGGGTGTCCTCGACGAACACCGTGGAGGCGGAGGGGCGTTCACCGGTGACGGTGAACTCGCCGAGCCCGTTGCCGCCGGAGTTGATCCGCACGTCCATCGGGTCGTTCGTGTCCGCCCGCAGTCCGGTGGCGCTGGAGGTGTACCAGAAGGGGGAGACCACCTGGTACGACGCCGGGCTGAACCCGGTGTCCACCACCTGACCGGAGTCCAGCGGCCACGGCTGCACGGTCTGGTCGCTGTTCTCGCCGTGCCCGTACCAGTGGCCGGCGCTGCCGAGGTCGTAGGCCGTGCTGAGCGCGTCGGCCCGGGTGCCCGACAGGGTCCAGTTCATGTCGTACCGGTCGGAGCGCAGGGTGATCCGCAGATCGACGCTGACGCCCGGCAGGTCGGTGGCGGCGGTGACGCGCAGGGTGTTGCCGTCACGGGTGCTGCCGGTCACCTCCCGGACGATGTGCCAGTCGGAGCCGATCCGGAACCGGAACGCCGCGGGCGCGGTGGCCAGCACGGTCCGGCCCGCCCGCACGGTGGTGACGGTCAACCGGTCTGTGGCGACGCGCAGTTCGTAGGCGGGTGTCGTGAAGGTGATCGGCCCGGAGTCGGCGGCCGCCGGCGCCGTGCCGAGCAGCGGGGCGGCCAGGGTCAGGGCCGCCGCGCCGCAGCGGACGGCTCGTCTCGCCGTGGGGGGCATCAGGCACCACCGCCGCACGTCAGCTTGGCGTCGGCCCAGTCGGCGTGGTCGAGGGCGTTGCCGTCGCCAGCGTCCGAGACGACGAGTTCGAGCCGCCGGGCTCCTGCCACGTCGACGTCGATCACCTTCGTCGCGGTGTCCCGGTCGACGGTGCCGCTCTCGTAGACGGGTGTTCCGTCGGCGAGGACGGTGTAGGTGACGGTGGCCGGGCCGTCGGAGCGGCCGTAGGTCTCCTGGTCGAGGCCGAGCGCGGCGTGGAAGGTGGTGCAGGTGCCGCCGAGCCACACCTGCACGCTGCTGGCGGCGTGGGTGCCGAGACCCTTGTCGTAGACGGTGTCGTGGAGAGTGAGGGGCAGGCCGTCGCCCTCGGCGTTCTCGCCGACGGACTGGTCGCGTTCGACCGGGCCCCAGCCGTTGCTGCTGGAGGCGAACGGCAGATCGCTGACGTAGTGTTCGCCGGCCGTGAGCGGCGGTGGCTGCGCCGCCACGACCTGTTCCCCGGTCACCGAACCGGGCTTGCCGGCCCGGGTGAAGTCGGCGGTGGCGCGGAGGATCGCGACGGTGGCGGTCTTCTGGTCGGCGGGCACGGTGACGGTCCACCGTGCCTGCGCCGAGGCACCGGGGTTGAGGGTGCCGAGTTTCACCGGATCAGCCGGGGTCGCGGTCCAGCCGTCGGGCAGCTTCGGGCTGAGGCTGACGCCGCTGAGCGTCCTGCCGTTGCCCGGTACGGAGGCCGTCGCCGTGACCTGGTAGCTGTTGCCCGGCTCGACGGTGTCGGGCGCGTCGACGGTCACCCGCGCCGGGGTGGCCGGGGCGGCGTACGTGGCGGCGTCGTAGGCCGGGGCGGCTACATCGGCGACCCGCAGCGAGGAGGTGACATTCCCGAGCGTGGTGAGGCCGACCTTGCCGAGGCCGCCGCTCTTCGCGTCCTCGCTCCACGAGGCGATGGCGATGGTGTTCTTGCCGTCGGCGCGCAGGATGCCGTTGGGAAGGGGGAAGGTGTGCTGGGGGCCGGTGTCGTTGACGTAGTGGCCCATCAGCCAGCCGTTGACATAGATGAGGGCGCGGTAGTTGCGGTCGGGGTTGTCGGTGATCGTGACGCCGACGGAGACGTCCTGGCCCTTGGGCAGCTTGGGGTTGAAGGTGGTGCGGTACCAGCGGATGCCGGGCGTGGTGTCACTGGCCGGCAGCGTCGCCGCGTCCCAGGACCCGTCAGGGAATCCGGGCAAGGTCCAGCCCGAACGCTCCCCGTACAGGCCGCCGTTGTTCATGTGTCCGCGGACGGTGTCGACGGGCTGCTCGCCGCCCCGGGCACCCTGGACGCGCCAGGTGATCTGCGCGTCGGAGCCGGCGAGATACGCCGTGGTCAGGCCGCGCGGCTGCTTGTGGTCGTCGCTGTTCCAGGTGAAGTCCTCGTTGTGGCCCATGGTGCCGACCAGGACGGAGACCACGTTCTCCTTGCCCTTGCGCAGCAGACCGTCGGCGAGGGGGAAGGTCTTGCGGCCGGTCTGACTCGTCCCGGCGAACTTCCCGTTGATCCACACCGAGTACGCCCCCACCGCGGCCGAACCGGTGTCCGGGTTGGTGGCGTAGGCGGTCAGGGAGAGGGACTTCTCGGTGCCGGTGGCCTTGAAGCGGCCCCGGTACCAGACGTAGCCGTAGTGGTAGCCGTACTCGTCCTGGTAGAGCACCGGCAGAGTCCCGGGCTTGGTCGGGTTGTCGGTGGTCAGCTTGTCGGCGTACGTCCAGGACGAGTCGTCGAAGCCGGGAGCGGCCTCGGGGGTCTCGGCGGACGTCTTCCAGCCGGTCAGCTCGGGGAGCTTGACGTCCTTCGGGCCGGGCACGGTGCCCAGCAGACTGCCGGAGGAGGTCGGTTTCACGCTCAGGGGCACGCCGTTCCAGGTGACGTTCCGTACGCCGGACGGGGCGAAGACCTCCAGTGGGCCCGCCTTCTTCGCGTCGCCGGTGAGGGCGAGCGTCCGGCCGGTGACGGTCGCCGTGCGGACCAGTTCGGTGCCGCGTTCCAGGACCGGACCGGCTGCCGTGTCCTGCCGCCAGAAGCCGGCGGCCTCGGCGTCGGTACCGATGAGCAGCAGCAGATCGGGGCGGCCGGCGCTCTGGACCAGGACCCGGGTGAGCCCGGAGTGCGTGTAGTCCAGCTTCAGGTCGCCGCGCTCGGCGTCCCAGGTGGCGTCCGCCTTGCCGTCGAGCACGGTGACCTTGGGCTTGGCGGAGTAGCGGAGCATGGTCTGCCCGGGGTCGCCCTCACCGCCGTACAGCACGGCCTGGGTACGGCCACCGGCCTTCGCCCTGGTCAGCAGCTCGCTCGTGGAGTAGACGAGCCGCTGACCGCCGCCGAGGTCGTGGCCGGCGACGAGGATCTTGCCGGTCTTGCCGTTGAGCCGTGCGGTGACCGGATAGGTGCCGTCCGGGGTCTTCCAGTCGAAGGTGGTGGTGGCGTCGGCGTCGGCCATCGGGTCGCCGTGCCGGAGGTACAGGAACTGGGTGTGGGTGTCCGGGTTGGCACGCGCCTCGATGTGCACGGCCTCCTTGGAGGAGGCGGGGGCGTCGGCCGGATCGGTCGCGGTGAGCGGGGCGGTGGTGGTGTAGAAGAGGCCCTGCCGCTTCATCTCGTCGTAGTCGGCGCCGGTCTGGCGCGGCTCGCTGATCGGTGCGCCGTAGTCGTACGACGTGTAGACCTGGCGCGGGTCGGCGAGCCAGCCCCAGTTGGTGCCGCCGTAGGTCATGTACAGGTTCTCGATCGTCGTGCCCTGCATGACCTCGTGCTTGTTGACGATTTTCTGGTAGGCGGGGCCCATCTTCTCGGGGCACTTCTCGTAGCCCGTGTCGCCCCAGGTCTGGAACCAGCCGGTGCCCGCCTCGAAGATCGACAGCGGTGCGTCGTCCTGCTGCCGCTTGAGGGCGGGCAGCCACCACTCGCCCTTGCAGAAGGAGTTGTACTGGTCCAGCTCGCCGACGAAGTCCAGGCCCTCGCCGCCCGCGTACTGCGGCATCGGCTCGTTGCCGACGAGGGGCACGGTGATGCCGTCGGCCCGTACCTGCTGGGAGAGTTCGACGATGTAGTCGCGGCCCTGCGGGTCGTACAGCTCGTTCTCGACCTGGTAGAGCAGCACCGGTCCGGTGCCGTTCGTGACCTGGTGGCGGGCGAGGATCTTGTCGATCTCCTTGAGCCACTCGCGGGCTGCGTCGAGGTATTCGGGGTCGGTGGAGCGGGCCTGCCCCTTCTGGGTCATCAGCCAGCCGGGGAAGCCGCCGCCGTCCGTCTCGGCGTTGATGTACGGGCCCGGGCGGGCGATGACATAGAGCCCGGCCTCCTCGGCCATGTCGAGGAGCTTGTCGACGTCACGGATCCCGGTGAAGTCGTAACGGCCTTTCGCCGGGGAGTGGTACCCCCAGTCGAAGTAGATCGAGACGGCGTTCATGCCGCTGGCCTTGATCTTCTGGAGCACGTCGCGCCACAGATCGGGGCTGGGGAGCCGCCAGTAGTGGAACTCCCCGGACCAGACGAAGAGCTGCTTGCCGTCGACCTTGACGGAGTACTTGTCGTAACTGACGGTGTGGGCCGTGGGCTTGGCGGCCGCGGCGTCGGCCGGGACCGTGGCGTGCGCGGGCACCGCGGCGGCGAGGACCGCGAGCAGTACGGACACGAGTGCCGCGGACAGCAGGGCTCTCGTTCGTCCGACTCGGGCGAGGTTCACGAGGTGCCTCCCGCACACGTCAGCTTGGCGTCGGCCCAGTCGGCATGGTCCGAGGAGATGTCGCCGTCCCCGTCGACCGACAGGTCCAGCCAGCGGGCGCCGGTCACATCCACGTCGAGGTCGGTGCCGCCGTCGGAGCCCCGCACCACCGGGGTGGTGGTGAGCGAGCGGCCGTCGGCGACCACCCGGAAGGAGACGCTGCCGCCGTCGCCGACCTCGTCGTCCACCCCGGCGGTCGCGGTGAAGCGGGTGCAGCCGCCTCCGAGATAGACGCGGACCTGGCTGTTCGCGTGCACGCCGAGGCCCTTGGTGTACGGGGTGCCGCCGATGCTCAGGGGGCGACCGTCACCCGCCGCGTCCTCCCCGTTGGAGGCGTCCTTCTCCACCGGCCCCCAGCCGTTGACCGCCTTGACCAGGGTCAGGTCGCTCACATAGGCGTCGGCGGAGAGTCCCGGCGGTGGCACCTGTACGGCGCGTACGCCGGTGACGGTGCCCGGGTGGCCGATCTGGGTGAGCTTGGCGGTCGCGGACAGGACGGCGTAGTGGACCGGGTCACCCGGCGGGGTGACGGTGTAGTCCGCGGTCACGGTGTCGCCGGGGCGGACCCGGTCGAAACGGGTGGTCTCGTCGGTGGTCGCGGTCCAGCCGTCCGGAACCTTCAGCGCCAGCGCGACGTTCGAGGCCGTCGGCGCGTCCTTCGGCACGCTGAGGGTGACGGGGACCTTGGTCGCGGTGCCGGTGGCCAGGAACGGCTCGGCGTCGACGGTGACCTGTGCGCCCGCGGTCGGCATGGCGTACGTCTTGGCGTCGTACGAGGGGGCGGCCACCGTACCGACCTTGATGCCGCCGGCCGAGGCGCCGAGGTCGACGAGCTTGGCCGAGCCCGGGCCCGCGCCGGCCTTGGTGGACCACACGGCCAGGGCGATGGTGTTGTCACCCTGCTCACGCAGGAGGCCCTTGGGCACGACGAACCGTGTCTGGGGTCCGGTGTCCGGCAGGTAGCGGCCGATCAGCCAGCCGTTGACGAAGATCTCGGCGCGGTAGCCGGTGCTGCCGCCTGCGGGTTCGGCCAGATCCAGTGCGAGCGCGTTGTCCTGGCCCTGCGGCAGGTCGAGCCGGGCGGAGGTGCGGTACCAGCGCACGCCGGGCCCGGTCTTGGCGGCCTGCCCGGAGAGGGTGGTGCTCTTCCAGCTGCCGTCGGGGAAGCCCGGCAGCGACCAGCCGGCCCGCTCCCCGTACAGCCCGCCGTTGTTGTACGGGCCCCGGGCGGTGTCCACCGGGTCCTCGCCGCCCCGGTTGCCCTGGATCTTCCAGGTGAGGGTGGAGGCCCCGCCGATCACCTCGGCGCTGAGCAGACCGCGCGGCTCCTTGGAGTAGTCGTGACCCCATTCCTCGTTGTGGCCCGCGTTCTCCACGAGGACGGAGAGGACGTTGTCACCGCCGCCCGAACCGGACTTCAGCGTGCCCGCCGGGATGTCGAAGGTGTGCGCGCCGTCGCCGGAGCTGCCGAGGTAGCGGCCGTTGAGCCAGACCGCGTACTGACCCGTGTTGCCGGTCTTGGCGTCGAGTGCCAGCGCGGTCGCGGCACCGGTGGTCCTGAACCGGCCGCGGTACCAGACGTTGCCGTGGTGGAAGCCGTACTCGTCCATCGCGAGGACCGGCAACGACCCGTCGAGCGCCGCGTTGTTGGCGGTGAGGTGGTCGGCGGTGGTCCAGGTGGAGTCGTCGAAGCCGGGCGCGGACTCCGGCGCCTCCTCCTTGTACTTCCACGTGGTCAGCTTGGGCAGCTCGACCGGGCGCGGCGCCTGGGTGACGGCGACCTCGCGACCGTTCCAGGTCACCTTCCTGGCGTCCGCGATGACCTCGATCTTCGCGGCCTTGGTGGAGTCACCGGTCAACTTCAGGGTGCCGTCCGCCTGTTCGGCGGTACGGACGAGGGAAGGGCCGCGTACGAGGACGGGGCCCGCGGCGGTGTCCTGGCGCCACCAGTGGGCGGTCTCGGCGGTGTCGGCGATCAGCAGTTCCATGCCGTTCACCAGCACGCGGGCCAGGCCCTTGTGCGTGTAGTTCAGGCGCAGGTCACCGCGTGCGGCGTCCCAGGTGGTGGTGACATCGCCGTCGAGGACGGTCACCTTGGGCCGCTCGGCGTACCGCAGCACGGTCTCGCCGGCCTCACCCGCACGCCCGTAGAGCAGCGCCACCTCCCGGTCGCCGATCTCGGCGTGCGTCATGATCTCCGAGGTGGAGTAGACGAGCCGCTGCTTCTCGCCCAGGTCGTAGCCCGCGACGAGGAGTTTGGCGTCCCGGCCGTCGACGGTGATCGTTCCCTGCTGCGGTACGCGCGGGTAGTCGCCGTCCTTGCCCGAGAGGGACAGGGTGGTCTCGTCCTTGTCCTTCACGCGGGTGTCGGCGTGCCGCACGGTGAAGAACTGCGTGCCGTCGTCGGGATTGACGCGCCGGTCGATGCGCAGGGCGTCGTCGGAGGGCGTGGGTGCCTCGGCCTTGTCGGTGCGCGCCAGTGAGGTCACCGAGTTGACCATGTAGCCGAGACGCTTGAACTCCTGGTACTTGTCGGTCAGTTGGCGGGACTCGTTGATCGGGGCCCCGTAGTCGTACGACGTGTAGACCGCGTTGGGGTCGGCGAGCCAGCCCCAGTTGGTGCCGCCGTACGTCATGTAGAAGGACTGGCCGCTCACGCCGGCGGCGATGTTCATCTTGCTGAACACCCGGGTGAAGTCGGTGCCGGTGAGCTTCGCGCAGTCCTGGTATCCGGTGCCGCCCCAGGGGTCGAAGGCGCCGCCCTGTGCCTCCGGGATGATCAGCGGGGACTCGGGCTTCCACTCATTGACGTACGCGTAGTCGGGCAGGTTCTTCCAGGTGTCGGGGTCCTTGCAGTCGAAGCCCTGCGGGTAGGCGTCGAAGCCGTAGATGTCCGGGGCGCCCTTGCCGCTCACCCAGTTCTGGTTCGCACCGCCGTCGTTGACGAAGGTGGGCACATCGATGCCGTCCTCCTTCGCCCAGTCGATGAGGGTCTGCATGTAGTCGGCGTCGTGGCGACCGCCCTGGTACTCGTTCTCGACCTGATACAGGATCACCGAACCCGTGCCACGGGTGAGTTGATGGCGCGCGATGATCGGGTTGATCCGGCTCATCCACTCCCGGGCCGCCTTCAGGTACTCCGGCTCGGAGGTGCGGTTCACGCCGGCCTGGGTCGACCGCCAGGCGGGCATGCCGCCGCCGGAGACCTCCGCGTTGATGTACGGGCCCGGTCGGGCGATCACATACAGGCCCGCGCGCTCGGCCTCGTCGAGCAGCCGCTCGACGTCACGGGTGCCGGTGAAATCGTACGAGCCCGGCTTCGAGGAGTGGTAACCCCAGTCGAAGTAGAGCGAGACCGCGTTGAATCCGCCCGCCTTGATCTTCTGCAGGACGTCGCGCCACGCGTCGGGGCTGGGCAGCCGGAAGTAGTGGAACTCGGCGCCCCAGATGTAGAGGGGTTTGCCGTCGACCCGCACGGAGTACTGGTCGTAGGTGACGGTGTGCCGCGCCTGGGTCTGCTGCTCCGCCCGGGCCGGTGTCGCGACACCGGCGCCGGTCAGGGGCATGGCAGTCAGCGCTCCGGCGAGCAGCAGAGATCTCCACTTGCCTCTCAAGAGGTCAGCCCCTTCACGACGGCCGCCCGCGCGGTCTCGATGTCGCCGACGTCCTTCGTCCGGCCGTCGAGGTTCCGGGTCGCGGTGGTGAGCGCCTCGGTCAGCGCGTCGCTGTCCGTGCCGCCGTCCTTCTTCCGCAGCTCGGCGATGAGTTCGTAGTCCTCGATGCCCTCCTTCAGCTGCTCCCAGCGGATGCTGGACATCGGGCCGTCCTTGCCCGGGTAGACCAGGTACTCGTCGCCCTGCGTGAAGATGTGCACCGGTTGCTTGAAGGGATCGCTGGTCCAGCTGTTGTACGACCAGCGCAGGAAGCCGTCCAGATCCCGCTGGGCGGAGATCCAGGGCAGCATCCGCGACTCGACGGCGGGCGAGTAGGACAGCGTGTTGGGGTGGGCCGGCGAGCCGTACACGTAGAAGGTCGTGATCTTGCCGGCCTTGCGCCGTTCCGCCACCTTCTCCTTCGTCATCGCGTCGATGCCGCCCCAGTCGACGGACAGGTTGGACGCGACGCCTTCGGTGTTGATGGAACCTGCCACGGAGATACGGTCGTCGAAGGCCGGCGCGACCTCGTGGACGAAGTTCTTGACGACCGTCATCGTGTCGATGGGCCGCTCGTCGAAGGACAGCCAGGTGTGGTCCAGCCAGCCCTTCGCCTTCACGTGCTTCTCGAAGGCCGGCAGGAACGTTCCCCACGCCTGACGCCAGCGGTCGCCGCCCAGATCGACGTTCTCGTAGACGGTCTTGCCGGTGCTGGTGTCCGTGTAGGTCAGGTGCTCCTGGTCCTGGAACGCGAGCATCGAGAAGGCGCCGATGTCGGGCCCGAGACCGGCACGTCTGGCGGTCTCGACGTACTTGTCCCAGCGGCTGAAGTCGAAGGAGAACGTCTTTCCGTCCCAGTTCCAGCCCACCATGCTGGTGTACGGCGTGGCGGTCTGCGACGCCCGCGTGCCGAGCGACCACTGGTGGTGCCACGGGTTGTCGACGATGGTGGTGTTGATGACCTTCTGGCCGCGCGAGGCCAGGTCACGGTTGTACTTGTCGATCAGCTTCCAGTGCTCGTCGGACCAGAGCTTGACGCCGTGGTTCTTGGCGATCGTCTCCGGCTGCGCCCACACGTCCAGGAAGAACTTGTAGTCCTTCGGGTCGGGCACGCTCGCGTCGGCGACCTCGATGGTCAGCGGGTACGTGCTCTGGGTGCGGCCGTCGGCGTTGACCTTCACCGTGCCGGTGTAGGTGCCGGGCTTGGCCGTCTTGGGGATGTGGAAGGTGAACCACAGGGGCTGCGCCGCGTACGCGGGCACGTCCACCGAGGATTTCTCCTCCAGCGGGTCGCCGACCACGTCGGGGTTGCGGTCGCCGGACACCTCCTTGCCGGAGCTGACCTGGTCGATGGTGGCGGACCAGTCGACCTCGCTCTTGGAGCGCTGCACGGGCACGTACTTGACGAACCGGACCTGGGTGCCGGCACCGGACAGCTTCGCGCCGCCGGGCCCGGTGAGGTCGCCGACCACGGCACTGACGTCGTCGAGGTTCTGGCCGGAGGCGATCGCCAGCTGCGCCGAGACCTGCTCGTTGCGCACGGCGGAGAGCTTGAGCTCCTTGGTGTCCTTGCCCTGGATGGGGGTCATCGGGTACCGCGGGACCCGTTCTTCCGCGGAGCCGGCGAAGGAGCCGGTGGGGACCCAGGTGATGGTGTCCCTGGTGCCCATGGCGTCGGCGACCTTGACGGTCAGCCAGGTGGTGGTGGCCTTGGAGTTGGGGTCGGTGCCGGTCGTCGTACCGGTGACGGCGATCGCGGTGGTGCCGGCTGCCACGACCACGCCGGCGACGAAGCCGGCGACAGCTGAGGATGTACGTGCCATGGGGGTGGGTCCCTCTCTCACGGCTTTGCAGGGAGTGGTCCCCGGCAGGCCCCCGGGGGTGGGAGGCCTGCCGGGAAGCGGGGATGGTCTCCGGCAGGCCCGCAGTGGGGAGGTGGGCCTGCCGGAGAACGGGGGGTGGTGCTGGTGATACCGGCGTGTCAGGAGGTGACGGTGAATCCGCTGAAGACGGCTTCGATGTTCTCGCCGGGGTAGTTGACGTTGGCCGCGCTGGCGACCATTCCGGCGTCCTCGGTACCTGCGGCCGACGGCACCTCGGCGGTACCGACCTGCGACCAGGTCTGGCCGTCCTTGCTGGCGTACGCCGTGTAGGTGGTGCCGTCCCGGGTCAGCTTGAGATACGCCGGGTGATAGCTGGCGTTGCCGCCCGCCCAGGTGTCGAGCTTCCCGTCGCCGTTGCTGTCGGTCATGAACTCCAGTCCGTAACTCTGGGTCATGACCAGCACCGCGTAACCGCCCTTCTCGGGTGCGGTCAGGTCGTTGGCGAGGGCGACGCCCGCCTTGCCGACCGGCGAGGCGCTGTTCTGCGAGACCAACTGGGCCTGAACGGTGGACTTCTCGCCCGCCGCGTCGTCGCGGTAGATGACGCCCTTCTCGTCCTTCCAGCCGGACAGGTCCTGGCCGCCCGCCCAGATGGCGAACTGGTCGCCGGCCTGGGCGTACTGGGGGTCCTCGGAGGTGGTGTCGGTCGTCAGGTAGGGCGCCTGCACACTGCCCGGGGCGGCCTTCACCTGCGCCTGGACGGTGTCGGACACCTTCGTCGAGCCCTTGGACCCGGTGTAGGTGGCGGTGCCGGTGAGGTCATGGCTGCCCCAGCGGGCGTCCTCGGCCGGGGTCACCGTCCAGGTGGTGGTGAGTGTGGCGCCGTTCTTGAGGGAGGTCGCGGTGGTCGGACCGGCCGACTTGGCGCTCCAGCCGTCGGGCAGGTCCAGGGCCGCCTTGACGCTCTTGATGGTTCCGGTGCTCCAGTTGGTCACGTCGGTGGTCACCTGGAACGGCCTGCCCGCGTCGGTGGCGGGCGCGTCCGGGGTGATCAGGACGGAGGCGGCCGGCGCGTCGTCGCGCTTGAGCGCCTTGATGGCCTTGGCGGCGCCCTGGGCCTTGAGGTTGACGAAGGCCGGGGTGACGCCGAGCGGCGCCGAGTAGCCCTTCAGGGTCCTGGGGCCGCGGATCACGGTGCCCTGGTTCACGTCGTACCAGGTGCCCGGCGGCAGATGGACGGAGCGGGTGGCACCGGTGCTCAGCTTGGGCGCGGCCAGTACGGCCGGGCCGAGCATCCACTCGTCGGCGACCGTGTAACTCGCCTCGTCCTTCGGGAAGTCGAAGAACAGCGGCCGCATGATCGGGTCGCCGGTCTTCAGGGTGCTCTGCACCTGGTCCCAGATGTAGGGGGCGAGCTTCTCGTGCGTCTTGATCGCCTGCCGGTAGAGGTCGACCGTCTCCTGGTCGTAGTCCACCTTCTGCCCGGTGGTGGTGTCGTTGGTGTCCACCGGCGAGGTCGAGGCGTACATCAGCGGCATCAGTGAGGCGGATTGCGCCCACCGCACCAGTACGTCCTTCGTCGGCGCGGGCTGGCCGCCGGAGCCGCCGATCATGTCGGACTCGACGAACGGGTAGCCGATGGTGGAGATCGCCAAGTTCTGGGAGGCGGAGGCGCGCAGGGAGTCCCAGCCGGTGCCCTTGTCGACCTGGCGGGTGACGAAGCCGGCCTCGTGGGCCGTCTTGTTCCAGTGCACGCGGATGCCGGCGCCCTGGAGGTCGAACTCGTCGGCGAGCTGCGTACCAAGCTTCTGGTAGTCCGTGACCTGGGAGCCCTCGCGCGGCGCGCACCTCTCGTCGAAGAAGCGCGTGTCGAACTTCAGCCCGTCGATGTCGTACGTGTCCATGAGGGACTTGAGGTTGCCCTCGTACCAGGCCTTGGCCTCGGGGTTGGCCAGGTCGATGATCCCCGCCTCGCCGTTCCACCAGGTCACGTCACACGGCTTGGTCTTGTCCTTGGCGTCCATGAGCAGATAGCCGTGGTCGACCGCGTACTGGTAGTTGGCGGAGTCCAGGTTGATCCACAGGGTGACCCAGACGCCGAAGTCGAACCCCATGTCGTGGATCTTCTTGGAGAGTCCCTTGGGATCGGGGAAGGTCTTGGGATCCCAGGTCAGGTTGCCGTAGTTCGACTCCCACTTGTCGTCGAGCTGGATGGTGTGCCCGTCCAGCCCGTTGTCGTGGAGGTCGGTGGCGTAGTCGAGCAGTTTCTCCTGGTCGACCTTGGTGTAGAACTGCGCCCAGGAATTCCACAGCGGCTTGGCGTACTGCTCGTACGGGGCGTCGGACTTGGTGGGTTTGCCGACGATGCCGATGTAGTCGCGGTAGACCTCCAGCGGCGTCGACTCGACGAACACGGTGGCCTTGTAGGTGTCGGGCGACTCGACGACGAAGGTGCCGAGGCCGTCCTTGCCCTTGTTGAGCGCCACGTCCATGACGTTCCCCGTGTCGACGCGCAGACCGGTCGACTTGGAGGTGTACCAGAACGGGTCGATCATGTGGTACGACGCCGGGCCGAAGGTCGGGTGGTCGACCTCGCCGGCGTCCAGCGGCCAGGGCTGGTTGGTGCCGGGACCGCCCTGCGGGGTCTCCGCCTCGCCGTGGCCGTACCAGTGGCCGGCCGACGACAGGTCGTAGGTGAGGCCGAGTTGGTCGGGGCTGCCGCCTTCGACGTCCCAGTCCAGCTGGTAGCGGTCGGCCTCGGGGGTGAGCCGGGCCTTGACGGTGGCGCCGTCGAGGGTGGTGTCGGTGGTGAGGGTGAGGACACCGCTCTTCCACGTCCAGTCGGTGACCTTGGTGGCGTGTTCCCACTTCCCGTCGGAGCGGAAGCGGAGCCCTCCGGTGTCGCCGCTCGCCGTGCCGAGCACGGTCTTACCGGAGCGCTCGGTGGTGAGGGTGAGTTCGTCGGTGGCGATGTCGACGGTGTAGCCGGGGGCGTTCCCGGTGCCCGGCACGGACAGGGCGAGGCCGTCCACGGTCCGGGTCACCTTCGGCCGGAGCGTGGTGTCCGCCTGGGCGGTGGTGTCCGCCTGGGCCTTGGTGGTGAGGGGTCCGGCGACAGTCGGTACGAGCGTCAGGGCCAGCGCGGCGGCCAACAGCGTGGCGGGCCTGGGAGATTTGCGCCGTCTGAACGGTTGGGTGCGCACTCACGTCCTCCAGCGGGCGGGGCGGGGCGTTGCTCAGCGGGAGCAGCACGGCAAGATCATGCTCATTTCTGCTCATGTTCTGGCGATAAACGTCAGCTGTCAACATTCCCTTCCATGATTTCTCCGCAGCATCACGGGCCACTGTCGACCCTGGTGACAGTCGCCTTCCGGGGTCCGTGCCCTGCTCGGAGAGGGGGTCACGCGGACGAAAGCGGCTGTAAATTCTGCGTGAACCGCGCCCGAATCGGGTGATTCCAGTACGCGTGGCGCCGCGTCAGGTTCCGGCCGTGGCCGCCCATCGCCACACCACGGCGGGTCGGCCACCGGACCACGACAGAAAACGGCTGAAACTGCCGAAACGGCTGAAGCGCATCAAGGTGATGAATCGGCCGCGGATCGGGTGGTTCGCGCGCGGCGAGCCACCGGAAACCGATCCCGCCGCAGAGAGCGGCCCGCGGCCATGACGTAACGCACCGGCAACCGTTCCTCCCTTGACATCGCGCGCGCCCTGTTGGGCATGATGGTGATTACTGCTTGAAGTAAGCCAGTTTCGAGCAGAAAAAATCACCAGCTTGCAGCGAAGGTGGTCCCATGAAACGGCACGTCATCGGCATCTCGGCAGGTGTGGCCCTCGCCTTGGCCCTCAGTGGATGCGGCAAGGGAGGTTCGTCGGGAGGCGGCGGCTCCGACGGGAAGACCATCACCTTCGTGGCCGCCAAGTACGACGACGACACCCAGCCCTACTGGGACAACCTCATCAAGGCCTTCGAGGCCGCGAACCCCGGCTACCGGGTCAAGTTGGAGGTGGTCGACTGGGAGCAGATGGACTCCAAGGTCAAGACGTACGTCCAGACCGGGCAGCAGCCCGACGTCCTCAACTACAACAAGTTCTCGGACTTCGCCCGCGACGACCTGATCTACCAGGCCAAGGACGTCGTGTCGCCGAAGGTGCTCGCCGACTTCCTGCCGCTCTTCGCCGACCAGGCGCAGTACAAGGGCACCCAGTACGGCCTGCCGTTCATCTCCAGCGCGCGGCTCTTCTTCTACAACAAGGACATCTTCGGCAAGGCCAAGATCTCCAAGCCGCCGACCAGCTGGGCCGAGGTCGAGGAGGACGCCAGGAAGATAAAGAAGGCCGGGGACATCCCGCTGGGCCTGCCGCTCGGCGCGGAGGAAGCCCAGGCCGAGTTCTACATCTGGGCGATGAACAACGGCGGCGGCTGGACCGACAAGTCGGGCAAGTGGGCCGTCGACCAGCCCGCCAACGTCGAGACGCTGGACTACCTGCGGGGGCTCACGAAGGCCGGGCTGACCCAGCCCAACCCCGAGGCCACCAACCGCAAGGACGTCTTCAACCAGTTCGCGCAGGGCAAGATCGGCATGATCAACGGCGCCGTCTTCATGCGCAAGGGGTTCATCGACACGGTCGACAAGAACCTGAACTACGGCGTCGCGCCGCTGCCCAGCAAGGACGGCACGACGCACAACACGCTCGGCGTCCAGGACTACCTGGTGTCCTTCAAGAAGGACGACGGCAAGAACCGCGAAGCCGTCAACAAGTTCCTCGACTTCTTCTACCAGAAGGAGAACGCCTCGAAGTTCCTGTCCACCGAGGGCTTCCTGTCGGTCACCAAGTCGGCCGGTGACGCGCTGAGTTCGGACTCCTCCTACTACAAGCCGTTCGTCGACGCGCTGTCGGGCGCGCGGTTCGCCCCCACCGACAACCCCAACTGGTCGGCCGTCGAGGGCGCCGTGAAGCAGCGCATCGGCACCGCCGTGTCAGGCACCGAACCCAAGAAGGTGCTGACCGAGATCCAGGACACCGCCGAGAAGGACGGCTGACAGCGTGGCCGTACAGGACGTCACCACACGCACCGCCGGGGCCGGGTCCGGGGTGGAAGGGACGCCGGCGGCGCCGGCATCCGGTTCCCGCCCCTCCCGCAACGGTCGCCGACTGCGGGCGCTGGAGCCGCTGCTGTGGCTCGGCCCCGCACTCGTGCTGATCCTGGCCGTGGTCATCTGGCCCGTCGTCGAGATGGTCCGCACCTCCCTGATGGACATCAGTTCCACCGGACTGACCCGCGGGTTCGCCGGAGGCGACAACTACGCCGACCTGTTCGCCGAGCCGGACCTGCCGGGCGTGGTGCTGCGCACCCTGGTCTGGGTGGTGGGCGTGGTCACGGTCACCATCACGGTCTCCCTGGCGCTCGCACAGTTGCTCAACTCGCGTTTCCCGGGGCGCCGGATGGTCCGCTGGGCGCTGATCGTGCCGTGGGCGGCGTCGGTCCTGATGACGGCGCTGACCTGGCGCTGGATGCTCAACAACTTCTACGGCGTCGTCAACCGCGTCCTGATGGACGTCGGAATCCTCGACAAACCGGTGAACTGGCTGGCCCACCCGGCGCAGGCGTTCGCCTGGATGATGGCCGTGGCGGTCTTCGTCTCCCTGCCGTTCACCGCGTTCGTCATCCTCTCCGGCCTGGGTACCATCCCGGCCGAGGTGTACGAGGCGGCCCGCCTGGACGGCGCGGGAACGGCCCGTACGTATCTCTCCATCACGCTGCCGCTGCTGCGCCCGTCGCTGATGGTCGCCGCCATCATCAACGTCATCAACGTGTTCAACTCCTTCCCGGTCATCTGGGCCATGACCCGCGGCGGTCCGGGCTTCGCCACCGACACGACCACCACCTACATGTACAAGCTCGCGTTCGACAACCAGGCCGTCGGCGAGTCGGCGGCCATGGCCGTCGTGAACTTCGCGCTGATCCTCCTGGTCGTGCTGGTGTACCTGCGCGTCGTCCGCGGGCGAGAGGAGACCGGCTGATGTCCGCCGTCACGGCCCGATCCACCACAGCCCCCTTGGCCGTTCCCTCCGCAACTGTCCGGCGACGGCGGCCGCTCCGGCTGCGCACCGCCGTTCTCACCGCGGTGGGCTGGCTGGTGGCCCTGTTCTTCCTGGCGCCGTATCTGCAGATGCTGCTGACGGCGCTGAAGCCGACACCGGAACTGATGAAGTCGCCGCCGTCCTATCTGCCGTCGCACTGGCAGTGGTCGAACTTCGCCGACGTCTGGTCGCTGAAGGATCCGCCGGTCTCCGACGCGCTCCTGTTCTCGCTGTACGTCGCCGGGATGTCCACGCTCCTCGCACTCGCCGTGGGACTGCCCGCCGCGTACTACACCGCCCGCCACAAGTTCCGCGGGCGCGGCGCCTTCCTGCTGCTCGTGCTGGTCACCCAGATGTTCGCGCCGACCGCACTGCTGGTGGGCATCTACCGGGAGATGGTCAGCCTCGATCTCACCGACACCGCGGAGGGGCTGATCCTGGTCAACGCGGCGTTCAACCTGCCGTTCTGCATCTGGATCCTCAACGCGTACTTCGCGAGCATCCCCAAGGAGCTGGAGGAGGCGGCGTTCATGGACGGGGCCGGCCGGCTCGGCGCCATGGTCCGGATCACCCTGCCGCTGGCGCTGCCAGGCGTGGTGACCGCGCTCGTCTACACGTTCATCGGGGCCTGGAACGAGTACGTCGTCGCCCTCACCATCACCTCGTCCGGCGACCGGACGACGCTCACCAAGGCCATCCCCGGATTCGTCACGGCGTACCAGGAGCAGTGGCAGTATCTCTTCGCCACGTCGCTCATCGCGATCGTGCCGGTCGTCGTCCTGTTCGTCTTCGTGGAACGCTATCTGATCAGCGGTCTGACGGCCGGCGGCATCAAGTAGCCCCTTGCGATGCCCGAAGGCGTTCAGGCCCGGACGATCTCCACGCCCGCCGCTGCGAACGGCTCGGTCAGCTCCGGGCCCGCCGCCTTGTCGGTCACCAGTACGTCGACGTCCCCCACCGGGCAGATCCGGGCGAAGGCCCGCCGTCCCAGTTTGGAGGAGTCCGCGACCACGATCACCCGCTGGGCGCGGCGGGCCAACGCCCAGTTGATGCCCGCCTCGCCCTCGTCCTGGGCCGTCGCCCCGTGCCGGACGTCGATCGCGTCGACGCCGATGAAGGCGTGGTCGAGGGTGATCTGCGCGAGCATCCCGGTGGCGAGCGGTCCGGTGAGTTCGTACGAGGCCGGGCGGGCCACTCCCCCGGTGAGGACGAGCTTCACATGGCGGCGTACGACCAGTTCGTTGGCGATGTTCAGCGCGTTGGTCACGACCGTCAGCGAGGGCTCGGCGCCCTCCGTGCTCAGCTCGGGCCTGATGGCCAGCGCCCGGGCCACCGCGGTGGTCGTCGTGCCGCCGTTCAGCCCCACCACGGCACCCGCTTTCACCAGCCCCGCCGCCGCGTTGGCGATCCGCTCCTTCTCCGGAGCGTTGCGCGCGGCCTTGTAGCGGAGCGGCAGGTCGTACGCGATGGCGTTGATCACGGCGCCGCCGTGGGTACGGGTGACCATCTGCTGGCGCGCCAACTCGTCCAGATCGCGTCGGATCGTGGCGGTGGAGACGCGCAGTACCTCCGCGGCGCTCTCGACCTCGATCCGCCCGTCGCGCGTCAGTATGTCCAGCAAGGCGCTCCATCGGTCCTGCGGTGCCGCCATGCGTCGTCCCCTGTCCGTGGTGTGCACACCACCCGTGAAAGCACGAGCCGTGTTCGATTCCCTGAAAGGCCATGCCTGTTTCAGCAGCTTAGACGGCGAAAGCCAACACTTCTGCGCACGCACGATCCTCTCACCGCGAGCGCTGTCCTTCCATGGGCCGGCCGGTCCTCTGATCAACCCGGCACCCAGGACAATCATCGCCATGACCGACGGTAGGGACGACGCCGAGAGCCGCCTGGCGAGGATCGAGCGACTGCTGCAGAGCGGTGAGCGCCAAGCGGCACCCGCGTGGCGCCGGGCGACGCGGGGGGAGCCGCGCTGGGCGGTGACCGCCGTGATCCTGGTGGCGGTCGTACTCCAGGCCACGCTGCCGCACCGGCTCGCCTTCCAGCCGTACTGGGTGCTGCCGGTCCTGGAGCTCCTGCTGCTGGCCGGCCTGATCGCCGCGAACCCGCGACGGGTGGAGCCCCGGACCCGGTGGCTGCGGTGGCTGGGCCTGACCTTGATCTGCCTGATCAGCCTGGCCAACGGCTGGGCGGCGGTCCGCCTGGTGGCGGGCCTGGTCAACGGCACCGAGGGGGCGGACGCCGGGCCGCTGCTGCTGACCGGCGGCGGTATCTGGCTGACGAACGTCATCGTGTTCGCCCTGTGGTACTGGGAGTGGGACCGCGGCGGCCCGATGGCACGGGCCCGCAGTCACCACCAGTTCGCCGACTTCCTCTTCGTGCAGATGCAGAGCCCCGAGACCGCGCCGCCGGACTGGGAGCCGGCGTTCCTCGACTACCTGTACCTGTCGTTCACCAACTCCACCGCCTTCAGCCCGACCGACGTGATGCCGCTGTCGCGGTGGGCGAAGATGCTGATGATGGTGCAGTCCTCCGTGTCGCTGGTGACCGTGGTCCTGGTGGTCGCCCGGGCCGTCAACATCCTGCGCTGACGGCTCAGCCGGGACCCACTGGGGCGGTGGCCCCGGCTGCCCGTACCGGACACGGCTGAGCGCGCCGGATTCCGTCAGGAACGCACGGGGAGGACCCGCACCTCGTCAGCGGGCCGGGCGGCGATATGCCTGGACGACGCTGGCATAGCTGTTCCCGGCGTGACCTTGCGCGATGATGCGCTCCATCAGGGCCTCGGAGTACTTGGGCAGTTCGGTGTCGACGCCGAGCGCCTCGCTCTCCTCGACAAGGTGCTTGAGCGCGCCCAGGTGCGTCTCCAGGGTGGCGTCGTGGGCCGGGAACTTCCCGTCGCCCGCGTCGATCTGCGCCGCGTAGTCGGCCGTGAAGATCTTGATGGCGTCGAGCCACATGTGCGCCCACGGCAGGAACTCCCGCGCCTTGACCCCGCCGGTCTCCACGATGGCGACACCGTGCAGGAAGCTGTTGAGGGCACCCCACATCAGGCCGAGCAGCGACACGTCGAACAGGGCGGGCTTGCCGTGGTCGGTGCCGAGGTGGGTGGTGCCTCCGCCGAGCAGTTTCAGCACGGGCTCGTGGGCGTCGAAGACGGCCCGGTCGCCGGCGTAGAAGAGGACCGAGGTCTCGGCGCCGATACCGGGCGGGGTGATCATGATGGCGCCGTCGAGGTACGCCGCGCCGTTCCTCTGCGCCCACTCGGCGGTCCGCCGGGCCTGCGCGGAGGAACCCGAGGTCAGGTTGACCAGGGTCTTGCCGTGCAGCGCGTCACCCAGTGTGCCGATCACGTCGTGCACCACGTCGTACGTCGACACGCACACGACCACGAGGTCGCTCGCGGCCACGGCATCCCCGGGAGTGGCGGCGAGGACCGCGCCGTCCGCGACGAGCCCGCGGGCCTTGTCCGCCGAGCGGTTCCACACGGTGGTGGAGTGGCCCGCCCTCAGGAAGGCAGCGGCCAGTGCCTGTCCCATCAGGCCCAGGCCGATCACCGACACCGAGGTGTGGTTGTCATCCATGAATCGTTTCCTCCAGTACGAAGCGGTGTGCTGAACAAACCGGGGCGCGGGTGCACCGGCGAAAGAACGGTCCGGGACAGCGCGGGGAGGTGCGGCGTCGGCGCGAACGGTGGCTGACAGCTGCTCTCGGCACTGCTGTTCCACCGGAGCGGTTGGGCGCCGGAGTCCTGCGCCGGGCCCCCTTCCGCACCGCCGCCCGACCCGCGTTCCTCAGGGAAGCCTGTCTGATGCCCCTTCGGAATCGCTTCGGAATCGCTTCGGACTCGATTCGGATCAGCTTCTCACCCGCCTCGGACGGACCTCAGAGCTGCGGCCGCGGTCGCCCTCCTGGCCGGCGGCGGGCCCTTTCGTCGCCGATCACCCTGCGCGGCCGCCAGTTACGCTGAGATCATGAAGTTCGGGGTGCTGGGGCCGTTGGAGGTGTGCACCGACGAGGGCCGCCGCGTGCCGGTGCCCGAAGTCAAGGTGCGTATGCTCCTCGCCGATCTGCTCGCCCATCAAGGGCAGGTCGTGCCGGTGAGCCGGCTCGTCGAGGACCTGTGGGGCGGCTCGACGTTCACGGCACGGCCCACGGCGTCCCTGCAGGCCAAGGTGTCCCAGCTGCGGCGCGCTCTGGAGGACGCGGAGGCCGGCGGCCGCGAGCTGGTGGCGCACCGGGCACCGGGCTACGTCCTGGACGTCCCGGCCGCCGCGCTGGACGCCGGGCGGTTTCGCGCCCTGGTCGCCGAGGCCCGTGCCACCGGAGAACCCCGGGCGCGGGCGGCGCTGTACACCGAGGCGCTGGCGATGTGGCGCGGGCCCGCCTTCGCCGAGTTCGCGGACCAGGCCTGCGTACGGCCGACGGCGGCGAGCCTGGAGGAGGAACGCCTCACAGCGGTGGAGGAACACGCCCAGACGCGGCTGGAGTTGGGCGAGCACAGCCTGCTGGTCGGTGAGCTGACCGAGCTGGTGGACACGTACCCGTTGCGCGAAGGGCTGCGGGGCGCACTGATGTGGGCGCTGTACCAGGCGGGGCGCTCCTCCGACGCGCTCGACTGCTTCACCGATCTGCGGCGCCGGCTCGACGAGGAGCTGGGGCTCACGCCCGGTCCCTCCCTGGAGGCGTTGCAGCGCGCCATCCTGCGGCACGACCCGGAACTGGCCCCGCCCGAACGGCCCTTTCAGTCGGCCGTGGCAGTGCCGGTCCTGCCGGGACCGACGGCGTCGGCCTCGCCCCTGGTGGGCCGTGACCAGGCGGTACAGAGGATCCGGTCACTGCTCTTGCAGCGCCGTCTGGTGACGCTCACCGGCCCCGGAGGCGTCGGCAAGACCCGTCTCGCGCAGGCCACGGCCGAGAGTCTGACCGGCGCGTTCACCGACGGTGCCTGGGTGGTGGAGCTCGCGGACATCGAGGGCCTGGAACGGTTCGCGAGCACGCGGGCACTGGCCGAGCAGGTCATGGCGGCGCTCGGGATCCGTGAGAACGCCTCGGACGACGACCGCAAGGCCCCGACGGACCGCCTCGCCGACGCGCTGGCCGCCCGGCGGCTGCTCCTCGTGCTGGACAACTGCGAACACGTCGTGGAGGCCGTTGCGCAGTTGACCGGCCTGCTGCTGGGCCGGGCCCCGCACCTGCACGTCCTGACCACCAGTCAGGAACCGTTGCGCACCAGACACGAGACGGTGTACCCGGTGGCACCGCTGTCCCTGCCCCCGGCAGGCCGGCCGGGACTCGACGCGCTGTCGACCGCGGGCGCCGTACGTCTCTTCGTGGAGCGGGCCACCGCCACGGACCCCGAGTTCGTGCTCGACGCCACCACAGCCCCTCTCGTCGCGGACGTGTGCCGGCGCCTCGACGGCATCCCGCTGGCCCTGGAGCTGGCCGCCACCCGGGTCCGTTCGCTGGGCATCAGGGAGCTGCACGACCGTCTCGACGACCGCTTCAAGGTGCTCAACAGCGGCTATCGGGACGCCCCTTCGCGGCACCGGACGCTACAGGCCACGCTCGACTGGAGCTGGGGGCTGCTCGACCCGCGGGAACGGACGGTGCTGCGGCGATTATCGGCCTTCGGTGAGGGGTGCACACTGGAGGCCGCCGAGGACGTGTGCTCCGGTGGCGGTATGTCCCGCGCCGATGTCCTCGACGCACTGAGCCTGCTCGTGGAGCGGTCCTTGGCCGTGCGGATCGAGGGCCCGAACGGACCGCGCTACCGGCTGCTGGAGTCCGTCGCGGTCTACGCGCGCGACAAGCTGGCCGAGTCCGGGGACAGCGCCCAGACCGCGACCCGGCACCTGCGCCACTACGTCCGGCTCGCCGAGCGGGCCCGGCCGCATCTGCACGAGCGCGAGCAGTCCCGCTGGTTCCAGTCCCTGGACCTGGAGGCGGCCAACGTGCAGCGTGCTCTGCGCGAGGCCGGCCGGGCCTCGGCCGCACAGGACGCGCTGCGCCTGGTCAACTCCCTGACCTGGTACTGGTTTGTACGCGGCCGGCTCGGCGAGGCCCGCAGGGCGCTGGCCACCGCCCTGGAGACGCCCGGCCCGGCCGCACCTCAGGAGCGCCTGGAGGCGACGTTCTGGCACGCGGGCATCCGCCTGCTGCTCGGCGAGCACGACGGGACATGCGAAGGGGTGCCCGACGGGGAGGGCGACCGGGAACGCGACGCCCTTGGTGAGTACGCGGCCGGGTCCACCGTGGAATCGGCCAGGGCCGAGTGGTTCCTGGCGCACGCGCAGTGGACGGTCGGGGCGTTGACCGACGGCGAGAAACGGATCGAGCGGGTCCTGCTCTCCTTCCGGACGCTGCGCGACGTGTGGGGCACCGCCGCAGCGCTCACCACGCGCGCCGGCTTCGCGCTGGCGCGCGGCGATCTGGAGGCGGTGCGCGGCAACGCCGAGGGCGCCCGGGCCCATTTCACCGAACTGGGGGATCTGTGGGGCAGGCTGAAGACGACCGACGTGCTCGGCCGGCTGGCCGAGATCAACGGCGACTACGACCTGGCGGCCCGGCTTCACCGTGAGAGCCTGCAGATCGCCCAGACCCTTCAGATGTGGCCCGAGGTGTCCGCGAAGCTGTCCGGCCTCGGCAGGACCGCTCTGCTCACGCAGCGCTTCGAGGAGGCCGACGATCTGCACACGCGTGCCCTGCGGCTCGCGGCCGAACAGGGCAACCAGCCCGCCGAGCAGTTCGCCGCGCTGGGCCTCGCGCTGAGTGCCCGGCGCCAGGGCCGGCTCGACGCGGCCGAGGAGTGGCTGCGGCCCTGGCTGGCCTGGAACCGTCGGCGCGACGACGCGCCGGGACTCGCGCTGGTCCTGGCCGAGCTGGGCTTCATCGCCGAACAACGCGGCGACAGCGACCGCGCTCTCGCGTACCACGGGGACGGCCTCGCGGCTGCCCTGACGACCAAGGACCCCCGCTCGGTCGCCCTGGCGCTCGAAGGCCTGGCAGGCGCACACTCCCTGGCCGGGAACCCGGAGCGGGCCGCGCGCCTGCTGGGCACGGCGGCAGCGACCAGGGAGCGGGCCGGAGCCCCTCACCCTCCCGCGGAGCAGGGTGATGTGGAGCGCATCTCCGCACGCGTACGTGCCGCGATCGACGAGGGCACCTACGCCCGGGAGTTCACCCTGGGCACCCTGAGGGCCCACGAGGCCCAGGCCACGGTGGAGTCGGCGGGCCCGGGCACGGGGTGAGCCGAGGCCCGCGGAAACGCCCGGCGCGGGGTTCGAGAACCGCCGGCTCGTCGAACGGCCCGGCGAAACGGGAGGCGATCAGCGAGCCTCGTGACCAGGGTGGCCATGAGACGGCACGCCTCGGCCCTCAACCGAGGAACGACAACCGAACCTTCCGGTCGGGGTTGTCCCGGTTCGTATCGACCAGGCACACCGACTGCCACGTCCCCAGTTCCAGTCGCCCGCCGACCACCGGCAGTGTCGCGTGGGGCGGGACGATGGCGGGGAGCACATGGTCGCGGCCGTGGCCGGGGCTGCCGTGGCGGTGCTGCCAGCGATCGTCGGCGGGGAGGAGGGTGTGCAGGGCGGCGAGGAGGTCGTCGTCGCTGCCGGCACCCGTCTCGATGATCGCGATGCCGGCCGTGGCGTGCGGGACGAAGAGGTTGAGAAGGCCGTCGCGGCCGGCTGCCACCTCCCTCAGGAAGGCTTCACAGTCGCCGGTGAGATCGGCGATCCGCTCCGTGGAGCCAGTGCTCACATTCAGGATTCGGGTGGTGAAAACGTCTGACATGCCTCCCATCCTCACCCGCGGACCGCGTTTCACACGTGTGCGACCGACCACCTTCCGATACGAGTGGTCCACTACGCGAGACACCATTGACCGTGGGCGCGTCGGATGACTACTTTCAGCCGCATGTTGCGTTCAGCTCTTCTCACCACGCGCGGTCACATCGACCTGCTGCGGGTGGCCTCCGCCGCGTGTCGTCGCGGCCGCTGACGCTTTCTCACTCTCTCTTCGTCCGATCCGGTCCGATCTCTCCACCTGATCCGATCTCTCCATCTGATCCGATCTGACCTGGATCCGAACCGCGCCTGATCTCCTTGATCCGCACCGCCGTACCCGCACGCCCCGCTCACCTCCGGGACGTGGCGGCGCGCGGGCGCACTCCCTCACCGGCCGCTCTTCCGCCTGTGGAGCACTCATGAGCATCAGCCATGCCCCGCCCGGCTCTCACGGAGCCGATATTTCAGATATATCCGCATCCAACCTCACCAAGGCCGACGGCACGGCCGACGCCGACGAGCGCGCTCCGCTCGACCTCCAGCCCCTCGTCCCCAGCTCCTCCCGCCGCGCCCGCGTCCCCCGCTGGCTGCGCCGTACCACCGGCCCACTCGTGCTGCTGGCGCTGTGGCAACTCCTCAGCAGCACGGGCGTGTTGACCCCTGACGTGCTCGCCTCACCGGGGCGGATCGCCCAGGTGGGCCGGGACCTGATCGCCGACGGCTCACTGCCCTCCGCCATGGGCACCTCACTGCAGCGGGTGGCGGTCGGACTGCTGCTCGGCACGGTCGTCGGCACCGGACTCGCCCTGGTCTCGGGCCTGTTCCGGATCGGCGAGGACCTCGTGGACGCCCCCGTCCAGATGCTGCGGACCGTGCCCTTCGTGGGTCTCATCCCGCTGTTCATCATCTGGTTCGGCATCGGCGAGGCGCCGAAGGTCGCCATCATCACGCTCGGCGTGACCTTCCCGCTGTACCTCAACGTGTACGCCGGCATCCGCGGCGTGGACTCGCAACTGATCGAGGCCGGGGAATCCCTCGGACTGTCGCGGTGGGGGCTGGTGCGCCACGTCGTGCTGCCGGGTGCGCTGCCCGGGGCGATGACCGGCCTGCGCTACTCCCTCGGCATCTCCTGGCTGGCGCTCGTCTTCGCCGAGCAGGTCAACGCGGACTCCGGCATCGGGTTCCTGATGGTCCAGGCGCGGGACTTCCTGCGGACCGACGTGATCGTGGTCTGCCTGATCGTCTACGCCTTCCTCGGCCTGCTGGCCGACTTCGTCGTCCGTACCCTTGAAAGGCTGCTGCTGCAATGGCGACCGACGTTCACCGGCCGGTGAACCCCCAGGTGTCCCAGGTATCGGACCGGCCCCAGGCGTCCGAGACCTCCCAGGTGTCCCAGGTGACCGCGGAATCCGGGGCGTCCCCGGTCCCCCCGGTGCCGCAGGCCGTCCGCGTCGAGGGTCTGACCCGGTCCTTCGACGGCCGTGCCGTCATCGACGACCTCCGACTCGACGTCCGTCAGGGCGAGTTCGTCGCCCTGCTCGGCCGCAGCGGCTGCGGCAAGTCCACCCTGTTGCGCATCCTCGCCGGTCTCGACCGCGACATCGAGGGCACCGTCCTCGTCCCGCGCCGCAAGGCCGTCGCGTTCCAGGCGCCGCGACTGATGCCGTGGAAGAAGGTGTGGCGCAACGTGCTGCTCGGTCTGCCCGGCAGGCCCGAGCGCGCCCTCGCCGACCGGGCCCTCGAAGAGGTCGGCCTCGACCACCGCTCCGACGCCTGGCCCAAGACCCTCTCCGGCGGCGAGGCCCAACGTGCCTCGCTGGCCCGGGCACTGGTCCGCGAGCCCGATCTGCTGCTGCTCGACGAGCCGTTCGGCGCGCTCGACGCGCTCACCCGGATCAAGGCCCAGCGTCTGGTGGGCGAGTTGTGGCGGCGGCGTGGCTGCGCCGTGCTGCTGGTCACGCACGACGTCGAGGAAGCCGTGCTGCTCGCCGACCGGGTCCTGGTGATGGACGACGGTGTCATCGCGCACGAGCAGCGGATCGACCTGGACCGGCCACGTGACATCACCGACCCGCGGTTCGCCGAACTGCGCGCCGGGCTCCTGGCCCGCCTGGGTGTCGACACCGCCGCCGAAGCCGCCTGACTCCCTTTCTCCCTTTCCTCACTCCCCACCTCTCCACCCCCTCCAGTCCTTCTCCCGGTTGCACAGAACGGATCCGTCATGCGACGTCGCCTCGTCCCCGCCGCGCTGCTTCTCCCCCTCGCCCTGCTGCTGTCCGCCTGCGGCGGGAACTCGTCGGCCTCGACCGGCGGCGGCACCGACGGTTCGGGCTCTCTCACACTCAACGTCGGTGACCAGAAGGGCGGTTCGCAGGCCATCCTGCAGGCCGCCGGCGAACTCAAGAACCTCAAGTACAAGATCAAGTGGTCCACGTTCACCTCCGGCCCGCCGCTGCTCGAAGCCGTCAACGCCAAGGCCGTCGACATCGGCGGCGTCGGCAACACCCCGCCCGTGTTCGCGGCCGGCGCGGACTCGAAGATCACGGTGGTGTCCGCCTGGCACGGCACGTCCAAGGGCGACGCCATCCTCGTACCGAACGGCTCGAAGCTGTCGAAGCCCCAGGACCTCAAGGGCAAGTCGGTGGCCGTGGCGCAGGGGTCCTCCGCGCACTACCAGCTGGTCGCGTCCCTGAAGAAGGCCGGTCTCAGCCTGAGCGACATCAAGGTCAAGTATCTTCAGCCGGCCGACGCGCTGGCCGCGTTCACCTCCGGCAAGGTCGACGCGTGGGCGGTGTGGGACCCGTACACCTCGCAGGTGCTCAAGGGCAAGCAGGGCCGGATCCTGACGACCGGCGAGGGCATCACCAACGGCCTGACCTTCCAGGTGGCGGCGCCCGGCGCGCTCAAGGACACGAAGAAGGCGGCCGCCATCAAGGACTACCTGCAGCGGCTGCAGCGCGCCACCACGTGGGTGTACAACCACAAGGAGGACTGGGCGAAGGTCTGGGCGAAGGAGACCGGGCTGCCCGAGGACGTGGCGCTGGCCGCGGTGAAGCGCACCTACGCCACCCGGGTCGCGGTGGCCGTCGACAAGCCGCTCATCGCCTCCGAGCAGCAGATCGCCGACACCTTCACGCAGCTGAAGCTCATCCCCCGCAAGGTGGACTTCGCCGACTTCACCGACTCGCGGTACAACGGCGACCTGCCGCCGTCGACCACCACGCCCCGCCCCTCGGAAGGGTCGTGACATGACCGTCCATCTCCACTGGTTCCTCCCGACGGGCGGCGACGGCCGCACTCTCGTCGACCGGCACGCGTACGCGTCCAACCACGCCGGGCCGGTACGCGGCGTGCGGGCGCCCGACATCGAGTACCTCGCCCAGATCGCCAAGGCCGCCGAGCAGTTGGGCTTCGAGGCGGTCCTCACCCCGACCGGTACCTGGTGCGAGGACGCCTGGCTGACGACGGTGGCCCTCGCCCAGCACACGGAACGGCTCAAGTTCCTGGTGGCGTTCCGGCCGGGCCTGATCTCGCCGACGCTCGCCGCGCAGATGGCGGCCACCTATCAGCGGGTCACGCGCGGACGATTGCTGCTGAACGTGGTCACGGGCGGCGACTCGACCGAACAACGGCGGTTCGGGGACCGGCTCGACCACGACCGCCGGTACGAACGTACGGACGAGTTCCTGTCCGTCGTCCGCGGGGTGTGGCGCGGTGAGCCGTACGACTTCCACGGCAGCCACTACCAGGTCGACGGCGGGCTGACGGCGCTGCCGCCGGACCCGGTGCCGCAGTTGTTCTTCGGCGGGTCGTCCGCCGCCGCCGGGCCGGTCGCCGCGCGGCACGCCGACGTCTATCTGACGTGGGGCGAGCCGCCCGCGCAGGTCAAGGAGAAGATCGACTGGATCCGTTCGCTCGCCGAGCGGGAGGGCCGCGAGGTCCGGTTCGGGATCCGGCTGCACACCATCTCGCGGGACCGGTCGGCCGAGGCCTGGGCGACGGCGAACCGGCTGCTCGACGACCTCGACGCGGAGAGCGTCGCGGCCGCGCAGACAGCGCTCGGGCGCAGCGAGTCGGTGGGCCAGCAGCGGATGCTGGCCCTGCACGGCGGCTCACGCGACAAGCTGGAGATCCACCCGAATCTGTGGGCGGGGGTCGGTCTCGTCCGTGGCGGCGCCGGTACCGCCCTGGTCGGCAGCCACGCCGAGGTAGCCGATCTGATCGAGGAGTACCACGCGCTGGGCGTCGAGCACTTCGTGCTCTCCGGGTATCCGCACCTGGAGGAGGCGTACTGGTTCGGCGAGGGCGTGATCCCCGAGCTGGCGGCTCGTGGGCTGGTCGAGGGCGCGAAGGCCGGCGCGCCGATCCTCGTGGGGAGCGGCCGCTGACGGCCTGGGAAGATCCACGGACGCGCCACTGTTGGTAGAAGCGTGAACAACATGCGTGAGGTCGAGGTGGTCGTCATAGGCGCTGGACAGGCCGGACTGTCCAGCGCCTATCACCTGCGGCGGGTCGGCTACGAGCCCGACCGCGACTTCGTCGTGCTGGACCACTCCCCGGGCCCCGGCGGCGCCTGGCAGTTCCGCTGGCCGTCGCTGACGTACGGCAAGGTCCACGGGATGCACGCCCTGCCCGGCATGGAACTCACGGGCGCCGACCCGGCGCGGCCGTCCGCCGACGTCATCACCGAGTACTTCTCCGGGTACGAGCGCACCTTCGACCTGCGGGTCAGGCGGCCCGTCGACGTCCGTGCCGTGCGCGACGGCGAGGGCGGGCGGCTGCTCGTCGAGACGTCGGCCGGAACCTGGGCGACGCGGGCGCTGATCAACGCGACCGGGACCTGGGACCGGCCTTTCTGGCCGCGCTATCCGGGCCAGGAGACCTTCCGGGGACGGCAGTTGCACACCGCGCAGTATCCGGGGCCCGAGGAGTTCGCCGGGCAGCGGGTCCTGGTGGTGGGCGGCGGCGCGTCCGGCACCCAGCATCTGCTGGAGATCGCCTCGTACGCGGCCTCCACCACCTGGGTCACCCGGCGGCCGCCCGTCTTCCGCGAGGGCCCCTTCGACGAGAACGTGGGGCGGGCCGCGGTCGCGCTGGTCGAGGAGCGGGTCCGGCAGGGGCTGCCACCCAAGAGTGTCGTGTCGGTGACGGGGCTGCCGCTCAACGACGCGATCCGCCAGGGCATCGCGGACGGTGTCCTGGACCGGTTGCCGATGTTCGACCGGGTCACACCCGAGGGCGTGGAGTGGAACGACGGGCGGCGCGTGGCCGCCGACGTCATCCTGTGGGCGACCGGGTTCCGGGCCGCCATCGACCATCTGGCGCCGCTGAAGCTGCGCGAGCCGGGCGGCGGAATCCGTGTCGAGGGCACCCGCGCGCTCGCCGATCCGCGAATCCACCTCGTCGGCTACGGCCCGTCTGCCAGCACCATCGGCGCCAACCGGGCGGGCCGCGCGGCCGTACGGGACATCAGGCGGCTGCTGGCCGGGGAACCGGTCGCCGCGTGAGTCTCCTTCCGGTCAGCCGGCCGCGGCCGAACTCCGCCGGTGGTTGCGGTTGAATTCGGCGACGTTGCGCTGGTGCTCCGCGTAGTCGGCCGTGAAGCGCGTGTCGCCCGGCTTGACCGTGATGAAGTACAGCCAGTCACCCGGTACCGGGTTGATCGCGGCCCGCATCGCGTCCTCGCCCGGGTTGCCGATCGGCGTCGGCGGCAGCCCCATGCGCTGGTACGAGTTGTAAGGGTTGTTGATCCGCGTGTCGGCCTCGGTCGTCTTCAGCGTGGAACGGCCCAGCGCGTAGTTGATGGTCGAGTCCATCTGCAGCGGCATACCGCGCTCCAGACGGTTGAAGATGACCCGGGCCACCTTCCCCATGTCCGCCTTGGCGGTGGCCTCCGCCTCGACGATGCTCGCGATGGTGACCGCCTGGTAGACGTTCATCGCGTTGCGCTGCGCACCGGCCGCGATCGGAGCGCCGTTGAACTTCTTGTTCGCGGTGTCGACCATGAAGGCCAGCAGCTGCTCCGGAGTCGCCTTCTCCTGGAGCGGATAGGTCGCCGGGAAGAGGTACCCCTCCGGGTTGCCCTCCGCGTCGTTGGGCAGCTTCAGGTTGGCCTTGCCCAGTGACTTCTTGGTGGTGCCCGCGGGCAGGGCGAGAACCTTGTCGACGGCCTCGTAGACCTGCCCGGCCCGCCAGCCCTCAAGGATGACCAGGGTGTCGGGCTTGTTCACGCCGTCAGTGCCCAGGGTCAGCAGCGGCACCGCCACAGCGGTGCCGGCCACGACGGCCCCGGTCGCGATGAGGGCGAGACGGCCCCGGCGCGTCAGTTGGATCGTGCTCCGTGGCGGAGTGTTCGTCTGCATGCGGGCACGGTAACCCGATCATGCTCACAAACCCGGCATATCGTCATCTTGTCGGCTCCGGCCCATCGTCATCTTGTCGGCTCCAGTCGGGCGTCCCGGCGGACCAGGGCCGCATACCGCCCGTCCCGCTCCAGCAGCTCCTCGTGCGAGCCACGTTCGGCGATCTGCCCGGAGTCCAGGACCACGATCTGGTCGGCGGCCCGAATGGTGGACAGCCGGTGCGCGATGGTGAGCGTCGTCCGGTTGGCCGACAGCGCGTCGATGGCCTCCTGGACGGCGTGTTCGGTGCGGGTGTCCAGGGCACTGGTCGCCTCGTCGAGGATCAGCACGGGCGGATCGCGCAGAATGGTCCGGGCGATGGCCAGGCGCTGTTTCTCACCGCCGGAGAAGCGGTGGCCGCGCTCGCCGACGACTGTGTCGTAGCCGTCGGGCAGGGAGACGATGTGGTCGTGGATCTGGGCCGCCTTCGCCGCCTGCTGGAGCTCCTCGTCGGTGGCGTCCGGCTTGGCGAAGCGCAGGTTCTCGGCGACCGTGGCGTGGAAGAGGTACGTCTCCTGGGAGACGACGCCGATCGCGCGGGCGAGGGTGTCGAAGTCGAGGTCGCGCACGTCGACCCCGTCGAGGGTGACCCGGCCCCCGGTCACGTCGTACAGCCGCGGCACCAGGTAGCCCAGCGTGGACTTGCCGGCACCGGTGGGGCCGACGACCGCGAGGCTGCTGCCGGCGGGCACGGTGATGTCGATGCCGTCGAGGATGGGCCCCCCCTTGCGGTCGTCGCTGTCGTATCGGAACTCCACGTCCTCGAAGCGGACCTCGCCCTTGACGCGGTCGAGATGTACCGGCTGCTCCCCCTCGGTGATGTCGATGGGCAGGTCGAGGTACTCGAAGATCCGCTGGAAGAGCGCGAGCGAGGTCTGGATCTGCACGCCGGTCGACAGCAGGCTCACGGCCGGGCGGAACAGGCCCTGCTGGAGCGAGACGAAGGCGACGATGGTGCCGATGGAGATCCGGGTGCCGCCCGTCTGGAGGGCGAGACCGGCGCTCCAGTAGATGACGGCGGGCATCGCGGCCATGACGATCGAGATGACGGCCATCCGCCAGCGCCCGGCCATGTTCGACCGTACTTCGAGGTCGACCAACTGCTCGGACTCCTCGGAGAAGGAGCGGGTGAGCGAGTCGGACCGGCCCATCGTGCGGCCCAGCAGGATGCCGCTGACCGACAGGGACTCGGTGACGGTCGCCGCCATCGCGGCCATCTGCTTCTGCCGCTGGGTGGTGATCTTCTTGCGTTCGCTGCCGACGCGGCGGCTGATCCACACGAAGACCGGCAACAGGACCAGGGAGACGACGGTGAGGCGCCAGTCGAGGGCGATCATCGCGATGATCGTGGCGACCACACTGGTCAGGTTGGAGACCAGGGAGGTGGCGGTCGAGGTGACGGTGGCCTGCATGCCGCCGATGTCGTTGGCGATGCGGGACTGGACCTCGCCGGTGCGGGTGCGCGTGAAGAAGGCGAGGGACATCCGCTGCAGGCGGCCGTAGACCGCGGTGCGCAGGTCGTGCATGACCCGCTGGCCGACCGTGGTGGAGATCAGGGTCTGCAGCACGCCGAAGATGCTGGTGAGGACAGCGCTGAGGATCATGCCGAGCGCGAGCAGGCTCAGCAGTCCGGTGCGGCCCTGGGGGATGGCGACATCCAGGGTCTCCCTCAGCAGGAACGGGGTCGCCACGGTGACCAGCGACGCGGCGCCGACCAGCACACCGACGATCGCGAGCCGGGCGCGGTAGGGCTTGAAGAGTGTGAGGATGCGGCGCACCTGCCGGGGTTGCTCGGTCGAGGTGCCGGGGACGGGGGTCCAGTCGATGGTGTCGCGGGGCATGGCTCCTACGGAGGGTGAGACGGTGCGGACTGAGAGAGCGTAGCTCATTGTTACCTATACTCACAATGAACGGGGTCCTGATATTGTTCCCGTATGACCACGCCCGATTCCGACGGCCTCCTCGCCGAGCAGCTGCTGCGGCTCACGCGCCGGGTGCACCGCATCCAGAAGCGCCACCTGGAGCAGCGCGGCCTCGGCGTCACACCGGCCCAGGCCCGCTTGTTGCGCACGCTGGCGCACTGCGACACACCGCCCCGCATGGCCGACCTCGCGCAGCGCCTCGAAGTGGTGCCCCGTGCCGTGACCACCCTGGTCGACGGGCTGGAGACGGGCGGCAAGGTGCGGCGGGTGCCCGACCCCACCAACCGCCGGGTGATCCGGATCGAGCTCACCGACGACGGACACAAGGCCGTGCAACAGCTGTGGCGCGCGCGGGTGTCCGCCGCCGAGGAGATCCTGGATCCGCTGACGACGGTGGAACGCGCGGTGCTGAGCGGGTTGCTGGACGCACTGGTGGACGGGGTTCCGGAGCGGAGGCGGGGCCCGGGGCGGGCCTGCTGACGGCGTCGAGCAGACGGCAGCCGCCGCTCCGTGGTGCTGGAGCGGCGGCTGCGGCGTTGTCGAGCGGCACATCGGCGACATGTTCGTCGAGCGGCAACTCGTTCAGCGGCAAGGGGTGTCAACTCGACCCGGAGGCCGGCTCCTTGGCCGGCTGCGCGGGTACGGCCGCGAGCTGGTCATCGAGGCCGGGAGCGGCCGACGCCTCGGAGGACTCGATCGCGGTCGGCTCACCCGCGTCGTGACCCTCGTCATCGTCCTCGGTCGGCACGATCTCGCCGTCCAGGACTTTCCTCGCCCGGTCGGCGTCCAGCGCGCCCTCCCAGCGGGAGACGGCGAAGACGGCGACGCAGTTGCCGAGCAGGTTCGTCACCACGCGCATCGTGTCCATGATGCGGTCGACGCCGAGGAGCAGGGCGACGGCGCCGGCGGGGATGGCGCCCAGCGAGGAGGCGGTCGCGGACAGGGCGAGGAAGGCCGAACCGGGGATGCCCGCCATGCCCTTGCTGGTCAGCATGAGCACGAGGACCACGGTGATCTGCTGGCCCAGACCGAGGTCCACTCCGACGGCCTGCGCGATGAACAGCGTGCCGATGGACAGGTACAGCGAGGCACCGTCGAGGTTGAACGAGTAGCCGGTGGGCAGCACGAGACCCACCGCGTCGTCGCGGGCGCCCGCCCTGCGCAGCTTCTGCATGACACGCGGCATGACGGACTCGGTGGACGCGGTACCGAGCGCGAGGAGCATCTCCTCACGGATGTAGCGCAGGAACTTCCAGAGACTGAGCCCGGTGACCGCCTTGAGGGCGACGGCGAGCAGCGCGACGAAGAGCGCGGCGGCCACGTAGCACAGAATGATCAGCTTTGCGTACGTCTCGATCACACCGAGTCCGTACTGACCGATCAGGACGGCCATCGCGCCGAACACCGCGATCGGGGCCAGGCGCATGACGAAGCCGACGATCGCGAAGATGATCTCCTGGGCCTGCTCGATGGCGGGCAGTACCCGCGGCACCTTGGTGTGACCGAGGTGCAGCAGTGCCGCTCCCACCAGGCAGGCCAGGATGAGCACTTGGAGCAGGGAGTTCTCGGCGAAGGCGCCGATGAAACTGGTGGGCAGCGCGTTCACGATGAACTCGGTCGTCGACGGAAGCGAACCACCGCCCGTCTTCGCGTCGACCGCGGAGGTGTCGAGCGTGGACGGGTCGACGTGCATCCCCGAGCCGGGCTGGACGACGTTGGCGGCGACGAGCCCGATGATCAGGGCCAGGGTGCTCGCGACCTCGAACCAGATCAGGGCCTTCAGCCCGATCCGGCCGAACGCCTTCAGATCACCGGCCTTGGCGATGCCGACGACGACCACGCAGAACACCAGCGGGGAAATGATCGTCTTGATGAGCCGGGTGAAACCGTCGCCGAGCGGCTGGAGATCCGCGGCGAAGTCGGGCCACAGCTTCCCGACGACGATTCCGAGCACGAGCGCGCAGGCGACCTGCGCGAAGAGAGAGGTACGCAGTATGCGTGCGACGCGTCGCGGCAGGGACGGGACGGACGGCGGCACGGGCACTCCTTGAGGGGACGGCGGCAGTCAGAAACCCCTCACGGGGACTTCTGCGATACGGAAAGCGGTTTCCGCGTCGATCACTTTGGAGGCGCCGTTGATCCCGCACAAGACCGCCGCGTTTCGGCCGCGTAAATCAACGCCGCCTGTGACACATCGCACACAACTGGCCTCAGCAGCCCCGGCGTTCCTCGGTGAGTACCCCCTGAACGGTCGCCAGCGAGCGGTCGTAGCACCCGGCCGAGCCATGAATCCGGTAGCGCTCGCTCGTCGTGCCGACCGCGTGCCGCTGGTCACGCGGCACGTTCGCCGTGTACGTCGCGTCGCCCGTGTAGGTGTCGTCGAGCCGCGACCACGCCGTGCGCCGACCGCCTCGCGACTCGGCGACCGTGGCACGGTCGCCGAGGGTCAGCACGGTGCGCAGCCGGTCCGCCGCGCCGAGCGTGGTCGTACCGTCCATGGTGTACGTCCGTTCGGTGCGCGTCGTGTGGGTGCCTCCGCGTCCGCGTCCGTCCACGGTCACCGTCTCGTCATCGGTCCACGCGGCGTCCAGGGCGTCGACGTTCTCGCCGTCGGTCCACCGGTGCGTGGAGGTGTTCGTGAGAGTACGACTGACCGTGGTCGTGACCCGGCCGTGCGAGGTGTCGACGTGTCCGGCGACGGTCAGCCGGTGACCGCCCTCGGTGTCCAGTCGATGCTCCGAACCGGGCGTGTACGTCGAGGAGTCGGCGAGGTCTCCGGCCTTGTGTGTGGTGAGCTTCCCGCCGACGTGCGCGCTCTTCGCGTCCTGCCAGACGAGAACGTTGACCGGGGTGCTCCAGCCGCTCTGCCCCTCGGGCACGCCGACGACCGAGACCTCGACCCGGTGCGGGCGTCCGTCGTTGAGGATCCCGGCGAAGGGCGTCAGGTCGTATTCGATCGGCTTGATGTCGAAGGCACGCGGCCCCGGAACGACGTACCAGAGGAAGGGGTTGGACCAGCCTCCGGTCCACACGGTCGGGAACGGCGCCGCGATACCCGCGAGTTGGCCGTCGACCTTGATCTGGACCTCACGGTAGGGGCCGTTGTCGGACTGACAGGAGTACGGCGCCGCGGCGGGCACGGTCAGATACCAGTACTCCTCGCAGCCTCCGCCGGAGCCGGTGGCGTACACCTCGGCGATGATGCGTTCGCTGTTGCGCGGAGTGGTCAGTGAGGTGCCGTCGAGGGTCAGCACACGATCCGGTGCGGCGACCTGCCGGCCCGCATAGAACGTCAGGGTGACCCTGACGTCGATGACGCCCGTGTAGGTGTCGTCGACGACGTTCCCGATGAGCATCTCGACCTCGTGGCCGGCGCGGAAGGTGTCGCTGTAGCGTGTGACGTCCTTCTCGACGGACCACTCGATGCCGTCGGGCGACGGCTGCGGCGTCGACGTACGGAAGATCTCGACTCCGCCGACGTGGACATAGCCGAGCCGGTCGTACTGCCGTCCCTTGACCTTCCCGTCGAGGCGCAGCACGACCTTGCTCCACCTCTCGCCACAGCCGCCGGGCGGGGTATAGGTCCCCTTGTACGGGGTGAAGTCCCGGAACCGCGCCTCGGCGAGCGTGACCTCGCAGGACGTGCCGGCGGGCTTGGTGACGGGCGGGGCGGCGGCGACGGGGTCGTGCCAGTCGGTGCCGAACTCGGCGGGGACGTCGGCGGGTTGGGGGGCGGGAGCGAGAGCTGGGGTTCGAGTGGATGGGGCGGGGGCCTGAGCGGAGTGGGCGGGGCCCGCCCCGAGGAGGGTGCTCGCCACGAGGGTCGCCCCGGCGAGCATGGACATGATGATCGGTCTCTTCATGGCCGGTGTTCTACGGCGAGTCGGACGCCCTCCGCAATGAGGCCTCCCCCACGGAGGTCAGCCCATCAGGTCTGCTCTGTCCCCCATCACCACCACCGGATGCCGGTCGAGGTCGAGCGTGCGCAGCGGATGACGCAGCCCCGGCTTCAGCAGGCTGACGCACCCCGACGTACCGCTGTCGTGGTCCATGCGCACGCGGATCCCGCCCCCTTGGGACTCGCCCTGGGGACGGTCCCGGTCGTTCGGTGGGGTGCCCCCGAGCCGGTTGTATCACCACGACGGTGGACTTCGCCGAGTCCCTGCCGTCGCCGACGACCGCGAGAACCTGGCGGGAGTCGGCGTGGATCCGCCCGCAGCGGCCGGTCGCCGACACACGGGGCACGGGACACGGGACACGGGTCGGTGGCCGCCCAGGTCGGTGAACCGCCCTGCCCGCGGCTCCCGCCTCCGCGCCGATGGGGTGTGCCGAGCCCCAATCGCCGCAGCCGGCCTGAGCGGTCACGAGCCTTCCCGGGGCTGCCGCCGCCACCTCGGCACGCCGTGCGTCACCACTGCGCATCGCCCCACGGGCACACCGCGGCCAGCCGGATCCGGGCGCCGCGGCACAAAAACCGGTTGCTTCCGACCACGCTGCGACGCGACGCTTTCACGGTTTGTTGCCGCCGCCGAGCGGTCCCCCCACCCACCCCCCTGCCACGAGCCACTGGGACGTCATGCAGATTCAAGACCTTCCGTATCCCGATCCAGGAGTGCCCGACGCGCGTTCGGGTCCCCGATTCCTGCGGTGGCTCTTCCGGAACCAGCTGGGCGGGCAACTCAAGTCACTGGCCTGGGGGCTGTTGCACTTCGGCTCCGTCTCCGTGCTGCCGTTCTGCGTCGGGCTCGCCGTCCAGGCCGTCGTCGACCACTCCGGTTCCCGGCTCGCCGTGGCGGGCGCCCTGCTGGCCGTGTGCTGCGTCGGCAACGCTGTCGGCGAGACCTTCCTGCACCGCAGCGCGATCACCAACTGGATCACGGCGGCCGCCCGCGTCCAGCAACTGCTGGCCCGCAAGGCCGCTCTGCTGGGCTCGGCACTGACCCGGCGGGTCGCGGCCGGCGAGGTCGTTGCCGTTTCCACCGGTGACGTCGAGAAGATCGGCTGGTTCGTGGAGGCCGTCTCACGGTTCACCGCGGCGGCCGTCACCATCGTGCTGGTCTGCGTCGGGCTGGTCTTCTACCAGCCCGCGCTCGGCGTGGTCGTCGCCGCGGGTCTGCCGGTGCTCGCTATCGCGGTGCTGCCGCTGCTGCCCCGCGCCACCCGGCGCGCCGATGTCCAGCGGGAGAAGGCGGGGCGCGCCACGGAGCTGGCCTCGGACACCGTGGCCGGTCTGCGCGTCCTGCGCGGCATCGGGGGCGAGGAACTCTTCCTCGACCGCTACCGCCGCGCGTCCCAGGAGGTGCGCCACGCGGCCGTGCGCAGCGCCCGGATGTGGTCGCTGATCTCCGCCATCCAGGTCCTGCTGCCGGGACTGCTGCTGATCGCGGTCGTCTGGCACGGCGTCCACCTGGCCCGCGAGGGCCGGATCAGCGTCGGCGAGCTGGTCACCGTCTACAGCTCGGTCATGCTCCTGACCTATCCGCTCCGGCATTTCGAAGAGATCGCGATGGCCTACTCCTTCTCGCGCCCCTCTGCCCGGCGGGCCGCGCGGGTGCTGTCACTGGAGCGGGCCACGGACACCGGGGGCTCGCTGGCCGCCGAGATCCCGTCCGGTGACCTGTACGACCCGGACACCGGTCTGCTGGCACCCGCCGGCCGGCTCACCGCCGTGGTGTGCGGCGACCCGGACGCGGCCGGAGTCCTGGCGGAGCGGCTGGGCGGGCATCCCTCGGCGGAGGGCGTGTCGGTCCTGCTGGGCGGGGTGCCGCTCGACGACCTGCCGCTCGACTCCGCCAGGACCGCCGTCCTCGTCCAGGACAAGGACCCGGTGCTGCTGTCGGGCTCGCTGCGGGAACTGCTCGACGTGCCCGCCTCGGGCGGCGTCGGTGCCGAGGAGGCACTGGCTGCCGCTCAGTGCGGGGACGTCCTGACCGCCCTGGCCCAGGGGTCGCTCGACGCCGAGGACCCCATGGACGCCCGGATCACCGAACGCGGCCGGTCCCTGTCCGGCGGCCAGCGCCAACGGCTCGCGCTGGCCCGGTCGCTGGTGACGGACCCGGAGGTGCTCGTCCTGGACGAGCCGACCTCCGCCGTCGACTCGCACACGGAGGCCAGGATCGCCAAGGGTCTGCGGGAGCTGCGTGCCGGACGCACCACCGTGGTCTTCACCTCCTCCCCGCTGCTCCTGGACCACGCCGACCGGGTCGCCCTGGTGCACGAGGGCGAGGTCGTGGCGGTCGGGGTGCACCGCGACCTGGTGCACACGGAATCCCGGTACCGGGCCGTGGTGACCCGGGAGACCGACGAGGAGGCCGCCCGGCACGAGCGGGCGAGGACCGGGTCCGAGGTGAACGACGTACTGGACGCAATGGAAGACATGGAGGAGACAGCATGATCGGCGTGGCGCCACCGGCGTACGACCCGGCGGCCCCGACGACGGCGAACACCCTGCCCGTCGGCGCCTCCGCGACCGTCCGCGCCTACGTGGCCGAACTGTTCCGCCGGCACCGCCGTGCCTTCCTGATCCTGGTCGCCGTCAACACGGTCTCCGTGGTCGCCTCGATGGCGGGACCGTGGCTGCTGGGCGGACTGGTGGAGCGGGTGTCGGACGGGGCCCGCGAACTCCATCTGGGGCTGACGACCGGGCTGTTCGTGCTCGCGCTCGTCGTCCAGGCCGTGTTCGTGCGGGAGGTGCGGCTGCGCGGGGCGATGCTCGGCGAGCGGATGCTGGCCGACCTGCGCGAGGACTTCCTGGTGCGGTCGGTGGGACTTCCGCCGGGGGTGCTGGAGCGGGCCGGGACGGGCGACCTGTTGTCCCGGATCACCACCGACGTCGACCGGCTGTCCAACGCGATGCGGGAGGCCGTGCCGCAGCTCGCGATCGGCGTCGTGTGGGCGGCCCTGCTGCTGGGCGGGCTGGTGATCACCGCGCCGCCGCTGGCCGCGTCGGTGCTGCTCGCCGTGCCGCTGCTGGTGGTCGGCTGCCGCTGGTACTTCAGGCGGGCGGGAGCGGCCTACCGCTCCGAGGCCGCCGGGTACGCCGCTGTCGCCGCCGCCCTGGCGGAAACCGTGGACGCCGGGCGCACCATCGAGGCCCACCGGCTCAGCGCCCGCCGTATCGCGCAGTCGGAACGGCGGATCAAGGAGTGGACGGCGTGGGAGCGCTACACGCTCTGGCTGCGATCGGTGCTGTTCCCCGTCGTCAACGTCACCCATGTGACGGTTCTCGCCTCGGTGCTCATGATCGGCGGCGTGTTCGTGCTCCAGGGCTGGATCGGGGTCGGCCAGCTGACCACCGGGGCGCTGATCGCTCAGATGCTCGTCGACCCTGTCGGGCTGATCCTGCGCTGGTACGACGAGCTGCAGGTGGCCGAGGTGTCGCTGGCCCGGCTGGTGGGAGTCCGGGACATCGAGCCGGACGCCGGTGACGACGCGCTGACCCCCGACGGACGGGACGTGCACGCGGACCGGGTCCACTTCGGCTACCTCGAAGGCGTGGACGTACTGCGCAAGGTGTCCCTGGAGGTCGCCCCCGGCACCAGGATGGCGCTCGTCGGCCCCTCCGGCGCGGGCAAGTCCACGTTGGGCAGACTGCTCGCCGGGATCTACGCGCCCCGGGACGGCCGGATCACCCTGGGCGGCGCCGAGCTCTCCCGGATGCCCGCCGAACGGGTCCGCTCGCACGTCGCCCTGGTCAACCAGGAACACCATGTCTTCGTGGGCTCCCTGCGCGACAACCTGCTCCTCGCCCGGACCGACGCCGCCGACGCGCAGTTGTGGGCGGCGCTGGGCGCGGTGGACGCGGACGGGTGGGCGCGGGTCCTGGAGGAGGGCCTGGACACCGAGGTCGGCTCGGGCGGACTGGCGCTCACTCCCGCCCAGGCGCAGCAGATCGCGCTGGCCCGGCTGGCGCTGGCCGACCCGCACACGCTGGTCCTGGACGAGGCGACCTCCCTGCTCGACCCCCGGGCGGCCCGGCATCTGGAACGGTCCCTGGCCCGGGTCCTCGACGGCCGCACGGTGGTCGCGATCGCCCACCGGCTGCACACCGCCCACGACGCGGACGTCATCGCCGTCGTCGAGAACGGCCGGATCAGCGAACTCGGCAGCCACGAGGAGCTGGTCATGGCCGACGGGGCGTACGCGGCACTGTGGCGGTCCTGGCACGGCTGACCGGCTGACGCCTTCGGCGTGCGGGGCCCGGGGAGCCGGGCCGGGGACTACTGGTCCCTGGCCCGGCTCCGTGCCGTTGCGCTGTGCCGAAGTCGAGTGGAAGGCTGGATACCGGCACCAGCTCGGGGAGCGCCCGCGAACCAGACGGTTCGGGGACGGGCGCGGCACGTGCCTGATACGCCCGCGGTCCGCCGCCGACCACGGGGAGGACGGGCCCGTCCCCATCACCTGGAGGTACCCGTGAACAGCGCCGACGGATGGGGAGACGACGTCTATCAGCCCGATGGCTCCGATATTCAGGACGACGCGGGACTGCTCGACGCGGAGGACACCCTGGAGAACGACGGTGTCGCCGACCCGCTCGACCGAGGCTGGTCGCCACCGGAACGCCCCTGGGCGGTGGAGCACACCGGTGTGACGGCCGCCGAGCGCCGACAGGGCGAGACGCTGGACCAGCGGCTCGCCGAGGAGCTGCCCGACCCGGTCGATCCCGACGGCGACGGCATCGGCGACACGGACGGCACCGACGGGGAGCTCCTCGACGACGAGGTCGGCGCGGCCCGCTCGGGCCGTCTCGTGGCGCCCGACGAGGGGGCGCACGAGGACGAGGAGAGTGCCCTGGTCGCCACGGACGTGGGCGTCGACGGTGCGGCCGCCTCCGCCGAGGAGGCAGCGATGCACATCGTCGACGGCGACACCCTGTCCGGCTGACCCCGCCGACACCGCGCCGTCGGCCGCCCGGCCGGTGCCGCACAAGGAGGATCCATGCAGCAGGACAAGCAGCCCGACTACCACCCGGTTGTCTTCCGCGACCGCTCCGCCGGCTACGCCTTCCTCACCCGGTCCACCGCCACCAGCGACCGCACCATCGAGTGGGACGACGGTGAGACCTACCCCGTCGTGGACGTGGAGATCTCCTCGGAGAGCCACCCCTTCTACACCGGCAAGGCCCGCGCGGTGGACTCGGAGGGCCGCATCGCCCAGTTCGAACGGCGCTACGGCAGCGGGGCGGCGGGCAAGGGAGCCGACGGGCCCTGACCTCCTGCGCTCCACACCGATGAGGCCGACGAGTCCGGCGAGGACCGCCGTGACACGTGAGGCACAGCGGATTGCGGCGGCCAGGCGTGGGGCCTCGCTGATTCTGGCGGCGGCCAGGCATGAGGTCTCGCCGCCGGCAGCCGCCGGTCGCGGGTCCCAGCCGCTGAAGCCGGCGGCCGCGCATGCTGAGGCGCCGCGGACGACGGCGGCGAGTCCTGCGCCCAGGCGGAGCGGGCAGTGGACCAGGCAGACGTCAGCGCGGCCCAGCCCGCTCAGATGAAGTTGAGGGCCGCCGCGCAGCCCACTCCCCCGAGCAGCATGAACGCCGGCATCAGGACCTTCAGCTCGACCCAGCTGCCCGCCCGGAACCGCATGAACTTCGGCGGGCCGATCGGGTACCACCTCTTGCGGCCCACCGGGATCGGCCACAGGACCGGGCAGCCGGAGACCGTCAGGGCGTCCCCGATGTCGTGCACCAGCGCGCCCAGCACGATCGGCAGCCCCAGCCACAGGTACTCCTGGCCCGGCTCCGTGAACAGCCAGTGCGCGCCGTTGCCCGGTTCGTCGAGGACTCCGGCGAGGATCCACGCACTGGTCGCGGCCAGCAACCAGACCAGGACATCGGCGCTGGAGCCACGGGTCGCCCGCCACAACAGGCCCTCGATGGCCAGCACTATGTGGACGAAGAGGATCGCCAGCACGGCCCAGCGGCCCCCGGTGATCGCCGCCATCGAGGAGCCCGCTCCGATGAGGACGGCCCACAGCCAGGTGTGCGTGAGCGTGCGGTGCCCGCCGGAGCGGCGCGGGTCGCCCTGCTTCTTCGTGGCCTTGTAGACGGCGTAGGAGAGCTTGTCGACGATCTCGCACAGGCCCCGCGAGATCGGGCCGAAGGCCCGCGAGATGGTGGCGGCCTTGTGGTCGAGGTCCGGGGCGAGCGCGGCGCCGGCGCAGATCAGGGCCCCGACGAGAAGGACCGGCCAGGGCATCGTGTGCCCGGTGGCGGCGGCCGCCGCTCCGACGCCCAGCCAGGCGGCGGCCCCCGACAGTGAGTGTGCTGGTCCCATCATCGCCGCTGCCCGCCCCATTCGTCGTGTGCCGCTGTCCAGTTGACCGGGCGCGCTGACGCTCCGTCGGCGACACAGCGTAGCGTTCGCGATCTTCGTGCCCGCAGCCGATTCCCCCATAGGCGAGGAGGGCAGGCAAGATGGGTGGGTGACCCTCATCGATCAGCTGCCGCCGACCGCCGACCCCGACGCCCTCTACGAAGCCTTCGAGTCGTGGGCCGAGGAGCGCGGTCTCACGCTCTACTCGCACCAGGAGGAGGCGCTGATCGAGGTGGTCTCCGGTGCGAACGTGATCGTTTCCACGCCCACCGGCTCCGGCAAGAGCATGATCGCGGCGGGCGCCCACTTCGCGGCGCTGGCCCGTGACGAGGTGACCTTCTACACGGCACCGATCAAGGCACTCGTGTCGGAGAAGTTCTTCGAGCTGTGCAAGATCTTCGGCACGGAGAACGTCGGCATGCTGACCGGCGACGCGTCCGTCAACGCCGACGCCCCGGTGATCTGCTGCACCGCCGAGGTGCTCGCCTCGATCGCCCTGCGGGACGGCAAGCACGCGGACGTCGGCCAGGTCGTGATGGACGAGTTCCACTTCTACGCGGAGGCCGATCGCGGCTGGGCCTGGCAGATCCCGATCCTGGAACTGCCCCAGGCGCAGTTCATCCTGATGTCGGCCACCCTCGGCGACGTCTCGATGTTCGAGAAGGACCTGACCCGGCGCACCGGCCGCCCGACGTCGGTGGTCCGCTCGGCGACCCGCCCCGTGCCGCTGTCCTACGAGTACAAACTCACGCCGCTCACCGAGACGCTGACCGAGCTGCTGGAGACCAAGCAGGCGCCGGTCTACATCGTGCACTTCACGCAGGCGCAGGCCGTGGAACGAGCCCAGGCGCTGATGAGCATCAACATGTGCACGCGCCAGGAGAAGGACCAGATCGCCGAGCTGATCGGCAACTTCCGCTTCACCACCAAGTTCGGCCGCAACCTCTCCCGGTACGTGCGGCACGGCATCGGCGTCCATCACGCCGGGATGCTGCCCAAGTACCGCCGCTTGGTGGAGAAGCTCGCGCAGGCCGGTCTGCTGAAGGTCATCTGCGGCACGGACACGCTCGGTGTCGGTGTCAACGTGCCCATCCGGACCGTGCTGTTCACTGCGTTGACCAAGTACGACGGCACCCGGGTGCGCACGCTGCGGGCCCGCGAGTTCCACCAGATCGCCGGTCGTGCCGGACGGGCGGGCTTCGACACGGCCGGCTTTGTGGTGGCCCAGGCGCCCGAGCACGTCATCGAGAACGAGAAGGCGCTGAACAAGGCCGGCGACGACCCGAAGAAGCGCCGCAAGGTCGTCCGCAAGAAGGCACCCGAGGGCTTCGTCGGGTGGACGGAGAACACCTTCGAGAAGCTGATCACCTCCGAGCCGGAGCCCCTCACCTCCCGCTTCCGCGTGACCCACACGATGCTGCTGTCGGTGATCGCCCGGCCTGGCAACGCCTTCGAGGCCATGCGGCACCTCCTGGAGGACAACCACGAGCCGCGCAAACAGCAGCTGAGGCACATCCGCCGCGCGATCGCGATCTACCGCTCGCTGCTGGACGGCGGCATCGTCGAAAAGCTCGACGCGCCGGATGCCGAGGGCCGCATCGTCCGGCTCACGGTCGACCTCCAGCAGGACTTCGCGCTCAACCAGCCGCTGTCCACCTTCGCGCTCGCCGCGTTCGAACTTCTCGACCCCGAGTCGCCCTCCTACGCCCTGGACATGGTGTCCGTCGTCGAGTCCACGCTCGACGATCCCCGGCAGATCCTCGCCGCCCAGCAGAACAAGGCACGCGGCGAGGCGGTGGCCGCGATGAAGGCGGACGGCGTCGAGTACGAGGAGCGCATGGAGCGCCTCCAGGACGTCAGCTACCCGAAGCCCCTGGAGGAGCTGCTCTTCCACGCGTACAACACCTACCGCAAGAGCCACCCGTGGGTGGGTGACCATCCGCTCTCCCCGAAGTCCGTCGTCCGTGACATGTACGAAAGGGCCATGTCCTTCACGGAGTTGGTCTCCTTCTACGAGCTTGCCCGCACCGAGGGCATTGTGCTGCGCTACCTCGCCGGCGCCTACAAGGCCCTGGACCACACCGTCCCGGACGACCTCAAGTCGGAGGACCTCCAGGATCTGATCGAGTGGCTGGGCGAGATGGTGCGCCAGGTCGACTCCAGCCTGCTCGACGAGTGGGAGCAGCTCGCCAACCCGGAGGAGATGACCGCGGAGGAGGCCCAGGAGAAGGCCGACGAGGTCAAGCCGGTCACCACCAACGCGCGGGCTTTCCGCGTCCTCGTCCGCAACGCCATGTTCCGCCGCGTCGAACTCGCCGCCCTGGACCAGGTCGAGGAGCTCGGCGAGATGGACGCGGAGTCCGGCTGGGACGCCGAGGCCTGGGGCGAGGCGATGGACAAGTACTGGGACGAGTACGACGACCTCGGCACCGGACCCGACGCCCGCGGCCCGAAGCTGCTGCTGATCGAGGAGGAGCCACAGCACGGCCTGTGGCGCGTGCGCCAGATCTTCGACGACCCGAACGACGACCACGACTGGGGCATCAGCGCGGAGGTGGACCTCGCGGCCTCCGACGCCGAGGGCCGTGCGATCGTACGTGTCACCGACGTCGGCCAGCTGTGAGCACAGGAGAATCCCACCCATGACGACGAACCCGGCCGAGAGGCTCGTCGACCTGCTCGACCTGGAGCAGATCGAGGTCAACATCTTCCGCGGTCGCAGCCCGCAGGAGTCCCTGCAGCGGGTGTTCGGCGGCCAGGTGGCCGGCCAGGCGCTGGTCGCCGCGGGCCGCACCACGGAGGGCGACCGGCCGGTGCACTCACTGCACGCGTACTTCCTGCGTCCGGGTAGGCCGGGGGTGCCGATCGTGTACCAGGTCGAGCGGGTGCGGGACGGGCGGTCCTTCACGACCCGCCGGGTCACCGGCGTGCAGCAGGGACGCACGATCTTCAATCTCACCGCCTCCTTTCACAAGCCTGAACAGGGGAGTTTCGAGCACCAGCTGCCGCCGGCCCGCGAGGTCCCGGACCCGGAGTCCCTGCCGACGGTCTCGGACGAGATCCGAGAACATCTGGGCTCGCTGCCCGAGCAGTTGGAGCGGATGGCCCGGCGCCAGCCCTTCGACATCCGCTATGTGGACCGGCTGCGCTGGAGCCCCGAGAAGATCAAGGACGCCGAACCGCGCAGCGCGGTGTGGATGCGCGCGGTCGGGCCGCTGGGCGACGACCCGCTGGTGCACACCTGCGCGCTGACCTACGCGAGCGACATGACTCTCCTGGACGCCGTGCGCATCCCGGTCGAACCCCTGTGGGGTCCGCGGGGATTCGACATGGCGTCGCTGGACCACGCCATGTGGTTCCACCGGCCCTTCCGCGCGGACGAGTGGTTCCTCTACGACCAGGAGTCCCCGATCGCGACGGGCGGGCGGGGGCTGGCCCGGGGCCGGATCTACGACCTGGAGGGCCGGCTGCTCGTGTCGGTCGTCCAGGAGGGGCTGTTCAGGGCGTTGTAGGCCGGGGTTTGCCACGGCGCAGCCAGCCCAGCCGTTTGCGGGGCGGCAGCGGCTCCTCGGACACGGGCACATCACGGGACGTCTCGACGGATGAGTCCCGGTGTGCCACGGCCGGGGCCGGTTGTGCCGTGGGACGCGGACGGGGCGCAGGTCGATGCTCGCGCGCCTCTTCCAGAGTCCGTGTCAGGTCGGCCCTCAGCCAACCGATCTCGTCCGGGGCGTCCGCCGTCATGATCCGCTCCGCCAGGTGTGCGGCGGGTGAACCCGGGGCGCCGTGGGAGGGTGGCCCGGGCCGGAAGCGGTTCAGCTGCGAGCGTTCGTAGGGGTCCGGGACGAGTTCCGCGATCTGGACCGGGTCGAGGAAGGCTGCCACGGCCCCGGCCTGTTCCCACGGGTCCTCGGCCTGCCGCAGCAGGAAGCCGAGGTGCCGGCCGCGCCAGTTGCGGGGGCGCAGATCCAGACCGGCCTCCAACTGACCCCGCAATCCTTCGGGCATGCGGTCCTTCAGCAGGCGCGAGTTCTTCTCGTCGGCCGCGAACTGCCGTAGCTCCTCGGCCAGATACTGCCAGACCACCGTTCGGTACCGGTTCAGATAGAAGGTCACCGGTACGACCAGGCCCAGGCGTGCCAGGCGGGTGAACCTGCCCGGTGGCACGTCCATGACGGCCGCGCCTTCCGTGGCTCCCACGGCTTTCACCCGCCTGCGCAGGGAATCGGGGAAGTCTTCACCCGCGCTCAGCCGGTCGATCTCGGAGCGGGGCACGCGTCGGCCGCCGCCTTCGTCGGGCAGGGTGCGGATGTGACCGAGGTGCACGGCGAGGTCGAACTCACCCCGCCTCAGGCCCAGTTCGCGAGCGGCGCGGCTGGGCGCGCAGGAGAGGTGGTGCGGTTTCGTGGTGGTGTCGGTCGGCATGGCCGGTCTCCCCCGTGGAGTCAGTGCTCACGCTGTGTGCGCTCGCCGTGACAAAAACCGTAGCCGGTCGGCCGGACATCGCGGCAAGCCTGTGGATAACTCCGCGGGGAATGACGAATCAGCAGGTCAGAGCTCCGTGGACGGGCTCCGCTCGGGCTGCCGGGCGTCCACCGCGAGATGCTCGCCGACCCGGTTGACGAGCAGGGTCATCTCGTAGGCGATCAGGCCGATGTCGGCCTCCGCGCCGCTGAGTACGCACAGGCAGCTGCCGGTACCCGCGGCGGTGACGAACAGCACCGCGTCGTCGAACTCGACCATGGTCTGCCGCACCCGGCCCGCTCCGAAGTGCCGTCCCGAGCCCTTGGCCAGGCTGTGCAGTCCGGACGAGACGGCGGCGAGATGCTCCGCGTCCTCGCGGCGCAGTCCCGTGCTCGCCTCCGTCACCAGCCCGTCGTTGGACAGGACCAGAGCGTGCCGCACGTGTTCCACGCGCTCGGTCAGGTCGTCCAGCAGCCAGCCAAGTCCCTGGTTGTGTGCCATGTCGCCCGTCTCCCCGTGTGACGTCTCCTCCCTGGCCGGAGGATCTGTCCCTCAGCCTTCCCCACCTCCGGGGCGCGAGCAAGGAGGATGGAGTCATGGCACAGAACATGACTGACACCGAATGGCGGGATTTCGTCTCCCGCGGCACGCGCACCGGGAAGCTGTCGACCGTACGGGCCGACGGCAGCCCGCACATCGCACCGATCTGGTTCCTGCTCGACGGGGACGACGTGGTGTTCAACACCGGCAAAAGCACGGTGAAGGGGCGCAATCTGGTCCGGGACGGCCGAGTGGCGCTGTGCGTCGACGACGACCGGCCGCCCTTCGACTTCGTCGTCCTCCAGGGCCGCGCCCGGATCACCGAGGATCCCGACGAGCTCCGGCACTGGGCCGGGCGTATCGGGGCGCGGTACATGGGCGAGGAGCGGGCCGAGGAGTTCGGCGCCCGCAACGGCGTCCCGGGTGAACTCCTCGTCCGCTTCACGGTCGACAAGGTTCTGGCGCAGAAGGCGGTCGCCGACTGAGCGCGTCCTGCGGACCTCCCCCGTGAGATCAACCCACCGAGTCGAGCAGCCGGGCGGTGTGCATCCGCCCGGCGTACTCGACCAGCCGGATCAGTACCTCCTTCCCCGAGTCCCGGTCACGGGCGTCACAGAGCACGACGGGCGTGCCGTCGTCGAGATCCAGGGCGCGTGAGACATCGCGGGCGCCGTAGCCCCGGGCACCCGCGAAGCAGTTGACGGCCACCACGAACGGGATGTGCCGGTGCTCGAAGTAGTCCACCGCGGGAAAGCAGTCCTCCAGACGGCGGGTGTCGGCGAGGACCACCGCGCCGAGGGCTCCCTGCGACAGTTCGTCCCACAGGAACCAGAAGCGGTCCTGGCCCGGTGTGCCGAACAGGTAGAGGGACAGCCCTGAGCGGATGGTGATCCGCCCGAAGTCCATGGCGACCGTCGTGGTCACCTTCTGGTCCACGCCCTGCGTGTCGTCCACCAACTGACCGGCCTGACTGAGCAGTTCCTCGGTGCGCAGGGGGCGGATCTCGCTGACGGCGCCGACCAGGGTCGTCTTGCCCACGCCGAAACCGCCGGCGACCAGTATCTTCAGCGCCAGGGCGGTCGTCTCGTCGTCCTGGTCGTCGGAGTGCTCGGGGACCATCGATCACTTCTCTCGGGAGGGCCGGCAAGGGTCGCCGTCGGCGAGTGGGTGCCGCGTACGGACGGAGCGTCCGCCCACGTCTTCGGTACGTGGATGTGACGTCAGCATGATGGCAACGGCCGCTCCCCTCCGAGGCGCTTCGACCGCTATGTGCCCGATCTGACCGACTCGTGGCCTTGTGGTGTCCGGAAGAGCGCACGAGTGGGCACGGCTCGAAACCGGGTGGCTGCGCGCGTTCATCACAGGGCCCGCAGCCCTTCGATCACCTCGCGCAGAATCCGTTCGTCGGGAAGGTGCGCGGGCGGCACGGGACGGCTGACGGTGACCCAGCCGATTTCCAGGAGATCGCCGAGCAGGACCCTGACCACGCCCACGGGCAGGTCGGCGTCTGCGGCCAGTTCCGCGACCGACTGCGTCTCGGCACGGCACAGGTCGGCCAGGGCGCGGTGTTCCGGCCCGAGCACCGTGTCGTCGTCGAAGCGGGGCGCGCCCGGGTCAAGGGTGACGAGGGCGATCAGGTCGAAGCGCACCCCGGTGGGACCGGGTGTGGTGCGTCCGCCGGTCATGGCGTACGGCCGAACCAGCGGCCCGGCTTCCCCGTCGTACCACTGGCTGCCCTGCTCGTACGGGGCACCGGTCAGGTCCTCGGTCATGTGCGTGCACCGCCTTCTCGGTCATCCGGCGGAGGGAGGCCGCGCGTCGACGCGTGGCGGCGTGTACAGGTGCTCGCCGACCCGCTTGACCAGACGTGCCATCTCGTAGGCGACCAAACCTATGTCCGCCGTCACCGCGGTGAGGACCGCGAGGCAGGAGCCGTCGCCCGCGGCGGCCACGAAAAGGAAGCCGTCGTCCATCTCCACCATGGTCTGACGCACGCCGCCGGCGCCGAAGTGCCGGCCCGCCCCCTTGGCCAGGCTGTGGAACCCGGAGGCCACGGCGGCGAGGTGCTCCGCGTCCTCGCGGCGCAGGTCGGTCGAGGCGCCCACGGCGAGACCGTCGTTGGACAGCACCACCACGTGCCGCACCTCACTCACGCGCGACACCAAGTCGTCCAGCAGCCAGTCGAGTTCGCCGGACCTCCCCCACTCTCGGCTTCGCTCGAGCGGGGGGACCCCCATGGCGGCTCTCATGCTGGGATCCTGGATCATGCGAGATCTCCTTCGCTGCTGTCGCTGCCCGCTGGGGAATATGGGGTGGCATCGCGGCCGGGCTGCCTGCCGCCGCCTCGGGCCCACCCGTCGCGGTACGCCGCCATGCGGTCCCGTACGAGTTCGGGGGTACGCCGGTCGTCGGTCTCGGGGGCGGATGTCCGCACGGGTTCCTCGGCGGGTCGCTCACGCAGCTGAGGGGCGAGATGCGCCTGGCGCACCCGGCGGGGCAGGTCGTCAAGGTCCCCCGGGGAGTCGTCGGAGTTCTCCCGGGAGTCGTCGGAGCAGTCGTCCGGGGGGCGGTGAAGACGCAGGGTGGTGACTCCGGGGGGCGCGTCGTCAGGCGCAGTCCGGGCAGCACGGGCTTCTGTCATGTTCCTGGTCTCCGCCGTGTTCCTGGTCTCCGCCGTGTTCCGGGTTTCCGCCGTGTTCCGGGTCTCCGCCGTGGCGCGGGTCTCCGCCGTGGCGCGGGTGTCTGCCGTGGCGCGGGTGTCTGCCGGCGCGGGAGCCACCAGCGCGGGCCGGTCGGTCGGCGCCGGGACGGACTCCTGGTGCTGCGAGACGTCGGGCACGCGCGCGTAGTCGTGTTCCGAGTTCCGTTCGGCGTCCGCCGTCGTGCGGGGTGAGCGTTCCGTCGCTCCTGAGTGCAGCAGAGCCGTCGGCAGCAGGACGACGGCTGTGGTGCCGCCGTAGGGCGAAGGCCGCAGGTGCACCTTGACGTCATGCCGCGCGGCGAGCCTGCTGACCACGAAGAGGCCCAGCTGATCGCTGTCGAACAGGTCGAGAGCCTCGGACTGCTCGATGCGCCGGTTGGCCTCGGTGAGCGTCTCCTTGCCCATGCCCAGACCCCGGTCCTCGACCTCTACGGCGTAGCCGTTGCCGACGGGCTCGCCGGTGATCCGCACGCGCGTGTGGGGTGGCGAGAACTGGGCGGCGTTCTCGATGATCTCGGCGAGGAGGTGGATGAGGTCTGCGACGGCCGCGCCGACAATCGACGCGTCGGGCAGTCGGCGCACCTCCACGCGCGCGTAGTCCTCGACTTCGGAGACGGCCGCACGGACCACGTTGGTCAGCGAGACCGGCATGCGCCAGGCACGGCCGGGCGCAGCCCCGGAGAGGATGATCAGGCTCTCGGCGTGGCGCCGCATCCGGGTGGTGAGGTGGTCGAGCCGGAAGAGGTCACCCAGCTCGTTCGGGTCGTCGGAGCGACGTTCCATGCTGTCGAGAAGGCTGAGCTGGCGGTGGACGAGAACCTGGCTGCGGCGGGCGAGGTTGACGAAGACCCCGGAGATGCCGCTGGCGAGTTCGGCGCGCTCGACAGCGGCCCTGAGGGCGGCGCGGTGCACGGTGGTGAGGGCCTCGGCCACCTGCCCCGTCTCGTCCTCGGCGGGCGGCCCGGGCGGGGCCTCGGCCTGGACGTCGATCTCCTCGCCGGCGCGCAGTTTCCGCATGGCCTCGGGAAGTTTGCGACCGGCGATCTCCAGCGCGCCGTTGCGCAGACTCACCAGCTCGACGACCAGGCCGCGGCCGATGCGTACGGAGATCACGAGAGAGGCGGCGACGGCCACGAGGCCGAGGAGGACGGCGGCACCGGCCGGGGTGAGCAGCCCGCGGGTGAACGGGTCGGCGCGGTCGGCCACCTCACGTCCCGCCTCCTCCTCGATCGTCCGCATGCCGTCCTGCACGCGCGCGTGCGCCGCTTCCCAGGTGGCCTGCGGCACGACGTCGACGGCGCGGGTGCCCGGGCCCTCGGCGACGACCTTGTCCTCGGTGGTGCCCACGGTGGCGTACGCGCTGCCGTCGGCGAGGTCACGCCAGGCCGCCCGTTCGGAACCGCGCAGGTCGGCCACGGCGGCGGCGGTCAGGGCACGGCGGGTTTCGACGGCACCGGTGAACAGCCGCAGGCGCTCGCCCGACAGTCCGCCGGCCAGGCGCGCGCTGCCCAGGACGACGTCCTCCTGCGCCAACGCCTCGCTCGCACGCGAGAATTCGAGCAGCACGCGCGCGTCTGAGCCGAGTTCGGCGTCCTGAATGCCCGTCAGGGCTCCCCCGACGCCGAAGGCACTGGCGATGGCCGTCGTGTACTGACCGTACGTCTCGTGCCAGCTCATCCGGTTGGCCAGTACGGCGCTGCGCAGTGCGGGCAGCCGCTCGGCGCCGGTGACGAAGGCCTTGAGCCGCTGGGACACTCCGGCGGGCAGCTCCTCGCTGTCGGCGATGGTGTCGTCGTCGCCGAGACGCAGTTTCGCCACGGCGCGGTCGGTGCGCCGGGCGAGTTGCCGCAGGCCGGCGTTCTGCCCCGCCGAGGGGTCGGTCGCATAGCGGACGGCCGCCGCACGCTCGGTCTGGAGAGCGGTCACGGCATCCGCGACGGGGGCCCGGATCGCGGAGTCCACGCGCTGCAGCTGCCTGAGCCGGGAGACGTCCTGGGCGGTGGTGACCGTGGCGTACGCCCACAGGGCGAGCAGGGAGACGACCGGCACCATCAGCAGGCAGACGATTTTGGCTCGCACCGTCCGCGGTCGGATCCGCCAGCTTCTCCCGCGCGCGGGTATCTCGTTCGGTATCGCACCCGCGGGTTCGTCCGGGTGTTCGTCGGCGGGCTGTCCGGCGTGCGCGCGGCGACCGCGTGCGGCGGGCGGGGGCGGCGTCTCGGCGCCGGTTGTGGGGGTCCTACGCGGTGTACGCATGGCCTCCTCGCTCGGGGAGTGGGTCGGGGGCTGGCCGTCCGCGCGGTGGCGGGTGAGGGAATACCACTGGGTGGCCGCTAGAGGGCCGTGCTCTCGACCTGCTGGGCCGAGGCGGATGCCCGGCGCTCCCCCGTGGTCGGCGACAGAGCGACGAAGGCAGAGGTCAGGAAGAGGTAGGACCCGAGACCGACGGCGAGGGGGAAGATGAACTGCATCGCCGTGGCCCCGGGCAGAGAGGCCCCGGAGGGCACCACGCGCACACTCACCGCGAACATTCCGGTGTAGTGCATGCTGCTCACCGCCGCCCCCATGATCAGGGAGGCGATGGTGACCGCGACGGGTGACTTGATGTTGAGTCCCGCCCAGAGGGCCGCCGTCGCCGCGACGACGGCGATCAGGACGGAGAGACCGACGAGCACCGGGTCGTAGGAGACGTCACCGTGCAGGCGTACCGCCGCCATGCCCAGGTAGTGCATGCTCGCCACGCCGGCCCCTGTGGTGAGCCCGCCGAGGAAGAGGGCGCGCGTGCGGTCGTGGCTGTAGCCGACGGCGAAGACGCCGGCGCAGACGACCAGCATGGCGACCAGCAGGCTCACGATCGTGAGCGGTACGTCATAGCGGATGTCGGTGCCGCTGACGCTGAAGCCGAGCATCGCCACGAAGTGCATGGTCCAGATGCCGGTGCCGATCGCGGAGGCCGCGGTGACGAGCCAGTTCCGTCGCGACCGGCCGGTGGCGCCGAGCGCGCGGACGGTGCAGCGCAGCCCGAGAGCGGCGCCTATGCAAGCCATCACGTATGACAGCGCGGGGGTCAGCCACCCCAGGGCGGCGTGGTCCAGGTGTCCCATGGCTCCGGGACGCTAGTCCGGGCAGGTGCGCACAAAGGGGGCGCATTTCGAAAGGTGGTGGAATATGACCCAGAGATGCACCTGAACGATCGCATGGCGCTCGAACGCGTGCACAGGAACGCCCATCCCTGTCGGTGAGGAATCATGCGGACCATGAACGACGACCACACAGGTGTGCAGGAGTTCTTCACCGCCCGCGCCGCCGACTGGGACAGCCGGTTCCCCGACGACGGTCCCGCCTTTGCCGCCGCGGTCGCGGAGCTGGGCCTGCGCGAGGGCGACCGCGTGCTCGACGCCGGCTGCGGCACGGGACGCGCCCTGAAGCCGCTACGGGCGGCCGTGGGGCCCTCGGGAGTGGTCCTGGGCGCCGATCTGACCCCCGCCATGCTTCAGGCCGCCGTACGGGCCGGACGGGACCGGGACGGGCGGCTGCTGCTCGCCGACGTGACCGCGATGCCGCTGCGCTCGGAGTCACTCGCAGCCGTGTTCGGTGCGGGCCTCGTCTCCCATTTGCCTCATCCTGCCGATAACCTGCGCGAGTTGGGGCGCGTGGTGCGTCCCGGCGGCTCGCTGGCGCTGTTCCACCCCATCGGCAGGGCCGCGCTGGCCGCGCGTCAGGGCCGGCGGATCGCCCCGGAGGACCTGCGTGCCGAGCCCCGTCTGCGGCCCCTGCTGGCCGGTGCGGGGTGGCGCATGACGTCGTACGTCGACGAGGACGACCGCTTCCTGGTCCTGGCCGTACGCGAGGGCTGACGCACCCGGCCTGTCCGGGCGGACCCGGAGACGCGACGTCCGAGCCGTTCGCGTGGCTCTTCGCGTCGCGCGAAAGGCTTCGCCGCCCCCGCCCCCTTCTGCCGCCAAAGCTCCAACTCTACGGTGAGTAGCAGGAGATGCACGCGTTCGGCCAGGGCAACCACCCAGGGGAGGCGGTCAGCATGTTCGGCAGGGTCCGCAAGTCCGGTGCAAGATTCCTCAACGCCGTGCGCGCCGAGGGGAAGGCCGACCGGGAGGCTCGCCCACATAACCTGTTCGAGGCAGCGGCCGCCTATGTGTCGGCCTGCGCGGAGGACGACCAGGAACAGATCGACGAGGCCGCGGGCTGGGTGTCCCCGGAGGCGCTGTCGTTCGGGGTGAACGAGTTGGCGTGCCGGGCCGTGATCGCGCTGGCGCGGGAGCGGGACGAGTCGCCCCGGACCGTGGCGCGGGCGCTTCTGGGGCTTCCGGCGGCCTGAAGTTCCGGTGTCGCGTGGTCGATTCGCCCCGTCCGGCCGGAAAACTGCAGCTCCGGGTGGGCCGGGGAGCGGCCGCGCGCAGGAGGGGAGTCGTGACAAGCGCCTTCCGGGCGCACTAGGGTGCGCGCGGTTGGACGAACCGATGGGGAGGCTGGGATGGTCGGGACGGATGAGGATGCCGTCGCCGTCGCGGAGGACGCGCTCTATGTGCTGACGGCGGTGCTGCTGACGCCGGCGAAGTTCCCGAGCGTGCTGGGCGACGACTATCCGGATGCCTGCGCGGCGCTCGGCCTCGCGCCGCTGGCCGACGGGTACGGACTGGTGCTCGGTCAGGACGGCGAAGGCGCCAGATGGACGGTCGTCGTCGACGACGTGTCGCTGGTCGCCGTAGCCATCGCGTCCTGGGACTGCGGCATGGAGCACGACCTGTCGCCCGACGAGCGTACGGTGGTCGCCGCGCTGCCCGGCTGGCCCCTGGCGGTCGCCGTGTCGGCTCCGGGCGTACCGGAGCCGCACGACCCGGACCCCTCGGTCGCGGACCGTGCCCCGCTGGCACCGCCGGACACCTCCGTCTGGGGGCCGGCCCAGCGGCGGCTGGGGGCCGACGAGATCGCGCTCCAGTGGGCGACCTGGCGGGCTCAGCTCGACGACGTGAAGTCCGCGGGCGCCGCCGGCGGTGGCCTTGGGAACGCCGCGTCCTCCGGCGCCCCCGAGGAGGGCACCCTCGCCGGGGACAGCGACGACGGACGGGGTTCGACGGCGCGCGGCGTGACTTTGGGCAGCCACAACGGCATCCGGCGCGTTCTCGCGGAGGCTCGCGCGTATGTGGACGCGCCACCGCCGCTCGGCCGCGTCCGGTCGTCGTTCGCCCCGGGGAACGCGCGGACCCTGCGGGCCGACGGCCCCGGCTGGTCGCTGGTGGCCAGGACCGACGACATCGCGTTCGTGCTGCTCGACGACGAGCCCGGGGAGGTCCTGCCGGTGGGCCGGGGGCCGGAACTTCCGGGTCTCCTGGAGGCTCTGGACAAGATCGCCGTACGTCCGCTCTGAGGCTGTAGGGGCGGCGCACACGTCCAGCCCCCTCCGAGGCCGCGCCGGCGGCGCACACGTCCCCAAGGGTCGTACGAAAGCCACGGGGCCGGCCCCGGTCGGCGTGCGCCCGCTCGCGAGCCATGCTCTGCGCAGGCCCGCGAGCGGTCAGGGGGTCGGCTTGGGCGCGTCGGTGGTCGGCCTGTGCGGGTCTGTTCGGCCCGGGTCTGTTCGGCCCGGGTCTGTTCGGCCCGGGTCTGTTCGGCAGGGTGTCAGCGGCCGAGCTCCTTGCGGGTCACACGGCGCAGCCTGCGCCGCTGGGCCGGGTCCAACGTGAGATAAGCGGCGGCCGGGACTCCCAGGACTATCAGGAGCGCGGCCCACCAGGGCAGCCAGATCAGCAGGATGAGACCGACCGCCACACCCCCTGCGGCGATCTTCGCCTTCTTCGACATGTGCGTCGCCTCCTTCGCGGCCACTGCCGCTCTCTGTCCAGAAGAACGGGTTCGCGTCTCCCACGGTTCCGGAACGCGACCCTGAGACATCCCCTAGATGTGCCCCTGTTCAGCGCGCAGGGGCTCTCCCACCTCGCGCATGTGGCGCAGGGCCTGTCGATAGGAGTCGACGAGCCCGGTCTCCGCGTAGGGGATACCCAATTCCCTGCAGTGGGCGCGCACAAGGGGCTGGACGAGCCGCAGATGCGGGCGGGGCATGTTGGGGAAGAGGTGATGCTCGATCTGGTAGTTGAGGCCGCCCAGGAACCAGTCGGTCAGGAGACCGCCGCGGATGTTCCTCGAGGTGAGCACCTGGCGGCGCAGGTGGCCCCACGGCCGGCCGGTCACGTCCGGCATCTCCATGCCCTTGTGGTTGGGCGCGAAGGACAGCCCCAGATGCAGGCCGAAGAGGGCCTGGTGAAGGGCGGCGAACGCCAGGGCCTTGCCGGGTGTCATGGACGTCAGCAGCAACGCCGCATAGCCCGCGACATGGGTCACCAGGAGCAGGGCCTCCACGGACCGCTCCTCGGGCGACTGCCGACGCAGGTCCTTGAAGCCCTGGACCTTCAGGGCCACTCCTTCGAGGAGGGTGAGCGGGAAGAACAGCCAGGCCTGGTGCCGGGTGAGCCAGCGCCGGAAGCCGGTCCGCTCCTTCGCCTGCTCGCCGGTGAAGACGAGGACGTCGGCGGCGACATCGGGGTCCTTGTCGATGTGGTTGGGGTTGGCGTGGTGCCGGGTGTGCTTGTGGTTCCACCAGGAATAGCTCATCCCGAGGAGCAGGTTGCCGTGGATCAGGCCGAGGAGGCGGCCCGCCGCCTTGCTGCCGGTGATCTGGGCGTGGCCGGCGTCGTGGCCTATGAAGGCCGTGCGCGCGCAGAGGACGGCGAGTACGGGCGCGAGGAGCAGCGTCCACCAGGTGTCGCCGAGCAGGACGACACCCGCGGCGACGCCGGCCAGGGCGAGCGCGTTGAGGGCGATGACGCGCGCGTACCAGCCGTACCGGCGTTCCAGCAGGTCCTGGCCCTTGACCACGCGCAAGAGCGGCGCGAACTCGCTCCCGCCGGGCGGCGGGCCGGACGTGTCCCGTGGGCGGACTGCGACGGTCGGCGTGGTCTGGGACATGTCGGAACTCCCGCTCTCCTGAGGAAACGCGCTGACCTGAGGAAACGTACGGTTCGACGACATGCCGCGACCATGAGGGCACCCCCCGTGTGCGTACGGGGGGCAACACCGCGCGGATGGGGGGTTGACAACACCCCGGAGGGAAGTGACGCAGGCCACACCTCGGCGATGCCGGATGGGCCGTCGGCGTGCTGTACTCTCGGCAATCCGAGCTCAGTAGTCAAATTTGAGGAGTACAGCAGCTGTGCGGAGTTCTCCCTCGGAATTACCGTCCGATCTCTCCGAACTGGCCGCCTGCTGCGCTCTTTTCGTGCCCGGCGACCCGGCACGTTCCGGCACCGTCGCCTTCTGGCGCCCGGATGGCGTCGCCCCGCCGGTCGTCGCGTCGGGGTCGGTCGAGGACCTGATCGTGGTGCTGTCCGGCGGCGCGGGGGTCGAGCGGGTGAGCGTGCCGGCCGTCCTGCTGCCCGTGCGGTCCGCGCTGCCGGTCCTCACGCGCGCGCGTACCCTCTCGCATGCCGACCGCGCGACCGCCTTCTGGGGCACGGCGAGTGTGTTCGCCCTGCACTTCCTCGCTCGCGGACTGATGTTGCCCGGCCTGTCCACGGGCGACCACGACGCCTGGCGCGTGGGTCCATTGGGGACGGAGGACGTGGAGCGCGTCCGTCGACTGGCCGCCGCCATGCCGCCCGAGGCCTACGCCGTGCCGGTGGACGGACCTGGATCGCTGCGGCTGCCCGATCCCGAACAGCTGTTGCGCGCCTTCCTGGACGCCGTCGCCGACACCCTGCCCCGCACACCCGCCGCGCCGCTGGCGGCCGGCGGACCTGCGTATGCGGCACAGGAGCCGCAGTTCCTGCCCGAGCAGCGGGCGTGGGCCGGCGATGTCGCCGCGGGCCATGACGCGGGCGTGCGGGTCTCCCTGCGGGTCGAGGTGCCGGGTCTTGGCGCCGAGGCGCAGACCGAAGCCGCGCCGGCGTTCCGGGCCGTGCTGCAGGTGCACAGCGTCAGCGACCCGGCGCTCGTCGCGGATGCCACGGAGGTGTGGAAGGGCTCCGGCGCGGCGGGCGGGGGCTCGATCGCGTCACTCGCGGGCTTCGGCCCCCGTGCGCGGTTGGACGCCCTGCTCGCGCTCCGCCGGGCGGCACGGGCCTGGCCGCCACTCATGCCACTGCTCTCGGCCACCGTCCCCGATGCCGTGGAACTCGCCGCCGAGGAGGTCACCGAACTCCTCGGCGAGGGCACGCGCGCGCTCGCCGGTGCCGGAGTGGAGGTGCACTGGCCGAAGGAACTGGCCCACCAGCTGACCGCACGCGCGGTGGTGGGTCCGCCGGGCGACGCGGAGGGACCGGCCAAGGTCTCGTCGGACACCCCGTCGTTCCTGTCCGCCGACGCCCTGCTCACCTTCAACTGGCGGTTCTCCCTCGGCGATCAGCAGCTCACGCGCGAGGAACTGGACCGTCTCGCCGAGGCCGACCGACCCGTGGTGCGGCTGCGCGACCAGTGGGTCCTCGTCGATCCCGTGGAAATGCGCCGGGCCCGCGCCCAGCAGGACCGCAAGGTGACGCCCGTGGACGCGCTCAGCGCCGCGCTGACGGGCTCGACGGAGGTCGACGGGAACTCCGTCGCCGTACACGCCACGGGCTGGCTGGCGGCCCTGCGGGAGCGCCTCGCGGACCCCGAGACGCAGGAACCGGTCGGCCGGCCCGCCGCGCTCGACGCCACCCTGCGGGACTACCAGCTCCGCGGGCTGAGCTGGCTGGTCCGGATGACGTCGCTGGGCCTGGGCTGCTGTCTGGCCGACGACATGGGACTCGGCAAGACGATCACCCTGATCGCGCTGCATCTGCACCGGCAGACAGAACCGGCGTCCACCGGCCCCACGCTCGTGGTGTGTCCGACCTCGCTGATGGGCAACTGGCAGCGGGAGATCGAAAGGTTCGCGCCGGGCACGCCCGTACGCCGCTTCCACGGGGCGCGCCGCAGCCTGGAAGCCCTTGCCGACGGGGAGTTCGTGCTCACCACGTACGGCACGATGCGGCTGGACGCAGAGCGGCTCGCCGAAGTTCCGTGGGGCATGGTGGTGGCGGACGAGGCCCAGCATGTGAAGAACCCTTACTCGGAGACCGCCCGCCGACTGCGGTCCATCGGCGGACGCGCGCGCGTGGCTCTCACCGGCACCCCGGTCGAGAACAACCTCTCGGAACTGTGGGCGATCCTCGACTGGACGACGCCGGGCCTGCTCGGCCGCCTCGGCACCTTCCGCACACGGTACGCGCAAGCCGTCGAGGGCGGTCGGGACCCGCAGGCCGCCGAGCGGCTGACCCGGCTGGTGCGGCCCTTCCTGCTGCGCCGCCGCAAGGCGGATCCGGGGATCGCCCCGGAACTGCCGCCGAAGACCGAGACCGACCGTGCCGTGCCGCTCACCAGGGAACAGGCCGGGCTCTACGAGGCCGTGGTGCGTGAGACGCTCGCGGAGATCTCCGGCGCGGACAGGATGGCGCGCCGCGGGATGATCGTGAAGCTGCTGACGGGCTTGAAGCAGATCTGCAACCACCCGGCCCAGTTCCTGAAGGAGGACCGGCCGAGGATCGCCGGGCGTTCGGGAAAGCTGGAGCTCCTGGACGAACTCCTGGACACCATCCTCGCCGAGGGGGCGTGCGTTCTGGTCTTCACGCAGTACGTGCGGATGGCGCGGCTCATCGAACGGCACCTGTCCGACCGTGGAGTGGCCTCGCAGTTCCTGCACGGCGCAACCCCCGTCCCCGCCCGCGAGGAGATGGTGCGGCGCTTCCAGGAGGGTGAGGTTCCCGTGTTCCTGCTGTCGTTGAAGGCCGCGGGTACGGGGCTGAACCTCACCCGGGCGGAGCACGTGGTGCACTACGACCGCTGGTGGAACCCCGCTGTCGAGGCGCAGGCGACCGACCGGGCGTACCGCATCGGCCAGACCCGCCCCGTACAGGTGCACCGGCTGATCACGGAGGGAACCATCGAGGATCGCATCGCCGACATGCTGACCCGCAAGAGAGAGCTGGCCGACGCCGTGCTGGGGGCCGGAGAGGCGGCACTCACGGAACTGACGGACGCGGAACTGACCGACCTGGTCGAGCTGCGAGAGGGCGGACGATGAGCGGGGCCACCGAGTACGACGACATGGAGCGCACGTTCGCTGCGCTGCCGCCCGCGTACGGGCGGGGCTTCGCGCAGACGTGGTGGGGGCAGGCCTGGCTGAAGGCCCTGGAGGACACCGCTCTGGACTCGGAACAGGTGAAGGCGGGCCGCAGGCTCGCGCGCGCGGGAGCGGTGGGCGCGGTGTCGGTACGCCCGGGACGCGTCACGGCCGTCGTGAAGGACCGTGACGGTACGGCGCACCGGGCCGACGTCCTGCTCGGGGAGTTGTCCGGCGAGCAGTGGAATCGGTTTGTCGACATGACAGTCGAGCGGGCGGGCCATGTCGCGGCACTGCTGGACCGGGAGATGCCGTCGCACCTGGTCGAGGACGCGGCAGCGGCCGGGGTCGAGCTGCTGCCGGGCATGGGAGACCTGGAACCCGAGTGCGACTGCGGCGCCTGGGACCACTGCGGGCACACGACGGCTCTGTGCCTCCAGGTGGCCCGCCTGCTGGACCAGGATCCCTTCCTGCTGATCCTGCTGCGGGGACGCGCCGAACGCTCCCTGCTGGACGCCCTCCAGGAGCACAGCGCCGGGCCCAGCCGGGAGCCGGCCGGGGAGACCGCTGAGCCGGCGACAACGGATGCCGCGGAGGCGTACGCGGCCGGGGACATCCTGCCGCCGCTGCCCGGCCTGCCCGAACTCCCCACAGGGCCCGGGTTACCGCCGTCCCTGAACACGGAGGCTCCGCCCGCGCCCGGAGTCGATCCGGCAGCTCTGGAGTTCCTGGCCGCCCGGACCGCAGTGGAGGCGCACCGTCTGCTCGTGGACGCGCTCAGCGAGGGGCCGGAACCCGGCGGGGCGGAAGCGGAGTTGACGGTGGCCCAGGACGCCGTCCGCCTGGCCGCGGGCGCCCCCGCGCAGTCCGTCGCGGACCGGCTCGCCGTCGGGTCCGGACGCACCGCCGAGCAACTGGACCTGGCCGTGCGGGCCTGGCGTTACGGAGGTGCGGCCGCGGTCTCCGTGTACGAGGAGAAGTGGGCCGTGGAAGGGGAAACACTCGCCCGCGCGCGTGCCGCCCTGGACTCGGCCTGGGACGACGACGAACGGCCGACACTACGGGCCACGGGCAACCGCTGGACCGCTGTCGGCACACCGGGCCAACTGCGCCTGGGACAGGACGGCCGCTGGTGGCCGTACCAGAGGGAACGCGGGCGTTGGGTGCCGGCGGGAGGTGCCACCCAGGACCCCGCGACGGCACTGGCGTCGATGGAGCCGATGGAACCGATGGAACCGATGGAGGAGGAGAAGAGGGGGAGGGAGGAGACGAGGGACTCCTGAGCCTTCCGGGCCTGGTGAAGAGCCTCCTCCCGGGCCTTGTGGAGCGGCCTCCTTGAGAGCGGCCCGCCGAAGTTGATCCTCCGTTGCGGCAGGACGGACGTACGGGCGGCTGCCGCATGGCACCTGATGTCATTGGGCCCGACGGCTAGGGAAGTTGGTCGGCCAGTGACGGGATCAGCGATTCGAGGCCACTCGGAAGGTCGCTCGGAAAGCCGCTCGGCAACTCGGTCGGGAACCTCGACGGCAGGTCGCTGGGCACCTCGGTCGGCAGGCTGAAGGAGGGTGCGGGAGAACGGCTCGTGCCGGCGCTGCTCTCGGGCGGCGGTTTCTTGTCCGGCGAGCCGTCGCCGTCCGCCGCCATGAGGGCGACCACGGCCACGGCCACGGCCGCCACGAGCACGGCCAGCAGGATGTAGAGCGGGCTGCGGCGCCTTTTCGGGCCGCCCCGATCACCGGTCGGGCTCATCGGCTGAGTCGGATACGGGCCGCCGTACGGAGGCGGCCCGTCGTGGCCGTACACCTGAGGGGGTGATCCAGGAGGTGGCCCAGGAGGTGGCCCGGGCGGTGGTCCGAAACCGCCGCCCTGCGGCGGGGTGTCATCCGGTGGTCCGGGCGGCTGAGGAGGTACCGGCGGCATGCCCATACCGTCCAGAGTCACCCGGAGCCGGTCATGTCGCGACCCCTGCACGGAAGTTGGTACGGGCTCATGCCAGGGACCGCATGATTCCGGAACATTCCGTGCGGGGCGCCCCACAGGCGCCTCGAAGGTCACGTGCCGAACGAGTGCACGCGCGCGTGCATGCGTTCAGCCGCGGGCTCCCAGCAGGTGGTCCATCGCCAGCTGGTCGAGCCGCTCGAAGGCCATCCCGCGCGCGGCGGCCGTCTCGACGTCGAACTCCTCGAAGGCCGAACGGTCCGCGAGCAGTGCCTTGAGGCCGTCGGCAGCGGTGGGCTGTGCCAGTTCGTCCAGACGCGAGGCGCGCAGGGCTTCCTGGACCTCCGGGTCCGCGCGGAAGGCGGCCGCGCGGTCCTTGAGGATGAGGTAGTTGCGCATGCAGCCGGCGGCCGACGCCCACACGCCGTCGAGGTCCTCGGTACGCGGCGGCTTGAAGTCGAAGTGGCGGGGGCCCTCGTAACCGGCGCTCTCCAAAAGGTCCACGAGCCAGAAGGCGGCACGCAGGTCGCCGGCGCCGAAGCGCAGGTCCTGGTCGTACTTGATGCCGGACTGGCCGTTGAGGTCGATGTGGAAGAGCTTGCCCGCCCACAGGGCCTGCGCGATGCCGTGCGGGAAGTTCAGCCCGGCCATCTGCTCGTGGCCCACCTCGGGGTTGACGCCGTACAGCTCGGGGCGCTCCAGGCGCTCGATGAACGCCAGGGCGTGGCCGACGGTGGGCAGCAGGATGTCACCGCGCGGCTCGTTGGGCTTGGGCTCGATCGCGAACCGCAGGTCGTAGCCCTGGTCGGTGACGTACTCGCCGAGGAGGTCGAAGGCCTCCTTCATGCGGTCGAGGGCGACGCGTACGTCCTTGGCTCCGCCGGACTCGGCGCCCTCCCGGCCGCCCCACGCGACGTAGGTCCTGGCGCCGAGCTCGGCCGCCAGGTCGATGTTGCGGATCGTCTTGCGCAGGGCGTAGCGGCGCACGTCGCGGTCGTTGGCGGTGAACGCGCCGTCCTTGAAGACGGGGTGTGTGAAGAGGTTCGTGGTGGCCATCGGCACTTTCATGCCGGTCGCGTCGAGAGCCTCGCGGAAACGCTTGATGTGCGCCTCGCGCTCGGTGTCGGAGGACCCGAACGGGATCAGGTCGTCGTCGTGGAAGGTCACGCCGTGCGCGCCGAGCTCGGCCAGGCGCTGTACCGACTCGACCGGGTCGAGGGCCCGGCGGGTGGCGTCGCCGAACGGATCCCTTCCCTGCCAGCCGACGGTCCACAGGCCGAAGGTGAACCTGTCCTCGGGGGTGGGCTGGTAGTTCATGCCGCGGCTCCTTGCGTGCTGGATCTATTTCGTCATGGCCGTTTACAAATTAGTATGCGAACGCATCTCTGGGAAGACAGACCCCGCAGAGCCGCGGAAAAACTTAGGAGAGCCCGATGTCAGCAGCCGAGGGTCCGCTCGTCGTCGGTGTGGACACGTCCACACAGTCCACCAAGGCCCTGGTCGTCGACGCGTCGACCGGTCGGGTGGTGGCGAGCGGGCAGGCACCGCACACCGTGACCTCCGGGGCCGGCCGCGAGAGCGACCCGCGCCAGTGGTGGGACGCCCTGTGCGAAGCCCTGCGCCAGTGCGGGGACGCGGCGCGCGAGGCGGCCGCGGTCTCGATCGGCGGGCAGCAGCACGGCCTGGTCACACTCGACGCGCAGGGCGAGCCGGTACGTCCGGCCCTGCTGTGGAACGACGTGCGCTCGGCGCCGCAGGCCCGTCGGCTCACCGAGGAACTGGGCGGCGCGAAGTTCTGGGCCGAACGCACCGGATCCGTCCCGGCCGCGTCGTTCACCGTCACCAAGTGGGCGTGGCTGGCCGAGAAGGAGCCGGAGGCCCTGCGCACAGTGAAGGCCGTACGCCTGCCCCACGACTACCTCACCGAGCGGCTCACCGGCCAGGGCACCACCGACCGGGGCGACGCCTCCGGGACCGGCTGGTGGGCATCGGCGACGGAGTCGTACGACACCGAGATCCTCGCCCACGTGGGGCTCGACCCGGCGCTGCTGCCCCGCGTGGTCCGCCCGGGCGAGGTGGCCGGGACCGTGCGCGACAGCCATGACCTGCCGTTCGCCAAGGGCACCCTGGTCGCCCCCGGTACCGGCGACAACGCCGCCGCCGCGCTCGGCCTGGGCCTGCGTCCCGGCACCGCGGTGATGAGCCTCGGTACCTCGGGCACGGTCTACGCGGTGTCGAAGCGGCGCCCCACCGACCCGACCGGCACGGTGGCGGGCTTCGCCGACGCGCACGGCGACTGGCTGCCGCTGGCATGCACTCTGAACTGCACACTCGCCGTCGACCGCATCGCCACCCTCGTGGGCCTCGACCGCGAAGCCGTGGAACCCACGTCCGACGTCACCCTGCTCCCCTACCTGGACGGCGAGCGCACCCCGAATCTGCCGAACGCCTCGGGCCTGCTGCACGGGCTGCGCCACGACACCACCGGCGGCCAGTTGCTGCAGGCCGCGTACGACGGCGCCGTCCACGCACTGCTCGGCGCGCTCGACCTGGTCCTCGACGAGGACGCCGACCGCTCGACGCCGCTGCTCCTGATCGGCGGCGGCGCCCGGGGCACGGCATGGCAGCAGACCGTACGTCGGCTGTCCGGGCGCCCCGTCCAGGTGCCCGATGCCAAGGAACTGGTGGCGTTCGGCGCGGCGGCCCAGGCGGCCGGCCTGCTGACCGGCGAGGACCCGGCCGCGGTCGCCCGGCGCTGGAACACGGCCACCGGGCCCGTGCTCGACGCCGTAGAGCGGGACCAGGCGGCGCTGGAAAGGATCTCCGGGGTACTCTCCGACGCGGCCCCGCTGCTGGAGCGAGGGACGGACCCGAGCTGACGGACACCCCGCGCGGCACGCCCGTGAACCGATCACCGGACACCGACCGAGGACGGACGGAGGCATGACCGCACCGCTGCACGAGCCTCACCCGTCCGGCCCCGGCCGGGCGCTGCCCGACACCCAGCAGGGCATGCGCCGCCGCAACCTGGCCCGGGTGATGCACGCCGTCAGCGCCGAGGGGCCGCTGTCCCGGGCCGGCGTCGCCTCGCACATCGGCCTCACCCGTGCCGCGGTGTCGAGCCTCGTCGACGAGCTGATCCGCTCGGGACTGCTGGAGGAACTGGGCCCCGAGCGGCCCGGCCGGGTGGGCAGGCCCGGGTCGGCGCTCGCCGTCAGCGGCCACGGACCCGCGGGGATCGGCGCCGAGATCGGTGTCGACCATCTGGCGGTGTGCGCGGTCGATCTGCGCGGGCAGGTGCGGTCCAGGGCCGTGCGGTACGGCACGAACCGGGGCCGCTCCTGCGAACCGGTGATCGTGGAGCTCACCGGACTGGTGCGCCAGGTCGTCGCCGAGGCGGGGAGCGAGGGGCTGTGGCCGGCGGGGCTGGCCGTGGCGGTGCCCGGACTGGTGGCGCGCGACGCCCGGACCGTCGTACGCGCCCCGAACCTCGACTGGCACGACACGGATCTCGGCGCCCTGCTGCCCGCCGAGTTCACCGCGACCGTCGGCAACGAGGCCAACTTCGGTGCCCTCGCCGAGCTCTGGCTCGGCGAGGGCACCCCTCGCGACTTCCTGCACGTGTCCGCGGAGATCGGCATCGGCGCGGCGGTCGTGGTGGACGGGCGACTCCTGCGCGGGACCCGTGGTTTCGCGGGCGAGCTCGGTCATGTGCCGGTCCACCCGGACGGGCCGGGCTGCCCGTGCGGCGGGCGCGGATGTCTGGAGCAGTACGCCGGTGAGGAAGCGGTGCTGCGGGCGGCCGGTCTGGAGCCGGGTGAGGACCGGGTCGGGTTGCTCGCGCGGCGGGCCACGGACGGCGACGAGAACGTACGGCAGGCCCTGCGCGGCGCGGGAGAGGCGCTCGGGATCGCACTGACCGGCGCGGTCAATCTGCTGGACCCGCAGGCCGTCGTACTCGGCGGTGCGCTCGCGGGCCTCGCGCCCTGGTTGCTGCCGTCCCTCCGTGACGAGTTGGCCCGCCGCACGGCAGGGCCCGCCTGTCCGGTGTCCGTGTCCTCGCTGGGCTCCGAGGGGCCGTTGCTGGGGGCCGCGCACTCGGTGGTCCGGGCTGTGCTCGACGATCCGGCGTCCGTGGCGGAACGGGTCGAACGGGCCTGAGCACGAACAGGAGCGGGCCTCACCGGCGAACGGGAGCGTGCCTGACCTCCGGTCAGGCGTCGGCCGCACCGTGAACGGAAGCGGGGCTGGCTGACCACCGGCCAGGAGCCGGCCGCACCATGAACGAAAGGGGCCGACCTCCGATCAGGACGGGCCGGAACCCCGAGAGGAACGGCCCGAACCCAGGCCGCGAACGGGCACGGGACACGGGACAAGGGCCGGAACCCAGGCCGCGAACGGGCACGGGACACGGGACACGGGACAAGGGCCGGAACCCAGGCCGCGAACGGGCACGGGACACGGGACAAGGGCCGGAACCCAGGCCGCGAACGGGCACGGGGCACGGGACAAGGGCCGGAACCCAGGCCGCGAACGGGCACGGGGCACGGGACACGGGACAAACCCAACTCCCGAGCAGCTCGCCCCGGGGGCTTTCACTCGTCCAGGTGAGCGAGTTATCCACAATCGTGCCGCCGTCCACCGAAGCGCATGGCTCCCTACTGCGCACCCCGTCGGCGCCGTACCGTGATCCACGCGAGGCGCAGCCCTCGTGAGCGGCGGGTGTGCGGCGACGTCCCGGGAGCAGGGCCGAGACCGCCCGCCGCTCTCCACGCCCGCGTTCACCTCGACCGACCGCCGTCCACCGGCCTTGAGCAGAACGGAGCCGTGCAGCGATGAACGACCCCCGCGATCCCCGGATCCTGACCGTGCGCCCCGAACCTGACGAGTACGCCTGGACGTTCGGCGGTGCGCCGCCCGTGGCGCGGATCGCCCCCGGCACGGTCCTCGACCTGTACACGGAGGACTGCTTCGCCGGACGGGTGCGGTCCGAGAAGGACCTGGTGTCCGAGGTGTGCCAGTTCCCGTTCCTGAACCCTCAGACCGGCCCCTTCCACGTGGAGGGCGCGGAGCCCGGCGACACGCTCGCCGTGCACTTCGTGTCGATCGAACCGGCCCGGGACTGGGCCGCGTCCACCACGGTCCCGCTGTTCGGCGCGCTCACCTCCACGCACACCACGGCCACGCTGCAACCCCCGCTCCCCGAGACCGTCTGGATCTGGCAGCTCGACCGGGCCCGCCGCACCGCGCTGTTCCGCGCCCACGACAGCGACATCGAGGTGGAGCTGCCGATGGACCCCATGCACGGCACGGTGGGCGTGGCTCCCGCCAACCTGGAGGTACGTTCGGCGCTGGTGCCCGACGCGCACGGCGGGAACATGGACACACCCGAGATGCGGGCCGGGGTGACCTGCTATCTCGGGGTGAACGTGCAGGGTGCCCTCCTCAGCCTGGGTGACGGGCACGCCCGGCAGGGCGAGGGAGAGACCTGTGGCGTGGCCGTCGAATGTGCGATGAACACCGTGGTGATCGTCGAGCTGCTCAAGGGGCTCGCCACTCCCTGGCCGCGCATTGAGTCGGACACGCACATCATCTCGACGGGTTCGGCACGCCCGCTGGAGGACGCGTTCCGGATATCACAGCTCGACCTGGTGCGGTGGCTGACACGCGACTACGGGTTCAGCGAGTTGGACGCATACCAGTTCGCGACGCAGGTCGTGGAGTCTCCGTTGGCCAACGTGTGCGACACCAACTACACCTGCGTGGCCAAGATCCGCAAGGAATGGCTGCCCGAGCGCGAGACTCACCGAGGCATGCACGCCCGGCTTCGGGAGACAGCGGCGACGCTACGAGGCTGAGCGCCGCCTCGCCCACGGCCGAACCCCACGCCCACGGCGCAACCCCCCACCCTCGAAAGGCACTCCCCCATGGAACGGGCAAGAGCCCATCCCAGCAGACGACGGCTGTTGCAGGGCGCCGTCCTCGCCGCCGTACCGTCCACCTTGCTGCCCCAGGCACTCGCCCGGGCGCAGGCCCGGGCCGTCGACTATCCCCCGGTCGAATGGCGGCCGGCCGTCACCTCCAACTACACGGCGTCCGACCGCCCCGACTCCTATCCCGTCGACTACGTCGTCATCCATGTCACCGAGGAGACGTACGACGACACGCTGGCCATCTTCACCAACCCGCAGAAGCAGGTGTCCGCGCACTACCTCGTCCGATCGGCCGACGGGCACATCGCGCAGTGCGTCCGCGAAGCCGACGTCGCCTGGCACGCGGGGAACTGGGACTACAACACCCGCAGCATCGGCATCGAGCACGAGGGCTGGGTGGACCGGCCCGCTTACTTCACCGACGCGCTGTACGAGCAGTCGGCGAAACTCACGGCCGCGATCTGCGGGGAGTACGGCATCCCCAAGGACCGGGCGCACATCATCGGGCACTACGAGGTACCGGGCTCGGACCACACCGATCCGGGGCCGAACTGGGACTGGACGCGCTTCATAAGGCTGGTCGACGTCGCCTGACCGAGGACGAGGCCGCGAGAGCTGCGGAACCCCCTGGCGGCCTCGGTCAACTGTTCGGATGATCGCGGTCCCGGCGTGGCGGTCACGGCCGGGCAGTTGCTCGGCCGTGACACTCTGGCCCGTGTCGAGGAGCTGAGCGGACGCCGCTGTCTCACGCGGTCCTGATACGGCCGCCGGGACCGGACTCAGGCAGCGGCAACCGCCCTACGGCTGCGGAGCGCCGCCACACCTGTCCGGTTCTGACAGGTCACCGAGCAGAAACGGCGTCGGCCGCCAGGTGACTGGTCGATGTAGACGTCGGCTCAGTGGCCGGCGGTGCAGATGCCGGTGCGCGCGAGCCCGTGGGCGGTGAGGTACTGACGGAGACACCGATCCGTCCTGGAAGATCCGCGCCGTTCTCCATCACCTGCACGCCTCCCCCTGCGCACGGTCACCCGTACGTGACGCCGTCCGGTGCACCCCGGCCGATCTCCGGCCCCAGGTATCCGTCCAGCGATGCAGACGAACACACCGTCCGGCAGTCCGGGAAGCGGGCTCAGCCGCCGCGCCGCACCCGGGCCGCCCTGCGGGCCTCCGCGAGTTCGCGGGCCTCGCCGCTCTTGCGGGACGACCTGCCACCCGAGCCGCCCTTCGCGTCCTTGGTGCTGCCCAGGCCGCGGAACGGGGCGTTGTGGTTCTTGGGGCGCGGTACGGCCGGCCCGCCGTCGAGAGGCTTCCCGGAGGGGGCCTTGGCGCCGGTGATCCGGCTCAGCTCCGCCTCGCCTGACCGCACTTTGGTGACCTTGGGGGCGACGTCGGCGTCTGCCATGACCTGGCTCGTCTCGCGGCGCTGTCCCGACAGGACGAGTGTCACGACGGTGCCGGAGCGGCCGGCCCGGGCCGTGCGGCCCGCGCGGTGGAGATAGTCCTTCGGGTCGGTGGCCGGGTCGACGTTGACCACGAGGTCGAGGTCGTCGACGTGCAGGCCGCGTGCGGCAACGTTCGTCGCCACCAGTGAGGTGACCTGCCCGTTCTTGAACTGGGCCAGGGTCCGCGTGCGCTGCGGCTGGGACTTCCCGCTGTGCAGGGCGGCGGCGGCCACGCCGTTGGCCCGCAGGTGCCGCGTGAGCTGGTCGACGCCGTGCTTGGTGTCCAGGAACAGCAGGACGCGGCGGTCCCGGGCGGCGATCTCCGTGGTCACGGCGTACCGGTCCGGGCCGTGGACGACGAAGACGTGGTGCTCGATCGAGGAGACCGCGCTGGACGAGGGGTCCACGGAGTGGACGGCGGGGTCGCGCAGGTAGCCCCGCACCAGCTGGTCGACGTCACGGTCGAGGGTGGCGGAGAACAACATGCGCTGCCCGTCGGGACGCACCTGGTCCAGGATCTCGGTGACCTGCGGCAGGAAGCCCATGTCACACATCTGGTCGGCCTCGTCGAGGACCGTGATGCGCACCCGTCCCAGCCGGCAGGCCTTGCGTTCGATGAGGTCGTGCAGTCGCCCGGGCGTGGCGACGACGATCTCGGCGCCGTCCCGCAGCGCGGCGGCCTGCCGTCCGATGGACACTCCGCCCACCACGGTCGCGAGCCGCAGCCGCAGCGCCGCGGCGTACGGGGTGAGCGCCTCACCGACCTGCTGCGCCAGCTCCCTGGTGGGCACCAGAACGAGCGCCAGCGGCTCTTTGGGCTGGGCGCGCCGCCCGGCCGTCCGGGCGAGCATCCCCAGGCCGAAGGCGAGCGTCTTGCCGGATCCTGTGCGGCCCCGGCCCAGGACGTCCCGTCCCGCGAGCGCGTTCGGCAGTGTCGCCACCTGGACGGGGAAGGGCACAGTCACACCGTGCTCGTCGAGCGCCCGCAGAAGCTCGGCCGGCAGCCCCAGCTGCGCGAAGGACGCCGCCGTGGCCGATGCCGACGTGGCGCCCGACACCTCGGACACCTCGTCCTGCTGCCGGGCACCGGCGCGTGCTGGTTCGCTCACAAAAAGCCTTCCTCCGAAGGGACCGTACCGAGGAAGGCGCGGCGGGGACGCGGCCACCAGCCAGGGGCACCGAACGGAGCACCGACACAGCGACGCCGCAAACGCCCAACGTTAGCACAGGGCACCGCGGCAGGGCCTTGTGTGGCTGGGGCGCCGAGCCGGGGAACGACAGCCGGACCTGCCTGTGCGGATTGCCTCGACGCGCCTGGACCACAAGGCCTCCGCCTGGGAGAACGGCCCTGCCCTGCGTCTTCTGGACGCCAGAAGACGCTTCGAGCAACCTGCGCCATGTGGTGCCACGAGGACGCGCCCCCACGGCACTCAGCTGCCTGTGTCCCTGAACCGGCGGTCGCCGGAACGACGTCCCCGGATCCGCCGTCGCCTGGCTTCACGGCCCCCGCCGCCTATGGACCACGGATCCACTCGGCTTTCCGAAAGGCCCCCCTGCATCGCGTCAGCGGACGTCTGGCCGAGTTCTGCAACGCCTTCACGCTGGGCGGCGAGGCGTACCTGGGGCCTGTCCGCGAGCTACTCCCCCGCGCCGGGGGCCACCTCGATGAATTTCGCCTGCTCCGGCGCGTGCGCGTCGTCCGTGGGGCGTGTGGACGGGCCTGGTGCCGGGACGGGCTGTCGCCCCGGCACCGGCGCGTCACTCCTCGTCGCGCAGCCGGGCCGCCAGCGAGATCAGCGGCTCGGTCTCCTCGGTGTGGCCCAAGGCGGTCAGGCGGGAGACCGCCGTGTCGAGACGGGTGAGGGCGGGAGCGGGGCGTTCCAGGTAGATGCCCTCCACGGCACCGGCGAGGCGGACGCACTCGGCCCACTCGCCGGCGCGGTCGTCGTCCCTTCCCGGCTCGCCGAGCAGAGCGAGGGCCTTCTCCAGGGCGGCCAGGGCATCCTCGTACTCGCCCGCGTAGGCGTTGACCCGTCCGTGTTCGTAGGCCAGAGCGGTCTCCAGGGACCGGCCGTGCGCCTCGTGTGCGGCGGCGCGGGCCTCGTCGGCGATCCGGCCGGCGTCGGCGAGGAAGGCGAGGGCGTCGGCCAGGCCGTCAGGGCCCTGTTGCTGAGCCTGGAGACGGGCGAGTTCACGCAGGCAGTTGCTGAGCTGTTCGTAGCGCGGAGCCCGGGCGTGGGCGGCGAGCGCCTGCTCCGCTGCGTCGCGGGCCCGGCCGAACTCGCCGGACTCACCGAGGAGTACGGCCGTCTCCGCGGCGATCGAGGCGTGGCTTCCCGGGTCGTCGTCCCAGCCGGCCGACTCGGCCGCGAGGGCGACGAACTCCGCCGTGGCGGACTTGAGGTCCTCCCCCTCATGCAGCGCGCGGGCGCGGGTCAGGCGCAGCTGAGCGACGAGCCGGTCGTCCACCTCTCCGGCTGCGACGTCCGGTTCCGCCAGCAGGGAGTCGAGCAGAGCGATGCTGTCCTCGACGTGACCGAGGTCGAGGCTGAGCTGTGCCGCGTTGCTGTAGGAGCAGAAAGCGTCCGTCCGGCTGCCGCGGCGAAGCTCCAGTTCCGCGGAGCGCGTCAGGTGCGTGAGGGCCTCGTCGGGGCGGCCCAGGTGCATGCAGGCCTCCGCCAGATCACCGTGAAGGCGGGCGGTGTCGACCGTGTCGGCCGGCCAGTCGGCGGCCAGTCGCAGGCCCTCGCTGAGGTTCTGGTGGGCGGCCTCGGCGTCCCGGAGGCCGAGTTGGAGCCGGCCGCGCAGGCCGAGTGTGCGGGGCTGGTGCCAGGCGGGGCCGTGCGCCTTCAGCCGGTCGAGGATGGCGTCGATCTCGGTGACCGCCGCAGGCAGGTCGCCGGAGATGGCGTACGCGCTGGCCCGCAGCAGCAGGGCGCCGGAGATCTGCCCGACGAGGTCGTGGCGGGTCGCGAACGCGTGCAGCACATCCACCTCGGCGAGGACCGGCGCGACGTGCTCCTCGCTGCCGGACGTCTGCAGGCGCAGGCCGAGCGCGGTGGCCCGCAGCCGCAGCAGGCGGGCCTCCTGGAACGGGGCGAGGCCGGGGGTCTCCTCGTGCAGGCGGACCATGGACGCGTGGGCGGCGGTCAGTGCGGCGGCCTTCGCCGCCGCTCCGTCGGTGCTCTGCGTGGGGATCTCGGCGGTGGCGAGCAGGGCACAGGCGCGGGCGAGCGCCGCGTGGCCCGGCGCTCCGGCGTCGTCGTACAGGGCCGCGGCCTCCTCGTGGAGGGCGGCGGCCTCGGCGTACTCGTCCTTCTCGCCCGCCCGGTTCGCCTCGTCGGCCAGCAGGTCCGCGCGCAGGTGGACGAGCGGGCCCACGGCCGGGTCGTCGGGGTGGGTGTAGCCGCGGGCGGCGACGAGCGTGCGCAGCCGCGCCCAGCAGGCCCGTGAGTCCGGGTGCCCCTGTTCGTCCAGCGCCCTTGCGTGCAGGATGAGTTCGGGCAGCGAGTCGGGGACGGCGGCGGCGTCTGTACGGGATGCGGGCGCGGCAACCGGTGCCGCCGGGGCCACGTCCTCGATGCTGCGGGTTCGCAGGGTCAGTTCCAGTGCGTCCAGGAGTGGGGCACGGTCGAGGCGGGCCTTGCGGCGGTCGGTGTGGGCCGCGGTGCCGTTGCGGGCGTCGAAGCGGGCGGCGAGGTCGTCGGCTCGGCCCCGCACCTCGGCGCGCAGGCCGGTCACCGTCCAGGTACGACCCGCGTACCCGGCGGCGGGCAGGTCACCGTGCCCGAGGAGCTCGACGCGCTGGAGGAGGACCTCCACGCCGGTGAGGAAGCCGAGCTGGTCCAGCGGCGAGTCGACCTCGTCGAACAGGCTCCGGTTCTCGGCGAGCAGTTCCAGGCCGCGAGCCTCGTTGCCGGTCAGCGCGCAGAACTCCAGGTGCCTGCCGACCTCCTGGGACATCGAGGGGTTGCGGCGGCTGCCGCGGTAGCCGGCGAGGTGCAGTTCGCGGGCCCGGTCGGTGCGGCCTGTGCGCAGCAGGGGCAGCAGCGCGTACGAGACGGAGCGAGCCGGCTCCTCCTGACAGGATTCCTTCCCGGCCAGGACGGGCTCCCAGGTGCGCAGCGCCCGCTCGTCGTCGCCCGCCGCGAGGTGGTAAAGGGCGCGCTCGCAGGTCTCGCAGGCCTCGCAGTCGCTGAGCCGGGTGCGGGTGCGGCCCGCCCACAGCTCGTAGGCGGCAGTGGTGTCCTCGCCGACGTGGGCGGCGACCTGGTACGCCTGTCCGTAGTAGGGCTGGAGGCCGAGGCCGGCCTTCTCGTACCGGTCGCGCATCTCCGTCAGCCACTGGCGCAGGCTGACCAGCGGTATCTCGGGAAGCTGGCGCAGGGCGTGGGCCACCCACTTGAACCGCCAGAACAGCATGTGGCGCAGGCGCTCGTCGAAGACGTCGGGCTGCTCGTCGAAGAGGGTGAGCAGGCGGGCGAAGACGACGGGCGACTTCCGGGGTTCGGAGCCGTAGGTGTACGCCTCCTGGAGTTCGAGGAGCGCGTGGACGAGGGGCACGGGTTCCGCGAACTGCTCGGCGGCGTCGACGAGTTCCTCGGCGGTGACGCTGCGGGTACGGCCGTAGGGGCGCCGGTCGTTCTCCTGGAGCGCCTGGTACAGCTCGTCTGTGCTCTGGGGGTGGGGTGCGGTCGGCATCGTCAGCTGTCCTTGCGGAGGGCGTGGGCGAGAAGATCGAGGAAGGAGCGGTTGATGAGGCTCGATTCGGCGGGCCTGAGCGGACGCCGGGACAGCATCGCGGCCTGCCCGTAGAGGGCTTCGGCGCTGGTGCGGGCCAGCTCGGGCTCCTCGATGGTGACGGCGGTGCGGACCAGCGGGTTGAGCTGGTTGAGGATCAGCTGGGCCCGCGGGGCCTCCTGGCGCAGAGCGCCGAGGATGTCGCCCCACAGGCCGCCCTCCTGCTCACGGGCGAGCTGGGAGCGGGTGCGCTCGTGCCGCGCCTCGCGGCTGTCGACGAGGAGGGCGGGGGCGGAGGCGGGCTGGAAGGTGCGCAGCGCCACGTCGCAGTCGAAGACGGCGAGGGCGTCGCGGGCCAGGGCGAGGTAGGCCGCGGCGGCGAGTTCCGTCTCCCGGTCGACGGGGTCGAGGTGGGCGGTGAGGGTCGCCGGGTCGAGGTCGGCGACGCCGGCCTCGGGCCTGATCTCGGGCAGCCGGTGGACCAGTTCCCGGTCGTAGGTGTAGCCGCCGTTGACGACGCCGAGCCCGGCGGCCGAGGCGATCGCCGCGACCTGCCGGAACTCCTCCACGCTCGACGTCACGAGCACGGTGCGGTGGGTGCGCGCGAACTCGTCGAGGGTGGTGTGCCCGTCGGTGGTCTCGAACGGCAGCCAGGGCAGCAGCATGCGCAGGATCTCGTCGTCGTGCACCGCGAGCGACTTCACGGCCAGGTGGTGGGCCTGGAGGAAGCGTGCGAGCAGGTCCGGGTCGCTGGCGGCGGCCCGGGCGATCCACGCGCGCAGCCGCTCCGCGAGGGCGTCGCGGACGGCGGCGAGAGTGTCGTCCTCGTACAGGGACTCGCGGGACGCCGTCGGGCGCAGGCTCTCGGCGTCGATGACGCAGCGGACGAAGAAGGCCCACTCGGGCAGGATCTCCTCGGCCCGCTCGGACAGCAGCATGCCCTTGACATGCACGCGGTGGCCGTGGCGGCGTCCGGCCGGCACCGCCTCGGGCAGCACGCACGCGATGCCCTTCAGGCCCACGGCCGGCAGGTCCAGTTCGATGGTGTCCAGCGGCGTGAAACCGAAGACGTCCGCGCCGTACGCGGCCAGCGCACGGGAACGGGCTCCCGGCGTGGGGTGGGTACGCGCCCAGGGTGCGGGCTCGGGGTTGACGGACGCGCCCGGGCCGCCCGTGCCGTCGTCGAAGGTCACCGGGTGGCGCAGCAGGGAGCCGAAGTGCCGGGCCAGCGCGTGCACCTGTGCCGGGGAGGTCCACTCGCCCGCGTCGACGCGCGGCGTCAGCGTGACGGTGGTACCGGGCCGGGGGCGGGCGGAGGCGGGCAGGACGCGGACGGTGTAGCTGCCGTCGCCGCGGCCCCGCCATTCCACGGCGGGGGCGTCGGGGGTGCGGGCGGAGCGGCTCAGGACGTGGATCTCGTCCGCGACCAGGAAGCAGGAGAGCAGACCGATTCCGAACTGGCCGATGAAGTCGCCTCGTTGCTCGGTGATCCTCCCCCAGCCTCGAATGGGCTCGTCCGGGGTGACCTCCGTGGCGCGCTTGCTGCTGCGGCCGATCGTGGCGAGGAAGGCGTGCACATCGGCCTCGGTGAGACCGACTCCGTCGTCCTCGACGCGTACCACCGAACCGTTGGCGTACAGGCGGATACCGAAGGCGTCGGCGGGCGCGGGCGGTTCGAGGGCGTGCCGGGCGGTCAGTGCGTCCACCGCGTTCTGCAGGAGTTCGCGCAGGTAGACACGGGGGCTGGAGTAGAGGTGGTGGGAGAGGAGGTCGACGAGGCCGCGCAGATCCACCTGGAAGGTGCGGTCCGCGTCGGCCGGGGTGGCGGCGGTTTCGGGCAGAGTCATCGGGCAGTCCGGTGTGGGAGAGGCAGGAGATGCCGGGCGGTATCGGGACCAGCGGGCGCGCTCAAGCGCGGCGGTGGTGGCGGGCGAACTGCTTCTCGGGATCCGCGAAGTAGGTCCAGGGCCACTTGGTGTAGGCACCGTCCAGCGTCTGGAAGACACGCCGGACCGTGTGCCGCTCACCGGCCAGCGACAGGGCCATGGCGAACATGTTGAAGTCGTGCTGCCAGCCCGGGCGCCACGCGTAGGCGGGGTGCAGGATGCTGTGGTCCGCTGCTTCCCGCAACTGCGCCCGGATCTCCTCGGTTTCGAGGTAGTCCCCACGCTCCGACTCGACCCACTCCTCGATGTGGGCCATGGCGATCACGCAGCCGAGACGGTGCCCCTGCGGGGCGCGGGCAGCCGCTTCCTGGGCGAACCTCAGGGCCTGCCCCGGCTCGCCGCCCCAGCGGGGCTGCAACTGCGACAGCCACTCGAGGTGGGTCTCCAGGTCGAGTGGGTCACGGCGCAGAGCGGCGTCGCGCCGGGTCTCGTTGACGGCGGTGCCCAGCGACATACCGCGTCCGGAGGTGAGCAGGCGGCGCCACGGAGTGACCCATTCCGGCTGCAACTCGGCGGCCTGGAGGAGCTGTTCCTCGGCGATCTCGAGCCGCTCGTGGAAGACCCGCCACTGCTCCTGCGTAACGTTCACGGCACGCTGGGCGGTGCGCGCCTCCCAGCCCCACATGATGTGACGCGCCCCGGATATCAGCAGGGCCGTCGCCCGGTGCTCCTTGTCCTCCTCCACGGCCCGGCCGATCCAGTCCTGCACGCCGTCCAAGTCGGCCAGCTCGCCGAGAACCTGGTGGTCGCGGCCGAGGTCGAAGGGAGCCAGCGCCGCCTTGACCGCCTCCCAGTCACCCGCGTCGGCCGCCTCGACCAGCGCGAGCACCCGCGCGTCTCCGAGTGCGCGCAGCGTGTACACGCCGTTCTTCTGCCTGCGCGGGACGGGAAGGGCGTGCGGATCCGCCTCCGGTCTCTCCGCACCCCTGCCGAACAGCTTGCCGAACATGCCGCGCCCTCCCCTGGTCCCGCGTGATCGTCTGGGGCAGCATAAACGGCCCCACCGACAGCGCTTCCACAGGGTTTTCACCGGAGCTTCACCGGCACGGACCGGGTCCCGCCCTCCCGCCGTCCCGGTCCACGCCGGCACCTCTTGGACTCCGGCTGCTTCCTCATTCCCGTGATCAGGTCTCCGCGCTCGGAAGGAGTGACCGCACTGGTCCGCGCCTGCTCTCAAGGGATGCAGTGTGGCCGGACTCTTCCTGACGCATCATCAAAGGCACTGCGGCCGACCTGAGTTCGGACCCGGCAGGCTGCCGTCTAGGACACCGCCGGCTTCCAGGCGCGCCGGCCTGGCGCTCAGGCCTCGGGGGATTGCTCGAGCATCGCGAGGGTCAGGACGTCGCCGCCGATGCCCCAGCCGCCGTCGGTGACCTCCTCGACGAGGACCATGGTGTTGGCGCGGGCCCGTTCGCCGTAGATCTCCACGTAGAGCTCGGTGGTCCGGGTGACGATCTCCTCCTTCTGCTTCTCGTCGAGGGTGCCGGCAGGGACCTTGAAGTTGGCGAACGGCATGGTGGTTTCCTTTTCTGTGGTGGGTCGGTCGCAGGGTGCTGCCCGCGGTGGGCAGGTGGTCCAGTCCGATGCGAAGGTGCCGGAACTCGGTTCTCGGTGGTTCTCGGCGCCATGGCTGACGGGTCGTCCACTGCGGGTGGGCGGGGAGTGATGCGGACTCCGGACGGCACAGGCGCCGCGGTGGGTCAGACGATGCCGCCGTTGGCGCGGATGACCTGGCCGTTGACCCAGTGGCCGGCGGGTGAGGCGAGGAAGGCGACGACCTCGGCGATGTCGGCGGGGGTGCCGAGGCGCTCCAGAGGGGGCTGGGCGGCCAGGCGGGCGACGGTCTCCTCGTCCTTGCCCTCGAGGAACAGATCGGTGGCGGTGGGGCCGGGGGCGACGGCGTTGACGGTGACGTCCCGGCCGCGCAGTTCCCGGGCGAGGATCATGGTGAGCGCCTCGACGGCACCCTTGCTCGCGCTGTAGGCGCCGTAGCCGGGAAAGGCCAGGCCCACCACGGACGTGGAGAAGGTGACCATCGCACCGCCGCTGCGGATCTTCCGGGCGGTCTGCCGGGCGACGACGAAGCTCCCGCGGATGTTGGTGCGGTGGACCTCGTCCAGCTTCGCCAGGTCCAGGTCGGCGACCGGGGCCAGGTACAGCCGGCCGGCCGCGTGGACGACCACGTCCACGCCGCCGAACTCGGACTCGGCGGTGTCGAACAGTGCGGCCACCTGCTGCTCGTCGGCGACGTCGGCCTGGACGGCGATGGCCCGGCCGCCGGCGGCGATGACCTCCTTGACGGCGGCCTCGGCCAGATCACGGCTGCCCGCGTAGCCGACCACGACGGCGTACCCGTCGGCGGCGAGCCGGTTCACGGTCTCGCGGCCGATGCCCCGGGAGCCTCCGGTGACGAGGGCGACGCGGGGCCGGCCCGGAGGCTGGTCGGGCGCGGAGGGGCTCGCCGCGCTCTCTTGGTTCGAGGTCGACATGATGACTCCTGCGAGAGGTACCGGACACGAAGTGCCACAACAGGTGGATCGCGACGGGGCGTCGGTGCTGTCGTCACCGGCTGAGCCCCGCCTGCCTCTCCAGCGTGGCCCGGTGCTGCCGCACCAGCCAGGGCTGTCTCCACCCAGGGGTTGTCACCCCCTGGCTCAGGACACCCGGACAGGTGACGATGAGGAGCGTGAACCACTCCGAACTCGCCGCGTTCCTGAAGTCCCGCCGCGCCCGCGTCCGCCCGTCCGACGTCGGCCTGCCCACCGGTCCGCGGCGCCGGGTGCCCGGACTGCGACGCGAGGAGGTCTCCCAGCTGGCGGGCCTGTCCGCCGACTACTACACGGAGCTGGAACGGGGACGTGGCACCCAGCCCTCGGCTCAGGTGCTGGCCGCGCTGGCCCGGGCGCTGCGCCTGAACGGCGACGAACGCGACCACTTGTTCCATCTCGCCGGCCGTCGCGTCCCCCCGGCCGCGCACGGCCCGACGGCGCATGTGCAGCCGGCCCTGCTCGGCCTGCTGGACCAGCTCACCACCACTCCCGCCCAGGTCATCACCGACCTGCACGAAACCCTGGTCCAGAACCGGCTGGCCGCCGCGCTCGTCGGCCGGCCCCCGGCGGTGCGCGGCCCCGAAGCAAGCTTCGTCCACCGTTGGTTCACCGATCCCGGCGCCCGGGCTCTCTACCCGGCCGAGGACCACCCCCACCACTCGCGGGTCTTCGTCGCCGACCTTCAGGCGGTCGCCGCACGGCGCGACAGCGACACCGAGGTGCGCGAGATGGTGGCCACGCTACGACGACGCAACCAGGAGTTCGCCGACCTGTGGGACACCCACGATGTCGGCCTGAGACGGACCGACCACAAACGCATCGTGCACGCTGCCCTGGGCGTCATCGAGCTGGACTGCCACAGCCTGTTCAGCGAGGACGGACGCCAGCGTCTGCTGTGGTTCAGCGCCCCACCCGGCACCGAAGGCGCCGCTCAGCTGCAACTTCTCTCCGTGATCGGCACCCAGGACATGACTGCCGGCGTTCAGAAGTGACTGCGGCCCTTCCGACCGGCCCGACCCGGCGCGGCGCGCCGCGTCGGTTCGCCGCGCAACCGTCAGACGGCGACGAGCTCCATACCGAAGTAGCCGCCGCCCACGGGGTAGGTGGTGGAGCGGCGCCAGCCCGAAGCCGCGAAGAGGGCGTCGAATTCGTCGAGATCGCGTTCCTGGCCGTTGGTCATGGTGAGCATGGCCATGTCCGCCCGGGTGGTGAAGTCGGGCTTGCCGATCTCGCCGATGACCATCTCGACGACCAGTACGCGTCCCCCCTCGTTCACCGCCGACCGGCAATTCCGCAGGATCTGCGTGCACTGGGTGTCGTCCCAGTCGTGCAGGATCGTCTTCAGGAGGTAGAGGTCCGCGGAAGGAACCTCCGCGAAGAAGTCGCCCGCGAGCGCGGAGAATCGGCCGGACAGCCCACGCTTCTCGGCCGCGCCGCGTGCGCTGTCGACGGCGTGGGGCAGGTCGAGTACTTGTCCGTGCAGCCGGGGATCGGCCTCCATCAGCGCCAGGACGAAATCACCGTTCGCACCGCCCACGTCGACCACGGTGGACACACCGGTGGTGGAGAGCGCGGCCACGGCGCCCTGCGTCACGAGGCCGGACAGGTCTCCCATCGCCTGGGCGAAGAGCGCGGCCTCGTCGGCGTTCCCCGGTTGTGCGAAGTACTCGAAAATGTCCGAGCCCAGCGCCTTGTTGGTCTGGGTGGTTCCTTGCCGCACCGCCTCCGGGAAGAGGGCCCAGGACTGCCAGTGCGAGTGTCCCGTCTGGGTCAGCACCAGCGAGCGAAGGGAGCCGGGCACACCGGAACGCAACAGCCGGCCTCGTCCGGTGAGGCCGAAACGATGACCCCCTTCGTAGCTCAGCAGACCCAACGACGAGGCCGCGCGCATCAGCCGGTACGTGGCCCGCGGATGGCTGTCCTCGCGCTCGGCCACCTCCTCGGCGGTCAGGGCGCCGTCGGCGAGATGGTCGGCTATGCGCAACGCGGCCAGGGCCCGCAGGACCTGGGCGACGACGAGGCCGCTCAGCAGATCGAAAACGGCGGCGGCGTCCGCCGCGGGATCGCTCGGCGCGACGTCAGTACCACGCGGCATCTCAGTCATGACAGTTCAAAACCTCTCAGCATGCAGAAGGGGGCGGAGACTGTGGACGGCAGGGGCGGCAGACCCGGCCCCCGTGCTCTGCGGCACATTCCCCACGGCTCACCCTAGGGAGATCGCCACGGCGCAGGCTTGTATCGCAGCGCCTCACCGACAGAACGTCAGTGCCATGGCCCACGGCCCGTCATGGTGAAAGATGACCCGCGAAAGTCATGGGCAGATGGGCGAGTTGGGGCGTTGGGGCTATGAGCGACCTGGGAAGCACCGAACCGCGGGTCGGCGGGCCCGGCAGGAACTTCTTCGTGGATGTCACGGCCTCGAGCACCGCGGGGGAGGGCTTCGACGTCTTCCGACGCGAGTGGAAGGGACAGGTCGGGGAGGAGCTTCCGCTGCCGCCCCTCGAACCGCTCGCCTCCGGTGGCTTCCGGATCCGCGTCCGCGCGTCCAAGGTGCACGACACGGTGATCGCGGACATGTACGGATCGTCGCTGGCCGGCGGCACCCGGGGCGTCTCCCACCGTCTCGACGACCGGGTCCTGGTGCATGTGATGCGGCGCGGCGAGTGGCGCTTCGCCGGACCGCGCGACGGCGGCGAGGTCTCCGTGCCGGGCGGGCAGTTCATCGTGCGGCACAACGGCCCGCCGGTGCGGTTCGAGACAGAGCCGAGTACGACGGCGAGTGTGCTGATTCTGCCGGCCTCGCCGCTCCGGCAGCTGATCGGCGACCGGCCGGTCGTCGGGCCGGCGGACTCACCGGAACTGCGGCTGCTCATGGCCTACGCCAAGGTGGCCGACGCCACGCTGAACGAGCTCGCCCCGGCCGGTGTGCGGGCCGCCCGCAACTCTCTCGTCGAGCTGGTCAAGGGAGTGTTGACGCGGGGGTTCGACGACAAGGAGCCTCGGCTGGCTCCCGCGCTGGCCCAGGCGGCGAAGGACATCGCGGACAGCCGCCTCACCGATCCCGACCTCTCCCCCGCCGTCCTGGCCCGCGAACTCAACGTCTCGGTACGGACCTTGCACCGGGCGTTCGCCGCGGCCGACGAGTCGGTGAGCGCGTACATCCGCCGCAGGCGGCTGGAGAACGCGCGGCTGGAGCTCTCCTCGCCGGGTGTCCGGCCGAGCGTGTCGGAACTCGCCGCGCACTGGCGGTTCGCCGACAGCAGCCACTTCATCCGGGCCTTCAAGAAGCAGTTCGGCCAGACGCCCACCCAGTTCGTCCGAGTCGAACCTCCGCCCCCATGAAGACCACTCCTCACCTCAGCCGGTGCTCAGTCCAGGGCGAGGTCGAGGAGGCGCTCGGTCTGCTCCCGCTGGTCCGGCTCGTCGCCGCGAAGTAGGCGGTCGCGCAAGGTCGTCCCGCTTGCCGGGCGCAGGGCGTCGGCCCTGCCCAGTTCGGCGTTCCCGCAGTCGATGAACCCGGCCCGTCCAGGCACGCGGGGCGTCACGCGGCGGCATCGGGGCGAGCAGCTCGGGCGCGGCGTCGCAGGGCTTGGCCACCCCGGCCGGCATGGAGGGAGGGGTGCCGTTCCTGGGTGCAGGACAGCCACGACACACCGGCCCGAGTGGAATACGGTCGAGAAGTACGGGCGGCAAGCACCCTTTTCCGCTCCCTTCTCCCCCTTTTTCATCCCACAGGAGATCCCTCATGTCCCACACGCCCTCTCTTGACGACTACCGCCTTCTCGGCCGCTCCGGGCTGCGTGTCTCACCCCTCAGCCTGGGCACCATGACCTTCGGTGAGGAGTGGGGCTGGGGCGCCGGGCCCGAGGAGGCGGCCAAGATCTTCGACCTCTACCTCGACCGCGGCGGCAATTTCGTGGACACCTCGGTCAACTACACCGACGGAGCGGCCGAACGACTGCTGGGCGGCTTCCTCAAGGGCCGCCGTGACCGGGTCGTGGTCGGCACCAAGTTCACCATGGCCCGCGAGCCGGGCAACCCCAACTCCGGCGGCAACCACCGGCTCAACATGATCCGGTCGCTGGAGACCAGCCTGCGCCGGCTGCAGACGGACCGCATCGATCTCCTCTATCTGCACGGCTGGGACTTCACCACGTCCTCCCAGGAGGTCATGCGCGGCCTGGACGACCTCGTCACCAGCGGCAAGGTCGTCTACGTCGGGATCTGCAACACGCCGGCCTGGCGCATCGCCGAGATGCAGACCATGGCCGAACTGCTGAACTGGTCGCCCTTCGTCGCCCTGCAGTTCGAGTACAGCCTCATCCAGCGCACGGTCGAGCACGAGTTGATTCCCCTGGCCGCGAGCAAGGGGATGGGTGTCGTGCCGTGGTCGGCGCTGGGCGGCGGCGTTCTGACCGGCAAGTACAGCCCGGACGACCTGGTCGGCGACAGTGGCCAGGGCACCGCGGCCGGCTCCCGCAAGGGGGTCATCGAAGCCTCCGGCAACCTGACGGAACGCTCCCTCGCCGTCGCCGACGTGGTGCGTGAGGTGGCCGCCGAACTGGGCGCCGAGCCGGCGCAGGTGGCACTGGCCTGGACCCTTGCCAACCCCGCGGTGACCTCGCCCATCATCGGGGCCCGCACCCTCGCCCAGGCGGAGAACAACATCGCTGCCCTCGATGTGGTGCTGCCCGCCGAGCATCTCGCGCGGCTGCACTCGGCCTCCGCTCCCGAGCCGATCTTCCCGAAGTCCTTCATGGACCGGCCCCTGACCAAGGGCCTGGTCTTCGGAGGCGCCTCGGTCGCCACCCGCGGCTGAGCCGGTCCCGGGCAGACCGGATGGCGGAGCCGGCCAGCCCGCTGCCGTAGCGCCATGTCCGGCGGCGGCAGGCACAGGTGAGCCCTGGCCGGTCAGGTGCCCGCGCGCCCTGCTGACCGGCGCCTGGCGAACACCGCGAAACGGCCCGTAACGGCCCGTCACGGCATCGTCTTCGCCCTGCCGCCGCCGCACCGGCGGGGCACACGAGGTCATGACGCGGCATCAGCGACCGTCGTGGCGTTCAAGGCCCCGGACGGCCAGCAGATGGAACTTCGTGGCGCCGCCGTTGAAGCCGAAGTTGTCGTCGGTGACGAGCACGAGCGAGCGGGAGCCGTCGGGCAGCCGCGGTCCCCAGGTGATGCCCTCGACGTTGTCGGCGTCGGTGCCGGAGGTGGTGAAGTCGTGCAGCAGCTTCTTGCGCATCGGCTTCTCGGTGCCGGACAGGGCCTCCTTGCCGTTGACGTCCGTCGCGCCGATGGTGCTGGTCAGTAGAGGCGGATGGAGAATCCGACGCCGGAGGCGAAGGACCGCTCCACGGTGAGGTAGTCGGTCCGGTCGACGGCGAGGATCTCAAGCGCGCGTCTGCGGTGGCGCGCGGGCGATCCGTGGCGCATGGGTGTCCTTCCGGAGGGACAGCGGGAAGAGGGGGCGGTGGGGGCGTCAGAGCGAGGCGGCGGCCGGCACGGCCCGGCCCCGGCGCTTGCGGCGCCACGCGTACAGCGCGAGGGCGACCAGCGTCATCACGTACGGGATCGTGGACACCAGCTGCGGCGGTACGTCGAGGGTGCCGAGCTGCACGGCCAGTGCCTCCGCGGCTCCGAAGCCGAGCGCGGCCAGGAAGACGCCCCACGGCCGCAGGCCGCCGAGGAACACCGCGGCGAGGGCGATGAAGCCGCGGCCGGCCGTCATGTCCCGGACGAAGAAGGAGACGTAGCCCATGCTGAGGAAGACCCCGGCAAGGCCTGCAAGGGCTCCGCTGAGGGCGAGGCCGGTGTACTGCACGCGCCGTACCGCGATCCCGACCGACTCGGCCGCGTCCGGCATCTCGCCGACGGCCCGCAGGTGGAAGCCGAAGCGGGTGCGGTAGAACAGCCAGGCGACGAACGGCGCGGCCAGGAAGGCCAGCCAGGTGACCAGGTTCTGGCCGCTCAGCGCGTCGCCGAGCACGGGCACGTTCTCGACGCCCGGCAGGGTGATGCTCGGCAGGCTGCCGCTCTTCAGGCCGGAGGTGCCGCCCTTGTCGTCGAGGAGGCTGTAGACGGCGTAGGCGGTGCCGCCGGAGGCGAGGAGGTTGAGGCCGATGCCCGCGATGATCGCGTCGGCGCCCAGTTCCAGGCGGAGGGCGGCGAGCAGTACGCCCAGCAGGGTCGCCACCGCGACACCGCTGACCGCGCCCAGCGCGACGGAGCCGCTGTAGCCGGCGACCAGCGCCCCCGTGCAGGCGGCGGAGAGCATCTGGCCCTCCAGGGCGATGTTGCTGATGCCGGCGCGTTCGGCGACCAGTCCGCCGAACGCGGCGAGCAGGTACGGCGTGGCGATCCGCAGCACGGCCGCCAGGAAGGCGCTGCTGAGGACGACGTCGAGCACGGAACTCATCGGACGCCCACCTGCCTCCGGGCGATGCGCCGCTTGAGCAGGTTCGGCAGGGCCTGGGCGGTGACCAGCAGCACGATGACCGCCTGGATGACCACCACGATCTCGGTGCCGACGTCGGTCTGCTGTTCCATGATGTCGCCCCCGGCGCGCAGGTAGGAGTAGAAAAGCCCGGCGATCACGACGACCAGCGGGTTGTTCCTGGCGAGCAGGGCGACCACGATCCCTTCGAAGGCGAGGCTTCCGGCGAGCCCGGGTTCGAGCCGTCCGTACACGCCCTGGACGAGGTGGGCTCCGGCGAGGCCCGCGACGGCGCCGCCGATGACGAAGCTCCACTCGATGACGCGGGGCACGCGGATGCCGCCGTACGCCGCGAAGTCGGGGTTGGCGCCGGTCATCCGGATGCGGTAGCCGAGCGGGGTGCGGGTGATGAGCAGCCACAGAGCTGCGGCGGTCAGCAGCATCACCCCGAAGCCGATGTTGGCCCGGCCCAGCGGGACGCCGAACCAGTCGCTCAGCGGCGTGAGCGCGGAGTCCTGCTGGATGGACTTGGAGTGCACGGCACTGCTGCCGGACTCCTTCAGCGGGCCGTTGACCAGGTAGTCGTAGACGCGGACGACGATGGCGTTGAGCATCAGCGTCGCCACGATCTCGTTGGCTCCGAGGCGGGCCTTCATCGCGCCGGGCACCAGGCCCATTCCGGCGCCCGCGGCGGCGGCCGCGGCCATCGGCACGATCACGGCGACGACGGGCGGCAGCGGTACGAAGATCGCGACGGTCGCGGCCGCCAGCGCACCGGCGTACACCTGGCTCTCGGCGCCGAGGCTGATCTGCCGGGCCCGGAAGGGGATCGCGACCGACAGCCCGAGGAGGGTGAGCGTGGTGGCGTCCTCCAGCCAGCGGCCGACGCGGAAGGAGCGTTCGAGCGGGCCGGTGAGCATCACCTCGTAGGCCCGTACCGGGTCGTTGCCGGTGGCGAGCATGACGAGGAAGCCGATGACCAGGGCGGCCAGGATGGTGGCCAGGGCCATGCTGAGGTCGACGGCGAAGTCACGGCGGCGGGTGGCTCGGTACTGGCGGCGGTCCTCGGTCTCGATCGCCGTCATGGCGGTGGTCGTCACGTGGTCTCCCCCGGGTCTTCCGGACCGGCCGTGAGCGTGTCCAGGCCGACCGTGAGCCGGTCACGGCCGTGCTCCTCGACGCCGAGCATGTAGAGCCCGACCCGCTTCTCGGTGAGGCCGGTCGTGTCGTCGAACCGGGCGACCAGGCGGCCGTCCTTGAGAACGAGCAACCGGTCGGACAGGCCCAGGAGTTCGGTGAGGTCGGCGGAGATCAGCAGGACGGCGGCGCCCGCGTCGCGCGCGGCGACCAGACGCTCGTACATGAACCGCATCGCGCCGATGTCCACGCCGCGGGTGACCTGGGAGGCGATCAACAGGCGTGGTCCCGCTGAGAGTTCGCGGGCCACGATCACCTTCTGCAGGTTGCCGCCGGACAGTGCCCGTACCGGGACCGACGGGTCGGGGGTGCGGATCGCGTACTCGCCGATCAGCTCCTCGGCGTGGGCGCGTACGGCGCCCGGGTACAGGACACCACGGCGGGCGAGGGGCGGTCGGTCGTGGCGGTCGACGACGAGGTTGTCGGCGATGGACGCGTCGAGGGCGGCGCCGTTGTACAGCCGGTCCTCCGGTACGTAGCCGATGCCGGCCCTGCGGTGTCCTGCCACGTCCAGACCGGCGGTGTCGGTGCCGTCGAGGTGGACCGTGCCCGTGCTGGGGCGGCGCAACCCGGCGAGGATCTCCGCGAGTTCGCTCTGGCCGTTGCCCTCGATGCCGGCCACACCGACGATCTCCCCGGCGGCCACGTCGAAGTCGAGGCCGTGCAGCCACTGGCCGGTCGCTGCCTCGTAGCCGAGGCACCGTACCCGCAGGGTGGTCTCCGTGGGGCGGGCCGGGGAACGTTCCACGTCCAGGGAGAGGTCGCGGCCGACCATCATGGAGGCCAGCGACCGCTCGGTGGCGTCGGCGGTGGCGACCGTGCCCACCAGGGAGCCGGCGCGCATCACGCTCACCTTGTCGCTGATCTCCCGTACTTCGCGCAGCTTGTGCGAGATGAACAGCACGGTCATGCCGCCGTCGCGCAGCCGGCGGACCGCGGCGAACAGGTCCTCGGTCTCCTGCGGGGTGAGCACGGCGGTCGGCTCGTCGAGGATCAGTACGCGTGCCTTCCGGTGAAGTGCCTTGAGGATCTCGGTGCGTTGCCGCATCCCGACCGACACCTCCTCGACACGCGCCCTGGGGTCGACGGTGAGTCCGGACTCCTCCGCGAGCCGGGCGGTTCTCTCCACGGCCGCCTTCGGGTCGACCAGACCACGACGGCCGGGCTCCACTCCGAGGACGACGTTCTGGGCGACGGTGAAGGACGGCACCAGCATGAGGTTCTGGTGCACCATTCCCACGCCCAGGGCGATCGCCGAGGCCGGGCCGCGCAGCACACGGGGCCGTCCGCCGACCAGGATCGCGCCCGCGCTGGGCTGTTCCAGGCCGTAGAACATCTTCATCAGCGTGGACTTGCCCGCCCCGTTCTCCCCGACGACCGCCCGGATCTCGCCCGGCGGGACCTCCAGGTCCACGGACCGGACCGCGCGCACCCCGTTGGCGTAGGTCTTGGTGACCTGGCGGGCGGCTACGGCCGGTCCGGCCTTGCCCCATGGCTCGTTCATCATCAAGGCCGTTCGGTTAGAGGGCGCTGGGCACCGTGACGGAGCCGGACCTGACCTTGTCGGCGGCCTCCTGGAGCTCGGTACGGATCTTCTCCGGCACCAGTTCCTTGAAGTGGTCGTCGTTCACATAGCCGACGGCGTCCTCGGCGAGACCGACGGTGGAGACGGTGCCGTACTTCAGGGTGTCCTTCTGGTCGTCCTGCGCCGCCTTGTAGAGGGCGTTGCCGACGTTCTTGAGGATGGAGGTGACGACCGTGTTCTTCTGCGCCTGGTCGGTGAGGGTCTGGTACTGGTCGGAGTCGACGCCGAAGGCGTACCGCTTGGCGCTGACGGCCGATTCGAAGGTGCCGAGCCCGGAGAGTCCGGCGACCGGCCACACCAGCGCGGCGCCCTGGCCGTACATCGCGGTGCTGATCTCCTTGCCCTTGGCGGGGTCGCCGAACGGCTTGTCGCCGCCCACGTACTGAACGAGGACGTCGGCGTTCTTTCCGCCGGCGGCTTGGAACCCGGACTTGAAACCGACGACGAAGTCCTCGATCAACGGGATCTTCACGCCGCCCATGACGCCGACCTTCTTCAGGGATTCGGCGCCCTTGAGGGCTTTCGCGGCCACCAGCTTCTCGGCCAGGAATCCCGCGAGATAACCGCCCTCGTTCTGCTTGAAGGTGACGGAGTACACGTTCTCGCACTTGTTGGAACAGGCGCCGTTCTTGCCGCTGTAGTCGACGGGCGCGTCGAAGACCCAGAACTTCTTGTCGGGGAATTCCGGGGCGAGTTTGCCGATGTAGTCGGTGACGTCGAAGGTGCCGGCGGCGAGGATGTCGTAGTCGTCGGCCGAGGCGGCGTCCTCGAAGCCGGGCTCCCACTTGGTGCGGTCGGAGCCGAGCTCGACCACCTTGAGGTCGTAGCCGAGGTCCTTCTCGGCCTTCTTCAGACCCGCGTAGGCCGAGTCGAAGAACGACTTGTCGCCCAGTCCTCCATTGAGCACCAATTTGATGCGCGGCTTGCCGGAGGAGGACGCCCCTGAATCGTCTGCGCCGGATCCTCCGCACGCGGTCAGCGCGAGCATCCCGGTCACCGTCACCACGACTGCGGCGCTTCTTCCGTATCTCATCATCGATCTCCTGATCGTTTTGTTGCCGAGTGAGCGGCTGGGTCGACAGTAGAAAGTGCAAAACGTTTTGGCTACGGTGCGCGGTTTCGGTTTGATTTCCGGCGAGGGAATTTCAGACGCCGGTGAGCAGCGCCGTGGCGGCGATGCGCAGCGTCCGGTCGAAATCGCTCTCGCGTTCCTCGGCGGTGAGGGCGTCCCCAGTGCGCAGATGGTCGGACACGGTGAGCACGGCGAGGGCCTCGCCGCCCTCGGCACAGGCCACGGCGTAGAGCCCCGCCGCCTCCATCTCGACCGCCAACGTGCCCCGGTCCTCCAGCGCGTCGAAGAGGGCGGGGCGGGTCAGGTAGAAGTGGTCGCTGGTGAGGACCGGTCCGATGTGCACGGCCGCGTCGCCACAGAGCGCCGGCCCGGCGGCGTCGGCGGCGGCGCGCAGCAGCCGGTAGGAGGGGGCGAGGGAGAGGGTCACGCCGTCCACGAGGACGCGGCTGAGGCTGGAGTCGGTGTGCGCGGCGGCGGCGATCACCACGTCCCGTACGGACACCGCCGCCGGGATCGCGCCGGCCGTGCCGACCCGGACGATCCTGCGCACGCCGTAGTGGCGGAACAGCTCCGTCGCGTAGATCGTCACGGACGGGATGCCCATGCCGGAGGCGAGCACCGACATCGGCACGCCCCGGTGGGTTCCGGTGTAGCCGAGGATGCCGCGTACGTCGGTGACCTGCCGTGCGTCATGAAGGAAGGTTTCGGCGATCCGTCGGGCGCGGAGCGGATCCCCCGGCATCAGGACCAGCGGGGCGAAGTCGCCCGGCCGAGCCGCGATATGGGGGGTGCCGGTGACGGACGTACCCACCTGTCCGGGCGTCACCGTTCCGCTCCCGCCAGCCAGCGCACCAGCCGGTCCCACAGCTCGGCGTATCCGTCCCAGGCGAGGAACGGCGGCGGCGCCCAGTGCGGTGCCACGTCCGAGGTGAACGCCGCCGATCTGCCCCCGCCGTGACTCCCGACGACCAGCAGGGGGTGCCCGGCGCACTCGGCCAGCAGCGACGCCTCCTGGCGAGCGGTGACCTCGTTGAGGCCGAGCAGCGCGGGCCAGGACCGTTCCAGCCCTCGTACGACCGCGTGCTCGCCCACCACCTCGGGGACGGCACCGGCCGGCAGTTCCACCCGGTCGTCGCGGTCCAGGATCGTCACCGGCAGGGCGTCGGCGAGCGGGGAACGACCCCATCGGGCCCGGGCGTCGATGCCGCTGAAGGTGAGATAGCCGCCGATCATCAGCACCCCGCCGCCCCGCTCCACGAAGGCGCGCACCAGCTCGGAGCGGTCGGGCGCGGGGACGGAGTGGTGGAAGGTCTCGGGCGGGAGCTGGAAGCTGTTGGCGCCCACATCGCTGATGACGACGACGTCGTACGCGTCGAAGCCGGCGGCGGTGGCCGGGACCCGGGTCGGGATCTCGTGCGAGGGGACGTAGGTCACGTCGTGGCCACGTGAGCGGAGCGCGTCGAGGAAGGCGCCGCCGCCCTCGGTGTACTCGGAGGTGTGGAAGGCGTCGAAGCCTTTCTGATGGACCGTGTAGGTGAACCAGGATTCGCCCACAACGAGCACTCTGGGCATGGCGGACCGCCTTTCGAGGCAGGGGGGATCGCCGCGCGGCACGGCAACTTGGTGCCACGCGAGGGCGGTTGAGGTCAGGTGAGGGTCAGCGGGCGGTCGGTGCCGTGCTGCCGCGGACCTTGAGTTCGACGGGGAGCGTGTGGCGGGAGGCGGGCGGGACCTCGCCCCGGGTGACGTACTGGAGGAGTTGCGCGGTGGCGGTGCGGCCCACGTCGTAGGCCGGCTGGTGGACGGTGGTCAGGGGCGGGTGGGCCAGTGAGGCGGCCCGGATGTCGTCGAAGCCGACCACCGAGACGTCCTCCGGCACGGACAGCCCCGCCTCCCTCAGTGCGAGGAGGGCGCCGAAGGCCATCAGGTCGTTGGCGGCGAAGACGGCCGTGCAGTCCTCGGGCAGACCTCCCTCCTGGAGGAGCTTGGCGACGAGGCCGTATCCGGAGGTCTCCTTGAAGTCGCCGACGCGTTCGACGACCTCACCCCGGAAGGCCCGTACGAAACCGTTCGCCCTGGCGTTACTGCTCTTCAGGGCGCGCGGGCCGGTCAGCATGAGGGTCCGGCGGTGACCGAGCGCCCGCAGGTGCTCACCCACCAGCCGGCCGCCCGCCTCATGGTCGGCGGTGGCGATGAGGGCGCCTTGGAGGCCGTCGACCTCCTCGTCGGCGAGCGCGATGGGGAACTTGCCCATGAGGGCCTCCAGCCTGCGCCGGGACGGCGGGGACCCCGAGGCGTACACCATGCCGTCGATGAACCGGCTGCGGATCATGCCGAGGTACCGGTCCTCACGGTCGGCGTCGAACTCGGTGTTGCACAGGATGAGGCCGTAGCCGAGGTCGTGGGCGGCGTCCTCGGCGCCCTTGGCGAGTTCGGCGAAGAAGGTGTTGCTGATGTCCGGGATCAGCAGGCCGATCACCGAGGTGGAACCGGCCTGCAGGCTGCGGGCCAGTGACGCCGGGACATATCCGAGGCGGTTGACGACGCTGCGGACCCGTGCGGCGGTGTGTTCGTTGACCGGCCGGTTGCCGCTGAGGACGTGGGAGACGGTGGTGGCGCTGACGCCCGCCGCGGCGGCCACGTCCTTGATGGACGCGGGGCGCCGGACAGCCGCCCGCGCGTGCGGCTCGGAGGTCCTGGTCCAGGTCGGCTCAGGGGTCGTGGTCTCGTACGGCTCAGAGGTCGTGGTCTCGTACGGCTCAGGGGTCATAGTGCTGCACCGCCCTGCCGTGGGAGGTGTCGAGGATCCGCGCCACCCGGGCGTCGGCCTCGGCCAGCAGCGCGGGCTCGTCCACGGTGAGCAGCAGGCCGTCGCGCATCAGGATCCGGCCGTCGACGACGACCGTCCGTACGTCACTGGCGCGGGCGCTGTACACGAGCGCGGCGCGCGGATCGTGCAGGGGACGGCAGTGCGGTCCCGACAGGTCGGTCAGGACGATGTCGGCGCGCATGCCCGGTTCCAGCGCCCCGATCGAGTTCTGCAGACCGAGGGCTCGGGCCCCGCCGCGCACGGCCAGGCGCAGGGTGTCGGAGACGGTCATCCAGGTGGCGTCCCGGACCGCCTGCTTCTGGGTGAGGGCGACCAGCCGCAGCGCCTCCCACACGTCGAGCGTGTTGTGGCCGGCGGCGCCGTCCGTGCCGACGGCGACCGTGACTCCGGCACCGAGCAGGTCGCGGACCGGGGTGAGCGGGGACAGGGCGTGCTTGAGGTAGACCTTGGGGCAACAGGCCACGGCGGTCGTGCCGGCGTACTCGGCCAGCAGCGGCAGGTCGTCCTCGACGATCCCGCAGCCGTGCGCGATCAGCGCCCCGGCCTCCAGTACGCCGGTCTCGTGCAGCACCCGGATCGGCGTGATGCCGCGCCGGTCCAGGCTGGACCGGGTCTGCTCCAGGTGCTCGGCGGCGTGGATGTGCATCCGCAGGCCGAGCCGCCGTGCGTGCCCGGCGAGGGTCCGCAGGTCACCGTCGTCGACCGTGTACGGGGCGTGCGGTCCGAGCGAGACGGTCACCCGGCCGTCGGCAGCGCCGTGCCAGGCCTCCGCGAACCTCACCGTGTCCTCCAGGGCCTCTGTGCCCCGGCTGCTGAAGTACGTGGGCGCGATGTCGGCCCGCAGGCCGGTCTCGGTGACCGCCTCGGCGATCTGCCCGGGGAAGAAGTAGTGGTCGGCGAAGGTGGTGACCCCGGAGCGGATCATCTCCGCGCAGGCCAGCCGGGCCCCGATCCGCACGTCGGCCGGGGTGAGGTTGGACTCCATCGGCCAGACGCGGTCGTTGAACCAGCCCTCGACGGTCACGTCCTCGGCCGCACCGCGCATCAGCACCATGGGGCTGTGGGTGTGCGCGTTGACCAGGCCTGGGACGGCCAGCAGTCCACGCCCGTCGATCACCTCGGCCGCGAATCCCGCACCGAAGGGGCCACCGGTCGGTCGTACGTCCTCGATGACGCCGTCCGCCACCACGATGTCCTGCGCCCGCAGAATCTCGCACTCGCCCCGCGGCGGGACCCGCAGCACATCGCAACCGCTCACCAGGAGAGGACCGGTTCGCGAAGGCGTTCTGTCGCTCATGGCGCACAAGCTAGATATCCAAAACGTTTTGCACAACCATGGGTCTTCAGTGCTGGGATGCGACAGGTATCCGGGCGCGTGCCCGATGCACGATGCGCAGTGCTTTGCCATGGTTTGTCATGAGGTGGTCGCGGCACTCGGGTCTTCCGCGAGAGCGTGCACCGCTTCCGAGGTGATCACTGCTGTGTGACATGCGCCGGCCTGGCGCATGCGGACCCCCGGGCACAGGGGCGGAACAGAGGGTGGCCGATGACGACGATCGGTGTGGAAGAGGAGTACCTGCTGCTGGACCCGGTCACGGGCCTGCCGGTTCCCCTGGCGGACAAGGTGCGGGCCTCGGCCGGCCTGGGATCCTTCGTGACCGATCAGGAGGTGCAGTACGAGCTGCTGCAGGCCCAGGTCGAGGTGGCCACCCCGGTGTGCGGCACCGTGGAGGAGGTCGGAGGCCATCTGCTGCGGTTGCGGCACGCGCTGGGCGCCGCCGCCGAGGCGCACGGCTGCCGGATCGCGACCTGCGCGACACCGCCGCTGCGCCACCGGCACCCGGTGGCCGTCACCGATCAGGCACGTTACCGGGCCATGCGCGCGCAGGCGCCCCAGCTGGTGGCGGAGCAACTCGTCAACGGCATGCACGTGCATGTCGCCGTGCCGAGCCGGGAGGCGGGCGTGCGGGTGATGAACCGGATCCGGGTGTGGCTGCCGACGCTGACGGCGATGGCGGCGAACTCCCCGCTGTGGGACGGCCACGACACCGGCTTCGCCAGCTGGCGCACCGTGATCTTCGGCCGCTGGCCGGTCAGCGGCGTGCCTCCGGCCTTCCAGGACGCCGCGGAGTACGACCGGCGGGTACAGCGGCTCCTGGACGGCGGTCTGATCTCGGACCGGGGTCAGCTCTACTGGCAGGCCCGCGTCTCGGATCGGTATCCCACCATCGAGGTCCGGTGCCTGGACGTTCAGCTGCGCGTGGACGACGCGGTCATGTTCGCCGGGATCATCCGGGCACTGGTGGAGACCGCCCTGACGGAGGAGGCCGCCGGGGCTCCGGAGCCGGACTGCGCTCCCGAACTGCTGCAGGCGGGCATGTGGCACGCCGCCCGGCACGGTCTGAGCGACGCCCTGATCGGTCCCGGGGGCGATCGCAGCCGCGCCGGTGACCTGGTGGGCGAGCTTCTGCGGCACATCGCCGTCCCACTCGAGATGGCCGGCGACACCCGGCAGGTCATGGCCCTGGTGCACCGCCTCCTCCAGGACGGAACCGGCGCGGACCGCCAGCGTGCCGCGTTCGCCCGGGGCGGGCTTCGGGCGGTCACCGACCTGATCAGCTACGAGAGCACCACGCCGTGATCCTGTGATTCCGGGGCCGTGAGGGCGTCCGGCCCGGGGGTACCCGGCCGACCGGACGCGGGGGACCGCCGCATCCGCAACCGCAGTGCCAGAAGCACAGCCACCGAACATTCGAGGAGATGGAGACCGGTCATGAGCGAACAGACCCCTTCCCAGGCGGAAGGCGAGCGGCAGCAGAACTCGCCTGACCACGAGACGGACAGCCCCGAGCCCCGTGACGTGCCCCGTACCACCCCTTCGCAGGCGGAGGGCGACGATGACGACGAGGCCGACGAAAGCACGGAGGGGAGCGAGGAGTGGGAGAGCGGCTGGTCCGGTCCCTGACGGGTGGATGACCGGCTGACGGGGACAGGTCTCGAAGACCTGGCGCATCGCGTCCCACGACCGACGCCGCAGCGCGCCATGGCGCGATCCCGACCGACGCCGCAGCGCGCCATGGCGCGATCCGCACCATGGCGCGATCCGCCTCAGCCCCGCGCCACCACCCGCAGTGTCCTGACCGACGGGTCGGCCGCGTCCGGGATGAGGACGCCGTGTTCGACGCCGCTGCGCAGGTAGTCGAGGACCTCGTCGGTGATCACCTCGCCGGGTGCGATCACGGGCACACCCGGCGGGTACGGGCTGATCATCTCCGCCGCGATCCGTCCCGCGGCGCGTTCGGCGGGCACGTGGTCCACCTCGGCGAAGAACGCCTCGCGCGGCAGCATGGCCTGCTCCAGCTCCAGGACGGACGGCTCCGGCAGGTGGACCGGTGGTTTCCGTTCGATGGAGTCGGCGTTGTCGACGAGGGCGCGAAGGGCGTCCAGGAGGAGTTTCTCGGTCTCGTCGTCGTCGGCGTAGGTGATCGAGGCGCTGATGCGGCAGGTGTCGGAGCCGCCGACGTCCACGTGCTGGTGCGCCCGCAGCCACTCGGCGGCCTGCATGCCGCTGATCCCGAGTTTCCGGACGTCGATCACGAGCTTCAGAGGGTCGTACGAGGCGGCGAGCCCTTCCTCGACGACCTCCTGGCCCATGGGCCGCAGCCCCGGCATGTCACCGGCCGCGACGCGGATCCGTTCCGCCCGGTGCAGCGCGGTGTCCAGGAGCTCGTGCCCGTGCTGGACCATGTGGCGGCGCCAGCCGTCGAGGGTCGCGTACACCAGGGACGAGGCGCTGGTCGTGCCGAGCAGGTCCTCCCGTTGCTTGAGCGCCTCCGGCGACACCCGGTCGTACTGGAGGTGGAAGACGGAGCTCTGTTCGACGGCGCCGCCCATCTTGTGGACGCTGGTGACCACCAGGTCGGCCTCGGCGTCCATGCCCCAGGCGGGCAGGCCGGGGTGGAACGGCAGGTGGGCGCCCCACGCCTCGTCGAGGATGAGAGGAACGCCGAACTCGTGGCAGACCCGCGCCACCCCCCGGACGTCCGCGCAGGTGCCCCAGTCGGTAGGCGTGATCAGCAGCATGCCCTTGGCGTCCGGGTGCTCCTCAAGGCGGCGGCGTACGTCGTCGGGCTCCGGCGGGTGGGCGATGTGGCGTTCCCGGTCGAACTTCGGGTGGACCCAGATCGGCTCCACCCCGTTGACGACGACGCCCGCGACCACGGACTTGTGCGCGTTGCGCGACAAGAGCAGTTTCTCCCCTGGGCCGGCGACGGCCAGCATGGCGGTCTTCACCGACAGGGAACTGCCGCACGTGGAGAAGAACGCCTGCTCGGCGCCGACCGCGTCGGCCATCAGTTCCTGGGCCTGGCTGAGCACGCCCTGGGACTGGCGGCGGTCGTCCAGGCCGTTGAGGGACAGCACGTCCGAGCGGAACACGTCGAGTCCGACGATCTCCGCCACCCGCGGATCCACTCCGCGACCCTGCTTGTGCCCCGGCGGACCGTAGGCCACGTCCCCACGGCGCCGGAACTCCTGCAACGCCTCCAGCACCGGCACCCGCGAATGATCCATCGTTCCTCCCAAACAGGCCCACTGCGCCGAAGTCCGGTTTCCCGGGACGCCCGTGGCCGATACGCGCTACGCGGACGCAACTCACCCCCGCCCGGACCGCAGTGGGCGGTCCGGGCTTTCACAGGGGGACAGCAGGCCGGGCGAGGCGATACGACTCGCCCCAGGCCTACGACATCGACGTGTCGCGCCCGGCCCGCGACTCCCGCCCCTCGCGGGCGACGGCGCTGGCGGCCAGAGCCAGAAGGAGGCCGATGACACCGACGATGATGTTGTTCACGACGGTCCTGGTGGTGCTGACGTCACCGGCGACGACCCAGGGCGCGATGATGGTCCAAGCGCCCAGTGCGCAGGCGGCCCACGCCATGCTGTGCGTGCGTTCGTAGGCGCGGCCGAAGCCACCGCTCATCAGCAGCGCGTAGCCGATACCGACGATGAGATTGTTGACCGTCAGTGTGGACAGGTTGTTGAACCCCGCGATCCACGGGGAGGCCGCCAGGTACACGCCGGTGACCAAGGCCATTGCTTCGATGGCCTGTGCCGCGGGTGTGCTGGTGGCGCGCTCCGCCATCTCGTGACGGTTGCGCATGGCGACGATGTCGGGATGGGTTTCCATCGACGACCTGGGAGAGGTTGTCACTCCCATCACCTCCGGGAAGTTCCGGCCGTATGTGGATTTTTCGAGTACCCCTGTCTCCCGGCGATCGAACCCAGCAAAGCTCCTGCTCCTCGGAATCTCGGCGTCGGCTCCGATTCACCGCTCCGACCGTCGGGTACCCGGCATGCCCACGCGCGGATCAGCCGCGCAGGTGTGAGTCAGGAGGCTGTCATGGCCGACACGAGCCCGATCGCTCTGCAGAAGGCTCTCAAGGGCGCCGACTACCCTGCGAGCCGCGACGACCTGGTCTCCCTGGCCAGGAACAACGGCGCCGACGACAAGATCGTCGACAAGCTGTCGCACTCGGGGAAGCGGCAGTTCGACGGTCCCAACGAGGTGCAGAAGGCAGTCTTCGGAAACGACTAGCCCCAGTGCCACGAATCTGATCGACCCGATGCGATCTGATCCCTCGAATCCGATCGGAGGAACGGCAGGCATGTCCGCGAACGACCGTCCTCGCACCGGGCGCGCCCGGGCCGGCCGACCGGCGCCCGCGCCCGCCACCGGCCGCGTCAGGTCGTACGTCGTCGCCGCCTCCGGACAGTGGACCGACGAGGAGGAGGGCCGGCGACGACTGCCCGCCGGCGAGGTCCACGCCTGGGAGCCCGGCATGAACCAGACCGTCTGCGGACTGTCCCTCAACCGCTCCCAGCTGATCCGTTTCCCGCACGTCACCTGGCCGGACACCTTCCCGGAATCCGGAGGAGCCGCCGACCGGGTACGCCGCCAGTGCCCGCGCTGCGCCTCCGTCGCCGGACGCCGGGGCACCGACGCGCGGCCCCGGTGGCACCGCGGCAACCCCCGGCCGTGAGGGCCCGGGGGCGGAGGCTCCGACGTCCGGCGAAGCGGGCCCGAGCCGGGCCGGGCCGGGTTTCCGGTGAGAGCCGACGGGCACTCAGCGATCCATGAACCAGCGTCGTCGCCCCCCGCTCGCCGACAGCTCGCTCGCCCTCCTCGCCAAGGGATACGCCTGGCTGCCCGACCGTCGGCGCCGTACCACGAGTCCCGTCGTCCGCACCCGGCTGATGGGACAGCACGCCGTGGCCCTGCACGGGCCGGAAGCCGTGCGGTTCTTCTACGACGAACGGCATGTGGAACGTGGCACGGCTCTGCCCGGGCCCGTGCTGAGCACCCTGTTCGGTCACGGAGCCGTGCACACCCTGGACGGACACCCCCACCGCGCGCGCAAGGGGATGTTCGTCTCCCTGCTGACGGCGCCGGAGGCGGTCGCCGGTGTGGTGGAGGCGGTCGCCGCGGCGTGGGACGAGGCCGTGCCGTCGTGGTCCGGCCGTCCGTCGGTCGTCCTGTTCGACGAGGCCGCCCGGATTCTCACCCACGGTGTCTGCCGGTGGGCCGGCATTCCCCTCGGCGACGCCGACCAGGTGGCCCGGGACCTGGTCGCCATGGTCGACGGCTTCGCCACGCCGGGCCCGCGCCACTGGCGGGCCCGGCGCGCGCGAGCCCGCAGTGAGGCGTGGCTGGGACGCCTGGTCGAGGACGTACGGGACGGGACCGTCACCGCGCCGGCCGGGTCGGCACTGGACGTGGTGGTCCGGCACCGGGACGGCGACGGCCGGTTCCTCGACCCGCGCACGGCCGCGGTCGAACTGCTCAACGTCATCCGTCCGACCGTCGCGGTCTGCTGGTTCGTCGCCTACGCCGGCCACGCGCTGCACCGCGGGCCCGGCCTCCGGGAACAGCTGCGCGAGGACGATGCCGCGTACGCCGTGGCCTTCGCCCACGAACTGCGGCGCTTCTACCCCTTCGCCCCGTTCCTCGGCGGGCGGGCCGTCACCGATCTGGAGTGGCGGGGAGAACCGATCCCGTCCGGCGCGATGGTCCTGCTCGACCTGTACGGGCAGAACCACGACCCCGACCTGTGGGCCGATCCGTACACCTTCGACCCTCGGCGCTTCCTGGAGCGGCCGCCGCAGCGCGACGAACTCGTTCCGCAGGGCGGCGGTGACCGCGCCACCGGTCATCGCTGCCCCGGTGAGGACATCACGATCGCGCTGCTGCGGGCCCTCGGGCCACGGCTGGCCCAGCTGGAGTACGCCGTGCCGGAGCAGGACCTGTCCATCCCCCTGAGCCGCGTGCCGGCCCGCGTGCGCAGCGGTTTCGTCATCGAGGCGGTTCGTGTACCGACGTCGGCCCAGCCGGCCCGACGGGTGGCGGGCTGAGGGCAGGCACCGGAGGGCTGAGCACGGCAGGCACCGGAGGGCTGAGCACTGCAGGCGTGCGGCAAGCTCCGGTGCGCGGGTCGCCGTACGGCCTTGCGCCGTACGGCGACCCGTGTGAGACCGGTGCCGGTCAGGCGCCCGCCGTGCTCCGGGTCACCCGGCGGCCGGCCGCCACCGCCGCTCCCGCCACCGCCGCGGCGACGGCCGTCCTGCGCACCGCGGTGCGCCGCCGCCCGTGCCAGCCGCCGTGCACGGCTCCCTCGCCGGGGGCCGGCACGTGCAGCGCGCCGTGCGTGGCCGGGGCCTCCTCGTCGTGGTCGAGGTGGCCCTTGTCCGTCTGCCGTGCCATGGCCCGCTCCGCGAGTGCCGGCGCCATCCGGGACTGACGTACCAGAGCCCGGCCCGCGGGGCCGACCACCACTTCCCGACGCGGATGGCCGACGAGGCCCACGACCGCCTTGGCGACCCGCTCGGGGCTGTACACCGGAGGCATGGCGACCACCTTGCGCCCGGTGTAGTTGGCCGCCTGTTCGAAGTGCGGGGTGTCGATGGTCGCGGGCATCACCGTGCACACGTGGATGCCCTTCGCCCCCTCCACCCGCAACTGCTGCCGCAGGCTGGACCCGAGCCCCTGCACCGCGTGCTTGGACATGCTGTACGGGTGGCTGTACGGCTGCGACACGGCGCCCGCGATGGACGAGATGTTGACCAGCGTGCCCGTACCCTGCTCGCGCATCACCCGCAGAGCCGCCCTGGCCCCGTACACGTAGCCCATCACGTTGACGTCGAGGACCTTGCGGAAGTCCTCCAGCGGCACGTCCTCGAAACGGCCGAAGGCGTTGACGGCCGCGTTGTTGACCCACACGTCGATCCGGCCGAACTCCTCCACCGCGCGCCGCGCCAGGTCCTCGACCGCCTTGACGTCCGTGGTGTCGGTCGGCACGACCAGCGTCCGTGCCCCACGGTGCTTCTGGCATTCCTCGGCGGTCGCCTCCAGCGCCTCCTCGCGGCGCGCGGCCAGCACCACGGCACAGCCCTTGCGAGCGAACGCCTCGGCCGTGGCCCGTCCGATCCCGCTGGACGCTCCGGTCACCACCACCACGTCATTGCGCAGTCCCATGCGGTCCCTCCTCTGCTCTGCCCGAGCCGGACGCTTCGTGTCCGCGTCCGTGGGTGGCCGGGTACCCCCACCGCCGGGTCGCCTCCGCTGTCGGCGGCCCGATTTCGGCAGGACGCCCGGGGTGGCCGTTCCGGGAGAGTCGTCGAGATCGACGCCGTGGGCCCGGGCTGTGTCGGCCGGGCGGCAGCCCTGCGAGCGGCCATGTTGTGCAATGCGAAATTAAGTGTTGCGGATATGGTGCGAGCCCGCGCGCACCTCCTACGTTGCCGTCTCAACAGACCGGTCCTCACCGGGCAATGCGCCCCCCACCTGCCGGACCACCGCTGTTCCGGCGCGCGGGCCTCGCGAAAGACCGCTCCCCAACTCACCGACACCCGGCCCACTCGTCTGGCCGGGGGTCTCCAGAACGACTGAGGAGCTTCCATGAACGCAGGTTCTGTTCGAGGTGCGGTGGCAGTCGCAGCCTCCCTGTGCGCGCTGGCCGGCATCAGCGCGTGCGACGTCCAGTCCGACAGCTCCACCGCCAAGAGCGGGGCGAGTGCCTCCGCGGCGGCTGCCAAGGATCTCAAGGTCGGCTGGTCGACCATCTACCTGACCCCGTCGTGGATGCAGCAGACCCTGAAGATGATGGAAGGCGACGTCACCAAGCTGAAGTCGGCGGGCAAGGTCAGCTCGTTCAAGACCCTGAACGCCAACGGCGACACATCACAGCAGATCGCGCAGATCCGCGCCATGATCCAGCAGAAGTACGACGTGATCATCGTCGACGCCGGTTCCTCCACGGCGCTGAACCCGGCGCTCGAACAGGCCGTCGCGGCCGGCATCACCGTCGTCGCCTTCGACTCCCTGCCCACCAGCACGAAGGTCATCAGAGTCGGCACCGACCAGAAGGCGTGGGGCTCGATGATGGGCACATGGCTGGCGGACAAGCTGAAGGGCAAGGGCAGCATCATCGCCATGAACGGCCCGGCCGGCGTGTCCGTCAGCGAGGACCGCTGGGCCGGCGCCGCGGCGGTCTTCAAAAAGTACCCGAACATCAAGATCGTCAGCAACGTGCACAGCGAGTACAACCTCGCCCCCGCCGCCCAGGCCTTCGCCTCCGCCTACTCCGCGCACCCGGACATCGACGGTGTCTTCTCGCAGGGCGGCGCGCTGTCGGCGGCCGCGCTGCAGACACTGGTCAAGCAGGACAAGAAGCTCGTTCCCATCACCGGTGAGAACTACAACGGCTTCCTGAAGATGTGGCGCTCGCACCAGAAGGACGGCTTCTCGTCCCTGGCCACCGCCCAGCCCAACTACCTCGCGGTCATCGCCCTGGAGGCGGCGGTCGCCAAGCGGGAGGGTGTGTCCGTTCCGCAGGACATCACCGTCCCGCTGCCCGAGATCACCGACAAGAACCTGGCCGACTACGTGAAGCCGGACCAGCCGGACGACTCCTACCCGATCACCGACCTGCCGCAGGCCGAGATCGACAAGCTCATCGGAAAGTGACCATGGCGCCGCTGCTGAGCGTGGAAGAGCTGTCCAAGTCGTTCGCCGGGAACCAGGTGCTGCGGGAGGTGAGCTTCACCGTCGAGCCCGGAGAGGTCCTGGCGCTCGTCGGTGAGAACGGGGCCGGCAAGTCCACCGTGCTCTCCCTCGTCACCGGGTTGCTGGCGCCCGACTCCGGCCGGATCGTCCACGACGGCGCTCCCGTCACCCGGGCGTGGTCTCCCCACCGCGCCCGGGCCGCCGGGATCGGCTCCGTCCATCAGGAGCTGAGCCTCAACCCGCACCAGAGCGTCGCGGAGAACATCTTCCTCGGCGCCTGGCCCAGCCGGCACGGGCTGGTACGGGCCCGCGACCTCGCGGCGCGGGCCCTGCCCCTGCTGGAGCGAGTCGGCCTGGACGTCGACCCGCGCACCCGGGCCGGACGCCTGCCGCTCGGCCGCCAGCAACTGGTCGAACTGGCCAAGGCACTGGCCGGCGAACCGCGCCTGCTGATCCTCGACGAGGCGACCTCGGCGCTCGACGAGGAACAGGTCGGTGCCGTCTTCAAGGTCGTGCGGGAACTGCGCGAAAGCGGCGGTGCGGTGATTTTCGTCAGCCACCGCATGGCCGAACTCTTCGCCATCAGCGACCGGCTGACCGTACTGAAGGACGGGGCGGTGATGGCGACACGGGAACGGGAACGGACCGACCACGACGACATCGTGCGGCTGATGGTGGGCCGGGAACTGTCGGACCTCTTCCCCGAGAAGGCGACCGTCCCCACCGGTGCGCCCCTGCTCCGGGCCCGCGGCCTCACCGTCTCCGGCGCGTGCTCCGCCGTCGACCTGGACCTGGTGCCCGGCCGGATCCTCGGCCTCGGCGGGCTGCAGGGCCAGGGTCAGCGCGAGGTGCTGCGCGCCCTGTTCGGCCTGGCCCGCCACACCGGACAGGTCACGCTCGACGGGCGGCCGGTACGGCTCCCCTCTCCCCGTGACGCGATCCGGCACGGCATCGCCTACGTCCCCGAGGACCGCAAGACCGAGGGGGTCCACACCGCGCGCAGCGTACGCGACAACCTCGCCCTGCCCAGCCTGCGCACCCTGGCCCCGGGGCGCCGTCTCACGACCGTCGACCGGGCCGCCGAGACGCGGTTGGTCGGCGAACTGATCGAGCGGTTGCAGGTCAGGGCCGCGTCCCCGGCGCAGGAGGCCCGCCGCCTGTCGGGCGGCAACCAGCAGAAGGTGGCGCTTGCCAAATGGCTGCCGACCGGGCCCCGGATCCTGCTGCTCGCCGAACCCACCCGGGGCATCGACATCGGCACCAAACGCGAGATCTACCACCTCCTGCGCCGCCTCGCCGATGACGGCCTGGCCGTACTCGTCACCTCGGGAGACACCATGGAACTGGTCGGCCTCTGCGACGAGGTCGCGGTGCTGTACGAGGGCACGATCGTGGACCGCCTCGCGGGCCCGGCGCTGACGGAGGAACGCCTCGTACGGGCGTCGGTGATGGGCAGGGCCACGGATCTGGCCGCAGAACCGCCGCCGGACCTGGACCTGGACCTGGACCTGGCTTCGGCTTCGGCTTCGGCTTCGGCTCCGGCTCCGGCTCCGGCTCCGGCTCCGGCTCCGGCTCCGGCTCCGGCTCCGGCTCCGGCTCCGGCTCCGAAGAATCGGCCGCGCGAGGAGCCTGAGGGACCCGCTTCCGCCGAGCCCACCACGACGCCCCACGATCTCACCGCCCCCGCCCCCGCCCCCTCCCCCACCGATGCCGGTGACCGGCCCGAGCCCGGGAGTGTGGCCCATGCGTGAACGGATCGCCTCGGCTGCCCGGAGAAACACCGACCTCGTGGGCCTGCTCGTACTTCTGCTGGTGGTGCTCGTGGCTTACCAGCACTACGACACCAGCCTGCTCGACCCCGCCTCCGTCACCATCCTGTCCGCGCAGTTCCTCCCGCTGATCCTGGCCGCCGCGGGGCAGACGACCGTGATGCTGCTCGGGGGGATCGACCTCTCCCTGGGCGCCGTACTCGGGCTCGCCATGGCCGTGTTCGCCACCTACGACGCGCACAGCGCGGGCGGGGTCGTGACCGCGGCCGTCGCCGCCCTGTGCGCGGCCGTCGCGGCCGGCGCGGCCAACGGAACACTCGTGGCGTACGCCGGTCTGCCCCCGATCGTCGTGACGCTCGCCGCGTCGTTCCTGTGGAGCGGCGTCACCCTGATCGTCCTGCCGCAGCCCGGGGGGCATGTCCCGGGCGGACTGGTGAACGCGTACAACAACGGCTGGAACGGCCTCGCGGTACCCGCTGTCGCCGTCGTCCTGGTGCTCGCTGCGTGGAAAGTGCTGCGCACCACCCGGCACGGGCTCGCCCTCTACGCCGTGGGCGGCAACGAACACGGCGCCTACGCCAGCGGTCTGCACACCCGCGGTACGAAGATCGCCGGATACGCGCTGGCGGGCGCGTTCACCGGACTCGCCGGGATCGGGCTGGCCGTGCAGACCGGCTCCGCGGACCCCACCATCGGCACGCCGTACACACTCAACTCGATCGCCGCGTGCGTACTCGGCGGCATCAGCTTCTTCGGCGGGGTCGGCCGGATGCGCGGCACGGTCCTGGGCGCGCTGGTCATCGGCCTGCTCACCAACCTGCTGCTGTTCACCGGGATCTCGCCCTTCTACCAGCTCATCGTGCAAGGAGTGATCCTCGTGGCGGCGCTCGCCCTGAAGACGTACCTCACGAGGGAGGCCGCCGTATGACCGGCGTGACGGGCACGATCCGCACCGAAGCGGTCGCCGCGCTGCGCGGCAGCCGCGCGGCCTGGGCGTTCGGCGTCCTCGGCGTCACCTGGATCGCGGCCATCCTCTTCGCGGACGGCTTCGACAGCGTCTCCAACGTCCGCTATCTGGTGCAGACGGCGTCGTTCCTGGGCATCGTCGCGGTCGGCCAGACCCTCGTCGTGATCATGAGCGGTATCGACCTGTCGGTGTCCGGTGTGGTGGCCCTGTCCGCCGTCGTCTGCGCCAAGGTCGCCTCCGGCTCTGGCGGCGGCGCGAGCGGCATTGCGGCGGCCCTGGCGCTGTGCGCGCTGGTGGGCGCCGTGAACGCGGCCGGCGTGGTGTGGCTGCGGGTCCCACCGATGGTGATGACCCTGGCCACCGGCACCATCCTGTCCGGCGCCCTGCTCGTGTACACCGACGGCTCACCCAGTTCGGCCCACCTGCCCCTGCTCGACTCGCTCGCCAACGGCCGACTGCTGGGGGTGCCCTGGGCATTCGTCCTGTGGCTGGTCGTCACGGCCGTCGCCGGCTGGCTGCTGCACCTGTCCCGCACCGGCCGCCACGCGTTCGCGCTCGGCGCCGGCGAGAGCGCGGCACGCGCCTCCGGGGTACCGCTCGGCGCGACGGCGTTCACCGCGTACGTGTCCTGCGCGCTGCTCGCCGGAGTGGCCGGACTGGTACTGCTCGGCTTCACCGGCACCAGCTCGCTGACCATGGGCAACCCGTACCAGCTCCTGTCCATCGCCTCCGTCGTGCTCGGCGGCACCTCCATTCTCGGTGGCCGGGGCCACCTCCTCGGCACGGTCGGCGGCGCCCTGCTGCTCACCCTGCTGACCGCGCTGCTGATCTCCTGGAACCTCTCGGAGGGCGTACGCCAGGTCGTCCTCGGCGTACTGATCATCGGCCTGTTGCTGGTCTATGCGAGGGAGCGCAGGACATGACGTCCCCGACGTCGCAGGACGCCACCTCGGCCGTACTCCATCTCCTGCGCGATCTCGTTCGCATCCCCAGCGTGAACCCCCGGGACGCGCCGGGCGACGGGGGTGAGACGGCGGTGGCCGTCTACGTACGGGACTGGCTGGGCCGGCACGGTGTGCGGGCCGAGCTGCACGAAGTGCTGCCGGGGCGGTGCAACGTGGTCGCCGTCGTTCCCGGCCGGGACCCCGCGGTGGTCCTTCTCGCATCGCACCTCGACACGGTCGAGACGGACGGCATGACGGTCCGGCCCCACGACGGCGAGACCCGCGACGGCCGGCTGTACGGGCGCGGTGCCTGCGACGCCAAGGGGCCGCTCGCCGCGTTCATGCTGGCCGCCGCCGAACTCGCCCGTGGCGGGCCGCCGCCGCTCACGCTGGTGCTGGCCGGGGTCTGCGACGAGGAACACGCCTACCGGGGCGTCCTGCACCTGCTCGAAACGCTGGCGGACCGCCCTGTCGTCGGCGCGCTGGTCGGTGAGCCCACCGGACTGGTGCCGGCCACCGCCCACAAGGGCGTCGTGCGCTACACCGTGCGCACCACGGGCCGCCCCGGACACAGCTCGCGCCCCGAGGAGGCGGTCAACGCGATCTCGCTGATGGCCCCCGTCATCGCCCACCTCACCGCCACGCGCCCGGACGTGGCACCGCACCCGCTTCTGGGCCCCGCCACCCGTTCGGTCACCCGGGTCCGCGGCGGCACGGGCCCCAACACCATCCCCGGCAGCTGTGAGGTGGACATCGACCGCCGTACGCTGCCCGGCGAGGACCCGGAAGCCGTCTGGCAGCAGGACCGCGACGAACTCACCGCACTCGGCACCGAGGTGGACCCTCCCTTCACCGTCGACCCGGCCCTGGACACTCCGCCCGGCACCCCTGTCGTCACCGCGCTGTGCGATGCCCTCGCCGCCCACGGCCGCCCCCACCACATCCAGGGCATGCCCTTCGGCACGGACGCCAGCAAGCTCGCCCGCGCCGGGATTCCGTCGGTGGTGTTCGGCCCCGGCTCGGTGACGGACGCCCACACCGCGGCCGAATCGGTGGATCTGGCGGAGGTGGAGCTGGCCGCGCGGATCGTGGTGGCCACGGTCCACGAGACAGGCAGGCGGCTCCACCGGAGCGCACCCGCCCCGGCGCCCCCGGAGGAGCCTCGCCGCGGGGACGCCCGCCTGGACATCCCGTCGCAGGGGCGGCGGACATGCAGCTGACCGAACACGTCCATCTCCTGGCCAGCGGCGCCGCCGGATTCGATCTCAGCGACCCGCTGGACTGTCATGTCTACCTCGTGCGAGGCGGCCGCCGCAGCGTCCTCGTCGACGCCGGCGGCGGCCGGTCCGCCCGCACCATCCTGCGGAGAGCGGGCAGTACGGGCACCATCCCCGACCACCTCCTGCTCACCCACGGGCACGCCGATCACGCGGGCGGAGCCGCCGCCCTCGCCGAGGAACTTCCCGGGCTGCGCGTGCTGGCCGGGGCCGCGGCCGTGCGCTGGATCGCCGAGGGCGACGAGCGGGGACTCAGCGTGGACAGGGGCAAAGCCGCCGGGGTCTATCCTGCCGATTACGCCTTCCGGCCCTGCCCCCGCGTCGAACCCGTCACCGACGGCACGGAGATCGATCTGGGAGGCGGAGTGGTCGTCCGGGCCGTCGCCACCCCCGGCCATGCCGACGGCCACACCTGCTACCACCTGCGGACCCCGGCCTACCAGGCACTCTTCTCCGGCGACTGCGTCTTCACCGGGGGACGCATCTCGTTGCAGAATCTGCATGACTGCCGCGTGCCCGCGTACGCGGGCAGTCTGACCCGACTGGCCGCGCTCGACGTCGACGCGCTCTTCCCCGGCCACCACGAGGTCTCACTCGCCCGTGCCGGGAGGCACCTGACCACCGCCCGCGACGCCGTCGCCCGCGGCCTGCTGCCGAGGAGTACGACATGACCGCACCGGTCCGCCGCAACCAGGCCACGTCGCTGCGCCGCGCGCTCACCGTCCTCGAGCACATCCGCGACCACGCCGGGTCGGGCCGGGGCATGTCCCTGACGCGGATCGCGGAGGATCTCGGCATCAGCAAGAGCACGGTGCTGCGCCTGACCTCTCCCTTCATGGAGTCCGATCTGCTGGTCCGGGACCGCGAGACCGGCTGGTTCCGGCTCGGCCACGGCACCCTGCGGCTCGGTCAGGCCTACCTCTCCTCGCTCGACCTGCGGACCGTCGCCGCGGAACCGCTCCGGCTGCTCCAGCACACGGTGGGAGAGACCTGCCACCTCGTCGTCTACGAGCCGCCCGACGTCGTCTACATCGACAAGGTCGAGAACGAGACCAACGTGCGCATGGGCTCCCGCATCGGCAGCCGCGTTCCCGCCTACCGGACCGCCGTCGGCAAGGCCATCCTCGCCTGGCTCGGCGAGGAGGCGTTCCGTGTCGTCGTCGCCGCCGGGATGCCCCCGGTCACCGTGCACACGGTCACCGACGCCGAACGGCTGCGCCGCGAACTCGACCGGGTGCGGCGCCGGGGCTACGCGATCGACGACCGGGAGAACGAACCGGAGGTGCGGTGCGTCGCCGCGCCGGTCTTCGATCACACCGACGCGCCGATCGGCGCCCTCAGCGTCTCCGGCCTCACCACCCGGATGACACCCGCCCGGGTCCGGGAGGTCGGGCCCGTGGTCGTCCGCACCGGCATGGAGATCTCCCATGTCCTCGGCTCGTCCCGCGTACGGGACGGCGGACAGCAGAAGGCCGCCGACCACTGAGGGCCACCGCGCCGCCGCCCCCTCACACCTCGCCCACGCCCGCGCCCGGAAAGCGACAGGAAGCCCATGCACACCACCTCGCGGACGGAACCGACGCGCCCGGCGCCGCAGGCCGTGCCGCCCGTGCCGTCTGCCTCCTCCGTCTACACCTTCGTCGAGGACATCCGCGCGGAGGGCACGGACGCCGTCCTCGACCGGGTGCTCGGCAGGTACGGCTGCGACACCCTGACGGTCGCCGCCGCCTACCACCGCGCCCGCGACGTCACCCCGCACGGCCCCGCCCGGGTCACCTTGCGGCAGGACGGCACCCACGTCCCGCCGCCGGCCGATCTGTTCGACGGGCTGCGCCTGAGGCCGCCGGTGCAGCCGGGCGCCGAGCGGGAGCCACTGCGCGAACTGCGCCGCCGTACGGCCGAACGCGGCGCCGCGCTGCACGGCTGGACCGTCTTCCTGCACAACACCACCCTCGGCCTCGCGCACCCCGATGTCACGCAGGAGAACTGCTTCGGCGACCACGCGGCTCCGGCCGATCTGTGCCCAGCCAACCCGGACGTCCGGGCGTACGCCGTCGCACTCGCCCGTTCCGTTGCCCGCCAGGGCGTGGACGCGGTGGTGTCCGAGTCGCTCCACTTCGGCTCCTTCGGTCACGGCTACCACCACGAGCGCAGCTTCGTGCCGCTCGGCCCGGTGGAGGAGTTCCTGCTCGGCCTGTGCTTCTGCTCGCACTGCGTGCGGCGCGCAGACAGCGCGGGAGTGGACTGTGCCGCCGCACGCGCCGGGGCCGCACGGACCGTCGTCCGGCTGTTCGAGGGCGCGGACCCGCTGCCGGGCGCCCTCGCCCCCGGCGCACTCGCCGACGCGGCCGGGGAGTCCGTCGCCGCGTACGCGCGTACGCGCTGCGACACCGTCACCTCACTCGCCGCCGCCGTGGCCGACGCCGTGGCGAGCGAGGGGTCCCGGCTGGTCTTCCTCGATCTGACCGGCGCCGTGAAGGGCTACGCGGACGGCCTGCCGACCGGCCCGCTCGCGGCCGAGGAGGCCTGGCGGGTCGGCGTCGACCCGGCGGCGGTCGGAGCCGTCGTCCCTGGCTACGCCGTCCTCGCCTACGCCCGCGACCCGCACCGGGTCGCGGCCGACACCGCCGCCTACCGGGCCGTTCTCCCGGACACCTGCGCCCTGCGGACCGTACTGCGCCCCGGTGCGCCGGACACCGCGTCCGCCGCCGCGCTGGCGGAGAAGACCGCGGCGGCCACCGGTCCCGGACGGGCGGACGCGGTGGACTTCTACCACTACGGTCTGCTCCCGTACTCCGTGCTGGACCGCATTCCCACGGCACTCCAAGCGCGCGGCTGACGCCACGCGGGCAAGCCGGCCGAACCCGGCCTGTTCGGGTTCTTCGGGTCCTTGCGGTCCTTCGGCGAGGTCCCGGTGATTGCCGACCCGGCGGGCAGGGCACCCGGGGCGCTGTGCCGGAGCGATCGCGGATCCTGCTGACGGGGTGGTTCAGTTTCCTGGACGGGGAGGCGACCGCCGGGGACGTGCTGGCGCTGCACCGGGTGCAGGAGGTGCTGCGGCGGGCGGGGCTGGACCAGGAGGTCGCCTGGAGTCCGGGCTTCCGGCCCGCCGGACCGCATCTGGCACAGGTCCGCCCCGAGGACTACTCCCATCTGGTGTTCGTCTGCGGTCCGCTGCACGGGCCGCAGATCGAGGAGCTGCACCGGCGGTTCGCGCACTGCGTCCGGATCGCCGTGGGCACCTCCGTCGTCGACGCCGGCAGCCCCGCCGTCTCCGGCTTCCACCGGGTGCTGGCGCGGGACGCCCCGGACACCGATCCCACGACGGACCTGGCGGCCCGTGCTCCCGCCCCTCCCTCCCGGCCCGTCGTCGGGGTGATCCTCACCCACGGCCAGCGCGAGTACGGAACGCGCCGACGGCACGAGCGGGTCGCCGACGAGGTGACGCGCTGGCTGTCCGGCCGGGACTGCGCGCGCCTGGAACTGGAGACCCGGCTCGACGTGCACGACTGGCGGCTGAGCGCGACCCCCGCCCAGTTGGAGGCCGTGCTCTCCCGGCTCGACCTGGTCGTCACCGACCGGCTGCACGGAATGGTGCTCGCCCTGCGGGCGGGGGTTCCGGCGGTGGCCGTCGACCCGGTCGAGGGCGGCGCCAAGGTGACGGCGCAGGCGCGCGCCTGCGGCTGGCCCGCGCTGGTGCCGGCCGAACGGCTCGACGCGTCGACGCTGGACCGCTGGTGGGACTGGTGCGGGAGCGCCGGCCGCGTCCTCGCCCGGGACATCGGTGCCCGGTTCCGTCAGGATGCCGCGTCGGACGGCGCGGACGGTCTCCTCCAGGCCCTCGCCCCGCACTCCACCCGTTAGTCGGGCGCGTGTCGGGGCACCCGGGTCATATCCCCCGCGGCCGCGACGAGGAGAGACAGTGACGACCGGCCCACTCCACGATGACGAGCGGCACATCCTCGACGAGATGGAGCGTGCCCTGCGCCGCGACCGCCGTCTCGACCGGCGGATGCGCACCTTGGGCCGACGCCGGCGTCGGCGACCCGTGTTGGCCCGCGTGGCGGGCTATCGTCCGCGCCCGTGGACCGTCGCGCTGCTTCTGGTGGTCTCCGTCGCCCTCATGGCGGCCGGCATCGACACCTCGGAGCCGGCGGTGATCTGGGCCTTCGCCACCGTCTGGCCGGTGACGCTGTATGCGGGGTTCAGGTTGCTCTGCAAGTGGACGGAGCCCTGAGCGGCGACCGGGTCCTGAGGGACAAGGACGGGGGCTGAGCGCCCCGGCAGCCATGTCAGGGGCCAGGGGCGGTCGTGTCAGGTCCGTGCACCCGTGCACGAGAGCGCTCACGAGCGCGGCCCCGCTCAGCCCGTGTAGCGGCGTGCGGTGGACCGGCGTTGGGGATCCTCCAGCATCCGCAGCCGGGACTCGACCTCGCTCGGCAGCACCCGTCGTTCGCGCAGCACCCACGGCAGCGCGGCGGTGGCCTCGGCGAAGGCGCGCAGGGACACGGTGTCGCGCGGGACGGTGCGGGCCAGGTGCACGGTGCGGCGCAGGGCGCGGCCGGCCGGGCGGCGCAGCCAGGTGAACCACAGCGTGTTGCGGATGCCGTGGGCCCGGCGCAGTGTGGCGTCCCTGACCACCGACGGGTGGTGATGGACCGTCAGGTGATCGGCGTACGTCAGCCACCAGCCGTCGCCCGCGAGGTCCGCGGCGAGCAGCTCCTCCTCTCCGCCGAGCCACAGCCGGGGGTGGAAGCCGCCCGCGGCGCGGAAGGCGTCGGACCGCAGGACGGTCGCCGCGGCCAGGAAGGAACCGAGGGCCGGGCCGGGCAGCCAACTCGGCCGGGGCAGAGGTGAGTCGCGCAGTTCGGTGACGATCGGGTCCTCGGTGCCGTCCGGTTCGACGACGATACGTGCCGTGACGGCGCCCAGCGCGGGGTGCCGGTCGAGCAGGTCGGCGGCCCCGGACAGCGAGCCGGGCGCCCACCAGGAGTCGTCGTCGCAGAAGGCCACGTAGGGCGTGTGCACGTGGCGCATGGCCAGGTTGCGGCCGACGGCGCCGAGGTTGCGGCCGGGGCGCAGCAGCAGCACCTCGGGGTGGTGTCTGGTGACGGCGTCGGCGGTGCCGTCGGTGGAGGCGTTGTCGGTGACGATCACCCGGGGGCGCTCCGGCAGTTCGGCCAGCCGGTCGAGGGTGCGCAGCAGTTCGGGGCAACGGTTGTGGGTGATGACGACGACGGTGGTGCGGGGGTCGGTCATACCGTCGCTCCGATGTCCGCGGTGTCCAGGGAGTCCAGAGTGCGGGCGGCTCGTTCGACCTGCAGGGGCAGTGGCCTGCGGGCCACCAGGGCGGCGGGCAGACGTGCGAGGGTCTCGCGCAGGGCATGTCGGGCATGGGGGTCATGACGGGCCTCGCCGGCCAGGTCGCGGGTGCGGGCGAACGCGTGGGGCAGCGGGCGGCGCAGCCATGCGGTGAGCAGGGCGTTGCGGCGGACGGTGGCCGAGCGGCCGGTGCGGGGCCTGGGGTCCGGGTGGTGGTGCGCGACCACCTCGGGGCAGTGGGTGACACCCCAGCCGCGGGCGGCGAGGTCGTAGGCGAGCAGGGTCTCCTCCGCCCCGAAGAACAGCAGCGGGTGGAAGCCGCCGGCGTCCAGGTACGCCTCACGGCGGACGACGGAGGCGCAGGCGAGAAAGCCGAGGACCTGTGAGCCGGGGAGGTCTGTCGCCGGGCCCAGGGGTGACGCGGCGAGCAGGTCGTTGAGCGGGTCGGGTTCGGCGACGGGGCCGACCAGGGTGCGCGCGGAGAGCAGACCGAGTCGCGGGTGGGCGTCGAACAGGTCGGCGGCACGGCTCAGTGCGCCCGGCGCCCACCACGAGTCGTCGTCGCTGAACGCCACGTACGGAGTGCCCAGAGCGCGCACGCCGTCCGTGCGGGCGAGGGCTCCACGGTTGAACGGGAGGCGCACCACGTGTACGTGGGGGAAGTCGCGGGCGAGCAGCTCGCGGGTGCCGTCGGTGGAGGCGTTGTCGACGACGACGACCGGCGGCCGCTCGGGGAGGTCGAGGAGGTGGCGGAGGGTACGGGCGAGCGAGGGCGCGCGGTCGCGGGTGGCGATGACGACGCCGACGGATGCTTGGGTCATGGCGAGTCGATGAGTCGGTCGAAGGCTTCCAGGACGTCTTCGGGGCGGATCCGCAGCAGGACCGGGTCGGTGCTGCGCCCGTGCGGGTCGCCGTCCGGGCCCGGGTGCCACAGCACCTGGTGGCGCGGGTGCGCGGGCGGGCCCCAACGGCTGGGCGGCACCGGGCCGAAGAGGGTGACGGAGGGGGCGGCGTGGGCGACGGCGAGGTGGGCGATGCCGGTGTCGCCGCTGACGACGGCGCGGGCGTCGGCGACGAGGGCGCGGAGCCGTCCGAAGGGCAGTCCGCCGCCGAACACGTCGGTGTCGGGCAGCCGGGCCTCCTTGGCCAGCCGCGCCACCAGGTCCTCCTCGTGCGCTCCCCCGGTGACCACGACCCGGTGGCCGCGTTCGCGCAGCGCGGTGGCCACGGTGGCGTACCGGTCGACGGGCCAGCAGCGCGAGGGCGCTCCGGCGCCGGGGTGCAGGACGACCGCGCCGGGAGCCGGGGACGGGTCCGCCGGGCGGGGCAGCCGCAGGTCACTCGCGTCGGCGGGGATGCCGTACGCATCGAGGAACCGGCACCAGCGGTCCCGTTCGTGTTCCTCGGCGTACCAGGGCGGTCCGTCGATCTCGGGTGTGTCGGGGTGCGCGAAGGCCAGGAGCCGGCCCGGACGCAGGGACTGCAGGAGCCGGTGGCTGGGCGGGCCGTTGCCGTGCAGGTCGACGGCGACGTCGGGGGGCGGGCCGGTCCAGTCGAGGCGGCGCGGTACGGCCCGGCCGGGGGCGGAGGCGGGCAGCAGCCGGTCAACCGCTCCCGTGACCGCGGCCACCGGGGCGAGTTCCTCCGGGGCGGCCAGCACCAGTTCGTGGTCCGGGAAGCCCCGGCGCAGCGCGCGCAGGGCGGGGACGCCGGCGAGGAGGTCGCCCAGGCCCAGGGCACGCAGGACCAGCAGACGGGGACGCGTCGTCATCGGGCTCCTTCCCTCACCCGTGCCATCAGCGCGGTCGAGGAGCGGCCGTCGAGGTACGGGAGCAGGACCGCCTGTCCGCCCCACTCCTGGAGCAGGGCGGCCTCGGGCAGGTCGGCGCCGGAGTAGTCGCCGCCCTTCACCCAGATGTCCGGGCGCAGGTCGGCCAGCAGCCGTTCGGGGGTGTCCTCGTCGAACACGGCGACGGCGTCGACGCAGGCGAGGGCGTTGAGCACCCGGGTGCGGTCGGCCAGCGGGTTCACCGGCCGCTCCGGGCCCTTGCGCCGCCGCACCGACGCGTCCGAGTTGACGCAGACGACCAGGCAGTCGCCGAGCCGTCGGGCGGCCTGGAGCAGTCCGACGTGCCCGGCGTGCAGCAGGTCGAAGCAGCCGCCCGCGGCGACGACGGTGCCGCCGGTGGCACGGACGCGCGCGACCAGGTCGCGGGCGTCGGCGGCGTCGGTGAGGGCCGCCGGCCCGGTGTCGGCGTGCGTGACGCCCCCTGCCCCGCCGGCGCCGACGAACTCGGTCGCCGCGGTCACGGCGCCCTCGACGGCCTCACCGACCAGGGCCCCGTCGGCCAGCAGTCCGGCCGCCGTCGCGGCGAAGCGGTCGCCGGCGCCGCAGGTGTCCCCGGGATGCACGGCCCCCGCCGGGACGAGCAGCGGGTGCTCCCCGTACGACAGCAGGGCCCCGCTCGGACCGAGGGTCACCGCGACGGCGGCGACCCGCCACTGCCTCACGAGTGCGGCGGCGTCCCGGGCGGCGTCCCGCAGGGAGTTCCCGTTGCCCTCCTGGTCGGCGAACGTACGCGCCTCCGACCGGGCCGGGGAGACCAACCGGGTGCCCGGCACGGGCGGTCCGCCGCGCGGGTGTGGGTCCCAGACCAGCGGTGGCCGCTCGGCGAGAGTGTCCCGCAGGGAGTCCGCCGCCCCCCGCCCGTAGTCGGAGACCAGCACGGCGGAGGCCGAGCGGAGCGCCTCGCGGGCCTCCTCCGTGGCCTCGCGGACACGCCCCGTGCCCCGGTCCAGACGGACCACCGGGCTGCCCTGGGCCAGGACGCGGGTCTTCTCCGGGAGCGCGCCGGTCAGTGGGAGTTCGATCAACTTCAGTTCGGGAGAGAGGAGTTGGCGCAGTTCCTCGCTCGCCGGGTCGTCGCCGAGCCCGGTGACCAGGGTGACCTCGCGGCCGTCGCGTGCCGCGAGGTACGCGGTGAGGGCGCCGCCTCCCGGCCGCGTCCGCTGCGCGCAGTCCGCGACGACGGGCACGGGCGCGTCGGGGGCGAGGCGCTCGGCGGTGCCGGTCAGGTCGCGGTCCAGAAGGGCGTCGCCGACCACGACGAGGGGGGCCTTGCCGGACACGTCAGCTCCCCTTCCGTGCCAGGGCCGCGTCGAACGCCGCGCACACCATGTGCACGGCCACCAGGTGGAGTTCCTGGACGGTCGCGGCCGAGCCGGCGTTCACGCACAGGGCCTCGTCGCTGCCCGCGAGCAGCGGGTTCGGAGCCGCTCCGGTCAGCGCCCACACGTGCAGGCCCGCCGCGCGCGCAGCGTCGGCGGCCGACAGCAGGTTGGCGCTGGCGCCGCTGGTGGACAGCAGCATCAGCACGTCGCCGGGGCGGCCGTGAGCGCGTACCTGGCGGGCGAACACCGCGTCCACGCCGTAGTCGTTGGCGATGGCGGTCGTGCTGGAGGTGTCGGCGTGCAGGGCGATCGCCGAGAAGGCGGGCCGGTCGTCCCGGTAGCGGCCGACGAGTTCGGCCGTCAGGTGCTGGGCCTGGGCCGCGCTGCCGCCGTTGCCCGCCGCGAGCAGCCGGCCGCCGCCGCCGAGCACGGCGGCGAGCTGGTGGCCCCACCGCTCGGTGATGTGGGCGGAGGCCCGGAACGCCCCGAGGGCGTCGAGGAGTTCGTCGCAGTGCCCGACAACCGGGGATACCTCTGTACTCATCACGCCACCTCCGACGGGATCTCGTCACGTGCCGTGACGCGTTGGTAGACCTCTTCGACGCCGTCCGCGACGCGCTGCCAGGTGTAGCGGGCGAGCGCGCGGTCGCGGCCGATCGCGCCCATGGTGCGGCGCAGCCGTTCGTCGGCGAGTACGTCGCGGACCGCCTCGGCGATCGCCCCCAGGTCGGCCGCCGGTACCAGTCGGCCCGTCACCCCGTCGGAGACGGTGTCCCGGTGGCCGCCGACATCGGTGGCGACGACGGGCACACCGCAGGCCATGGCCTCCAGCGGGACGATGCCGAACGGCTCGTACGTCGGGGTGCACAGGACCGCGTCCGCGCTGCCGATGAGCGCCGGCATCCGGGCCGGGTCCACGGCACCGAGCAGCCGTACCCGGTCGGCGACGCCGTGCCGGTCGGCCAGGGCCAGCAGCCGTCGGGCCTCCGGTTCGGCGCCCAGCAGGTCGGGCGGGGGCCCGCCGGCCACGACGAGTTCGGTGTCGGGTATCCGGGTGAGGGCGCGGATGGCCTGGTCGTAGCCCTTGCGGCGGACGAGGCGTCCGCAGGCCAGCAGCCGGTGCCGCTCCCGGCGTGCCGGGATGTCGGCGGCCCGCGCTCCGGGACGGAAGTGGCTCACGTCCACCCCGCACGGCACCACGGACACCCGTCGGGGCGGCACGCCCATGTCGGCGAGTTCGAGCACCTCGTCGGTGCAGGTGGCCAGCACCCGGGCGCAGCCGCGGCCGAGCTGCCGCTCGAGGCTCACGCGTTCGGCGGGACTGGTGTCCTCGTGGCCCTGGTGACGCCGCTTGACGGTGCCCAGGGCGTGGAAGGTCTGCACGACGGGGATGTCGTGGGGCCCGGCGCCGGTACGGGCGGCCAGTCCGGACATCCAGAAGTGGGCGTGCACGGCCTGAGGCGGCTCGTCCTCCCAGACCCGGGCGAGGTACGCGCCGAAGGCGGGCATGTACGGGAGCAGCTCGTCCTTGGGGACCGGTTCGGGCGGTCCGGCCGGAACGTGCTCCACGACGGCGCCCCCGGGCAGGGCCACACGGTCGGGCAACTCGGTGGAGTCTCGTCGGGTGTAGACGGTGACGTCGTGGCCGCGGCGCGCCAGCTCCTCGCTGAGCCGGGCCACGTACACGTTCTGGCCACCGGCGTCGACGCCGCCGAGCGCCGCCAGTGGGCTGGCGTGCTCGGACACCATGGCGATCCTCATCGGGCCACCTCCTTCAGCAGCCGCTCCCAGTCGTCCAGGAAGCGGGTCAGTCCGTAGCGGGCGAGCGCCGCGGCGCGTGCGCCCTCGCCGACGGTGCGGGCGTGCAGCGGATCGGCGAGGAAATCCCGTACGGCGTCTTGCAGTACGTCGATGCGGTTGGAGACCACTCCGGCGCCCGGCGGCACCGCCTCGGTCACCTCGGTGGTGGCGAGGGCCACCACCGGCATGCCGAGGTGCATCGCCTCCAGCAGGGACAGGCCCAGGGAGGTCCAGCGGACGGGGTGGAGGTAGAGGCGGCGCCGCGCCATCGCGGCATGCAGGTCGCGCTGGACGAGTTCGTGGGAGCGGCAGCTCTCCTCCGGGACACCGAGGTGGCCGGCGAGCCCTTCGGTCCGCATGCCGAAGACGTCCAGCGGGGCGGCCCGCGCGAACGCCGGCAGCAGGTCGGTGCCCACCGTACGGCCGCGCCGCACGGGTTCGTTGACGACGACGGCCGCCCGGGGCACTTCACCGGTCCACAGGTGGCCGGGGTCGACGATGCCGTGCTCGATGACGGTCGCGGGGGTGTTTCCGGCGTCCCACATCAGCCGGTTGAAGTGGGTGACGTGGACGAGGGTGACGCCGGGGAGGTCGGCGGCCGGGTGGCGGGTGTGGGGGACGTCGCCGTCGGGGGCGTTGTGCTCCAGGTACACCAGTGGCGGGCGGCGGCCCAGCCACTCGTCCACGAGGGCGAGTTCGTGCGGGCGTTGCAGGACGACCACGTCGATGTCCTCGTCCCGCAGCCGCTCCGGCGGGACCTCGACGACGGAGTCCGGCCAGTCGAAGGTGCGGGCCCGGCCGAGGCCGTCGGGTCCGCGGTCCGGGGTGACGGGGACGACGTAGGTGTGCGGCCCCTGCACGAAGGCCGTGGTCCACGACCCGTGCACGTGCCAGAGCAGGATCCTCATGTCTCCCCCATCAGCTTCTCGACGGCGGCCACGACGTCGTGCCCGGTCACCGACTCCAGGCACGGATGGCCGGGCACGGGACACGTCCGGGCCCTGGTGTCGGCACAGGGCGCAAGCTGGTCGCCGAGCAGCACGTACGGCACGCCGTACGGCCGCCAGCGCTCGGCCGGCACGACGGGCGCGAAGAGCGAGACGACCGGGGTGCCGACGGCGGCGGCGAGGTGGGCGGGCCCGGTGTTGCCGGTCACGACGGCGTCGGCCCCGGCGAGCACGCCGGCCAGTTCCTCGGCACCGGTCCGGCCGCCGAGGTCGAGGCCGTGCTCGCCGGCGACGTACGAGGTCAGGTCGCGCTCGTCCGGCCCGCCGGTCACCACGACCCGGTGCCCGGCCTCGGCCAGTTCCCGCACGGCTTCGGCGCAGCGCCCGCGGCTCCAGGCGCGGGCGGGGACGCTGGCACCGGGGTGCAGGACGACGTACGGCCCGGGACCGGTCGCCCCGGTGGCGGCGGGCGGGGGCAGCACCCGCAGCCGCCCGTCGTCCACCCGGGGGAATCCCGCGGCCTCGGCGAGATCGAGCGCGGCCTCCGCTTCGTGGGCGTGCGGTGCGCGGCGATGGCGTACGTCGAGCAGGGAGCCGGGGTAGTCCTCGCTGTCCGCGGCGACGTGGCCGACGCCGGCCAGGCGCAGCAACAGGGCGGTGGGCAGCGGGGACTGATGGAAGGAGGTCAGGATCAGGGCCGTGTCGGCGTCGATGGTGTCGATGAGCAGCTCGACTTCCCCGCGGCCTACGGGCGGAGGGTCGAGGCCGACCCAGGGGGCGTCCCAGACGAGGATGTCGTCCACGTCGGGCAGCAGGCGGGCGGCGGGCGCGCCCCGCGGTCCGACCAGCATCGTGACGGTGTCGGCGCGGGCGGCGACGGCGCGGACGGCGGGCCCGGCGAGCAGGACGTCACCGAAGCTGTCGAGGCGGGTGACGAGGGCTTTCATCGTGGCCTCCCGCTGGTGTCGTAGGCGGCTTCGGCGGCCGGGGCGCTCCGGGGCGGCCCGGTCAGCACGTCGCGCACGGCGGTCAGCAGGTCCGGCGCCACATGCTCCGCGCTCGCCGTCTCCTGCGGTCGCGTCCGCGGGGTGGGTACGAGGATGCCGTGGGCGCCCGCCCGGCGCGCTGCCTCGACGTCGGCTCCGATGTCGCCGATGACGACGCAGTCGGCGGGTGCGGCGCACAGGCGGCCGGCCGCCCACAGGACCAGGCCCGGTTCCGGTTTGCGGCAGGAGCAGCCGTCGTCGGGGCCGTGCGGGCACACGGCCCACACGTCGAAGGGGCCGAGGAGTTCGTCGACGCGGTGGTTGACGCCGCGCACGTCGGCATCGGTGAGCAGTCCCCGCGCGATGCCGGACTGGTTGCTGACGACTCCGGTGCGGATGCCGCGCGAGCGCAGCAGGTCCACTGCCTCGCGGGCCCCGTCGACGGGGCGGACGCGGGCCGGGTCGCCGTTGTAGGGGACGTCGTGGACGAGGGTGCCGTCACGGTCGAACAGCACGGCCTTGACGGGACTCATCGCGCCACCTCCCGCCAGTCGGGGGCGTTCCGGTGCCGTCGGAGGCCGCTCAGCCAGTGCCAGGTCGCCGCGGGCGGGATGAGCGCGCTGGTGGCGAGCATCGTCGTCACCTCGTCTCGGGTGCGCGGCCCCGGCGCGATGCGCGCCCACGCGAACTCCGCGGTACCGGCGGCCCAGCCGAACGCCGCGGCCACGGCGGCCCGGCGGCGTCCGGCGACCGCGAGGGCGCACGCGGTGGCACCGGCCGCGGTGACCGCCAGGTGGCCGCGCAGGCGCCCGCGCGGCGCGGCCGCCTTGTGCCACCAGCCGGGCCCGTGCAGGTACCGCATCAGGGCGTCGTCGGCGTTGCCGCGCTGTGCGCGCAGGGACACCCAGCGGTCGGCTGGGCGCACGGGGTGCCGGGTGGTTCGCCGGCCCTGCCGGATCCGCCATCCGGCGTCCAGGATCCGCAGGGCGATGTCGGCGTCCTCGCGGAAGGCGCGCCGGAAGCGTTCGTCGAAGCCGCCGACCTGCTTGAGCGCGTCCGTGCGGTACGCCATGTCGGCGGTGATCCAGCGGGCCCGCGCCAGAGAGGCGGTGCCCCGTTCCCAGTCGGTGGGGCTGCGCTCGCCCGGCAGCGGTACGGCGATCACACCCTGGACGCCTCCGGTGTCCGGGGTCGCGTCGGTCAGGTCCTGCGCCAGTTGCTCGCACCAGTGCGGGCCCACCTGGACGTCGTCGTCGAGGAAGGCCACCCAGGGCGCGGCGACGCGGTGCCAGCCGGTGTTGCGGGCGGCGGCGGGCCCGCGCCCCCCGCCCGCCACGACGGTCGTACGCCCCCGCAGGTCACCGAGCACACTCAGCGGGTGCTCCAGCGGACCGGGAGCGGGGTCGGGTCCGGGCCGGTCGTCGACGAGGACGATCTCGTCCGGCTTCGGTCCGTCGGCGGCGGCGAGCGCGGCGAGACAGTCGGCGAGGGTGCCGCGGACCAGCGTCGGGATCACGACCGCGTACCCCGGGCTCATGCGAACGCCCTTCCGCGCCGTACCGCGAACGGACCGATCGCCAGCAGGTCCACGGGCGCGGAGCCGAAGCACTCCAGGGCGTCGCGGGGGTCGTCGACCATGGGGCGGCCGGCGGTGTTGAGACTGGTGTTGACGACCACGGGCAGTCCGGTGCGCCGTTCGAAGCCGCGCAGCATCCGCGCCACCAGCGGCTCCTGCCGCTCGTCGACGGTCTGGATGCGGGCGGTGCCGTCCACGTGCACCACGGCGGGGATGCGTTCGCGCCACCGATGTGCCACGTCGTGCACGAAGAGCATGTACGGGCTGGGCAGTGGCCCGGTGAACAGCTCGTGGGCGCGGTCGGCGAGGACCATGGGCGCGACCGGCCGGAACTCCTCACGGCCCTTGACGTGGTTGAGCCGTTCCAAGTTCTCGGCGCGGCCGGGATGGGCCAGCAGGGAGCGGTGTCCGAGGGCGCGCGGCCCGTACTCGCTGCGGCCCTGGAACCAGGCGACCACGCCGTCCCGGGCCAGTTCCTCGGCGACCGCCTCCGCGATGTCGTCGGGCCGCTCGTACGGTACGGCGGCCTGGTCGAGCCAGGCCCGCAGCTCGTCGTCGCTCCAGCCGCGGCCGAGGTCGGCGCCGGGCATGGGCAGCGGGCTCTCCTGCTGCTGTGCGGACAGGTGGAGGGCGCCTCCGAGGGCGGTTCCGGCGTCCCCGGCGGCCGGCTGCACCCACACGTGCCGGTAGGGGCCCTGTTCGGCGATCTTGGAGTTGGCGACGCAGTTGAGGGCGACGCCGCCCGCCATGGTGAGCGCCTCTCCCCCGGCCTCGCGGTGCAGCCAGTGGACGAGTTCGAGCAGGAGTTCCTCGAGGACCGCCTGGGTGCTGGCGGCGAGGTCGGCGTGCTCCTGAGTCCACTTCTCGCCCTTCGCCCGGGGCGGTGCGAGGGCTGCCCAGTCGACTCCGTGGGCGCTGAAGCCGCCGTCGCCGGTCGGGTGGACGTGCTGTCGCAGCCGGGGCAGGAAGCGGGGCTTGCCGTAGGAGGCGAGGGCCATCACCTTGTACTCGTCGCTGCTGCGCAGGAAGCCGAGGTGCTCGGTGAGTTCCTCGTAGACCAGGCCGAGGGAGTGGGGCAACGCCTGGGTGGCCAGGGTGTCGAGCTTGCCGTCGCGGTAGCGGCCGGCCAGGTGGGAGGCAGCCTCGCCGCGGCCGTCGAGGACGAGGACGGCGCTGTCGGGGTGCGGGGAGGCGGGTCCTGCGGAGGCGGCGTGTGCCACGTGGTGCGGGACGAAGACCACCTGGTCTGGGTCGAGGCCGGGCAGGGCCTCGGCGAGGAACTCGGGAGCGCGGCGCGCGTAGTCGAGGCGCAGCGGGTCAAAAGGGTCGTTCAGGCCCATCTCCTTGGCGGGGCGGGCGAGCTTGGGGTCGAAGGAGTAGGTCACCGCGTCCAGTTCCCCGGGCCGGATCCCGGCATGCTCCAGGCACCAGCGGGCGGACAGCTCGGGCAGTTCCCAGGCGGAGAACGGCACCGGGCGCTTGCCGTGTTTGCGGCGGCTGAACCGCTCCTCTTCGGCGGCGGCGACGGTGTGGCCGTCGACGACGAGAGCGGCGGCCGGGTCGTGGAACAGGGCGTTGATGCCAAGGATGCGCATGGGGGATCGCTCCGTCCCGGTGACGTGTGGGGACTCTTGCTACAGGTCGTCGAGTGCCGTTCTTGCGGCTGTCTCAAACACTTGGAGACAGCTCGGCATCAAATCAGCCGTTTTCTCACCATTTGTCACCGGTGAAAAACAGAGGGTCACCGCAGCTCGGAGCGCACCCGGCGGGTGACTGACAGGCCCGAAGACTGCTGCGGTCGCCCGGCTCGTCGCAGGCGGGAACAGGGCGTGCGAGCGGGGCACCGGAGCCCTTCGACGGGGGCCCGGCGGCGCCCGGTGGGGCCCGGTGGGGCCCGGTGGCGCCCGGTGAGGCCCGGTGGGGCCCGGCGGCGCCCGGTGAGGCCCGGCGGCGCCCGGTGGCGCCCGGTGAGGCCCGGTGAGGCCCGGCGGCGCCCGGTGGCGCCCGGTGAGGCCCGGTGGGGCCCGGTGAGGTGGAGCGGGCCGGCGGGCCGGCGGGCCGGGTCAGGCGGCCGCGGAGCGGGTGAACCAGTCGATCGTGCGGGCGAGGCCCTCGTTCCAGTCGACCTCCGGCCGCCAGCCGAGCCGCTCCCGCGCGAGGCGGGTGTCGGGCTTGCGGCGCCCCGGGTCGTCGACCGGGCGTTCGACGAAGCGGATCCGGGACGCGGAGCCGGTGAGGTCGACGATGCGGCGGGCGAGTTCGAGCATCGTGATCTCGTCGGTGCCGCCGATGTTCACGGGCCCCGGCTCGTCGGAGGCCGCCAGGGCGAGGATGCCGTCGACCGTGTCGTCGACGTAGCACAGCGAACGCGTCTGGCCGCCGTCGCCGGCGACGGTCAGGGGCGCGCCGTCCAGGGCCTGGGCGACGAAGGTGGGCACGGCGCGGCCGTCGCCGCCGCGCATGCGCGGGCCGTAGGTGTTGAAGATGCGGACGATGGCCGCGTCGGTGCCGTGCACACCCCGGTGGGCGGTCACCAGGGCCTCGGCGAAGCGCTTGGACTCGTCGTAGACGCTGCGGGGGCCGACCGGATTGACGTTGCCCCAGTACGTCTCAGGCTGCGGATGCTCCAGCGGGTCGCCGTACACCTCGGAGGTGGAGGCGAGGACGAAGCGGGCCTCGTCGCGGCGGGTACGGTCCAGCGCGTGCCGGGTACCGTCGCTGCCGACGGCGAGGGTCTCCAGCGGCAGCCGCAGATAGTCGGCGGGCGAGGCCGGGCAGGCGAAGTGCAGGACCAGGTCGAAACGGCCGGGCAGCGCGCGCCAGGCCGCGGGATCGGTGGCGTCGGCCCGCACGAAGCGGAAACCGTCGTGGCGCTGCAGGTCCGCGACGTTGGCGCGGGAGCCGGTGGCCAGGTTGTCGAGGCACACGACATCGGCACCCGTCGCGAGCAGTCGCCTGCACAGGTGCGATCCCACGAATCCGGCTCCTCCGGTGACCAGGGCCCGGTGGAAGACGCGTCCACTCATCCGGCTCTCCTCACTCTCGCGTTGCAGGTGCGTGCTGACCTGAGTAACCCCAGGACGCATTCGCATGCAGAGGCTCGCCCCGGGCTCAGCACCACCGCCCGGCACTCGACACGGCATATTCCGGATCGCTGTATGAGGAAAAGAACAACGGGAGCAATCAGAAGAAGCCCCAGGGACAGCAGAACTTCAACAAATGGCATGCAGACGGAAAGCACGCTCTCCCAGTGCTTCCCCACGCTCCCGTGCGCCCCCTTGGAGAAAGGGTTCGGCGCGACGGGCGAGAGGTTGAACTGGGCAGGACACGGTCCGAGCCCCAACTCGGCGAAACCTCACCGAATTCCGTGCGCCGACTGAGACAGGTGGTATTCCATGAGCTCTTCCGCCCTTGAGACGGAGCGAACATGGAGGGTGGGTACTGCTCCCAGCATATTCCCCTCCCTCGCCCACGGTTTCGCCTTGTTCCGCCGCCCACTGGAGTTTCTGAATTCCCTGCCCGCGCACGGCGATCTGGTGGAGATTCGGCTCGGTCCCCTGCGCGCCTGGGTGGCGTGTCACCCGGATCTGGTCCACCAGATGCTCAGGGACACCCGCACCTTCGACAAGGGCGGCACACAGTACGACCGGCTCCGGTTGCTCCTGGGCGACAGCGTCGTCACCTGCCCGCACACGGAGCACCGCAGGCAGCGCCGCCTCGTCCAGCATCCTTTCCGCCCGTCCCGCGTCGCCGACTACACGGAACTGATCGGCGTGGAGGCGCAGTTGGCGTGCCGTGACTGGCGCGCGGGGCAGCAGGTCGACGTCAGCGCGGCCCTGCTGGCCATGACGACCCGGGTGATCAGCCGCGTCCTGTTCTCCGACTCCCTCGACGCGGCGACCGCCGGCGAGGTGCGGCGCTGTCTCGCCGACGTCGTCCGCGGCCTGTTCCTGCGCACCCTCGTCCCCGTGGACGCCGTCTTCCGGCTCCCCACACCCGCCAACCGCCGCTACCGGAACGCCGTGGCCCGTCTGCGCACGATCGTCGACGGGGTGATCGCCGAGCGCCGCCGGAGTGCCCGGGGCCCCGGGGCGGTTCCCCGCGACGATGTCCTGCAGACCCTCCTGGACGCCGCCCGGGAGGACGGCGACGGACTGCCCGCGGCCAGTGAGCAGGACGTCCACGACCAGCTCATCACCCTTCTGCTGACCGGAGTGGAGACCGTCTCCCTGTGCCTGTCGTCCGCCTTCGGTCTGCTGGCCCGCAATTCTGAGGCGGAGCGCCGGCTCCACGCCGAGCTCGACGCGGTCCTCGCCGGGCGCGCCCGTCCCGCACCCGACGACCTGCCACGCCTGGTCCACACCCGGAGCGTCGTCACGGAGACCCTGCGCCATTCCCCTCCGGGCTGGCTCTTCACCCGCGCCACGACCCGGGACACGGTGCTCGCCGGGCACCGCCTCGCCAAGGGTTCGATGGTGCTGTACAGCCCCTACCTCCTGCACCACGACGCGGCGTCGTTCGCCGACCCCGACCGCTTCCTGCCCGAGCGCTGGCTGCCGGGGCAGGCGCCGCCCGGGCGGCAGGGCGCGATGATCCCGTTCGCCGCGGGGAGCCGGAAGTGTCTGGGCGACGCGTTCGCCATGACGGAGGCGACGGTGGCCCTCGCCACCCTGGCCGGCCGCTGGCGGCTGCGGCTGCCGCCCGGCCCGTGCGAACGGCAGCGCCCGGCGGTGACGTTGGGGCCGAGGCGGCTGGTGATGACCTGCGAACTGCGTGCGGGTCGTACGGCGGCAACACCGGCACATGGGGACGCGCCCACGCTCCCGGCCGACGGCGCCTTTCGAGCCCCGGACGCCCGAACGGCAGGTGGACCCGGTGCCGACGACGCATGAGGAGAGCACGCACATCCCGCACGGCTCCCCGCCCGCCGCCACGCTGAAGGAGCTGATCGACGCCCACCTCCACATGCCGTTCGCGTTGCGCAGGAATCCCCATGAGTCGTCGGCGGTGGCCGCTGTCGACGAGTGGCTGTGCGCGCGGGGGCTGAGCCGGGAACCGGAGGTGCGGTCGATGCTCTGCTCCACCCGGCCGGCCGAGCTCGCGTCCTTCACCAGTCCGGGCGTGGACGCGGACATCCTCCAGATCGTGGCGAACCAGATCGCCTACCAGTTCGTCTTCGACGACCGGGCGGAGCAGGTCGGCCGGCGCCGGCCGGAGCGGTTGCTGCCCATGCTCTGCGAGAGCGTGGCGGTCCTGCGGGACGGTGAGCCGCCCGGCACGGTGCTCGGGGCGGCCCTGGCCGACCTTCACCGGCAGGTCCAGGAACGGTGCACACCGGCCCAGGCCGCGCGCTGGGCCTGGACGAGCAGTGAGTACGTCCACGGGCTGCTGTACGAATCGGTGGCGCAGAACGGGTCCTTCCCACCGCGGACCGGGCTGTGCACCGCCATTCGGTCACTGACCGCCGGGGTGGAGCCCTTCTACCCGTTGTACGAGGCCGCGCGGCGTGAGGAGGCCGACCCCGCGGAACTGCGCCATCCGGCCATGCGGCGACTGCGGCGACTGTCGGTCGACGCGGCGGTGTGGACGGCGGACCTGTTCTCCGCGGTGAAGGAACAACGCGCCGGGGGCATGATCAATCTGGCGCTGGCCCACCAGCGCGCACAGGGCTGCCCCCTGCCCGTCGCCGTCACCCTGACCATCGGGCAGATCAACACCGCCGTCAGGGAGTTCGAGGAGCTCCGCGCCCGCGTGGAACCGGAGCTGAGTCCCGCGGGCCTCGACTGTGTGGAGGGCATGGCGGGCTGGATCGGGGGGTGTTACCACTGGTCCCGCACCGTACCGCGCTACGCCGACACGGCGACGGTGTCCGCGGTGCCGTGAGGTGGTCCGCCGCCCAGGCGAAGGACGCGTATCCAGATGGCCGTACCCGCACGGCGGACGCCCCACGCCGAGGCCGGGGGCGATTCACTCGTCCTTGCCGTACCCGTTCGGGAATTCGTCCGTGGCGCACCGTGGGGGCATACGCTCGCGTTGCCTCCCGGTGGCCGAACGACAGGAAGCGGTAGGGCAGATGGCGCATGGGTCACGGCAATCGATCGGCCACTCGGGACAGTTGCTCGAGCGCCACCGGGAACTCGGCGCGCTCGACGCGGCCCTGTCGGACCTGGGGGCCGTCGCCCGCGGCGGCCCCGTCGCCCGGCACGGCGGGCTGCTCGCCTTCACGGGGCCCGCGGGGCTCGGCAAGACGGCCCTGATGACACAGGCCCGCGTCCGCGCCCTCGCCGAGGGGTTCCGGGTGCTGTCGGGCAGGGGCGGCGAGGCAGACCAGGAGCTGGCGTTCCATGTGGTCCGCCGGCTCGTCCAGCCCGCGCTGGCAACGATGGACGAGACCGAGTGCCGGGCCTTTCTGGGCAGTTGGTACGCCACCGTCGCCACCGCGCTGGGTCTGGAGGCGGTGGACACCGACCAGGTGCCGGACCCCACCGCCGTACGCGACGGTCTCGACTGGGTCATGACCCGCCTGACGCTGATGAGGAGGACGCCCGTCGTGCTGCTCCTGGACGACCTGCACTGGGCCGACGCCGAGTCCCTCCGCTGGCTCGCCTCCTTCGCGCCCCGGGCCGCGGACCTGCCGCTGCTGATCGTCGTCGCCTACCGGCCCGACGAACTCCCGCCCGAGGCGGCTCCCCTCCGTGCCCTCGTCGACGGCCACGGCGGCCGCCCGCACGCACTCGCGCCGCTCACCGCGGCGAGCGTGGCACGGATCGTGCGGGAGCAGGTGGGGGAGGCCGCCGAGGACGGGTTCTGCGACGAATGCTGGACGGTCACCGGCGGCAGCCCGTTCGAGACCGTCGAACTCGCCATCAGGCTCGGCCGGCGCAACCTGAGGGGCACCCGTGCGGAACTGCCCGCGATGCGCGAGCTCGCCGCCGCCGTGAAGGGCCCGGGACTCGTCGAGCGCCTCCAGCGGCTCGGCACCGGCACCGTCCGCTTCGCGCACGCGGGCGCCGTCCTGGGCGCACCGTTCTCGCCGGACCTCGCCGCCACCATCGCGGTGATCGGCCGTGAGGAGGCCGCCGAGGCGACCGAGAGGCTGCGCGCCGCCCGTGTCCTGGCCGACGATCCGGGGCCGGGGGGCGGTCTCGGTTTTGTCCACCCGTTGATCGCCACGACGATCTACCGGTCCATTCCGTCGGCCCTGCGGGTCGGCATGCACAACGCGGCCGCCGAAGCCCTCCGGGCGTCGGGGTACGGTTCCCCGGAGGCTGCCCGGCATCTGCTGGAGGTGCCCTGCGACGGAAACCCCGAAGCGGTCGCCTGCCTGAGGGAGGCCGCCCACGAGTCCCTGCACGCCGGCGCCCCGGAAGCCGCCCGCCGCCTGCTGACCCGCGCGCTGCAGGAGCCGCCCCCGCCTCAGGAGCGGGCCGCCCTGCTGCACGAACTCGCGGGCTCGACCTTCCTCATCGATCCCACGGCGACCGTGACCCACCTCCGCGCGGCACTGGCGGAGCCCGACATCGACCCCGGGCTGCGGGCCTCCATCGTGTACCGGCTCACGCAGGCGCTCGCGCACACCGACCGGATCGCCGAGGCCGCGACCGTGGCCGCCGACGAGGCCCGCAAGGCCACCAACGCGCGGGTACGGCTGCGGATGCGGGCCGATCACTTCGTCTGGAGCATGTGCCGCACCGACGAGCCCGACCCGTCCGCCCGCTCCCGCACACTGACCCGGCTGGCGGCGCGACTGTCCGCTCGGGGGCGTCCGGACGGCCGCGGGCTGGAGGAGCGCTGCATCCTGGGCCTGCGCGCCTGGGACGCCCTGTTGCGCGGCGAGCCACGCCGGACGGTCCTCGACCACGCGGAGGACGCCCTGCGCGGCGGGATGAGCTGGACCGACGAGAACCGCGGTTTCGAGGTGCCCGTCTCGGTGGCCCTCACGTTCATGTACTGCGACCGGCCGCGCCGGGCCGAAGAGCTGTTCACCAAGGGCATGGCCGAGTGCGGGGCCAAGGGCTGGCGCGGCTCCCATCTGGCCGTCGGCCAGACCCTCTTCGCCTACATCCGCTACCGGCGGGGCTGTCTGCCCGAGGCGGAGACCTGGGTGCGCGAGGGCCTGCGCACCGCCGAGCGGGTCGAAGGGGCGCTGCCCGCCCAGTGGTTCGCCCTCGGCATCCTCATCCAGACCCTGCTGGCCCGCGGGCGCACCGGTGACGCACGCCGGCTCGCCGACCGGTACCGCTACGGCGCGAGCGTCCCGAACGCCGTCATCTACCCCGACCCGCGCACCGTGTACGCCGAGTTGCTGCTGGCGGAGGGCCGCCACGCCGAGGCGGAGCGCCTGTTGACGGAGGTCGGCGAGTGGCTGGACGGACGGGACTGGCGCAACCCCGCCTGGTGCCCCTGGCGGCTGCGGCTGGCGTCCGCGCTGGCCCGCTCGGCACCGGACCGGGCCGTCCGGTACGCCCAGGACGCCGTCGAGCGCGCCCGCGACTTCGGCGCCGCGTCGGCGATCGGACAGGCGCTGCACACACTGGCGGAGGTGACCGGCGGACAGCCGGCCCTCGACCTGCACGCGGCGGCCGTGGAGCAGCTCGAACGCTCCCCCGCGGCATACGACCTCGCCCGCGCGCTGGTCGGCCAGGGTGCCTCGCTGGCCCGCGGCGGCCGGCTCCACGAGGCCGCGGACCGGCTCTACCAGGGCCTGGAAGGCGCCGTCCACTGCGGGGCCGAGGCGCTGGCCGCGCGGGCCCGGGCGGAACTGTCCGCCGCCGGCCTGAGGCCGCTGCCGCTGCGGTACGCGCAGACGGACACCCTCACGGCCCCCGAACGCCGGGCGGCCGAGATGACGGCCCGGGGCCACCCGGCAGCCGTGGTCGCGAAGGACCTTGGCCTCACGGAGCAGGGCGTGCGCCAGCTGCTCTCCGCCGTCTACCGCAAGGTCGGCACCGATCCCGCGGGCCTCGCCGAGGCCCTGCGGAGCTTTCCCCGGCCCCACTCGTGAAAGGAGACACCGTGCAGCCGCCGGAGTCGGTCAACGCCGAGGCATGGCACACGTACGGCACCCACCACCTCACCCGCGGCACGGTCCTGCCCCAGGTGCGGCGGTTCGACTGGGGCATGGACGCCGGACCCGGCGCCGAAGTGCTCGGCGACCTGTCCGGGCGACGGGTGCTGGACCTCGGGTGCGGCACGGGCCGGCTCGCCGCGCATCTCGTCCGCGCGTACGGCGCCTCGGTGGACGCGGTCGACTCCTCGCCCAGCCAGTTCGAGCGGGCCCGCGCCGAGTACGGCTCGCTGCCCGGACTGCGCCTGGTGCGGGCCGACGCGGTGGAGTACCTGCGCTCGGCGGAGCCGTACGACGTGGTCTACTCCGTCAACGCCGTGCCGTACATCGATCCCCGCCGGCTGCTGCCCGCCCTCGCCTCCGCGCTCCGGCCCGGCGGGACGCTGTGCTTCAGCGTGCTGCACACGAACTCCGACGGCGACGGTCCCTCGTCCGTCGTCGCCTCCCGGCCCGAGATCCTGCGGCTGGCCGGTGGCGGTGGCGACGTCGGCGTCCGGATGTGGGTGCTCACGCCGGACCTGTGGACCGACCTGCTCGCCGAGCACGGCCTGCGCGTCGAGCACGTCGACGTCCTCGACGCCCCGGAGGAGGACAACCACGCCTCCTACCGGATCTTCCGGGCGACCCGGCCGGTCCGGGCATCCTCCCGTCCGCGCTCGAGCCGACCGCCGGTCCCGCACGCGGCCCTCGGTGTCGGCGCCATCCTGTACGGCCCGCGCGGTCTGCTCCTGGGCCGGCACCACCGGGGCACCTGGGAGCTGCCCGGCGGCACGGTGGAACCCGGCGAGTCGCTCCAGGAGACGGTCGTGCGCGAACTCGCCGAGGAGACCGGGATCGACGCGAGCCCCGCCGACGTACGGCTCCTGGGCACGCTCCTCGACCACGTCGACGGCGTCGTACGGGTGACCGTGCCCGCCCGGGTCACGGCGTGGCGCGGGGAGCCGGCCGACCAGCCCGGCGAAAAGGTCGGCGACTGGCGCTGGTTCGCGCTCGACCGGCTGCCGCAGAACCTGTTCGTGTGCAGCGCGCAGGGTCTGACCGCGTGGCGTCCGGACCTGCCCGTGGACCACACGCCGGCCCACTTCACCCCGTACTCTCCCTGAACGTCCGCGGCCGCAGGTCTGCCATGCCGTCTCCGTGCGGCCCACGGGCCGCTGATGTCCCACCGGTCCGGCGGCCGCTGCGACGACGGCGCCCACCTCGCCGACCTGGTCGTCGACGTCGTCGAGGGCCGGGGCAGCGGATTCTCGCCGGAGACGCCCGAGGGGGTGCGTTTCCTCACCCGTTCGCGGGGCGTCGGCGCCTGGACATCGCGCCGGTCACGGTCGTCTGGTGCACTTCCCCTGAGTCCTGCAACAGTTGACGAGACATCAGGGGGGAACTGTGACGCGTCGTCAAAGACGGTTCGCGGCGGGCGGCACCGTACTGACCTTGCTCGCGGCACTCGGCACGCTGGCCGGCGCGGCCCTGGTGGGGGCGGCACCGGCCGGCGCCGTACCGGAGCGGACCGCGCTCGCTCCGGGCGTGGCGTACGAGGAGTTCGACCTCCCGGCGGCGGGCGGGGTGGCCCACGCCCACGTGCTGAGCGTCGACCTGCGTGATCCGCGGGTCCGTCTCGATCTGCTGTACCCGGGGGCGGTGGCCGCGCGCTCCCCCGTCTCCCGGATGGCCGACGCGGCCGGGGCCGTGGCGGGTGTCAACGGCGACTTCTTCAACATCACCGAGACCCAGCACCCGGGCGTCGAGGCCACCGGGGCGACCGTGGGCCCGGCGATCGTGAAGGGCCACGTGCTCAAGGCGGCGGTGCCGACCGGCCAGCGCTTCGGTCCCGCGCTGCCGCCGGGCACCGGCACCGAGGACGTGATCGGCGTGGGCGTGGACCGGCGGGCTCAGCTGGACGCCCTCGCCCTCGACGGCTCGGTCCGGACGCCCGAGGGCCGGCTGCCGCTCGGCGGGCTGAACCAGTACGCGCTGCCGGAGGGCTCCATCGGCGCGTTCACCTCCGACTGGGGAAGCGTCTCCCGGGTGCGCGCCACCTGCGGCACGGACAACGACCGGGCCGCTGGGTGCAGCACGGACACCTACGAGGTGACGGTCCGTCATCGCCGGGTCGTGGCGATGTCCGACACCCCCGGCGGCGGACCCATCGCGGCGGGAACGACCGTGCTGGTGGGCCGCGAGGCTGGCGCGCGGCAGCTGCGGAAGTTCTTCGCGGGCGAGCCGGTGACAGTGCGCCACCGTCTGGTGGGGTCCACGACCCGGGTCCCGTACCGCTTCGCGCTCGGCGGTTACCCGCTCCTCAGGGGCGGACGGCCTCTGCCCGGTCTCGACGACCGGACATCGGCCGTGCGCACCGCCGTGGGTGTCGCGGACGGCGGACGGCGTCTGCTGCTGCTCGCGCTGGACGGAGCACCCGAGTACCGCACCGGTCTGACCATCGCCGAAGTGGCGGACGCGATGCGCAGGTTGGGTTCGGTGGACGCCTTCAGTCTGGACGGCGGCGGCTCGACGACCCTGGTCGCCCGGGAGCCGGGCGCGAGTGCCGTCACCGTCCGCAACCATCCCTCCGGCGGTGCGGAACGCCCCGTCCCGAACGGCATCGGCATCTTCACGACCCCGTGACGCTCACGGCCTGAGGGTGTCGAGGATGCCCGCCGTCGCCGTCAGGCCACTGTTGATGCTGGGCGCGATGTTGGTGCCGGCCAGGCAGAAGCCCAGCAGCAGGCACACCAGCGCGTGGGAGAGCTTCAGTCCGCCACTGCGCACGAAGATCACCGCCAGGATCGCCAGCAGCAGCACCACAGAGATCGAAATCGCCATCGTCAGCCTCCTCCGCCACGCCGCCATGTCCGGTTCACGGCGTTCGGCCGCAAGTGTGGCGTAGCGGAGGGTTCGTCCGGGCGGCTGACCTGTCCTCCGAACGTGTGGTGTCCGCGGCTACCGGTGGGCGTCCAGGAACACCTCCAGTCCGGCCAGGTCGTCGGTGTTGAGATGGTCGACACCGGCGGCGAGCAGTTCGGCCCACAGCGCGTCCCGGGCGGGGCCCGCCACGTCCGGGGTGGCCCAGAACCGCACCTTCTGCCCGCGGGAGTGCGCGGCCTCGACGATGCCCCGCAGTTTCTGCCGCTCGGCGTCCGGGAAGGCGCCGACGCCCGCCCAGGTGAAGTTCAGCGTCCAGTTGTCGCTGATCAGCGGGACGAAGGAGGCGGGCGCCGGGGTACCGAGATCGGCGAGCCGGCCGTCGTAGAAGGCCCGTCGGACGGTCTGGGCCTCCATGGGGGTACGGGCCGCGCGGTCGCCGGAGATGACGGCGGTGACCGGGCCGGGCAGCACGCGTCCGTGTGCGTACGTCGTGAACAGGCGCTTGTGTCGCCGCAGGTGGCGGTCGAGTTCGAGGTAGGTGGACGAGCCCTCGGTCTTGATGTCGATCAGCAGCTGCAACGGCTTGCGGTACCCCCGGTACACCGAGCCGTGGTGGGCGCGGACACGGGCGGCCAGCGGGTCGAGGTAGAGGGATTCGAGGGTGCGGGCCGGGTCGAGATCCACCGGGTCGTGGGCGACCAGGAGCTGGTCGCCGACCAGGTAGATGTCGGCCTCGACGCTGCCGAAGCGGTGGTCGAGGGCGTCGAGGAGGGGGCGCGGATGCTCGTAGTCGTTGTGCGCGTGGGCACGCCACAACGGCCGCGGGCGGTGCTTCCGCTCACCCGCGAGCGCGTCGGCGGCGGGCAGGGCGACCGTGCCCGCGAAGGCGGCACCGAGGGTCGTGAGGGCTCTGCGGCGGGTGGTGAGGGCCATGCTCTGCCTCCCTGGTAGGCCGTACCTGGATGGCTGCGAGTATGCGATCCGTACGGCCTCAAGGTGCAGGGCCGGAACAGGAGTTGGCCGGACTGCCGCTGTCCGTTCACCTCCTGCGTGCGGGGTACACGAAAAAGCCCGCCCCAGGTCGGGCGGGCTTTCCCGGGTGAACGTCAGGGAGCTGGGAGGTCGACCAGTTCGGCCACCGCGTCCCGGTGGGCGCCGGCCGTGCCGTAGGCGATCGAGTCGGCCTTCGCCCGCTTCAGGTTCAGGTGGACCGGGTGCTCCCACGTCATGCCGATGCCGCCGTGCAACTGCACGGCCTCCTCGGCGACGCGGACGGCGACGGGCGCCGCGTAGGCCTGCGCGACCGCGACCGCCACGTCGACGTCCTCGCCGGTCGCGAGCGCGTCCGCCGCGCCCCGGGCGGCCGCCCGCAGGTTGACGACCTCCAGCCACAGCCGGGCGAGCCGGTGCTTGAGCGCCTGGAAGCCGCCGACGGGCCGGTTGAACTGCCTGCGCTCCTTGAGATAGCGGACCGTCTCGGTCAACGCCCATTCGGCGAGGCCGAGTTGCTCCGAGGCGAGCAGTCCCGCTCCGGCGCGCAGCGCCCGTCGTACGGCGGGTTCGGCGTCGCCGACGCGGCGCCCGTCGGCCCCGTCGAGGGTGACGGTCGCGAGCGGCCGGGTCAGGTCCAGCGGCACCTGTGGGGTGACGGTCACGGCGTCCGCGCCGACGGCGTACAGCCCGCCGTCCTCGGCCGGAACGAGCAGGACGTCGGCGACCGCGGCGTCCGCGATCCCGGTCACCTCCCCGTGCAGCGCGCCGTTCTCCCGTCGTACGGCCGGGAAGGAGGCGCCGGGAGCCAGGTGCAGTCCGACCGCGAGGACGGCGATGGTCCGGCCGGTCGCCAGCTGGGCGAGCAGGTCGCCGGCCCCGCACTCCAGGAGCGCCTCGGTGGCGACGACTGCGCTCGTCAGATAGGGCACGGGCGCGACGGAACGACCCAACTCCTCCAGGATGACGGCGACTTCGCGGTGGGTGGCGCCCTGGCCGCCGTGCGCCTCGGGCACCAGCAGCCCGGCGAGACCCATGCCGTCGGTGAGCGCCTTCCACGTCTCACGGTCGTGGGGCGTGTCCGACTCGGTCCGGGCGATCACACCCGCCGGCTCGCAGTGGTCGCCGAGCAGGTCGCGGACGGCGGCGCGGAGGGCCTCTTCCTCCTCGGAGTAGAGAAGATCGGGCTGCGTCATCGGGTCAGGTCCTTCCAGGCGACGTCCTTGTCGCTGCGCGGCTCACCGGGCAGGCCCAGGACGCGTTCGGCGACGATGTTCAGCAGGACCTCGCTGGTCCCGCCCTCGATGCTGTTGCCCTTGGAGCGGAGGTAGCGGTAGCCGGCGTCCCGGCCGGTGAAGTCGACCAGCTCCGGACGGCGCATGGTCCAGTCGTCGTACAACAGGCCTTCCGCCCCGCGCAGTTCGACCTCCAGGCCGCTGATCTCCTGGTTGAGGCGGGCGAAGGCGAGCTTCATGCCGGCGCCCTCGGGGCCGGGCTGGCCGGCGACGAGCTGCTGGCGCAGGCGCTCCCCGGTGAGGCGGGCGACCTCGGCCTCCACCCAGAGGGTGAGCAGCCGCTGGTGCAGGTCGTGGGTGCGCAGCTCGGGGCGTGCGCGCCAGGTGGCGGCGACCGGGCCGATCATGCCGCCCTCGCGGGGCAGGCGCATGCCGCCGATGGCGACGCGTTCGTTGTTCAGCGTGGTCTGCGCGACCCGCCAGCCGTCGCCGACGTCACCGAGACGGCGGGAGTCGGGGATGCGGACATCGGTGAGGAAGACCTCGTTGAACTCGGCCTCGCCGGTGATCTGGCGCAGTGGCCTGACCTCGACGCCGGGGTCGGTCATGTCGCAGACGAAGTAGGTGATGCCCCGGTGCTTGGGCACGTCCGGGTCGGTGCGGGCGATGAGGATCGCCCAGCGGGCGAGGTGGGCGCTGGACGTCCACACCTTCTGCCCGTTGACGACCCAGCTTCCCCCACTCTCGGCTTCGCTCGAGCGGGAGGGGCCCCCATCCTCGCGGACCGCCCGGGTGCCGAGCGCGGCCAGGTCGGAGCCGGCGCCGGGCTCGCTGAACAGCTGGCACCAGACCTCCTCGCCCACCCACAGGGGCCGCAGGAACCGCTGCTTCTGCTCCTCCGTGCCGAACTGCAGGATCGTCGGCGCGGCCATCCCGAGACCGATGCCGATGCGCCGCGGGTCGTTGTCGGGCGCGCCCGCCGCCTCCAACTCGGCGTCCACGACGGCCTGGAGGGAACGGGGGGCGCCGAGTCCGCCGAGGCCCTCGGGGTAGTGCACCCAGGCGAGTCCGGCGTCGAAGCGGGCCTTCAGGAAGTCGAGGCGCTCGGTGGTCGCCGGTGGGTGCGCGGCCAGCAACCGCGCGGTACGGCGCCTGAGTCCGGCTGCGTCGATCACGCCGCGCCTCCTTCGGTGAGGCCGGGGACGACGGCGACCCGGCCGGTGGTGACCCCGTCGGCGACCCGCTGCACGGCGTCCGCGGCACCGGCCAGCGGCACCCGCTCGCTCACCAGCGGCTTGATCGCGCCCCGGGCGGCCAGCTCGGTGAGCTGCTCGTGGCAGTGCTGGACCAGTTTCGGGTTCTTGGTGTTGTACAGGCCCCAGTGCAGGCCGAGGATCGCGTAGTTCTTCACCAGGGCGTGGTTGAGGGAGGGGCTGGGAATCGTGCCGCTCGCGAAGCCGACGACGACGATCCGGCCCTCGAAGGCGACGACCTTGGTCGACTGGGTGTAGGCGTCGCCGCCGACGGGGTCGTAGATCACGTCGGCGCCCCGGCCGCCGGTGGCCTCCTTCACGGCGGCGATGACGTCCTCGCTCCGCCGGTCGATCACCACGTCACAGCCCAGTTCCCGGGCGACCACGGCCTTGTCGGCGCCGCCGACCACACCGATCACCCTCGCCCCGGCCGCCTTCCCGAGCTCCACGGCCGCGCTGCCGACCCCTCCGGCGGCAGCGTGGACGAGCAGCGTCTCGCCGGCTTCCAGGCGGGCCCGCCGGTGCAGACCGAACCAGCCCGTCTGGTAGCCGATGTGCAGGGCGGCGGCCTCGGCGTCGTCCAGCGAGTCGGGGGCGGGCAGCAGGGCGGCCAAGTCCGCGACGGCGTACTCGGCGAAGCCGCCGTACGGCAGCGCGGGGTTGGCGAGGACCCGGCGGCCGTCCTCGGTCTCGCCGCAGATCTCCACACCGGGCGTGAACGGCAGTGGCGGCCGGACCTGGTAGTGACCGCGGGCCATCAGTGCGTCCGGGAAGTTGATGTTCGCGGCGCGCACCTTCAGCAGGACCTGGCCGTCACCGGGTGTGGGCCGCGCCACCTCCTCCAGGCGCATCACCTCGCCCGGCTCGCCGTTCTCGTGCACTTGCCATGCCTGCATGCGGGGCCTCCACGGGACTGCTTCGTCTGACCGGGGTCCCTCGCATACTAAGCGGTCGCTTGCCGATCAGGGAACCGTCACGTGCGTCACGACCGCTTGGGTCGTGCCCGTACGTGCATCCGCTCCCCCTGCGGCCCGAACAGGCTGAGACACTCCACCGGCCCCTGACCTTCTTCGGGCCCGAACCAGTGCGGCACCCGGGTGTCGAACTCAGCCGCCTCCCCCGCACCCAGCACGACGTCGTGCTCGCCCAGGACCAGTCGCAGCCGCCCGGACAGCACAAACAGCCACTCGTAGCCCTCGTGTGTTCGCGGCTCCGGCGCCTCAGCCGACGGCGGAATGAGCATCTTGAACGCCTGGAGGCCGCCGGGCTGCCGGGTCAGCGGCCAGTACGTGCGTCCGTGCCGCCTGATCGGCTCGGCCCGCACCCGGGGGTCGCGTACCGCGGGCGCTCCCACCAGTTCGTCCAGCGCCACCTCGTGGGCCCGCGCGATCGGCAACAGCAGCTCCAGACTGGGCCTGCGAAGCCCCGACTCCAGCCGGGAGAGCGTGCTCACGGAGATGCCGGTCACCTCGGACAGCCCGGCCAGCGTCGCCCCTCGCTCCTTCCGGATCCGGCGCAGCCTCGGGCCGACCTCGGCGAGGACCTCGTCCATGTCGTCGTCACTCATGACCTCCATTGCAGTTTCGGCAAACCCATTTGTCAATGTCGCATCGGGAGAGTGACCGTCTCGGTGGAGGTGGTCACCAATGACCGAGAACTACGAAGTGGTCGTCGTCGGCGGCGGAGCGGCCGGGCTGTCCGCCGCTCTGGTCCTGGGCCGGGCCCGGCGCCACACGCTGGTCGTCGACGCGGGCGAGCCGCGCAACGCGCCCGCCGCGCACATGCAGGGCTATCTGTCCCGGGACGGCATGTCCCCCGCCGAGTTCCTGGCCGCGGGCCGCGAGGAGATCGCGCGGTACGGCGTGGAGCTGGTCCGGGACCGGGCGATGGATGCCGGCCGGGACGGGGACTTCGCCGTGGCGCTGGCGAGCGGGCGTACCGTGCGTGCCCGCAGGCTGGTCGTCGCCACCGGCCTCAAGGACGAGCTGCCGGCCGTCCCGGGTCTCGCCGAGCGGTTCGGACGGGACGTGCTGCACTGCCCGTACTGCCATGGCTGGGAGGTGCGGGACCAGGCCTTCGGCGTGCTCGCGACGACTGCGATGAGCGTGCACCAGGCGCTGATGGTGTCCCAGTGGTCCCAGGACGTGACCTTCTTCCTGCACACGGTCGCCGAGGACGAGCTGTCGGACGACGACCTGCGCAGGCTCGCCGCGGCCGGGGTGAAGGTGGTGCCCGGTGAGGTCGCGGAGGTGGTGGCCGCCGACGACCGCCTCACCGGGGTCCGGCTCGCGGACGGCAGGATCCATGACCGCGAGGTGCTGTTCGTGGCACCCCGCGCCGTCCCGCGGACGGATCTGCTGCGGCGGCTGGGCGCCGAGCTGCGGGAGACGCCGTTCGGCGCGTACCCGGTGGTGGACGAGACGGGGCTGACGACCGTGCCCGGCGTGTGGTCGGCGGGCAACGCGATGGGCTTCGCCGAGCAGGTGGTCAACGCGGCGGCCGGCGGGTACCGGGCCGGCGCCACGATCAACGGTGAGTTGCTGATGGCGGACCTGGATGCGGCCGTCGCGGCCGTCCGGGTGTAGACCGCCCGCCTCCGGTGCACCATGGCTGCATGCTGCTGACCCGGCTGGCCCAGGTGTCCCAGGAGGTCGCCGCCACCTCGGCGCGCTCCCGGAAGATCGCGCTCCTCGCCGAGCTCTTCCGGGACGCCGAGGCGGACGACGTGCCGATCGTCATCCCCTACCTCGCCGGACGGCTGCCCCAGGGGCGGCTCGGCGTCGGCTGGAAGGTGCTCAGCCGGCCCGTCGCCCCGGCCGCCGAGCCGACCCTGACCGTCCGCGAGGTGGACGCCCTGCTGAGCGAGCTGGGCAAGGTGTCCGGCGCGGGCTCGCAGGCCGAGCGGGCGCGGCTCGTCGGGGAGTTGATGGGCGCGGCCACGCGGGACGAGCAGCGGTTCCTGCTCGGGCTGATCAGCGGCGAGGTGCGACAGGGCGCGCTGGACGCGGTCGCGATCGAGGGCCTCGCCCAGGCGACCGAGGCGCCGTCGGCGGACGTCCGGCGCGCCGTGATGCTCGCGGGCTCGCTCCAGACGGTGGCCCAGGCGCTGCTCGCGGACGGTCCCGGCGCCCTGGACCGCTTCCGGCTCACCGTCGGCCGCCCGGTCCTGCCGATGCTCGCGCACAGCGCCTCCTCGGTCGCCGAAGCGGTCGACAAGCTCGGCGCGTGCGCGGTCGAGGAGAAGCTGGACGGCATCCGCGTCCAGGTCCACCGCGACGGCGACGCGGTACGGCTGTACACCCGCACCCTGGACGACATCACCGACCGCCTGCCCGAACTGACCTCGGCGGCCCTGGAGTTGAGAGGTGACCGCTTCATCCTGGACGGTGAGGTCATCGCCTTCGACGAGGACGGCCGCCCGCGTTCCTTCCAGGAGACCGCCGGCCGGGTCGGGTCCCGGGTGGACGTGACGACGGCGGCCGAGGCGGTCCCCGTCTCACCCGTCTTCTTCGACGCCCTGTCGGTCGACGACCACGACCTGCTGGACCTCCCGTTCGCCGAACGGCACGCCGAACTGGCGCGGCTGGTGCCGGAGCCGATGCGGGTGCGCCGGACGCTGGTGTCCGGACCCGAGGACGTGCACGCGGCCGAGGAGTTCCTCGCCGAGACGCTCGAGCGCGGCCACGAGGGCGTCGTCGTGAAGTCCCTCGACGCCCCCTACAGCGCGGGCCGGCGCGGCGCGTCCTGGCTGAAGGTCAAGCCCGTCCACACGCTCGACCTGGTGGTCCTGGCGGCCGAGTGGGGCCACGGCCGCCGCACCGGCAAGCTCTCCAACCTGCACCTCGGCGCCCGTACCGCGGACGGCTCCTTCGCGATGCTCGGCAAGACCTTCAAGGGCATGACCGACGCGATGCTCACCTGGCAGACCGAACGGCTCCAGGAGTTGGCCGTGGACACAGGCGGGTACGTGGTGACCGTACGCCCCGAACTCGTCGTCGAGATCGCCTACGACGGCCTGCAGAGGTCCACCCGCTACCCGGCCGGCGTCACCCTGCGCTTCGCCCGCGTGGTCCGCTACCGCGAGGACAAACGCCCGGAGGACGCCGACACCGTCGAGACGCTGCTCGCGACCCATCCGGAGGTGCGGCCGTGAAGCGCAGCGCGGGCCTGCTGCTCTTCCGCCGCGGCGCCGGTCTCGGGATCGAGGTGCTGCTCGGCCACATGGGCGGTCCCTTCTACGCGCGGCGTGACGCCGGGGCGTGGACCGTGCCGAAGGGCGAGTACGAGCCCGACGAGGCCGCCTGGGACGCGGCCCGCCGCGAGTTCCAGGAGGAGCTGGGGCTGCCGCCGCCCGACGGGGAGGCCGTCCCGCTCGGCGAGGTCCGGCAGACGAACGGCAAGATCGTCACGGCCTGGGCGGTCGAGGCGGACCTCGACCCGGCCACGATCAGCCCGGGCACCTTCCTCATGGAGTGGCCGCCGAAGTCCGGGCAGACCCGGGAGTTCCCGGAACTGGACCGCGTGGCCTGGTTCGGCCTGGACGGCGCGCGGGCGGTGATCGTGAAGGCGCAGGCCGCGTTTCTCGACCGGCTGGCGGAGCACTCGCTCTGAGCAGAGGCGTACGCGTTGCGGTCCCCACCGCGGCGCGGGAAGGTCTGAGTAAGCCAGCTTTTCAGGAGGTCGGCCATGCCCATCGCAACGGTGAACCCGGCGAACGGCGAGACCATCAAGACGTACCAGGCCATGGGCGAGGAGGAGATCGAGCGCCGGCTCCAGCTCGCCGAGGCCACGTTCCGCACGTACCGGACGACGGCCTTCGCCGAGCGCGCCCGGCTGCTGCACCGGGCCGCCGACCTCCTCGAAGAGGACCAGAACGACATCGCCCGCGTGATGACGACCGAGATGGGCAAGCCGGTCAAGCAGGCCCGCGCGGAGGCCGCGAAGTGCGCGAAGGCGATGCGCTGGTACGCCGACCACGCGGAGGAACTGCTCGCCGACGAGGAGCCGGGCGCCTCGGACGTGCAGGACTCCGGCGCCTCCCACGCCCTGGTCCGCTACCGGCCGATGGGCCCGGTGCTCGCGGTGATGCCGTGGAACTTCCCCCTGTGGCAGGTGATCCGCTTCGCCGCGCCCGCGCTGATGGCGGGCAACGTGGGCCTGCTCAAGCACGCCTCCAACGTCCCGCAGACCGCCCTCTACCTGGAGGACCTGTTCCACCGGGCGGGCTTCACCGAGGGCTGCTTCCAGACCCTGCTCATCGGCTCCGGCGCCATCGACGACATCCTGCGCGACGACCGTGTGAAGGCGGCCACCCTTACCGGCAGCGAGCCCGCAGGCCGCGCGGTCGCCTCCACGGCCGGCGAGATGATCAAGAAGACTGTGCTGGAGCTGGGCGGCAGCGACCCGTACGTCGTGATGCCCTCCGCCGACATCGACCGGGCCGCGCAGGTCGCGGTGACCGCGCGCGTGCAGAACAACGGGCAGTCGTGCATCGCCGCCAAGCGGTTCATCGTGCACACGGACGTGTACGACGCGTTCACCGAGCGGTTCGTCGAGGCAATGAAGGCGCTGAGGGTCGGCGACCCGCTGGAGGAGGAGACCGAGGTCGGACCGCTCGCCAGCGAGCGGGGGCGGACCGACCTGGAGGAGCTGGTCGACGACGCCAGGCGCGGTGGCGCGAGTGTGCTGTGCGGGGGCGAGCGGCCCGAGGGCGACGGCTGGTACTACCCGCCGACCGTTCTGACCGGGATCACCCGCGAGATGCGCGTCCACCGTGAGGAGGCTTTCGGGCCGGTCGCCACGCTGTACCGCGCGGCCGACCTGGACGAGGCCGTGCTCATCGCCAACGACTCGCCCTTCGGACTGAGTTCGAATGTCTGGACAGAGGACGAGGCGGAGGTGGACCGGTTCGTACGGGACCTGGAGGCCGGTGGCGTGTTCGTCAACGGGATGACCGCCTCCCATCCGGCGTTCCCGTTCGGCGGTGTGAAGCGGTCCGGGTACGGGCGTGAGCTGTCCGGGCACGGAATCCGGGAGTTCTGCAACATCACGACCGTATGGCACGGAGCGTGAGGCTTGCGCGGCTACGATCCCCTTTGTGAACCGCGAAGTGACTCTGCCTCTGATCGTCGACGACCGCGGGACCTTGCAGGTGTCTGCCGCCGACGTGAGTAAGTTGTTGCGGACGGTGGGCGGCCGGTGGCTGCATCTTGTCGAGGCCGGCGAGGACGGGCTCGACGAGGACACGGTGGCCGCGCTGACGATCGAGCTCGCGAAGCTGGCCGACCGGATCGACGTGGCGTGCATCGCGCACAGCAGCGGGCAGACCGGATAACCGGACAGGGGCCGCCGCCGCGGGGAACCGCGCGACCGGCCGCCGGCAAGCGGCGGACCGGGTCGCACGGTCCCCCCACAGCGCTATCGGATCGGCATCCCCGCCAGCGTTCGCGCGATCACCAGCCGCTGGATCTCGCTCGTGCCCTCGAAGATCGTGTAGATCGCGGCGTCCCGGTGCATCCGCTCCACCGGGTACTCCCTGGTGTAGCCGTTGCCGCCCAGGATCTGGATCGCCTGCCCCGTGACCTTCTTGGCGGTCTCACTCGCGAACAGCTTGGACATCGAGCCCTCGGCCGCCGTGAACTGCTTGCCGTTGATCGCCATCCAGGACGCCCGCCAGACCAGCAGCCGGGCCGCGTCGATGGACGTCCGCATGTCCGCCAGCTGGAAGGCCACACCCTGGTTGTCGATGATCGGCCGGCCGAACTGCTCCCGCGTCTTCGCGTAGTCGAGGGCGACCTCGTACGCGGCCCGGGCGGTGCCGACCGCCATGGCTCCCACAGCGGGACGGCTCGCCTCGAACGTCGCCATCGCCGCGTTCTTCACCCGCTCGCCACCCGCCTTGGCCCGCTCCCGGGCCCGCGCGAGGCGCTCGTCGAGCTTCTCCTTGCCGCCGAGCAGGCAGGAGCCGGGGACGCGCACGTTGTCGAGGATGACCTCGGCGGTGTGCGAGGCACGGATGCCGTGCTTCTTGAACTTCTGCCCCTGGGACAGGCCGGGGGTGTTGGGCGGGACGATGAAGGAGGCGTGGCCCTTGGAGCCCAGCTCCGCGTCGACGACCGCGACGACGACGTGGACGTTGGCGATGCCGCCGTTGGTGGCCCAGGTCTTCGTGCCGTTGATCACCCACTCGCCCTTGGCCTCGTCGTACACGGCACGGGTACGCATCGAGGCCACGTCGGAGCCGGCGTCGGGCTCGGAGGAGCAGAACGCGGCCACCTTGACGTCGCCCGCGTCGCCGTACATCTGCGGGATCCAGGTGCCTACCTGCTCCTCGGTGCCGTTGGCGAGGACGCCCACGGCGGCGAGGCCGGTGCCGACGATGGACAGGGCTATGCCCGCGTCGCCCCAGAACAGCTCCTCCATGGCCATCGGGATGCCGAGGCCGGTGGGGTCGAAGTACTGCTGGGCGTAGAAGTCGAGGGAGTAGATGCCGACCTTGGCGGCCTCCTGGATGACCGGCCAGGGAGTCTCCTCACGCTCGTCCCATTCGGCGGCCGCGGGGCGGATGACGTCGGCGGCGAAGCCGTGCAGCCAGTCCCGGACCTCCTTCTGTTCGTCGTTGAGCTCCATGGTGAACTCGGCCATGTCCCCTCCAGCGGCGACGCACGTGCGTGTTACTTACGGTAACACCGAGTGTGTTACCGGCGGGTAGGAAAAGTCAACTCCTGATGACTGTCCGCCCGCCCGTTCGATCTACGGGGCATGCTGGGTGTTAGTTTGCGCATGCGTTACCTAATCACCACGGGTGGGGAGAGCACATGGACACCACGCAGCGGACCGATCAGCAGAAGTCGGCGGACCGCCGCCGACGCGAGCTGCTGGAGGCCGCGGACCGGGTGGTCCTGCGCGACGGGCCACAGGCCTCGATGAACGCGATCGCCGCGGAAGCGGGCATCACCAAGCCGATTCTCTACCGGCACTTCGGCGACAAGGGCGGACTCTACGCCGCGTTGGCCAAGCGGCACACGGACGCGCTGCTGAACTCGCTGCGGGCAGCGCTGGACGCGCCGGCCGAGCGACGGGAGCGCGTCGAGGCGACGTTGGACACCTACCTCGCGGCGATCGAGGCACGACCCCAGGTGTACCGCTTCCTGATGCATCCGGCCGAGGGGGGCCAGGTCGGAGACCAGGGCTTCGACGTCGGCAAGCATTTCGCTCCGCTCCTGCGACGGATGGGCGAGGAGTTGGCCCAGGTCATCGAGGACCGGCTCGACCTGGGACCCGGGGGACAGCAGCTGGCCCGGGTGTGGGGGCACGGGATCGTCGGCATGATGCATGCGGCCGGGGACTGGTGGCTGGGCGAACGGCCCTGCTCGCGCGCCGAGTTGGTGCGGAGCCTGGCGGACCTGCTGTGGGGGCGGCTCGCCGCGGCGGGGGACAAGGTGGGCGGGCCGGGGTTCTGACGGTCGTGTGTCGTCCGCCCCTTCAGGTCGGACGGCTCACCGGCGCCAGGAAGCTCGCGCCACCTGTCGCATCAGACGGCGGTGGCGCCTGCCCTTGAGGTGGTCAGCGTAGACCCGGCCCTCCACGTGGTCGTGCTCGTGTTGTAGGCATCTGGCGAAGAAACCCGTCCCGTGCACGGTGACCGGCTCTCCCGTCACCGTGAAACCCTCGATCACCGCGTGGTCGTGGCGTTCCGTCCCCGCCTCCAGGCCCGGCAGGGACAGGCAGCCCTCGGGGCCCCGCAGGACCACGCCGTCCGCCTCGACGAGCGTCGGGTTCACCACATGGCCGAGGTGGCGCACCTCCTCGTCGTCCGGGCAGTCGTACACGAACACCCGTAGCGGGACGCCGATCTGGTTCGCGGCCAGGCCCACGCCCTGGGCTGCGTACATGGTCGCGAACAAGTCCTCGACGAGACGAGCCAGTTCGGGGCCGAAGTCGGTGACCTGGGCGCAGGGGGTGTGCAGGAGGGGGTCGCCGAGCAGGGTGAGGGGCCGGACGCGGCCCCGGGCGCCCGGGATGGAGCCGTTTCGCATGGCGGCAAGGGTACGGTCCTGACTGTCACGCGAAGCTCGTGCGGGCGCCGCGGTTCGGGAGTGCGAATGGATCTCGATAGGCTGAGGTCCACACCACGTTGCCGGATGGCTTCAGGCGCGGCGCGTACGCAAGGAGGATCGAGAACTGATGGCAGGCAACTCGGACCCGCTCACGCCGCGGGCCAAGATCGCCGTGACCGCGGGCAAGGCGGTCGCGGCGGCGTCGCGCGCCGCGGGGCGCGGCAGCGGTTCAGTGATCGGCGGCCGGGTGGCACTCAAACTCGACCCCGACCTGCTCGCCCGGCTCGCCCAGAACCTGGACGTCGTGCTGGTGTCGGCCACCAACGGCAAGACCACCACCACCCGGCTGATCGCCGAGGCGCTGCGCGCCGCGGGGCCGGTCGTCTCCAACGCCCTCGGCGCCAACATGCCGGCCGGTATCACCTCGGCGCTGGCGGGCAGCTCGGACGCACGCTACGGCGTCATCGAGGTCGACGAGAAGTACCTCGCCGGGGTCGCCCGGGACACCGACCCCAAGTGCATCGCCCTGCTCAACCTCTCCCGCGACCAGCTCGACCGTGCCGCCGAGACCCGCATGCTCGCCGAGAACTGGCGTGAGGGGCTCGCCGGTTCCAAGGCCGTGATCGTGGCCAACGCGGACGACCCCCTGGTGGTGTGGGCCGCGTCCTCCTCCCCCAACGTGATCTGGGTCGCCGCCGGACAGATGTGGAAGGACGACGCCTGGTCGTGCCCGTCCTGCGGTGGGGTGATGCAGCGCCCCGGCGACGACTGGTTCTGCGGCGAGTGCGGCTTCCGCCGGCCGACGCCGAGCTGGGCGCTCTCCGGTGACCACGTCCTCGACCCGCACGGGTCCGCCTGGCCGATCCACCTCCAGCTGCCCGGCCGCGCCAACAAGGCCAACGCCGCCTCCTCGGCCGCCGTCGCCGCCGTCTTCGGGGTGCCGCCGCAGGTCGCCCTGGAGCGCATGTACCAGGTGCAGGCGGTGGCCGGCCGGTACGACGTGGTGCAGTTCATGGAGCGCGACCTCAGGCTCCTGCTCGCCAAGAACCCGGCGGGCTGGCTGGAGACGTTCAGTCTGATCGACCCGCCGCCGACCCCGGTGATCCTCTCGGTCAACGCGCGCGGCGCCGACGGCACCGACACCTCCTGGCTGTGGGATGTCGACTACACCCGCCTGACCGGCCACCCGATCTGTGTCATCGGCGACCGCAAGCTCGACCTCGCGGTACGTCTGGAGGTCGCCGACCAGCACTTCCAGGTGTGCGAGAACCTCGACCAGGCGGTGCAGATGAGCCCGCCCGGCCGGATCGAGGTCATCGCCAACTACACCGCCTTCCAGGACCTGCGCCGCCGCGTCGGCAACTGACACACTCAGGGGACTTTTGTGAGCGACAACCAGCTGCGGATCGTCTGGATCTACCCCGACCTGCTCAGCACCTACGGCGACCAGGGCAACGCCCTCGTCGTGGAGCGCCGGGCCCGGCAGCGCCGCCTCGACGTGGCCCGCCTCGACGTGCGCAGCGACCAGCCGATCCCGACCTCCGGCGACATCTACCTGATCGGCGGCGGCGAGGACCGGCCGCAGCGGCTCGCCGCCGAGCGGCTGCGCCGCGACGGCGGTCTGCACCGGGCCGTGGAGAACGGCGCGATCGTCTTCTCGGTCTGCGCCGGCTACCAGATCCTCGGCCACGAGTTCATCAACGACCTCGGTCAGCGCGAGCCCGGCCTCGGCCTGCTCGACGTGGTCTCGGTGCGCGGCGAGGGCGAGCGGTGCGTCGGTGACGTGCTGGGCGACATCGACCCCCGCCTGGGCCTGCCCCCGCTGACCGGCTTCGAGAACCACCAGGGCGTCACCCACCTCGGCCCCACCGCCCGCCCGTTCGCCCAGGTCCGCCTCGGCAACGGCAACGGGACCGGCGACGGCACCGAGGGGGCGTACAACGACACGGTCTTCGGTACGTACATGCACGGCCCCGTCCTCGCGCGCAACCCGCTCATCGCGGACCTGCTGCTGAAGCTGGCACTCGACGTCAACGCACTGCCGCCGACCGACGACCGCTGGTACGAGGCGCTCCGCAACGAACGCATCGCCGCCGCTCAGCAACCCGCGTAACGGACGGCCCGGGGCCCGTGCGAGGTCCCGGCACGGTTCGGCGGGGGCCACCGCGAGCCCGTCTGGCGTCCGGCCCGCTCACCTGGGCGGCCGCGTCCATCAGGCGGACGCCTGCTACGGCGCCACCCCCGCACGCCGTTAAGGTGGCCGGGTCCAGCCGGACAGCGCGGTCCGGCTCCCGGCCCACTTCGAGAAGGTATTTCGGGCTATGCGCATTGGTGTCCTCACGTCCGGCGGCGACTGCCCCGGCCTGAACGCCGTCATCCGGTCCGTCGTGCACCGTGCCGTCGCCGACCACGGCGACGAGGTCATCGGTTTCCGGGACGGCTGGAAGGGCCTCCTGGAGTGCGACTACCTCAAGCTCGACCTCGACGCGGTGGGCGGCATCCTCGCTCGCGGCGGCACCATCCTCGGCTCCTCCCGGGTCCAGCCCTCACAGCTGCGGGACGGCGTGGAGCGGGCCCGGGGCCACCTCGAGGAACTCGGCCTCGACGCGGTCATCCCGATCGGCGGCGAGGGCACGCTCAAGGCCGCCCGGCTGATGTCCGACGCCGGTCTGCCGATCGTGGGCGTGCCGAAGACCATCGACAACGACATCGCCGTGACCGACGTCACCTTCGGCTTCGACACGGCCGTGGGCGTGGCGACGGAGGCCCTGGACCGGCTGAAGACCACCGCCGAGTCCCACCAGCGCGTCCTGGTCGTCGAGGTCATGGGCCGCCACACCGGCTGGATAGCGCTGCACTCCGGCATGGCCGCCGGCGCCCACGCCATCGTCGTACCGGAACGGCCCTTCGACATCGAGGAGTTGGCCCGCACGGTCGGCGCGCGGTTCGCGGCGGGCAAGCGGTTCGCGATCGTCGTCGCGGCGGAGGGCGCCAAGCCGGCGCCGGGGACGATGGCCTTCGACGAGGGCGGCAAGGACATCTACGGGCACGAGCGGTTCGCCGGGATCGCGCGGCAGCTCTCCGTCGAGCTGGAGGAACGGCTCGGCAAGGAGGCCCGGCCGGTGATCCTCGGGCATGTGCAGCGGGGCGGTACGCCCACCGCGTACGACCGGGTGCTGGCGACCCGGTTCGGGTGGCACGCGGTGGAGGCCGTGCACCGGGGGGAGTTCGGGAAGATGACGGCGCTGCGGGGGACGGACATCGTGATGGTGTCGTTGACGGAGGCCGTGGAGACGTTGAAGACGGTTCCCGCGGAGCGGTACGCGGAAGCGGAGTGCGTCTTGTGACATGCCGGTGAGAGCTCGGTGCGTTCGGTAGTTCGCGGGCCGCGGGCTGTGTGTGGCTTGTCGCGCAGTTCCCCGCGCCCCTTGGTCGGCTGTCCTGCCCCCGGTCGCAAGCGCGGCCGGGGGCAGTTCTAGTCTGTGGGCGGACAGACTTGCACAACCCCCACGAAACAGGAGCCGGCGGAATGGATCACAGCGGGCACGGCATGACCATGGATCTGCCGCCGTTCACGCTGGGGCGGGGCCTTCAGTGGTCGGCGGACCCGTTCTTTCTGGTGGCCTGCCTGGTGGGGCTCGCGCTGTACGGGTGGGGGGTCCTGCGGCTGCGGCGGCGCGGGGACGCGTGGCCGGTGGGACGGACGATCGCGTTCGCCGTGGGGGTGCTGAGCATCGGGCTGGTGATGTGCACCAAGCTCAACGACTACGGCATGATCATGTTCAGTGTGCACATGGTGCAGCACATGATCATCAGCATGCTGTCGCCGATCCTGATCCTGCTCGGCGCCCCGGTCACGCTGGCGCTGCGGGCGCTGCCGCCGGCCTCGCGCGGGCGCAAGGGGCCGCGCGAGGTGCTGCTGATGTTCCTGCACAGCCGGTACATGCGGATCATCACCCATCCGGCGTTCACCATCCCGCTGTTCATCGCCAGCCTGTACGCGCTGTACTTCACGCCGATCTTCGACTTCCTGATGGGGTCCAAGACGGGGCACATCGCGATGATGGTGCACTTCCTCGCCGTCGGGGTGGTCTTCTTCTGGCCGATCATGGGTGTGGATCCGGGCCCCAGCCGCCCCGGTTATCTGATGCGGATGCTGGAGCTGTTCGCCGGTATGCCGTTCCACGCCTTCTTCGGCATCGCGCTGATGATGGCGTCCACGCCCCTGGTCGAGACGTTCAGGAACCCGCCGGCCTCTCTCGGTATCGACGCGCTCTCGGACCAGAACGCGGCCGGCGGGATCGCGTGGGCGTTCAGCGAGATTCCGTCCGTACTGGTGTTGATCGCACTTTTGTTCCAGTGGTATCGCTCCGAACAACGCCACGCCAAGCGCACGGACCGGGCCGCCGACCGGGACGGCGACAAGGAACTCGAGGCATACAACGCCTATTTGGCCTCATTGAACGCACGCGGGCGTTGAGGGGCTTCTTTTTCAGTAGCATGAAGCGCGTTGGGGGAACCGCCGGGGGGAGCGGTGATGATACTTGGCGCATTGATGCAAAAGCTCGGGAAAAGGGTTGCGTGTCTGCTGGTTCTCGTGCTCGCGCTGAGCGGCTGCGACCGGGGGACGCCCTTGTCGGTGGTGAAGGCGGTCGCCGCGGGAGTGCCCTCCCTGGCGCCGTTCTTCGACGAGCGCAGCGGACTCGGCCAGGACGCCCAGGTCCGCGCGCAGCCGGTGCGGGGCGGGATTCAGCAGGGCGACACACCCGGGTTGTACGGGGGTTCGAAGCAACCGACGGTCTGTGACGTCGAGCGGCTCGAACAGTTCCTCGCGGATCGCAGGAACGAGCGGAAGGCTCAGGCCTGGGCGCGGGCCCTGGACATCTCGAGCGACAGGATTCCGGATTTCCTGGAACGGCTCACACCTGTGCTCCTGCGTCACGACACTCTCGTGAAGAACCACGACTACAAAAAGGGAAAGGCGGTCCCTTACAACTCCCTGCTCCAGGCGGGGATCGCCATTCTCGTCGATCGGCAGGGCCTTCCCGCCGTGAAGTGCTCATGCGGAAATCCGCTCCGGCCTTTCGAGGGCGACACGAGCCGGATCTCCGTCGCGTTCGACAACGGCAACAAGAAGTGGCAGGGATACGAGCATTCGTCCGTGGTGGCCGTGCGGCCCGCCTCCCGGCCACTGGAGCGCCTCGCCCTCGTCGACGTCGAGCGGCCCGAGCGGGGCATCCAACGGCCCGTCGGCACGACGGGCGAGGACGACTCCACGTTCGACACGCGCGAGCGACGCGCGGTGCCGGACCTCACCGGGACGACGTTCGGGCAGGCGAGCCGACGGCTGGCCGACTCGGGGCTGGCGGCCGGCCATGACGGCCAGCGGCTGCCACCGGCCGGGGCCAGGGTCACGGCGACCGATCCGCCCGCGGGGACCGAGCTGAGGTTCGGGGAGTACGTGATGCTGAGCGTTGCCGGGGGCGGGCCCGGAGGCGGGCAGGGAGCTACGCCCAAGAGGCCCGGTGAGGGCACGTCCCGTGGGGCGACCACTCCCCCGTCCTCGTCATCCGGGGCCTCCGGGTCCTCCGGTACGACGACACCGCCACCGCCGTCCAGCAGTGGACCGAAGCCCCCCTCCTCCGGGACGTCCGGCCCATCCGGTGCCTCCGGTACGCCCGCCACCTCACCCGGCTCGGAGCCCCCGGCGTCGAGCAGGCCGCCCGGCTCCCGGCCACCGTCCTCGGACCCGCCGGCCGCCGCCGAGCCCCCCGCCCCGCCCCCGTCGCGTCCGCCGCCCGCCTCCGACCCGCCGGCAGGTTCACCGCCGCAGGTGACGAGCGCGCCCCCGCCCGGTGACCCGCCTGCGCCCAGCAACCCGGTCACCACAAGCGCCCCGCCCCCGACGAGTGCCCCGGTCGCCACCGGCACCTCGCCCACGACGAGCACCCCCCTCTCCGGTGAACCCGCGAGCAGTGGACCGGCCGCCGGCGCACCGGCGAGCAGCGTGCCGGCCTCCGGCGGGCCGGTGACCGGCGAGGCGACCGTCGGTGCGATCACGTAACGCCTCCGTAGAACCCGGGAGTCAGCCGATGCCCTCAGGACCATCGACGTCGGGAGTGGGCCGGGTCGTCGCCGGCCGCTATGCGCTGCTGAACCGGCTCGGCAGCGGCGGGATGGGCCACGTGTGGCTCGCCCACGACCGCAGACTCGACTGCGAGGTCGCGCTGAAGGAGATCGTCTTCCGTGATGCGGCCGAGGCAGGTCACGAGCGGGAGGCGAGGGTCGCCAGGGCGCGGGCCGAGGCCCGGTACGCGGCCGGGCTGCGCGGCCATCCGCACGTGGTGACCGTGCACGACGTGCTGGAGCACGACGGGCTGCCGTGGATCGTCATGGAGTACGTGGCGGGCGCCGTCGACGTGCGCGACCTGGTCGCGACGCGCGGGCCGCTCGCGCCCGCCGAGTGCGCCCGGATCGGGCTGGCCGTGCTGGACGCGCTGACCGCGGGGCACGAGCGGGGGGTGATGCACCGGGACGTGAAACCGGCGAACATCCTGCTCGCGCCGGACCGCACGGGAGCGCCGTACGGACGTGTCCTGCTCATGGACTACGGGATCTCCGTGCAGCCGGACGGCGGCGAGACGCGGTACACGCTGGCGTCGGTGCTCGTGGGCACGGCCGGGTATCTGGCGCCCGAGCGGGCCACGGGCGGAGCGCCCACCCCGGCCGCCGACCTGTTCTCGCTGGGCTGCACCCTGTACCACGCGGTGGAGGGCGAGGGCCCCTTCGAACGGGAGTCGCATCTCGCCGAGATCACCGCGGTGGTCATGGAGGAGCCGCGGCCCACCGTGCGCGCCGGGGCGCTGGCCCCCGTACTGCGGGCCCTGCTCGCGAAGGACCCGGACGCACGGCTGTCCGCGGCTCAGACGGAGGCGGCACTGTCGCGGATCGTCACTCCGCAGGCGGAGGCGTATGACCGCACCCAGACCGACCTGGGGTCGCAGCCGCAGTGGGCCGGGGTTCCGGCAACGCCGACGGACCCGTGGGAGTACGACCCGTACGGGACGGCCGGGGGGCCATCGAGGACGATCGCGGGCACGAACGGATCCGGTCCGGCGGTCACGACGCCTGCCGGGCCCTGGTCGGACCCGGCGGCTCCCGCCGGATTCGGGTCGGCCCCGCCGCCTGCGGCTGAGTCCGGTCGGCGGCGCCGGGAGCGCTCGTACGCGCTGCGGGCCGGCATCGCCTGCGGGCTCGGGCTGGTGCTCGCGCTGGGCGGGGTCTGGTACGCCCTGGCCAACCTGCCGGGTGACGGGTCCGGCGGGAGCGGGTCGCCGTACGGTGAGCGGGTGGGGCTGGCCCAGCCACTGCGGGAGGGTGACTGTGTCGTCGCCGACTGGGCTGACGGCCGTTTCCAGGGCCTGCCGCGGCTGGCGCTCGACCCCACCTGCGCCGACCAGGCACCGGACGGCCAGGTGCTGGCCCTGGTGTCGGCCGCGTCGGCGGACCAGGCGCGGCGGCTGGGGCCGGCCCGGTGCGAGGAGCGGACGCGGGAGCTGCGGGACAAGCTCGCCGATGTGCGCGGTCTCGCCGTCGTACCCACCACGGACGGTTTCGAGGCCGCCGGGCGGCGCACCGCCTGTCTGGTGCTGGGGGCGCACGGGCCGGTGTACGGGCCGCTGGGCGGCCACCGCAGGCCGGGTTCGGCGTTCGCGGACACGGCGACCATGCAGAAGCGGGACTGCCTGGACGTACGCTCCCGCCGGGACGCCCGGCTGGTGTCCTGCGGCGGGCCGCACGACGAGGAGGTGCTCGGGTTCACCCGGCTGGGCGCGGACGTCACGCTCGCCGACGCGCGCACGGAGTCGGACCTGGCGTGCGGCCGCGAGGTACCTCCGGCCGACTACGGCTTCGACCCTTCCGTGTACACGGCGGGCTCCTGGACCAGTGAGGGCAGCTGGAAGAACGGCACACATTTTGTCGTGTGCACCGTCCGGAAGCAGAACGGGGGCACCATGGGGGGAGGCGAACCATGAGGAGGGTGTTGCGATGCCCGGTTCCACGGACGGCTCGACCAGAACGATGGGGGTGCTCACCGTCGGCGGACTCGTCGCGGTGACCGCCTACACGGTGGCGCTCGGCAGTAACGGCTGGCTGTGGTTCGGCTGGGTCGTGCTGGGCCTGATCACCTTGGGGATGGTGGCCACGCGCAGCAGCTAGGGGGTTTCAGGCACCGCCGAGTCGGCTCGCGGAGTGCACCCCCGGCTGGTACTTCGGCAGCCGGGCGGTGATCTTCATGCCCGCTCCTACGGCGGTCTCGATGACGAGGCCGTAGTCGTCGCCGTAGACCTGGCGGAGTCGGTCGTCGACGTTGGACAGGCCGATGCCGCCGGACGGGCTGATCTCGCCGGCGAGGATGCGGCGCAGCAGGGCGGGGTCCATGCCGGCGCCGTCGTCCTCGATGACGACCAGGGCCTCGGCGCCGGCGTCCTGCGCGGTGATGCTGATGTGGCTCTTGCCGGCGGACGCCGCCTTGCCCTCCAGGCCGTGCTTGACGGCGTTCTCGACGAGCGGCTGCAGACAGAGGAAGGGCAGGGCGACCGGCAGCACCTCCGGGGCGATCTGGAGGGTGACGGAGAGGCGGTCGCCGAAGCGTGCCCGCACGAGCGCCAAGTAGTGGTCGATGGCGTGCAGTTCGTCGGCGAGCGTGGTGAAGTCGCCGTGCCTGCGGAACGAGTAGCGGGTGAAGTCGGCGAACTCCAGGAGCAGTTCGCGGGCGCGCTCGGGGTCGGTGCGGACGAACGAGGCGATCACCGCGAGCGAGTTGAAGATGAAGTGCGGGGATATCTGGGCGCGCAGGGCCTTGATCTCGGCCTCGATGAGACGGGTGCGGGACTGGTCGAGGTCGGCGAGTTCGAGCTGGACGGAGACCCAGCGGGCGACCTCTCCGGCGGCCCGGACCAGGACGGCGGACTCGCGGGGGGCGCAGGCGACCAGGGCGCCGTGGACGCGGTCGTCGACGGTGAGCGGGGCGACGACGGCCCAGCGGACCGGGCAGTCGGGCACCTCGCACCTGAGCCGGAAGGCCTCGCCGCGGCCGGTCTCCAGGGGGCCGGCGAGGCGTTCCATGATCTCGGTGCGGTGGTGATCGCCCACGCCGTCCCAGACCAGGACCTCTTTCTGGTCGGTCAGGCACAGCGCGTCCGTGCCGAGGAGTGTGCGCAGCCGGCGTGCCGACTTGCGGGCGGTCTCCTCCGTGAGGCCGGCCCGCAGCGGGGGCGCGGCGAGGGACGCGGTGTGCAGGGTCTCGAAGGTGGCGTGCTCGACGGGGGTGCCGAGTCCGCCGAGGTTCTGCGGGCGCGCGGTGCGCCGGCCGAGCCAGAATCCCGCGGCGAGCAGCGGGAGCACCGCGACGCACAGTCCGGCCAGGAACCCGCTCATGCCGTCATCGTCTCCGTGCCGGGTCCGCTCATGTCGTGGCCTCCGCGCGCAGTTCCTCCGGCAGATGGAAGCGGGCCAGGATGGCCGCCGTCCCCGCCGGGACCCGTCCTGGCGTGGCCAGGGACACCAGCACCATGGTCAAAAAGCCCAGCGGCACCGACCAGAGCGCGGGCCAGGCGAGCAGGGAGTGCAGGGGGCCGCTGCCGGGGAAGCCCGCCATGGTCGCGGCCACGGCGAGGAACGCGGAGCCACCGCCGACCAGCATTCCGGCGGCCGCGCCCGGCGGGGTCAGCCGCCGCCACCAGATGCCGAGGACGAGCAGCGGACAGAAGGACGAGGCCGACACCGCGAAGGCCAGCCCGACCGCGTCGGCGACCGGCAGTCCGCCCACGAGGATGCTCGCGGCGAGCGGGACGGCCATGGCGAGCACCGTGCCGAGCCGGAAGTGCCGTACGCCGCGCGAGGGCAGGACGTCCTGGGTGAGCACGCCGGCGACGGCCATGGTCAGACCGGAGGCCGTGGACAGGAAGGCGGCGAAGGCGCCGCCCGCCACGAGCGCGCCGAGCAGGTCACCGCCGAGGCCGCCGACCATCCGTTCGGGCAGCAGCAGGACGGTGGCGTCCGCGTCGCCGGCGAGGGCGAGTTCGGGGGCGTAGAGCCGGCCGAGGGCGCCGTAGACGGGCGGCAGCAGGTAGAAGCCGCCGATCAGGGCGAGCACGGCCACGGTGGTGCGGCGGGCGGCGACGCCGTGCGGGCTGGTGTAGAAGCGGACCACGACGTGCGGCAGGCCCATGGTGCCGAGGAAGGTGGCGAGGATCAGTCCGTACGTGGCGTACAGCGGACGTTCCTCGCGGCTCGCGGCCAGGGAGGTCGACATGCCGCCGTTGGTGCCGCGGTCGGCGGCCGGGACGGCGGCGCCCCGGTCGAAGGTGAGGCGGGTGCCCTGCTCGACGTGGTGGGTGCCGGCGGGCAGCCGGAGCCGTTCGTCGTCGTGCGGGCGGCCGTCGACCGTGCCGCTCACGGTGACGGTCAGCGGCGTGTCCAGCTTGAGGTCGAGGCTCGCGTCGACGCGGACGGCCCGCTGTTCGCGGAAGGTGGCCGGCTCCTCGAAGGCGTGCCGGGGTGCTCCGTCGCCCTGCCAGGCGAGGACGAGGAAGAGAGCGGGGACGAGCAGGGCGGTGAGCTTGAGCCAGTACTGGAAGGCCTGGACGAAGGTGATGCTGCGCATGCCGCCGGCGGCGACGGTGGCCACCACCACGGCCGCGACGATCACTGAGCCGAGCCAGCCGGGCGCCCCGGTCAGCACGGTCAGCGTCAGCCCGGCGCCCTGGAGTTGGGGCAGCAGGTACAGCCAGCCGACCCCGACGACGAAGGTGCCCGCGAGCCGCCGTACCGCCTGGGAGGCGAGCCGGGCCTCGGCGAAGTCGGGCAGCGTGTAGGCGCCGGAGCGGCGCAGCGGGGCGGCGACGAACAGGAGCAGGACCAGATAGCCGGCGGTGTAGCCCACCGGGTACCAGAGCATGTCGGGGCCCTGGACCAGCATGAGGCCGGCGATGCCGAGGAAGGAGGCGGCGGACAGGTACTCGCCGCTGATGGCGGTGGCGTTCAGGCGCGGGCCGACGGTGCGGGAGGCGACGTAGAAGTCGGAGGTGGTGCGGGAGATGCGCAGGCCGAAGGCGCCGACGAGGATGGTCGCGACGACGACCAGGGCGACGGCGGGGACGGCGTAGTTCGAGTTCATGCGCGGTCGGTTCAGCGGTCTTCGACGAGGCGCACGAAGTCGCGTTCGTTGCGTTCGGCGCGCCGCACGTACCAGCGGGCGAGCAGGACCAGCGGGGCGTAGAGGCCGAAGCCGAGGACGGCCCATTCGAGGCGGCGGGCGTCCGGCAACGCCGCGAACAGCAGCGGCAGCGGGCCGATGAGGAGACCGAGGACCGCGAACACGGCGAGGCCCGCGCGCAGTTGGGTGCGCATCAGGGAGCGGACGTAGGTGTGGCCGAGAGTGGTCTGTTCGTCGATCTCGGTGCGCGGGCGGTAGTAGCCGGAGACATGGGGGTACCGCCCGCGCGAGCGGAGCCGGGCATGGGGGAGGGTGCGCCGGGGCGGCCCGGTGACGACGACCCGGCGTTCGGCGGGGTTCTGGGGCACCGTCACGGCCTCCTCATCAGCAGGTCCCGCAGTTCGCGGGTGTGGCGGCGGCTGACCTGGAGTTCATCGGAGCCGACCCGGACGCTCACCGTGCCCGCGTCCAGCCGGAGTTCTCCGATGTGGCGCAGGGCGACCAGGTGGCGGCGGTGGATGCGGACGAAGCCGCGGGAGCGCCAGCGGTCCTCCAGGGTGGACAGCGGGATCCGTACGAGGTGGCTGCCCTTGTCGGTGTGCAGCCGGGCGTAGTCGCCCTGGGCCTCGACGTGGGTGATGTCGTCGACGGCGACGAAGCGCGTCACGCCGCCGAGTTCGACGGGGATGTGGTCGGGGTCCGGTTCGTGCACGGGTATGCGGGGCGCGGAGTCGCTGCGTTCGGCGGCCCGGCGGACGGCCTCCGCCAGGCGTTCCTTGCGGACGGGTTTCAGCACGTAGTCCACGGCCTTGAGGTCGAAGGCCTGGACGGCGAAGTCCTCGTGCGCGGTGACGAACACGACCAGCGGCGGTTTCGCGAACCCGGTGAGCAGACGGGCGAGGTCGAGTCCGTCGAGGCCGGGCAGGTTGATGTCCAGGAAGACGACGTCGATCGCCTCCGGCCCGTCCGGCCCCGACTCCAGCGCGCGGTTGATGCGCCGCAGCGCCTCGGTGGCGTCACCGGCTCCCTCGGCGCTGCCGATACGTGGGTCGGCGTTCAGGAGATAGAGCAACTCCTCCAGCGAGGGGCGTTCGTCGTCGACAGCCAGGGCGCGCAGCATGAACCCGGAGTGTAGGAGTATTTCGTACGCCTGGACACGTGCCGGGGTCCGGACCCCCGCCCTGGATACAGTGCCCCCATGAACAGCAGGCCCGTGCCGTTCGACGAGCTCGACCGGAAGATCCTCACCGCGCTGATGGCGAACGCCAGGACGAGTTTCGCCGAGATCGGCGCGGTGGTGGGGCTGTCCTCGACGGCGGTGAAGCGGCGCGTGGACCGGCTGCGGGACACCGGCGTGATCACCGGGTTCACGGCCACGGTGAAGCCGTCGGCGCTGGGCTGGCGTACGGAGGCGTACGTCGAGGTGTACTGCGAGGGCGCGGCCCCGCCGCGACGGCTCGCGGAGGTGGTGCGCAACCATCCGGAGATCACCGCGGCGATGACCGTGACCGGTGGCGCGGACGCGCTGCTGCATGTCCGTGCCCGGGATGTCGAGCACTTCGAGGAGGTGCTGGAGCGGATCCGCGTGGAGCCGTTCATCCGCAAGACGATCAGCGTGATGGTGCTGTCCCACCTCCTCCCGGAGAGCCCGGAGGCGGGTGCCAGCCAGCCCGCGCCGGAGGAAACGCCGGGGGACGCAGCAGACGTGCGTTGAACGGAAGAAAGACGCAGCGATCCTGCGCGGACACGCAATTCTTCTTTCTTGTCGACCGTATCCGCCACTTCCTACCGTGGTGTCATCCCACAGTGACCACTCGGTCACACCGCAGGAAGCGGAGGAACCCCTCTGTGCCCGATTCCCGTGTGCCGCGCCGACGGCGTTTCCTCGTCTGCGAACCCAGACACTTCGCCGTGCAGTACGCGATCAATCCCTGGATGCATCCCGACACCGAGGTCGACGTCGATCTGGCCCATGAGCAGTGGCAGCGGCTCATCCGCGCCTACGAGGCGCACGGCCACGGTGTCGACATCGTGGAGCCGGTCCCCGGTCTCCCGGACATGGTCTTCGCCGCGAACTCGGCGGTCGTCGTCGACGGCCGCGTCTTCGGCTCCCTCTTCCACGCGCCCGAGCGGCGCCCCGAGTCGACGCACTACGCCACCTGGTTCAAGGCGGCGGGCTACGACGTCCACCGGCCCGCGTCGGTCTGCGAGGGCGAGGGCGACCTGGTGTGGACGGGCCGGTACATGCTGGCCGGCACCGGGTTCCGCACGACCCGGGAGGCGCACCGCGAGGTCCAGGAGTACTTCGGTCACCCGGTGATCAGCCTGACGCTGGTGGACCCGTACTTCTACCACCTGGACACGGCGCTGTTCGTCCTGGACGGCGGGGACGACGGGCACCACGGAAACATCGTCTACTACCCGGAGGCGTTCTCCTCGGGCAGCCGTGAGGTGCTCGCCCGGCTGTACCCGGACGCGGTGCTCGCCACCCGCGACGACGCGATGTCGTTCGGCCTGAACTCCGTCTCCGACGGCCGGCACGTCTTCATCGCGCCCCGCGCCGAGGCCCTCGCCACCCGCCTGGCCGACCGCGGCTATGTCCCCGTCCCCGTCGACCTCTCGGAGTTCCAGAAGGCCGGCGGTGGCATCAAGTGCTGCACTCAGGAGATCCGCTCATGACCGCTCCCGCCCGCGTTCCTGTCCGTACGCGCACGTCCGCCGACCTGATCCGCGCCGAGGAGCCGGTGCTGGCGCACAACTACCACCCGCTGCCCGTGGTCGTCGCCCGTGCGGAGGGCGCGTGGGTGGAGGACGTGGAGGGCCGCCGCTACCTCGACATGCTGGCCGGTTACTCGGCCCTCAACTTCGGCCACCGGCACCCGCGGTTGATCGAGGCGGCCCACCGGCAGCTGGACCGCCTCACGCTCACCTCGCGCGCCTTCCACCACGACAAGCTCGCCGAATTCGCCGAGCGGCTCGCGGCGTTGACGGGCCTGGACATGGTGCTGCCGATGAACACCGGGGCGGAGGCGGTGGAGAGCGGGATCAAGGTGGCCCGCAAGTGGGCGTACGAGGTGAAGGGCGTCCCGGCCGACCGGGCGACGATCGTGGTCGCGGCGGACAACTTCCACGGCCGGACGACGACGATCGTGTCGTTCTCCACGGACGAGACGGCGAGGGCGGGCTTCGGCCCCTTCACCCCGGGCTTCCGGGTCGTCCCCTACAACGACCTGGCCGCGCTGGAGGCGGCGGTCGACGAGACCACGGCGGCCGTGCTGATCGAGCCCATCCAGGGTGAGGCGGGCGTCGTCATCCCCGACCAGGGCTATCTGACCGGCGTGCGGGAACTGACCCGCAGGACGGGGTGCCTGTTCGTCGCGGACGAGATCCAGTCGGGCCTCGGACGCACGGGCCGGACGCTGGCCGTCGAGCACGAGTCGGTCGTGCCCGACGTGCTGCTGCTGGGCAAGGCGCTGGGCGGCGGCATCGTCCCGGTGTCCGCGGTGGTGGCCGACCGGGAGGTGCTGGGGGTGCTGCGGCCGGGCGAGCACGGGTCGACGTTCGGCGGCAACCCGCTGTCCGCGGCGGTCGGCACGGCGGTGGTCGAGCTGCTGGAGACGGGTGAGTTCCAGCGCCGAGCCGCCGAGCTCGGCGTGATCCTGCGGGACGGCCTCGCCGAACTGGTGGGCAAGGGCGTCCTCGGATTCCGCGCGCGCGGGCTGTGGGCGGGCGTGGACATCGACCCCGCCCTGGGCACGGGCCGCGAGGTGAGTCACCACCTCATGCGGGAGGGCGTCCTCGTGAAGGACACCCACGGTTCCACCATCCGTCTGGCCCCGCCCCTGACGATCACCGCGGAGGAGCTCGCCACGGCGCTGGGGGCACTGGAGAGGGTCCTGCGGCGAGGCTGACGCGGAACGGGCGAACGGCAGGGCCGGCTTCCATACCGGCCGTGCCGGTCACCACAACGGCCGTGCCGGACACCACAGCGGCCGTGCCGGTCACCACCGCGGCCGTGCCGTTTACCGCCGCGGACGGCCCGGTGCCCGCGGGGTCCTGCCCCCGCACCGGTCCCAGCACCCGTGCGGACGGCCCGCTGCGGCCCCGCCCGCACCGCCCCCGCACCACGCCGCCCCCACAGCCGCCCAGTCCCATCCCACGCCCGCACCGACCCCAGCACCCGCGCAATCCCGGCCCCCTGCGGCCCCGCCCCGCACTGCCCCGCACCACGCCACCCTCCCACCGGGGCAGGCCCATGCGCGTGTGGTCCCGTCTCGATACGGCCCCACACCCGTACGTCCTCACCCCCAAGCGGCCCCGTCCCCGTGCGGTCCCGTCGTCGAGGGGCAAGATTGAGTCAAGTAGTGGTAGACCACTCTCAGCGACAGAGAGGTCGGCCGTGGGCGCACACGAGGAGCGCGACCTTGCCCGCCGGCAGTTCGACGTGGCGGACGCCGCACCCCTGCTGCTGGACGCGGCGGGGGTGGTGACGAGCTGGAGCAGCCAGGCGCAGCGGCTGCTGGCGTACCCGGCCGCCGAGGTGGTGGGGACCCGGCTGGCCGACCTGGTGGCCGCCGAGGACGCCTGGCGGGTGCCGGAACTGGTCGAGCGGTGGCGCCGGGACGGTGGCTGGGCGGGGCTGCTGTCGGTCCGGCGCGGCGACGGGCGGCCGGTCAGGCTCATGGTGCGGATCTGCTCCGCCGAGGAGGCCCGCGGCCCCTCCCGCTGGCTGGCCCTGCTGTCGGAGCTGGCCGAGGCGACCGGCTGGGACATGCACCGCACGGTCCTGGAGCAGATGGTCGCCCGTTCCCCCATCGGCATCGCCGTCGTCGACACGGACCTGCGGTACGTGTGGTCGAACGCCGCCCTGGCCCGCTTCGGCGGCGGACCACCCCAGAGCCGGCTCGGGCTGCGGATGGCGGACGTCCAGCCGGGCCTCGACTCGGAGCCCGTCGAGGCACAGATGCGGCATGTCCTGGCGACCGGGGAGACGGTCATCGGATACGAGCATGTCGGCCACGTACGGTCCGCCCCGCACCGGGAGACCGCGCAGATGCTGTCGTTCACCCGGCTCGAGGACGAGCGGGGCCACCCGATGGGCGTCTACTACACCGTCGTCGACATCACCGCGCACCACCGCGCCCGGCAGCGGCTGGCCCTGCTCGACCGGGCCGGTGAGCAGATCGGCCGCACCCTGGACATCGTGCGGACCGCCCAGGAGCTGGCCGACGTGACCGTCCCCGGCTTCGCCGACCTGGTCGTGGTGGATCTGATGGAGTCGGTGCTGCGCGGCGCGGAACCGGAGCCCGAGCCGTCGGCGGGGCCGGCACCGGTGCGGCTGCGCCGGGCGGGACGCCAGTCCGCGGACGCGGCCGTCACCGGGACCGTCGACGTCGGCGAGGACGTCGTGTACCCGCCCGGCTCGCCCCCGATCCGCTGTCTGGTCACGGGCCGGTCCTGGCTCGAGGAGCGGCTCGACCCGCTCGCCCCGGAGTGGGGCACGGACTCCCCCGAGGGCCCGGTCGCCACCTTCCGGGAGCGGGGCCTGCACAGCGTGCTGGTCGTGCCGGTGCGCGCCCGCGGCGTCACCCTCGGCGTCACCACCTTCTTCCGCAGGCGCCACCAGGAGCCCTTCGACGCGGACGACCTGCACCTGGCCGAGGACCTCGTCTCACGGGCGGCCGTGTGTGTGGACAACGCGCGCCGCTACACCCGCGAACGGAACGCCGCCCTGGCCCTGCAGCGCAATCTGCTCCCGCACCGGCTGCCGGAGCAGTGCGCGGTGGACGTCGCCGCCTGCTACCGACCGGCCGACGAGCTGACCGGCCTCGGCGGCGACTGGTACGACCTGATCCCGCTGTCCGGCGCGCGGGTCGCCCTCGTGGTCGGCGAGGTACCCGGGCACGGCATCGACGCCGCCGCCGCGATGGGGCGGCTGCGCACCGCCGTACGCACCCTCGCGGCGCAGGATCTGCCGCCCGAGGAGGTGCTCGGCCACCTGGACGACCTGGTCGCGCGGTCCGCCCGCGAGGCAGGCGTCGAGCCGGACCCGGTCGGCGCCGACAGCACGCAGGCGGTGGGCTCCGGGTGCGTCTACGTGATCTACGACCCCGTCGACGGACAGTGCACGATGGCGGCCGCCGGCCATCCCGCGCCCGCGGTCGTCCTGCCCGACGGGAGCGTCACGTTCATCGATCTTCCGCAGGGGGCGCCGCTCGGCGCGGGCGGCCCGCCCTTCGAGGCGGTCGAGCTGGCCCTGGTGGAGGGCAGCACGCTGGCCCTGCACACCGACGGTCTGCTGGCCCACGGGTCACAGTGGGCGGGCGACAGCGACCGGGAACGGCTGCGCCGGGCCCTGGAGCGGCAGGGGGGCTCCCTGGACCAGCGCTGCCGGACCGTCGTGGACACCCTGGTCCCGGAGGGGCCGCACGACGACGTCGCCCTGCTGATGGCCCGGACCCGGCTCCTCGGCGCCGACCAGGTCGCGGACTGGGACCTGCCCGGCGACCCGGCCGTCGTCGCGGAGGCCCGCAAGGAGGCCACCCGGCAGCTGACCGAGTGGAACCTTCAGGAGCTGGCCTTCACCACGGAACTGGTGGTCAGCGAACTGGTCACCAACGCCATCCGGTACGCCGACGGACCCGTACGGCTGCGTCTGATCAAGGAGCGGGCACTGATCTGCGAGGTGTACGACGGCGGCGCCACCGCACCGCATCTGCGTCATCCCCGCACCACGGACGAGGGCGGGCGCGGACTGCTGCTGGTCTCCCAGGTCACCCAGCGCTGGGGCACCCGCTTCGCGCCCGAAGGCAAGATCATCTGGGCGGAGCAGCCCCTGACCGCCCCGTCCATATGACTCGGGACCGTGCATATCGTGTGAAACTGGGGTGGTCCCGGTGGTGAGAGCGGCAGCCATGAACGATTCGGCGATCGACTACGCGGCGGTGTTCCAGGCCCTGCCCGGAATGGTGGCCCTGCTCGGGCCCGATCTGGTCTACGTGGACGCCAACGAGGAGTTCCTCCAGGGAGCCGGCCGCAAGCGGGAGCAGACGGTCGGCCATCACCTGTTCGAGGTCTTCCCGGACAACCCCAACGACCCCGCCGCGACAGGCGTACGCAACCTCGAGGCCTCGCTGCGCCGGGTGCTGGCCACCGGCGAACGGGACGCCATGGCGCTGCAGCGGTACGACGTCCAGGACCCCGAGCGGCCCGAGCGCTGGCAGGAGCGGTACTGGAGCCCGTGCAACGTGCCGGTGTTCGGCCCCGACGGAGAGGTGGTGCTGCTGGTGCACCGGGTCGCGGAGGTCACCGAGCTGATCCGGGCCCGCGGCGGTCGCAGCACCGACCGGACCCAGGTGCTGGAAGCCGAGTTGTACACCCGGGCCCGCGAGCTCCAGGATCTCAACGAGCGGTTGCGCCAGGCGCACGCCCGGGAACGGGAGGTGGCCCTGGCCCTCCAGGGGGCGATGCTGCCCGCCCGCCGGCAGGCGGCCGACCACCGGGCCGCCGTCCGCTACCGGCCCGCGGTCGGGGCGCTGAACGTGTGCGGCGACTGGTACGACCTGGTCGACCTGGTGGGCGGCCACCGCCTGGGGGTGTCCGTGGGCGACGTGGTCGGCCACGGGCTGGCCGCGGCCGGCGTCATGGGGCAGCTGCGCAGCGCGCTCAGCGCCACCTCGCGGGTGGCCGCGGGTCCGGCCCAGGCACTGGACGTGCTGGGGCGGTACGCGCATGTGGTCGACGGCGCCGAATCGACCACCGCGGTCACCACGTTCGTCGACTTCGACCGGCACACCATCACCTACAGCAGCGCCGGCCATCCGCCGCCGGTGCTGATGCATCCCGACGGCCGGGTGGAGTTTCTCGACCGGGCCACCGACCCGCCGCTCGACGCGTGTCCCGACCCGGTTCCCCGACCGCAGGCCGCCACCGTCTTCACCGACGGTGCCACACTCGTGCTGTACACCGACGGTCTGATAGAGCGGCGCCGCGAGGACATCGACACGGGCCTGGCCCGGCTCGCCGACTCCCTCACCCGGCACCGCTCCACGGACCCCGAGACCCTCGCGGACGCCGTCCTGAGGGAACTGCTGCCGCCGGGGGGTGCGACCGACGACACGGCACTCGTCATCGTGCGGCTGTGAGGGAGTGCGCGCGGACGCGGGCCCGGCCGCCAACAGGCCTGGCCCCGGGGCCGGATGCCCACTCGCGGCCGGTTTCGCCCGTCACCTCCTGCCCCTACACTGGCACCCCCACAGCACGCCGGTTGACCTGCTGGAACACGGCGGCCCGGCCGATCCGCCGGAGTGAGGAGCGACCCGTTGTTCTACTACGTGCTCAAGTACGTGTTGCTGGGCCCCCTGCTGAGACTGGTCTTCCGGCCCCGCATCGAGGGCCTCGAACACGTACCGGACACCGGCCCGGCGATCATCGCGGGCAACCACCTCTCCTTCTCCGACCACTTCCTGATGCCGGCCGTGCTGAAGCGGCGTATCACCTTCCTCGCGAAGGCCGAGTACTTCACCGGTCCGGGCGTCAAGGGCCGGCTGACCGCGTTCTTCTTCCGCAGCGCCGGGCAGATCCCGGTGGACCGCTCCGGCAAGGAGGCGGGCCAGGCCGCGATCCGCGAGGGGCTCGGCGTGCTGAGCAAGGACGAACTGCTCGGCATCTATCCCGAGGGCACCCGCTCGCACGACGGGCGGCTCTACAAGGGCAAGGTCGGTGTCGCGGTGATGGCGCTCAGGGCCCAGGTCCCGGTGGTCCCGTGCGCGATGATCGGCACCTTCGAGGCCCAGCCGCCCGGCAAGGTCGTCCCCAACATCCACCCCGTGGTGATCCGCTTCGGCAAGCCCCTCGACTTCTCGCGCTACGCGGGAATGGAGAACGAGAAGGCGGTCCTGCGTGCGATCACCGACGAGATCATGTACGCGATCCTGAAGCTGTCCGAGCAGGAGTACGTCGACCAGTACGCGGCCGTGGTGAAGGCGGAGGAGGCCGCCGCGCGCTCCGACAGGGAGCGCAGGTTCCCGCGACTGCCGCTGAGTTGATCTCTGCTGTCGGCAGAACACCCGGGGCGGCGGCCGTCGCGCTCGTACGGTCGTGGCATGAGACGTGCTGTGGTGGTCGGAGCGACGGGACAGATCGGGCGGGTGGCCGTGGGCGTGCTGGCCCGGGACGGCTGGGAGGTGACGGCCGTCTCCCGGGGCGGCGGACGGGACGACGGCTGGCCCGAGGACGTACGCGTGGCGCGGGCCGACCGGGAGGACGACGCGGCCCTCACCGAGGCGGTCGGCGACGGCTGCGACGTGCTGGTGGACATGGTCGCCTACGGTCCCGCGCACGCACGTCAGTTGACCTCGCTGGCCGACCGGGTGGGCTCGGCCGTGGTGATCTCCAGCGTCTCGGTGTACGAGGACGACAAGGGCCGCAACTTCGACACCCAGGCGGAGCCGGGCGGCTTCCCCCAGTACCCGGTTCCGGTCACCGAGGACCAGCGGACCGTCCAACCGGGTGACACCTCGTACAGCACCCGCAAAGCGGGACTGGAGCGCCATCTGCTGGCCGCGGGCGACCGGTTGCCGACCACGCTGCTGCGGGCCGGCGCGATCCACGGGCCGCACTGCCGAACGCCCCGCGAGCTGTACTTCGTCAAGCGCAACCTGGACGGGCGGACGCGGCGCATCCTCCCGTACCGCGGCGAGAGCCGCTTCCATCCGGCGAGCGTGCACACCATCGCGGAGCTGATCCGGCTGGCCGCGGGCCGGCCGGGCACACGCGTCCTCAACGCCGTGGACCCGGACGCGCCGACGGTGGCTGAGATCGCCGGGGCGATCGACGCGGTCATGGGCGTCGAGCGGGAGAACGTCCTGCTGGACGGCCCGCCGCCCGGGCCGACCGTGGGGGACACGCCATGGTCGGTGCCGGTGCCGGTGGTGTGCGACATGGGCGCCGCCGAACGGGAGTTGGGCTACCGGCCCGTCGCCCGGTATGCGCAGACGCTGCCGGACACCGTCGCGTGGATCGAGCAACACCTGACCGGACGGGACTGGCGGGAGGCGTACCCGAAGATGTTCCAGACGTACGGCGACCTCTTCGACTACGCGGCGGAGGACGCGTTTCTCGACGGGCCGGGCGCGGTCGACGCCTGAACTCGGCACTGAAAGGGGGGCGGCCGTCGGCGACGGCCGCCCCCTTCACTCGGTCGGACTTACGGCTTCGGCGTCGCGTGCGGCGCGCACGTGACGTCGGCGCGGTCCAGCTTGCCGGTGAGCAGGTAGCTGTCCACCCGCTCGTTGATGCACGGGTTGACCAGGTTGGTCACGCCGTGGGAGCCCGCGTCCTTCTCGGTGATGAGGCGGGAGCCCTTGAACCGCTTGTGCAGTTCGACGCCGCCCGGGTACGGAGTGGCGGCGTCGCGCTCGGACTGCACGATCAGCACGCCCGGCAGGCCCTTGCCGGTCTTGACGTTCACCGGGGTCTGCTGCTTGACCGGCCAGGTCGCGCAGGGCAGGTTCATCCAGGCGTTGGACCAGGTCAGGAACGGGTACTTCTGGTGCAGCCGGGTGTTGTCCCGGTCCCACTTCTGCCAGCTGGTCGGCCACTTGGCGTCGGTGCACTCGACGGCCGTGTACACGGCGTTGCCGTTCTCCGAGGAGATGTTGCCCGCGGTGTCCGACATGTCGGGGGCGGCCGCGTCGACGAGCGCCTGGGTGTCGCCGGCGAAGTACTTGCCGAACACCGTGGCGACCGGCACCCACGAGGAGTCGTAGTACGGGGCGCCCTGGAAGAAGGCGAGCAGTTCGGCCGGGCCGACGACGCCGCCGATCGGGCTCTTCTTCGCGGTGGCCCGCAACTCAAGCCACTTCGCCTGGACTTCGGCCCGGGTGTCGCCGAGGTGGAAGGTGGCGTCGTTGGCGGCGACCCAGTTCTCCCAGTCCTTCCAGCGGCCCTCGAAGGCGATGTCCTGGTCGAGGTTGGCCTCGTACCAGATCTTGTCCCGCGACGGGTTGACGACACTGTCGACGATCATGCGGCGCACATGGCCCGGGAACAGCGTGCCGTAGACCGCGCCGAGGTAGGTGCCGTAGGAGACACCCAGGTAATTGAGCTTCTTCTCGCCGAGCGCGGCGCGGATGACGTCCAGGTCGCGCGCGGTGTTCGGCGTGGTCATGTGCGGCAGCATCTCGCCGCTGCGCTCGTAGCAGCCCTCGGCGTACTCACGGGCGAGCTTGCGCTGGGCGCGCTTGTCGGCCTCGGAGTCCGGCACCGGGTCCATCTTGGGCGCCTTCACGAACTCCTGCGGGTCGACGCAGGAGATGGGCGCGGAGTGGCCCACGCCGCGCGGGTCGAAGCCCACGAAGTCGTACGCCTTGGCCGTCTTGGTCCACAACGGGGCCTTGGTGGTGACCCGGCGCGGGAAGCGCATGCCGGAGCCGCCCGGGCCGCCGGGGTTGTAGACGAGCGCGCCCTGGCGCTCCTTCTCGGTACCGGTGTTGCCGATGCGGTCGACGGCGATCTTGATCTGCTTGCCGTTGGGCTTGGCGTAGTCGAGCGGCACGGTGACATAGCCGCACTGGATCGGCTTCTCCAGGCCCCAGTCGGCCGGGCAGTCCTGCCACTTGATGCCGGCCTTCGCGGCCTTGGCGGCGGCGACCGCGGCACCGCGGGCCTCGCGGTCCTGGCCGCCACGGGTGTCCGCGCTGGCGCTCGCCGTGGGCGCCACGGCGCCGGCTATCAGTGTCGCCGTGACGAGCACTCCGGCGGAACCGAACGCTGCCGTGCGCCTCGTCACTCTCTTGTCCCTCAAGGGACCCCTCCCCGTGTGTCGTTGATGTGTACGGGGATCCTCTCGGCTGTGGGACCCCTGTGAACAGGGGTGGTCGGCCTTTCTTTGCCAATCCGATAAGCGGACTCACGCGTTCGCTTGGCGGACACCTGCGTCTATCCGACAGACGCCAGCGCCTCGTCCAGCACCCGCCGCAACCGCAGCGCGTCCGACGCCACGGCGGTCACCAGCGCGGCGGGCCCCGCGAGCGGGACGACCGCGGCCCCCTCCCCCAGCACCCGCGCGGTCACCGGCGCGTCCGCGAACTCCGGCCGCACGACGACGATCTGACCGACCGCCCGGTGTCCCGCGAGGACGGCGGGCCCGTCCCAGCCACCGGGTGCCCCCGGACCGCAGGCCAACTCCTGGTCGAGCACGGCCCGTCCCGCGACCCGTACGACAAGTCGGCTGCCGAGCCGCCCGGGCTCCTCCCCTGTCCGCCCCAGCACCTGCTCCTCGCGCAGCACCAACCGGGCGGTCGCACCGAGGTCGACACGGGAGGTGACGTGCAGATCACTCCCTCGCACGGAGATCAACTGCTCGGGCAGCCACCACAGTTCACCGCCGTCGGCGACGGTGAGCCGGACGTCGTACCGGGCTTCGCCCTTCGCCTGCCCCGGCAGCGCGATGGTCGCGGCGGCCGACCCGACACGCAACCGGGCCCCGCTCTCGACACCGGCTTCCACGGTGAAGTGGTCACCGCCGAGCGGCCCGCTCATCGCGCCCACGAGCATGACCCGCGCCTCGGCGCCGCTGCCCCGGGTCCGTCGCAGGGCCAGCGGCCCGTCGCCCTCCAGGACGGGCAGCGACGTACCGCCCCGCCCGTCGTCCCGGGCGACGATCCTCGCGGTGGCCCGCACTCCGGTCGTGCCCGCGGTCATGCCGTCCACGCGGCGAGCTGCGCCCGCACCCAGTCGGCTACGTCCTTCACACCCGGCTCGCTCCGGAGCGACTGGAACACGACCGGCAGCTCGGCCCGCTGCGCCTTGGCGTCCGCCGCCATCCGCCCCAGGTCGGAACCGACGTACGGCGCGAGGTCGGTCTTGTTGACGACGAGCAGGTCGGCGGTGGTGACCCCGGGCCCGCCCTTGCGCGGAATGTCGTCCCCGCCGGCCACGTCGATGACGAAGATCTGCGCGTCGACCAGCCCCTTGGAGAAGGTCGCGGTGAGATTGTCCCCGCCCGACTCCACCAGGATCAGATCCAACGGCCCCACCTCGTCCTCCAGGTCCTCCACCGCCTCCAGATTGGCGGAGATGTCATCCCGGATCGCGGTGTGCGGACACGCCCCCGTCTCCACGGCGGTGATCCTCTCGGGCGGCAGCACAGCCTCCCTGAGCAGAAACTCGGCGTCCTCGCGGGTGTAGATGTCATTGGTAACGACAGCAAGGGCCAGGTCCTCCCGCAGAGCCCGGCAGAGCGCGGCAACGGTAGCCGTCTTCCCCGACCCCACGGGCCCCCCGAGCCCGATACGCAAAGCCCGGCGAACCCCGTCGGGCCGCCGAGCGTCGGCACTTACGGCGGCGGGGCCGTGGTGAGAGTGGTCGAGATGCATGGGGGGCTCCTCTTGATTGCCGACGGTGGGTGCTCGTTGGGTCTGTGGTGCCTTGGCGGGTCTGTGGTGCCATCGCGGCCTGTGATGCCTCAGAGGGTCTGCGGTGCCATCGCGAGCTGCGCTGCCTTGCGGGTCTGCGGTGTCCTTCGTGGATCTGCGGTGCCATCGCGAGCTGCGCTGCCTTGCGGGTCTGCGATGCCTTGCGGGTCTGCGGTGCCTCAGCGGGGGTTTGCGATGCCTTTCGGGTCTGCGGGTCCTGAGCGGGTCTGCGGGGCGTTGCGGGTCTGCAGTGGCCTGCGGTGCTGTTCAGCCGGGCCGCGCATCAACCAGCCCGTCCGGCGTTTGAGGACGAGGCCGTTCAGGCCGATCGGGGTCTGGGGCGGAGCCCCAGGAGGGGTACAGGGGACGCAGTCCCCGCCAGGGTCCGGGGCGGAGCCCCAGGAGGGGTGCAGGGGACGCAGTCCCCGCCAGGGTCCGGGGCGGAGCCCCAGGAGGGGTACAGGGTACGGGGTCCCCGCCAGGGTCCGGGGCGGAGCCCCAGGAGGGGTACAGGGTACGGGGTCCCCGCCGGGGTCCGGGGCGGAGCCCCGGTGGGGTCGAAGGGGCAGCGCCCCTGGGGATGGGAAGGGTAGGGGCGGCGGGGGCGAGCACACCCTAGGACGCGAACAGTCGTACCGGCCACGCCGCATGCCCCTCAGCCGAAATCTCCAACAGCGGCGCCGAAGCCGCAGGCAACGCGTCGACCCCTCCGTCGACAGCCACCCGCGCCGCCTCCACCGCCGCATCCGCGACCCGGTCCAGCTCCGGCACCAACCGCGCCAACACCCCCGTGGCGTCCAAGGGATCCAGACTCAGCAACCGCACCGACGCCGACGCCGGCCCGCTCACACTCTCGTACACCGCGCAGTACGCCGCATCAACAGCCCCCAACCCCGCCGCCCGAGCCGCCACCCCGAGCACCACCGGCTGATGCGCCCCCTTGGGAAACTCCCGCGCCAGCGCGTCGAGTTCCGGCGACGGCCAGGTCACCCGCGCGGCCCGCATCAACTGCCGCCCCAGTTTCCGCGCGGCACCCCGCAACGCCGGCGACGGCGTCCGGGCATCCGCGGCCGCGTCCAACTCCACGGGATCCATGCCGAGCACCGCGGCAGCGGCCAGCGCCGCGGCGACCCGCCCCGCCGTGTGCAACCGCCCCCGGCAGAAGTCCTCCAGGCTCGCCGCCCCGGTGATCCGCCCCGCCTTGACGGCCGCCTCGGCCCCACCGGAGTGCGCGTGCCCCCCGGCGGGAAAACGGCCGTCGGCCAGAACGAGAAGCGCTGCCCTGGACATCAGAAGAGGAAGTACCGCTGGGCCATGGGCAGTTCAGCCGCCGGCGTCGCCTCGACGAGCTCCCCGTCGATATGCACGGCGAAGCTGTCCGGATCGACCCGCACCGTCGGCCGCGCGTCGTTCTCCCGCATGTCCGCCTTGGTCACGCCCCGCGTGGACTCGATGGCGACGAAGCGCTTCCCCAACTGCAGGCGCTCCGGCAGCCCGTCCTCGATGGCGAGCGGCGCCACGAAGTTGAACGAGTTCGAGGCGGGTGCCCGCCCGATCGCCCCGTACATCGGACGCGGCAGGATCGGCTGCGGGGTCGGGATCGACGCGTTCGCGTCGCCCATCTGCGCGTACGCGATCTGCCCGCCCTTGATCACCAGGTGCGGCTTGACGCCGAAGAACGCCGGCTCCCACAGCACGAGGTCGGCGAGCTTGCCGGACTCCACGGAGCCGATCTCCCGCGCCAGGCCCTGCGCGAGCGCCGGGTTGATCGTGTACTTGGCGACATAGCGACGTACCCGATGATTGTCCGCGCGCCCGTCACCGGGCAGCGCACCCCGCCGCCGCTTCATCACATGCGCGGTCTGCCAGGTCCGCATGACGACCTCGCCGACCCGGCCCATGGCCTGCGCGTCGGAGGAGATGATCGAGATCGCGCCCAGGTCGTGGAGGATGTCCTCCGCGCCGATCGTGGAGGGCCGGATGCGGGACTCGGCGAAGGCGAGGTCCTCGGGGACGGCCGGGTTGAGGTGGTGGCAGACCATCAGCATGTCGAGGTGTTCCTCGGCGGTGTTGACGGTGAACGGCCGGGTCGGGTTGGTCGAGCTCGGCAGTACGTGCGGCTCGGAGACCACGGTCATGATGTCCGGCGCGTGCCCGCCGCCGGCGCCCTCGGTGTGGTACGCGTGAATCCCCCGCCCCGCGATCGCGGCCAGCGTGTCGCCGACGAAGCCCGCCTCGTTCAACGTGTCCGTGTGGATGGCGACCTGGATGCCGGTCCGGTCGGCGACGGTCAGCGAGGCGTCGATGACGGCCGGGGTGGAGCCCCAGTCCTCGTGCAGCTTGAGGCCGAGGGCGCCGCCGCGGATCTGGGACAGCATCGCCTCGTGCGAGACCGTGTTGCCCTTGCCGAGGAAGCCGATGTTGAGCGGGTACTGCTCCATCGCCTCCAGCATCCGGGCCAGGTGCCAGGGGCCCGGTGTGACCGTGGTCGCCTTCGAGCCCTCGGCCGGTCCGGTGCCGCCGCCGACCAGCGTGGTGATACCGGCCGACAGCGCCTCGTCGGCGATCTGCGGGCAGATGAAGTGCACGTGCGCGTCGATCGCGCCGGCGGTCAGGATCCGCCCGTTGCCCGCGATGACCTCGGTCTCGGGACCGATCACCAGGTCCGGGTGCACCCCGTCCATGGTGTCGGGGTTGCCCGCCTTGCCGATGCCGGTGATCCGGCCGTCGCGGATGCCGACGTCGGCCTTGACGACGCCCCAGTGGTCGACGATCACCACACCGGTGATGACGGTGTCGGGGGTGCCTTCTGCGCGCGTGGCACGCGACTGGCCCATGGACTCGCGGATGACCTTGCCCCCGCCGAACACGGCCTCGTCACCGGCCAGGGAGGGACCGCCGCTGCGGTCCTGCTCGATCTCGATCAGCAGATCGGTGTCGGCGAGCCGGATGCGGTCGCCGGTCGTCGGGCCGAACAGGTCGGCGTACGAAGCACGCGAGATCTCAGGCATCGAGGGCACCTCCGGTCTCCCCGCGCAACCCGGGCACCACACGGGCACCGGCCAGCGGGACGAGTTCGACGTCGACGGGGATCCCGGGCTCGAAGCGTACGGCGGTACCGGCGGCGATGTTGAGCCGCTTGCCGCGCGCGGCTGCGCGGTCGAAGTCCAGACCGGGGTTGGCCTCGGCGAAGTGGTAGTGGGAACCGACCTGGACGGGCCGGTCGGCGGCGTTCAGGACGGTGAGCGAGGTGACCTCACGGCCCTCGTTGTAGACGATCGGGTCCTCGGCGAACAGGAACTCTCCGGGAATCACGGCGGTCCCTCCCCGTCAGACGATCGGATCGTGGACGGTGACGAGCTTGGTGCCGTCCGGGAAGGTCGCCTCGACCTGGACGTCGTGGATCATCTCGGGGATGCCCTCCATGACGTCGTCCCTGGTGAGCAGCTTGCGCCCGGACGCCATGAGTTCGGCGACCGTACGGCCGTCACGCGCGCCCTCGAGGATGTGCGACGTGATGAGGGCGACCGCCTCCGGGTGGTTCAGCTTGAGCCCGCGGGCCCGCCGCTTCTCGGCCACGTCGGCCGCCACATGGATGAGCAACCTCTCTTGCTCGTGCGGGGTCAGTTGCACGTCCCACCTCACAGTCCTCGCTCCGGACCGTGCGGGGCCCGGTTGCCGCAGCCCCGGGGCAAAGTCCCTGGTGGCGTGGATCCCGCAGGCTAGTTGGAGCGGGTTTCAGGCACGTTAACCGATCCGTGATCCGTTCCGGTCCCCGACTCCGGGACGGACATGCTCATCAACGCCCGTAGACCGTTCTGCAGCGCCTCGACCGGGAGCGGCCCGAACAGGGACTGCTGTGCGGTGAACCCGATCACTGCGGCGATCATGGTGCGGGCGACGTGCTCGGGGGGCAGGTCCGCCCTCATCATCCCGGCGTCCTGGTAGCACGCGACGATCCGCTCCCAGGCCGCGCCCACCGCGTCGTATCCCTCGCGGAGGACCGCCGCCAGCTTCGGGTTGCGCACCGTCTCCGACCACACCTGGACCACCAGGCGGGGGAAGGCCGGCTCACCGTCGATGGTCAGCGAGGCCTTGGTGGCCAGCGTCCGGCCCAGCACCGCGCCGACGAGGAGGTCCGGCGGCGCGGGCGGGTACTGACCGGCAGCATCCTCGAAGGCCGCCCGGACCGATGCCAGCACCTCGCCGACGATCGCCGCGATGAGTTCCTCCTTGCCGCTGAAGTAGCGGTACACCGCGCCCGCCGAGAGATCGGCCTCCTTCAGCACGTCCTGCATCGACGTCGCGTGGAAGCCGTTGCGGGCGAAGCAGAGCGCGGCGGCGTCGAGGATCTGCCGACGGCGGGCGTCGAGGTGGGCCTGGGATACGCGTGCCATGGCGCTCACGCTAAAACGAACGTTCCTTCTTGACAAGCGGCACCAGTCGCAGCACGGTGGTGACACAGTAAAAACGAACGATCCTTCTTTTTAGTGGGAGGAGAACCCGATGTCCACGCGCTCCGCCACCTCCACCCGACCCGTCCCCCGGGCCCCCGCCGTGCGCACGATCGCGCTGATCACGCTGGTCCCCCTCCTCGCGGCGCTGGCCCTGTGGGCGTTCGCCTGGCCCAACGCCCGCACCGCGCCCCGCGAACTCCCGCTCGGCGTGGCCGGTCCCGCCACCGCGACGGCGCAGCTGGAGAAGCAACTGCGGCAGCACGAGGGCGCGTTCGAGATCCACCGCTACGGCGACGAGGCCGCCGCCCGGGACGCCATCGAGGACCGGACCGTATACGGCGCGGTCGTCACCACCACCGAAGGCCCCGAACTGCTGACCGCGTCGGCTGCGGGCCCGTTCGTCGCCCAGCTGCTCCAGCAGGCCGTCGCCCAGCAGGCGGCCGGGCAGGGGACGCCGATGAAGACGGTCGACGTCGTGGCCGCACCCGCGGCCGACCCTCGCGGTTCGGCCCTGAGCGCGAGCGTGCTGCCGCTGGCGCTGGCCGGCCTGGCGGCGGGCGCTGGGGTGACCCTGCTCGGACTGCGGGGCGTCACGGCTGTGGTCACACTGACCGGTGCCGCCGCCCTGGTGGGGATCGTCGGGGCCGCGCTCGCGCACAGCTGGCTGGGAGTGATCACCGGCGACTGGTGGGCGGAGGCAGGGGTCCTGGCGCTGTCCACGCTGGCGGTGAGCGCCGCCGTCGCGGGCCTCGGCGCGCTGATCGGGGCCGCGGGGATCGGCGTCGTGTCGCTCGCCGTGATGTTCTTCGGCAACCCGTTCTCGGGAGCCTCCTCCGCGCCACGGATGCTGCCCGAGCCGGTCGGCACGATCGGGCAGTGGCTGCCGCCGGGCGCGGGCGCCACCCTGCTGCGCTCGGTGTCGTTCTTCGACGGCGCGGCGGCGACGGGCCCCGCCCTGACGCTGGCCTGGTGGGCCGCGCTGGGCCTGGGCGCCGTACTGCTCGGCAGCGCACTCAACTCCCGCACGCGGGCCGCCGAGCCCGTAGCCGAGCCAGGGCTCTCGCCCGTCGGCTGACCTCCCCGCGACACCGCGGTCCGACCGCGCACTGCGCCACAGCCGGCGGGGTGTGCGGTCCTTTCGCGCCGCTAGGAGGTCCCGGTCCCCCGGTGATGGGCCGCGATACCGAAGCGCTGCTGTTCGCGGGGAGAGGACGCGACCTGCCGTACGGAGGACACCGCACTGATCACCTGCTCCTCCGCGGGCTCCTGGAGTTCCTCCAGCCGCTCGAGGTCGGCGGCGGACACCAGGGCGACGAGGGGTTTGCCGTGTCGCGTCACCACCACCCGCTCACCGCCGTACACCACCCGGTTGATCAGGTCGGCGAGTTCAGCCCTGGCTTGCGTCACCGGAATCTCGTAGGCCATACCCCCATCATAACGTCACGTACATCCTGTACATTTTTTACAGACGCCGAAGGAGGGGTTCCCATGACCCGACCGTCCGCCCGCCACGTCCTGCCCGAGTTCACCGAACGCACCAGCTCCGGGCACCGCACGATGGACCCGTACTCGAAACTCCTGGAGGAGCGGATCGTCTTCCTCGGGACACCGATCGACGACATCTCGGCGAACGATCTGATGGCCCAGTTCATGTACCTCGAACACCTGGACCCGGACCGGGACATCTCGCTGTACATCAACTCCCCCGGCGGCTCGTTCACCGCGATGTCGGCGATCTACGACACCCTCCAGTACGTGACCTGCGACGTGGAGACGATCTGCCTGGGCCAGGCCGGCTCCTCCGCCGCGGTGCTGCTCGCGGCGGGCACGCCGGGCAAGCGGTCCGCGCTGCCGGGGGCACGGATGGTGATCCACCAGCCCGCGATCCACGAGCCGGTCGAAGGGCAGGCCAGCGATCTCGCCATCCAGGCCGAGGAGTTGACGCGGGTGCGGACCCGGCTGGAGGAGATGCTCGTACGGCACACCGGGCGGACGGCGGAGCAGGTGCACACGGACATCGAGCGGGACAAGATCCTCACCGCCCAGGAGGCCGTGGAGTACGGCCTGGTGGACCGGCTCATCCCGCACCGCAGGGCCTCGCTCTCCGCGCCCGGCGCGAGGTGAGCCGCCGATGCTGCCCGATCTGCCGCCGCTGCCCGCGCTGACCCGCGCCGAGGGCGAGCTGATCGACCGTTACCTCGACGCGGTCGACCTGCTCGGCCGGATCAACCCGGGCCGGCACGGGGACACGTACAGCGGGCTGCGTGCCGCCCAGGCGCTGGTGAGCAAGGCGGTCGCGCTGCGGGACGCACTCGAGCTGATGCACCGTCGGGGCGAGACCGAGCTGCACGCCGACACGCTGGCGCGTGCGCTGCGCGTACTGGACGGGGAGCGCCGCACGGCTCGCGTCACGGTGCCGCCGCCTTCCGGCAGTTGACGCCCCCACAGCCGGTCCCGACGCGCCGCAGAGCTCGCGTCACGGTGCCGCCCACTTGCGGCAGTTGACGCCCCCACAGCCGGTCCGGGCGCGCCGCACTGTCGGCGGGGCGTCCGGACCCGGGCCGAAACGGGCCGAACGACTTACCCCCGATCGGCGTAGACGCAGCTCCTTTTTTGAGCCCTGTCGGGTTGCGCAACGCGCGTAGTCCGAGGGCGAAATGGGGCATTCCGGCGCTGGTCGGAGGCCCCTTGAGCCCCTCGACACCCCTTCGAACGCAAGCGTGTCCACCCGAACGGGTGAGTGGTGAGTAACGCCACAAACCCCCGGTTCCGTTGGGATTTTCGGACATCCATGCGTCAAGATCCCTGACTGACGACAAGACCCCGCCGCAGCGGCGGGGCGATCCGGGCGGACGCCGAGTCCTGCCGCCGCCCGGATGACCGGTCGACAGAAGTGGATCGGCAGGAGTGGAGGACCCAAGCACGACGGGTCGCCGGAGCGGTCATCTCCTCACCGGAGGTGCCGGGCCGAGCAGCCCTTGGGGTGAAGCCGCGTCAGCGGCCGGGCAACTTCGCCAGCCCGAATCCGACAGGTCATCCTTCACAGGCGGCTGACGAAGGGTTGCGCATGACTGCGCTCAATCGTGTCCCGTCGCTCATGGTCCGGGCCGGTACGGCCTCGGCCTTCGCCATCGCCGCCGTCGGCGGCTCGGTCGTGGTCCCGGGTGTCGCCTCCGACGCCGCGGCCGCGACACCGGCGACGAAGGCACTGCAGGTCGCGGCGTCCAAGAAGGGTGCTCCGTACAGGTACGGGGCCACCGGGCCGAAGAGGTTCGACTGCTCCGGACTGACGCTGTACTCGTTCAAGAAGGCGGGCAAGAAGCTGCCCCGCACGGCCGCCCAGCAGTACAACAAGACACGCCACATCTCCGTCGGCAGCCGCAAGGCCGGAGACCTGGTGTTCTTCCACTCGGGCTCGTCCGTGTACCACGTGGGCATCTACGCCGGGAAGGGCAAGATCTGGCACGCCCCGAGGACCGGGGACGTCGTCCGGCTGCAGAAGATCTGGACGAAGAGCGTCTGGTACGGCCGGGTCAGGTGACCCACCCGGACGGGGCGGCGCGCGGCGGCGCGCCGCCCCCTCCGGGGCCCTCCGGGGCGTGACACGGGCCGGACTGGTTACTCGTTCACCCATGGCCGACCACCGTCCCTGCACCGCCCGCAACGAGACGCCCCTGGAGCGCGCCGACCGCAACTTCGGCGAACTCCTCCAGGAACTGCGCGTCACCCAGACCGGGGTCCAGATCCTCTTCGCCTTCCTGCTGACCCTGGCCTTCACCCCGCGCTTCCCGTCCCTCGACACGGTGCAGCGCACCATGTACGTCACCACCCTGCTGCTCTCGGTGCTCGCGGCGGCCCTGTTCACCGCACCCGCGGCCCTGCACCGCTCCCTCTTCCAGCAGGGCGCCAAGCCCCGCATCGTCCAGGTCTCCTCACGGCTCGCGACCGTCGGCATGGGGGTCCTGGTCCTCGCGTTCACCGGTTCGGTGACCCTCGTCGTCGACGTGACGACCGGCCGGACGGGCGGCATGGCCGCGGGCGCGGCAACCCTGCTCGTCTGCCTCGGACTGTGGTGGCTGCTCCCCCGGCTGGTACGGCGGGCCGGCCGGTCGGAGAACGAACACCGGACGACTCTCAGGCCGCCCACACCGGTTCGAGGAGCAGCACCGCACCGAGAACTGTCAGCGCGCCGCCGGTGACGGCCGCCACCACCCGGGCAGTCTTCGGCCGCCGCAGCCACCGGCCGAGACGGTCGACCAGCAGGGCCACGGCCGGGAACCAGACCAGGGCGAGAACCACCACGATCAGCGCCAGCAGCAGCGTCCTCGGCAGCACCGGCGCCCCTGCCGGCATGAACTGCGGCAGCAGGCTCAGGAAGGTGATGGGCGCCTTCGGGTTGAGCGCGTTGGTGACGAAGCCCTGCCGCAGCGGGCCGGCGACGGACGGGGCCTCGGCGGGCGGCGCTTCGGTGCGCGCTCGCCGTGGCCCCCACAGCGTGCGCAGGCCGAGGTGGAGCACATAGGCGCCGCCCAGCAGCTGCAGGGCACGCAACAGCGCCGGTACGGCGGCCAGGACGGCGGCGACCCCGGCCACCGCCAGGGCCGTGTGCACGAGCAGCCCGCCCGCGATGCCGAGGGCGCAGGCGACGCCGGCCCGGCGGGAGACCAGGGCATTGCGTACGACGACGGTGAAGTCGGCGCCGGGCATGGCGATCATGCCGGCGGCGACCCCGGTGAAGGCGAGGAGCTGTCCGTCCATGCGCTCAGCCTGCCGCGCGGAGGCCTTCAGCAGGTATTTCGAATATCATGCGTCAGCCTTAAGCAGTGCTTTAGCCTGAGTGGCTGTTTCAGCTTGCGCGTTGCTTCGGCTTACTCGTTGCTTCGGCTTACTCGTTGCTTCGGCTTACCCGTTGCTTCAGCTTGCGCGTTGCTTCAGCCCTGGCTTCGGCCCCGCGGAGGACCCGGCATGTACGACCCCACCCGACTCGCCGCGCTGGTCGCGGTCGCGGAGGCCGGCTCGATCACCCGGGCCGCCGAGCGGCTGGGTTACACGCCGCCCGCGCTCTCCCAGCAACTGGCCAAGCTGGAGCGGGAGGCGGGCACGGCGCTGCTGGTCCGGCACCATCGCGGGGCGCGGCTGACGGGCGCGGGCGAGGTGCTGGTGGCGCGGGCCCGCCGGGTGCTCGACGAGTTGGAGCGGGCGCGGCACGAGCTGGCGCGGCTGACCGGGCTGTCGGGCGGCACGCTCCGGCTCGGCACCTTCCAGACGGCGGGCATCCATCTGCTGCCACCGGTGCTCAGCGCGTTCCGCCGGGCGTATCCGCATGTGGAGTTGTCCGTCGCGGACTGTGAACCGCCGGCCGGGATCGCGGCGGTGGCGGCCGGTGAGATCGACCTGGCGCTGACGCACACCTACGAGCCGGCGGAAGCGGTCCCGCTACCGTCCTCGGTCCGCGCGGAGCCGGTGCTGGTCGAGGAGCTGGTCCTGGTGACCGCTCCCGGGCACACCCTCGCCGGCGGTTCCGCGCGGCTCCCGCTGACGGAGCTGGCGGGGCAGCCGTTGATCAGCATGGCGCCGGACCATCCGGCTCGGCAGGGTGTGGAGGCGGCCCTCGCCCGGGCCGGGGCCACGCCGTCGGTGCTGGTGGCGACTCCGGGGTATGCCTTGGTGTGCGCGCTGGTCAGTGCGGGGCTCGGGGTCGGGGTGGTCCCGGAGATGGTGGCGCGGACGACGGTCACTCCGGTCGGGGTGCGGGCGCTGGAAGGGGGACAGCTGCGTCGTACGATCTCGGTCGCGCACCGGGCCGACGAGGTGGCGCCCGCCGCCGACGCCTTCCGGGCCCTGCTGCGCGGTGCGTTCACTCGGGCCCGCCATGCCTGAGTCCTACGGTTCCTGCTGTCCCGCCGCCGGCACCGGCTCGGCCGGGACGGTCCAGGGGAGTTCGATGAGGACCGTCTTGCCGCCCTCGCGGGTGGGGCGGACCCTGAGCTTGCCGCCGCACTCGGCGGTCAGCCAGCGGATGATCACCATGCCCCGGCCGTTGTCCTGCTGGACGGCGGCGGGCAGCCGTCTGGGGAAGCGGGGGTGGCTGTCGGTGACACCGATGCGCAGGTGTTCGTGACGGTCGAGCTGGAGGTCCACCGTGAAGGTGGGTGACTGCCCGAGGGTGTGCTGTACGGCGTTGGTGGTCAGTTCGGAGACGATGAGGCGGATGGTGTCGGCGATCTCCGTGTCCGGCGACAGGCCCCACTCCATCAAAGTGGTGCGGACATAGGCTCGGGCCGCGGAGACCGAGGCGGGATCGCTCGGCAGAGTGACGGATGCTTCCAGATGGTCTGCCATGGCGACGTCGTCCCTTTCCCACGGGACCGCAGTCCGACACGGAGCGGATGGTTCGAGTACGGTCCCGGACTGGTGCTTCGTTCGCCAGAGTGCCACTAGCGGGGCGGTCACGGGTGGCGATCCACCAAGATATGCATATATCTGTCCCTCGAAGCGGTGAACTCTACGACGGCAGACCGTTTTTGGGTGCCTCGGTTGGAGTAAGGAGTAGCCCATGCAGCACGGTCCCGCGGTGCGCCGCCGGAAACTGGGCGCCGAACTGCGTGCGTTGCGCACCGGCGCGGGGTTCACGAGTGGTGAGGCGGCCCGGCTGGTGGGCTGGCACCAGTCGAAGGTGAGCCGGATCGAGACCGGCGCCAGCGGGGTGAAACCGGCGGATGTGCGGTTACTGCTCGACGCCTACGCGGTACGGGACTCCCAACTGCGGGAGTTGCTGCTGGTGTTGGCGGGGTCGGACGAGAGTACCGGACGGCACCACTGGTGGCACGCGTACCGGGGCGTACTGCCGCCGACGTACCGGGACTTCATCAGTCTGGAGTCACAGGCGAGTGCGATGCGCACGCTGGAGACCTCGGTGGTGCCGGGGTTGCTGCAGACCCCGGAGTACGCCCGGGCGGTGACCCGCGCGGCGGTCGACGGGTTGGACGACGAACGCCTGGACGCGCTGGTCGAGGTGCGGTTGGCCAGACAGGACGTGCTGCGCTCGCAACCGCCGCTGGAGCTGAGCGCGGTGCTGGACGAGGCGGTGCTGCGGCGCGAGGTCGGCGGGCCCCAGATGATGACACGGCAGCTGGAGCGGCTGGTCGAGGCGGCGCGACTGCCCCAAGTGCGGTTGCAAGTCCTGCCGTTCGCCGCCGGAGCGCACATCGGCGTCACCGGGCCTTTCGTTATCTTCTCATTTTCGAGCACATCTGATCTGGATGTGGTTGTTCTCGACCACTTGACGAGTAGCCTCTACCTCGAGCGGAAAGAAGACCTCCAGGCCTACACCGAGGCCTTCAACGCCCTTCAGTTCCACGCCCTTTCGCCCGAGGACTCGTTGGATTACATCGCCGCAATAGGTGGCGGCGCGTAAGGAGGCACCATGACCGCCCTGCCTCGGCACGTGGCTTCCAGTAACGATCTGCACGACGTGTGCTGGCTGCGCAGCAGTTACAGCACCGGAGCGAACAACTGCGTCGAGACGGCTCGGCCCGGCACCGGCAGTGGGGCCGGGCTGCTCGCTGTACGCGACTCCAAGGACCCGGCCGGACCCGCACTGCTCTTCTCCCCCGAGAGCTGGGCGGGATTCACCGCCGCGTTCCAGTCCTGACAGCCCACCCACTCCCGACCGGTTCTGATCAGCTCTGATCAGTCCCGATCAGTCCGCCGATGTGCGGCACACGGCCGTGTCACGCCGACTCATGGTCGTGTCTCACCGATCACTCGTACAGCGCGTTCGATCTGCCCCGCGGAGAGGTCCGCGCGGGCGGTCAGCCGTAGCCGTGAGATGCCGTCGGGGACGGAAGGAGGACGGAAGCAGCCCACGGCCAGCCCGGCGGTGCGGCAGTCGGCCGCCCAGCCGACGGCCGCCTCCGGGGACGGCGCCCGCACGGAGACCACCGCGGCGTCGGGGCGTACCGCCTCAAGGCCCGCGGTGGTCAGGCGCGTGTGGAGTTCGGCCGCGACCGCGCGCGCCCGCTCCGCCCGCCCCGGCTCACGGCGCAGCAGCCGCAGGGCCGCCAGGGCCGCGCCGGTCGCCGCGGGGGCGAGACCCGTGTCGAAGATGAACGTCCGGGCCGCGTTGACCAGGTGGCCGATCACCCGGGCGGGGCCGAGCACGGCACCGCCCTGACTGCCGAGCGACTTGGACAGGGTTACGGTCACGACGACGTCGTCGGCGCCCGCGAGTCCCGCCGCGTGCGGGGCGCCGCGGCCGCCGTCGCCGAGGACCCCCAGCCCGTGGGCGTCGTCGACGACCAGTCCCGCGTCGCCCTCCCGGCACGCCTCGGCGAGGGCGGCCAGCGGGGCGGCGTCCCCGTCGACCGAGAACACCGTGTCGGACACGACGACCGCCGGTCCTTCGTGGGTGCGCAGGGTCTTGCGTACGGCGTCCGGGTCGGCGTGCCCGACGACCTGGGTGGTGCCGCGGGCCAGCCGGCAGCCGTCGATCAGGGAGGCGTGGTTGCCGGCGTCGGAGACGATCAGCGAGCCGTGCGGGGCGAGCGCGGTGACCGCGGCGAGGTTGGCCGCGTAGCCCGACGAGAAGACGAGGGCCGCCTCGAAGCCGCAGAAGTCGGCCAGTTCCTGTTCCAGTTCGGCGTGGAGCGCGGTGGTACCGGTGACCAGCCGGGAGCCGGTGGCACCGCCGCCCCAGGTGCGGGCGGCCCGGGCCGCGCCCTCGGTGACCTCCGGATGGCGGGCCAGGCCCAGGTAGTCGTTGCTCGCGAGGTCGAGCAGCGGTGAGTCGGCCGGGCGGGGGCGCAGCGTCCGTACGAGTCCGGCGCGGCGGCGTCGCTCCGCCTCCTCGTCGATCCAGCCGAACGCCATCGGTCCTCCAGGGCTTTTGTAGGCAGTGCACAGACACTAATGGCGCGGCCGGCCACCGGTGTGTGGTGATACCCACATCTTCGGCCCCCCTATTCTGTGGGCGATGTCTCCTTGGCCCGGGCGGCACCTTGAGCGAGGATCGACTCTCATGGACCTGCTGAACACGCTGATGGACAAGGGGCTTCGGCGCGAGGTGCCGAGCCGCGAGGAGGCGCTCGCCGTTCTCGCCACTTCCGACGACGACCTGCTCGATGTGGTGGCCGCGGCCGGAAGGGTGCGCCGGCACTGGTTCGGCCGACGGGTGAAACTCAACTATCTCGTCAACCTCAAGTCGGGCCTGTGCCCGGAGGACTGCTCCTACTGCTCCCAGCGGCTCGGCTCCACCGCCGGCATCCTCAAGTACACCTGGCTCAAGCCCGACGAGGCCTCGAAGGCAGCGGCGGCCGGGTTGGCGGGAGGCGCCAAGCGAGTCTGTCTGGTCGCGTCCGGACGCGGGCCGACCGACCGGGACGTGGACCGGGTCTCCGACACCATCAGGACGATCAAGGAGCAGAACGAGGGCGTCGAGGTGTGCGCCTGCCTGGGCCTGCTCTCCGACGGCCAGGCGGAGCGGCTGCGCGAGGCGGGCGCGGACGCGTACAACCACAACCTGAACACGTCCGAGGGCACGTACGCGGACATCACGACCACGCACACGTACGCCGATCGGGTGGACACGGTGCACAAGGCGCACGCGGCGGGGCTGTCCGCGTGCTCCGGGCTGATCGCGGGCATGGGCGAGAGCGACGAGGACCTGGTCGACGTCGTCTTCTCGCTGCGCGCGCTGGACCCGGACTCGGTTCCGGTCAACTTCCTCATCCCGGTCGAGGGCACCCCGCTGGCCAAGGAGTGGAACCTCACCCCGCAGCGGTGTCTGCGGATCCTGGCCATGGTGCGGTTCGTCTGCCCGGACGTCGAGGTACGTATCGCGGGCGGCCGCGAGGTGCATCTGCGCACGATGCAGCCCCTCGCCCTGCACCTGGCCAACTCGATCTTCCTCGGCGACTACCTGACGACCGAGGGCCAGGCCGGCAAGGCGGACCTGGAGATGATCGCGGACGCCGGGTTCGAGGTGGAGGGCACGGACCAGGTGACGCTGCCGGAGCACCGGGTGTCGGCCGGGGGCGGCGGATGCGGGTCCCACGAGGGTGCCGGCGGGTGCGGCTCGCAGGAGGGCGCGGGCGGCGTGTGCGGCTCCGTCCCGGCGGCGACGGCCGCCGCCGAGCCCCGTACCGATCTCGTCGCCGTACGCCGCCGGGGTGCCGGAACGGACCTCGCGCCCAATGCCTGACCTGACCGTGCCGGAGCTGCTGGAGCTGGACCGGCGGCACGTGTGGCATCCGTACGGTCCGATGCCCGGCCGTCAGGAACCGCTCGTCGTGGAGGCGGCGAGCGGGGTGCGGCTGAGGCCGGCCGACGGTTCGGGCGAACTGGTCGACGGCATGTCGTCCTGGTGGTCGGCGATCCACGGCTACAACCACCCGGTGCTGAACGAGGCCGTGCGCGAGCAGCTGGGGCGGATGAGCCACGTGATGTTCGGCGGGCTCACGCACGAACCGGCGGTACGGCTGGCGAAGCTCCTTGTCGACATGTCGCCCGACGGACTGGAACATGTCTTCCTCGCCGACTCGGGGTCGGTGTCGGTCGAGGTCGCGGTCAAGATGTGCCTGCAGTACTGGCGTTCACTGGGCCGCCCGTCGAAGCAGCGCCTGTTGACCTGGCGTGGCGGCTACCACGGCGACACCTGGCAGCCGATGTCGGTGTGCGATCCCGAGGGCGGGATGCACGAGCTGTGGTCCGGGGTGCTGCCCCGGCAGGTCTTCGTGGACGCGCCGCCCGCCGGGTACGAGGAGCCGTACGCGCAGGAGGTGCGCGCGGCGATCGCACGGCACGCCGACGAACTGGCCGCGGTGATCGTCGAGCCGGTGGTGCAGGGCGCCGGGGGGATGCGGTTCCACTCCCCCGCGTATCTGCGGGTGCTGCGCGAGGCGTGCGACGCGCACGACGTGCTGCTGGTGTTCGACGAGATCGCGACCGGGTTCGGGCGTACCGGCGCGCTGTTCGCGGCGGATCACGCGGCGGTGACGCCCGATGTGATGTGCGTGGGCAAGGCGCTGACCGGCGGCTATCTGACGTTGGCGGCGACATTGTGCACCGCGCGCGTGGCCGACGGCATCTCGCGCGGCGAGGTCCCGGTGCTCGCCCACGGCCCCACGTTCATGGGCAACCCGCTGGCGGCGTCCGTCGCCTGCGCCTCCATCGAGCTGTTGCTGGGCCAGGACTGGCTGTCCGAGATCAAGCGGATCGAGGCGGGGCTGCGGGAGGGTCTGGCTCCGGCGGCCCGGCTGCCGGGGGTGACGGACGTACGGGTGCTCGGGGCGATCGGTGTCGTCCAGCTCGACCACGCCGTCGACATGCGGGCGGCCACGGAGGCAGCGGTGCGTGAGGGCGTGTGGCTGCGGCCGTTCCGCGACCTGATCTACACCATGCCGCCGTACGTCACCGGCGACGCGGACGTGGCGCGGATCGCGCGGGCGGTGTGCGCGGCGGCGCGCGAGGGATGAGGCGAGGTGCGCGGAGTGAGGGGCGAGGGTGAGCGGGAGTGATGAGATGCCGGTCCTGGTGATCACGGGTACGGGCACGGAGATCGGCAAGACGGTCACGACCGCCGCGGTCGCCGCGGCCGCCCTCGCGGCCGGCCGGACGGTGGCCGTGCTGAAGGCCGCGCAGACGGGCGTACGACCGGACGAGCCCGGGGACGCCGAGGAGGTGGCGCGGCTCGCGGGCGCCGTCACGGCGACGGAACTCGCCCGGTATCCCGACCCGTTGGCGCCGGCGACGGCGGCCCGGCGGGCCGGGCGGGCGCCGGTGCACCCGCGGGAGATCGCCGAGGCCGCCGCCAAACTGGCCACCGACCACGATCTGGTGCTGGTCGAGGGGGCGGGCGGACTGCTCGTCCGGTTCGACGCGGCGGGCGGGACACTGGCCGACGCGGCGCAGTCGCTGGGCGCTCCGGTCCTGGTCGTGGCACCGGCGGGCCTCGGCACGTTGAACACGACGGAACTGACGGCCCGTGAACTGCGGTCACGTGGGCTCGACTTGGCCGGTGTGGTGATCGGGAGCTGGCCCGACGCCCCGGATCTGGCGTCGCGTTGCAATCTGGCCGACCTCCCGGACGTCTCCGGCGCCCCGCTGCTCGGCGCCCTGCCCGCCGGCGCCGGCGCGCTCGACCCCGCCCGCTTCCGCGCCGCGGCGTCCGGTTGGCTCGCGCCACGGCTGGGCGGCACGTGGGACGCGGAGGCGTTCCGCAGGCGCCAGACTCCCCCGGCCTGAAGTCTCATCGAGTGACGTGACGGCCGGGGATGCGACGGCCCCGTCCGGGGGAGAATCGAGGTGAGGCCCGCCTGCGAGGGAGGTTGCCATGCCGCTGCCGCTGCGGTCCACCGGCTCCGGGAAGCCGGCCGGGGATCTGGTCCGCCACCCGCTGTTCGCCCGCTGCTACGCCCGGATCAGTGTCGGCGCCGAGACCAGGACGGGCATGGGCCGGGTGCGCGAGAGGCTGCTCGCCGGGCTGTCCGGGCGGGTGATCGAGGTCGGCGCGGGCAACGGTCTGAATTTCGCGCACTATCCGGGCACGGTCTCGGAGGTCGTGGCGATCGAACCGGAGCATGTGCTGAGGAAGTACGCGGTGGACGCTGCCATGCGGTGCGAGGTGCCCGTCGACGTCGTCCCGGGTGCGGCGGAGGCGCTGCCCGTCAAGAGCGAGGCCTTCGACGCGGCGGTGATCTCCCTGGTGCTGTGCAGTGTGCGGGATCTGCCGCGCGCCCTCGGGGAGATACGGCGGGTGCTGCGGCCGGGCGGTGAGGTGCGGTTCTTCGAGCACGGCCGGGGCGGCGGCCGGGCGATGACCCTCACCCAGCGCGCGCTCGACCGCACGCTGTGGCCGCCGCTGAGCGGCGGGTGTCACCTGTCCCGCGACCCGGTCGCCGCACTGCGGGAGGCCGGCTTCGAACTCGGCCCCTACCGGCGGATGTCGATGCCGGAGAAGGGGCCGAAGCTGCCCACCTCGTACTGCGTGCTGGGCACCGCGTGGCGCCCGGCCCTCGGTGAGCGGTGATCAGGGGTCGGTGATCGGTGGTCTGTGTCGGCGATCGGTGGTCTGTGTCGGTGATCGGTGGTCTGTGTCGGCGATCGGTGATCGGTGATCGGTGATCACAGGCTCCACTGGCGCAGTTCCCGCGCGATGTCGTCCACGGACGCCTCACCGCTCTTGACCAGCCGGGCAAGGTCACGGACCTGCTCGGGCGAGGTGACGACCTTCAGGCCGCTGGCGACGAGGTACGCGTAGGCGACGGCGGAGGCGAACAGGGCGTTGGAGCGCTCCAGTGCGGGGACGTGGATGAGGAGTTGGAGCAGGGCGGCCGCGCGGGCGTGCGGACTGTCGTAGACGGGGACGTCGAGGATCGCGGCCTGGTGGCGTGCGACGGCCGCGACCAGGGCACCCCAGTCGGTGACCTGGGGGTCGCCGGGAGTCTGCTGTTCGGCGAGCAGGAGGAGCCAGGCGAGGTCGATTCTCAGAGGACTCAACGGATCAGCGGCGACCTTCGCGCGCACCCTCGCGCTCGGCGCCGAACTCCTCGACGAAGACGGTCTCGTAGCTCTTCATGAAGTCGGCGGCGGCCTCCACGAAGGTGTGCCCGACCTCGCCGGTGTCCTGCCGGACCAGCTCCTCGATGTAGCGGTTGACGCTCATCCCGCGGGCCAGGGCGCGTTCGCGCGCGGCGCGGGCCGTGCCCTCGTCCACCCGTACGTTCAGCTGGGTCTTCGCCATACCTCGAAGCTAGCGCTCCCTTGCTAGCACCGGCAAGAGCTCATCCCACGGGTGGAAGGTGCCCCTTACACGGGCATCAGGGGCCCGACCTGGGGGTGGAGACCGCCCGGGACCCACGGGGGATACCGGATGTGGGACGGATCACACTAGGCTCTCCCGGACGGAAACGTCGTACGTCCTGAAAGCGACAGAAAAGTCCTACGTCCAGGAGCGAGGAGGCAGCCTTGTCCACCCCTGCTGCTCAGTATGTGCCGGGTCAGGCGTCGGCCGACGGGATCGCCGCCCGCGCCCGCGGCCTGACCAAGGCGTACGGCTCGGGCGAGACGACCGTGCTGGCCCTGGACTCGGTGGACGTGGACATCGCGCGCGGCCGGTTCACCGCGGTCATGGGGCCGTCCGGCTCGGGAAAGTCCACGCTGATGCACTGCCTCGCCGGGCTCGACACGGTCTCGGCCGGGCAGGTGTGGCTCGGCGACACCGAGATCACGGGGCTGAAGGAGCGTGAGCTGACCCGGCTGCGGCGGGACCGGATCGGGTTCATGTTCCAGTCGTTCAACCTGATCCCGACGCTCAACGCGGCCGAGAACATCACCCTGCCGATGGACATCGCCGGCAAGAAGGCCGACGAGAAGTGGCTGGACCAGGTCATCGACACGCTGGGACTGCGAGACCGGCTGGGGCACCGGCCGTCCCAGCTCTCCGGCGGCCAGCAGCAACGGGTGGCGTGCGCGCGGGCGCTGGCCTCCCGGCCCGAGCTGATCTTCGCGGACGAGCCGACCGGCAACCTGGACTCACGGGCGGGCCTGGAGGTCCTCGGATTCCTGCGTGAGGCCGTCGACCAGCTCGGGCAGACCGTCGTCATGGTCACCCACGACCCGGGCGCCGCCGCCCACTCCGACCTGGTGCTCTTCCTCGCGGACGGACGGATCGTCGACGAGATGGAGCGGCCGACGGCGGAGGCGGTGCTCGAACGGATGAAGCGGTTCGACGTGAGCCGGGCCCCGTTCGACGGGGCACCCGGAGAAGAGGCGGCACCGGGAGGACAGGCAGTACCCGGAGAAGAGGCGGCGCCCGCAGAAGGAACGCCCCGAGACGGAGGCATCGCGTCCGACGGCACTCCCGGCAAGGACTGACCCGTGCTGAAGGCGACGCTCCGCAGCTTCCTCGCGCACAAGGGACGCCTGCTGCTCTCCGCGCTGGCCGTCGTACTGTCCGTGGCGTTCGTCGCGGGCAGCCTGATCTTCTCCGACACGCTCAGCCGGACCTTCGACCGGCTCTTCGCCTCGACCGCGCCCGATGTCACGGTCAGCCCGAAGGAGACCCTCAAGGAGGGGGTGCCCTCGGGCATGACGGCCACCCTGCCGGCCGCGCTCGCCGAGCGGGTGGCCCGGGTCGACGGGGTCGCCGACGCCCGCGCGGACGCCGAGGTCCAGAACATCACCGTCGTCGACAGCGACAACGAGTCCGTCGGTCCGACCACCGGCGCCCCCACCATCGGCACCGACTGGAGCCCCGACCAGCGCAGCCCCGTCGAGCTCACCTCCGGCCATGCCCCGCGCGGACCGGCCGAGGCGCTGCTGGACTCGGAGTCCGCCGACCGCAAGCACGTGCGGATCGGGGACACGCTCACGGTGATCGCGGGACCGGGCTCGTTCAAGGTACGGGTCGTCGGCATCGCCACGTTCACCACCACGAACCCCGGTGCCGCGCTGCTCTTCCTGGACACCCCGACCGCGCAGCAGAAGCTGCTGGGGAATCCGCGGGCCGCCACCAGCATCTCGGTCGACGCCGCCGAAGGCGTCAGCGACGCCCAGCTGAAACAGCGGGTGGCCGCCGCGGTCGGCGCGAACCGCTACGAGTTCCGGACCGCCGACGAGCAGGCCAAGTCGGACGTCGACCAGCTGGGCGGATTCCTCGACGTCATCAAGTACGTGATGCTCGGCTTCGCCGGAATCGCCGTGCTGGTCGGGGTCTTCCTCATCGTCAACACCTTCTCGATGCTGATCGCCCAGCGCACCCGGGAACTGGGCCTGCTGCGCGCGCTCGGCGCCGACCGGCGCCAGGTCCGCCGCTCGGTCCTCACCGAGGCGCTGCTGCTCGGCCTGGTCGGCTCCACGCTGGGCCTGGCCACCGGCATCGGGCTCGCGGCCGGGCTGATCACGCTGATGAACACGTTCGGCATGAACATCAAGTCGAGCGAGATGGTCATCGGCTGGGGCACGCCCGTGGCGGCGTACGTCGTCGGCGTGGGTGTCACCTTCGTCGCCGCGTACCTGCCGGCCCGGCGGGCGGCGGGCGTCTCGCCGATGGCGGCCCTCGCGGATGCCGAGATCGCCGGGATCGGCAGGCCGCTGCGGACACGTGCGATCGTCGGTGCCGTGGTCGGGGCACTAGGTGCGGCCGCGCTCGTGGGCTGTGTCACCGCGTCCAGAACCGCTTCGGCGGCCTCGCTGCTGGGCCTCGGTGTCGTCCTGACCCTGCTGGCCACGGTGATCGCGGGCCCGCTGCTGGTGCGTCCGGTGATCCGGGTCCTCGGCGGGGCCTTCCCGGCGCTGTTCGGGTCCGTCGGCCGGATGAGCCAGCGCAACGCTCTGCGCAACCCCCGCCGCACCGGCGCCACCGCGGCCGCGCTGATGGTGGGCCTGGCGCTGGTCGGCGGGATGTCGGTGGCGAGCGCGTCGATGACCAAGTCCTTCGACCAGCAGATCGACAGGACGCTGGGCGCCGACTACGTGATCCAGAACAGCAACTTCCTGCCCTTCCCCGAGGAGCTCACCGACGCGGTGCGCGACACCCCGGGCGCCGGGCTCGTCGTACGGTCGCGTTTCACTCCGGTCGCGGTACGGCTGCCGGACGGCGACCGGGTCGAGACGACCGCCGCGGCCTACGACCCGCGGCTCGACGAGGTCGCGCACATCACGTACGCCCAGGGCGACACCCCCGCGGCGCTCGCGGCCGGCCGCATCGCCATGGACCGGGACTTCGCGCGCGACCACGGCGCACGCGTCGGCAGCACCGTCCCCGTCGAGTTCCAGGGCGGACGCACCACCCGACTGACGGTGGGCGCCCTCACCGACCAGGACTCCGCCGAGGGGTTCGGCACCGAGGGGGGCCTGTACTTCGGCCTGGCCACGCTGGAGAAGTCCGCGCCGGCCGGCCAGGACTCCGCGCTGTACGTGAACGCCGCCTCCGGGACGAGCGACGACGAGCTGCGCACCGCCCTGGAGCGGACGCTCGACCCTTATCCGCAGGTGCAGGTGCGCGACCTGGCCGACTACAAGAAACTGGTCCACGACCAGATCGCGGTCCTGCTCTACCTGGTGTACGCGCTGCTCGGGCTGGCGATCGTCATCGCGGTGCTCGGCGTGGTCAACACCCTTGCCCTGTCGGTCGTCGAGCGCACCCGGGAGATCGGGCTGCTGCGCGCCATCGGCCTCGCCAGGCGTCAGCTGCGCCGCATGATCCGGCTGGAGTCGGTGGTGATCGCGGTGTTCGGCGCGGTGCTGGGACTCGCGCTGGGACTGGTGTGGGGCGTGTGCATCCAGCAGGTGCTGGCTCTGCAGGGCCTGACCGCGTTCGCGGTTCCCTGGACCACGATCGTCGCGGTGGTGGTCGGCTCGGCGGTGGTGGGGGTGGTGGCGGCGCTGCTGCCCGCGTTGCGTGCGTCCCGCATGAACGTGCTGGCGGCCATCGCGCACGAGTGATGGAATCGACCGGGACACTCAAGTCGCCTTCCACAGAGGAGAGTGCATGTCCCGTCCGTTCCGCTTCGGCGTCAGCATGATCGTTCCCGCCCCGGCCGGGGAGTGGCGCGCCAAGTGCCGGCGGGCGGAGGAACTCGGCTACGACGTGATCCTGGTCCCCGACCATCTCGGCATGGTCGCGCCGTTCCCGGCGCTGATCGCGGCGGCGGAGGCGACGGAACGGCCACGGCTGGGCACGTTCGTGCTCAACGCCGGTTTCTGGAACCCGTCTCTGCTGGCCCGCGAGGTCGCCACCACGGACGCGCTGACCGGCGGGCGGCTGGAGCTGGGGCTGGGCACGGGCTACGTCCAGGCGGAGCACGACACAGCCGGGCTGCCCTACGGCTCACCGGGCGAGCGCGTGGACCATCTGCGGCGCACCGTCGACGAGTTGGAGCGGCTGCTCGGTTCCCCCGACCATCAGCCGCAGCCGGTGCAGCAGCCGCGTGTCCCGTTGATGATCGGCGGCAACGGCGACCGCGTGCTGCGGCTGACCGCCGAGCGGGCGGACATCGCGGCCTTCACCGGCGCGCGCCCGGTGCCGGGGAACACGGCGGGAAAGCTGCTGCCGATCACGCCCGAGGAGCTCGACGAACGGCTGGCCAGGTACCGGGAGTTGGCTCAGGGGCGCACGGAACCGGCGGAACTGAACCTGCTCCTGCAGATGGTGGCCGTCACCGAGGACCGCGAGACGGTGGTGCGGCCCCTCGTGGAGCGGGTACCGGACCTGACCGTGGCGGAGGCCCTGGAGCTGCCGCTCCTTCTTGTCGGCGCCCTGGAGCAGATCGTCCGCAAGGTACTGGCTCAGCGGGAGCGGTACGGCTTCACGTATCTGACGGTGCTGGAGCCGTACATGGAGGCGTTCGCTCCGGTGATGGCGGAGTTGCGGGGGCGGTGAGGGTCGCGTGGCGGGCGCGTGGGTGGCGTCGGCGACTGTCCGAATGACGGAATTCCGCATCCCCGTCCGGGCCGTGTGATGGGATCGCGATATGACTGAGCTGCGGATACGGGCCGCGACGCCCGACGACCTCGACACCGTACTGGCCTTCTGGAAGGTGGCCGCCGAGGGCACGAGCATCTCCGACGACCGGAGCGGCGTGGAGCGGCTGGTCGCCCGGGACCCCGAGGCGCTGATCCTTGCGGAGCTGGACGGGGAACTGGTCGGCACGGTGATCGCGGGTTTCGACGGCTGGCGCTGCCATCTGTACCGGCTCGCGGTGCACCCGGACCGGCGCCGCCGGGGCATCGGGGGCGCCCTGCTGACGGCCGCCGAGGAGCGCTTCGTACGACTGGGAGGGCGCCGCGGGGACGCGATGGTGCTCACCCGCAACGAGACGGCCCACCATGTCTGGCGGGCCGCCGGATACTCGCCCGAGGAGCAGTGGCGGCGGTGGGTGAAGCCGCTCGCCGAGTAGCGCGGGGTCCGCCGCTCGTACTCTTTTGCCCATCCTTTACCCTTGGAGGGCCACTCGGTCCTCCATGAAAGGTGTGAGCGTCCGCCCATGGGCGAGCCTCCCAGTACCAGTACGCGACATCGCGCGATCCTTTCCGCCCTGTCCGATCATGGGACGGAGGTGAACCGATGACCGAAGTGCTCCTCCTCCTGGTGGCGATCCTGCTCTCGCTCGCCTGTGGTGCCTTCGTCGCCGCGGAGTTCTCGCTGACCACCGTCGACCGCGGCCAGCTGGAAGGCGCCGCCGAGCGCGGCGAGCGGGGGGCGGCCGGGGCCCTGAAGGCCGTACGGAACCTGACCTTCCAGCTCTCCGGCGCGCAGCTCGGCATCACGGTCACCAACCTGGTGGTCGGCATGCTCGCCGAGCCGTCGATCGCCGTGCTGATCGCGGGCCCGCTGGAAGCCGTCGGCCTCTCGCGCTCCACCGCGAGCTCACTGGCGCTGGTGCTGGGTACGGCCCTGTCGACCGTGTTCCTGATGGTCGTCGGCGAGCTGGTGCCCAAGAACTGGGCGATCTCCTCGCCGCTGGGCGTGGCCAAGCGGGTCGGCAACGCCCAGCGCTGGTTCAGCGCCGCCTTCCGTCCCTTCATCACCCACCTCAACAACACCGCCAACCGTGCCGTACGGCTGTTCGGGCTGGAGCCCGCCGAGGAGCTGGCCTCCGCACGCGGACCCCAGGAGCTGGCCGCGCTGGCCCGGCACTCCGCCCGGGAGGGCGCCCTGGAGCCGGACACCGCCGAGCTGTTCGTGCGGACGCTGAACCTCGCCGACCTGACCGCCGAGAACGTGATGACCCCGCGCGTGCAGGTCATCGCCCTCGACGTCCAGGCGACCTGCGAGGACGTGGCGAACGCGACCCGGGCCACGGGCCTGTCCCGGTTCCCGGTCTACCGCGGCAACCTCGACTCGGTCGTGGGCACCGCTCACGTCAAGGACGTCCTGGCGGTACCCGCCGAGCGCCGGCCCCGGGTCCCGGTCGCGGAGCTGATGCGCGAGCCGCTCCTGGTCCCGGAGTCGCTCACCGTCGACCGGCTGCTGGACCGGCTGTCCGGCAAGCGGACGATGGCCGTCGTCATCGACGAGTACGGCGGCACGGCGGGCGTGGCCACGCTGGAGGACATCGTCGAGGAGGTCGTCGGCGAGGTGCGCGACGAGCACGACCCGCACGAGACGCCCGACCTGGCCCCCTCCGGCAGCGACGACGAGGGCCGCACCCTCTACTCCGCCGACGGCTCCGCCCGCACCGACCAGCTCGTCCGCGTCGGCCTGAGAACGCCCGAGGGGCCGTACGAGACACTGGCCGGTCTCGTCGCCACCGAGCTCGGCCGGATCCCCGCCGTCGGTGACCGGATCGAGGTCGCGGGCTGGCGGCTGGACGTCGTCGACGCGTCGGGCCGCCGGGCCGCGCGAGTGCTGTTGCACGCACCGCTGCACGAGGACGGGACGGAGGTGGAGGGCACGTGACCGCCGTCCAGTTGCTGATCGGTCTGGCGACCCTGGTCGTCAACGCCTTCTTCGTCGGCGCCGAGTTCGCGCTGATCTCCGTACGCCGCAGCCAGATCGAGCCGCATGCCGACCAGGGCGACCGTCGGGCGAAGAGCGTGCTGTGGGGTCTGCAGCACGTGTCCGCGCTGATGGCCGCCGCACAGCTCGGCATCACGCTGTGCACCCTGGTGCTGGGTGTCGTCGCGGAACCCGCGATCGCGCACCTGCTGGAACCGGTGTTCCACGCGGTCGGGGTGCCCGAGAGCGCCGGGCACGTGGTCTCCTTCGTGATCGCGCTCACCCTGGCGACGTACCTGCACATGCTGCTCGGCGAGATGGTGCCGAAGAACATCGCGCTCGCGGAGCCGGTCCGCAGCGCGTTGCTCCTCGGGCCGCCGCTGGTCGCCCTGTCCCGGGCGCTGCGCCCGGTGATCTTCACGGTCAACGCCTTCGCGAACGCCCTGCTCAAGCTCCTCCGGGTCGAGACGAAGGACGAGGTCACCGCGACCTTCTCGGACGCCGAACTGGCCCGGATCGTGCGGGACTCCGGCGAGGCCGGCCTGATCGACGACCGTGCGCAGGAACGGCTGCGGGACGCGCTGGAGCTGGGGCGCCGGCCGGTGCGGGACGTGGTGCTGCCGCTGGACCAGATCGCCTACGTGTACCTGGGTGCCACGCCCGAGCAGTTGGAGGTGCTGTCGGCCGAGACCGGCTACTCCCGCTTCCCCGTGGTGGACGAGGGGCGGCGGATCATCGGCTACCTGCACGTCAAGGACGCGCTGGACAAGACCCCGCGGGACCTGCCGTTCCAGCTGCGGGACATGCGGGCGATCGCCCGGGTGCGGGAGAGCACACCGCTGGACGACGTCCTCACCGCGATGCGGGGCAGCCGTACGCATCTGGCCGCCGTGCTGGGGTCCGACGGCCGGCTCACGGGTCTCGTCACCATGGAGGACGTCCTGCGGGAGCTGTTCGGTCAGCGAGCGTAGGGGTGCGTGGTGGTACCCGGGCCGACCGACCGACGGGTATGGGCCCGGGTTACCATCGCAGACGCCATGCACACGAACCCCACTCACACCAGCCTGGTCGCGGTCGGCGACTCCTTCACCGAAGGCATGTCGGACCTGCTGCCGGACGGCACCTACCGGGGCTGGGCCGACCTGCTCGCCGGCCGGATGGCGGCCCACTCCCCCGGCTTCCGGTACGCGAACCTCGCGGTGCGCGGCAAGCTCATCGGGCAGATCGTCGCCGAGCAGGTGGACGTGGCGGCCTCCATGCGGGCCGACGTGGTCACGCTGGTGGGCGGCCTCAACGACACGCTGCGGCCCAAGTGCGACATGGGGCGGGTCCGCGCGCTCCTGACGGAGGCCGTGGAACGGCTCGCCCCGTCCTGCGAACAGCTGGTGCTGATGCGCAGCCCCGGCCGCCAGGGCCCGGTCCTGGAACGGTTCCGGCCACGCATGGAGGAACTGTTCGTCTGTATCGACGAGCTCGCCGCGCGGCACGGCGCCCTCGTCGTCGACCTGTACGGGGCGCCCTCGCTCGGCGACCCGCGGATGTGGGACGTCGACCGGCTGCATCTGACGGCAGAGGGTCACCGGCGGGTCGCGGAGGCGGTCTGGCAGGGACTCGGGTACGAGCCCGAGGACACCGAGTGGCGCACCCCGCTGCCGCTCACCCCGCCGCCGGGCTGGGTCGCGCGCCGGGTCGCGGACGTCCGCTTCGCCCGGCAGCACCTGCTGCCATGGATAGGCCGCCGGCTGACCGGCCGCTCCTCCGGCGACGGGCTGCCGCCGAAGCGACCCGACTTGCTGCCGTACGAGCGGGCCGGCCTGTCGCCCTCCGAGCGGGCCGCCCTGTCGCCGCCCGACCGGGCCGAGCGGTCGCCGTCCGGGCAACCCGGTCTCCTGCCGGACGAGCGGCCCGCGGAGTAGTCCGTCAGGCCACCCGGGTGATCAACGCCAGGGGCCGGATCCACGAGTACGGCCGTACGGCCCCCGGCCGGAACACGCCCCCGGCGACGTGGTCCACGTCAGCCGCCGCTGGACCACGGATGGCTGGAACCCGCCCCGGCACCCGCTGTACAACCCGTTCGCCTACGACACCCCGACGCGGAAGCGGGACGGGACGCGGACCGAGGTGATGGCCATGTACCGGGGCGTCTCCCCTGGAGCGACCGGAGCTGCTGGACCTGGTGCCGTCGCTGCCCGGGAGGGCGCCGGCCCGCTGGTGTGCGCCAACGTCGTGCCATGCCCAGGTGCGGGCCGAGCTCGCGGAGGCGGCCCTCCAGCCGCCCCGTCGCCCCTCTCGTAGGTTCCGACGAAAACACCCGGGCGCTGGCCTGCAGGAATCGCCAGTAGAATCCGTACACGTGACTTCCGCTCCCGCCAAGCCCCGCATCCCGAACGTCCTCGCCGGACGCTACGCCTCCGCCGAGCTCGCCACGCTCTGGTCGCCCGAGCAGAAGGTGAGGCTGGAGCGTCAGCTCTGGCTCGCCGTGCTGCGGGCGCAGAAGGACCTCGGGATCGAGGTGCCGGACGCGGCGATCGCCGACTACGAGCGCGTGCTGGACACCGTCGACCTGGCCTCCGTCGCCGAGCGCGAGAAGGTCACGCGGCACGATGTGAAGGCACGGATCGAGGAGTTCAACGACCTCGCCGGGCACGAGCACGTGCACAAGGGCATGACCTCCCGCGACCTCACCGAGAACGTCGAGCAGCTGCAGATCCGGCTCTCGCTGGAGCTGGTGCGCGACCGTACGGTGGCCGTGCTGGCGCGGCTGGGCAAGCTGGCCGGTGAGTACGGTGAGCTGGTCATGGCGGGCCGCTCCCACAACGTGGCCGCGCAGGCCACCACCCTCGGCAAGCGTTTCGCGACCGCCGCCGACGAACTGCTGGTGGCGTACGGCCGGGTCGAGGAGCTCCTTGCCCGCTATCCGCTGCGTGGCATCAAGGGCCCGGTCGGTACGGCTCAGGACATGCTGGACCTGCTCGGCGGGGACGCGGCCAAGCTCGCGGAACTGGAGCAGCGGATCGCGCGGCACCTGGGTTTCTCGCAGGCGTTCACGTCGGTCGGCCAGGTGTACCCGCGTTCGCTGGACTACGAGGTCGTCACCGCGTTGGTGCAGCTGGCGGCCGCCCCGTCGTCGCTGGCGAAGACGATCCGGCTGATGGCGGGCCACGAGCTGGTGACCGAGGGCTTCAAGCCGGGCCAGGTCGGCTCCTCCGCGATGCCGCACAAGATGAACACGCGGTCGTGCGAGCGCGTCAACGGACTGATGGTGATCCTGCGCGGATACGCCTCGATGACGGGTGAGCTGGCGGGCGACCAGTGGAACGAGGGCGATGTGTCCTGCTCGGTGGTGCGCCGGGTCGCGCTGCCGGACGCGTTCTTCGCGCTCGACGGCCTCCTGGAGACGTTCCTGACCGTCCTCGACGAGTTCGGCGCGTTCCCGGCGGTCGTGGCGCGTGAGCTGGACCGCTACCTGCCGTTCCTCGCCACCACCAAGGTGCTGATGGGCGCGGTGCGCGCGGGCGTCGGCCGTGAGGTCGCGCACGAGGCGATCAAGGAGAACGCGGTCGCCTCCGCGCTGGCCATGCGTGAGCAGGGTGCCGAGCGCAACGAACTGCTCGACAAGCTGGCCGCCGACGAGCGCATCCCCCTGGACCGCGCCCAGTTGGCCGCGCTGATGGCGGACAAGCTGTCCTTCACGGGCGCCGCCGCCGACCAGGTCGCCGCGGTCGTCGGCCGGATCGAGGAGATCGCCAAGCAGCATCCCGAAGCCGCCGGCTACACGCCCGGAGCGATCCTCTGACCCGCTTCACTCCCGAGGAGTTGGAGGCCGCCCGCGACCGTCTCGTACCGGACGTCGTCGCGGACGGTCTCCACGTGCTGTTCTGCGGCATCAACCCCGGGCTGATGACGGCCGCGACGGGCCATCACTTCGCCCGTCCCGGCAACCGGTTCTGGCCGGTCCTGCATCTGTCCGGGTTCACCCCGAGGCTCCTGAAGCCGTCGGAGCAACGGGAGTTGCTGTCGTACGGCCTCGGTATCACGAACGTCGTGGCGCGGGCGACCGCCCGGGCCGACGAGCTGAGCACGGAGGAGTACCGCGAGGGCGGGCGGCAGTTGGCGCTCAAGGTGGCGCGGTTGCGGCCCCGTTGGCTGGCCGTGGTCGGGATCACCGCCTACCGCGCCGCCTTCGACGACCGCAAGGCCCGGGTGGGCCCGCAGGAGCGGACGATCGGCGACACCCGTGTGTGGGTGCTGCCCAACCCGAGCGGGCTGAACGCGCACTGGACCGCACGGACCATGGCCGAGGAGTTCGCACGGTTGCGGGTGGCGGCCGAGGAGGGCTAGAGGTCTTCTCAAGATCTCGGTGAGTCCTCCGGCGGTTCACGGTGGGTCGGTCTCGGTGATCAGGGCCAGGAGATGGACCTCGTCGTCCATTTCGCCCTCCAGGACACCGAGGGCGAGCCAGCGGTCCGTGCCGGCCGGCTGCCACAGGTCCAGTTCGTCCACCAAGGTGCTGATGGTCGTCCAGGGCTCCGGTATCGGCTCCCCGCGGTCGATGCGGACCACGAGCGTCCCCATCCACCACGGCCGCCGCGCGCCCCAGCGGATGTCCAGGAGAGCGGCTATGTGGTCCTTGAGGGCGTAGAAGTCCTCCAACGTCCGCACCCGTCCCTCCCGGTCGCCGGTCCAGCTCGCGGGGCTCATCTCCAACGACACGATGCTGTAACCGGGGCCTGCCATGAGCACGTCCGACCCGCCGTGCTCCGCGGCGGGACCCCCGGTGCACAGCGAGTCGATCCTGGCGACGTACTTCGCGCTGTCCATGTGCTCCAGTAAAGCGGCCGGCACTGACAATGGGCGGCGCGTCGAAGACCTGGCGCGATCACGCGTCCCGTCGACGGACGTTCCACGCCCCCGCGAGCAGCGCCGCGCCCGTCCAGAGCGCGGTCACCGCCAGGCCCGTCCAAGGGCCGAGGGAGCCGTCCCAGGTCTCGTGGAACACGACCTGTCCCGCCCGGTCGGGCAGGTAGTCGGCGACGCCCGCCGACATGTCCCCCACCACGAAGGACGCGATGAGCAGGAACGGGATCAGGATGCTCAAGGTGGCGACGCCGCTGCGCAGCAAGGCGGTCAGTCCGGCGGCGAACAGGGCCATGAGCGTGAGGTAGACACCGCAGCCGACGACACCCCGCACGCCTTCGGCCCAGCTGAGCCCGCGCGCGTCGGCCCCGAGAGCGGCCGTGCCCACGGCCAGGCTCGCGACGCCCGTGATCAACCCGACGGCCAGGGACGGAACGGCGATCGCGACCATCTTGGCCGCGAACCACCGGCCCCGTTGGGGGACCGCCGTCAGCGCGCCCCGCAGGGAACCCCCGTGGAGCTCGGATGACACGGCCGTCGTGCCGAACGCGATCGCCGCCATCTGTCCGAAGGTGAAGCCGAAGAAGGCCGAGAACAGCGGGTCGACCTCCTCGTCGCCGGTGTCGAGCGCGCCCAGTGCGGAGAAGGCCGCCGTCACGACGACGACCGCGCACAACGCCCCCACGAGCGACCGCAGGGTACGGATCTTGATCCACTCCGAGTGGAGCACGGGAAGGAACGCCATGGTCAGACCTCCTGCGGCTGTGCGGTGAACTCGGTCTGCGTCGCCGTCAGATCCAGGTACGCCTGTTCCAAGGTGGCCTCCTCCGCGGCGAGTTCGAGGATCGGTACGCCCGCGGCGGAGGCGAGGTGTCCGATGTCGTCCACGCGCGCGTCCGGCACGGTCCAGTGCCCGTCCTCGTGCTGCACGGCGTCGTGGCCGTGGGCCGTGAGGACGCTCCTGAGGGCGGTGGCGTCGGTGGTCCGGATCCGTACCCGGGGCTTCACGCGCGCGTGGATGAACTCCCGCATCGGGGTGTCGGCCAGCAGGCGGCCCCGCCCGAGGACGACCAGGTGGTCGGCGAAGGAGGCGGTCTCGTTCATGAGGTGGCTGGAGACCAGGACGGTGCGCCCCTGTCCCGCGAGCCGGCGCAGCAACCCGCGGATCCAGACGATGCCTTCGGGGTCGAGGCCGTTGGACGGCTCGTCGAGGAGGACCACCTCGGGGTCGCCGAGCAGGGCGGCGGCGATGCCGAGGCGCTGCCGCATGCCCAGGGAGTACGTCGTCACCCGACGGTTCGCGACCGAGGTCAGCCCCGTCTCCTCCAGCACCTCGTCGACCCGGGTGAGCGAGAGGCAGTTGCTCGCGGCCAGGGCGCGCAGGTGGTTCCGGGCGGTACGGGAGCCGTGGGCGGCCTGCGCGTCGAGCAACGCGCCGACGTGGCGCAGGGGTTCGCGGAACGTGGCGTAGGGACGGCCATCGATGGTGGCGGTCCCCGACGTGGGCCGGTCCAGGCCGAGGACGAGTCGCATGGTGGTCGACTTGCCGGCGCCGTTGGGGCCGAGGAAGCCCGTGACCCTGCCGGGCAGGACACGGAAGGTGAGGGCGTCCACGGCGCGGCGGGAGCCGTACTCCTTGGTGAGGGCTTGGACGTCGATGCTGGTCATGGCAGAAGCCTGACCGCCGCGACCGGTTCCGGGCCTCCCCCGCCGGTGGGCATCGGCTCCCCCGTGCGGGGGAGGCCGATTGTCAGTGGCGGCTGTCACGATGACGGAATGGCCCGCCTTCTGCGCCCGTTGCTTCGGGGGACGACGTACACGCGTTTGCTGCACCTGTGGGTGCCGATGCTGGTCGTCAGCGTGTGGATGTGGATCGAGATGTCGACCCCGTGGGTGCCGGCGCTGGTGCTGCTGCCGGTCGGGCTGATCCCGGCCGTGCGCCGGGGCGAGGGCGTGCAGGCGCGGCTGCTGCTGACGCCGGGCGAGCGGGCCGCGGAGATCTCCGTGGCTCCGTCGGCGACCTGGCGGGACCGGCTGCGCACCGTGCTGTGGCTGGAAGTGCGCATGCTGCTGGGCGGATTGACGTCGCTGGGAAGCGTGTGGCTTCCGCTGCTGTCGTACTCGCTGGCGGAGCTCGCGTCCGGCCGTGTGCCTCAAGGTGTCCCGGTCCTGAGCGGGGCGACACCGCACGGGGCGTACGCGCTGCTGGTACCGCTCCCGCTGGTGGCGCTGTACGGGTTCGTGGTGGGGCTGGGTGAGCTGATCACCGCCCTCGCCCTCCGGTTCCTCGGCCCGTCCGCCGCGGAGCGGCTCGCCGCCCTGGAGGAGCGCACGGAACAACTCCTGGAGCGCACCCGGATCGCCCGGGAACTGCACGACTCCATCGGGCACGCCCTGACGGTGGCGGTGGTGCAGGCGGGTGCGGCGAGGGCGGCCGGCGACATGGCGTTCACCGACCGGGCGTTGGAGGCCATCGAGGAGACCGGCCGGACCGCGTTGGAGGACCTGGAGCGGGTCCTCGGCATCCTGCGGGAGTCGGAGCGGCCCGTGAGCGCCAGGCCCACACTGACGGACGCCGACCGGCTTCTGGAGTCGGCCCGGGTCTCCGGGGCGAAGGTGGACGCCGACCTGACCGGCCCTCTGGACACCGTCGCGGGCCCGGTCTCCCGTGAGGGGTACCGCATCCTCCAGGAGTCGCTGACGAACGTGTTGCGGCACGCGGGAGCGGTCCCCGTCCGGGTCCGCGTCTCCGTCGGCCATGACACGCTCGACCTGGAGGTGCGCAATCCGCTCACCGCCGCGATACCGGGCCCCGGGCGGGGCAGCGGGCTGCGGGGCATACGCGAGCGCGCGGCCCTGCTCGGGGGGCGCGCGCGGACCGGCCCCGACGACGGCGACTGGCAGGTACATGTGGAGTTGCCGCTGCGCTGATCTACGCTGGCCGGATGCCGGTCACCGTACTTCTCGTCGACGACGAGCCCCTGGTCCGCGCCGGTCTGCGGGCCGTGCTGGAGGCCCAGCCCGACATCGAGGTCGTCGGGGAGGCGGCCGACGGGGCGGCGGTGATCCCGCTGGTCCGGCAGCTGCGGCCGGACGTGGTCGCGATGGACGTACGGATGCCGCTGCTGGACGGGATCGAGGCCACGCGCGCGGTGCTGCGGACGGTCGACCAGCCACCGAAGATCCTCGTGGTGACGACGTTCGAGAACGACGAGTACGTGTACGAGGCGCTGCGGGCCGGCGCCGACGGGTTCCTGCTGAAGCGGGCCCGGCCGGCCGAGATCGTGCACGCGGTACGGCTGGTCGCCGAGGGCGAGTCGCTGCTGTTCCCGGCGTCGGTACGACGGCTCGCCGCCGAGTACGGCGACGGCGACGGCGGCAATCGTGCGGCGCGCGAGGTGCTGGCGCGGGCCCGGTTGACCGAGCGGGAGGCGGAGGTGCTCCGGCTGATGGCCCGGGGCCTGTCCAACGCGGAGATCGCCGCCCGGCTGGTCGTCGGGACGGAGACGGTGAAGTCACACGTGAGTGCGGTCCTGGCGAAACTGGGGGCACGGGACCGCACACAGGCGGTCATCACGGCGTACGAGTCGGGGTTCGTGGCGCCGGGGTGAGGTCGGGGGCGGGCGGGCAAGGCAGGCGGGCGCGGAGAGCTTGGCTGAGCGGGGCTGTCGGGTGACGTCTGCCGGACGCGGCGGAGCGGGGGCGGAGACGTCTGCCGGACGCGGCACAGCCGAGGCGGAGACACCCACCGGAACCCCCCGGAGCCCAGCCGGTGGCGCCCCCGGACCCGGCACAGCCGAGGCGGAGACACCCACCGGACGCGGAACGGCCGGAGCGGAAACACCCACTGGAACGTCCGCAGAGCCCAGACGGTGACGTCCCCCGGACGCGGAACGGCCGGAGCGGACAGCCCCGTCAGGACACCGCCCGAGCACCCTCCACCGAGCCCTCGCCAGGCCGCCGGCGGACGGTCGACAGCACGCCGCTCAGCGGCCCTGTTGCGGACTCGATGGCCCCCGCCGGCCCGATCCGTTCCTTCTGGCACTCGCCGGGGTCCCCCGCGCCGAGTACGATCCGGCGAACACGCGCACGAGCTGGGAGGACGGACGTTGGCGGGGCTGACCGGCGGGGATCCCTCACTGCTGCGGAGGATCAACTCCGCGGTGGTGCTGCACGCGCTGCGCGCCACGGACTGCGCGACCCTGACCGAGATCACCCGGGTGACGGGACTGTCCCGGCCGACGGTCGAGGGCGTCGTCGAAGGGCTCATCGAGGCGGGGTACGTCGTCGAGAAGGCCGCCGACGAGAGCGTCGTCCGCCGGCAGGGGCGGCCCGCGCGGCGGTTCCGGTTCCGTGCCGAGGCCGGGCATCTGCTCGGCCTGGAGATCGGGGCGCACCGCGTCGCGGCACTCCTGTCCGACCTGGACGGCCGGGTGATCGGCGCGCAGGCCAAGGACGTCGACGAGACGGCGTCCGCCGACGAGCGTCTGGAGCGGCTGCGGACCGCCGTGGCCGATCTGCTGCGCCGGGCCGGGGTCGCACGCGGCTCGCTGCGGGCCGTAGGGGTCGGCACGCCGGGCATCGTCGAGGCGGACGGCACCGTACGACTGGGCACCGCGCTGCCCGAGTGGACGGGGCTGCGGCTCGGTGAACGCCTGAGCCGCTCCTTCAAGTGCCCGGTCCTGGTGGAGAACGACGCCAACGCCGCGGCGGTCGCCGAGCACTGGAAGGGCGCCGCGACCGAGTCCGACGACGTCGTGTTCGTGCTGGCCGGGTTGAGTCCCGGCGCCGGTGCGTTGATCGGCGGGCGGCTGCACCGGGGGTACGGCGGGGCCGCCGGGGAGATCGGCGCGCTGCATCTGCTGGGCCGGGAGGCGACGCCGGAGACGCTGCTGTCCACCACGGACGAGCCCCTGCACCCGCTCGACGAGCAGGCGGTCGCCGGGGTCTTCGCCCAGGCCCGCGAGGGTGACCAGCGGGCCCGCGCCGCCGTGGACCGCTTCATCCAGCGGCTGGTGCACGACGTGGCCGCGCTGGTGCTGGCCCTCGACCCGGAACTCGTCGTGATCGGCGGCTGGGCGGCCGGCCTGGACGGCGTACTGGAGCCGCTGCGGCGGGAGTTGGACCGCTACTGCCTCCGCCCCCCGAAGGTGACCCTGTCCCTCCTGGGCGAGGCGGCCGTCGCGACCGGCGCCCTGCGGCTGGCCCTCGACCACGTGGAGGAGCAACTGTTCGCGGTGGAGGGCACGGTGACGGCCCGCCGGTGATACCGGTCGGACGGCGCGGGCAGCCTGGCGGCGCGACCCGTCAGCGAGGCGACCGCATGGCGCCGAAGGGCCCCGGGCACGGGCGCCGCTGCCGGTGCTGACGAGGGGGGCCAGCCGCGCACGTCAGCGGACGGACACGCGCGCCCCGGAGAGGTACCCGGGCGCCGCCCACTCCGTACTCGTACCGCGTTCAGGAAGCCCGGCGCTCCGGGTCATGGTGGATCTCCACGCCGCCCGGGTCCCCGAAGGTCAGCCGGCACGTGTCCGCGCGGTAGGTGGCGACCGAGAGCGCGGCGGTGTGGCCGTCGCTGATGTAGCGGGTGGTGACGACGAGGACGGGCGCCCCGGGGAGCCGGTCCAGTTCCTTGGCGTCGTCCGCGCGGGCGGAGCCGAGCTCGACGGCGTTCTCCTGGCCCTCCAGCTCCAGCCGCTGCAGCTCGCGCAGCACGGCACGCGCGCGTGCGGCGCCGGACGGTGCGTCTATGGCGGAGAGCTCGGGCACCGACGACGCGGCGATGTAGAGCAGTTCGGCGGCGACGGGCTGGCCGTGGGTCGTGCGTGAGCGGCGCACCGTGTGCACGGGCTGCTCGCCGGTCTCCAGCGCGGCGGCGACGGCCGCGGGAGGCACCTCCAGGGTGCAGTCGACGGGCTGCCAGACATCGCCGGCCGCGCCCGGCCAGGCGTGCTGCTCCGCGCCGACGGCCACCCCTACGCGGGGCGGCGCGACGGTCGTACCGACCCCGCGGCGACGCTGCAGCCGGCCCTCCAGTTCGAGCTGCTCCAGCGCCTGACGGAGCGTGGCGCGGGCGACGCCGAAGCGTGCGGCGAGGTCCCGCTCGTTGGGCAGGATCTCACCCACCGTGAATTCGGAGTCCAATGCCTCACTGAGCACGGTCTTGAGATGCCAGTACTTCGGTTCCGGCACCGTTTCCAGCTGCGTGGTCCCCACCCTGTCCTCCGCGATCGCCGTGGTCGGCCGACGTTTTAGCGCCCTTGTTTATTAAAGGTTGTTGCACTTCTCTGCGACCTTAGGACGGCCCCCACCCTTGGTCAAGACCAATCCTCGATCCCTCGCGCCTCATTCGGACGCACCGCAGCGAGGTGTTCACGGAGCGTTCGCACGACGCGGGTTGGGTGACAGGTCGGCAACGCTCTCGGATTCGTGCGTGAGCGGGGGAACTTCACGGGGTGTGCAAGTCTCAGACGGAGGCCAAGGACCGCAGCTTGTCCGGGTTGCGGACGATGTAGACCGACTGGATGTGGCCGTCCAACACCTCCAGTTGGAAGACCGCGTCGGGCTTGCCGCCGGACAGGACGAGGAGCGCGGGGCCACCGTTGAGCTCGAGGAAGCGGAAGGACGGGTCGGGGATGCCCTTCCGGGCGGCGCCCAGCAGGAAGCGGCCCACCTTGTCGGCCGTCTCCAGGACCCGCAGCGGCGCCTTGGACTTGCCGCCGCTGTCGCCGACCAGCCGGACGTCCGGCGCGAGAAGGGACATCAGCCCCTCCAGGTCACCCTCTTCGGCCGCGGCCAGGAACCGTTCAGTGAAGTCGCGCCGCTGGGCGGGGTCGACGTCGTAGCGGGGCCGCCGCTCCTCGACGTGCCGGCGGGCCCGCACGGCGAGTTGGCGTACGGCGGGCTCGCCGCGGTCGAGCATGGCGGCGATCTCGGCGTACGGGTAGACGAAGGCCTCCCGCAGGACGAACACGGCGCGCTCCAGCGGCGAGAGCGACTCCAGGACGACGAGGACGGCGAGGGAGACGGTGTCGGCGAGCACCGCTCGTTCGGCGGTGTCGCGCACGGTGTCACCGAAGTCGGTGACGTACGGCTCCGGGAGCCACGGGCCGACGTACGTCTCGCCGCGCGCCTTCACCTGGCGCAGCCGGTCGATGGCGAGGCGGGTGGTGACGCGCACCAGGTAGCCGCGCGGTTCCCGCACCTCGCCGCGGTCGGCGGCCGACCAGCGCAGCCAGGCCTCCTGCACGACGTCCTCGGCGTCGGCCACGCGGCCCAGCATGCGGTAGGCGACGCCCAGGAGGACGGGGCGGTGCGTTTCGAAGACATCGGTCAGGGTGTCCGCGGTCACCGCTCCATCCCAACCGAGTCACGCGGCCGTGTCCAGGCGATTGAGGCGCGCGTCGCCCCCCGGGCGCAACGGCGAACACCGGGAGCCACAGCCGAGAGCGCACAACCGCGGGCACACAGAGGGCTACCCGCCGGTAGTAATTGCTGACAAGCTGTCTACCCCGTGTTCGTCAGTGAGTCCCCGCCGAGGAGCATCCGCATGTCCGCGACCACCGTGTCCTTCAAAGTGCCCTCCCCCCAGGGCCCGCAGCCCGTCACCGTCTCCTACACGCGCGCGGGCAGCGGGCAGCCCCTGCTCCTGCTGCACGGAATCGGGCACCACCGGCAGGCCTGGGACCCGGTGGTGGACATCCTGGCCGCCGAGCGCGACGTGATCGCCGTGGACCTTCCCGGGTTCGGCGCCTCCCCCGGCCTGCCGGACGGCCTGGCGTACGACCTGCGCACGACCACCGCCGTGTTCGGCGCCTTGTGCGAGACCCTGGGGCTGGACCGGCCGCATGTCGCGGGCAACTCGCTCGGTGGACTGCTCGCCCTGGATCTCGCCAAGGAGCAACTCGTACGGTCGGTCACCGCCCTGTCGCCGGCCGGGTTCTGGACGCCGGCTGAGCGGCGCTACGCCTTCGGCGTGCTCGTCACCATGCGGCGGATAGCCGAGCGGATGCCGCTCCCGCTGGTCGAGCGACTGGCCCGCACGGCGGCCGGCCGTGCCGCCCTGACCAGCACCATCTACGCCCGCCCGAGCCGTCGCGCACCCGAGGCCGTGGTCGCGGAGACGCTGGCGCTGGCACGGGCGACGGGCTTCGCCGAGACCCTCCGCGCCGGTACGAGCGTCCAGTTCACCGACGACATCCCCGGGATCCCGGTCACCCTGGCCTGGGGCACGCGTGACTTCCTGCTGATGCCGCGTCAGGGGGTGCGGGCCAAGCGGATCATCCCCAAAGCGCGGCTGGTACGACTGCCCGGCTGTGGCCACTGCCCGATGAACGACGATCCCGCGCTGGTCGCACGCGTCATCCTCGACGGCAGCCGCTGACGGGGACAGGTTGCACGGCATGGCGGCGTGCGCGGTGCGGTCCGCGGATCGGGGTCCTGCGGGACAGGTCGGTGCTCGGGAATCTCACGGCCCGTCTCCTCTCACTCTCTTCCACATCACCGACCGAGTACGCCGGTGGCGCCCGCCCACCGTCCCCGGGCCCACGTCGGCCCGAGCCCGCCCCAGCGGCACGCAATTCCCAGGACGGCCCCGGCCCGGCGCGTCTAAGGTCCCCTCGTATGACGTCGTCGCCGACCGGCTCCGGGACCGCCGCGTGGGAGGTGCTGCTTCCCGCCGCCTCGGCGCCCGCCCGTTCCCGGGGCCGAGCCCTTCGGACGGCCCTGCGGGAGGCGGTCAGATCGGGGCGGCTGACCGCGGGCACGCGGCTGCCGTCGAGCCGGGACCTCGCGGCCGACCTCGGGGTGTCGCGGGGCCTGGTCACGGAGACATACGAGCAGTTGACGGCGGAGGGGTATCTGCGCAGTGGCCGCGGGGCCGGAACCTGGGTGAGCGAGGCGGTACGGGCCGCACGGCCCCGCGCACACGACCTCGCCCCGCGCTCCCCCGGCACCCGCGCCGACTTCCTGCCGGGGAGTCCGGACCTGTCGTTGTTCCCGCGCGCCGCGTGGGCCGCCGCCCAGCGTGGCGTCCTGGCCGAACTGGCGCACCAGGAGCTCGGCTATCCCGATCCGCGCGGGCTGCCCCGGCTGCGTACCGCGCTGGCCGACCTGCTCGCGCGGCGCCGGGGTGTGGTCGCCGACCCGGAGCGGATCGTGGTCGTCTCCGGGGTGACCCAGGCGACCGCCCTCCTCGGGTTCGTCCTCCGCGCCCGCGGGGTGCGCGCCGTCGGTGTCGAGGACCCCGGCAGTCCTCAGCACGCTGAGCTCTACGCGGCGGCCGGTGTCAGCACGGTTCCCCTCCCGCTGGACGACGAGGGGCTCGCCGTGGGAGCGCTGTACGGCTCGGGCGTACGGGCCGTGGTGACGACCCCCGCCCACCAGTTCCCCACCGGGGTGGCCTACTCGGCGCGACGCCGCGCGGAACTGCTGGACTGGGCACGGTCCGTGGACGGCCTCGTCCTGGAGGACGACTACGACGGCGACTTCCGTTACGACCGCGCTCCCGTGGGCGCGCTCCAGGGACTCGACCCGGAACACGTGGCCTACACGGGCTCGGTCAGCAAGTCCCTGGCACCGGGGCTGCGGCTGGGCTGGCTGCTGGTCCCGGAGTCCCTCGTCGAGGAGGTCGTCGCCCGCAAGCGGACCCTGGATCTGGGGCATCCCTCGCTCGACCAGGCGGTGTTCGCCCGATTCGTGGAGCGCGGCGACCACGACCGCCACCTGCGCCGCTGCCAGCGCGCCTACCGGGAACGGCGGGACGTACTCGTCGCCGCCCTGAAGGAGCACTTCCCCGGCACGGCGGTGACCGGGATCGCGGCGGGACTGCACGTGATCGCCGCGCTGCCGGAACGCTACGGCCCACAGGAGCGGTTCCTCACGGAAGCGGCCGCGGCCGGGGTGGCCGTACGCCCGCTGTCGGACTGTGCCCACACGCGCGTCGAAACCGACGGCAAGGGGGATGTCCGGCTGGTCCTGGGATACGCCCAGCAGTCCCCCGCGCGGATCCGGGACGGCGTACGGGCGATGGCGGAAGCCGTCACGACCTGACCGGCGTACGGGCGATGGCGAAACCCGTCACAGCCGGACCGGCGTACCGGCGATGGTGAAACCCGTCACAGCCCGACCGGCGTACCGGCGATGGCGAAACCCGTCACAGCCCGACCGGCGTACCGGCGATGGCGAAACCCGTCACAGCCGGACCGGCGTACCGGTGATGGCGAAACCCGTCACAGCCGGACCGGCGTCACACGCGCCCGCCGGTTCTGATGCGCACGCGGGTTCCGCTGCCCCGCCCCGGTCGCCTCCGGGGTCAGTTGTTCACTTGCGGTTTGCGTGTGCGCTGCGGCGCCCCAGTAGTTGTGGCACTGCACACCGGTCAGTTGCGGCACCGCACGCCGGCCGGAACCCGTCGCTGGAGGCGTATCCATGTCACACCGTCCGCTCCCCGGCCGCCGCAGCGTCCTGCGCGGCTCTCTGGCCGCTTCGGCGGCCCTGACCCTGCCCGCGAGCCTCGGCGCGGCACCGGCCCTCGCCCTGTCCGGACGCCCGAAGGCGGGGTGGGGCGTGCAGAGCGGAGACGTGACAGCCGATTCCGGTCTGGTGTGGGTGCGGTCCGACCGGCCCGCCCGGATGATCGTCGAGACGTCCGCGACCGAGTCGTTCCGCAACCCGCGCAGATGGCAGGGCCCGCTGCTCGGCGCGGACACGGACTTCACCGGCACCACCCGGCTGCGCTCACTGCCCTCGGGCGAACAGATCCACTACCGCGTCCTGCTGGCCGACCCGGACGACCCGCGCCGCACCGGCGAGCCGGTCGCCGGCACGTTCCGTACCGTGTCGCCGCGCAGGAGCCACGGTGTGCGCTTCCTGTGGTCCGGTGACCTGGCCGGGCAGGGCTGGGGCATCAACCCCGAGTTCGGCGGCTACACGATCTATCACGCGATGGCCGAACTCGACCCGGACTTCTTCCTCTGCAGCGGCGACAACATCTACGCCGACGGTCCGATCGCGGCGACCCAGGCCCTGCCCGACGGCGGCACCTGGCGGAACATCACCACCGAGGAGAAGTCCAAGGTCGCCGAGACCCTGGCCGAGTTCCGCGGCAACTTCCGGTACAACCTGCTGGACGAGAACCTCAAGCGGTTCAACGCCCAGGTGCCGTCCGTCATCCAGTGGGACGATCACGAGGTCCGCAACAACTGGTACCCGGGTGAGGTCATCGCGGCCACGGACACCCGCTACACCGAGAAGAGCGTGGACGTGCTGGCGGCGCGGGCCCGGCGCGCGTTCAGCGAGTACTTCCCCGTCTCCACCCTGCGACCGGGCGCGCGGGACGGCCGGGTGTACCGGGTCCTGCGGCAGGGCCCGCTGCTGGACGTGTTCGTGCTGGACATGCGAACGTACCGCAACGCCAACTCGCCCGACGACCAGACCGTGGACCCGCAGGGCATCCTCGGCGCCGGGCAACTCGAGTGGCTCAAGCGGGAGCTGTCGCGCTCGCGGGCGGTGTGGAAGGTGATCGCCGCCGACATGCCGCTCGGGCTGGTCGTGCCGGACACCACCGAGGGCAGGCCGAACATCGAGGCCGTGGCGCAGGGCGACCCGGGCGCGCCGCTCGGGCGCGAGCTGCAGATCGCCGAGCTGCTGCGGTACATCAAGCACCGGCGGATCACCGGCACGGTGTGGCTGACGGCCGACGTGCACCACACCTCGGCGCAGCACTACCAGCCCTCGCGGGCCGCCTTCGCCGACTTCGAGCCGTTCTGGGAGTTCGTGTCCGGGCCGCTGAACGCGGGCGCCTTCCCGGCCAGTGCGCTCGACAACACCTTCGGTCCGGAGCGGGTGTTCGTGAAGGCGCCGACCGCCTCCAACGTGTCGCCCGCCGGCGGCTACCAGTTCTTCGGCGAGGTGGACATCGACGGCCACAGCGGGGAGCTGACGGTACGGCTGCGGGAGCAGGACGGCACCGTGCTGTTCACCCAGGTGCTCCAGCCGGGCCGGGTGGGCCAGTAACTCCCTTACCCTCGAAGAGCGTCCCGCGCACCGGCGTCATCTCCCGGTGCGCGGCTCGCGTTCGCGGCTCGCGCCCAGGGCCCGCGCTCACGGTCCGGTCTGCGGTGAGACCGTATAAGAAGCAACAAAAAGGTACGGAACCACACTTTACCGATCAGTCACAGAGCGTTCGTGATCACGCAACACCGTTCCTTCACTGTGGTCGCATGACTCGAAACGTGTCCGATGTGACCCGCACCAAACACGGCCGTCCCGTCCACCACTGGCGACGCGACGTGGTCGAACTCGCCGCCCTGTTCACGGCCGTCGCGGTGGCGGACGCCGTGGCGAACCTCGTCGGCCACGGCCCCGACGGTCCGGCCCTGCTGGCGGCCTCGGCGGTCGCCCTGATCGCCACCGCGGCCTTCCACACATGGTGGTCACGCCGCCACGGTCACGCCCCTCCGACGAGTGATACCGATGCCCGGCCACTGCCCGGGAAGCAGCAGGCAGGACCGGCGGCGGGTGCGGACGCCGTGACCGGCGAGAGCACACTGTGGCGGATGCGGACGACGGTGAAGGACGAGCCGGGCTCGCTGGCCGCCCTGTGCGCGGCCCTCGCCGGGCAGCGGGTCGACATCCTGAGCCTGCAGACCCATCCGCTGGCCGACGGCACGGTGGACGAGTTCCTGCTGCGCGCCCCCGCGGAGCTCGCGGGCTCCGGGATCACCCGTGAGGTCGCGCTGGCCGGAGGCAGCGACACCTGGATCGAGCGGGCGGACGCCCACGACCTGGTGGACGCCCCGACGCGGGTCCTCGGCCTGGCCACCCGTACGGCGCTGGACGCGGCCGAACTTCCCCTCGCACTGCGGCAGTTGCTGGGCCGGTGCACCATCCGTTCACTGCCCGCCAAGCCGGCGGCCGGAGGCGGCCGGGTGCCGCAGGACGTGCCGGTGGAAGGGGTGCTGGAGGACACCGTGATGCGGCTGCGGGCGCCGGAAGGCGGAGTGATCACCGTGGAGCGGCCCTACCTGCCGTTCACCCCGACCGAGTTCGCGCGGGCCCGCGCGCTGGTGGAGCTGGACGCGCGGCTCGGTCCGCGGGTGCCGCGCAGCCAGGACGTGCTGACGCTGCCCGAGGGCAACGCGATCACCGTTCGGCGGGCCGACACCGGTGACCTGGAGGCCGCGAAGGCGATGCACGAGCGGTGCTCGGCGCGGACCCTCGGGATGCGCTACCACGGGCCCGTCGGTGACGCCGACCGCTACTTGAAGCACCTGCTCAGTCCGCGCTTCGGCCGCACGCTCGCCGTGCAGACCCCCTCCGGCCGCATCGTCGGACTCGGCCACCTGCTGTGGGACGGGGACGAGACGGAGGTCGCCCTGCTCGTCGAGGACGCCTGGCAGCGGCGCGGCGTCGGCGCCGAACTCCTCGGCCGCCTGGTGGCGATGGCGGTCGAGGCCGGCTGCGCGAGTGTGTACGCGGTGACGCAGTCGTCCAACACCGGGATGGTCGCGGCGATGCGCGGACTCGGTCTCCCCCTCGACTACCAGATCGAGGAGGGCACCCTGGTGATCACGGCCCGCCTGGAGACGACCGCGGTCTCCGCCCTGCCGCCGTACGCGGAGGGCCGGGAGTTCGGCGAGGAGATCGTGCGGGACTAGCGGGACCGGACGTCGCCGGGGGATGGCTCGGGGTCGACGGTGAACGGCTCGGCGGGTGGCGGCCGGCCCGTTCCCTCCGGGGCCCGTTCCAGACGGCGTGGGGCCGGCCGTCGGCTCAATCCGAGTGACGCGCGGCGGCCCCTCGTACGAGGATGGGCGCATGTCAGAGACCAAGAGCCCGCTCCCCCGCGAGGTCGCCGACGCCTATGTCGACGATCTCATCGCCCTTGACCCGCTCACCGGTACGTATCTCGGCGTGAAGGAGAGTTCGAGCAGGTTGCCCGACCTCTCGCCCGCGGGCCAAGAGGCCCTCGCGGACCTCGCGCGCGGCACCCTCGCCCGGCTCGACGAGGCCGAGCGGCAACCGGGCGCGGACAGCGACATCGAGCGCCGGTGCGCGCGCCTGCTACGCGAGCGGCTCAGCGCGGAACTCGCCGTGAACGAGGCCGGGGAGGGCCTGCGCGCGGTCGGCAACCTCTCCACGCCCGTGCACTCGGTGCGCACCATCTTCACCCTCACGCCGACGCAGTCCGACGAGGACTGGGCCCAGGTCGCCGAGCGGCTGCGCGCGGTGCCGGCCACGCTGGCGGGGTACCGCGAGTCGCTCGCCCTCGGTCTGGAGCGCAAGCTGTACGCGGGCCCGCGGGGCACCGCGACCTTCGTCGGGCAGCTGACGCAGTGGGCGGACACGGACGGCACGGGCCGCGGCTGGTTCGAGGACTTCGCGTCGGCCGGCCCCGAGACGCTGCGCACCGACCTCGACGAGGCCGCCCGCACGGCGACCGCGGCCCTGGTCGAACTGCGGGACTGGATGCGGGACGTGTACGCGCCGGCGGTCGAGGGCGCCCCGGACACGGTGGGACGTGAGCGCTACGCCCGCTGGTCGCGCTACTTCAACGGCACGGACCTGAACCTGGACGAGGCGTACGCGTACGGCTGGTCCGAGTTCCACCGGCTGCTGACCGAGATGAAGCGGGAGGCGGAGAAGATCCTGCCCGGCGCCGAGACGCCGTGGGTGGCGCTCGCCCACCTCGACGAGCACGGCAAGCACATCGACGGTGTCGACGAGGTCCGGGACTGGCTGCAGGGCCTGATGGACCAGGCCATCGAGGAGCTCGACGGCACGCACTTCGACCTCGCCGAGCCGGTACGAAAGGTGGAGTCGCGTATCGCCCCGCCCGGTAGCGCGGCGGCCCCGTACTACACGGAGCCCTCGGAGGACTTCTCGCGTCCGGGCCGCACCTGGCTGCCGACGATGGGCAAGACCCGCTTCCCGGTCTACGACCTGGTCTCCACCTGGTATCACGAGGGCGTGCCCGGTCACCACCTGCAGCTCGCCCAGTGGATGTACGTCTCCAAGGACCTCTCCCGCTACCAGGCCTCCATCGGCATGGTCAGCGCCAACGTGGAGGGCTGGGCCCTGTACGCGGAGCGCCTGATGGACGAACTCGGCTTCCTGACCGACGCGGAGCGGCGGCTCGGCTACCTCGACGCGCAGATGATGCGGGCCGCCCGGGTCATCGTCGACATCGGCATGCACCTGGAACTGGAGATTCCGGCGGACTCCCCCTTCCACCCGGGCGAGCGCTGGACACCGGAACTGGCGGAGGAGTTCTTCGGCGCGCACAGCAGCCGTCCGGCGGACTTCGTGGAGAGCGAGCTGACCCGCTATCTGACGATGCCGGGACAGGCGATCGGCTACAAGCTCGGCGAGCGGGCCTGGCTGATCGGCCGGGAGAAGGCGCGTGAACGGCACGGCGAGGCCTTCGACCTCAAGGCCTGGCACATGGCGGCCCTGTCGCAGGGCTCCCTGGGCCTGGACGACCTGGTGGACGAGTTGTCCCAGCTGTAACCGGCTGGGGACTCAGCGCCGGAAGCTCCCTTCCGAGTCGATCACCTGACCGGTGACCCAGCCCGCCTCGTCCGTCGCCGGCCAGGCGATGAGGCGGGCCGGGTCGTCGGGCACGCCACAGCGGCCGCCCCGGGAACACGTGATGTCCGGGAAGGCACGCTCCCCTACGAGGTCACAGCCGCCGCAACTGCACGAGCCCGAGCCAGGTCTCGGGGCCGGGCTGCACCTGAGCCGCGCGCACCGCGTACCTGCCCGGCTCCAGAACGACTCTGACGTGGTCGGTCCCCGTCGAGTCGGTGCCGGGCCAGGCCGCGTCGAAGAGGACGACCGGGCCGGGCACGGTCCAGTGGACCTCGTCCTCCCAGGCCGCCGTGGCGAGAGCGGTCGGCACTCCGGCGAGGAGTTCGTCCTCGGAGTCAGCGGCACCCCAGCGGACGAACGTTCCGTGGTCGGGCAGGAAGGCGGTTGAGGCGGGTTCGTCGCCGAGGACCAGCGCGGCACAGTCCCCGACCGGGAGCAGTCCGACGAACCCGTCGATCTCGCACGCCCGGTCGTAGTCCGAGGCCGTCTCGTCCCCGTCCGCCCCCGCCCAGAACGGCAGAACCGTCTCCGGCACCGCTATCAGCGGCCCGCCGCCCGACTCCACCCACTCCACCGCGCCCGGCTCCGCGTATCGCACCATGCGGCAGAACCTACACGCCCGCACGCCACGGAGAACTACGGCCTCAGCAGCCGCAGTTCTCCGCGTCCACCGGCGCGGTCAGGGGATCGGCCGCGCGGCGCTCGCGGCCCTGCCAGGTCTCGTACGGGAAGCCCTCGCGCGCCCAGTACTCGAAGCCGCCGAGCATCTCCTTGACCTGGTAGCCGAGTTCGGCGAGGACGAGTGCGGCCCGGGTCGCCCCGTTGCAGCCGGGACCCCAGCAGTACGTCACCACAGGTACGGATCTGTCGAGGAGTTGCTCGGCCTGCTCGGGGATGAGCGCGGTGGGCAGGTGGACGGCGCCCGGGATGTGCCCCTGGTCCCAGGACTCGGTGGAGCGCGAGTCCAGGACGACGAAGCCGGGGTTCTCTCCGGTGGCGAGCGCGGCGGCGACGTCGGACACATCGGCGTGGAAGGCGAGGCTCGCGCGGAAGTGGGCGGCGGCCTCCGCCGGGGCGGCGGGGGCGACGCGCAGGACGGGGTTGGGGGTGCAGGTCATGGTCATGATCGTGGGACGGCCTTCCTCGTGCGGATATCGGTGCCCCGAAATCTACGAGCGTCGATCCGGATTCTGAAGGCACTATCCGCGGCACACCACTTGTCCAGCCGGTGATTTCCCTGCTACTTCTCGGTCATGACCGAGTTTTCCCCGGACGCCACCGACTGGCGCATCCTCGACGTCCTCCAGCGGGAGGGACGGGCCAGTTTCGCCGAGCTGGCCCGGGCCGTCTCCATGTCCGCGAGTGCGGTGACCGAGCGGGTGCGGCGGCTGGAGGAGGCGGGGGTGATCCAGGGGTACGCGGCCGTCGTGGACCCGGAGCGGCTCGGTCTGCCGATCCTGGCGTTCGTGCGGCTGCGCTACCCGAACGGCAACTACAAGCCGTTCCACGACTTGGTCGCGGTGACGCCCGAGATCCTGGAGGCCCACCACGTCACGGGCGACGACTGCTTCGTCATCAAGGTCACGGCCCGTTCGATGCGTCACCTGGAGGAGGTGTCGGGCAAGATCGGCGCCCTGGGCTCGGTGACCACCAGCGTGGTCTACTCGTCCCCGCTGCCCCGGCGTCCGCTCGGCCACTGACCTCAGCCGACGCCCCGCTGCCGCAGCGTCGACCCCGAGCGGCCCTTCACCACCTCCAACTGTGCGTGGATGCGCCGCCGCAGGTCGGGGACGTGGCTGACGATGCCGACGCTGCGGTCACGTTCGCGCAGGGAGTCGAGGACGTCGAGGACCTCGTCGAGGGTCTGGTCGTCGAGGCTGCCGAAACCCTCGTCGATGAAGAGGGTGTCGAGCCGGACCCCCCCGGCCTCGTCGGTGACGACGTCCGCGAGGCCGAGCGCGAGGGCGAGCGAGGCGAAGAAGGTCTCGCCGCCGGACAGGGTCGCCGTGTCGCGCTCGCGGCCGGTCCAGGCGTCGACGACATGCAGCCCGAGACCGCTGCGGCCGCGGCCGGTGCGGTCGTCCGAGTGGACGAGGGTGTAGCGGCCCGAGGACATGCGCTGCAGTCGTACGGTCGCGGCGGCGGCCACCTGTTCCAGCCGGGCCGCCAGGACGTACGACTCCAGGCGCATCTTGCGTTCGTTGTCCGCCGAGGTTCCCGCGGCGAGGCCCGCCAGCCGGGCCACCCGGTCGTACTCCTCGCGCAGCGGCGCCAGTCGGCGTACGCCGGTGACCGCGCGGGTGGAGAGACGGTCGAGTTCGGTGCAGCGCCGGGCCGCCGCGTCGCGCGCGGAGGCGGCGTCGCGCACCCGCTGGGCCGCGGTGGCGGCGGCCCGCTCGGCCGCGGTGAGGTCGGCGGGCGGCTGCTGGGCGGCGGCCGCGGTGTCGGTCTCGGCGAGGACGGCCCGTACCGCGGCCTCCTCCGACTGCCAGGCGTCCAGGCGGCGTTGGAGTTCACGGTGGGCGGCGTCGTCGAGCAGGGCGGCGGCCGCGTCCTGAGGAGTGTCGAAGCCGGCCCGGAAAGCGGCGTCGGCGAGCCGGGCATCGGCGTCCTTGAGGCGCTGGGCGGTGTCCTCGGCGGCCCGCGCCGCGTCGGCGGCGTCGGTGAGGAGGGCTGTCCGCCGCTCCAGCTGTGCGGCCCGCGCGGACACGCTGTCGGCCGCGCCGCGCGCCTGGGCCAGCTCGGCGTCCACAGTGGCCCGCTCCCGGTCCAGCCGCTCACGGTGTCCCACCCGGGCGGCGGCCCGCACCGCCGCCTGCTGCCGGGCGGCGGTGCGCTGCTCGTGTTCGTCCTCGGCACGCCGCAGCTCCTCGTGCGCGGAGTGCAGGACGGAGGCCTCCCTGCGGGCCCGCGTGTGGAGCCGCTCCAAGTCGTCCGCCGCTTCGGCGAGTCGCTCGGTCGACGCGTCACCGGCCTCGGCGGTGGCGGCGGCCAGGGCCTCCCGTACGACGCCCAGGCGCCGTTCCCTCTCCGTGTGCAGCTCCTCCGCCCGCTGGTAGTCGGCCAGCGCCCGCTCCTCCGCCTCCCGGTCCACGTGCCCGGCGTCCTTGCGCGCGGGGGCGGGGTGTTCGGTGGCCCCGCAGACGGCACAGGGCGCGCCGTCCTCCAGCTGCGCGGCGAGTTCGGCGGCGATGCCGTCGAGGCGTTGTTCCTTGACGTCGAGCCAGTGCGCCTTGGCCTTCAGCGCCCTTTCCCGCGCGACACGGGCCTGCTCGGCGGCCGTTTTGGTGTCACCGGCCAGCTGGTCGCGCAGGCGCGCGGCGCCGAGCCGCCGCTGCGCCGGCTCGCGCTGGACGGAGAGCTGCTCGGCCCGTGTCGCCGCCTCCCGCGCGGACTCGATCCGGCTCTGCAGTCCGGCCCGGGTCGCCTCCCATCCGGCGAGCCAGGCCTCCGCCTCCTGGCGGACCTCCTCGTCGGCCCGCTCCTGACGCTCCAGGTCGGCCCGTTCCGCGACGAGTTCGGCGAGTCGCCGCTCGGCCCGGCGTGCCGACTCCAGCCCGCCCAGTTCCTCGGCGGCCCGCCGCGCCGCGGCGGCCAGACCGGCGGCGCCGGCGCCGGCGAAATCCTCGGGGAACTCGGAGAGCAGGGCACGCGCGCGTGCCTGCGCCGCGGCAGCTCCGCGGTGCTCGGCGTCCGTCGCCTCCCGCAGCTCCAGGGCCGGTGCCACCGCCTCCGCCTTGCGGGCCCGCTCCATCCGCGCCTGTGCCTCCCGGTAGGCGTCGGCGCGCTCCTCCAGCCGGGCGGCCCGCTCCCGCGCCTCGGTGAACCGCCGCTGCAGCCGGTCCCGTTCGCGTACGTCGGCCAGGTCCCGCTCGGCCGCCGCCTGGGCCGACTCGGCCGCCGTGAGACGGCAGTGGGCGATCGTCAGCTGTTCACGGGCGGTGCTGCGGGCGACGGCGGCCGCGCTCAGGACGGCCTCGGCCAGTCCCGGTTCGCCGGGCGCCAGTTCGGGCAGCTCCATGGCGCCGCCGGCCGCCTGCTGCATGCGGTGCGCGTCGGCCAGCAACGCGGCGTCCCCCTCACGCACCTGGGCCTCGGCCGCCCGCCTGCGTTCGGCGAGCCGTTTCTCGACCTCGGCGAAGCGATGGGTGTCGAAGAGTCGGCCCAGCAGCCGGCCGCGGGCCTCCGCGTCGGCGCGCAGGAACCGCGCGAAGTCGCCCTGGGGCAGCAGGACGACCTGGCAGAACTGCTCACGGCTCATGCCGAGCAGCTGGGTGATCTCCTCGCCGATCTCCTGGTGGGACCGGCTGAGGTCCTTCCAGGCTCCGGCCGTGGCGTCGTACTCACGCAGCCAGCTCTGCGCCTTGTCGAGGGTCGTTCCGGCGCCGCGCTTCTTGGGGCGCTCCCAGGGAGGCTGGCGGGTGACCTCCAACCGCCGCCCGGCGACGGTCAGTTCGAGACGGATCTCGGTGCGCGTGCCGGTGGCGGCGTGGTCGCTGCGCAGGGTCAGGCCCTGGCCGCTCTGCCGCGCGCCCGGCACCGAGCCGTACAGCGCGTAGCACACCGCGTCGAGGACGGAGGTCTTCCCCGCCCCCGTCGGTCCGTGCAGGAGGAAGAGCCCGGCCGCCGACAGCTCGTCGAAGTCGACGCTCTGGGAGCCGCCGAAGGGGCCGAACGCGGTGATGTCCAGTCGGTGCAGCCTCACCGCGCCACCTCCCGCACGGTCGCGTCCGCCCGCACGGTGTCGAACGCGTCCCGCAGCACCGCCTGTTCGCGCGCGTCGGGACCGGCGCCGCGCACATGGGCCACGAAGTCCTCCGCGATCTCCTGGTCGCTGCGGCCGGCGAGTCGCCTGGCGTACGACACGGCGGGGTCGTCCGGCGCCCGCTCGGGGTCGAAGACGAGGCTGAGCGTGTGCGGGAAGCGCTCGGCGAGCCGGGCCATGGGGTCGGCGGGCCGGACCGGGTCGGTGAGCGTGGCCTCCACCCACGCCTCCTCGTGCCGGGTCAGATCCGGGTCGGCGAGCAGGTCCTCCAGGGCGCCCCGGATGCGGGCCAGGGCGCGGGGCACCGGGCAGTCGACGCGTTCGGCGCTCACCGCGCCCTCGGCGTCCAGGTCGACGAGCCACATGCTCTTGCGGTGGCCGGCCTCCGAGAAGGAGTACGGCAGCGGGGAGCCGGAGTAGCGCACGCGCTCGGTGATGGTCTGGCTGCCGTGCAGATGCCCGAGGGCCGCGTAGTCGACGCCGTCGAAGACGCCGGCGGGCACGGCGGCCACCCCGCCGACCGTGATGTCCCGTTCGCTGTCGCTGGCCTCGCCGCCGGTGACGAAGGCATGCGCGAGGACGACGGAACGTGTCCCCCGCGCGCGGGTGGCGAGGTCGGCGCGGACCCGGTCCATGGCTGCGGCGAGCACCGCCTCGTGCCCGGCCTTCTCCACGGCGAATTCGTCCTTGACCAGGGCGGGTTCGAGATAGGGCAGGCCGTAGAACGCCACGTCGCCATGGGCGTCGGACAGGACCACCGGCACCCCGCAGGCCGATGGCTCGGTCCGCAGATGGATGCCCGCGCGTTGGATGAGGCCCGCGCCCACGCCGAGCCGGCGGGCCGAGTCGTGGTTGCCGGAGATCATCACGGTGGGCACGCCGAGGCCGGCCAGACGGTGCAGGGCGTCGTCGAACAGTTCGACCGCGGCGAGCGGCGGAACCGCGCGGTCGTACACGTCTCCCGACACGACCACCGCGTCGACGCCGCGCTCCCGCACGGTCGTGACGAGATGGCCGATGAACTCGATCTGGGCCCCGAGCATGTTCACCCGGTGGAACGCCCGGCCGAGATGCCAGTCGGAAGTGTGCAGCAGTCTCATGATCCCCGAGACTAACGGTGGGGTCTGACATCACGGGTGGTTACTCCCGTATCGACCGTCATGACCCCCTCTACGTACGGCCGTTATGACCGTATTGCACATGGTGGTCCACCGCTCGCGGACGTCCGGCGATCAGCCGGTCACCGCCGCCGCGGACCGTCAGGCGTCCCCGTACGCCTCTCCGCCCAGTTCGAACCCCGCCGTACCGGCGGTCGCGTCGGCGAGCCAGGCCCGGAAGGCCTCCACACCGGCGTCCGGCAGTCCGATCTCGATGGTGACCGCCTCGCCGTAGCGCACATCCCGGACCTCGCGTCCGGTGGCCCGCAGATCGTTCTGGATCTTTCCCGCCCGCTGATGGTCCACCGTCACCGTGGCGAGGCGGAACCGGCGGCGGGTGATCGTGCCGAGGGAGTCCAGCGCTTCGCCGACCGCTCCCCCGTACGCCCTGATGAGGCCCCCCGCGCCGAGCTTGGCCCCGCCGTAGTAGCGGGTGACGACGGCGACGACGTACCGCATGTCCCGGCGCAGCAGCATCTGGAGCATGGGGACGCCGGCAGTACCGCCGGGTTCGCCGTCGTCGCTCGCCTTCTGGATCGCGGCGTCGGCGCCGATGACGTACGCGAAGCAGTTGTGCGTGGCGTCCGCGTGCTCCTTGCGGACGCCGGCGACGAAGTCCTGGGCCTCCCGCTCGGTGGCGGCCGGGGCGAGGGCGCACAGGAAGCGTGAACGGTTGACCTCGGTCTCGTGCACGCCGGCGCGGGCCACGGTGCGGTACTGGTCCTGCATCGGGCCAGCCTATGCGGAGGGGGTGGGGTGGGCTTGGGGGCGGGTGCGGGTGCGGGTGGGCCGCGGGTACGGGTGAGATCGGTGTGGGCCGACGCGGGTGGCGGGCGCCACCGTTCCGGACACGGTCGCGGCGGTCCTGCCGGCCCTCCGGTCGTTCCGGTCCGACCGGTCTTGCGGGTCCCGCCGGTCCTGCGCGACCGCGCGGCCAGGTGCCGCCGTACGCGCGTCCACGCGCGCGGGATCACTACTTCTTCCCCCGCGGGACGGTCACGCCCGTCAGCAGGGCCGTCCCCGGGGTGAGGTCCCGCCAGTCGGTGCCGCGCCAGGCCAGGACGGCGATCGCCGACGTCGGGAACTTCAGGCGCACCTCCTCGAGGGCGTCGTCCAGACCGTCCCCGGCCAGGTCGAGGACCAGCTCCTCCAGCCCGGGGTTGTGCCCGACCAGCAACAGCGTGTCGACCCCGGCGGGCACGGCCTGCACGACGTCCCGCAGTTCCGGTACGTCGGCCGCGTACACCTGCGCGGCAAAACGTACCGGCGGCGGTGTCCCCCACTGCCCGGAGGCCAACTCCCAGGTCTGCCGGGCCCGTAGGGCGGTGGAGCACACGGCGAGGTCCGGCAGCAGGTCGGCCTCGGCGAGGGCACGGCCCGCGGCGGGAGCGTCCCGGCGGCCGCGCGGCGCGAGCGGGCGTTCGTGATCGGCGACGCCGTCGGGCCAGGCGGACTTGGCGTGCCGCAGCACCACCAGGTGACGCAGCGGGCCCGCTCCCGCCCGGGCGATCACGCCGGGGATCCGACGTCGCGGGTGAGTTCGAGACCGAGCAGCCGGTCGGCGTAGGCGAAGGTCTCGAAGCGTGCCCCAGCGGGCAGGTCCGAGGTCTCCACGCGCCGCAGGACCCGCAGTACCCCGAGCACGTCCAGGTCGTCCTCCCAGGCGGCCCGCAGCTCCCCGCGCACCTCCTCGGGGATGGCCCGCGACGGCTCCCTGGCCCACCCGGCGACCGCCCGCCGCCACCGTACGAGGGTGTCCTCGGCGTCCCTCAGGGCGTCCGCGTCCAGCGGGACAGGCTCGCTCCGGGGCCGGGAGAGCAGCCCCAGGCGTACGACGGCGGGGGCGGCGCCCCCGGGCATCCCGGCGTCCGCGGGGCCGGCCGAGGGAACCGGGGCTACGGGAGCGACGGAAGTGACAGGTGCGACGGCGAAGTGGACGTCGGCAAGGGCGTGTGAGGCGGCTCCGGCCGAGCTCGACGCCGGAGCGGTGTCGGCGGACCGGGCGGTGTCGAATGCCGGGGCCCTGTCAGCGGCCCCCTCCGGGTCGGCGGCGTGAGCACCTCCGGACGCTCGCCGGCCGTCGGCAACCCGCGCGGTGTCGGAGCCGGCGGCGGTCAGGGGCCCGGATCCGCCCTCGGCCCTCGATCCACTCCCGGCTCCCGGCCCCCTCCCCGGCAGGCCGGCGTCGCTCTCGCCCACCACATGGATCACCTGGGCCGCCCCCAGCCCCGCCCCGGTGTCCCCGCCGTCCTCGAACGGCCGGATGCCCAGGGCCGCGGCGGTCGCCCTCAAGTCCGGCTGCCGCCGCTCGCCGCCGAGCAGGGCCCAGACCGGCGTGCCGCCGAGTTCCAGGGCGCGGACCAGGACGTCCGCGAGGAGCAGCACCCGTAGAGCCGTCGTGTCGTGGCCCGTGACGTGGGCCACGACCCGGGTCAGGCCGCGGCGGGCTGGAGCGGCGTCGACGGGCTCGCCGGTTCGGGCGTCGGTGATGCGCAGCACGGCCATGAGCGTAGGCGCGCGGGGAGCACGGCGCCACCGCACACCCGAACAAACGTTCCGACCGGTTCCACGACAGGGAATCACCGGGAACCGCTCACTGTTCCCGCATAGGCCAGGCAGTCCCGCAGCAGACCGGAGGAGACCCACCGTGTACGGCGACGACGCAACGGTCCGCAAGATCCTCACCGAACTCGGCGACACCTGGGCCGTGGTCGGCCTGTCGTCGAACCGGCGGCGTGCCGCGTACGGCGTGGCCGAGGTGCTGCAGCGCTACGGCAAGCGGGTGGTGCCGGTCCACCCCAAGGCGGAGACCGTGCACGGCGAGCGGGGATACGCCTCGCTCGCGGACATCCCCTTCGCCGTGGACGTCGTCGACGTGTTCGTGAACAGCGACCTCGCCGGGGCGGTCGCCGACGAAGCCGCCGCCGTCGGCGCCAAGGCCGTCTGGTTCCAGCTCGGCGTCGTCGACGACGCCGCGTACGGCCGCACCCGCGCGGCCGGCCTGGACATGGTCATGGACCGCTGCCCCGCCATCGAGATCCCTCGGCTGGGCTGAGCGTCGGCGCGGCCGCAGGTGCCGTGCGGCGGACCCGCGCACGCCCCCGCGCCGAGGTCTGCCGACGCTCTCCCCCTCGATGGCACCGTCATAATGCTCCGGTGACCTCTACGTCCCGCTCCGCCAACTCCGGTGCCCCGCAACGCTTTCCGGTCGTCGTCGTGGGTGCCGGTCCCGCGGGGCTGACCATCGGCAACATCCTGCGGGCCTCCTCCGTCGACTGTCTCGTCCTCGAGACGGAGACCCGTGAGTTCATCGAGCAGCGGCCCCGGGCGGGCGTCATCGAGGAGTGGGCCGTGCGCGGGCTCCAGCAACGCGGCCTCGCCGACGCCCTGTTGGAGCGGGCACAGCTGCACACCGACTGCGAGTTCCGGTTCGGCGGTCAGCGCTTCCGGTTCTCCTACGGCGAGCTGACGGGCACTCATCACTTCTTCTATCCGCAGCCGTTGCTGGTCACGGACCTGGTGCGCGCGTACGCGGACGTGCGGGGCGGGGAGATACGGTTCGGCGTGCACGACGTCCAGCTGCACGACCTGGACACGGAGCGGCCGTCGGTGTCGTACGTCGACGCGGAGACAGAGCAACGCGCAGTGGTCGCCTGCGACTTCGTCGTGGGCTGCGACGGGGCACGCGGCGTGACCCGCGCCGCCCTTCCCGGGCATGCGCACATCGCCCGGCACGACTACGGCATCGGGTGGCTGGCGCTGCTCGCCGAGGCGCCGCCCTCCAACGACTGCGTCGTGTTCGGCATCCATCCGAACGGTTTCGCCGGGCACATGGCCCGCAGCCCCGAGGTGACCCGCTACTACCTGGAGTGCCCGCCCGGCGACGACCCGGAGAACTGGTCCCACGAGCGCGTCTGGTCCCAGTTGCGGCAGCGGCTCGCCGCCACCGACGCCGGGCCGCTGACCGAGGGACGGCTGATCGAGAAGCGCGTCCTCGACATGCACAGCCACGTCGTGGAACCCATGGTGTTCGGACGGCTCTTCCTCGCCGGGGACGCCGCCCACCTCACCGCGCCCATCGCGGCGAAGGGCATGAACCTCGCCCTGCACGACGCCTTCCTGCTCGGCGACGCGCTCGCCGCGTACCTCACGAAGGGAGAGGAGACCGGCCTCGACGGCTATTCGGAGGCGTGTCTGCGGCGCGTGTGGGACTACCAGGAGTTCTCGCAGTGGCTCTCCGAGGTGTACCACGGCACTTCGTCGGGCGACGCGTACCGCGCGGGCACCACCTTCGCCCGGCTCAGGCGCCTGTTCACCTCCCCGACCGCCGCGGCCGCCTTCGCCGAGCAGTACCTGGGCACGGCGCCCGCCCACTGACCTCGTCACCGGGCGCCCCCGCCGTGTCAGTCGTGCGGCGGGCGGTCGCTGAGCCGGTGGTCGGCCACGTTCAGCGCCTCGTCCACCAGGCGGCGCAGATGCCCGTCGCGCAGTGAGTAGATCACCCGACGCCCCTCTTTCCGGGTGTTCACCAGCCCCGCCAGCCGCAGCCGGGCCAGGTGCTGGCTGACGGCGGGCCGCGCCGCCCCGCACGCCTCGGTGAGCGTCGTGACATCGGCCTCGCCCGCCGCCAGGGCGTGCAGCAGCGTGAGCCGGGTGCGGTCCCCGAGCAGGGCCAGCACCTCGGCGGCGAGCGCGAACTGCTCCTCGCCGGGGGTACGCGGATGCGCATGATGCGCAGGTGATAGGTGCAAGCGTGCGCTCATACGCACATAATGGCGTCGTGGGCCGGGCACGTCCACACCCACGCACCGGAAGGGGATCCACGTGAGCGACCGGCACGACCACGGGCACGCGCCGCACACGCACGACGGCGCATCCGGGCACGCGCACCCCCACGCCTCCTCGCGCTCCTCCCGTCTGCGGCACCGCCTCGGCCACCTCCTCACCCCCCACTCCCACGAGACCGCCGACAAGCTGGACTCCGCCCTGGAGTCCTCGGCCCGCGGTATGCGCGCCCTGTGGATCTCGCTGGCGGTGCTCGGTGCGACGGCGCTGGCGCAGGCGGTCGTGGTGGCCGTCTCCGGCTCGGTGGCGCTGCTCGGGGACACCGTGCACAACGCCGCGGACGCGCTGACCGCCGTACCGCTCGCCATCGCCTTCGTGCTGGGCCGGCGGGCGGCGACCCGGCGCTTCACCTACGGCTACGGCCGGGCGGAGGACCTGGCGGGCATGGCGATCGTGCTGACGATCGCCGCGTCCGCCGCCTTCGCGGGCTGGGCCGCGGTCGACCGGCTCCTCGACCCGCGCCCGGTCACGCACCTCCCGGCCGTGGCGGCGGCCGCTCTGGTCGGCTTCGCGGGCAACGAGTGGGTGGCCCGGTACCGGATCCGGGTGGGCCGGGACATCGGCTCGGCCGCCCTGGTCGCCGACGGACTGCATGCCCGGACGGACGGATTCACGTCGCTGGCCGTGCTGTTGGGGGCCGGCGGCTCGGCGCTCGGCTGGCAACTGGCCGACCCGATCGTGGGGTTGGCGATCACGGCCGCGATCGCGCTGGTGCTGCGGGACGCGGCGCGCGAGGTGTTCCGGCGGGTGATGGACGCCGTCGACCCGGCCCTGGTGGACGCGGCCGAGCGGGCGCTGCGGGAGGTCGACGGGGTGCGTGGGGTGGGCGAGTTGCGGCTGCGCTGGATCGGGCACCGGCTGCGCGCCGAGGTGGCGGTCGTCGTGGACGGCGAGGCGACGGTACGTCAGGCGCATGCCGTGGCCGTGGACGCCGAACACACCCTGCTGCACGCCGTCCCTCGCCTCACCGCGGCCCTGGTGCACGCCGATCCGGCCCCCGTACCGGGCCAGACGGATCCGCACCACCCCCTCGCCCACCACGCGCACGCCTGAGGCTAGGCGACCGGGGTCCCCAGCCCTTCCAGGACCACCGCGCCCGGCAGCTGAGCGAGCGCCTTCCCCGGCACCAGCAGCTTGCCGCGCCGGCGTCCGCTGCCGACCAGGACGTACGGCAGGTCGACGACGGCCGAGTCGACCAGCACCGGCCAGCCCTCCGGCAGTCCGATCGGGGTGATGCCGCCGTACTCCATGCCGGTCTCGCCCGTCGCCGTGTCCATGGAGGCGAACGAGGCCTTGCGGGCGCCGAGCTGGCGGCGCACGACTCCGTTGACGTCGACGCGGGTGGTGGACAGCACGACACACGCGGCGAGCGTGGACTCGCCGCCCCGCTTCCCGGCCACGACCACGCAGTTCGCCGACTGCTCCAGCAGCTCCCGGCCGTAGTGCTCGACGAAGGTGGCGGTGTCGGCCCATTCCGGGTCGGTGTCGACGTAGACGATCTGCTCGGCGGGGACGCCGCCGCTCCAGTGGCGTACGGCGTCGGCGACCGGGCGGGTCAGTTCGTCGAGGGCGTCCGGGGCGGGCGTGGCGTGGTCGAAGTGTCCGATGGGTGCGTCCATGGCGGCACGCTAACAAAGGCCGGCCGGGCGTCTCAGGGCACGGGCGGGACCGAGACGGCCATCACCATCTCCATCGGGACCTCGCCCTGGTTGCCGTACGCGTGCGGGGTGTTGGCCTCGAAGGTGGCGCTCGCGCCCGCCGGGACGCGGTACTCCACGCCGTCGACGGTGAGCGTCAGCTCGCCCGTCGTGACATGGACCAGTTCGACCGTGCCGGAGGGGTGCGGGTCCGACGGGCTGCTCTCGCCCGGCATCAGCCGCCAGTCCCACATCTCCAGGGGGCCGGGGGCCTCGGTGCCCGCGAGGAGCCGGTTGTAGCTGCCGGCGTCGGTGTGCCACAGCCGGACGGCCTGGTCGGCGGGGACGACCCGCACCTTGAGGCCCCGTTCGTAGTCGAGCAGGGTGGTGATGCTGACGCCGAGGGCGTCACCGATCTTCACGACCGTGCCGAGGCTGGGGTTGGTCCGGGCCTGCTCGATCTGGATGAGCATCCCGCGGCTGACCCCGGCCCGCGCGGCGAGCACGTCGAGGGTGAAGCCGCGCACGGCACGCCAGTGCTTGACGTTGCGCGCCAGGGACTGGGTCAGCAGGTCGAGGTCCGACACGTTCCGTCCAATATTGTGAATGACAGAGTTCATTCGACTGCACTACCGTGTGGTGCACCCGATCATTCACCGAACTGTACTGCGAGGCCCCCATGACAGCACTCTTCGCCCTGGCGACCAGCCTGCTGTGGGGGCTGGCCGACTTCGGCGGCGGACTGCTGACCCGACGCGTCCCGGCACTCACGGTGGTCGTCGTCTCCCAGACGATCGCGACGGTCGTGCTGGGCGCGATCGTGGTGGCCACCGGCGGCTGGAGCGAGGCCGGCCCGCGGCTGTGGTTCGCGGTGGCGGCGGGCCTGGCGGGCCCCGTGGCGATGATCTGCTTCTACGAGGCGCTCGCCCGGGGCCCGATGGGAGTCGTCTCCCCGCTGGCCACCCTCAGCGTGGCGGTCCCCGTGAGCGTGGGTCTCTTCCTCGGCGAACGTCCCGGACTCGTGCAGGCCGCGGGCATCGCGGTCGCCGTGACCGGTGTCGTCCTCGCCGGCGGACCGCACCTGAGGGGCGCCGCCGTGCAGCGGCAGACCATCGTCCTCACGCTGGTCGCGGCCCTCGGCTTCGGCACGGTGTTCGCGCTGATCGCGGAGGCCTCGACGACGGTCACCGGCCTGTTCCTCGCCCTGTTCGTGCAGCGCGTGGTCAACGTGGCGGCGGGCGGAGCCGCCCTGCACGTCTCCGTGCGGCGGGGCGGCGAGGCCCTGCCGCCCGGCGGCTTCCCCTGGGCCTCGCTGCCGGCGCTCGGTTTCGTCGGTCTCGCGGACGTGGCGGCGAACGGCACGTACGCGATCGCCGCCCAGCACGGCCCGGTCACCGTGGCCGCCGTCCTCGCCTCGCTCTACCCGGTGGTGACGGCCCTGGCCGCCCGCGGCTTCCTCAGCGAACGCCTGCGGGCGGTCCAGGCGGCGGGGGCGGGTCTGGCGCTGCTGGGCACGTTGTTGCTGGCGGCGGGTTAGCCGCACCTCCGGCGCGGGACGACGGGTCCCTCAGGCGTCGGCGTCCAGCTCCGCGAGGCGGGCCACGTCCTTCTCGTCCAAATCCGCCAGTTTCAGCAGCTGTTCGGGGGTGACGCCCTCGGGAATCGGCACCGGGGGCGGGGTCCGCAGCGGCGGCTGCCAGCCGTCGGCCGGGGTCCACCGCCGGACGACCCGTGCGGGCGCCCCCGCCACCACCGCGTGGTCGGGCACCACCCCGCGTACGACGGCGCCGGCCGCGACGACCACGTTCCGCCCGATCCGCGCCCCCGGCAGGATCACCGCGCCGGTCCCGACCCAGCACCCCGGCCCTATCTCCACCGGCTCCATCCGCGGCCACTGCTTGCCGATGGGCTCGTGCGGATCGTCGTACGAGTGGTTCGTGGACGTGACATAGACGTACGGCCCGAAGTAGCAGTCGCTGCCGATGGTGACCGTCGTGTCGGCGATGACGTGACTGCCCCGGCCGAGGACCACTCCGTCCCCTATCCGCAGGATCGGGTCCGGGCCGAGGTCCAGGTCGGGCATCAGACCGGCGGTCAGGGTGACCTGTTCGCCGACGATGCAGTGGGCGCCCAGATGGATCCAGGGTTCACCGAAGACCGTGCCGAGCGGGAAGGCGAGCCGGGTGCCCGTGCCCAGGGCGCCGAAGCGGAAGCGGCCCGGGTGGTCGGCGGTGACGGAGCCGGTGCGCTGCACCCAGGCCCAGCCCGCGTGCACGGCCCGCTGGACCGCGCGGCGCCGCCATGATGAGAACGTGTTCTTGCTCTTCGGCACCCGCACACCGTACTCAGCGTGACGTGAACCCATGAGTTCGAGGGCCTGTGATCTTCGCCCCACCCGGTGGCGTACGGTGCCCATGTCGATGGCGACGACGAGTACGCGGAGCGACAACGAGGTGAGGGCGATGGCGCACAAGGCGTTGATCACGGGCATCGGCGGCAAGGAACCGAAGATCCACGAGGAGGCGTTCGTGGCGCCCAACGCGTCGGTGATCGGAGACGTGACGCTGGAGGCGGGCGCGAGCGTCTGGTACGGCGCCGTGGTGCGCGGCGACGTCGAGCGGATCTCCGTCGGCGCGCAGAGCAACATCCAGGACAATTGCACGCTGCACGCCGACCCCGGTTACCCCGTCGCCATCGGCGAACGGGTCTCCGTCGGCCACAACGCGGTGGTGCACGGGGCGACGGTCGGGGACGACTGCCTGATCGGCATGGGGGCCACCGTGCTCAACGGCGCGGTGATCGGCGCGGGTTCGCTCGTCGCGGCGCAGGCGTTGGTGCCGCAGGGGATGGAGGTGCCGCCGGGCTCACTGGTGGCGGGGGTGCCGGCGAAGGTGAGGCGGGAACTGACGGAGGAGGAGCGTCAGGGCGTGACGCTGAACGGCACGCTGTACGCGGAGTTGGGGAAGGCGCACCGCGAGGTGCACGCGGACTGAGCCGCAGCCGGCGTCTCAGTCGGCGGGGACAGGCTCCGGTCCGGCCTCGGACTCGGCCTCCTGCTTCTGCGCCGTCGCCTTCTTGGCCTTGCGCTTCAGCACCAGCATCGACGTCAGCCCCACCAGCACCGCCGCCACCAGACCCAGCCACGAGAACCGCTTCAGCCACGACTCCGCGACGATCCCGACGTAGTAGATGACCGCGGTGGTCCCGCCCGCCCAGATGATGCCGCCGAGCACGTTGGCGATCAGGAACTTCCAGTACGGCATCCGCAGCACGCCCGCCAGCGGCCCCGCGAAGATTCGCAGCAGGGCGACGAAGCGACCGAAGAAGACGGCCCACATGCCCCACTTCTGGAAGGACCGCTCGGCGGTGGCGATGTGCCCCTCGCCGAAGTGCTTGGGGAACTTCTTGCCGAGCCAGGCGAGCAGGGGCCGGCCGCCCCTGCGGCCGATGGCGTAGCCGATGGAGTCGCCCACGATCGCGCCGAGGCTGGCGCAGGCGCCGAGGATCACCGGGTTGATGCCGGCGTGCTGCGAGGACAGCAGCGCGGCGGAGACCAGGATGATCTCGCCGGGCAGCGGTATGCCCAGGCTCTCCAGACCGATGACCAGTCCCACGAGGGCGTAGACGGCTGCCGCGGGCACCGTGTCGAGCCAGTCCTGGACGTGCAACGCCGGTTCCTCCCCTGTCGCTTTTCCTGCGTTCCCGGCGTGCGCCTCGGCACGTTTCCGGCGTACGTCCCGGCCGGACGCACGCCGGGAAGCCTACCGGGTCACCGGAAGGCCGAGGCCGCTGGTGACATGGTGGGTGACTTTCGTTACTTTCACGACCTTCGAGACATTCATGGCGACCGGCCCGGCGTCACCCTCGGCGTGGACCACGACGCCCTCCACGAGGGCTCCGGCATCCTCGACCGGAGTCGTCGGCTCGGGTTCGGCGCGGTGGCCGACCTGGGCGACCCGTGTCTCGTACGGCTCCGGCGGACCCTGGGACAGCTCCGCCGACGGGGGCCGGGGAGCACCGGGGAGCCGGCCCAGCGGTCCCGCGCCGGGAGGCGACGGAGCGGGCTTCGGCACGTACGGCGTGTTCGGCCGGCTCGGCGCATCGGAGGGCGCCGGCAGGCCTCCCGGCGTCTCCGTGCCCGGCACTCGCTCGCCCCGGGGTGAGCCGGTCAGCCCGTTCACGGCCTCCAGCGCCCACCGCTGCCCGGCGGATCCGTCCCGTTCGGCGACGACCACGGCCCGGCCGGGCCCGGCGGCGACCAGCAGCCCGCCGCCCCGGCGCAGTAGCAGTTCGCCCCGCACCGTGAGGTCGTAGCGGACCTCCCCGGCGTGCACCAGGCAGTCGGCCAGGACGACGGCGCCCTCGTCGGCGTCGGCATCGAGGCAGAGGGTGGGGTCGGCGGCGGACCGCAGGAGTCCGTCGTCCTGGTACGTCCACAGCTGCGAGCCGGCCGACGAGCACGCCGCCAGGACGGTCCTGACGCCGTCCTCGGTGCGGTCGCCGCGCAGGTCGAGGCAGAGTCCGGCATGCGGGTTGCGGAGCCTGCCGTGCCCGGTCCCGCCCGGTTTCACGACGGAGGCGGTGGACGGGGCCCCGTCGGCGGACGAGCCGCCGGTGGGCCCCGGGGAGACGGAGTGGCCGCTCGCCGTTCCCCAGGTGGCGCCGGGCGCGGGGACGCCGCCCTCGCCGGACCAGCTCCTGACGACGAGCACGGTCGCGAGCAGCGCGAGGGACAGGACGCCCGCGCCCACGAGCACGGCCTTGGTGTGCCGGCGGGCCGGGGCGAGCCGCCCGGATGCGGGGCGGTGCCGACCGCCGGGCCTCGGCCGGGCGAACGGGTGAGCCGACCTCGGTGCGTGGGTGGCGGCAGGGCCGGGCCGGGAGTCGAGATAGCGGCGGGCGCCCCAGCCGAGCACGGTTTCGGCGAGCAGTACTTCCAGGCCGCCCTCGAAATGACCGAGCTGCTCGGCGGCGTGCCGGCAGTAGCGGCAGACCGTCAGATGCCGTTGGACATCGGGCAGCAGGGATCCGCCACGGCGAATGGGGCCATCGAGGAGCCGGCTGTAGAAGCGGCATTCCCTGGTGGGGGCGAGTTCCCGGTGGGCCCGGACACAGCCCGCCCTGAATTGTTCGCGTGCCTGTTCCAGCGCGGCCGTCGCTCTGGCCGTGTCCACCCCGAGCAGACCCGCCGGAACGGATATGGGCTCGGCCTCGACCTCGGTGTGCCACAGCAGACATTGGGAGGCTCCGGGAAGAGCGAGGAATGCGCGCTCGGCGAGCCGTCGCCTTTCGGGAGTGATCGCCCTCGCCGCGCGCAGTCCGCGACCGCCGGTCGTTTTGCGGAGCACCGGCAGTACGGCGGAAATGCCGTCGTCCGCGGCCCACTCCTTCACCGTGTCCCGTACCGCCCCCAGAAGTTGCGGCCGCACGGCCCCACCGCTCGCCCGTCCGAGCACTCGGTGGAACGCGGCCGCGGTCGCCGTGGACGCCGAATCCGCCGACGAGGCCAGGCAGATGACCGCGTAGTCATGTGCCGCCCGCCAGTGCCGGGCCATCAACAGCGCGACGGCGTGGGCGTCCTGGGTGGTGCCGCCCAGCCGGGCGACGAGTTCACGGTCGGACTCCCCGGGGCCGGCTCCGGGCCGGGGCGGGTACGGAGGACGGGGTGGGTAGGGGGATTGCACTGGACCATTTCCTTCCAAGCCGCAGGACGGCATGCCGAACGCGCGTCCGTAGGAAAGCAGGTGCCTGACTGGTGCATACCTGTGCCGCGTCACGTGCGGAGCGGTTTGAGGGGTCAACCGCAGTGATCGACTGCGGGACCGCTCACCCTCGCACAATTGACGTACGGGAAACAAGAACTTCGAGTGACCCACGTTCAAAAAGGCGTAAATTCAGAAAAGTTACCGCCGGTATCCGCACCCGCATTCGAAATTACCCGTCACGGGCTCGCCAAGTTGTGTACGAGGCAAGCCGGTCGGTCCACGAAATCTCCCACCACGGGACCCGGCCCAGGGCGGGCTCCGGGCTTCCCCCGACGCGCGAGGGCCCCGGACAGTCGAACTGTCCGGGGCCCGGTACGCCGCCACTGCCGCGACTACCGCTCAGTCATTGGGGCGCAGCGTCCAGATCACCGTCATCTCCCCGGTGACGGCCCCGTCCTCGCGCTGGATGGCGACGGCCACCGGGAACTCCGGGCGCCTGCCCTCGTCGAGTTCCGCGACGATCTCGGCGACGGGGCGCCCGAGTGTCGCGGTGGCGGTGACCGGCCCCAGGGCGATCTTCTTGAACGCGATCTCGGCGGTCACCGGAAGCGGCACCGCACGCGAGAGCTGGTCCCCGAAAGCCGCCAGCACGATCGCCCCACTGGCCGACTCGCCCAGCGTGAACATCGCCCCGGCATGCGGTCCGCCCACGTGGTTGCGGTACTCGCTCTGATCCGGAAGGGCCAGCACGGCCTTCTCCGCGGAGGTTTCCAGGTATTCCAGGTTCAGCGTCCGAACCATCGGCACCGTGGCGGCGAGCAACTCGCCGATCGACATCTGATCTGCGCTCATACCGCATGTTACCCACGAGTAGCCTCGATTGACCAGGACTGTCGGCTGATCGCCGTATCCTTTCCGCCCATGTGCCCGACGGCGGTTTCGCGTCCTGGTCGTTCGTCGGTGCCGCCGGGGTCGGTGAGGAGGTCCCGGACGCCACGATCGAGCGGATCATGAAGACGGTACGGATCTACGAACCCGTGGACGAACGCTGATTTGCTACGGCCCTGACAAGAAGAAGTGGCCGAATCGTGTCCCTGGCGGCACTAGGGTGGCTGCCCATGTGGCCAGGACAGCAGCAGCCGCCCGGGGGCGAGCAGAACCCGCAGCAGCACGACAACCCGTACCAGCAGCCGGGATACCAACAGCCGAATCCGTACCAGCAGCCGGGGTTCCAGCAGCCCGGACCGCAGCAGCCGGGGTATCAGCAGCCCAACACGTATGCGCAGCAGCCGCAGTGGGGCGCACCGGGACCGGTGGGCGCGCCCCAGCCGCCCTCCGGTGGTGGCGGGAACCGGACGAAGGTGGTCGCGATCGTGGCGGCCCTCGCGGTGGTCGCGGCGGCCGGTGTGACCGGTTTCCTGGTCCTGGGCGGGGACAAGGACGACGAGGCGGACGGCAAGGACGCGAAGGCGTCGGCGAGCGCGTCGACCGAGCCGAGCGATTCGGCTTCGGCGTCCGCCTCCGCGGACGACCCGCGGGGCGGCGAGGCCGAGAAGGCGACCGTCGCGGGCTGGAAGGTCGTCGTGAACCCCAAGTGGGGTACGGCCTTCGACGTGCCGGCGGACTGGGAGGTGCAGCCCCCGACCTCGTCGATCGCCTTCGAGGAGGAGAACTCCGACGACCTCAAGCCGATCATCACGATGGGGGCGCCGGCGCTCCTCAAGTCCAACTGGTGCGAGTCCGACGACGACAAGGACGGCCGCAAGGAGTCCATGTCGCTGGCCGCGACGGGCACCAAGGGGGCCAACGGCGCGAAGAACACCGACGTGATCGCGCTGAACACCCCGGCCTGGTGGGTCTACGGCGGGTACACCCAGCCTGACAAGAAGAGCATCACGGTCGCCAAGAAGGCCACGCCCTACACCACCGCGTCCGGCGTCAAGGGCAGCTACTCCTGGGCGTCGTCGACGAACACCCCCGCCAAGGGCAAGTGCATCACCGACGGCAAGGCGATCACGTTCGGCTTCAAGAACTCGGCCGGCGACTACGTGTCGTGGAACTTCTACGGGGCCAAGGGCGTCAATGAAGAGGTTTCCAAGGAGACCATCATGAAGATCCTCAGCACGGTACGGCTGCACGGGGACCCGACGGACTGAGCCCTCCAAACCTTCTACGGCCCCTGTGTGCCCGCACGGGAACCAGCCCACCACGGAGGAGCTCACCGAGTGGCGGCTGTGGGTGACTTCTGTCTTTCTTGCGAGGAATCCCTCGCGCGCGCAGGCGGCGAGCCAGAACGAACAGGCCCGCCTGCTGGGGCAACGGCGGGGGAGCTGACCTATGACGGCTCAGCCGATGCCGAACGCCCCCTCGGGGGGTTCGGGTGACGGTACGGCGTCCTCGTCCCGCACCGGACCTGCCCCGTCGATGAAGTCCCGTAGGGCGGGCCCGTGTTCGACCCGGGCCGGGAAGGCGTCGGAGGCGGTGCGGCGGACCAGGGCGGACGTGTCGAGGGGGTGGTGCGCGGCGACGAGCACCGCGTTGCCGAAGCGGCGCCCGCGCAGCACACCCGGCTCGGCGATCAACACCAGCTCCTCGAAAACCGTGCCGAAGGTGGCGAGTTGGGAGCGCAGGAACGCGAAGGGCGCGGCGTCGGCGAGGTTGGCCAGGTAGACCCCGTCGCCCCGCAGGACCCGTGCGGCCTCACGGGCGTAGGCGACCGACGTCAGGTGCGCCGGAACCCGCGAACCGCCGAAGACGTCGGCGACCAGGACGTCGGCCGAGTCCGTCGGCGCCCCCTCCAGCCAGGCCCGGGCGTCCGCCGCGTGTACGGCCACCCCCGCCCCCTCCGGCAGCGGAAGATGCTCCACGACCAGCTCCAGCAGGGCCCCGTCGGCCTCGACGACGTCCTGCCGGGAGCCGGGCCGGGTGACGGCCACGTACCGGGGAAGGGTGAGCGCGCCCCCGCCGAGATGCAGCACGTCCAGCGGACGTCCCGCCTCCGCCACGGTGTCCAGCACGTGCCCGAGCCGCCGCGCGTACTCGAACTCCAGATGCTCCGGCTCGTCCAGGTCGACGTACGACTGCGGCGCCCCGTCGACGGTCAACAACCAGGCCCGCTTCCGGTCGACGTCGGGCATCAGCTTGGCGACGCCTTGATCGACGGCGCGGGTGACGGGGATGGCTTCGTTCACGCGTCCATTGTGCCTATGTGCGGCGCGCCCGAAGGGGCGCGGAGAACTGCGGGACCGGCCAGAACCGGCCCGCAGCCCCCCGCGCAGGGCAACCACCCTCACTCGACGGCGGTCACGGTCCCCGCCCCCACGGTCCGCCCGCCCTCACGGATGGCGAACCCGAGCCCCGGCTCGAGAGGCATGTCGCGCCCCAGGTCGACGGTCATGGTGACCGTCTCCCCGGGCCGGGCGACAGCGACCTCCCCGAGGTCCACGGAACCGACCACATCCGCCGTACGGATGTAGAACTGCGGCCGATACCCCGTGGCGACCGGCGTCGACCGCCCGCCCTCACGCGTAGACAGCACATACACCTGCGCCGAGAACCGGCTCCGGGGCACCACACTCCCCGGCGCCGCCACGACCTGCCCGCGCCGGACGGAGTCCCGTGGCACACCGCGCAGCAGCAGCGCCACGTTGTCCCCGGCCTGCGCCTCCTCCATCGGCTTGCCGAAGGTCTCCAGCCCCGTGACCACCGTCTCCACGCCGGCCCCGAGCACCTCGACCCGGTCCCCGACGCGCACCGTGCCCCGCTCGACGGCGCCGGTGACGACGGTCCCCCGGCCGGTGATGGTGAGCACGTTCTCGACCGGCATCAGGAAGGGCGCGTCCAGGTACCGCTCGGGCATCGGCACATATGTGTCCACCGCGTCGAGCAACGCCTCGATCGAGGCCGTCCAGCGCGAGTCCCCCTCCAGGGCCCGGAGCCCGGAGACCCGTACGACGGGCACGGCGTCGCCGCCGTAGCCGTGCTCGGTGAGCAGGTCGCGGACCTCCAGCTCGACCAGGTCGATGAGCTCCTCGTCGCCCGCGTCGGCCTTGTTGAGGGCCACGACGACGTGGTCGACGCCGACCTGACGGGCCAGCAGCACGTGTTCGGCGGTCTGCGGCATGATCCCGTCGAGCGCGGAGACGACGAGGATCGCCCCGTCGAGCTGCGCGGCACCGGTGACCATGTTCTTGACGTAGTCGGCGTGCCCCGGCATGTCCACGTGCGCGTAGTGCCGGGTGTCCGTCTCGTACTCGACGTGCGCGATGTTGATGGTGATGCCGCGGGCGGCCTCCTCCGGCGCCCGGTCGATGCGGTCGAACGGCACGAACGTGCCGGAGCCGCGCTCGGCGAGCACTTTGGTGATGGCGGCGGTCAGGGTGGTCTTGCCGTGGTCGACATGGCCCATCGTGCCGATGTTCAGATGCGGTTTGGTGCGGATGTACGCCGTCTTGGACATGGCGGTACCTCGAAGCCTCTGGTCGGAAAAGATCTCCCGTGGGAGAGGGGGACCCCAAGGACTCGCCGACCCTCCCCCTGCGGGGTCCGCCGGACGATCCGGGGAGGGTCAGCTTCGGGCGCCGTCGACTGCGGCGAGGAAATCGGGAACGGCAGCCTTCGGGGCATCCGCGACCGCGGATGCTGCGAGGAGGAAGGCGTACCGGAACATGACGCAGATCATTGCTGACGCGTCGTCGCACGTCGAATGGTTTTTCGCGGTGCCGGACCCCCACAACGGACCGGATCCATACGGCGATCACACACGTGAGTCGGTTACCGTCACTGAATGCTCGATGCCACCACCCGCTCTGGGGGCACCGCCACGGCCTCTCCCCGGGCCACCGCCACCGAACTCGCCGTCGCCGCCGAGCTCGCCACCGTCGCCCCCGCCCCGGTGGGCCTCACCGCGCGCTGCACGAGAGTGCTGTTGTCGCCCTGGTCGCGCCTGTCCCTGCTCATCGCCCTGCTCGCCGGCGCCGCCTCGGCCGTTCTGCTCTTCGAACCGCAGCGGCTGCTGGCGGACGGCTGGCCGCCGCAACTCGGCGGAGCCGCGGCGGCGGTGGTCTTCGGGGTGGCGTACGGGCTGTGCACGGTCGCCTTCGTACCCCGCCCCCTGCTGAACCTGGCGGCGGGCGCCCTCTTCGGCTCCCAGCTCGGGCTCGGCACGGCCCTCGCGGGCACGGTGCTCGGAGCCGGTGTCGCCTTCGGGCTGGGCCGGATACTCGGCCAGGACGCGCTGCGTCCGCTGCTGCGCGGTCGGTGGCTGAAGGCCGCGGACGGGCAGCTCAGCCGGCACGGCTTCCGTTCGATGCTGGCAGCCCGGCTGTTCCCCGGGGTGCCGTTCTGGGCCGCCAACTACTGTGCGGCCGTCTCCCGCATGAGCACCGTCTCGTTCCTGGTGGCGACGGCGCTCGGCTCGATCCCGAACACCGCCGCCTACGTCGTCGCCGGCGCCCGCGCCTCGGCGCCGACCTCGCCCGCCTTCCTGATCGCGATGGCCTGCATCGCGCTGCCGGCGCTGGTGGGCGCGGTGGTGGCCTGGCGCAAGCGCCACCACCTGCGCGGGATCCGGTAACTCCGCAAGACGCTTGTACGGGCTCCGGGTACCCGGACTCCGATGACAACGGACTGCGATGACGACGGGCCCCGAGTACGACGGATCCCGAGTACGACGGATCCCGATGACGAGAGACTCCGGCTACAGGGGCTCCAGCTACACGGACTCCAGCTACACGGACTCCAGAATCATCGCGTTGGCGAGGCCGCCCGCCTCGCACATCGTCTGCAGGGCGTAGCGCGCGCCGCGCTCCCGCATCGCGTGTACGAGGGTGGTCGTCAACCGGGTGCCGCTCGCGCCGAGCGGGTGGCCGAGGGCGATCGCGCCGCCGTGCACGTTGACCTTGGCGAGGTCGGCGCCGGTCTCCTGCTGCCAGGCCAGGACCACGCTGGAGAACGCCTCGTTGACCTCGAACAGGTCGATGTCGTCGAGGGTGAGACCGGCCCGGCTCAGCACCTTCTCGGTGGCCGGGACGACGCCGGTGAGCATCAGGATCGGGTCGGAGCCGGTGACGGCGAAGCTGTGCAGGCGGGCGAGGGGGCGCAGGCCGAGCCGGGCCGCGGTCTCGCTCGACGTGATGAGGACGGCGGACGCGCCGTCGTTGACCGGGCTGGCGTTGCCCGCGGTGACGTTCCACTCGATCTGCGGGAAGCGTTCGGCGAAGTCCGGGTCGTGGTAGGCGGGCTTGAGGCCGGCGAGGATCTCGGTGGTGCTGCCCGGTCGTACGCACTCGTCCCGTGAGACACCGTCCAGCGGTGCCACCTCGGCGTCGAAGAGACCGGCGTCCCAGGCCGCGGCGGCCTTGTGGTGCGAGGAGACCGCGAAGGCGTCCATCCGGTCGCGGGTGAGGGACCACTTGGCGGCGATGAGTTCGGCGCTGATGCCCTGCGGGACGAGTCCTTCCTTGTACCGCTCGGCGACTCCGGGCCCGAACGGGTCCTTGCCCTCGGGCACGTTCGACCACATCGGCACCCGGCTCATGGACTCGACACCGCAGGCGACGACCAGGTCGTACGCGCCCGCGATGACGCCCTGCGCCGCGAAGTGCACGGCCTGCTGGGAGGAGCCGCACTGGCGGTCCACGGTGGTCGCGGGGACGCTCTCCGGGAAGCCCGCGGACAGGGCGGCGTACCGGGTGGTGTTCATGGCCTGCTCGCCGACCTGGTCGACGGTGCCGCCGATGACGTCGTCGATCAGGGCCGGGTCGACACCGGACCGCTCGACGAGCGTGCGCAGGGTGTGGGCGAGGAGCTCCACGGGGTGGATGTGCGCGAGGGCGCCGTTCGGTTTGCCCTTGGCTATCGGAGTGCGTACGGCTTCGACGATCACTGCGTCACGCATGGTGCCGGCCTCCACGATTACCGGTGAGTAGGAAATCCGAACCCACCATAACTCCGCGAGTTGGAAAAACAAACCCTATGAGGGTTGGACAATCAAACCCTCCCCTAGAATGAACGTCATGGCCGCCCCGAAAGACCCGCGCCCCTGCTCGATCGCCGACACCCTGGCACTCGTCGGCGAGAAGTACTCCCTGCTCGTCCTGCGGGAGGCATGCCTGGGCAACGGCCGCTTCGACCAGCTCGTGCGCAACATCGGCGCCCCGCGCGACGTCCTCGCGACGCGGCTGCGCCGGCTCGTGGACGCCGGCATCCTGACCAAGCGGGCCTACAGCGAGCGGCCGCAGCGCTTCGAGTACCGGCCCACGCAGGCGGGGCTGGAGCTGGAGCCGGTCCTGATGACGCTGATGGCCTGGGGCGACCGGCACCTCCACCGCGACGACGACCGCCCGATGGTGGTCGAGCACTCCTGCGGCCACGAACTGGTTCCGGTCGTGACCTGCCGGGCCTGCGGAGACCCGGTCCACCACGACGATCTGACGGCCCGTCCGCAGGCACCGGGGTGGACGGTGGCGGGCCCGACGGCCGCGTAGCCACGGCCCGCCGCCACCCGGCCCTTCCGCCGCCACCGCCGAATTCCTCGGCCGTCACCACCAAACCCCTGTGGCGGGGCTGTCACTTCAGGACGCTACGCTGCCCCTCAGCACTTCCGATCACCGCGCCCGCCGGCTCGGTGTGCCCGTCGCTCCTCACCACGATCAGCGCTTGGACTCCGTTACTTCATGTCTTGGTTTGAATCCCTCATCCTCGGGCTCGTCCAGGGACTGACCGAATTCCTCCCCGTCTCCTCCAGCGCGCATCTGCGGCTGACGGCGGCCTTCTCGGGATGGAACGACCCCGGCGCCGCCTTCACCGCGATCACCCAGATCGGGACCGAGGCCGCCGTGCTGATCTATTTCCGCAAGGACATCGGCCGGATCATCTCGGCCTGGGGGCGTTCACTGGCCAGCAAGGAGATGCGCGCGAACCACGACGCGCAGATGGGCTGGCTGGTGATCGTCGGCTCGATCCCCATCGGTGTGCTCGGGGTGACGCTCAAGGATCAGATCGAGGGGCCGTTCCGCGATCTGCGGATCACCGCGACGATGCTGATCGTCGTCGGCGTGATCATCGGTGTCGCCGACCGGCTGGCGGCGCGCGACGAGCAGGGCGGCCGGCACCGGGCGCCCAAGCAGCGCAAGACCCTCGAGAACCTGGGGACCAGGGACGGCCTGATCTTCGGCCTCTGCCAGGCCTGCGCCCTCATCCCGGGCGTCTCCCGCTCCGGCGCCACCATCAGCGGCGGCCTGTTCATGGGCTACAAGCGCGAGGCCGCGGCCCGTTACTCCTTCCTCCTCGCGATCCCCGCCGTGCTGGCCTCCGGCCTGTTCGAACTCAAGGACGCGATGGAGAGCGGCCATGTCTCCTGGGGCCCGACGATCTTCGCCACGGTGATCGCCTTCGGCTCCGGATACGCGGTCATCGCGTGGTTCATGAAGTTCATCTCCACCAAGAGCTTCATGCCCTTCGTCTGGTACCGCATCGCCCTCGGCATCCTGGTGATCGTGCTGGTCAGCATGGGTGCGCTGAGCCCTCACGCGGCGGAGTCGGCCGGCTGACCCGGCGTGGCCGCCAAGGGGACCACGGCACTCGACGCCGCGGTCCTCCCCACCCGTGACCAATCACATACGACTTGAGTAGCCATCCGGTAGCGCACTGTCAGTGCTTGCCCCTAGGCTTGTCCGCATGTCCCCCGACTCCGTCACTCCTGGTTCCGTGCGGTCTGCTGCCGAGTTGAACGAGCAGATCCGAACCCTCTGGATGCGCGCGGGCGGCACCCTCTCGGCCCAGGAGCGCGTGGAATACGAGCTGTTGGTGGTCGAGTGGGCGGCCGCGATCCGCGGCGAGGTCATCGAGGCGGCCTGAGCGCGAGGAGGCTTCACCTCCTCGCGACAGACCTCCGGAAGGCAGACCTCCGGGGGTGCCGACCTCCCGGAAGGCAGACCTCCGGGGGTGCCGAACTCCCGAAAGGCAGACCTCCGGGAATCGCCTGAACTCTCCGGGAGCGGCTCCTCACCGGCCGCCCGACACCCGCAGCACCGCCCCCGTCGCGTACGAGGAGTCCGGCGACATCAGCCAGGCGATCGCCGCCGCGATCTCCTCGGCCTGCCCCGGCCGACGCAGCGGAATCGTGCCGGCCGCGCGCCGGGGCCGGTCCGGGTCGCCCATCGTCGCGTGCATCTCGGTGTCGATCACTCCCGGGGCGACCGCGTTGACCCGGACCCCGTCCGGGCCGAGTTCCTTGGCCAGCCCCAGGGTCAGCGCGTCCACGGCGGCCTTGGTCGCCGCGTAGTGGACGTACTCCCCGGGGCTCCCGAGGGTCGCCGCGGCCGAGGACACGTTCACGATCACACCGCTGCCCCGGGCCGTCATCAGCTGCGCCGCCCGCCGTGAACACAGCAGCGTGCCCACGAGATTGACGTCCACGACCCGGCGCAGGTTCCCGGTGTCCACCTCGGCGAACCGTCCCAACGGACCCGTGACCGCCGCGTTGTTGACGAGACCCGTCACCGGCCCGAGCCGCTCCTCGGCCACATCGAAGAGCCGCTCGACATCCGTCTCGACCGCGGTGTCCGCCCGTATGGCGACACTCCGCCGCCCGGCCTTGCGCACCCCCTCCGCCACGGAGTCGGCGGCCGCCGCGTCCCGCACGTACCCCACCACCACGTCATGGCCGTCCGCGGCGAGCCGCAGACAGGTGGCGGCTCCGATCCCCCTGCTTCCACCGGTGACGACTGTGACGGAACCTGCCATGAGTACCTCCCGCGAACGAGGACCAATGATCGATCATCGATCACCCTACGGTCGCTCCTGTGCGGACGTCACGTGCATCGCCCGTTCTCCCAGGACGCCCAGGACGCCCAGGACGCCCAGACGCCCAGACGCCCAGGAACCGTGAAGCCCGCCCGGAAGCCGTGCGGCTGACGGCCGCCGAAATCACCGCGTCCCCCTTGGCGCAGCCCCCGCCATGCCCAACACTGAGCCGATGACGCAGCGTGTGGAGCTCGCCGCCGTGCTGGACCGGCTGGCCGTTGACGAACTGATCACCGACTACGCGGTGGCCGTGGACGACGGCGACTGGGAGGCCTACCGAGACCTGTTCACCGCCGACGGGCGGGCGGACTACCGCTCGGCCGGAGGGATCGAGGGGGAGGCCGGGCAGGTCGCCGGGTGGCTCGCGGAGAGCCTGCGGGCGTTCTCGATGCGCCAGCATCTGATCGTCAACCGCCGCCTGCGCTTCGGCGTTCTGGACCAGGACACCGGCGACACGGCACGCCTCCAGGCCGACTACGTCAACCCGATGCGCCTCGCCGGGGAGAGCGACGGCGACGGCCCGGGCGCTCCCGACTTCGTGTGCGGCGGACGGTACGACTTCGGACTGCTGCGCACCGACGACGGCTGGCGGCTGCGCGAGGTGGTCGTCCAGGAGAAGTGGCGACGCCTGCCCGGCCGGGCCCCGGCGCCTGTGGTCCACTGAACCGACGTCCTCCGGCACCTGCGACGTCAGAGGCACGCACACAGGGGCCGCTCACGGGGTAGGAGGCGCCGTATGGATTCGTTCGGCCACTGGCTCGCCTCCCCATGGCGGCGCTCGATGCTCGCCACCCTGGCGGGTGCCCTGCCCGTACTCGCCTTTCCCGCGCCGTCCTGGTGGTGGCTCGCCTACGTCGCCCTCGTCCCCTGGCTCACGCTCGTCCGGTCGGCGCCGACCGGGAAACGGGCGGCGTACGACGGTTGGTGCGGCGGGTTCGGCTTCATGCTGGCGATGCACCACTGGCTGTTCCCCTTCCTGAACGTGTTCACGGTCGTCCTCGCCGCGCTGCTCGGCGCGCTGTGGGCCCCCTGGGGCTGGCTGGTGCGCCGGTTCCTCGCCGGGACACCCTCACGGGGCCGGGTCGTGGCCGCGCTGTTCGTCCTGCCGTCCGGCTGGCTCGGTGTCGAACTCGTGCGCTCCTGGCAGGGGCTCGGCGGCCCGTGGGGCGTGCTCGGCTCCAGCCAGTGGGAGGTGGCACCCGCGCTGCGGCTGGCTTCGGTGGGCGGGGTGTGGCTGCTCAGTTTCCTGATCGTGGCCGTGAACGTGGCGGTCGCCGTCCTGGTCCTGGTCCGCGAGTCCCGGGTGCCGGCCGTGGCCGGTCTCCTCGCGACGGCCGCCGCGACCTCGGCGGCCTGGGCCTGGTCGCCGCGCCCCGACACCGACGCCGGCAACCAGGCGAGGATCGCCGTCGTCCAGCCCGGCATCGTGGACGGTGCCGACAGCGCCGACCGCCGGTTCGACCTCGAGGAGCGGCTGACCCGGCGACTCGTCGGACAGGACGCCGACCTGATCGTCTGGGGCGAGAGCAGCGTCGGCTTCGACCTGGACGACCGGCCCGACCTGGCCCGGCGGATCGCGGAGCTCTCCCGCGACACCGGCGCCGACATCCTCGTCAACGTGGACGCCCGGCGCTCCGACAAGCCCGGCATCTTCAAGAGTTCGGTCCTGGTCGGCGCCGACGGCCTCACCGGTGACCGCTACGACAAGATGCGGCTCGTCCCCTTCGGCGAGTACATCCCGGCCCGTTCGCTGCTCGGCTGGGCCACCTCGGTCGGCAAGGCGGCGGGCGAGGACCGCCGCAAGGGCTCGGAGCAGGTGGTGATGAACGTCGGCCACGGCCTGCGGATCGGCCCGATGGTGTGCTTCGAGACCGCCTTCCCCGACATGACCCGCCATCTCACCGAGGACGGCGCCGACCTCCTCGTCGGCCAGTCGTCGACCTCGTCCTTCCAGCACAGCTGGGCCCCCGCGCAGCACGCCTCGCTCGCCGCGCTGCGCGCCGCCGAGACGGGCCGCCCCATGGTGCACGCGACACTGACGGGCGTCTCCGCGGTCTACGACCCGAGCGGCCGGCGCATCGGATCATGGCTCGGCACCGACAGCAGCACCGCCCGGGTCTACGACGTACCGCTGGCGCGGGGGACCACCCCGTACGTCCGCTTCGGCGACTGGCCGGTGCACGCGGCGATGCTGGTCCTCGCCGCCTGGGCGGTCAGCGAGGGGGTGCGGACGCTACGGTTCAGGCGGCCCGCTCCTGAACCGCTCGTACCACCCGCTCGCACAGTTCATGAGTCGCCAGCGCGTCCCGGGCGCTGAGCACCTTGCCCGCGCGCACGGCGTCGAGGAAGGCGAGCACGGCCTGCTCGATGCCGCGCTGCCGGGCCACGGGCACCCAGTCTCCGCGCCGCCGGATCGTCGGCTGCCCCTTGTGGTCGATCACCTCGGCGAGGTTGACCACCTGACGCTTGGTGTCCTGCCCGGACACCTCCAGGATCTCCTCGGCCGAGCCACTGAGCCGGTTCATCACCCCGAGCGCGGTGAAGCCGTCCCCGGCGAGCTGCAGCACGACGTGGTGCAGCAGTCCGTCCTGGACGCGGGCCCGCACGGTGACGTCGTCGACCGGCCCGGGCGCCAGGAAACGGAGCGTGTCGACGACGTGGATGAAGTCGTCGAGGACCATCGTGCGCGGCTCCTCGGGGAGCCCGATCCGGTTCTTCTGCATCAGGATCAGCTCGCGCGGATGATCGGCGCACTGTGCGTACCCGGGGGCGTAACGGCGGTTGAAGCCGACCGCCAGGCCGACGTTCCGCTCCTCCGCGAGCGCCACCAGCCGCTGCGAGTCGGCGAGTTCGTACGCCAGCGGCTTGTCGACGTACGTCGGTACGCCCGCCTCCAGCAGCCGCGTCACGATCTCGGGGTGCACGGCGGTCGGCGCGTGCACGAAGGCCGCGTCGAGGTTCTGGGCGAGCAGGGACTCCAGGTCGGTGTGGCGCTGTGGCTCGGGGAGGTGGAGCCCGTCGCAGACGCTGGTGAGCGTGGCGGGAGTACGGGTCTGCAGGTGCAGTTCGACTCCGGGGAGGCCGCCGAGCACCGGAAGGTAGGCCTTCCGCGCGATGTCGCCCAGCCCGATGCAGCCGACCTTCACGGGGACTCCCTCACTGCCTGCTTGTCTGCGCGTGCTTCACGGCAGCATACGGCGGGCGCGGCGGCCGCCGGCCGGCGATACCGGGTGGATGTCCGGGTCCGTGCGCGTGGCCGGGTCTGTCGGCACGCGGCTACCGGGGCCGGAGGCGTGCGCAAAACCCGTGGTGTGATCAGGCCGGTGGAGGCGAAGATGCGTGTATGACGACGACCGAGCGCCACGAACCCGCCACCGACGCCGACGAACGCACCATGCTGGAGGGCTGGCTGGACTACCACCGGCAGACCCTCGCGTGGAAGTGCGAGGGTCTGACCGACGCCCAGCTGCGGACTCAGGCGGTGGAGCCCTCCGAGCTGTCGCTGATGGGGCTGGTGCGGCACATGGCGGAGGTCGAGCGGAGCTGGTTCCGCAGGGTGCTCACGGACGAGACCGTCGGCCCGATCTACTACAGCGACGCGGATCCGGACGGCGAGTTCCACCTCACGGACGCGGACACATGGGAGGAGGCGTACGCCACCTGGCAGGCCGAGATCGAGACCGCGCGGCGCAACGCGGCCCGCTTCGGCCTCGACGACACCTCCGAGGGCAAGCACCGGCGTACCGGTGAGCGGTTCAACCTGCGCTGGATCGTCACGCACATGATCGAGGAATACGCCCGCCACAACGGCCACGCCGACCTGCTCCGGGAGCGCGTCGACGGCGCCACCGGCGAGTGACGTCAGCCGCTCGGGGTCCGGCCCCACCGTACGGGGCCGGAGATCACCCGTGTGGGGCATCCTGAGCCTTTCCGCTGTCCCGACGGGCCCCGCAGCCAGCAGAGTTGCGCGCGTGCATCGAACGACGACCACAGCAACGCTCCTGGTGACCGTGGCTGTCTCGGCCCTCGCGGGTTGTGTGACGGTCCAGCGCCCGCCCACTCCCGGCCCGCCGACGGCGCCGTCCCGGCCGTCGGCGCCCCGGCCCGACGGCCCGGCGGAGCCGCAGGTCGTGCAGGCGCCCGCCCGTGAGGCCCTGGAGATGATCGGCCCGTCCCGTCGCCCGAAACCCGCCGCGCCCCCCTCGACCGCCGCCGCCCCGCCCGCCCCGGCGCAACCGCGACAGCAGCCGCCCCGCACGCACCCCGCCCGTCCGGCTCACCCGGCGCGTCCCGAACCCCGGCACCCCGACGGCGGCCAGCACCGGTGGCCGCGCGTCGACACCCCGGACGTGCCCGGGACGATCCCCCGGAACCAGCAGGACGTCTGCGCCCTCGGCAAGAAGTACGGCGGCTGGCGCGCGGACAGCCCGGAGGCGATGATCTGCGACCAGGCGTACGGGCGTTGAGCACGCCGTCTTCCGGGGCGGGTCGCCGCGAGGGGCTCAGGACCGCCGGCGCGGCGGTCCCCACGCTCCCCCTCCGCCGGAGTCCCCCTCCCCCAGCCGCACCTCCAGTCGGCTGATCGCCGCCCGCACGCCGTCGCCGTAGCTGTCGTCCCCCAGCGTGTACGACGCGCCGCGCGCCCGGCGCAGATGGATGCGGGCGGCCTCGGCGCGGCCGAGCTTCACATAGTCGGCCGCCAGATTCAGGTGCAGCGAGGGGTACAGCGCCCGCACCGCGAGGGCGTCCTCCTGCCGGCCTCCGTGGTGCTCGGTGGGCAGGTCCTCCGTCAGCTCCTCCGCGGCCGTCAACGCCCGCAGGTCCCAGGCGAGTTCGTCGGAGGGATCGTCATGGGTGTCGGCCAGGTAGTGCGCCAGGGTGCAGCGGTGCAGTGGATCTCCGTGCTCGCCGATCTCCGCCCACAGGCCCAGCAAGCGGTGCCGGGCCTCCTCGCGGTCGCCCGCGTGATGCAGCATGACGACCTGCCCGATCCGTGTCATCAGGGCATCCGCGGCCGCCTGCCCCTGTCGCTCCGCCACCGCGCCCTCCGCACCCTCGCCGGCTGTCCCTCCCGACGCTAACCGCCCCCACCGGCAATCCCGGTCAGGCGGCGCCGGGGGCCCCTGCGGGAACGCCGGGGCGACAGGCGCCCCGGGTCGAGGGCCGGCCCAGGAGCCTCACCGGCACCCCCCGGGGGCCGGGCCGCCGCAGGGGATCCACGTGAGTGCTGCCCGGTGGCGATCGCGGACCCGGAAGGGACGGTCCCGACGACACGGGATCCGGTGAATAACCGCCCGCCCCTACGCCGGCGCGCTCCGTTTGAATCACCCCCTACGCCAGGGCGGTCCCCTTGAATCACCACCCCCACCCCAGCCCGGTCCGCTTGGATCGGCCCGGACGGCTGCCGGATCCATGCGCGCCGGCGACCAGGCGGCGTCCGACCCGGTGGCTCAGGCACAACGGCGGCTCACCCCCGGCCAAGCCACCAGTGCGGCGGCGGTCACCCCGGCCGGCCCCCGGTCCCGCGGCCGTAACCCTGTCCGGTTCCCGGCCCGGCGGCGGCGGTCCACCCCGTCCGCTCTTGGTCGCGCGCCCGCAACCCGCCCGGTCCCGGCCCGGCGGCGGCCGCCGCACCCGGCCCCCAGGCCCCGCCGGGGGTCAGCGCCACCTGCCCCCACCCGAGCGTCAGCCACCCACCCGAGCCGCCTCACCGCGACCCCTCACCCAAGGTCGGGAATCCGCCAGTCGATCGGCTCGTGCCCCTGCCGGGCCACCGCCTCGTTGATCTGTGTGAACGGGCGGGAGCCGAGGAACTTCTTCGCCGACAGCGGGGAGGGGTGCGCGCCCTTGACCACCACGTGCCGTGTCTCGTCGATCAGGGGCAGCTTCTTCTGCGCGTAGTTGCCCCACAGGACGAAGACCGCCGGGTCGGGCCGGTCCGCCACCGCGCGGATCACCGCGTCGGTGAACCTCTCCCAACCCTTGCCCTTGTGCGAGTTCGCCTCGCCCCCGCGGACCGTGAGCACCGCGTTGAGCAGCAGGACTCCCTGCTGGGCCCACGGCATCAGATAGCCGTTGTCCGGAACGGGCAGGCCCAGTTCCTCCTTCATCTCCTTGTAGATGTTGCGCAGCGACGGCGGGGTCTTCACTCCGGGCCGGACCGAGAAGCACAGGCCGTGCCCCTGGCCCTCGCCGTGGTACGGGTCCTGGCCGAGGACGAAGACCTTCACCCGCTCGTACGGCGTCGCCGCCAGCGCGGCGAAGACCTCCTCGCGCGGCGGGTACACGGGACCCCTCGCCCGCTCCTCCTCGACGAACTCCGTCAGCTCCTTGAAGTAGGGCTGCTGCAGTTCGTCACCCAGAACCCCGCGCCAGGACTCGGGCAGCATGGCGATGTCGGTCACGTCAACTTCCTTACGGTGTGCGGTCGCTGGGGAGCGTTCACCGCAACCTGCGGTCGCCCCACGCCACAGAACCTACCGGCGACCACTGACAATCGTCGCCGAGGACGACGAAACCGGCCCTTACCAGCTGGCCTTCCGGTGCAACTGCCACACCGTCATGATCGTCGACGGGTCGAGCGCCTGCTCCGCGCCCGAGATGTCGTCGTTCGCGGCCACGTACTGCCGGCCCTGCCAGAGCGGCAGCAGCCGCGCGTCGTCGACGAGGATCTGCTGGGCCTCCTCGAAGTCCTTCTCCACGTCGGCCCGGTTGCTCTCGCCACGCGAGCGGGGCAGCAGCACCCCGGTGATCTTGGGCGCCGGGTAGGGCGTACCGAGCGCGTTCTCCTTGCCCACGAACGGGGCGATGAAGTTCTCGGCGTCCGGGAAGTCGGGGAACCAGCCACGCCCGAACACGGGGTATTCGCCCTTCTCGTAGCCGTCCACGTACGTCTTCCAGGGGCGGCTCTTCAGGGTGACGGTGAACAGGCCGGAGCCGTCCAGCTGCCGCTTGAGCTCCTGGAACTGCTGGGCTGTCTCGGAGCCGTAGCGGTCGGTCGTGTACCAGAGGGTCAGCGGGACGCGCTCGGTGACGCCGGCTTCGGAGAGCATCTTCCGGGCCTTGGCGGTGCTGGGCTCGCCGTAGTCGTCGAAGAAGCCCGTGGTGTGGCCCGTGAGCCCCTTCGGGACCATCGAGTACAGCGGGTCCACGGTGTCCTTGTAGACCTTGTGCGCGATCGCCGCCCGGTCGACGACCTGGGCCACGGCCTTGCGCACGGCCAGCTTGCCGGCCCAGGGGTCCTTCGGGTTGAACACCAGGTAGCTGATGTCGGTGCCGGAGCCCTCGATCAGCTGGAGGTTCTTGTCCTTCTTGCTTTCGAGGGAGACGATGTCGGCGGCGGCCAGACCTCGGTAGGTGAGGTCGATCCGCCGGTCCCGCAGCGCCTTGACCATGGTCGAGGAGTCCTGGAAGTAGCGGATCGTCACCGCGTCGTTTCTTCGCTGCGCGAAGCCCTTGTAGCTCTTGTTCGTGACGAGCTCGGCCTGCTTGCCCTCGGCGTACGACCGCAGCGCGTACGGGCCGGAACCGGACACCTTGCCGTCCTCGCGGAGCGAGTGGGCGGGGTAGTCCTCGGGGTCGACGATCGACATGGCCGGGGTGGCGAGCACGAACGGGAAGGTGGCGTCGGACTGGTTGAGGTGGAAGACCACCTCACGGTCCCCCAGCGCCTGCACCCGGTCGAGGCTGCCGAGGAGTCCGGCAGGGCCGCCCGGTGCCTTGACGGCCCTGATCCGGTCGATCGAGTACTTCACCGCCTGCGCGTCGAGCGTGTGCCCGTCGGAGAACTTCATGCCCGCGCGCAGTCGGCAGCGGTAGATCCGGCTGGAGCCGTCGGTGAACGCGCAGCGCTCGGCGGCGTCGGGCTGGGGCGTGGTCGCGCCGTTCGGGTAGGCCAGCAGGGTCTGGTAGATGTTGCGGAACAGCTCCCAGGAGCCGTCCCAGGAAGCGGCCGGGTCCAGCGTGCTGGGGGCGCTGGTGGTGCCCACCACGATCGGCCCGGCGTCGTCGGACGAGTCGGACGACAGCACACCGCAGCCGGTGGCCAGGGACGATATGGACGCGATGGCCGCCAGGTGGCGCAGGCATCGTCTCCGGTTGAACACGCGCACGCTCCTCGATCCGCCGTACCAAGGGTCGGCAGACCATACCGCAGCGTTCGGCGGGCGGGACCTGCGTGGGAACGTCCTTGTCGACCCGCCTGTCGATGACGACGTTGTCAACGCCCGGTGACCATCCTGTACGTCGACACGGGCGCCGTTTCCGACAACGGACGCCCGTGCCCGTGGGAGGACGACTCAGCCCACGCCGGCGTTGAGGAAGATGCCGCCGTCGACGACGAGGGTCTGACCGGTGATCCAGTCGGACTGCTCCGAGGTGAGGAACGCGGCGGCTCCGCCGATGTCGGAGGGCATGCCGAGCCGGCCCAGCGGGTAGCCCGCGGCGGCCTCCTCCTCCCGGCCCTCGTACAGGGCCTTGGCGAACTGGGTCTTCACGACGGCCGGGGCGATCGCGTTGACCCGCACCCTGGGCGCGTACTCGTGCGCCAGCTGGAGAGTCAGGTTGATCATCGCGGCCTTGCTGATGCCGTACGCGCCGATGAAGGGCGAGGCGGAGACGCCCGCCACGGAGGCGATGTTGACGATCGCGCCGCCGTTGTCCTTCTGCCAGGCGTGCCAGGTCTTCTGGGCGAAGGCGAGCGCCGAGACCACGTTGGTTTCGAACACCTTGCGGGCGATGTTCAGGTCGAGGTCGGCGATCGGCCCGAACACCGGGTTCGTACCGGCGTTGTTGACCAGGAAGTCGACGCGTCCGAAGGTCTCCATCGTGCGCTCGACGGCGACGGCCTGGTGCTCCTCGTCGTGCGCCTTGCCCGCGACGCCGATGACGCGGTCGGCGCCCAACTGCTCGACGGCTTCCTTGAGCGCGTCCTCGTTGCGGCCGGTGATGCAGACGCGGTCGCCGCGTGCGATCAGCGCCTGCGCGACGCCGTACCCGATGCCGCGGCTGGCGCCGGTGACGAGCGCGACCTTGCCCGAAAGCTCGGGGAGTTCCACCGAAGTCATGTTCCTGATCCCCTAGTCGAGCGGTCCGCCGGCGACGTACAGCACCTGGCCGGAGACGAAGCCGGCCGCCTCGCCGGTGAAGAAGGCGATCGCGTCGGCGACGTCCTCGGGCTCACCGACGCGGGCCACCGGGATCTGGGTGGCGGCGGCGGCCTTGAAGTCGTCGAAGCCCATCCCGACGCGGTCGGCGGTGGCCTTGGTCATCTCGGTGGCGATGAAGCCGGGGGCGACCGCGTTGGCGGTGACGCCGAACTTGCCGAGCTCCTTGGCGAGGGTCTTGGTGAAGCCCTGCATACCGGCCTTGGCGGCGGAGTAGTTGACCTGGCCGCGGTTGCCGAGCGCGGAGGACGAGGAGAGGTTGACGATCCGGCCGAAGCCCGCGTCCACCATGTGCTTCTGGCAGGCCTTGGACATCAGGAAGGCGCCGCGCAGGTGCACGTTCATGACGGTGTCCCAGTCGGCGACGCTCATCTTGAACAGCAGGTTGTCGCGCAGTACGCCCGCGTTGTTCACCAGGATGGTCGGCGCGCCGAGCTCCTGGGCGATGCGCGCGACCGCCGCCTCGACCTGCGCCTCGTCCGAGACGTCACAGCCGACCGCGAGGGCCCTGCCACCGGCCGCGGTGATCTTCTCCACGGTGTCCTTGCAGGCGGCCTCGTCGAGGTCGATCACGGCGACCGCGCGGCCCTCGGCGGCCAGTCGTACGGCGGTGGCGGCACCGATGCCGCGCGCTCCGCCGGTGACCACGGCAACCCGCTGCTCAGTAGTGGACATTGCTGGTTCTCCTCGCCCTCGAGAAGGACGCCCATCGAGTGAGCGACCGCTTAGTACCTTCAGCCAGACGTGACGCTAGAAGCCCTGGCACCCGGTGTCAACGGCAGACGGGGGGTGTGTGATCCATTACCCCCCTGGCAGCGCGTCTGTCCGGGTCGGGCCCGCCGTCATCGTCCCGCACCGGTGCCCGTCGCGGCACCCGATCGGCCCCGCGCCGCGCGCCGCTGCGCCGACTGCCCCATAGCGTCGATGCGCAGGCCGTCCATGACCGGAAAGGAGGCGCTCCATGCGCCGTCGTACCGCTGTCGCCGGCACTCTGATCGCGATCGCCGCGACCGCGCCGTTGGCCGACTCAGCTCACGCCCAGGATCTGGACTGCCGCGACTTCACCTTCCAGGAGGAGGCGCAGGCCGCGCTCGACACGAACCCCAGCGATCAGAACCGACTCGACGAGGATCAGGGCCCGGCCGACGGCATAGCCTGCGAGGCACTGCCCCGTCGGGACTCTCCCGTCACCTCCTCCACCAGCCGTCCCGTCAATTCCGCGACCCCCACCGCCGTCACCCCGACCCGTGGTGTGCAAGGCGGGCTGGGCGGCGCGTCGGCCTCCGGACCGAGCGACCTGGAGATGGGCATCGGCACGGCCTTCGTGGCCGGCGGTGCCCTCGCGACCGGCTATGTGGTGAGGCGCCGACGGTCCTGACGCCCGGCCCGCGGACCGAGCGCGAAGCACGTCGTGCGATCTGCACCGCACGAGCACGTCGAGCAGCCCGTCTGCCTGGGTTCGCCGGGCGCGGCGGCGTCACGGCGGGGCGGGGCGGGGCGGGGCGGGGCAAAGATTCCGCAGCCGGTCCACCGACGGTGGCCGGGCGCCGCGGCGTCACGGCGGGTGGGCAGTTTCGCTCCGGTCCCGGCAGGCGCCGGTTCCGTCACCGGACGAGCAGGTCGAGCAGTCGGTCGGCCTCCGCGGCGGGATCGGCCGTCAGTCCGGTGTGCACCGGCCCCGGCTGGACGATCGTCGAGCGCGGGGCGATCAGCCAGCGGAAGCGGCGGCCGGGGTCGTCGGCCGCGGCCTGGCCGGCTGCGTCGCCGCCCGCGCACACACCCTCGACGGCCGTCAGGGCCGCGCGGACGCCGGGTACGTCCGCGTCGGGATCGAGGGCGAGCAGCTTCGCCTCGTCGAGGTGGGTGCGGACGCCGACGTAGGCCTTCGCGCGGCAGTACACGAGGACGCCGGCGTTGATGCACTCGCCGCGCTCGACACGGGGCACGACCCGCAGCAGGGCGTACTCGAAGACGTCGCGGTCGCCGCGGGGGCCGCCCTTGATGATGTGACGCTCGCTCACGTGGCTCATGTGACTCCCTCGATGCCGTGGACGCGGTCATGGACGACGGCGGCCCGTGCGACCAGCGGCCGTGCGTAGGCCCGCCGGAGGTCGTCCGGCGTCTCGAAACCGGGCTCGTCGGCGAGCCACACGTCCGGGACCTGTGCGGTGACCTCGGCGAGGAGTTCCTCGGTGACCAGCGGCGCCAACGCGTCGGCGGCCGCGTCCAGATCCGGCGCGAAAGGCGCGAGCACGTGGTCGGAGGCGTCGTACGGGCGGGCCGCCGACGCCTTGGCGCCCGGCCAGTTGTGGTGCCAGATCATGGTCGCGCCGTGGTCGATGAGCCACTCCTCGCCCTGCCACCGCAGCAGGTTGGGGTTGCGCCAGGAGCGGTCGACGTTGTTGACCAACGCGTCGAACCAGACGATCCGCCCGGCCTCCTCGGGGCTCACCGCGAACGCGAGCGGGTCGAAGCCGAGGGCGCCCGACAGGAAGGCCATACCGAGGTTGGTACCGCCGCTGGACTTGAGCAGCCCCTGCACCTCCGGATCGGGTTCGCCGAGGCCCAGATCCGGATCGAGGCCGATCGTCACCAGCCGGGGCACCCGGAAGCCGAGCCGCCGCGCGAGTTCCCCGCACACCACCTCGGCGACCAGCGTCTTGCGGCCCTGTCCGGCGCCGGTGAACTTCATGACGTACGTCCCGTGATCGTCGGCCTCGACGAGCCCCGGCAGCGAGCCACCCTCACGAAGGGGTGTGATGTAGCGGGTCGCGGTGACCTCTTTCAGCATTTTCCCAGGCCACCCGACTCTTTAGCCTTGCAATCCACGACCATCTCCCAGCGCGCGTCCGCCGGAGATGCGGTCACGATCAGCCCTGAGGCTGGGGAGTTCCCACTGGCACGCCGATCCCCCTGCCTGTGAATCCGGCCTGCGACCTCCGGCATGAAGTGAGCATAGTAACCGAGCGTGACAGTCGGCATGGAGCGCCCGAGCCACCGTGCCGACGTCACCACGGACGCTCCCGCGTCCAGCCGGAGATGCCGGCCGCGGCGAGCGCGGGCACCCAGGTGTGGGTGTTCCACGCGGCGACGCCATGGATGAGGCAGCGATGTGCCAGTGGCGCATTGAGGATGCGATACGCACTACAGGCGTACGCCTCAGCCCTGGATTCGGCCCACATCGATCGATCGAGGGCGCCCCACGAAGCAAACACACCTATATCCACCATTTAGTGATCATCCCGTCGGATGTCATGTGATCTCTGCCACTCTCTGGGGATCGATGATCTCTGCCGAACGCGAGGTGACAAGTTGGGTGACGACATTCCGCCACTGGATGGTGTGCACCGGTTGACGGGCGCATTGGATGCGCTGGCGTCCTCCCCGGTGCCCAGACGGCGACTGCCGGTGGTCGTGTTCGAAGACGGCTCCGGGCTGGGAACGAGGTATGTCACCGCGTACCGCGATCGGCTCAGAAGCCAGGGCGGACAGGGAATCGTCCCGCACGCGGTGGTGGACCGGGCAGTACTCGACCGCGCGGGCGACGACCCCGATCCTGAGCCGGATGTCGTGCTGATGGACAGGATCGTGGAGCAGTTCGACTCCACGATGCCTCCGCTCACCCGAGGTGCCGCCGGACTTCCCCTGCCCACGTACTGGGTCTGCCGCAGGATCCTGGACACCGATGTCGGCGTCGGAGCACCCCACCAGCAGCGTAAGGCACTGGTCAGGGCGCTGTACGAAGAGTGGCAGGACCGCACGCCGGGGTTGCCCGAGCTACGCGAAGTCATGGCTGCGGACTCGGTGGTGCAGAAGCTGGGGTTCTTCGCCGCGGTTCTCGTTGCGCTGCCGACGCAGTGGTTCTACGGCTGGTGGCTGAACCGGACCAAGCGGCTTCGGTGGTTCGCCCAGCAGGTGGGCCGCGCCAACGTCCCCGCCCTGGGATTCCTCGACGCTGCCACCCATCTGGGAGTGCAGGGGTCCTTGAGGCACAACGCGGCGCTGCGCCAGAGCCTGCTGCTCGAAGCCCTCGCCATGGACCTGGTCCGGGCCACTCGGCGGGGGCTGTTCAACCCGCGCCGACGCCGCCGGGTCTGGCCCTTCACCGTGCTGCTCCCGCACGTCGGCGGTTCCGACGACGCGGCTGCTCAGCGTCTGCTCGACGCCTTCCTCGCACTGCGGATGCGGGAACGTGACACCTGGCCGTGGCGACTGCGGCGTCGCGCACTGCCCCTGCTGTTCATCGCCGCACGTCCGACACCCGCTCCGGACGACGCCGCGGGGTCGCAGGGCGCCGCTGACGGTCACACCGAGGGAGCTGCCCCGTCGGCCCAGCAGGGCGCCACCATGTTGCAGGACGTGCTGGCGGGCAGGGCTCTGCCACCCGGATCCGAGCGTGAGGGGCAGCTGGCCGTGGCTCTGGGGGGAACGGCGAGGGCGGCCGTCCGTGACTGGCTGGAACGCTACACCGCCGTGCCGGTCCGCCGGGTGAGCCGGTGGTCCGCGTACACAGGTTGGCTGATGGCCGTTGCGCTGCTGTGCGCAGCGACTCCCCCAGGAGTCGTCCTGAAAACGGAATGGGACAACCCGTGCCGGGACTCCTGGTCGGCAGGCGGTGCGCGTGTCGGCATCGATACCGCCACGTCAGGCGCTCATGACGCCTGCTACTTCACGCGCGCAGCCGACCAGAAGCTGCTGCGTGATCTCCAGGACAGCGTCCGGCGTCAGAACGCCACCGTGGAAGACCAGGACAGCCCGTATGCCACTGTGGTCTTCCTCGCCCCGCTGACCGCCGACCCGAAAGGGGGGAGCGGACAGCTCACTCCTCCCGGAGTCCTGCAACTGCGCGGCGCCGTACAGGCGTTGGAGACCTACAACGAGCAGGCTCTCGGGTTCGACTCGACCAAGCCCGGGCTGCGGATGCTGGTCGCCAACGTCGGATACGCGTACCGTCAAGCCCCCGCCGTCGTGCGGCGGCTGAACGAGCTGGCTGCCGAGGATCCGACCATCACCGCGGTGATCGGCATCGCGCAGAGCCGGGACGAGTCCGTCAGGGCGATCAACCAGTTGTCGGCGGACCTGCCTGTCATCGGGGCCTCGGTCACCGGCGACTTCATGACCGCCGATGCCCAGCACTACTTCCAGACGCAGCCGACCAGCCGCCATATGGCGCGGGCCCTGGCGCGGCGCGTCGTCGAAGTGCGGCGGGACGACAAGGCCCTCGTCATCTACGACGACCGCGACCGCTACAGCACCAACCTCAAGGAGGACTTGGACGAGGAATTGCGCATGCGGCACGTCGCCCTGCAGCCGCCTGCGATCATCCGTGACTCGCCCCAGGACCAGTTCGGTGTCCAGGGCCGGCTGGACGAGCTCGCCGCCAAGATCTGCGCACTGGGCAGGACCGGCGGGATCACGCTGTACGCGGCCCGCGGCAACGCGCTGCCTCGAGTCCTCAACGCCGTCCAGGGCCGCTGCGGTGCCGGAAAGGCGTCGGCGTTCCCGGTGCTCACCGCCGACGCCAACGTCTTGATCGAGTATCCCGAGCTGCACAAGTCCGCCCGTCTGGAGACCTTCACGGCAGTCGACCTGACGTATGTGGCGTTCTCCCCCAACCGCCACAGCGACAGGGACACGGGCAGGGACTCCTTCCGAGCGGCCGCCGCCGCGATCGGCCGCGTCTGGAATCCGGGCAACCCGCCTCGCGCCTCCAACGTCCTGCAGCAGCTCCTCTCCGGCATCGAGGTCCAGGACAACATCGACAATCGCCGCCCGTTCACCATCCCGCCTGACACGCGTGTTCCAGTCGGCCGCCCGCTCTACCTCTGCACCGTGCCTCATGTCATCCGTGCCGCCCCTGCGTGCCGGAAGGCAAACGGAGAGCCCTAGGTGTTCTGTCCCGGGAGGTTGTGGACGGGTGAGCCAGGTCTCGGCCGTCTGCGTCTGGCCCGCTGCGTCGTCGAGGACGGCTGACCCTGCGCAGGGCCGCCGGACGCCACCGGCACGATCAGCGGCAGCCACAGCCGCTCGATCCCCAACGGATCTGCAGCACCGCTCGCACCGACGAACGCCAACGGCCACATCGGTGAACCGCCCCGACGGAGACCTGGGCACGGTCATCACCGCCGGCCGGCAGACGACCTCATGACGTACGTTCCTCGAGCATCGCCCCAGGTTACTGGCCGACAGCGAAGCGACAGCTGTGGCTTACGTCCCCCAGATCCCGAAGAGGTTTAGATTTCGACATCGTCTGAACAACCGGTGCCCGCAGGCCGTACCTCCCTGCAGACGCACGAAGCTTGCAATGAAGGGAACGTCAGCATGACGACCAGCGAATCGCTTCCCCCTGCTCCGGCGCCCGCTCGCCGTACCGTCGTGGCGGCGGTCGGCGCGGCCGGACTGGCCGTCGCTCTGACCGCGTGTGGATCCTCCGACGACAGTTCCTCGGCCGACTCCTCCGACACCCAGGCCGGCGCGAGCGGCGGCGACTCGGGTTCGAGCAGCAGCGCCTCGTCCGGCGCCGGCGGCACCGCGCTGGCGAAGACCTCGGACATCCCCGAGGGCGGCGGCAAGATCTTCAAGGACCAGGGCGTGGTGGTCACACAGCCGACGGCGGGCACCTACAAGGCGTTCTCGTCGAAGTGCACGCACCAGGGCTGTGCGGTGAGCAGCATCGCCAACGGCGTGATCGTCTGTCCCTGCCACAAGAGCGAGTTCTCGGTGGCCGACGGCAGCGTGAAGAAGGGGCCCGCGACGCAGCCGCTGCCCGCCGAGCAGATCAGCGTGAGCGGGGACTCGATCACGATGGCGTGACGCGTGCGCGCCGGGGACGGGGCCCGGACCGGGTGAAGCAGGCCAGCACCTCGTCCGTGGTCGCGACCGAGGCGACCAGCGCGAGGGTGTGGCGGACCATCGTAGGGGTGTAGTCGGAGGGCACCCCGGCGATGGCGTCCGTCGGTACGACGACGGTGTAGCCGCGGTTGACGGCGTCGAAGACCGCGTTGGGGACCGCCACGTTGGCGGACACGCCGGTCACGACCAGCGTGCGGCAGCCGAGGTTGCGCAGCAGCGCGTCCACGTCGGTGCCCTGGATCGGCGACAGCCCGTGCAGGCGTCGTACGACGAAGTCCTCCTCGGCGACCTCGACGGGGGCCGCGACACGGACCGCCGTGGTGCCGGACAGCTGCTGGACGGGCAGCCGTTCGGCGGCGCGGAAGAGGCGGGCGTTGCGGTTCGCGCCCCGGCCGTCCGGGCGGCGCTCGGCGATCGCGTGGATCACCTGGACGCCGCAGCCGTGCGCCGCGGCGACCAGGCGGGCCACATTGGTGAGGGCTCCGGAGGAGCGCGCCTCCTCGGCGAGTTCGGGCAGGGCGCTGTCGGGTCCGACCACGCCCTGCTGGCACTCGACGGTGAGCAGGACCGTGGTCACCGGGTCGAGGAGTTCGCTGAGCTGTTCGTACGGCGGCACGGCTCCCCCTGGTCCCGCGGGGTCTGGGGCGGTGAGACTAGCCACCATTGCGTCAGGACGGAAGACGTCCCATCCTTTTCTGACGTGATGTCAGAGGATCTCCTCTGACACGACGTGAGAGAAAGAGGGGGCCGTATGACCGTCACGCAGCGCCGGGGCCGGAAGATCATGATGACGCCGGGTGAGCTGGACGAGTTCCTCACGAATCAGCGCACCTGCCGGGTCGCCACCGTGTCCGCGAGCGGCGCGCCTCATGTCAGCACCCTCTGGTTCGCCTGGGACGGCACCTCGATGTGGCTGTACTCGGTGGTGCGCAGCAAACGCTGGACCGATCTGCGACGCGATCCACGGGTCGCGATCGTGGTCGACACCGGTGAGGAGTACGACGAGCTGTGCGGCGTCGAGCTGTCCGGGGTCGTGGACTTCGTGGGCGAGGCCCCGCGCACCGGCGAGCTGTGCGCGGAACTCGACCTTCCGGAGACGTTGTTCGCGCGGAAGAACTTCCGCCTGGAGGAGATGCCGCACGACGGCCGGCACGCGTGGATACGGCTGACGCCCGAGAAGATCGTCTCCTGGGACTTCCGGAAACTGGGGCCGGCCTGATTCACCCGACCTTCTCGGCGGCGGCCCGCAGGGCCTCGACCGCCGCCCGGATCGACGGGCGGCGGTCGGCGTCCGCCCGCCACACCGCGTAGATGTACCGGTGGACGCGGTGCCGCACCGGCACCGCCCGCACCCCGGCCGGCATCGGGTCGCGCCCGAGCCGGGGCGCGACGCAGACGCCCAGCCCGGCGGCGACCAGCGCGAGCTGGGTGTGGTGTTCCTCGGCGCAATGGGCGATCCGGGGCTCCATGCCCTTGGCGCGCAACGTGTAGAGCAGCCATTCGTGGCAGAACTCGCCCTCCGGCCAGGCGACCCACTCGTCCTCCGCGAAGTCCTCCAGGTCGACCTCCTCGCGGTCGGCGAGCGGGTGGTTCACGGCCATGGCGATCTCCACGGGGTCGTCGAGGATCGACGCCTTGGCGAGGCCCTGCGGCATGGGCAGCGGCTTGTTGTACCAGTCCAGGACGACCGCGAGGTCGGCGTCGCCCCGCAGCACGGCGTTGACCCCGTCCTCGGGCTCCAGTTCGCGCGAGCTCAGGCGCAACGCCGGGTGGGCGGCGCGCAGACCGGTGAGCGCCTCGGGGAACAGCCCCCGCAGAGCGGTCGGGAACGCGGCCAGCCGCAGCTCGCCGACGACCTGGCCGCGTTGTGCCTCCAGGTCGGACTGGGCGACTTCGACCTGCGACAGGATGCGTGCCGCGTGGTCGGCGAGCAGCCGGCCCGCGTCCGTGAGCCGCACTCCGCGCCCGTTCTTGGCCAGGAGCTGCTGTCCGACCTCCCGCTCCAGCTTGGACATCTGCTGCGAGACGGCCGAAGTCGTGATGTGCAGCCCCTCAGCGGCGCCGCTGACCGAGCCGTGCCGGGCGAGGGCGTCGAGGGTGCGCAGGCGCTCCAGGTTCAACATGTAAGTGATACTACGAGGTACTCCTCGAAAAATCTCGATTGTGCTACGAGATCGCTCCGGTCATCGTTGTCCGCATGACCACCGCGACCTCCACTTCCGCCTCCGCCTCCACTTCCGCCTCCGCCTCCACGTCCACCTCTCACTCCGCCGTTCGTCCTCGCCACCCTCGTTCTGGTCCTCGTCCGACTCTGGACTGGCGGCTGCGTTTCGGCGCCCTCTCCCTCGTCTGGGGCTTCAGCTTCCTGCTCATCAAGGTGGGCACCGACGGGTACGCCCCCTTCCAGGTCACGCTGGGCCGCCTGGTGTTCGGCACGGCGGTGCTCGTCGCGGCGATGGCGGTCAGGCGGGAGCGGCTGCCACGGGGCACGCGCATCTGGGCGCATCTGGCGGTCGCCGCCCTGCTGCTCAACGCGCTGCCGTTCTCGCTGTTCGCCTACGCCGAGCTGACGATCCCGTCCACCCTCGCCGGTATCTGCAACGCGACCTCGCCGCTGTGGGGCATGGCACTGTCCGTGGTCGCCCTCTCCGAGGACCGGCCCACACGCGTCCGGGTCGCGGGTCTGGGCCTCGGCTTCCTGGGCGTCCTGACGGTTCTCGGCGCCTGGCAGGGCTTCCAGGGCCTGGACGCCACGGGCACCGCGATGGCCCTGCTGGCCTCCCTCAGCTACCCGATCGGCTGGATTTACGTCCGCCGCACCCTGGCCGGCTCCGGCCACTCGAACCTGTCCCTGACCGGCGCCCAACTGCTGCTTGCCACGCTCCAACTGGCGGTCGTCACCCCGCTGTTCACGAGCGTTCCGGGCCACTTCCCGCTGGTCCCGCTGCTCGCCGTGGCCGCGCTGGGAGCCCTCGGGACGGGGCTCGCCGTACTCGTCCAGTACGGCTTGGTCGCCGAGGTCGGTCCGACGACCGCCCAGATGGTCACGTACTTCATCCCGGTCATCGCGACGGCCGCCGGTGTCGCGGTCCTCGGCGAGTCACTGAGCTGGTCCACCCCGGTCGGCGCGGTGATCGTGCTGGCGGGCGCGGCGCTCACCCAGGTCAGGCCGAAGGCCGATCCACAGCTGAAGCCTTAGCCATGGCCCACGACCGCGGCCCTGACCATGAGGTCCTGGTCACGGCCCACGACCGCAGTCCTGACCAGGGAGTCCTGGTCATGGCCTACGACCCCGGTCCTCGCCACAACCCCCGATCGGTGCCCTGGGCACAGCGCACGACCGAAGCGCTAGCCATAGCTGCGCATCGGGGCCGGTCCCACCGCGGAGGCGATCGCGTCCGCGAGCGGGCCGGCCTCTTCGGCGGTGAGGGTCGAGACGGTGACCCGGATGCCGGGCGGCGCGCTCTTCCGGAAGCGGGCGCCGGGTGCGACGGCCCAGCCGGAGTGCAGCAGACGAGCCACGACACCCGTCTCGTCGGGAACGGTGACCCACACGTTCATGCCGCTGCGCCCGTGGGCCGTGACGCCGCGCTCGGCGAGGGCGTCGATCAGCGCCTCCCGCCGGCTCCGGTAAGCGGCCGCCACCGCAGGTCCGTCCACGGCACCGTCGGCCCACAGCCGGACCACGGCCCGCTGCGTCAGCAGGCTCACCCAGCCCGGCCCGAGGCGCTGCCGTCCTCTCACCCGGTCGACGGTGACGGTGTCCCCGGTCAGCACGGCGAGCCGCAGGTCGGGACCGTAGGCCTTGGCGACCGAGCGGACGAAGGCCCAGTGGCGTGTCACGCCGGCCAGCGGGTGCAGCGGCAGGTCGACGATGCCGTGGCCGTGGTCGTCCTCGATCAGCAAGGTCGCGGGGTGCGCGGCCAGGACGGAACGCAGGGCGCCCGCCCGCCGAGCGCTCACGGAGGCCCCGGTGGGATTCTGCGCGCGATCGGTGATGACGACGGCCCGCGCGCCCGCAGCCAGGGCGGCGCGCAGGTCGTCGGGCAGCGGCCCCTCGTCGTCGACGCCGACGGGGAGCGTACGCAGTCCGAGTGCCGGAACGAGATCGAGGGTCCGGCCCCAGCCCGGGTCCTCGACCGCGACGCCGTCACCCGGTTTGAGGTGCGCGGCGAGGACGCGTTCGACGGCGTCCAGCGATCCGGAGGCCACGGTGAGCGGTCCGGCCGGCACACCGTCCGCGTCGAGGTCGGCCCGGGCGAGCCGCGCCAGCTCCGGCTCCACGGGCTCGGCCCCGTACAGGACAGGCTGCCGGTCGCCCTGCTCGGCCGCCGCCGCGAACGCCCGCGCGAGCGGCGGCAGCAGGGCGGGGTCCGGATTGCCGTCGGACAGGTCGCGCACCCCTGCCGGTACGTCCGCGCGCGTCATCTCGCGACTCGTCGTGGCGGGCTTGGACCGCACCCTGCTGCCCCGGCGTCCGGCGGTCTCGATGACCCCACGCTCGCGCAACGTGCGGTAGGCGGCGGCGACCGTGTTCGGGTTCACGCCGAGCGTGGCCGCCAACTCACGCATGGGCGGCAGCAGTTGGCCCGGCTCCAGCTCACCGGCGCCCACCGCGCGTTCGACGCTCGCGGAAATGTCCGCCGCACGCCGACCTTCGATCGGATATTCTCCTAGCACAAAGCCAATTATGCACTAGTGCAATGGAGACCACCATGCAGGGGACCCCGCAGACGACGCCGCCCGCCGCCTACGCCACCACCGACCGTACGGTCCCCACACGCTCCCCCGACCGGGCCTCCTATGACAAGGACCTGGTACACGCGATACTCGACGAGGGCTACGTGTGCCACCTCGGCTTCGTCCGCGACGGCGCGCCGGTCGTCCTGCCCACGCTGTACGCCCGGGTCGGCGAGCGGCTCTACGTCCACGGCTCGACCGGCTCGCGTCCGCTGCGGATGACGGGACAGGCCGGCCCGGGCCTGCCGGTGTGCCTGACCGTCACGCATGTGGACGCGCTGATCCTGGCCCGTTCGGCCTTCCACCACTCGATCAACTACCGCTCCGTGGTGGTGCACGGCGTCGCCCACGACGTGACCGACTCCGAGGAGAAGCGGATGGTCCTGGACGCGCTGGTCGACCATGTCGTCCCCGGCCGGGCCGCCGACTCAAGGCCCGCCAACCGGAAGGAACTCGCGGCCACCGCCGTGATCCGCCTCGACCTGAACGAGGTCTCCGCCAAGCTCCGGACCGGCGGCGTCAACGACGAACCCGAGGACCTCGCCCTCCCGCACTGGGCCGGCGTCGTCCCCCTCCGCAAGGGCTACGACACCCCGGTCGCCGACGCCGGCCTGGCGCCCGGCACCGAACTCCCGGATTATCTCGCGACGTTCTGAGGCGGGGGCCCTCCGAACGTACGAAGGGCCCCCCGCCCCCCGCCCCCGT
>NZ_JOEV01000005.1 GCF_000721105.1 Streptomyces cellulosae
TACGAGCACCGGGCAGACCTTCACCAGGGGCTCCTCGAACTCGCCTGCTCGATCATCTGCCTGCGGCGGCTCTCGCGATCATTCTGAAACGATCAGTTAGTTGATGATTTCGGCGCGGTCATCCAGACGGATTGCGGCCAGCCGGTCTCGCCACATCTGGAGAGCTTCGGGTGTCAGTCGCGTCCAGTCGCTGACCTCTCCAACGATCCGGAGCGGTTCCCTGCTGCGATAGGAGCGGGTGGGATTGCCAGGGAACTTTCTGTCGGTGACGTTTGGGTCGTTCTCGAACTCCCCGGTCGGTTCGACGACATACACTCGCGGGGCCCCGTCGCCGGCGGCAAGTTCCGCGGCGAGTCCCGCGCCGTCACGCAAGGCGGTGAAGTAGATGTGATTCATCAAGATTTCGGGCCGGTAGTTGGAGCGGAAACCGGCGGTGAGGTGATCTCCGACCCGCAGCTCGGCCTTTGTGCCGTGAAAGAACGGCCCCTCGTCCAACGCCTCGTCCATCGACGCAGGTTATCAAACCAAGCTGTCGTGACGGCGAGATATCCAGGACGGCGCGGACGCCGTGATCACACCATGCACAGCAACCTCAACCAACGCTGCCCGGTAGTTACCAGCGCTTCGAAGAGTGACCGCCAAGCCGCCACCGGCGTCGGGGTCCCGCTTGTCTCTGAGGTAGGCGACCACCAGACAACGCGGCCGGTTGAAGATCCCGATCAGGATGATCAGTAACAAGCAGAGCATCATCCCACCGATTGCCACCGCCGAAATCCCCCACCAAGGCTCGGTCGGTTTCTGTGTCCCCGTGATCGGGAGTCCCATGGCCAGCGCGATCACCATGAAGGCCATGAAGGCCATGTTGGCCGCAACGACCAGGACGCCACGTGTGAGGAACCATCCCGGCGCCCCTCTCACACTGAACGATCGCGCGACATCGGGAACGCGCTCGGGATGCCCCCCAGAGTGGGATGACCGCCACGACGTACCGGACAGCCAGCGCCCCACGAACAGGTCTGGCGCAATGAGGTCGCCGATCACTTGCTGACTCCGCCCGTGTGTCGCCCGAACGCAGCCGGTCCAGGACAGATCGTCATCTCTCCGGCGGGACAGGGGTGCGGACGCGCTGTTACCTCCGGCAGCAACCGCCCCGGGCTCCCATCCCGTCTGCCGTCGACCCACACGCCGTGGGGCGGGCGTGGTTCCTGGCGTCCAGGTGGAACGCGCCACTGTACGAACGACCTGCATGCCAGGGGCCGCGTCAGCGAGCGGCAGCCCCGCCCTCAGCCGCTGAGTCGCGGTAGGGACAGGACCGTCCAAGCCTTGAATGATCAGAACTGACTCCACCCGGCAAGCAATCGGATTGCCCTATCCAGTTCCGTGGTACCGTAGCGGCAGCGAACCGGAAAGGCCTATCCAATTGCGTGAACCTGTCCTGATCTTGGTCTTTCGGTGCCACCTCTTCCCGAAAGGATTTTGCTGTGACCAGCATCGCCATCGTCGGAGCCGGCCCTCAGATGGGCCTGGCCATCGCCCGTACCTTCGGCTCCCAGGGCATCGACGTCGCCCTGATCTCCCGCAACCGCGAGAAGCTCGACGACCTGGTCGGCACGCTCGGCGCCGAGGGCATCACCGCCGCCGCGTTCCCCGCGGACGTCCTCGACCGCGACGCGCTCACCCAGGCACTCCAGGACGCCGCCGCGCACTTCGGCGGCATCGACGTCCTGGAGTACTCCCCGGTGGGGACCTTCGGCGTCACCACGCTGACCGCACCGGCCACCACCGCGCCGTCCGATGTGGAGTTCGAGATGAACTTCCAGCTCTACGGGGCCATTGCCGCCACCCAGGCGGTACTGCCCGCGATGCGCGAGGCCGGCGCAGGCACTCTGCTCTACACCACCGGTGCCGGCTCGATCTGGCCCGACCCGCGGGTCGCCAATGTCAACGCCGCCGCCGCGGCGCTGCGCAACTGGGTGATGAACCTGCACAAGGAGCTGGCCGACGCCTGCACCGGCATCCAGGCCGCCCACGTCGGCATCGACTCCTCCATCGGCGTCTCCGTCATTCCCGGCGTGGAGGCGGCCCGGCCCGAGCAGATCACCCCTCTGTACTGGGCACTGCACACCACCAAGCGTGACCGGAGCGAACTCGTCTTCAAGCTCGACGAGGACGGCTTTCCCCGCGGCTGACAGCACGCCGAGCCGTGCCCGGCCCGCCTGGTCGCCGGCCAGCCCGCGTGTTCCCCGCCGCCGTGAACGGCCCCGCACCAGGCCGGACAGGTCCTGGCCGACAAGGCGTATTCCTCCCGTACGATCGGCAGCCACTCGCTCAAGCGCGGTATCCGGACGGTGATCCCCGTCCCGGCCGACCGGCGACGTCACCGACTGCGGCGGGGAAGCCGGGGCGGCAGGCCACCGGCCTCGACCGCGAGACCTCCAAGCAGCGCAATACCGTCGAGCGGCGCATCAACCGCCTGAAGCAATGGCGCGGCATCGCCACCCGTTACGAGAAGACCTCGACCATCTACCTGGCCGGGCTCCACGTCGCGAGCATTATTCTCCGGTCCGCCCAGTGATCCAGACTACTCCGCTTAGTAACTGTCGTAGCTGGGCTTGCCGTTCGGCCGGTAGACGCCGACGATGGTGCCGCCCTTCGTCGTCGAGACGCTGACCGGCTCCAGCGCAGTGGGGATCGCTCCGTCGGCGAACAGCCGCTTGCCGGTGCCGATGATCACCGGATGGATGGTCAGCCGGTACTCGTCTACGAGGCCGTTCCGCATGAGGGTCTGGGCGAGGTCTCCGCTGCCGACGACGTTGATGTTGCCGCCGTCAGACACCTTCAGCTTGTGTACGGCATCGACGATGTCGCCCTCCAGCAGCGTGGAGTTCTGCCACTCGACGGACGTCAGGGTTCGAGACGCCACGTACTTGTGCATGCTGTTCATCCGATCGGTGAACGGGTTGTCCGGATCCGCGGTCGGCCAGTACGACGCGAAGATCTCGTACGTCTTGCGGCCGAGCAGCATCGCGTCGGAGTGCTCGTACCAACCGGCGATGGCCGTACCGACCTCGTCGTCGGCCACCGGCTTCTGCCAGCCGCCGTGCTCGAAGCCGCTCTCAGCGTCCTCGTCCGGACCGCCCGGCGCCTGCATGACGCCGTCCAGCGTCAGGAACGTGCAAACGGTGATCTTGCGCATGGTGCGCTCCCTTCGTCGAGGGGTGGACGGCACAACCTCCGGAAACTCATCGGTGGAACTTCCCCCGCGCAGCACGACGGCCGTCGTGGGGATCAGCCCGGCAGTGAGGTGCGGTCCCTCAGCCGACATGTTGCCGTGGTGCCGCACTTCGGCACGCGTCCCGGCCCTGGGGTCAGCTGCTCTTGCCCGGCGGCGGTGTGGCGGTGCCCTGGCCGGCGCGGAGCATGGCCTTGTAGAGGGGTTCATGCCCGGGCGCGGCGGGCAGGGGGCCGCGCGCCGGTGCCTCGAGGGACTGGACGAACAAGGCGACGACGCGGCGCCAGGCATCCGGGGCGGCGTCGCCGGTGGCGTTGACCACTCCGGCGTTGGCCATGTGGATCAATACCAGGTCCGAGGGGTCGAAGTCCTCGCGCAGGCGGCCGGTGGCCTTGGCGCGGTCGATGAGGCGCAACATGGCCTCGTACGCCTCGCTGCGGCGTTGCTCCAGGACCTTGGCGGTGGGGAAGGACATGGTCAGGACGTCGGCGAAACCGCTGTCGGCAGCCTGCATCCCACAGGCGGCCTCGATGTAACCGACGAAACCGTTCCAGGGGTCGGGGTCGTCCAGGGCGACGGCGACCGCGTCGGCGTAGGCGCCCATGCGGTCGGAGAAGACCGCGTCGACCAGTTCCTCCTTCGTCGGGAAGCGGCGGAACATCGTGGCGATCCCCACACCCGCCTCGCGAGCCACGGAGGCCATGGAAGCGCTCAGACCATCCCGCGCGAACACCGTGCGCGCGGCGGCGATGATCCGTTCCCGATTGCGCTCGGCATCACTGCGCAGAGGCTGAGCGGCGGGACCGTCAGGGTGCTGGGCGCCAGGGTTCATACCGGCCAGTATAGCTATCGGATTGGCCTATCCACTTTTGCTGCTGCACTGACAGGATGCGAACCAGATGAGCCTTCCGAATCAGAAACGGATGGGTGACTCCAGCCTCGAACGACTTCGACGTCGCCCTGGTCCTGCGGGACCGCGAGAAGCTCGATGGTCTCGTCGGCACGCTCACCTGCGAGGGCATCACCTCCGCCGCATCACCCTCTGACGCCGCACCACCTCCTTCGCCGAACCGACCGCGCCGTGCCGTGCCGCGGCACCATCCTGAAGAATGTTCTTGCGCCGAACAGCTCCCACCACAATTCCATGTTCTGGTGGACGCGCTCACGCAGACAGCTTGAGTGGGAGTCCACAAGCTGCCGGACGTTGCTGGAGTGCGCAGGACCAAGCCGGAGTTCATTTGCATCCTGGTCCTGCTCGAGATCGACGACGAGCCAGCAGAAGCAACAGGTGGGGTTCCGGTCCAACGACGCACTCACTCATAGTCCTGCCAACGGGGCAGAGCACGTCACACCCTACGTCCGGAACAGCACGCCAAAGCGGGACGGGCTTTAGGCCTTGATTGGTGCGGCCGACCTGGCGGCCTGCTCGATCTTCGCGCAGTAGGCTGCACGGGCTTCCTCGTCGATTTCCTTCTCGTGTTCGGCGCGCAACCCGGTCCGGCCGTCGAGGCCCTCTCGCAGGATATCGGCGTGCCCGGCATGCCGGATGGACTCGCCGAGGACATGGACCATGATGGCGAACAGGTTCGTGTCGGCGTAAGGCTCCGGCCACCACGGCACGTGGCCGGGGGCGTCGAGGGGAAGCTCGTTGATCGTCGCGTCCGAGTGCTCCCACGTGCGCCGGTAGAACCCGATGATCTGATCGCGGGTCTCGTCCTCGGTCGCCCACAGATCGCTGCCGTTGGAGTCCTGCCACCGGGGCAGCGGTTCCGGGGAAGGGCGGTCGAAGACCTCACCGAAGTACCTGGCCTCGACGGTGGCCACGTGTTTGACCAGGCCGAGGAGGTTGGTCCCGGTCGCTGTCAAAGGTCGGCGGGCGTCGTATTCGGACAAGCCGTCGAGTTTCCACAGCAGTGCCTTGCGGTCCCGCCGCAGTCTTCCGTGCAGGTTGTCTTTCGCGAATTCATCGATCATGCGGCATGAGCCTGCCATGGGCTGCTCGTGGCCTCAAGATCCCGTACGTGGTCCGCAACGACCGGCAGAGCCGAGGCCTGGCCATGGCCGCCGCCCTGACCTGCTACACGAAACTTGCGAAACTTGCCACCTGAGACACTCTTTTACAAGTCATCTCAATTGGTGAGCGGCGCCCGAGAGGGCGCTGGCCAGGAAGTGTGGAGCAACGGTTGAATGCCGCCGTGGAGAACATCTGGACGCCGGCGCATCAAGCGGTGGAGGACGAGGACGCAGAGGTTTTGGCTCAGTTGCTGGCTAAGGGAGCCGACCCTGATGAGTTTTGCGGCCAAATGTCGCTCCATGCACGCCATTGACGCGGAAGGTGACGGCGCCTTGCAGAGCGGCGGCCCGCTGACTGTGCATACCACTGCTGTGCTCCTGGCCTTCGGTGCTGACTCACAACTGCCAGGGCCTGACGGGCAAACACCCATGGACCTCGCCGTTCACTACGGCCATGACCTGGCAGTCGAGCTGTTGCTGCGGCACATCAGCGGGTGAGGCGACGCAGGCAGTTGAGGGTGCAGGCGATCGGCAGTTACTCCCACGGGATTTTGGTGCGGTTGACGTAGAGGACCGCGTCGACGATCTCGCCCAGGTCGTGTGCTCGAGCTGCCGTTCCGGGTCCGGTCCGTCTCGCCCGCCAGGCGTGGCCCTCGTAGGCGGGGCACGGCTGCTTGCTACGGCGCGTTTTGGCGTCGCGGGGGTCCTGGAGGACGGCCGTGACGCCGAGCACGCCCAACGGAAGGGATCTCAGATCTCGTGGCGGCTGCGCTCTCGGCCGGCATACCTCGCAGGGTCTTGGACTTCGCCGGAGGCAGCGAGGAACGTGCCGTGCAATGCGAAGTCATCAGAGCCATCGATCTCGCTCAGCCGGAACACATCGACGCCCTCGCCGAGCGACTCGGTGGTCTTTCGGATCAAGACCCACAACGCGTCAACCACCCGGGACCCGCGGCATGGACAGTGCCGCATGGCATCGATCGAATCCGTTGCGCAACGTCATTACAGACACTTTCGCAACAGGCCGTAGCACCGCCCATTACGTGTCCGTCAGATCTCCACGTGCCACCCGGTGGTCATCACAGACCGTGATCTACTTCTGGTCAGGATGCCGATCAACGAGAAGCCGAGGTCATGACCAATCACTGTTGCGAGGCGATGACCAGCCGCGTGTACGTGTGCTGCGACCAGCACGACGGCCCCTTCGACTGTCCTGACGCGCTGGTTGATTTCAGTGCCAAGTTCCAGGAGTACGGGCTGATCATTCATGACGGCGGCACGTCGAGCATCACGATCGACTTCTGCCCCTGGTGCGGACGACGCCTCCCTGAGTCGCAGCGAGACCGATGGTTCGACGAGCTGGAGCGCCGCGGGATCGATCCTTGGGAGGACGAGGTGCCTGCCGAGTTCCAGGATCACCGCTGGCTCACCTCTCTGCACCAGGAGTAATCGAACCAGCAGCCTCGGACCACTCCTGAAACACGCCATGGTCGATCTTGCGTCGGCGGAAGGCGTCGATCGTGTCACGGACCGCCGGTACCTGCGGCCACTGTGCGTGCAACTCGACTGAACCGACAGCCGCCCACCGGCCCGGTGATGAGGTGAACGTCGTGGAGAAAATGGGTCAAGTGCCCGCAAGGTCAGTGGAGAAACCAGGGAAATCGAGCGCGTGTTCTTGCATTCGCCGGGCACCAGGAGCGACGGAGGTTGATAACTATGGTTCCCCTGCTTCTCGTTCTTCTGCTGGCTCTGATCCTCTTCGGTGCGGGGTTCGCGCTGAAGGCACTGTGGTGGATCGCCGTCATCGTGCTGGTCGTCTGGCTGCTGGGCTTCGTCATGCGCTCCGCGGACACGGGCGGCCGCGCCTCGCCCTCGTCGGAGTCGTCCGCACCACCGCGACTTCCATGCTCACCGGCCGGCACCCGCGCCAGCAGTCACGTGACCAAGCCCGCATCGACCACGCACGATGGCTCCGTGAGGTCCGCCGCGACGCCTGCACAGCGACGCTCGTTCCGATGACTGAGGCATGAGGTCGCGCGGCAGGCATCGCGTGCCCTCGTCCGAGAGGATGCGCAAGCCGATGTGCAGGGTTTGCTCGGGCAGTTGAACGAAATGTTCCAAGCGAGTCGGGCATCATGTGCCGGGTTGACCTGTGAGGGAGCGAAGAGCAGCGGCCGTCCAGCGGGCCGCTGACCAGTCGGCGTAGTGGTGTCCGGGCGTGGGCCTGGTCCCAGCGGTCGCCGACAATGTGGGCTGCGCGCAGTCGCCTTGGGATTGCCCGCGCTCGTCGAGAATGATGGCAGCCACTCGGCACTCCGGACTCAGGCTGCCTCCTCGGCTTTGACCACGCTGAACCACCCCGGCTGCACCTCGGTCAGAGGTGCGCTCCGGGCGGGTGGCACCGACGTAGCGCATGGCGGTCTGCTCGGGGATGCCGAATCAGACGCTGGTGTTGAGGTCAGAGATCCGGGTTGGTGTATCGCCTGCATGGTCACCATCGCGGCGGCCAGGGTGGTCAGGACGGCAAGCGGGGCTGCGCGAAGGGCACCCGGTTGAGCGGAGGCTGCACCCCACATGGTCACGAACATGTTCGTTACGATCGAGGTCATGAATGCGAGAAGAGAGCCGGTCAGCCGCCGGGAGCGTCCGTCGAAGCCCGCCCTGTCCCGGCGCTGGATTGTGGACACGGCCGTGCGGATCATGCGGTCCGACGGACTGGAGAAGGTCACGATGCGCCGCCTGGCGCAGGAGCTGAACACCGGCCCGGCTTCGCTCTACGTCTACGTCGCCAACACCGCCGAGTTGCACGCGGCTGTCCTGGATTCCCTGCTCGGCGAAGTCGACCTGGCCGGCCGGGGCGGCGGCGACGACTGGCGCGAGCAGCTCCGTGCTGTCATGACGTCGTACACCCTGGTTCTGTTCGAGCACCCCCAGCTCGCCCGGTCCGCACTCGTGGCCCGGCCGAGCGGTGAGAACTACCTGCGGCTGGTGGAGCGCATCCTCGACCTCCTCTCGCGCAGCGGCGCCGACCGCGAACAGGTCGCCTGGGGGGTGGACAAGCTCCTCCAGGACGCGACGGCCACCGCGGCCGAGCAGGCGACGCATGAACACGACCCCACCTCCGAGGACGACTGGAACGCCGCCGTGCACGCCCTGCAGACCGTGGACGAGACCACACACCCGGCGATCACCGCACACATGCCGGACCTGATCAGCGGCACGGTCCGGGACCGGATGCGCTGGAGTTTCGACGTCCTCGTCAACGGCATCACGCGCACTCCCGTACCCTCCCCGGCCGACTGAGCCCCGCGGGTCCGGCCACCGCACCGGTGGGCGTCGCCCGCCAGGCCTGGAGTGTCCTGCACGTCGTGATGACCGATGTGGGGTGCGAACTTGTTCGTAACGAACGCGTTCGCTACGGTGGAGTGGCCGGTGGGATCGCTTCCCGAACAGCCGTGCAGCGCCGGCGCCGCCCATGGGCGGCGCCGATGGCGGCAGCCGTTTCCCGGTGCGCACACGCTCCCTCACTTCTTCGAAGAGGTTCGCCATGAGCACCAACCACCACTTCCCTCTCGCCATCGTCGGCGGTGGCTTGGGCGGTCTGACCGCCGCCCGCGTCCTGCACGTCCACGGCATCGAGTCGGCGATCTTCGACCTGGAGGCATCGGCGGCGGCCCGTACGCAAGGAGGGATGCTCGACATCCACGAGGAGAACGGGCAGAAGGCCCTGCACGCCGCCGGCCTGCACGACGACTTCCTCAAATTCGTCCACGAGGGCGGCCAGGCCATGCGCCTGCTGGGCCCTGACGGCACGGTGCACGTGTCCGAGGAGGACGACGACACCGGCGGCCGGCCGGAGGTGGACCGCGGCGACCTGCGCGATCTGCTCCTGAACTCCTTGCCCGACGGCACGATCCACTGGGACCGGAAGGTCACCGGTGCTCGGCCGCTGGGCGACGGGCGTCACGAGGTGACGTTCGCCGACGGCTCGGTCATCACCACCGACCTCCTCATCGGCGCCGACGGCGCCTGGTCGCGCGTACGCCCGCTGGTCTCCGACGCCAAGCCCGTCTACACCGGTATCTCCCTCGTCGAGACCGACCTGTTCGAAGCCGACACCCGCCACCCGCGCAGCGCCGCGGTCGTCGGCGGTGGATTCTTCCTCGCCCTGGGGCACCAACGCGGTGTCCTCGCGCACCGGGAGAGCGACGGCTCGCTCCACGTGTACACCGCGCTCAAGGCGGACGAGGGCTGGCTGGACACGATCGATTTCACCGACCACGCCGCCGCCAAGGCCGCGGTCCTCGCTCAATTCGAGGGCTGGGACGAGGGCCTGCGCGGACTGGTCGCCGACGCGGAGACGATCGCTCCGCGCCGTGTCCACGCCCTGCCGGTCGGGCACCGCTGGGACCGTGTCCCGGGCGTGACGCTGCTCGGCGACGCTGCCCATGTGATGTCCCCGTTCGCGGGGGAGGGAGCCAACCTGGCCATGTTCGACGGCGCAGAACTCGCCCTGGCCATCGCCGCCCACCCCGGCGACGCCGAGGCCGCCCTGGCCGCCTACGAGGAAGCACACTTCCCGCGCAGCGAGGCATCCGCCGCCGAGTCAGCCGCCAGCCTGGACATGATGTTCGGCGAGCGGGGCCTGGAGCAGATGGTCGAGTTCTTCACCGCCCGCCCTGCAGCCCAGTGAGATCAGAGCTGGCAGCCGCTTGACCTTCCCGACACGCCGCCACAGGAATCCAGGCGTAGCAGGCGCGACATAGGGACGGGTTGCGGGACCCCGGTGGTGGGTGTCGTACCGGCGCGGTGCCCAGTGGCGTCGGGCGGCTTCCTCCAGCACGGCGACGGCGTGTGGCCGGGTGGCGAGAACCCAGGCGGTCCGCGCGGCGCACCGGGTGGACCCGGGGAGTCAGCGCACCGACGGCGAGGCGGAGCCCGTTCGGACGGGACTTCGGGCGGGCCCGCCGGTCCGCGGGGACTGCCCAGAGGCCGGAATGCCTCCTGCTGGGAAAAGTCAGTGGGACCAAAAAAGCGGATCGTTGATCGTGGAAGCGGCCCCCGCCTCGAAGTCTTGGCCGCACTCCACGACCTGCTCATTTCCGATGGTCGCGTCAGACGGATCCCCGTGTCCGTGGCCATCGCCGATGTCCGACCCCATCACCGCACAGAAGTTGCCGGTCGCCCGGGTGCTGTCGTCGCCGTGCGCAACCCCGCCGCAGAGAACCACGCCACCGGTCACGACCGTTATTCGGCCGCGAACTTGTCGAGCTTCCCCATCGCTTCTCCGATTCCAGAGGCGGCCTGGGTGTACTGACCCGTGAGGTCGGGGACGCGGCTGGCGGGTGGTTGGCCTTTCAGCGCGGTGTGACCGCGGTGGTGCGCGGTGGTGAACCTCGTCGTGGCGGTCGGTGCGGCTGCCCACCGGAGGAGCGAGGCACCCAGAGGGTTTTGCTCCGGAATTGCCGCCCCATGACCGTTTGACTACGGCCCGGTAGCCATGATGGTGCACGTCTTGGTTAGGTATGCCTACGCTAATGGATGTTGTCCCGTGGCGGAGGCCGTCTGGGGAGGGCCGCATGTGGGATGACGTGTTTCCGAGCTTCCTGATCGGACTGCGGGAGGGACTGGAAGCCGGACTCATCGTCTCCATCCTCGTCGCGACGCTCGTGAGAGTCGACGCCCGCTCCCGGCTGCCGCAGGTGTGGACGGGCGTGCTCGCGGCGATCGCGCTCGCGATGAGCTTCGGCGCGGTGCTGACCTTCACCGCCGCGTCCCTGTCGGCCACCGCCCAGGAAGCCTTCGGCGGCACCCTCAGCGTGATCGCGGTGGCGTTCGTCACCGCGATGGTGTTCTGGATGCGCCGCTCAGCCCGCAGCCTGTCCGGAGAGATCAAGGAGAAGGCCACCGGAGCGCTCACCATGGGCGCGGGCGCGCTGATCCTCACCTCCTTCCTCGCCGTGGGCCGGGAGGGCCTGGAGACCGCCCTGTTCCTGTGGACCACCGCCCAGGCGGCCGGCGAGTCCGCCGGCCCCCTGACCGGTGCCGCCCTCGGCCTGGCCCTGTCGGCCGTGCTGTGCTGGAGCCTGTACCGGCGGGTCCTGAAGATCAACCTGACGAAATTCTTCACCGCCACCGGTGCCGTCCTCATCGTCATCGCCGCCGGGGTCTTCGGCTACGGCCTGCGCGACCTGCAGGAGGGCGGCGTGCTGCCCGGGAAGACGGCCTACGCCGTCGACTTGAGCGGCAGCATCGACGCCGGCTCCTGGTACAGCACCCTGGTTCAGGGCGTGTTCAATCTGACGCCGACCATGACCGGGCTCCAGGTCGTCGGCTACGCCGCATACCTCGCCGTGGCGATGACGTTGTTCGTCCGAGGCGTACGCGTCACGGCCCCGAAGCCCGCCCCGGACAGGGAAGCACCCACCCGGACCTCCCCACCCGCACGGCGCCGCCCCGCCTGGATGGTTCCTCTCGCGGTCGTCACCGTCCCCGCGCTCCTCGCGGGCATCGCCGTGGCAATCGGGCGTCCCGCGCCCGTCGGCGCCCAGACCGTCGCCGTCTCGGAGCAGGAGTGCGGCAAGGGCTTCACCGCTCCGAAGCCCGGCCGGCGGACCTTCCAGATGCACAACACCGGCAACAAGACCTCCGAGGTGTACCTCGTCGACCCGGCCACGAACTCCGTCTACGGCGAGATCGAGGGCCTGGCCCCCGGTACCACTCGCGCCCTGGTCGCCACCGTCGCCGGCGGCACGTACGCGTGGCGCTGCGTGCCCACCGGTGGTACCGGGGTCACCTCCAAGGCCGTCCGCGTCACCGGCGGCGGGGCTGCGAAGGCGGTCGTCCCGGTCTCTGAGCACGACCTCTCCGGCCCGCTCGTGCGGTATCGGACGTATGTCGAGAAGGGCCTGGCCACGCTGGTGACCCAGACCCGCGCTCTCACCGACGACATCGAGCACGACCACCTCGGCCGAGCCCGCACCGACTGGCTCACCGCGCACCGCACCTACGCCTCCCTCGGCGCCGCCTACGGCACCTTCGAGGACTACGACCAGAAGATCGACGGCAGGGCCGACGGCCTGCCGGACGGCGTGCGCGACAAGGAATTCACCGGCTTCCACCGCATCGAGTACGGCCTGTGGCACGGCGAGCCCTCCACCTCGCTCACCGGCCCGGCCCAGCAGCTGGCGACCGACGCCACGGGACTGCGCACCGTCTTCCCGCACCAGGATTTCGACCCGTCCGATCTGCCGCTGCGTGCTCACGAGATCCTCGAGAACACCCTGCAGTTCGAACTGACCGGCGACACCGACGAGGGCAGCGGCACCGGCCTCGCCACCGCCGGCGCCAACCTCGCGGGCACCCGGGAACTGCTCACCGTACTCAGGCCGCTGCTGACCACCCGCGCCCCGCACCTGCTGCCGACCCTCGACACGGACATCGCCCGCCTGCAGAAGCTCCTCAACGCCGCCCACCGTGGCAGCTCCTGGACCCCCGTCGGACAACTCGACGCCGCCACCCGCGCCCGCGTCGACGGGGCCACCGGCCAGCTCCTGGAGGACCTCTCCCCCGTCCCGGACCTGCTGGAAATCCGGAAGTCCGCCTGATGACCACCGCACACCACCGAAGCGACACCCCCGCACGCAGCGAAGGGAACATCCCCATGCCGTCCGCCGAATCCCCCGCCGCGCAGGGCGGCTGCCCCGCCGGTGCCGGCCGCCGCTCCTTCGTGAAGACGGCCCTCGGCGCCGGAACCGGCGTGGCCCTGGTCGGCGGGGGCCTCGCGCTCACCGAGAGCGGCGGCGGCACCGCGCACGCCGCAGCGCAGACGGAGAGCGCCGCCAAAGTGCCCTTCCACGGGACTCACCAGGCCGGCATCATCACCCCCGCGCAGGCCGCCGCCATCTTCGTCTCCTTCAGCGTCATCGCCGAGGATCGCGCGCAGTTGGCCGAGTTGCTGAAGACGATCACCAGCCGGGCCCGTTTCCTGGCCTCCGGGGGTACCCCCGCCGACCTCGGAGTCGGGGCCCCGCCCTCCGACAACGGCATACTCGGCCCGACCGTCCCCGCCGACGGCCTCACCATCACGGTCGGCGTCGGCGCGTCCCTCTTCGACGACCGCTACGGCCTCGCCAAGGCGAAACCCCGCGGCCTCACCCTCATGCGCACCTTCCCCAACGACGACCTCAGGCCCGCCGAGTGCCACGGCGACCTGTCCCTGCAGATCTGCGCCAACCGCCAGGACACGGTCCTGCACGCGCTGCGCGACATCGCCAAGCACACCCGCGGTGCCCTGCAGATCAAGTGGCGCATCGACGGCTTCCAGAACGCGCCCCGCCCCGCCGGCGCCCAGCGCAACCTGCTCGGTTTCAAGGACGGCATCGCCAATCCCGACGTCACCTCGGCCCGCGAGAACAACCGCCTCATCTGGGTGGGCGACAGCGGCGGCGAGCCGGCATGGGCCCGGGGCGGCAGCTACCAGGTCATCCGGATCATCCGCATGCTCGTCGAGTTCTGGGACCGGGTCTCGCTCACCGAGCAGGAGCTGATGTTCGGCCGCCGCAAGGACACCGGCGCCCCACTCGACGGCGCCAAGGAGACCGACACACCCAACTACGCCAAGGACCCGCACGGGACCGCGATCCCCCTCGACGCCCACATCCGCCTCGCCAACCCACGCACCGCCGCCACCGACGACTCCCGCATCCTGCGCCGCGGCTACAACTACGACCGCGGGATCGACGTCGTCGGCGACCTCGACATGGGCCTGGTCTTCTGCTGCTACCAACAGGACGTCAAGCGCCAGTTCGAGGCCACCCAAACCCGCCTGATCGATGAGCCCCTCGTCGACTACATCTCGCCCACCGGCGGCGGCTACTTCTTCGCCCTGCCCGGAGTGCGCGACGGCAGGGACTGGTTCGGCCGCGGACTGCTCGCTGCCTGACCCTCCTGCTCGGTCGGCTTGCGGCGAGCAACCGGGCGTACAGGTCAGCGCACTCCGGCCACGCTCGGTGGCACCGCCGCCAGAGCCGTGAAGAGGACGGTTCCGTCAGGACCGCTCATGGGTTTCCTTCGGGTGCACACGTTGGGCCGGTGTGACGGGCAGGCGTACCTGTGTGTCGGCGCCTCCTTCCTCGCCGGTTGTCGGGCGCAGGCATTCGATGAGGTAGTCGCCGGTGTCGGGGTCGAGGGTCACGCCGTGGGTTTCGCTGCGGAATCCGGGGAAGCGGCGGTCGAAGGATTCGAGGGCGGTGAGGTAGCGCAGCAGCGGGCCGTCGGGGGCCCCGACACTCTCGCCGGGCATGAGGACGGGAATGCCGGGCGGGGTGACGGTGATCATGGCGGCGGCCACCTGGCCAGGCGCCTCCGTCAACCGTACGCGGTGGGTGCCGCCGCGGATCAGGCGCTGATAGCACAGGTGCGGTGGAGTGACCGGTTCCGGCAGTTGCTGGAAGGCGGTGTCCAGCAGGTCCACGAGGCGGACCGAGCGCAGGTGGTCGTGCATGTCCTGGCACAACTCGCGCAGGGTTCGGCCGGTGTACTGCCTGGGGTGTTCGGCGACCAGTGCGGGCAAGACCCTGTCGAGGGGGGCGTCCCCGTCGTAGAGGGCCTTGAAGTCCATCAGGGCGTCGAGGAGGGTGCCCCATTTGCCCTTGGTGATGCCCATGGAGAACAGGACGAGGGCCGTGTAGCTGTCGGTCTTTTCCACGACGATGTGGCGGGTGGCCAGGTACGCCGTGAGCACCCGCGCCGGGATGCCCCACTCACCGGTCGCGCCGGTCGCGTCGATGCCCGGACAGGTCAGGGTGACTTTGACCGGGTCGAGCATGCAGTAGCCGTCGGTCAACCCCGGGAAGCCGTGCCAGGCCGCGCCAGGTTCCAGGTTCCAACAGGTCGGCTCGGTGCGCAGCAGGTCGGCCGGGGTCTCGTCGAACGGCAGCCGGGTGCCGGTGGCCGGGTCGGTGACCGTCTCGGGTTGCCACACGCCGAAGAACCACGGCGGTCGGTCGCCGGCTTCCTCGATACGGCGCCGGATGCGGACCATTTCCTGACGGAAGCGGACCGCCTCCGTCACGGCCTCGTCGATCAGCCAGCGGCCTTGCGGTCCGTCCATCATCGCCGTCGCCACATCCAGCGAGGCGATCATCGGATAGAGGGGGGAGGTGGTGCCGTGCATCATCAGCGCCTCGTTGAACCTGTCGTGTTCGACAGGAGCCCTCGGGGCGGGCTTGACGTGGACCATTGCGCTCTGGGAGAGCGCGGCCAGCAGTTTGTGGGTGGACTGTGTCGCGAAAACCGTCGGCCGGTCCGGTCCGGGGAAGGTGTCCTCGTCCACCGACATGCCGTACCGGCCCGCGTAGAGCGGGTGGAAGCGGGCGTACGCGAACCATGCCTCGTCGAAGTGCAGCCGGGGCGTGCTCGCGGCGAACGCCCGCGCCGCCACCGGGGCGTCGTAACACAGGCCGTCGTAGGTGGAGTTGGTGAAGACGGCGTACTGAGGGTGCGGTGACACAGCATCCCGGGTCAGCGGGTTCACGGCGATCCGAGCCGCGACAGAGGCCGCTGCGAGCTCCGCCGGGGGAAGAGGTCCGGCCAGGCCGTAGCCGTTGCGGGTGGGGATCAGGTAGACCGGGCGCGCTCCGGAGACCACCAGGCCGTGCAGCACCGACTTGTGGCAGTTGCGGTCCACCAGCGCGATCTCGTCGCGGGTGACGCTGAAGTGGCCGACTACGCGATTGCAGGTGGAGTCCCCGTGCAGAACGAAATAGGTGAGGCCGGCACCGAAGACCCGGGCGGCGTTGCGCTCCGCATCTCCGATCGGGCCGGTGTGTTCGAACAGCGAGCCGAGCTCCCCCACGGAAATCGACAGGTCGCTACGCAACAGCCGCTCCCCGAAGTAGTCGTGGAAGGCCCGTCCCGCGGGCGACTTCAGCAAGGCGACACCGCCGGAGTGGGCCGGGGTGTGCCAGGAGTACTCGTGTGCGTCGTCGAAGCGGCGCAGCGCTCGGAAGAAGGGCGGCAGGACGGCCTCTTGGTAGGTGCGCGCGGCGGTGGTGATCCGGCCCGCGATGAACCCGGGAGTGTCCTCCAGCGGCCACACATAACCCACGACCGCCTCCGACACCCACAGCGGCAGGTCCCGTACACCGTCGGCGGTCATGACCAGGAAGACAGGCAATTCCTGGAACCGCCGGCCGATGGAGCGCAGCACCGCGGCGCCCCCGGGCTCGCTGTCCGGGCCTTTTCGGCCCGGAAGTTCCCAGGCGACCAGTGCCGCGCTCAGCCCCGCCTCCGTCCGCAGCACAGCTTCGGCGTCGGCGACGCCTGCCGCCCATCGGACGTCGAACCCCCGCTTCCCGATCGCCTCAGCGATGCGCACCAGCTGCTCGGCACCGGCACCCTCATCCTGTGGACGTTCCCCTACCGCGATCAAAACCCTGCTGTCTGCCATGAGACCCCTCCCGGCGGCCCACGCCGCCCCGCAGTCAGTCTCCGAGCGGACCGGCCGGGTCAGCTGCCACAGAGCCGTAAACCACCCGCAGGACGGAACAACGGCAGCTGTCACTGACCGGAACCGGACAGGGGGGTGCGGTCTGCAGTGCGGCCTGCTCGTGGTGGCGTGAGGCGGCGGATACCCGTGGACCGGCTGGTCGTTCTCCGCCGGGGAGGCAACCGGGAGACGCTGAACGTCACGTCGGCGGAAACCGAGCCGGTCGTCGAAGCCGAAGTCGAAGTCGATGCAGACCGCCACGTCGGCGACCCGTGGCGACACGTGTCCACGTGTTGGCCGAAACCCCAACTCATAACTGCTGAAACACAGTTGTCGCAGGTCCCCGAGGTTGGCAGACTCACTCCCGCCGACAGAGACGTCCCGCCGCCAGCGGGGCACTCCATCTTTCATTCCAGGGGGACCGCCCATGCAACTGAGCACGCCCAGACGCGTCTTGGCCCGTGCCACAGCCATTCTCGCGCTGACCTTAGGCCTGGCGGCCGGCTCGACCGGCCTGCTGCCCGGCACCGAAGCCCATGCCCTGCCGGTCACCGATGGCTCCCTCAGCTTCAGCGGCGACGACGGCGACTGGATCAGCGGCGGCCAGTCCTACGCCTACTCGACCGCGGCCGAGGACCACCTGAACATCTCCGCCAACAGCGACAACAGCCTGGTCTCCCTCCGGGTCGACGGAGCCAACGGCGACTGGTGGTCCCTGGACCTCGCGGCGCCGTCCGGCACCTCTCTCGCGCCCGGGACCTACACCGGGGCCACCCGCCACCCGTTCAACGAACCCACCGAGCCGGGTCTGGACCTCAGCGGCAACGGCCGCGGCTGCAACACGCTGACCGGCAACTTCACCATTTCCGCGGTGGAGTTCGGTCCTCACGGATACGTGAAGAAGCTCGACGCCACCTTCGAGCAGCACTGCGAGGGAGGCACCACCGCCGCGCGCGGCGAAGTCCACATCGACAACCCGGCCCCGCCGGCCGAGCTGGACCTCGGCCTCGCCGTGGCGCTGGACGGCACAGCGAGCAGCCTGAACGGCAAGGCCACCCTGCACGGCACGGTGAGCTGCAGCAAGCCGGTGCAGGTGGCCGTGTCGGGCGACGTCACGCAGGTGAAGAGGCAGAATCTCATCCGAGGGTCCTACTCCACTTCGGTGTCCTGTGTCCCGGGCGCACCGGTGGCATGGACCGCGACGGCCGTGCCCACCGGCTCCGTACCCTTCCAGCGTGGTGACGTCGAGGTCGAGGCCCGAGCGACGGCAACAGATCCGGACTACGCACAGCCTGTGACCGCCAGCGAGACAGTTGCGGTCCGCCTCACCCGAGTCTGAACCACACCCGGCGAGCCGCGGCACCAGTCCGGCCCGGTCGGCCCAGTCCGGTGCGGTGAGCCCCCTGTCTCCGGGAATCCGCAGGCAGGGGGCTCGGCGCTTGCTCGGCCAGGGTGCTCGTCCTCTCCCCTACGAGACCACCCGCCGCCTCACCCAGCGGCCGAGGCACCTCCGGCTGAGCCGGTTACGAGTACGACGCTCCGGTCATCGGTTTGTCCGCGAGGTCTGTCTCACTTCTCGGGTCGAGGACCACGCGGACACGGGCGTTGGCGGAGATCGTCCGCTGACAGGGCTTGGACGCGCAGCTCAGCGGTAGCGTACGGAAGGAGCGGATCGCCTGGCCCGGCGCGGTTGTCCTCGGTCCAGCAAGCCGGGACGCGCGGCTGCTGCCGCCGGCAGTACGACTCGGTGGGCCGACCCGCTCACGACGGCAACTCCGTGCCGGCCTGCTCGCTCACCATGTACCGCGCGTACCAGTCCGGCCAGTCCGGGTCCTCCGCGCCCGTGCGGGCCTCGTGCTCGCCGTGCGCCGCCGCGGCTCGGCGCAGCGCGTCCGCGAGACCGCCCACCGAGGCGAAGGACGTGGTCGTGGTGTCCAGTCGTCCCGGGAGCCGGGTGGTGACCTCCTGCAGGATCCAGCCGTTGCCGTCGGGGTCGCTGAACGACAGGAACGAGCCGTAGCTGCCGCGCTGCGGATCCGGACCGGGCACCCGGGCGTCGGTCCCGGCGTGGTGGAAGACGCCTCCGGCGTCGTGGAACACATCGCTCGGATCGGCCCGAGTTCCTTGAGCTCGCCGCGGGCGGCGTCGATGTCGTCGACTATGAGGTGCAGGCCCTGAGCCGAGCCCGGCGTCTGAGACGTGACCGAGGTGCCGAAGATGACCGAGGTCGGCGAGCCCGGCGGCGTCACCTGCACCACCCTGAAGCCCTCGCCGGTGGTGACGTCGGCGTCGAGCCGCCAGCCCAGCGCCGTATAGAAGTCTTTTGCCCGGTCGACGTCGGACACCGGCACCACGACGACTTCGAGTTTCATGTCCATGACGTGCACCTCCTGCGCTCGGTTGTTGTCGGAGGTCTTGGGCGAGAGGAACGTCGTGTTGCCGGCGCCACGCACCGTAGGGCTCGATGACCCGGTGGCCTCACGTGCCGACAACGGCGCGGCCGCGACGTGACCGGGGATGCCGTACGGCCACCCGGGCAGCGCCATGACCTGCCACTGTCGGCGCCTTCGGCTGTCGCCTGCACCAGTTCCTTCGGCAGCCGCTCCGCCGGGACCGCGGCCGATTCGGGATTCTGCCTGTGAACAGGTTGCGGTCCTCCACTGTGTCGGGTTTCCAGGTCTGGCCGCGGCCGAACTCGATGCCGACCTTTTCCTTGGCAGCATCCGTCACCGCACTCGCACGGAGCGCACGCAACGCACGCAACGCACGCAACGCACGCCTGACCGTGCGGGAGCGGCCACGGCTCGCCCCCCGGTGACACGCCGGACGAGGAGAAGGGAAGGCCGATCACAGTGATCGGCCTTCCCCATGCTGAGCTGCTGTATGGTCGGCGCACCATCGATCAGCCTGGACGGAGTCCGAAGCGGCTGTCATTGATGCGTGTCCGGACTCGGCAGAACGGGACGTATCCGATGTCTCGTCGATCTGCGTTCAGCGCGTCACTGACGCCGACGGATCAGCACTCGCCGCGCCACCTCACGGACAGCGCGGTGATGGCACCGTCGGGTGCGTTCCACTTGTACTCCCCGGGCCCGGGGTTGTAGTGCATGCACCGTGAACCACCGACACCGTTGTCGCTGTAGCCGAACTGAACGTGGTCCACCCCCGGGTCGGCATAGCCGTTGTTGAACACGGAGCCGACCCCGAGGTAGCTGCCCGACCAGTTGCCGGCGGTGCGGAACACCAGGCTTCCGCTCTGGTTGGGACCCGAGTAGGCACAGAAGTAGCCCTTCGGGCAGTTGGGCGGGTTGGCCTCCGCCGACGCGGTGGGCGCCGTGGCCAGGGTGGCGCCGAAGGCCGCCGTGGCCGCGAGAGTGACGATGATGCGCTTGCGCACGATTGTTCCCCCAGTCGTGTGCGAGTGATCGGATCAAGTGGTGCGTGGTCAGGAGCTGTTGTCGCAACGCACGTGCAAGTGCGCGCTATGAGAGTGGCCGTTCGGCGAACCACGACGCGAGGTGATTCGAGTACGGCCAAATGACGCCGCTCATCCGCTGTGCACCGCTGCGACACTGTGAGGGATGCGATCGCGCAGGGGGGATCGGGGATCATGGGACTCCGGGTGCACTTCACCGCCGCGGATCTGGCGCGCGTGCGAATGTCCCAAGGACCCGACCCCACCTGGGAAGTCGTGCTGAGCGCGCATCTGCTGGGGAACACCGAGGGCCGAGGCGTGTTCGACTTCTGGCGCAGGCAGGCGAGGGACCGTCTGCGGCGCCTGCCCGCTCGGCAGATCCGGCTGGTCCGTCAGCTGGCTCCGCCGGTCGGTCCCACCCCCGACTTCCTCACCCCGGCGCAGGCGAGGCCAGACCTCGACACCGGCATCGAGACGATCCTGTCGACGCCGAAGCACCGGCTGCGGGCCGAGCTCTCCGTCCTGGAGGACGCGCCCGGCGTCGCCCGCGACCTGTTCGACGGCACACCCTCGGCGGTCGCCGAACTGGCAGAGGCACTGCGGAACTACCACCGTGCGGCGGTCGCCCCGTGCTGGTCACAGATCCACGCCCTGGTCGACGCGGAACGGGCCGCGGGATCCCGTGGCCTCCTCGACCAGGGCGTCGACGGCCTGCTGCACAGCCTCAGGCCCACGTTCCGCTGGTCACCACCGGTGCTGGAGGCGGACTATCCGTACGACCGTGACCTGCACCTGGACGGGCGCGGTGTCCTGCTCATTCCGTCCATGTTCTGCTGGCGAAGACCCCTCACGTACGTCGACCCGGAGCTTCCTCCGGTGCTGGTCTACCCGGTCGCCCCCGGAATCGGCTGGTGGCAGGCCCCGTCGGGCGCACCGGACAAGGAGACGGGAGACGCACTCGCCCGGCTCCTCGGAGCGACCAGAGCGGCCGCTCTGCGGGTCATCGAGGATGGCTGCAACACCGCCGAACTCGCCCGTCGCATCGGGGTCAGTCCGCCCACTGCCAGCGAGCATGCCGCCGTGCTCCGCGAGGCGCGCCTCATCGCCTCGGTTCGCCGACGCAACAGGATGCTCCACACGCTCACTCCTCTGGGGACCGGGCTGCTGCACACACACGCGAGGAGATCCTGAAGGGCTGTGGTCGGCGCATCAGCACATCTGTGGCCACCTTTGTTCAGGCTGCCGACCGCCCGGCCAAGCCCTGTGCCTGCCGCCGTCCGGGAACCTCCACTGACTTTGTTGGTGCGGCGTCGTCGAGCCGAGGCGCGTAGGCCGGCACTCATGCAAGCTCCCGTCTCACTGGAGCCGTGCGGCCGGGACGGTGATCTGTTCCTCCGTCCTCGCCCGGCGTGATGCGTTCAGCGACGTGGCCACCTGCTGTTCACCACCGGCGCCCGCTCCGCCAACCCCCAGCCGCCCGACCGCCAGGCCGCCCACATCGGCATCGACGCCACCATCGGAACCCCCACACCGCCGACCCGGCATCAGGTGTGCGGCCAGTGGCTCCAGGAGTTCCACGACACTCCGGGGCTCCACAAGGAGCCGTGTTCGGCCGAATGCCGTCTGTTCACGGGTGAGTGAACGCCAATAGCCTGCGACCCACGCGTTCTGGGGGGTCTCATGAACGGTCTCCGTGCGGTCATCGTCTGCCTGGTGATGGCGTGTGCCGCGGTGGTGTCACCGGCCGCGGCTGTGACGCCCGGCGTCGCTGTGACGCCGAGTTGGTCGGCACTGCCGGTGCCGGCGGCGGCCCCGCCGGTGACCGTGTCCGATCTCGCCGCCCGCGGGCCGGGCGAGGCGTGGGCGACCGGGTTCGAGCTCACCGCCGAGGGCATGCGGCCGATGCTGTACCGGTGGGACGGCACGGCGTGGAGCCGGGACACGACCTTCCCCGGCGCCGGTGAGCTGGGCCGGCTCGGCAAGGTGCAGTTCGTCGGCGAGGAAGTGTGGATCTTCCACAACCGCGACGGGGTCGGAGAGATCCTGCGCCGGTCGGCGGGACGGTGGAGCGCCGTCCCGCTGCCGCGGACCCTGCGGGTCTACCAGGACTTCACCGCGGTACCGGGTGCCGCGTGGGTGGTCGGTGAGGACGACACCGGGCTGAAGGTGTTGCACTACGACGGTTCCGACTGGACCACACAGTCCACGCCGGACGGCGTGCTGTACCTGATGGGAATCACCGCGCGTACCGCCACCGACGTCTGGGCCTGGGCGGACACCGGCACCGGAACCGGCGTCCTGCGCCGGGACGGCACGGTGTGGCGGGACGCGAAGGTGCCGCTGCCGCCGAACAGCAACGTGCACACTGTCCTGCTCGAACCGTCCGGCCGGGTCACGATCGGCGGCAGCCAGTACACCGACGGCGTGACCCGCACCTACCTGATGACCTTCAACGGGCGTGCCTGGCACACCACTTACCCACCGCTGGGCGACACCTACACCGAGGGCATGGTGCGCGGCCCGGACGGCGCGCTGTGGCTGGCGGTGCGCAGCGACCGCGCGTTCCAGTCGAAGTACGCACGGGTGGAGGGCTCGCGCACCACCTTCTCCTACGGCCCCCAGCGCACGAACGCGATCGACGTCGCACCGCGTGCACTGGCGAAGGCCGGGTTGTCACTGCTGTCCTTCGGGACCGTCGAGATCTACGGCTCGAAACCGAACGTGATGAGCGAGCGGCTGGGAGGCTGACCATGGCACGCCGACTTCTCGTCGCGGCCCTCGCTGTCGCCATGACGATCGTGACCGTCCTGACCGCGGCCGCGGCGCAAACCCCGTCCTGGCAACATGTTCCCGTCCCGGCACAGGTACGCCCACAGGCCGGGCTGAACGAGGCCGTGGCGTTCGGGCCGGACCGGGCGTGGGCGGTGGGTGCCGACGCCGTCGGTCGCCAGGCGCCCGGCTTCCCTCTGGTGCTGCGCTGGAACGGAACCGCCTGGCAGCGCCAGAGTCTTCCCGGGATCGGCTGGCAGGGAGAGCTGCTGTCCGTCGCCGGGACCTCGTCGACCGCCGTCTGGGCGGTCGGCCGTGACTCGGCGGGCGGCGCCCGCCTGCTGCGCTTCGACGGAACCGCCTGGTCCGAGAGTCGGTCGCCGCGCGGTGCCGTGCTGACCGAGGTCGTCGCCGGTGGCGGTGAGACCTGGCTGATCGGTTCGCGGGACGGCGCGCGGGTGTTGCTGCGCTGGGACGGGCGCGGCTGGGTTGACGTACCGGTGCCGCCGGGAGCCGTGTACGGACTGCACATCCTGGCGGCCGACGACGTCTGGGCCGCGGGCGCCACCGAAGCGGGCGCGGCCGTGTCGCACTGGGACGGGCAGGCGTGGCAGCAGACGATCGTGAACGGGTTCCCGCGGTCGGCCGTGGGCAGTGTGCTGGCGGTCTCGCCGACGGAGGTGTGGGCGGGTGGCACGGCCGGGTTCATCGGCGGCCCGGCGGGCAAGCCGATTCCTCCCCTGCTGGTCCGCTGGGACGGGCAGACGTGGAACCGGGTGGCCGTGCCCACCGACTTCGGCTCGGTCACCTCGCTGACACCCGGCACGTCCGGCGCGCCGGTCTGGGTCTCGGTGGCCCGCTCGCAGAAGTGGGGACCGCCGGGCAGCTCTCCGCCGCTTGTTCCCGGGCCGGAGTTCCTTGCCTGGAACGGCCAGTCGTTCACCGAGTACGACGAACCGGAGGTGGCCGGGGAGGGTGACTCCTCGGTGCTGCGGCTGGCGCCGGTGCCGGGTACGACGACGGTGTGGTCGGTCGGCCGCGCCGCCGGCCCCGAGGGCACCTTCGCCCCGCGCATCCTGCGGTTCGGCTGAGATGACGAACGGGGCTTCGTCCGAAGGATCATGAGCGGTTCGCCGGATCCCGCACCTCCGGTCCGGCTGCCGACGCGGTCCAGCGGATCGCGGTGCTCTTCTACAGCGGCGCCGGGGAGGACGCGCCCGCGATCAGCAGGCGCGGAGTGCCCGTGCCGTCCGCGGGCACGGTCCACAGGTCGCTGCTGCCGACCTTGCCGTTGGTGGGGAGCGCGTAGGCGACGGTGTGGTTGTCGAGCCAGACGGCCTGGTCGTCGACGCTGTGGCGTTCGGCGAGCGCCGTCTCGTGCAGGGTGCTCAGGTCGAGGACGTATTCGTGCCAGAGGGCTGTACCGGACAGCACCCGCTTCTTGAAGGCCACGCGGGTTCCGTCCGGGGAGAGCGAGGGACACTCCACGTTCTGGGCGAGGGTGGTGACCGTACGCCGGGAGAGGGAACCGCGGACCAGGTGGGTGCGGTTGGCGGTGTTGAGAGTGGCGTAGAAGGTGTCGTCGTCCGAGGCGAAGGTGACGCCCCAGAAGTTGATGTCCGAGGCGTCGTAGGGCTTGCCGTCCAGGGTGACGGAGAACGTCTCCAGGCTGGGGGTGAGCCGCATGGTGCGGGTGTCCAGGATCGAGGTGCGGGTGGAGAAGAAGGCGGACGAGTAGGACTCGCCGGAGACGAAGACGGTCCAGGCGACGAAGCGGCCGCTGGGCGAGACCCGGGCCCGGCTGGGAGTACCCGCGAGCGGGAAGGTGCGCAGGGTGCGCAGGTCCGCGTCCAGGAGCAGGGCACGGTTGCTGTTCTTGAGGACGCCGGGGCGGGACTGGAGGCAGATGCCGGTGCCGGCCGCCGCGTAGAAGCGCGCGCACTTGAGACCTGTGGCGATCCGCCCGCTCCCGGGATCGGTGGAGGGGACCGAGGCGACGGCGGTGCGGTGCGGGCCGGCGGCCGCGTTCAGGAACGTCAGACGGTTTTTCTGGTCGAGTGTCAACTTGCCCGCGCTGACGGCGGGGCCGCCCGACTGCGGCTGGTTCGCCCGGTCCGCGCGGGAGGCGGCGTGCAGGACCATGCCCGTTCCCAGGCCCGCGAGGAGCAGAACCGCCGTGACGAGTATGAGCAGGCGGCGGCGCAGCGATGTCATCTGGATCCTTGTGGCTGTGGTGGTCATGGGGTTCCGCCGGCCGGCCGTAGCACGATGCCCGCGACGACCGCGCAACACATCAGGCCGATCGCCGATCCGGCCAGCGCGGGGCCGTCTCCCCACACCGTCCAGGCGGCGCCGAAGGCCAGGGAGCAGCAGAATCGCGCCAGCGCCTGGCTGGTGCCGACGATGGCGAGTCCGGTGGCGCGCAGCTGCTCGGGCACGATGTCGGCGATGGTGGCCGGAAGCACCCCGTCGGTGGCCGCGTAGAACGTGCCGTGCAGGGCGAGTACGAGGAAGGGAAGGGCCGGTGTGTCCGGGGCCCACAGCAGGAGGGCGTAGGCGGTGAGCAGGCCTGCGTGCCCGGTGAGGAACACGGTGCGCCGCCCGACCCGGTCGGCCAGCGCGCCGACCGGCACGGCCAGCAGCAGGAACACGACGGCGGTGCCCAGCGGCAGCAAAGTGAACCACTGCTCGCCGATGCCCGCACGTCGTTGCAGGAGCAGGTAGACGAAGGCGTCGCTGACAGTGGTCAGGCCGAGCAGGGCGGCACAGCCGGCCAGTGCCCGCAGACGCGGCAGGCGCAGCAGCGCCAGCGCCTCGCGCAGGTCGACCGGCCGCTTGCCGCCCGCCGCACCGGCTTCGTCCATAGGCCCGCCTTGCTGTACGAGCTGTACGCGCACGGGCCGCTTGCCGTCCGGCTCATCTGCTTCACCCGTCGGCTCCCCCGCTCCGTCCCTCACCGTCCCTGCCGCGGCCGGACGCGCGCCCCGCTGCTTTCCCGGGACGAACAGCACCAGAACGAGCACACCGAGCGCGGCGACACACGCGCTCACGCCGAACACGGCGTCATAGCCGTCGACCGCTGTGCGCAGGATGAGGAAGGCAGCCAGCGGGCCGAGCATCGCGCCGGTGGTGTCCATCGCCCGGTGTACGCCGAAGGCCCGGCCCTGGCTCTCGGACGGCGTGGAGAGGGAGATCATCGCGTCGCGCGGGGCGGTGCGCAGGCCCTTGCCGGTCCGTTCCAGGGCGAGGACCGTGCCGAGCGTACCGAGACTGCTGGCGAGCAGGAGCAGCGGTTTGCACAGCGCGGACAGGCCATAGCCGAGCCCGGCCATCAGCTTGTGGTTGCGCACCCGGTCGGCGAGGTGGCCCCCGGCGAGCTGGACCAGCGCGCTGAAGCCGTTGTAGACACCGTCGAGGGCGCCGAAACCCAGCGGGCTGAAACCGAGCGTGGTGACGAGGTACAGCGGCAGGACGGCGGTGACCATCTCCGAGGAGATGTCGGTGATCAGGCTGACCGTGCCCAGCACGAACACGACCGGGGCGACCTTGGGCCGCAGGCCGCGTCTTCGGCGCTGCTCGGTGTCCGCCCCTGGAGGCGTGGAGCGGTCGGTGAGGTACATGATCAAGAACTCCAGGTGCGGTGCGCTCAGCTCTGCCGACTGCTCTCGTCCCGTAGCCAGGTGCCGAAGTCCTGTGCCCGGATTGCCTTTGTGGCCCCCCGCCGGGCGACAACCGCCGCGGCGAGGAAGACTACGACACCGGCGAACAGTTTCGGCTCCCCGCGCAGGATCGCTCTCAGATCCGCCGTGCTCGTGCGCGCCGACGCTTCCTCGGCACTGCGCTGCTCCTCGACCTGGGCGGTGGACACCGCGGCCCGGATCCGCCGCTTGATCAGATCCGGCCAGGTCCGCGGCGGATGGACCACGACCCTGGCCCCGCCGACCACGAGCCGCTCCTGCGGGGCGAACGCCAAGGACGCGGCCAGGTCGTCCGCCATCAGCGGCGGCAGTGCGGCGATCCGGGCGTGCCCGGCCTTGGAGACCGCGATGACGCCCCGGCCGAACAGCCCCTCGCGTACGGCGGGGAGCCGCTGCCACACCTGGTAGTAGGCACGCACCCGCCAGGCGCAGCCGGCCAGCGGGATGTGCCGTTCCGGTGCGGTGGCGAGGATGCCCGAGGTGCCGTCGTTCAGGGGCTCGATCAGCGCCCGTACGTCGGCGTCCGCGATCACGACGTCGGCGTCCACGTAGACACGGGGGAAGCCGTGCGCGTGATCGTCACCGGCCCGCAGAGCGGCGTGCTTGGAGGGGACGGGGATCTCGACCACCCGGACGCGCGGGCCGCGGGCGGCCGCGATCCGCGCGGTGTCATCCGTACAGCCGTTGCATACGACCACGATGTCGGTGTCGTCCTCGGAGGAACCGGCCAGCAGGGAATCGAGGAGCCGGCCGATCACTCGCGCTTCGTTGTGGGCCGGGATCACGATGCTCGTCACTTGGGCAGTATGCGGCCGGTGTCACTATTGCGAAGTGTGTTTCGTCCAACTGTTCCCGTGACTGCGTCCGGTGGTCTAGATTGATGCCCGCCGCACCGTTTGGGTGGGGAACTCGTTCGTGACCGCAGGTCACGGACGGCGTTTGTGCAACGGATGCGAAACCAGCAGTAAGCAACACGCAGGACGCATGAGGCGGTTGGGGAACCGCTGAAGCGCCCTCGCTTTCCAGGGCCGCCGTGCGCCAGCACGGCGGTGCCGATCCAGCCCGGTCCACGGACTTGCGTCCGCATGCCCGGACTCGTTCGGTCAGGGGTAACCGCGCACGTGGTGGGGGGCGCATGACCATTGAGGTCACGCATGAGCTGCTGGTCGTGGAAGACAGACGTCCGCAAGCTCGTCGAAGACGCTGGGAACAGAAATACCGGATAGTCCTGCTGGTCGCGGACAGCTTCGCCGCTGTCGCCGCGGCCATCGTGATCCATGCGGCGTACGACCGCTGGGCGGTGGCCCTGGTGCTGCCTCCGACGTGGATCGTCGCGATGCTCGCTCACCGCTCCTACGACCGCAGCGCCATGGGCCTGGGGACCGAGGAGTTCCGGCGGGTGCTCCGCGGCGCGGCCGTACTGCCGGCTCTGGCCGCGGGCACGTACTGGCTGCTCACGCACGACTTGGGACTCCTCCATGACATGACCATGGCCGCCGCTCCGGTGGCCGCGATCGCTCTGCCGGTCCGGTACGCACTCCGCCGCCGGCTGCACCGACGATGGGCACGGGGCCGGGACCGGAGCACGACGCTCCTGGTCGGCCCGTCACGCGGCGTCGCGGACCTGGTCGCCGTGCTGCGGCGCGGCGGCGCACAGGAACTGCAGGTCGCGGGGGTGTGCCTGAGCGATCCCGAGAACGCGGCCGAGGTCCGCGCGTTGGGCCTTCCCGTCCTCGGGAGCGTCGGCGACATGAACGACGTGGTCCGGGCCCTGGCCGTCGGCACCGTGGTGGCGCTGCCGGCGCCCGAGTTCGACGCCTCCGTGCTGCGCCGGATGTCCTGGACGGCGGCCGTGCAGGACGTCGACTTCCTGCTGGCCCCCATGCTGACCGACGTGTCGGCCTCCCGGCTGGCGGTACGGCCCACCAACGGGATCCCACTGGTACGGATCCACGCGCCGAGCCTCTCCCGGATCTCCCGGCTGCCCAAGGAACTCCTGGACCGGTCGCTCGCGGCGGCGCTCCTGGTGCTCCTCGCGCTGCCCATGATGCTGATCGCCCTGATCGTCCGGCTGGACAGCTCCGGGCCCGCCCTGTTCAGACAGCAGCGGGCGGGCCGGTACGGCGACCACTTCACCATGCTGAAGTTCCGCACGATGCGGCCGGACTCGGAGGCCCACCGGGCGGAACTGGCGCACCTCAACGAGAACAGCGACGGACTGCTGTTCAAGGTGAAGCAGGACCCACGGGTCACCCGGGTCGGCTCGGTGCTGCGCCGCACCTCGGTCGACGAACTGCCGCAACTGCTCAACGTGGTCAGGGGCCACATGTCGCTCGTCGGTCCCCGCCCGCCGCTGCCCGAGGAGGTGGAGGAGTACACGCCGGAGGTCAAGCGCCGGTTGCTCGTGAAGCCCGGCCTCACCGGGCTGTGGCAGGTGAGCGGCCGCTCCGACCTGCCGTGGGAGGAGGCGGTCCGGCTCGATCTCGGATACGTGGACAACTGGTCGATGAGCCTCGACCTGACCATCCTGGCGCGCACCGGGTCCGCAGTGGTGCGAGGAACGGGGGCCTACTGATGGACCGAAGGAAGAGGAACGCAGTGACGCAGAGCACGGAGCCGTTGGGGGTCGCGGTCGTCGGGGCCGGATACTGGGGCCCCAACCTCGTACGCAACTTCCAGGCCAGCGAGCAGTTCCGGCTGCGCTGGCTGTGCGACCTCGACGTGGACCGGGCCCAGCGGGTCCTCGGCGGCTACTCGACGGTCCAGGCCACCTCGGACTACGCGGCCGTCCTCGCCGACCCGTCCGTGGCCGCCGTCGCCGTGGCCACGCCCGCGGGAACCCACCTCGACATCGCCCTGGCCGCCCTGCGCGCCGGCAAGCACGTCCTGGTGGAGAAGCCGCTCGCGGCGACCTACGCCGACGGGATGCGCCTGGTGACCGAGGCGGAAGAGCGCGGGCTCACCCTGATGTGCGACCACACCTACTGCTACACGCCCGCCGTGGGCCGCATCCGGGAGCTGGTGCGCTCCGGCGAACTCGGCGAGGTCCACTTCGTCGACTCGGTCCGCATCAACCTCGGCCTCGTCCAGAAGGACATCGACGTCCTGTGGGACCTCGCCCCGCACGATCTGTCGATCCTGGACTTCATCCTCCCCGACAACGTCGAGCCGGTCGCCGTCGCCGCCCACGGGGCCGACCCGATCGGCGCGGGACAGGCCTGCGTGGCCTATCTGACGCTCCAGCTCAACACCGGCGCCATCGCCCACGTACACGTCAACTGGCTGTCTCCGACCAAGGTCCGGACCACCATGGTGGGCGGCTCCAAACGCACCCTCGTCTGGGACGACCTCAACCCCGCCCAGCGCGTGGCGATCTTCGACCGGGGCGTGGACCTGGCCTCGCCCCAGGAGATCGGAGTGGACGAGCGCCGGGACATGCTCGTCTCGTACCGCTCCGGAGACATGGTCGCGCCCGCCCTCGTCGAGAAGGAAGCGCTGCGCAGCATGGTCGACGAGTTCGCCGACTCGATCAGGGGACGCCGGGCGCCGCTGACCGACGGCCGGGCCGGCCTGCGGGTGCTGGACATTCTTGAGGCGGCGTCCCGGAGTCTGGAATTCCGGGGCGCGGTCGTCGGTCTGCGCGCCGGGCGTTGACGGTTCATTTCACTGAGAGGGACGTGCAGTTGAGCAGCGTACGAGGCAAGAAGATCCTGGTCACCGGAGGCGCCGGCACCATCGGCTCCAACCTTGTCGACCTCCTGGCCGAGGGCGGCGCCCGCGAGATCGTGGTGCTGGACAACTTCGTGCGCGGCCGGATGGCCAACCTCGCCCGAGCCCTGCCCAGCGGTGTCGTGGAGGTCGTCGAGGGCGACATCCGGGACGCCGCCACGGTACGGAAGGTCACCGAGGGCGCCGACCTGGTGTTCCACCTCGCCGCGATCCGCATCACCCAGTGTGCGCAGGAGCCCCGGCTGGCCAACGAGGTCATGGTCGACGGCACGTTCAACGTCCTGGAGGCGGCGGCCGAGGCCCAGGTGGGCAAGGTGATCGCCTCGTCCTCGGCGTCCGTCTACGGGATGGCCGAGACCTTTCCGACGACCGAGCGCCATCACGCGTACAACAACGACACCTTCTACGGCGCGGCGAAGGCCTTCAACGAGGGCATGCTGCGCAGCTTCCACGCCATGTACGGCCTGGACTACGTGGCGCTGCGCTACTTCAACGTCTACGGCCCCCGGATGGACATCCACGGCCTCTACACCGAGGTGCTCATCCGCTGGATGGAGCGCATCGAGGCGGGCGAGCCGCCGCTGATCCTCGGCGACGGCACACAGACCATGGACTTCGTCGACGTCAGGGACATCGCCAGAGCGAATGTGCTGGCCGCCGAGTCGGATCTCACGGACGAGGTGTTCAACGTCGCCAGCGGTACGGAGACTTCGCTGCGCGAACTCGCCGACGGTCTGCTGGAGGCGATGGGCGCGTCGGGCCTGGAGCCGGAGCACGGACCCGCCCGCGCGGTGAACGGGGTGGTCCGACGGCTCGCGGACACCACCCAGGCCGCCGAGCGGCTCGGCTTCACCGCGCGGATCGACCTGCGTACGGGGCTGCGGGACCTCGTGGAGTGGTGGCGTACGGAGCGCGCCGCCGCTGGGGAGGCAGCCAAGTGAGCACCGACCGCATCCCCGTGATGATCCCCTGGCTCGGCGAGGAGGAGGCCAAGGCGGCGTCCGACGCGGTGCTGTCCGGCTGGGTCGCCCAGGGTCCCCGGGTCGCCGCCTTCGAGCGGGCCTTCGCGGAGCGGGTGGGCGCCGAGCACGGCATCGCGGTCAGTTCCTGCACGACCGCCCTGCACCTGTCGCTCGTCGCGCTCGGTGTGGGTCCCGGCGACGAGGTCGTGGTGCCGTCGCTGTCGTTCATCGCCACCGCCAACGCCGTGCGCTACGTCGGCGCCGAGCCGGTGTTCGCCGACGTCGAGGCCGCCACCGGCAACCTGACCACGGCCACCGTGGACGCGGTCCGCACCCCCCGCACCAAGGCCGTCCTCATCGTCCACCAGGGCGGTGTACCGGCCGATGTGCACAGCCTGCGCGCCGCCTGCGCCGACTGGGACCTTCCGCTGGTCGAGGACGCGGCCTGCGCCATCGGCTCGACCGTCGGCGGCAAGCCCGTGGGGCACGGCGCGCTGGTCGCCGCCTGGTCCTTCCACCCCCGCAAGGTCGTCACCACGGGCGAGGGCGGCATGATCACCACCGACGACGCCCAATGGGCGGCACGCCTGCGCCGGCTGCGCGAGCACGGGATGAACGCGTCGGCGGCAGAGCGCCATGCGAGCAACAAGCCGGTCCTGGAGAGCTACCTCGAGGTCGGCTACAACTACCGGATGACGGACGTCCAGGCCGCGATCGGCCTGGTGCAGCTGGACAAGCTCGACGCGATGATCGTCCGCCGCCGCGAGTTGGCGGCCCGTTACGACACGTTGCTGCAGAGTGTCCCCGGCCTCACCCCCGTACGCGACCCCGCGCACGGGCAGAGCAACTTCCAGTCGTACTGGGTGCTTCTGGACGAGGGATTCTCCCTCGGCCGGGACGACCTGCTCGCCGCGCTCGCCGAGGCCGGAGTCTCCGCCCGGCGCGGGATCATGGCCTCGCACCTCGAACCCGCCTACCAGGGCCACCCGTGCGCGCCGCTGCCGGTCACCGAGCGGATCAGCCGCGACTCGCTGATCCTGCCGCTGTTCCACACGATGACCGAGGCCCAGCAGGACCGCGTCGTGGCGGCCCTGCGCGAACAGGCCCGAAGATGAGCGCGCTCCTGATCATCGGCGCGGGCGGCTTCGCCCGGGAGACCGCACAGGCCGTACGGGACGCGGGCGACGTCGAGCTGCTCGGGCACCTGGACGACAACGCCGCCCTGCACGGCACGGAGGTGGACGGCGTACCCGTCCTCGGCGGCTGCGACCTGGTCCACGGCCTGCGCGAGGCCCGGGTGGTGATCTGCGTGGGCAACCCCGGGGACTACGCGGCCCGCGCCCGGCTGGTCCGCCGGCTCGGCCTGCCCGCGGACCGCTACGCCACCGTGATCCATCCGACGGCGGCGGTGTCGGCGACCTCTCGGGTCGGCCCCGGCTCGGTCCTGCTCGCGCACTGCGTCCTGACCGCCGCCGTGCGGGTGGGCGCGCATGTCACGGTGATGCCGCAGGTCGTCCTCACCCATGACGACGTGGTCGAGGACTGCGCCACGCTCGCGTCCGGAGCCCGCCTGGGCGGGGGCGTGCGGCTGCAGCGGGGTGCCTATGTCGGCTCCGGGGCCCTGGTCAGGGAGGGCGCGACGGTCGGCGCCTGGTCGCTGATCGGAATGGGGAGCACCGTGCTCGGCGATGTGCCGCCGGGCGAGGTGTGGGCGGGGAGCCCGGCCCGGCGGCTGCGCGCGGCGGCCGCCCCGGCGCTCGACGAACTGGCGACACGGACAACGGCGACGCGAACAACGGCGACACCGGCAACGGCGACGCGACCAATGGGGGGACCCGTCACATGAACCAGATTCCACTGGTGGACCTCAAGGCGGCCCACGAGGAAGTCGCCGACGAGGTACGGGCCGGATTCGAACGGGTCCTGGCCGACACCGCGTTCATCGGAGGCGACGAGGTCCGCCGGTTCGAGCGCGAGTACGCGGACTTCGGCGGTGTCGCGCACTGCGTGGGTGTCGCCAACGGCACCGACGCCCTCGAACTCGCCCTGCGGGCAGGCGGGGTCGGGGCGGGCGACGAGGTCGTGATACCCGCCAACACCTTCATCGCCACCGCGGGCGCCGTCGCCAGGACCGGTGCGCGGCCGGTCCTGGCGGACTGCCTGCCCGACAGCCACCTGCTCGACCCCCAGGCCGCGCTGGACGCGGTCGGCCCGGCCACCCGGGCGGTGGTGCCCGTGCACCTGTACGGGCAGATGGCCGACGTGACGGAGCTGGCCGGCCGCCTTCCCGAGCGGGTACGGGTCGTCGAGGACGCCGCCCAGTGCCAGGGCGCGACCCGCGACGGCCGGGCGCCGGGCAGTGGCCGGATCGCGGCCACCAGTTTCTACCCGGGCAAGAACCTGGGCGCCTACGGCGACGCGGGCGCGGTGCTGACCGACGACGAGGAGCTGGCCGGCCTGGTGCGCGCGATCGCGAACCACGGCGGCGTCGCCAAGTACCGCCACGACGTGCCCGGATTCAACAGCCGTCTGGACGGGCTGCAGGCCGTCGTCCTGCGGGCGAAACTGGCCCGGCTGGCGGACGGCAACGCGTCCCGGCGGGCTGCCGCCGCCCGCTACGACGCGCTGCTCGCCGACCTGGCGGCCGCCGGGCGGGTCGTGCTCCCGACGACGGCGGCCGGCAACGTCCACGTATGGCACCTGTACGTCGTCCAGGTCGCCGGCGCGGACCGCGACGACATCGTGGGCAAACTGAACGCCGAGGGCATCGGCGCCGGTGTGCACTATCCCGCCCCGGTCCACCTCACACCGGCCTACCGCCACCTGGGGCACTCCCGAGGTGACTTCCCGAACGCGGAGAAGGCGGCGGACCGGATCCTGTCGCTTCCGCTCTACCCCCAGATCACCCACGCCCAGCAACAGCGGGTCGTGGATGCGCTTGCCGACGCGCTCCGAGGCTGATCGGTCCCCCACTTAACGCCTCCTCACCCCGACTTCACGGGTCGGTTATGCACAGCACCGCTGAGAGGGACTCATGAACAGATGGATCAGACGGATCCGGGGCGGCCGCCTCGCCGTCGCAGCAGCATTGATATGGGCGGTGCTCCCGCAGGCGACGCCCGCCCAGGCGGCATCTGATCCATGCGGATCGGGCTCGAACGCCATCGTGTGCGAGAACTCCAAGCCGGGCAGCCCGATGTCCGACTGGTACGCCCCCAACGCCTACGGTGACATCGGGGGCTTCTCCACCAAGGAGAGCGTCCAGGCCGGTGACACCGTCCAGTTCAAGGTCCAGTCGAAGACCGCGTACAACGTCCAGATCTACCGTCTGGGCTGGTACGGCGGCGACGGCGCACGTCAGATCTCGACCGCGGCGCAAGCGGCAGTCACCTATCCGGCCAACTACACCAACAAGCCCGCCAGCTGTACCACCAAGAGCAGCACCGGACTGGTCGACTGCGGCAACTGGCCCGTGACCGCGAGCTGGACGGTGCCCAGCGACGCCGTGTCCGGTCTGTACATCGCGAACCTGACGCAGACCAACGGCGACGGCCTGATGCCGTACCCGTTCGTCGTCCGCAAGGACTCCAGCACCTCCGACGTCGTCGTGCAGACCAGCGACCAGACCTGGCAGGCCTACAACGACTACGGCGGCCAGGACCTCTACGGCGGTACCGGGCCCGCGCCCGACGGCCGCGCCTACGAGGTGAGCTACAACCGGCCGCTGGACATCGGCGGCGACAACGGCATCTACGGCTCCGAGTACGAGATGCTGTCCTGGCTGGAGCGCAACGGCTACGACGTCAGCTATCTGTCCGGCGTGGACGTGTCGTCGGCGAGCGGCGCGACCCTGCTGGAGAAGCACAAGATGTACGTGTCGTCCGGCCATGACGAGTACTGGACGCAGAGCCAGTACTCCAACGTCCTGGCAGCGCGGCAAGCCGGCGTGCGGCAGGGCTTCTTCAGCGGCAACGAGGTCTTCTGGAAGACGCGGCTGGCCCCCAGCATCGACGGCACGAACACGGCCGACCGCACCCTGGCCTGTTACAAGATGACCAAGATGGCGTACAACAACGGCATCGCCGACCCCAGCGGCGTCTGGACCGGCACCTGGATGGACCCGACCAGTACCAACTACGGCCAGGCCTACCAGCCGCCGAACATCCTCACCGGCTCCATGTTCCAGGCGAACGGCTACCGCAACGACGCGATCACCGTCCCCGGCTCGTACGGCAAGAACCGGATCTGGCGCAACACCTCCGTCGCGGGCCTCACCGCCGGCCAGACCGCGACCTTCCCGACCGGCACGCTCGGTTACGAGTGGGACAGCGACCTCGACAACAGCACCAGACCCGCCGGGGCGATCGACGTGTCGTCCACGACGGTGGACATCACGGACGGCACGTACCGTCTGGACTGGGGCAACCTGTACGGCAACGGCACGGCGACGCACAATCTCGTCGAGTTCCGCGACCAGACCTCCGGGGCCCTGGTGTTCGGAACCGGAACCGTGCAGTGGTCGTGGGGCCTGACCAACGTGCCCACCTACGACCCCGCCGACACGGTGGTCACCGCGGACTCCCGTATGCAGCAGGCGACGGTGAACATCCTGGCCGACATGGGGGCCCAGCCGAAGTCCCTGCAGAGCAACCTCGTCACCGCCGTCGCTTCCACCGACACCACCGGCCCGGCCGTCACCGTGACCAGCCCGGCCTCCGGGGCCACCGTCCCGGCGCTGAAGCCAGTCACCATCGCCGGCACCGCCACCGACTCCGGTGGCGGAGTGGTGGCCCGCGTGGAGGTGTCCACCGACGGCGGGGCGACCTGGAAGGCCGCCAAGGGGCTGACGTCCTGGAGCTACAGCTGGACGCCCACGAGCCCCGGTTCCGCGTCCATCAAGGTCCGCGCGGTCGACGACAGCGTCAACCTCGGCGCCGTCACCACCGTCCCGATCACCATCGGCCCCCAGGCCTGCCCGTGCACCATCTGGCCGGCCTCGGCCGTGCCCGGTACCGTCAACGCCGGCGACGGCGGCTCGTTGGAGCTCGGCGTCAAGTTCCGTACCACCGTGGCAGGTTCGATCACCGGCGTCCGCTTCTACAAGTCGACCGCCAACACCGGCACCCACCTCGGCAGCCTGTGGACCGCCTCCGGCACCCGCCTGGCCACCGGCACCTTCTCGGGCGAGACGGCCTCCGGCTGGCAGCAGCTGAACTTCTCCACCCCGGTGACCGTCAAGGCCAACACCACCTACGTCGCCTCGTACTTCGCCCCCAACGGCGGATACTCCTACGACACCACCTTCGCCGGCAGTGACGCCGGACTGGCCCCCCTGACGGGCCTGAAGACCGGCACGGACGGCGGCAACGGCGTCTACCACTACGGCTCCACCAGCGCCTTCCCGTCCTCGGCGTCCTCCGGCAGCAACTACTGGGTCGACGTGGTGCTGGACACCTCGACGGCCAGCACGACCCCGCCCACCGTCTCCTCGACCTCCCCGACGTCCGGGGCCACGGGCACGTCGATCACGGCGCCGGTGTCGGCCACCTTCAGCTCGGCCGTCGACACCGACAGCGTCACGTTCACCGTGAAGGACCCGGACGGCAACACCGTGCCGGGCGCCGTCACCTTCCCCGCCTCGAACAAGGCGACCTTCACTCCGTCGACGGAGCTGGAGCTGAACACGAGGTACACCGCTTCCGTCCAGGCCTCCGACGTGTGGGGCAACACCATGGCGGCCCCGGTGACCTGGTCGTTCACCACCAGTTCCACGCCACCGGCGGTCACCTGCCCCTGCACGCTGTGGAGTTCCTCCGCCGTGCCGGCCAACACCGACATGACCGCCGACCCCAACTCCCTGGAGCTGGGCACCCGGTTCACGTCCTCGGCGGCCGGCTGGGTCACCGGTGTCACCTTCTACAAGGGCACCGGCAACACCGGCGTCCACACCGGCAGCCTGTGGACCGACGACGGCACGCTGCTCGCCAGCGGCACCTTCACGGGTGAGACGACCTCCGGCTGGCAGACGCTGACCTTCGCCACTCCCGTGGCCATCACCGCGGACACCGCGTACGTCGTCTCCTACCACGCGCCGAACGGCAACTACGCGGTGGACGGCGGCTACTTCGCGGCGGCCCACAAGTCCTATCCCCTGACGGCCACGGCCGACACGACCACGCACCACAACGGGCTCTACAAGTACGGCAGCGACTCGGCCTTCCCCAACGGTTCCTATGGATCCTCGAACTACTGGGTCGGCCCCGTCTTCACCGCCGACAATCCCAGCGGACAGCTGGCGAAGGCCACCTCCTCGGAAGTGACCTCGCCCTTGCTGGCGCACACCGCCGACGCCGGCAGCCCCCTCGTCACGAGCTTGCCCGCGGCCCTCAAGGCGTCGTCCGTCAAGGCGGCCGTGACCGTCCTCGACGGTTCCAAGGCAGCCAAGAAGCTCCACGTCACAGCCGTCACCTCCTACAACCGGGCCACCCACAAGGTGACCGTCCATCTGTCCGCCCCGTTGCCGGACGGCACACGGTTCAAGGTCACGCTCACGGCCAAGGACAAGCACCACCACACGGTGAAGTCCCACAGCTGGACGCTGACCAGTAAGACCACCGTCCGCAAGAAGAACTGACCGACCACACCCCACCGTCGGTGGTCCGCGCCGGGCTCGGCGCGGACCGCCGACGGGGATTGGCTTCCCCACCGATGAGCAGCGTCAGTGTTGTCATCCCCTGCTACAAGTACGGCCATTTCCTCGCCGACTGCGTGAGCAGCGTGCTGGACGAGCAGGACGGCGTTGACGTCCGGGTCCTCATCATCGACGACGCCTCACCCGACGACTCGGCTCAGGTCGCGCAGAAGCTGGCCGCCTCCGACCCGCGTATCGAGGTCCACGTCCACGAGACCAACAAGGGTCACATCGCCACGTACAACGAAGGCCTCCTGGAGTGGGCCGACGGCGACTACGTGGCCCTGCTCTCCGCCGACGACCGGCTGGTCCCGGGCGCGCTGGTCCGCGCGGCCGCGCTCCTGGACGCCCACCCCGAGGCGGGATTCGCCTACGGGCGTCCCCTGCGCTTCCAGCACGGCGGGCCGCTGCCCACGGCCCGTACCCGGAGCACCGGCTCGGTCGTCTACCCCGGGCAGTGGTGGCTGGAGCGTCGCTTCCGCGAAGGCACCGGCTGCATCACCTCGCCGGAGGTCGTCGTCCGCACCAGCCTGCAGCACAAGGTCGGCGGCTACGACCCCGCCCTGCCCCACGCCGGCGACATCGAGATGTGGATGCGGCTCGCCGCCCACGCCGACGTCGGCTACATACGCGGTGCCGACCAGGCCTTCTACCGCGTCCACGGCAACAACATGTCCACCGTCGACTTCGGCGGCCAGCTCGACGACCTGCGCCAACGCCTGGTCGCCTTCGACTCCGTGCTCGCCAGGTGCGGCGACCAGCTGCCCCACGCCGACCGCCTGGCCGACCTGGTCCACACCCGCCTCGCCCGCTACGCGCTGCGCCGGGCCTACCGGGCCTACGACCGGGGCCGTACCGGAGTCGTACCGGTCGACGAGTGCGTGGCGTTCGCCCAGGAGTGCCTGCCTGGATACGCGGCGCTGTCCGAGTACCGCGCGCTGCGGCTGCGCAGACGCGTCGGGCCGAAGGCCATGCCCTATCTCCAGCCCCTGGTGTGGTCGGCCGTGGCCGAGCGCGGGCGGGAGTGGCTGTGGTGGGAGTCGTGGAAGCGCCGCGGTATCTGATGCGCGATCAGTGCAGCTCAGTTGGCCACGGGAACCCCGGCGCTGTGGCGGACCGGGTCCGAGGAGTCGTCCTTGCGCTTCCCGCGCCACAGCGCGTACCGGTCGAACCACAGGGCGCCCAGGATCCCGGCGATGGCGCCCAGCAGCGCCGTACCGGCCAGGGCGCGGGACCGATTGCCCTGCAGCGGGGCGGCGCTCGGGGCGACCAGCACGGATGCCCTGATCTGCGACGCGGGCGCGATGTTCTGGGCGTCCTGCAGGTCCGTCACGTGCTTGGTGTAGACATCGATGACCCGGCTGACCGCTGTGTCGGCCTCCACGGCACCGGACCGCTGCGCCTGCACCTGCAGCGAGGGGATCAGATAGCGCGGCGTCGCGCTGGTGCCGCTGTTGCGCGGAATCAGCTGGTACGTCCCGTGCACGCCCGCGGCCTCCAGCTCCTTGCGCCCGGCGGGCGACTCGAGTTGCTGGATGACGCCGTACGAGAGGGTGGCGAGCGGCGGCTGGAGGTTCGTCAACTGGTTCGGCTGGTTTCCCGTCACGGGCGGCTTGAGGACGACCACCGCCGAACTCAGGAACTGCGGGGCCGGATGCAGCATCCGGTAGGCGCCGGCGGCCGTCAGCAGGAGCGCGAGCAACAGCACGTACCAGCGGCGGAGCAGCGCTTCGGCGACGTCACGAGGCGACACAGGGATTCCTTCCGTCGCCACCGATCCTCGCAGGCGCCGGGGCGAACCGCCACCACATGGGAGTTCTCATGAGCCTTGCCGACCTCTTGGCGATCATGCGCAGGCGTTGGTACTTCATGGTGCCTCTCACCCTGCTCAGTCTGCTCGCCGGCGGGTATCTGTACCGGACCGTCCCCGTGTCCTACGAGTCCCAGAGCTCCGTCACGCTCCTCGACTCCACGGCGATCGCCGACCTGGCGCCGACCTTCGGCAACAAATTGTCGAACGCGGGCGGTTCGCTGGTCGTCACGGCCGACGTGCTGATCAGGACGCTCCAGTCGAGCGACTCGGCCAAGGAACTGCACTCCCGCGGCGTCACGGACCGGTACACGGTCGGATTCGCGCCGCAGGCCGACAGCCCGCTGATCACCCTGAGCGTCACCGGCACCGACCAGGTGAAGGTGCTGCGTGAGACCACCACCCTCACCAAGTTCACCGGGGAGCAGCTCAAGGCCCTGCAGGCCGCCTCCAAGGTGCCGACGGTGTATACCGTGCAGACCGCGCCGGTCGTCCTGCCGCAGACACCGGTCTCGCAGTCGAAGGGCCGCTACCAGGGCATCGCGGCGGTCCTCATCGTCGGGTTGGTCAGCGCGTTCCTGCTGTCCATCCTGGCCGAAGGGGTCGCGGTGGTCCGCCGCCGGGGACGCGCCCTGGCCGAATACGTCCCCCGGCGCCATCGCGCCCGGCCACCCGAGCGGCCCAAGGGCCTGCTGGTGCGCAGGCTGGACGCCACCACGATCCTCACCGGCTATCTGGTGCTGGCTTTCTTCGTCCCCTCGAACCTCACCCTGCCCGCGCTGGGCGGTGTCGGTACCCCGGCCAACGTCTTCGCCCTGCTGGGCCTCCTCTGGTACCTCGCGACCTGGCTCGGCGGCCGCATCCTCCCGGCGCCTGGCACCAGGCTGCCGCGCGTGGTGATGTGCGTGCTCGCCGCGGCGGTGCTGCTGGCGTACCTCGCGGCCGCCACCCGCGACAGCTCGCACGAGGAGGTCCTCGGGGCGGACCGGGGGATCATCGGGCTCGGGGTGTGGGTGGCGCTGGTCGTGCTGGCCTCGGCCGGCATCCAGGACCGCAGCCGGCTGGAGACCCTGATGCGCCGGCTCGTGGTGCTGGGCACCGTGGTCGCTCTGATCGGCTACTACGACTTCTTCGCCGCGACCAACATCGCCGACTCCATCCACATCCCCGGCCTGCATTCGAGCACCGCCGGGATGAGCGCCATGGACCGCGGCTCGTTCACCCGGCCGCGCTCCACCACCGCCCACCCGCTGGAGTTCGGGGGGATGCTGGCCATCCTGGTCCCCTTCGCCGTCCACCAGGCCTTCGACCCGGTGCGCCGGAACGCCGGTGCGCTGCGCCGCTGGGCCCCGGTGGCGATCATGGCGGGCGCGCTTCCGCTGACGGTGTCCAGGACCTCCATCATCGGCGCCTTCATCGCGATCCTGGTGATGGTGCCCCGCTGGAAGCCGCAGCGGCGCTGGGCCGCGCTCGGAATCGTCCTGGGGTCGGTGGCCGGTTTCAAAGTGATCATCCCGGGACTGATCGGAACCATCACCAACCTGTTCGCCAGCTTCCTGTCCAACTCCGACAGCAGCACCCAGGCACGCACCGTGAAGTACAGCGCGATCGTCCCCTACCTCAGCGAACGCCCCTGGTTCGGACGGGGATTCGGCACCTTCACCCCCGACATGTACTTCTTCACCGACAACCAGTACATGCTGACCCTGGCCGAAATGGGCATCCTGGGGCTGGTCGCGCTGCTCGTCCTGTTCGTCACCGGGATCCACCAGGGCGGTGCCATCCGCCGGCTCGCCCGTACCGAGTCGGACCGGGAGCTCGGGCAGGCCTTCCTCGCCTCGGCCCTGGTCGCCCTGGTCATCAGCGCCACCTTCGACGCGCTCAGCTTCCCCATGTACGCCGGGATGTTCTTCCTGACCCTGGGCGCCGGCGGTAGCTACCTCGGTTTCGTGCGCCGCGAGGCGGCTGCCGCCGCGGCTCCCGCCGAGATCCCTGCTCCCCGCAGGGCGTCCGAAGCCAAGCTCCCCCAACTCGTGGAGTCCCGATGAGAGCTGTCGCCGTAGTGGTCGTCACCTGGAACAGTGCCGCGGTGCTCCCCGGGTTCCTCGCCGCGCTTCCCGACGGCATGGCCGGCCTCGACTACCGGCTCGTCGTGGCCGACAACGACTCCTGCGACGACACCGTCGAGCTGCTGCGGGTGCTGGCCCCCGACGCGACCGTCGTCGAGACCGGGCGCAACGCCGGGTACGCGGCCGGGGTCAACGCGGCGCTGGGCGCGGCCGGTGAGTACGGGGTCGCCCTCGTCTGCAATCCCGACATCCGGATGCGGCAGGGCTGCGCCAAACGCCTCGTCGACAGCCTCGGCGAGGGGGTCGGGATCGCCGTGCCCCTCCTGTACGAAGAGGGCAGCGACACGCCCCATCACTCGCTGCGCCGGGAGTCGAGCGTGCTCCGGGCCCTCGGCGAGGCCGTGATCGGCAACACCAGGGCCGGCCGCTTCCCCGCCCTGAGCGAGCTCGTCACCGACGCCGCGGCGTACCGCAGGCCCACCCGCGCGGACTGGGCGACAGGCGCGTTGATGGCCCTCTCGGAAGGCTGCCTGGCCGCCTGCGGTCCATGGGACGAGTCCTTCTTCCTCTACTCGGAGGAGACGGAGTACTGCCTGCGTGCACGGGACCTGGGGTACGCCACGCAACTGGAGCCGGCCGCCGAGGCCGTTCACCTGGGAGGCGACTCCCAGGTGTCGCCCCGCCTGTGGACCCTCCTCACCCTCAACCGCGTCCGTCTGTACCGGCGCCGCCACGGCCCGCTCGCCACGGCCGCCTTCCGTACCGCCGTCCTGCTCAGGGAGACAGCACGCGCCGCGCTCGGCCGGCCGGCCGCCCGAGCGGCCGCGGCCGCCCTGGTCCGACCGGGCGCTCTGCGCGCCACGCCGGGTCCGTGGGCGACAACGGCCCGTGCCGAGCCCACCGGGCGTCCGTCGACAACGCACTCTCAGGGGGGCTCATGAACGCGCTCGAGGTCACCGACAGATCGGACAAGCCGGTCGGAACGCAGGCCGACGGATCGAGGCTTCCCTCACTGACGGGACTCCGGTTCGTCGCCGCGTTCCTCGTCTTCTGCTTCCACCTCTCGATCTCGGGGCTGTCGGCTCCGGGGTCGACGCAGCACGCGTTCGCTCGCGCGGCGGGGGCCGGCGCTGTGGGAGTCTCGTTCTTCTTCGTCCTCAGTGGCTTCGTCCTGACGTGGTCGGCACGGCCGGGAGACACCGCCCGCGCTTTCTGGCGGCGTCGAGCGGCGAAGATCTACCCCAACTACGTCGTGGCCTTCGTCATCTCCGTCGTCGGGCTGTACGCGACCGGCCACGCCGTCGGTTTCCTCGTGGGAGCGGCGAACCTGGGGCTCGTACAGGCGTGGTGGCCGGACCCGGGGATCTACTTCGGCGCGAACTCGGTCAGCTGGTCACTCGCGTGCGAGGCGTTCTTCTACGCCCTCTTCCCGGCGCTGCTGCCCTTGTTGAACCGCATCCGTCCCCGGAGGCTCTGGGCGAGCGCCACGTTGTGCGTGGCGGCCGTGTTCGCGGTGCCCGTGGTGGCGACGCTCCTGCCCGCCGAACGGCACTACTGGTTCGTGTACATCTTCCCCCCGGTGCGCCTGCTGGAGTTCGTGCTCGGGATCCTGATGGCGCTCGTCGTGAAGAGCGGACGGTGGCCGCGGATCCCCGTGTGGTCCGTCACCGTACTTCTCGTCGCCGCGTATGCCCTGACGCCGTACTTTCCGCCGGACGCGGAGACGTCGGCCGTGACCGTGATCCCGTTCGCGTTGCTCATCCCGGCCGCGGCCGTCGCCGACGCCCGGGGGAAGCGGAGTGTGTGGCGGAGCCGGTCCGCGGTGTGGCTGGGAGAGATCTCCTTCGCCTTCTACCTGGTCCATCAGTCGGTGATCGTGGATCTGATGCGGGGGCTCGACGCTCAGGGTTCGGCGCCGGCGACGGCATGGACGCTCGCCGTCGGAGCGCTGGCTGTCTCCGTGGCGCTCGCGGGGCTCATGCACCGGTTCGTCGAGGTGCCCATGATGCGGCGGTTCGGCCGCCGCAGAGCGCGCCCCTGACCCAGTCGGCCCCGTCCGGAGGAACTCTTCTGCCGGCCGGGGCTGTCTGGTCCGGCTCGGTGGGGTCAGGTCACCGGCCCGCGCTCCGCGGCCGGCACACCATGGCGATGAAGTCGTGCCCCACCTGCGGCAGCGCGGCGTCCTCCGCGGCGAAGCAGCGGTCCAGCAGCGCCAGCGTCTTGGGCTCCTGGTCACGGAAGTTGTGCGCGATCCCGGAGAACGCGATGTGCAACACCGTTCCTCCGTAGGGCCGTTCCTCGACCACGTCGAAGTGACGCCGCAGACCCGGCAGCAGCGTCGCCGCGTCGACCGCCTCCGAGGGATCGTCGAGCACCATGGACAGCCTGCTGGGCCGTACGACACGCCGCTTGATCCGCCCGTCGGCCAGCCGCCGCCGCTCCTCGGGCAGTTGGGCCAACAGCTCATTCGCCGCGTCCAGTTGACCGTCGGTCCACTGGAACCGGGTGGGGCCGACGAACTCGTCGATCACGAACGTCCCGCCGGACTCGATCAGTTGGGACAGCCGCGGCAGGGTCTCGTCGAGGTTGTCGAAGTGGTGCAACGACTGCAGGCCCAGCAGTACGTCGAAGCGTTCTCCGTCGCTCGTCATCCGGTTGACGTCGGTGACCCGGAAGCGCAGCTGGTCGGCGAGACCGTTCTCGGCGGCGGCGCGGGTGGCGAAGTCGATCCGCTCCGGCGCCACGTCCACGCCCTCCAGGAGCGAGAACGCGCCCGTCCTGGCCCACAGCAGCTCGTTCCCGCCGGTTCCGCACCCCAGAGACAGGCCGCGCAGATCGGTGCGGGGCGCGAAGTGCTTGGCGGCGACGTACTCGGGAAACGAGGTGTCGGCGTCACCGGTCATCAGCAGGTTCCAGCGCTTGATGACCGACGGTATCGCCCACCACTCGGTCAGCGACGGGTCCACCCGGGACCAGTGCTGGACCACGCGCGCACCGCCGCGCACCCGCAGCTTGGCCAGCACCGGATCGAGGTCCAGCCGCCGCACTCTGCGCAGCAACCGGTCCGCGTCATGTCTGTTGATCAGGTTGTTCAGCATGCAGGCTCCGTTCTTACGGCTATGAGCGACTTCGGCGCGCCGAGGACCCGCTCGCTGAGGAGCGCCGACCCGGGGAAGAGGTAGCGCATTTCGGCGCGGGTCAGCAGCTCGATGTTGATCACGGCGTTCATCGCCGACTCAGGGCTGTCGGGGCGGCTGTGGACGAGTGGCCAGTGCCGTACCAGACGGGCCCTGGCGGTCAGGGGAAGGAACTGGAAGCCGGGCGCCACGAAGTGCGGCTCGACCGGGAAGTAACGGTACGGCGTCTGGATCCAGTGCAGCGGCGCCAGTTGCTCGACGGCCGAGACGAACTTCCGCCGCTGGCTGTGGCCGCCCACATGCTCGATGGTGGAGTTGGAGAACACCAGGTCGTAGCCGCCCTTGCCGCTCAGCTCGGCGGCGACCTCCGGGTCGGTGACGTCGGCGTTCTCCGCGGTGATCCAGTCGGGCAGTTCGGCGGGGTGCGCCTCCAGGTTGATCAGGTGGACGTGCTTGGCGCGCACGGGTGCGCGCAGCCACATGTCGGCCGTCCCGCCCAGGTCCACGACGCTCATGTTCTCGATGCCGGGGAAGCAGCGCCTGAACCGCTCCCAGCGGGCGATGCGCAGTCGTTCGCCCAGCGAGCCTGGGGCGTCGACGAACTTGTTTCTGAGGGCTCGGGAGCGGGGCATCGGATCAACCACCTGGTGTCGGAGCGTAAAGGGAGCAGGTCTCAACTGGACTGTCGCCATTGCGTGTAGAAGCTGGCGGGGTTCATCAGGTAGCGGACGGTGGGGTGCGGCACATGGAGCACCCGGTGCCCGCGGCCGTACCGGCGGATCAGCTCCCAGTCCTCCCGGGGCAGCACCTCCGGTGTCCGGCGCAGTCGGCTGAAGTGCAGGGAGCGGTTGCGGCGGGCGACGAAGGCGTTGGTGTCCAGGAAGGCCTCGCGGGCGGCCCGGCGTCGGTCGTAGGGCACCGAGAGGACGTCCTTCTCGCTCCCGTCGGGCAGGACGCGGCGCAGCGCCGTATAGACGCCGTCGGGTCCGTCGGGGGACTCCAGGACCGCCAGGGCCCGTTCCAGATGGTCGGGTTCCCACAGGTTGTCGTCGTCCAGGAACGCCACGTACCGCGAGCGGGTGAGGCGGATGCCCACGTTGCGCACCACGCCCGCCACGCCGGTGTTGCGCGCCAGCGAGACGGCGAACAGCCGTGCATCGTCAGCGAGTTCGGGCAGACCGGCGCCGTCGTCGACCACGATGACGACCTGGTCGCGAACGGTCTGGTCCAGGGCCGAGCGCACCGCGGCACGCAGCGCCTCGGGACGTCGGTGCGTGGCGATCACCGTGGCGACCAGCGCCGAGGGCGGTGCCGGGAGGCGGGCGGTCAGCCGTCGGGTCTCGGCGTCCTCGATCCGGCGCAGCCGCACCGCGGAGGGGGCCAGCAGGACCTTGTTCCGGGCCTCGAAGAGCACCAGCCAGCCGAACATCGCCTTGAGCAGCGTCCAGGGGGCCCGCGCGACACGGCGCGTCACGACGCCGGTCACGAGGAGGGTTCCGGCTGGATCAGGCGGCCGTCGGACATCCGGTTGTTGCTCCACACGTTTCCGGCGCCGCCCGCGTTCCAGTGGGCGACCGTGCCGTAGCCGCCGGAGGCGGGGTGGTACTGGGTCGAGAAGACGTTGTCCGTGACCTTGATACCGGTGGCGCCCGTGTCACCGCCGTAGAGGGCGTACGCTCCGCCGGCGATCCAGTTGTGGTCGACGGTGACATTGCGGACCACGCCGCTGTCCGCGAACAGGCCGATGCTGCCCGAGGCTCCCTGGTTGAGGCTGGTCGGGTTCAGCAGGGTGTTGTGCCGGATGATCAGCTGCCCGGTGTTGCCGCCGCTGCTGATCACCGCGTTGGTGTGCTGCCACTCGCCGCCCTTGTTGATGAACGGGGCGATGTCGTGCACGTAGTTGTCGTGCAGATTGCCCTGCCCCATGGCCAAGGCGTCGCCGAACACCGAGACGTCGCACCAGCCGACCTCGATGGAGCTGGTCCCCATGTTCGACACCGCGTAGTCCACGCCGCCGTTGTCCGGCCCCTTGCCGGGCACGGCGGTGATGGTGGAGTGCAGGACCCGCAGGCCGTGGTAACCGGGGCGCAGGTTGACACCCCACCAGTTGTCCGAGGTGATCCTGGAGTCGATGACGGTGACGTCGTTGGCATAGATGTCGAGCGAGCCGGTGATGTCCCAGCCCCGGATGACGAGCCCGTTGGTGCGGACGGCGAGGTAGCCGGTCTTGTGAGGCTTGAGAGGGGTGCGGGGGCCGGTGGTGCCGGCGTCGGGGAAGCCGCAGGCGCCGGGCGAGGCGCACGCGGTCCGGGCCGCGGGTGACTTTGGCCCACCGCTCGGACTCGCCGTCGCGGGGGGCTTTCCCGTCGCGGTGGGCTTCGGTGTCGCGGTGGGCTTCGGTGTCGGGGGCGTCGAGGCGGCCGGGGAGCCGGTCGTCGCGCCGGCGGTGGTCGGCGGACCGGTACTCGGTGCCGCCGAGGAGGCGCTCGCCGGGCAGGTCTGTGCCCCCTTCGGGCAGTCCGGCGACGCGGAATCGTGCGATCCCGAGCAGCCCACCCCCATGACCGCGACCAAGGCTGTGAGCAGCAGTCCGGCGCGCGAACTCCTGCTGAGACGCCATGACATCGGGCTCACCTCGTGTCCTGTTGGGGGGACCGGACCGGTGCGGACAACCGGTGCCGGCCCCGATGGGACTCGACACCGCGCAGGAAGTCGCGGCTGGGCAGTACGCACACCGCGTAGCCGGCCAGCGCGATCGTGGCGATGGCGAGGAGCGCGAGCCGTCCGTCGCCCAGCGGGCTCTCCAGACCGAGGATGATCGCGCTCATCAAGGCCCCACCGAGGAAGGGCCACGCGCAGGCCCTGGCGATCCGGCCGACACCGATGCCGCCGCGGCTGAGGGCGACCAGGAACACGGGCACCACCATGCCACCGGCGACCAGGACATGGGCCTGTGAGACTCCGACAATGCCGTTCAGCCGGGCAGCGACGAGGAGCACCGGGATCAGGGCTGCCAGCCACAATCCCTGCACCAGGAAGAGCGACCGGCGCTGCCCGATCGCGACCAGGCAGTCGTAGGCGAGTTCGCTGCCGATGCGGATCAGCCCCAGGGCCATCAGCCAGGGCAGTGCCGCCGCGGCCGGACCCCAGTGGCTCCCGTAGATCAGCTGGATGGCCGGCCCGGCGAGTCCGGCCAGCAGGACGCACAACGGGACGGTGGCGGTGATCAGTACGCCCAGGGCACGGCTGAACCCCTGAGCAAGCGCCTGCGGCGAGTCGGCCAGGCGGGAGAAGCCGGCGAAGGAGACCCGGCGGGCGGCCTCGGAGATGATCCTCACGGGCCAGCCGGAGATGTTGAAGGCGAGTACGTAGAACCCCAGAGACACGTTGCCCAGCGTCGCGCCCACCACCATGGTGTCGACGTTGACCACCGCGAGGGCCAGCATGCTCGCCCCTGCCAGCGGAAGCCCGAACCTGAGCAGCGCCCGGGCCTGACCGGGGTCCCAGCCGAACTTCAGAGCGCCCGGTGCCGCCAGCCCGCAGCCGATCAGCGTCACGACGTTCCCCGCCACGGCTCCCCAGGCGAAGCTCATCGCGCCCCAGCCCTCGAAGGCCAGCAGCAGCGTCACGGCGGTGCTGAGGACGAAGTTGAGCCCGTCGATGATCATCCGCTTGCCCTGGGCGAACTCACGGGTGAGGAAGCCGCCGGGTACCTGCGCCACCCCGTCGATCACCACGCACAGGCACATCACCCGCAGGACGCCGGCGGCGTCCGGCGAGCCGAGGAGGCCGGCCACCGTCGGTGCCGCCGCGAACAGCGCCACGTACAGCAGGCCGCTGGAGAGGGTGCTGAGGGTCAGTACGGTCGGCGCGAACCGTCGTGCGTCTCCTTCCCAGCGCACGATGGCCAGGCCTACGCCCAGCTCGTTCGCGGACAGCAGGACCAGCAGCACGGTCTGGGCGATGCCGTACACGCCCCATTCCGCGGGGCCCAGGGCGAATCGTGCCAGCACGATGCCGGTCGCGAAGTTGCCCAGGCGCATGACAACGGTGTTGATCAGGCTCCAGCGGGCCGCCGAACGGACCTTACGGCCGAGGGAGGGGGAAGCGGGGGGTACGAGCGCGGAGGGAGCGGGAGGAGTGGGGGCCTCGCTCGTCTCACCGGTCTCGCTGGCCGGTGCGCGGGCGATGTCCATGAGTCGACTCCTCGTCGAGCGGCTCGGCGGCGGACGTCACAGCCATGACGTGCTGTGGCGCCTTGGGCTCTGCGGCGGCCGGTCCGTTCTCGGCGGACCGCGACCAACTGGGCGGCCGCCGGATGGCGAGCGTCTCCTCCACAACCGATCGCCCGGTCGAGCGGCTGGGGGCGGTCCTCTCTTTCTCCGGCTCGGTGCCCCGCGCCTCCGGCTCGGGCTTGCGCGACCTTTTGCGCGCCTCCGCGTAGAACGCGGTCGTCATGCTGAGCACCAGGCCCAGACCCCCGACCATGATCATGTACTCGAGCCGGGTCTTGGTCTGCGCCACCGGGTTCTGCGGGGGCACGACGGTCTGCATGCGGATCATGGCCTTGGGGGCGACCGACTGCTCTTTCTGGAACTGGTCCAGCCGCTCCTTGGCATACTCGGTCAGGACACGGTCGGACTTCAGGACGGCGGCCTTGTCGGTGCCGGTCACGGTGAGCCACATGAGCGGGCCCTGGGCATTGTCGGCGAGCTTGGCCTCGAACGTGCCCTTGGCACCCCGGGACTTGAGCTCCCGGACGGAGCCGTCGGAATTGAGGTTGCGGGCCAGGCTGTCGGCCATGCCGGTGAGCGAGGTCTGGGTGCTCAGAAAGGGATTGCCGTCGTAGGCGACGGTGGCCTTCTGGGAGTTGAGGAGCACCACCGTGCTCTGCGACTGGTAGGTGATCGGAACCACCACGGCCACGGCGACCATCAGCCCGGCGGCCAACAGCAGTCCTGGCAGCAGGACATACCATCGCCTGCGCATGACCCGGAAGATCTCAGCGAGATCCACAGCGGTCCCCCCCTCGCGACCCGATATCCGACGAGCATATGTTGCAAGCGGATCATATGGTGAACGTTTGGTCAGTGGGTCTTGGCCGGGTGCTCGCCGTGCCTCCCGCAAGCAGCACGTCGGCGATGCGGTCGCTCGCGCGGCCGTCCCACAGGTCGGGCCGGCGCGGCGCGGGCGGAGCGTCCAGCACCCGGTTCACGGTCGACACGATCCGCGCCGGATCCCGGCCGGCCAGCACATTGGTGCCCTGCTGGACGGTGATGGGCCGCTCGGTGTTGTCCCGCAGGGTCACGCACGGCACGCCCAGCGCGGTGGTCTCCTCCTGTATGCCGCCCGAGTCGGTCAGCACGAGGCGGGCGGAGTCCTGCAGGGCGATGAAGTCAAGGTATCCGGCGGGTGGCACCAGCCGGATACCTCCGGGGACGCCGATGTCTGCCAGTCGTCCTGCCGCCCGCGGGTGCACGGGCAGCAGGAGCGGGCAGCGGCCGGCGATCTCCCCAAGGGCCTTCAGGAGTCCGGCGAGGACCTCGGGGTCGTCCACGTTGGCGGGACGGTGCAGGGTGACCAGGCCGTACTCGCCTGTGGTGAGGGCGTAGCGGCTGAGGGCGTCCGAGGCCCTGGCCCGTTCCAGGTTGGCCAGCAGCGTGTCGATCATGACGTTTCCGACCAGGTGGATCTGGTCGTCCCGGTACCCCTCCGCCCGCAGGTTCTCGGCGGCGTCGGGCGAGGGGGCCAGCAGGTAGTCGCTGACGCGGTCGGTGGCGACGCGGTTGATCTCCTCCGGCATGCTCCAGTCGCGGCTGCGCAGCCCGGCCTCGACGTGGGCCAGCAGCGGTCCCGCCTTCGCGGTGACCAGGGCGCAGCCCAGGGTGGAGTTGATGTCCCCGACCACGACGACGATGTCCGGGGCGACCTCGGTGAGCAGCGGCTCGAACGCGGTCATCACGCGTCCCGTCTGCTCGGCGTGGGTGCCCGAGCCGACCCCGAGGAAGCGGTCGGGCGGACGCATGCCGAGGTCGGCGAAGAACACGTCGTTCATGGCCGGGTCGTAGTGCTGACCGGTGTGGACGAGGACCACCTCGGCGCCCCGGCGTTCCAGGGCGTCCATCACCGGTTTGATCTTCATGTAGTTGGGTCGCGCCCCGGCGACGCAGACGACTCGCGGCATCAGAGCACCTCGATCGTGGGCCCGGACGACAGCCGCCGACGGCAGTCGAGGACCAGGGGTGCGTGCTCGGTGATGAGTTCGTAGTCGAAGCTGTCGTGATCCGTGAGCAGGACGACCACGTCGGCGGCCGCCAGCTCCTCCGGTGCCGGCTCGACCCGCACCAGCCGGGTGTCCACCGGCAGGCTCTCGACGACGTGCGGGTCCGCCGCCCTGACCTGGGCCCCCATGTCGAGCAGCAGCTGGGAGATGCGCAGGGCGGGCGACTCGCGGGCGTCGCCGGTGTTCTTCTTGTACGCCAGGCCGAGCAGCAGGATGCGTGAGCCGTTCACGGAACGGCGTCGTTGGTTGAACAGGTCCGTGATGCGGCGCGTCACGTACTCGGGCATGTGGTTGTTGATGTCGTTGGCCAGTTCCACGAAGCGGAAGCTCTGGCCGAGTTCACGCTGCACCCGCCAGGACAGGTACGAGGGGTCGATCGGCAGGCAGTGGCCGCCCACGCCCGGTCCCGGCGTGAACTTCATGAAGCCGAAGGGCTTGCTGGAGGCGGCGTCGATGGCCTGCCAGACGTCGATGTCGAGGTGGTGGGCGAACATCGCGATCTCATTGACCAGCGCGATGTTCACATGCCGGAAGGTGTTCTCCAGCAGCTTGGCCAGTTCGGCCTCCTTGGGCGAACTCACCGGCACGGTGGTGTCGACGAGCTGCGCGTAGAAGTCCTGCACGGCCTGGAGCGAGGACGCGTTCACGCCGGATACGACTTTCGGGGTCTCCTTGAAACCCCAGACGGCGTTTCCGGGGTCGATGCGCTCCGGGCTGTAACCGAGGTGGAAGTCCGTGCCCGCGGTCAGGCCCGAGCCGTCCTCCAGGAGCGGGGCGAACAGTTCCTGGGTGGTGCCCGGGTAGGTGGTCGACTCCAGGACGACGGTGGCTCCCGGGCGCAGGTAGCGGGCCAGGGTGAGGGCCGATTCCCTGATGTAACGGAGGTCGGGAGTGCCCTCGTGCAGCGGGGTCGGCACGGTCACGACGGCGACGTCGAAACCGCCGCAGTCGCGGGCCGATTCGCTCGGGCGGTAGGCGCCGCGGTCCATGGCCGCGCGGATCCGCTCGGAGGAGACGTCCTCGACGAAGGACTCACCGGCGGCAAGGCTCTTGACCCGCCGGGAGTCGACGTCGTAGCCGATCACCTCGTGTCCGACCTCGGCGGCCCGGATGGCCAGTGGCAGTCCGACATATCCCTGCCCAACCACGACGACGCGCATCAGTGTCTCCTGTTCGCGGGAGCGGTCGACGGGATGAGCCGGATGAGCTCTCGCGCCGTCATGAGGACGAAGGCAGCATTGGTGGTGAGATAGCGCCGGCCCAGGCGGCGTGGTTCCTGCAGCGCGCGGTAGAGCCACTCGGCTCCCCACCGCTGCCAGGACTCGGGGGCCCGTCTGGTGACGCCCGCCAGGATGTCGAAGGAGCCGCCGACCCCGTGTACGACACGGGCGCCGGTGCGTGCGCCGTAGGCGGCGGTGAAGATCTCCTTCTTGGGCGAGGTCATGCCGAGGAACAGCATCTGGGCGCCGCTGTGGGCGATCGCGCCCGCAATGGCCTCCTGCTGGGAATCCTCGAAGTAGCCGTTCCGGCTGCCCGCCACCTTCAGGCCGGGGAAGCGGTCGGCCACCCGGTGCAGCATCTGTTCCAGCACCTCCTCCTTGGCCCCGAGGAAGTACACGGACAGCCCTGCCGATTCGGCCTCGGCCAGCAGCCGCAGGAAGAGGTCGATTCCGGCCACCCGCTCCGGCAGTGGGGCGCGCAGGATCCGTCCGGCCCAGACCACGGCCTGACCGTCGGCGAGGACGAGATCGCAGCCGGCCACGGCCCGGGCGAGCCGGTGGTCCCGCCGCATGTTCACCAGCTTCGCGGCGTTGACCACCCCGATCTCGAGCTGGTGGCCGTCCCGGACCGCTTCGAGGCAGCGCCGCACGGTCTCGTCCATGGTCAGCGGGTCCAGCTCGACCCCGAACAGGGTCTGACGCTGATTCATATGCTGCCCCCGAGCCAGGCGTGAAGCATCCAGCCGAATTCGTACGGCCGGCATTCGCGGTCCACGGAGACGGGGCGGTAGACCCGGTCCAGGGACTTCAGCCGGAGGTTCGGCGCGACTCGCGTACCGAGTCCTCGGGCGGCTCGTACGGCCTTCTTCGGGTCGCCCCGGTAGACCTTGCGCCAGGTGACGCCGAGCTCGTCGAGGATCAACGGCTCCCGGTGCTCCGGGCGGGCGGCCAGTTCCGGTACGTCCGTCATCCAGCGCAGCCCCTTGCGGACCGACGCGCCGAAGTCGGTGCCGCCGGCGTCGGCCAGGTCGAACAGGGCGGTCGGTGCCATCGCGTGCTGGTGGACGCTGTAGACCGGATAGCCCTCCACGACAGAGCCGGTGCGCGCGTCGTAGTGCCACCACCACTGCCCGCCGTCGCCCTGCAGCTCGCAGATGCGCGCCGCGCACGCCTCGGACGCCGCCAGCGCCTCCGGATCGCCGTCGCCGTCGGCGTGTGCGCGGGCCAGGGCCTGCAGCGGGTAGGTCTGGTCGGCGAAGCAGCTCACGTGCGCCCGGTACCAGGGCACCAGGCCGGGACCGGTGGCGTGCGGGAACAGCGGACTGTCCCCGATCCGGGCCCGCAGCAGACGGTCGCGAGCCGCGGAGAAACGTCTCTCCACATCAACCGTGCTGCGCGCTGCCGCCAGGGCGGACAACACCCATGCGGCCTCGACCGTGTACTGGGGCCGGTCCTCCTCGTCCAGCGCTTCGACCCTCGCCACGGCGTCGGAGAGTTTGGGGTGCCCGGTCTCGGCGGCGGCCCAGGCGATGAGCGCCGCGTCACCGAGGTTGGTCACCGCGGGCAGTGACTCGACCAGCAGACCCGTGAACTCCTCGGCGGTACGCCCGGCGAGCACCGCACGCTGGCGGTCCTCGGGCAGGAACCGGGCGCCCAGCACGGTGATGGCCGCGTACCGGGTGCTGGTCCCGCGCCGCTCCACGGTCCAGGAACCGTCGGGCGCCTTCCGCCCGGCCATGGTGAAGGCGAAGGCCTCACCGCCGGGGAGCAGCATCGACCCGAGTCCCGATTCGGCGACGGCGAGAAGTCGTTGGGCGAGCGCGAGCAGCGCAGGCTCCTCACGACCGAGCGCCGCCAGACGTGTGGTGGTCATCTTTTGGGCACACCAACCCCCCTGTGGGTCCATGTTTTTGCGCAGACTTGTGAGCGCCGCGGCGAAGCAGGCCATGCGGCGGAACGCAGACATCAGGCGGCGGAGCGGCTGTCACTCCTCGCTTAAGACACGGGTGTCCCCACCACCCGGTACCCCCCCTGGGCACTGCCGGTTCGTGTGCTAACTGTGATCAGTCTGCACGGTTCGGACACATGTTATGCCTATAGATGTTCGATGCTTGGTGTTTTGGGAGAATCAGGAGTTAACACGCTCGACGAGTTCGCCGTCCTTCTCGTCGTAGAGCGCACCCGTCTCGGGGCACTCCCACCCACCCGGCTCGCCTTCCCGTTCGACCAGTCGCACGCCGGCCCGGCCGACCCAGCCGATCCGGCGCGCCGGAACGCCGGCCACGAGCGCGAAGTCCGGCACATCCCGGGTCACCACGGCACCGGCAGCGACCAGCGCCCACCGGCCGACGCGCACCGGCGCCACACACACCGAACGGGCCCCCAGCGACGCCCCTTCGGCCAGCACCACCGCCACGGCCTCCCAGTCGCCACCGCGCTTCAGCCGGCCCTGCGGGTCCACCGAACGGGGGAAGTAGTCGTTGGTGAGAACCGCCGCCGGGCCGACGAACACCCCGTCACCGAGCACCGCGGGCTCATAGACCAACGCGTAGTTCTGGAGCTTCACGTTGTCGCCGATCCGCACCCCCGGGCCGACATACGCTCCCCTGCCCACGACGCACCCGCTGCCCAGCCGGGCGTCCTCCCGTATCTGGGCCAGATCCCAGATCGTCGTCCCGTCACCGATGATGGCCGTCTCGTCGACCTGGGCGGTCGGCTGAGTCCTGAAACTCATCTGGATGAACCCTTCTTCTCGTCGAGCGGAGCCGTCAACGTGACGGACCGCTTCGATCCGTACCTGCCGGCGGGGAGTGCCTCAGGACGCTGCACGTCGGGCGGGGAGCGGGCCTGACCAAGACGGTATTGGTGGCCGGCGGGCCCGTCCGGGTTCGCCGACCAGCCGGAGATCTTCGGGGTCAGGACGGACCAGGCCCTGCCTCTGCCGCCGGTGCCGTAACGGACACCGACACGCGCGGTGGCGGCGAGGGCGCACGCCCACTGGGCGCGCGTGGCCCCGGTTGGGCGCAGGCCCGCCGCTACCTACCCGTGACGTCAGCATCCCCCACGTCCCGCACCGGGCCCTCCCCGACCGCACGGCCATCCGGCACCACCGTACAGAACCCTCTCTCACCAGTACGGACAAGTCTCGGATGCATCATCACTGGAAAACACGGTTCGCACCCCGCCTCCGGGAGCGCCGCCGCAGCCGGTCGTGTCGGCCGCCCCCGGACGGCTCCGCCCCACCCCGCCCCTGAAGCCGTGCCGGAACGGCCTGAAACGGCCTAATATCGCGACATTTCGCCTCCGTCTGCGGCAGGTGCCGATCGTCGGCACCTGCCGGGCAGGGGAGGTCTGTTCTCGTTACGAGATGGCTCGGAGCCGGCCGTAGGGCTGGCGGCGGAGCTGGGCGACGGCCTGCGCCGTCCCCTCGTCCGCGGGGAGGAAGACGACCAGTTGTTGTGCGTCCGAGGACAGTTCGAGCGTCTCGCGGGACAGTTGAAGTTCACATCCGGACGGGTGATTGAGCCGGAGGGCTCCGCGCTGGGGAACCAGGTGACGGTTCAGGCGGCGGGTGAAGTCGGGGCCGGCGGTGGAGGCCAGTTCTGTCGTCAACCACTCGGAGTTCTCGACGGACGGTCCGAGCCACAGGTCGAAGGCGTGTTCGTCCGCGACGTCGTCCCAGTCGGCGAAGAACGTCCGGGCGCGGGGGTCGGTGAACACGTAGCGGGTGAGGTTGGGGACCTCGGAGTCGAGCAGTCCGGTTCCGTTCGTGACCGATGCGAAGCCGCTGGTGTGGGCGAGGACATCGCCCAGCCGGTTGGTCACGATGGCGATTCCCGGTTCGAGGAGGCGGAGTGTCTCCAGAACCGACGGCCGGACGTCGCGGCGGGGTGGTGCGGGCCGGGTGCGCGTGCAGCATTGGCCGCCGGTGATCTTCGCGAGGTAGCGCAGATGGTTGCGTTCCGCGGGGTCGAGGCTGAGCGCATCCGCGAGCGCGTTCATCACCGCTGTCGAGGGATTGCGGTCGCGGCCCTGTTCCATGCGGGTCAGGTATTCGACGCTGATGCCGGCCCGTGCGGCGAGATCCGAGCGTCGCAAACCCGGTGACCGGCGGCGGCCGTGAGTCGGCAGTCCCAGTGTTTCCGGCTGAATGCTGTCGCGCTTGGCCCGGATGAAGTCCCCTAATGGCGTACCCATGCCCTGAGAATACGGCGCGGTCCAGCGACGGCGGGACTGCTCAGCCTGGCCCTGCGGGGGCCAGCCTGAGCACGGTCTGGTTGGAGCCGGGGCGTGGCCCCATCGTGGTGGGCATGGAGAAGAACAAGCACAAGCTGGTGATCATCGTCGGAAGCGTCCGGGACGGGCGGTTCGGCCCGGTCGTGGCCTCGTGGGTGGCCGAACAGGCAGGAATGCACGGTGGTTTCGAGGTGGACGTCGTCGATCTGGCCGGGATCGACATCCCGTTGGAGCTCCCCGCGGCATCGCCGAAATCGGCAGGCGATGACTACCCCCGTCCCGCCGGAATGGCGGCGCTGACGTCGGCTCTGCGGGACGCTGACGCGTTCATCGTGGTCACGCCGGAGTACAACCACAGCTATCCCGCGTCGTTGAAGGCGGCCATCGACTGGCACTTCACGCAGTGGACGGCCAAGCCCGTCGGCTTCGTCAGTTACGGGGGCGCGGCCGGTGGCCGGCATGCGGTGCTGCACCTGGAGAACGTGCTGACCGAGCTGCATGCGGTGACGATCCGCGACGGTCTCGCCTTTCCGAACTACTTCACGGCGTGGCAGGACGGTCAGCCCCTCGACCCTGAGGCTCCCGGCTACACCAAGACGATGCTCGACCAGTTGGCCTGGTGGGCGGTCGCGCTCCGGGCGGCACGCGATGCCGCTCCCTACCCGGCGTGAGCGCGGTGCCGAGGGCGTAACACCGCTCGGGGACACCGGGACCGGCACCGGCACCGGCACCGGCACCGGCACCGGCACCGAGGAGAAGTCGCTCGACCGGCTCCGCACGCAACTGCCGGAGATACGGCGGTTGCATGGGATTCACCGGTCCGGCGCCCGGGACCGATCCCTGGGCGGTGGATTCCCGGCCGCCGGCCCGTCGTCGAAGGCTTCGGCGCCGGGTTGGGTTCCCGACTCCCGTTCAGGTCGCGGCCTCCGGTGAAACCCTCCCGGCGCACCTCTCACGCCGACGACGCCCGCGCAGCCTTCCTGCCTGCCCTGGTCGAGGGTTTCCCACCCAGGGCAACGGCGAGCAAGGACAGCGTCCTGGTGAGTTCGCCATGGTCGTCGATGGCCGCCAGGAGGCGGGACTGCTCGGCCTGGACACGGTGAGCGGTGCGCCCGTGGAGGATGCCGCCACGGTCGGAGAGGTAGAGAAGGACCCGACGACGGTCGTCGGGATCGGGACGACGGTAGACGAGATTGTCGGCGACCATACGGTCGACGAGCTTGGTCAGGCTGGGCGCGGGCATGAGCGCGTACTCGGCGATCTCGGTCATCGGATGGCCCTCGCCGTCGGCGGCGATCGACAGGACGCGCCACTGCTCCACCGAGCAGCCTTCCTCCGTCAGCACGGCGGCGAGACGCTCGACGAGGCGCCGCTCGGCGTGGCTGAGCAGGTACGCGAGATCCTGCGATTCGGGCGGCATTACCGGGGTCCTTCCGGGCGGTCGACTGTGCGCGCACATGACGAGTCGGGGCCTGCGGGGTCGCGTGCCACCAGGACCGGACATCGCTCCTCGTGGCGCCGTTGCGGGGGCCGACAGCCGTGTGGGGGCCGTGGCACGAGCCGGCCGCGCGTCTCGATGTGACCAAGAGGGCGCTTGCGCCGGGAACGGGACCCGTGCGCGAGGCAAGGGGAACGGTCGCGTCCGAAGGGCCGCGGCGCGCAATGCGACCGTGCGGCAACCCGCTCGGGCAGTGGCTCCGCCCTATGCGGGCGGACGCTCTCGCCTTCGCCGTCGTCGTCCAACTCGGACCTCCAGCCCGCGTTCGCCGGTCAGCTCATCCCGGGCCGCTGCTCGGCGTGCCGTTGACATTACCCCTTCGCGGAAATAGTTTCTAGGGGAAGCATTGAGCCGGAGGGAGTCCCTGCCCGCACCGGGGGCGAAGCACGCCGCTCGGACCGGCAGCACATGCCCCGTGGGCGACCACGAGGCGGGCAGCCGGGCCCGGGCCGCCGAACACCTGCAGCAGTCCACGCGATGACAGAATTGACCACCGCGCCCGAATGACAGGCAGCCTCTCGCGAACCCGAGAACCAGTTCACCGCAGTCCCTGCCGTACGAGCCAGTCAAGCGCTCACACCGATCGCCCAATACCCGCCTCGGAGCATTCCGGATAACGCCGGCTAGGCGACACAGAGGCTTTTAGTGCCTTTATCTACGCGCGTCGAATAAAGACAAAATAAAGCATCTTGCATTTAAAGGTCGTGAAATTTAGAGGAAACAAGACGGCGGGAATGTTCCGTGACACCCGGGGTCCTCCGGGGTGTGACCTGGTGCGCGGAAGAGGGAAGTGCCGTGACGGAGATAGTCGACAACGAACCGGAGACAGCCCCCGCGGGGGCGACGGGCATCGACGCCGGGAACTCGGGTACGACAGGCCGGAAGTACAACCGCTGGACGCAGAACGACACGCTGGAGGACTACTCGCTGCGCTACGCACCGAAGTCCTTCCGCCGCTGGTCGCCGTATGTGGTGGCTACCACCGCCCTCGGCGGCATCGCCTACCTGGCGGACTTCGCCATCGGTGGTTCGATCGCCATTTCCAACGGCTTCTCCAGTGCGATGGTGGCCATCCTGGCGGCCGCGGTGGTCATCTTCCTCACCGGCATCCCGATCTCGTACTACTCGGCGAAGTACTCCATCGACATGGACCTGCTGACCCGAGGTGCGGGCTTCGGGTACCTGGGGTCGACGCTCACGTCGGTCATCTACGCCAGCTTCACCTTCATCTTCTTCGCCCTCGAAGGCTCGATCATGGCCCAGGCACTCGATGTGGGCCTGCACATACCGCTGGCGCTCGGCTACCTCCTGTGCTCGCTGGTCATCCTGCCGATGGTGATCTACGGCATGACGGCGATGTCGAAGATGCAGGTATGGACCCAGCCCGTCTGGCTGGTCCTGATGGTCGCCCCGTTCGTCTCCATCGCCATCCAGGACCCGAGCAAGTACGCGAAGTTCGCCCACTTCACCGGCAACTCGCCCACCGGCTCCAGCATCAGCATGCTCGGCGTCGGCGCGGGCGCCGGTGTGGCCCTGTCCCTGATCGCACAGGTCGGGGAGCAGGTGGACTACCTGCGCTTCATGCCGGACAAGACCCCGGAGAACGCGAAGAGCTGGTGGGCCGCGGTGCTCTCGGCCGGCCCCGGCTGGGTGGTCCTCGGCGCGTCCAAGCAGATCGGCGGCGCCTTCCTGGCCTTCTGCATCGCCGGCAGTGTGGGCCTGTCCAAGGCCAACGAGCCCATCCAGATGTACATCTCCGGCTTCAAGACCTTCGCCGCACCGGTCGCGCTGGGCCTGGCCACGTTCTTCGTCATCCTCTCCCAGATCAAGATCAACGTGACGAACGCCTATTCCGGCTCTCTGTCGTGGTCGAACTTCTTCTCCCGGCTCACCCACCGCCACCCCGGCCGCGTCGTCTACATCTTCCTGAACGTCGGCATCGCACTGGCCCTGATGGAGGGCGGCGTGTTCGGCTTCCTCAACACGGTCCTCGGCTTCTACTCCAACGTCGCCATCGCCTGGATCGGCGCGGTCGTCGCGGACCTCGTCATCAACAAGCCCCTGAAGCTCAGCCCCTCCTTCATCGAGTTCAAGCGGGCCCACCTGTACAACTTCAACCCGGTCGGCTTCGGCGCGATGCTCGTCGCCTCGGCCGTCTCCATCCCCGCCTACTTCGAGGCGTTCGGCGACTACGGCAAGGCGTACTCGCCGTTCATCGCGCTCTTCCTGGCCATGGCGCTGTCCCCGCTGTTCGCCTGGCTCACCAAGGGCAAGTACTACATCGCCCGCCTCGACGACCTCGACGAGCCGCTGATCGGCGCGGACGGCCTGCCGTCCGCGGTCACGCTGACCTGCTCGGTGTGCTCGGACGCCTTCGAACGCCCCGACATGGCGAACTGTCCCTTCCACGAAGGCGCGATCTGCTCGCTGTGCTGCAGCCTGGACAAGGAGTGCCACGACACCTGCAAGAGCGGCAACGGCGTCGGTCCGGTCGACCTCTCCATGCCCGCCATGCGATCCGCGGGCTGACCACCGCTCGGTGACATCCGCCGCCGGTTGCCCCGCTCCACGTCGAGGACACGGATCGGGGCGACCAGGCGTCGCGGAGCCGCACTCAGCACACTCCGGCATCAGCCCCGGCTCACCCTCTCCGCTGCCGGCCGAGACCTCCGTACGACAGCACGGGACCCCGTCTGCCGCTGCCGGCACCGCACTGGACCGGACCGGACCGTCGAGAGCACCAGCACCAAGACCACAGTCGGCACGAAGGGGCCGGCCGCATCACCGTCACGGGTCTGCCTCCGGACTGCCATCGGGCTCCGCCCCGGCCGGTTCGCGCCGACGGCACGGAAACGGCCCCATCGACGGCGGAAGCGGGCCGGAAGCGGTGGTGGCAGCCTGTTCCGTACCCTGGCGGCATGCGCATGCGCCCCACAGTGAGCTGGACCCCTGCCGCGGACCTGCCGCCGGGCACCACGGATCTGGAGCCGGTCGCCGAGGCGCTGGGCACCGGCGACGTGCTGGTGCTCAGCGGGGCGGGCCTCTCCACGGAGTCGGGCATCCCCGACTACCGGGGCGAGGGCGGAAGCCTGAGCCGGCACACCCCGATGACCTACCAGGACTTCACCGCCGACGCTCATGCCCGGCGCCGGTACTGGGCGCGCAGCCACCTCGGCTGGCGCACCTTCGGCCGCGCCCGTCCCAACTCCGGGCACCGGGCCGTGGCCGCGTTCGGACGGCAGGGCCTGCTCGCCGGGGTGATCACCCAGAACGTCGACGGCCTGCACCAGGCGGCCGGCAGCGAGGGCGTCGTGGAACTCCACGGAAACCTGGCTCGGGTCGTCTGCCTTTCCTGCGGCTCCCTCACCCCGCGCCGCGAACTCGCCCGGCGGCTGGAGGAGGCCAATGCGGGCTTCGAGCCGGTGGCCGCCGGGATCAACCCGGACGGTGACGCCGACCTCACCGACGAACAGGTCGGGGACTTCCGCGTGGTGCCCTGCGCGGTCTGCGGCGGCATCCTCAAACCGGACGTGGTGTTCTTCGGCGAAGCCGTTCCACCGCAGCGGGTCGAGCATTGCCGCCGACTGGTCCGGGAGGCGGCCTCGGTCCTGGTACTGGGCTCCTCACTGACGGTGATGTCCGGGCTCCGGTTCGTCCGCCAGGCGGCCCAGACCGGCAAGCCGGTACTGATCGTCAACCGGGACCCGACCCGGGGCGACCAGCATGCCCTCACCCGGGTCGCGCTCCCCCTCGGAACGGCCCTCACCACCGTGGCCGGCCGGCTGAACATTCCCGTGGACAGCCAGGCGACTGCCTGAGGGAGACGGTGACGGCGGTGGGGCGTCACCGGCGGGGGCAGGGGCGTCCGTCGAGGTCTTCCGACCCCACCTTCTGCTCCAGGACACCCGCTCGGCTGCTCGCCCGTCGTCCGCGTGCTCGCCCGTCGTCCGCGGCTACTCCGGAAGTTCCAGCATGGGTTCACCGCAGGACTGGCATTCGGCGAAGACGTCGAGTTCGTTGAGTATGTCGGCGTAGTCCGAGTGGCCCTTGAGCGCCGCCATGGCGGCGAGCAGGTATCGGGTCATGATCTGGTCGTGCTCTGCCGTGGCCAGCGTTTCCGCCAGGAGGGTCAAGGCCTCCGGGAGGGCCTGACGATAGGCGTGCGCGATGTCGTGCGGCAGGTCTGCCGGGGTCTGACCGTATGCACCGGAGCACATGGCCACCAGGCCGACGACGTAGAGGTATTCGTCGCGTCCGTCCGCAGGAAGGCCGCGCGCGATGGCGACGAGGTGGGGCACGGCAGCATAGGCGGCGGGCCAGGCGGTGCCCTCGGAGCACAGGTACGGCCACAGGTCCACGAAGCGCTCACCGTCGGCGGGATGGGCCATCAAGTGGCGCAACTCGTCGGGGACGAAGGGGGCGCCGGGCACACCCTGCCCCTGGGACCGACCACGGTGGTCGAGGGTGGGCCAGCGCGGATCGTCCAGCGGCATCATGGGCGAAAGTGTAGGCGGGCGGGCAGCGCAGCCCTTGGGGCGGTGCGGTCACCCCGGGCCGGCTTCTGTTCGAAGCGGTAGTGTCGCCGCGCAGCAGAGCGAGCTGAAACGCACACGGGGAGAGCGGGGCACGGATGCATGTCCTGGAGCCGGGAGATCCGCGGCGAATGGGGGACTTCACGCTGATCGGCAGGCTGGGTGCCGGCGGTATGGGCCAGGTCTTCCTGGGGCGTTCCGCGAGCGGGCGGGCCGCGGCGGTGAAGGTGGTCAAGGCCGCACTCGCCGAAGTCCCCGAATTCCGGGCGAGGTTCCGCCAGGAGGTCGCCGCGCTGCACCGGGTGGGTGGTGAGTGGACGGCGCCGGTGCTGGGCGCCGACACCGAGGCCGCCGCCCCCTGGGTGGCCACCGAGTACGTGCCTGGACCTTCCCTGCACCAGGTCGTCAAGTCGAGCTATGGGCCGCTGCCCGAGGTCACACTGCAATCCTTGGCCGGGCGGCTCGCCCGTGCGCTCCGCGCCATCCACGGCGCGGGCCTGGTACACCGCGACCTCAAACCGTCGAACATCCTGCTGACCGTCGACGGCCCGCGCATCATCGACTTCGGCATCGCCCGGGCACTGGACAACGTGGAGGGCAGTCTTCGCACCTCCACGGGGGTCGTGCTCGGCTCGCCGGGTTTCATGTCGCCGGAGCAGGTGCGCGGACAGCGGGTGACGCCTGCCGCGGACGTGTTCAGCCTCGGTTCCGTGCTGGTGTACGCGGCGACAGGGCGACTGCCCTTCGGCTCCCCCGAGTTGGGGCTGCACGCGCTGATGTTCCGTATCGCCGAGGAGGAGCCGGACCTCACCGGGGTGCCGCAGACGCTGACCGGTCTGATCACGGCCTGCCTCGCCAAGGACCCGCAACGGCGGCCCACAGCCGAGCAACTCGCCGTCCACGCCCGCAGCGACACGGACGGCCCCTGGCTGCCCCCGGAGTTGCTGGCCGACCTGGGCCGGCTCGCCGCCCGGATGCTCACCGCGGAGACACCGCCGCAGGGCACGCCGGCGCCGACGCGTTCCACACCGCGGTGGCGGCCGGTCCTCGCCGCAGTGGTGGCGCTCGCCACGGTGGCCACGGGCACGGCGCTGGCACTGCGTGACGACGGGGAGAAGGATCCCGCGGCGATCGGCGCACCCTCGGCGACCTCATCGGCGTCGGCATCGCCGAGCGCCGAACCGGGCATCCCCGACGAGTACGTCGGCGCCTGGGAAGGCGTACTCAAGGGGGATTCCGAACTGCCGAAACGGGTGCTGCGGCTGGAGATCTCACCGGGCCGGCCGGGAGACAAGGCCGCCGCGTACATCGACACCGACGGCGATCTGCAATGCGCAGGGCGCAGCAAGCTGGTCTTCGCCGATGCCGACACCCTGGTCGTCGGCAAGGGCCAGGTGACCGCGGCGGTGCCGCGGGGACGCTGCACGCCACTCCCACAGCAGACCCTCCAGGTGCGGTCGCGGGACATACTGGAGTGGAAGTCCGGCGGTCTGACGGCCGATATCTACCGGTCGGTCGGCGGACAGAACGCAGTGCCGGACAAGTACGTCGGCACCTGGGTGCCGGCCGATGAAACCCATCGAGAGCAGGAGTTGATCCAGGTGACCCAGGGCCCGGTCGGCGGCCGCCTGGTGCGGGTGGGGGTCACGGCGGACATGGACGACGGCACGAAGCAGTACTGCGACAGCACCTTCGTCATCGGCGCTGTGTCCCCGGTGCTGGCGCTCAGCCCCGCGACGTACACCACGGCGTCGGGCAAGGACTGCCGCCAGCCCGACTCGGTCTTCCTCACCGTCGCCCGCAACGGCCACCTGCTGCTGTACAGCATGAACGCGGACGCAGAACCGGCAGAGTACGTGCGCAGGTCCTGACCGCCGCCCTGGACGGCACCGGCAACGTGGAGCAGTCGCGGGATCCGGTCCCGAGTCCGGACCGCTGTTCCACACTCCACTCGACCTGTGATGCCAAGATGGGCGGCGACCCCGGACGAGTGCGAGTGGATCATGCCGTTGCTGATGCTGGACCTCGACAACACCCTCGTCGATCGCGATGCGGCCTTCCGCGCCGCCGTCCAGGCGTTCCTGACCGAGCACGGCCTGCCCGGCACCGACCTCACCTGGGTGATGACCGTCGACGCCGGCGGCTATACCCCCCGCCACGACGTCGCCGCGGCCATGGCCGACCGGTACGGGGCCTTGGTGCCAACGTGCGCCATCGGTGCCCTGCTTGACAATGGCGCCGCTGATCGCGTGATGCTGGCGAACTCCTCCCGCGAGGCACTGAGCAGAGCGCAGGCCGAGGGCTGGACCTGCGTGGTCGTCACCAACGGACGTATCGCCCAGCAGGAGGCGAAGATCCGCAATGCCGGACTCGACCGGCTCGTGCAGGGCTGGGTGATCTCTGAAGGAGTCGGCCACAAGAAGCCGCGACCGGAGATCTTCCACGCGGCGGCGGAGGCCGTCGGAGTCTCCCTCTCCCGTGCTTGGGTCATCGGCGATTCTCCGCACGCCGATATCGCGGGCGCGCACGCGCTCGGCCTTCGAAGCGTGTGGGGCTCGGCCGGCCAACCGTGGACGCAGGCCTCCTACCAGCCCACCCACATGGCTGACGACGTTGCCTCCGCGATCAGTTACGCCGTCATCGCGCCGGGATAGGACACCATCACCGGCCCGATCCGCCGCCCCGGCACGGTACGGCCGAACGTGGCCGCGCTGCGTGGACGCCGCGCGGGGCCGACAGCAGCGCCGCCCATGCAACCAAGGAGAGTTGCACGGGCGGCCGCCTCCTGTGCCGGGATCATGAGCCTCTCGCGGGCATGCATCCCAGGGGCAAGCCAAGTCCGCACGCACCTCAACCTTGATCGGTCACACCACCTGAGGGACGTCGTCCGCCCGCCGCCGGCACGGCACCCGAACGGGCGTCCTGACACCCTTGGGGCACAACAACCATGCGAGAGCGCGTGGCGTCGCGTTTCCTGACGACCCATGGGTGAGCATGTGCGGACCCAGCCCCTCTTCCCGCACCGAGGCGAAGCGATGCCCGACCGCGCCGAACCCGTCCGTCCCGAGAGCGTCGAACCAAGGTGGATCCTGCGGCACCGGCCGTCGGAACCGTCCCTGTTCAGCGGCATCTACGGACTGGTACTGGCCAGCGCGCTGGTGGCCGCGCTGGACCCGGCAGGCGAGCAGGCCAATCCCGGTCAGGACGCGCTGTGGGTCCTGTTCACCGCGCTGGCGTCGGGCGCCGCCCATGGGTACGCGCACGTCATCGCCCAGCGTGCGTCCGTCGACGGGACAGCCACCACGAGCAGACTGCGGTTGGTGCTCGCCGAGTGGCCACTGGTCGCTGCCGTGCTGCCCACAGTGGGGATACTGCTTGCCGCGGTGGCCGGGTGGTGGGCGGAGGCCACGGCTGTGGACACGGCCCTGCTGTTCAACACGGTCGCCTTGTTCGGCTGGGGCGCCTGGGCCGCCCGTACCGCCGGGCACGGATGGCCGTCCTCGTGCCGGGCGGGGAGCATGGACATGCTGATCGGCCTGCTGATCATTATCGCGAATGCCCTGATCAAGTAGTCCTCACCTGACACAGTCCACCGAGCGATGCCTCATGACAGGGCGAACGTCGCCTGATGCGGCACTAGCAAGTCCGGCGAGGGGACTGCGGGTCGGGAGTACATGCCGCTTCCTGGGCGGCCATGACCTCATCGCCGTACTCGAAGGCCCATGCACCGACGGCGTCGATGGGCGCCAGCAAGGTCCGGCCCAGAGCGGTGAGTCGGTACTCGACCCGCGATGTCGTGTCGGGGTCTGCCTGCCGGTCGACCAGTCCGTTGAACTGCAGCCGCCGCAGAGTCTCGGTGAGGACCTTGGAGCTGATGCCCCCGATCCGCTCCCGAAGTTCGACCGGGCGCCTGGGACCGTCGCGCAGCGCCCAGAGCACCACGGCGTTCCAGGTGTTGGAGAGCAGGTCGAAGGCGAGGCGGGCACGGCAGTCGGCGAGGAAGGCGTCGGTGGTCACGTACCAAATGGTGCCCGAACCGCCTTCTAGCGTCGGTCTGAACGGTCGAAGCAGGCACGGAGAGGGACCGCATGATGGAAATCGGTGTACTGGGCACAGGCAACATGGCCGACGCGCTCGCCACCCACTGGGTGCGGGCCGGGCACAAGGTGATCATCGGGGGACGGGACGCACACAAAGCGGAGCGGCTCGCAACGCGCATCGGAGGCGGCGCGAAGCCTGCCGGTCTGCGCGCGGCGGCCGAGTCCGGGCAGGTGGTGTTGGTCGCGCTGCCCTTCGGGGCGGGAGTGGACGTGGCACGGGACCTGCACGCGGCTCTGGAGGGCAAGGTGCTGCTGGACTGCTCCAACCCGGTCGGGCCGGGCTTCCGGCTGCTGACGGAAGGCGGCCCCTCAGCCGCGCAGCAACTTGCCGCGGCGGCCCCGGGAGCCCACGTGGTCAAGGCTTTCAACCTCTGCCACGAGGACGTGTGGCGCATGCGGCCGCCGGTCTTCGATGGGCGGCCACTGGCCGTTCCGGTCTGCGGGGACGACGAGACGGCCCTCGTGCGGGTACGCGAGTTGGTGCGGGACGTGGGCTGCGAACCCGTGGCCGGCGGCGGTCTCGAACGTGCGGGACTCCTGGAAGCGACCGCCGCGCTCTTCATCGCCCTGTGGGTCGCCGAGGGAGCGGACGTCCAGGCAATCGCCCCTCCGCTGGCCTACGCGGCCGGACCGAGCCACCAGGAAACAGAAGGCGGCACGGCGGCTTTCCGTCAGGGGTTCTGAGTAGGGTCCAGGTCGGTGAACAGCAGATGGTGGTCCGAGTACGGGGTGGGGTGCACACGGTGCTCGAGCGGGACGATGCCTCGCAGGAAGACGTAGTCGAACTTGCTGTTCCAGTCGGTGGTCGGCTCGCACGAACTGGTGGGCGACGGATGGCACTGGGCGTCTGTGTCCGTCGCCAGCGCCCATATCGGGGCGAGTTCGGGAGCGTCCGGCACCGCGTTGAAGTCGCCGAGGACGATTGCGCGGTCGTGCCGGGCGACTTCTGCGGCGAGTACGCCGGTCTGGTCCGCTCGGACTGCTTCTTGGCGTCGTTGGGCGAGGTGTGTGTTGAAGACCCGGACAGACCGGCCGCCCACCATGGTGGTGACTGCCATGTAGCCACGGTCCTCGGATCCGCCGTCGGGGTATTCCACGTTGAGGCGATCTGTCATCGGTGTCGCCGAGAGGATCGCCTGGCCGAAGGCGCCAGGGCTCCACGGCGCTCCCCCGCAGCGGCCCCAATTGCGAAGAACCGTCCCGTACTCGACGTGGTAGACCAGCCCGTACAGTCTCTCCAGAAAGCTCCGGATCCTCCTGACGTCACGCGCGCACGCTTCTTGGAGGCCGATGACCTGGGGCGCATACGTGGCGATCTCCGCTGCCCGGTCGACGTTGCTTTCGTCGCAGGGGTTGCAGAGGTTCCACGTCATGACCCGGTTCGCCACGACATCCCTGACGGCGTCGGCGGGCAGTGACCTGCCGAAGAGGGCGCTGCTTGGTGCGCTGGGGCCGACAAGCACCACGCACGCCACGGTCATGGCGCCCGCGAGCAACCGCATACCCCTTCCGAGCACCATCGCCTCCTCGGTGTGGACAGACACGGCATCTGACCTCTCCATGCATGAGGTTACGGGACGGGGATGTCGGCAACACCTGCCTCTGCCTTCTCACCAGGCTCTCCCTCTCGGCCGCTGGGGGACCGGAACTGGGCTGGTGGGCCCGTCAGTTGGCGGACGGCCGCGCCGCAGCGACAAGTCCCGCAACGTCGTCCGCGGTTACCGGCCGTGGTGCGCTGTGAGGAGCGATCGTGAACGTGCTGCGGATGACCTCCCGACGAACAACGGTGCCCGTCGACGACACCGAACTGGCCGCCGCACAGCCCACCCAGCGGTGAGGTCGCCGCCGAAGTGCGCACCGCCTGCGACACCAAGCAGGAGACCGACCGCAGGCCCGGGGCCGCACACCTGGCTGCCGTACCGGGTGTCACCTGCCTCTTCGACGAGCCAGGCGGCGCTGGAACAGCTCGCCGACACCGCCCGGCAGTGGCCCGACGGCGTCCTGAAGGCCGTACCGAGTGGCCAGCACCGTGCATCGACCTCCCGCAGGGCGGGTACGCGGAGGCCGGACCCAGAAAGGCTCACTCCCGCGAATGAGAGGAGTGACGGCCGCGATGCAGTTCCGTGACCGAAGGCAGGCCGGACGGCGACTGGCCGAACAGCTACGGATCCGGCAGGAGCAGGGCGCCCTCCCCGACCCCGTGGTCCTCGCCCTCCCCCGGGGCGGCGTCGCCGTGGCCCAAGAGGTGGCCCGGGAGCTGGACGCCCCCCTCGACGTGCTCGTCGTACGCAAGATCGGCGCCCCGTTCCAGGAAGAGCTCGGCGTCGGCGCGATCGCCGGGGACGACGAGCCGCTGTTCGACGAACGCACCCTGGACAGCCTGGGCCTGAGCCAGTCCGTCCTGGCCGAGACGGTCGAACGGGAGCGATCCGAACTCCACCGCCGCGAACAGCTCTACCGGCAGGGTCGTCCCGCCCCCGAACTGCGCGGACGTACCGTGATCGTCGTCGACGACGGACTGGCGACCGGCGCCACCGCCCGCGCTGCGGTGCGCTCTGTGCGCCGGCAGGCGCCCGAGCGGGTCGTGCTGGCCGTGCCGATCTGTTCGCGGGAGGGGTCGGACCTGTTGCGCGCCGAGGCCGACGAGGTGGTGTGCCTGCACCGTCCGGCCTCCTTCATGGCCGTCGGCCTCTGGTACGAGCACTTCGACCAGCTGTCCGACAAGGACGTGCTCGCCGCGCTGCACTCGGACGCCGAGCGGTGAGCCACTCGAACGCGCGAACACCCGCGCCAGTGGGGTCGAGTTCGACTACCTCGACTGCCTCGTCGCATGCTCCGTGCGCCCCTGTGCATGATCGATCGCCCGCAAGCCGCCCGGTGCGGGCGTAGGCCGACCCGCCGTGCCAGTCACCTGGGGAACCGCTCCATCGACTCAGGACCGGCCGGACCGTCCACCACTGGCGGCCGGTGCCCATGCGCCGATACGGGCGTCGGCGGTGTGCGGCGCCGATCGGTGACCGCTGGTGTCCTGCCACCGTGTCGGGCTGTTGTGGCGGTCACGGTCGTCGTGACTGCCGCCGACCGTGCCCAGTGGCTGCTTGACCACAGCGCGTGCCCGATCGCGCTGGATCCTGCTGCCACCGAGGGCCTGGCAGCCCGCGGGTTGCGGCGAGCTCTCAGGCGCGGGCGTCCCGCCCTGTCATCTCGTCGACGGCGGAGTCACGCCTGTCGTGTGTCCGCCATCCGTGCCGGCTGCGATGCGTCGTCCCGCCGACCGCCGCGGCCACGCCGAGACAGAAGATCAGCGCCAGCGCGAGACCAGAGCAGAAGATCGCGAGGGAGTTCATGGTGGCGATGTGGTGGCCGAGCACCGACACGCTGTACTCGGGGCCCCCGGACAGATTGTCGGCGATCGCCAGGCCGGTGAAAGCGGCAGTGGCCGCGAGGAGGAGCAGTCCGATGAAACGCATCCGAGTCATCTCCTCGAAAGAGGCTTCCATGCCAGAGGCTTCCACGCCTCCGTGTACCCATGACCCGGCAGGCCATACGGTGCCTGACCATGCCTTCCCGAACGGGCCTCAGACGTTCACGGCTCCCGCATGAGGCAAGGTGTGGCGGCGCGATGCTGTGAGCCGGCCCCGCGTGTCGTGTACGCAAGGGCCGGCTCGGACGCCGTCCGGCCACCGATCAACCCGTCGGACGGCCGTGAGAGTCAGGGACTCTGCACGGCGGGCTCAACCCGCACGCGTCCATGCCGCAGGCCACAGTGGCGAACGGCCGGCCTCGTCCGTGCCAGGGCCATGTCCCAGCACCGCGTACGAACGTCAGCGACCGCGCTGCCCCGGCGGCACGTGCGAGGGAGAATCAGCCGCCGCTCTTGCGCCGGAACGCCCGCTTGTTCGCGGCCGAGCCGTGCGCGCCGCGGATCTTCGACGCATCCGCGTGCGCGGCACCTTCCACCTGCTCGTCCCGCTTACGCGCGAGAGCCTCACGGAACTTGGCCTTGAGGTCGTAGTTGCCCTCCTCGTCGGGCGTGAGAGACGAGTGCTCGGCGTCAGCCGGCTGGGGACCTTCGAGCGATGACGACTCGCCAGTCATGATGACCTCCTGGGATCAGACGGTGGAGTGCACAGCGTGTCACGCCCGGGCCCGGACCCGACACCATGACCGTCGGCGGCGGGGTGCGGCGGCTCACGGCCTGCTTCCTCATCCTCTCCGACACAGCCGAGAGCGGGCACTCCCCCGCAGGTGAAGGGCCTGGTGGCGGGTGCCCAGCTGGTCGACCTTACGACGACGGCATCGGGGCACGCCTCAGGACCAGGTCGGGTGCTCCGGTTCCCCGCCGTCGGCCTCGTACACCTTGGTCCAGGCCGCCCCGCACCGGCAGCGGGAGTGCTCGATCAGTTCCCCTTTTTCCGACACGCTCAGGCCCTGGCTGAGTCGCACATGCACATGATCGGCCATGAGGAGCTGCTTTCCTTGACGTCCCCGCTCGGCCTCATGATGGAGGTTTGCCGCCTTCACCGGCAATGCCGCGGGTCACACCGTCACAGGCTCGATCACGGCACCTGGTTGCCGCCGTACGGTTGCGGAGGTGGATCTCGGGGAGGCGCACCGCAGCGCATGCGTCGGCGGTGCGCGTGCGGGTGCCCTCGCCGTCCCCGTCCCTGCCCGGGCGCGCACCGGTCAGGGCCGAAGCCGGTCGAAGCGGAACGGCGTCAAGGGCTCGGGCCGGTGGCCGGTGAGGATGTAGTCGGCGAGCCGGTGACCGGTGGCCGGCCCCAGTGTGACGCCGAGCATGCCGTGGCCGGTGGCCGCGAAGGCGTTGTCGTGTTCCGGGACACGGTCGATCACCGGGAGCCCGTCGGGGAGGAAGGGCCGTCCGCCGACCCAGGGGTCCCTGATCAGGCTGACCAGGTCGTCCGGATCGTCGAACCAGCGGCCCAGGTAGTGCCGGCTGGCCAGGGCGACGGCGACGATACGGCGCCAGTCGAGGCGGTTGTTGTTGCCGCTCAGCTCCATCGTGCCGGCGATCCTCGTGGTGCCGGCGATCGGTGAGGCCACGGTTCTGCGCTCGCCGAAGTACAGCGTGTGGCGGGGCGCCGGATCCAGGTCCACCGAGAAGCTGTAGCCCTTGCCCGCCTGCAGGGGCAGCGGCTGTCCCAGGGAACGCAGCAGAGCGGGGGAACGCATGCCGGCCGCGATGACGACGGCCCCGCAGGGGATCTCGCCCTGCGCGGTACGCAGCGCGGTGACCCGGCCACCGGTGGACCTGAACCCGGTGGCCTCCGCGTTCTCGTGGACCTTGACCCCCTGGGCGGACAGCGCCTCCCCGAGCGCCCGGGCGAACGCCTCGGGGTCGACCACACCCTCTCCCTCGACGAGGTAGGCCGCGCGTACCCGGGGTGACAGCGCCTGGTCCAGCAGACGCGCCTCGGGTCCGGTGGTGACGTCGGCGGGCATCGGGTAGCGGCCGTCCGCCATTTCCCGCTGGATCACGAGGTGGTGACGGGCCTCGGACTCCGACAGGAAGGCGTGCACCATGCCCGGCCGGGTCAGTGTGGTGTCGATGCCCGCCGCGCGCAGGCCGTCGAAGAGGTCAAAGGTGTCGCGGTTGAGCTCGGCGATCGCCGCGTACCCGCGCCGGAAGGCGGCCGGGGTGCTGCTGCGCCAGAACCGCCACAGCCACCGGACGAACGCGGGATCCGGCAGGGGCCGCAGATACAGCGGGGAGTCCGGGCGTCCCAGCGAGCGCAGGGCGTAGCGTACGACTCCCGGGGACGGGACGGGCGTCGAGTGGCTGAGGCAGACCCACCCGGCGTTGCCCCGGGACGCCCCGGAGCCCAGGGCGCGCCGCTCGACGACCTCCACCTGAACACCGGCCGCGGCGAGGTAGTACGCCGTGCACAACCCCACCACGCCGCCCCCGACGACCACGACGGGGCCCGCACTGTCGTCGAACACCTGGGTCATGACGCGGACCCGTACGAGGCGAGGAACTCCCGGGTGCGGGCCTGGCCGGGGTTGTCGAGGACGTCCTGCGGCCGCCCCTCCTCCACGATCCGGCCGCCGTCGACGAAGACGACGTGGTCGGACACCTCGCGGGCGAAGGGCAGTTCGTGGGTGACCAGCAGCATGGTCATGCCGTCCGCGGCCAGTTCCCGCATCACGCTCAGTACCTCGCGGGTGGCCTCCGGGTCCAGGGAGGAGGTGGGTTCGTCGAAGAGCAGCACGGCCGGCTTGAGGGCGAGGGCCCGCGCGATGGCGACGCGCTGCTGCTCGCCGCCGGAGAGCTGGTCGGGCAGGGCGAGGCCGCGGTGGGCCACCTTGACCCGGCGCAGCAGCGTGACGGCCCGCTCCAGCGCCTCCGATTCGGGGACGCCTGCCGTGCGCTGTGCCAGGACGACGTTCTCGACGGCGGTGAGATGGGGGAACAGGTTGAAGCGCTGGAAGACCATCCCGACGGTGCGTCGCAGTGCGGGCAGGTCGCTGCAGACCAGTCGGCCGCCGCTGTGCACCACCTGACCGGCGACCTCGACCGTGCCCTCGTCCGGGCGCTCCAGCAGGTTGACGCAGCGCATCAGGGTCGTTTTCCCGCCACCGCTCTGCCCGATGACGCTCACGATGCGGCCGCGGCCGACCTCGAGGCGGACGTCGTCGAGAACCAGCCGGCCGTCGAAGGACTTGCTCAGTCCGTCGATCCGTACGACGGGCTCGGGGGGTGCCGGTGAGGACGTCCCGGAGCCGGCCTCCTGGTGCGTGTGCTGGGGGGTCGTCGCTGTGGTGAGGGGCTCGGTCATACCGCCGCCTCCTTCAGGTCGGTGCGGTGGCTGTCCCCGCGGACGGTGCCGATGTCGGCGGCGAGCAGTGCGCGGGCTGTGCGTACCCGGCGTCGTCGCCACGGGGACAGGGGTACGCCGGCTCGTACCTTGCGCTCCAGCAGCAGCAGGAACTGGGAGAGCGGGTAGCACAGGGCGAAGTAGACGGCCGAGATGACCAGGTACACCTCCAGGGCACGGAAGGTGGCCGAGGTGATGAGCCGCCCCTCGGACATGAGCTCGGCGGCGGAGACGGTGACGAGCAGCGAGGTGGATTTGAGGAGGTCGACCAGCATGGTGTTGGTGCCGGGCAGTGCCTGCCGCAGGGCCTGGGGCAGGATGATGTGGCCGAAGATGCCCACCTTGCCCAGGCCCAGTGCCTCGCCCGCCTCGGTCTGGCCGTCGTGCACTCCGCTGATCGCGGAGCGGAAGATCTCGGACAGGTAGGCGGCGTAGAAGACGACCAGGCTGAGGCAGCCGGCCGTGAACACGTCCAGCCGGATCCCCGCCGAGGCGAGGCCGAAGTAGCTCAGGAAGATGATCGCCAGGAGCGGAACGTTCTTGAACACCTCGGTGTAGACCGCGGCGACGGCACGCGCCGGCCACACCTTGCTCAGCCTGAGCAGAGCCACGGCCAGGCCGAGCAGCACCGCGCCGGCGAAGCTCACGGCCGTGTAGGAGACGGTGCGCCAGAGCGCGTCGAGCAGGTCGGGCCGGTAGTCGGACCAGGGCACCTGGAAGAGCGAGGTCATGGGTGTCATTCCCTTCACTGCGCCGCGACGGACGGCGGCGTCCAGTCCTGGGGCCGGTCCACGCCGCGGCGCGCGGTGGCGACATCGGCGGAGGGCTTGAGGAACTGCTCGGGGTCACCGCCGTACTTCGTGACGAGCTTCGCCATCTCGCCGTTCGCGTACATGGCGTCGATCTGCGCGGAGATCGCCTTCTCCAGCGCGGCGGCCTTCTTGGGCAGGTAGAAGCCGGTCTGGTACGGCTGGAAGTAGGCGTAGGCGGGCTTCGCCTTGACCTGCGCGGCGGTCGGCGGCGTCAGGTACTCCGTCTTGATCTTCAGCTCCGGCCGTTCCTTCTGCGCCGCGATGATGATCAGCGGGTCGAGGAACCCCACGTCGGCCCGCCCGGCGCCCAGGTCGTCGAACACGCCGTTGGCATCCGGGTAGGCGTGCAGCGTGGCGCCGGGAACGGACTGGATCGACTTGACCCACACGTAGCCCTCGACGGTGCCCAGATCCAGGCCCTTGAGGTCGTCGACCGTCTTGTACGTCTTCCCGGAGCGGACGGCCATCGCCGGGGGCGAGTAGTAGGGAGGATCGGTGAACAGTCCCTGCTTCTGACGTTCGGCGGTCCAGGCGACGCCGCCGATGGTGATGTCCACCCGGCGTGACTGCACCCCGGCGAGCATGCCGGCGAAGTCCGTCACCTGGGGCTTGACCGTCAGGCCCAGCTTCTTGGCCGCGTAGTTGAGGATGTCACCGTCCAGGCCGACGATCTTGCCGCCCTGGACACTGGTGTAGGGAGCGTACGGCTGGACGGCCACCTTGATCACGCCGGGCGTGAGCGTGCCCAGCGCGGCGGTCTTCGCGGACACGTTCTTCGGGGCGTCGTCACCGCCCGAGCCGCAGGCGGCGGCCGTCGGCATCAGGAGAATCGCTGACAAAGCAGCAACAAGCGAACGCACACGGGTCATCGGCTCGGGCCTTCCGTAACGGCGTAACGGCGGAGGGGCGCATCGGCCCTGGGGAAACCCGCCGTTTCACCGCGCTGTGTCCCCGGCGGGGAGAGTGACTGGGCCCAAACGCTATGGATCGGCCCGCCGTACGTCACCGGTCACTTCGTACGAACTTATGGCCGAAATCGCTCGCTCTGCTGTACGGTGCGTCCATCTCCGGCCTGCACTCGGTCCCTTCCGGATCCGCCCTCGGCCGTTTCCGGAAGGTCCCCCACGGCGGGAGGAACGTGCGTGCTCAGTCCCTCACTCGCCCAGGAGATCGCCGGGGACACCTCCGCGGTCATCGGCTTCAACGTGCTGATCACCGACGCGGACGGCATGGTCATCGGCAGCGGTGACAGCAGCCGGGTGGGCACCTTCCACGAGGCGTCCGTCGAGGTCGTCCGGACCAAGGAGCCCGCCACGCACAGCGCGTCGCAGGCTCATCGACTCCGAGGAGTGCGCCCCGGCGTCACCCTGCCGCTGGTCACGGACGGGCAGGCGGTCGGCACGGTCGGCATCACCGGGACCCCCGCCCAGGTGCGCCGCTTCGGGCTGCTGGTCAAACGCCAGACGGAAATCCTGCTGAGGGAATCCGTGATGCTCCGCTCCCGTCTGCTCGGTGAGCGGGCGGCCGAGAAACTCCTCACGGACATCGCCTCCTACGACCCGCACGTGGTGGAAGGCGACGCCCTCACCTTCCGGGCGGCCGAACTCGGCTTCGACCTCCGCCTCCCCCGGGTGGCGGTGGCGTTCGAGGTGACCGTGCCGCCCGGGCCCGGTGCCGGCACCCGCCGCCAGGCCTCGGCTCCCGCCGCCCGCGACATGGCGCTGGCCCGCTCGGAACTGCTGCGCACGATCCGCGATGTCTTCGCCGACCCCCAGGACATCGTGGCCGGCACCGCGCCGGGATTCATCGGCGTGCTGCACCGGCTCCCGGCCCGCGGCCCGGCCGCCTCCCCGGCCGAGAACTGCCGGCGCCTCATCGACGTGATCGCCGCCCAGGACGGCCTGCGCGCCCGCGCGGGAATCGGCGAGCCGGCCGTATCCGTCGCCGGCCTGCACGCCTCCTACCAGGACGCCTGCGACGCGCTGCGCCTGGGAGTCCGCCTGGCCGGCGACGCGCCCGTCCACCAGATCACCGACCTGCGCGTCCCTCAGGTCCTGGCCGCACTCGGTCAGCCCGCCCGCAACCGCCTGCTGGAAGGCTGCGCCGCGGACCTGCGCCGGCAGCCGGACTGGCCGGTGCTGCGCGACACCATCACCGCCTGGTGCGAGAGCGGTTTCCATCTCGTACGGGCGTCCGCCGCCCTGCACATCCACCGCAACACCGTCGTCTACCGCATGAGCAAGATCGAACAGGTGACCCACCGCCCCCTGCGCGACCACCGCTTCGCCATGGCCCTCTACCTCGCCTGCCTGGCCGACCAACTGGGCGGCGGAGTCGCCCCGGTGACCGGGTGACGGGGTGATCCCGGTTTTCACCGACCTGCCCGGACCTCCGTGTCGACAACCTGGGGCGCGGCGGGAGATCGCCATCGATGCGGCCGAGTGACCCGAGTTGACTCACAGCCCTGGGACACCCGGTCTTCCTGCGGATCCGCTGCCCGGGCTGCCGTCGGCGCCCCGACAGCCTCGGCCTCAGCCGAGCAACTCGCCCGCCACGAGCAACCGGGGCTGTCGCCGTCCTGGTGCGGGGACGGCGGAGACGACGAGGACGACGGACGAGTGGACGTCGGTCGCGTTCGACCTCACGCAAGAGATCGAATGCGGCTCTGGGCTCCAGCCCGGTGGCACTGACATCCCAACCTCGCGTGGCGGCACCGGCGTTCTCGCCCGCACCGCGTACTCCGCCGGTGTCCCACAACCCGCGCGGCCACGGCATGCCGGCCGGCGGGCTTCCGCGGGCGACGGAACTTGACGCCGTTTCACCCAGTCGCGCCCGCCCCCGCCCGGTCCTCCGGTGGGCGTCGCCCGGACGTGGTGACCTCGCCGGCCGATTCCTCCGTCCTGGGCACCGCGGGGCCCGCGGCGGCATCGAATGCGTGCGTCACCTCTGGTGCGGTGCCCTTCACCAGCAGGCGCCGGGCGAGCTCCTCGTAGCGGCGGTCCGTGCCCGTGAGCCGACTGTGGTGCTGGGCGGGATGCTCCGCCCAGGAGGCGGTGCCCCACGTCGCGGCCTGCCCTCAGCCGACCCCTGACCCGCTGGTCCGGGCACGCCCGCCCGTGGTCCACCGGTGAAGCGCTGCGACGGCCTCCGCGCGGTCGCCGGGGGGCAGGGCCGCGATCGTGACATGGTGGTTGCCGCCGGGCACCCACTGCACTCGCGCGTCCCGGGGGCCGGGCCGGAAGGGCTCGGCGACGGACGGGTCCTGGGTGCCGTTGACGAAGAGCAGCCGGTTGCCCCGCCGCCGCACCCAGCGGTCGATGTCGGGCATGGCCTCGGCGTCGAAGTGCATCGGGACGTCGCGCGGCACGAAACTGCGGGGTTCGATGGCGTCCGGGTACCGCAGAAGTCCGTCCAGATGACCGGTGGGAACGTCCAAGTAACCCATTTGGGTGCCGAGTTGGTACCAGTAGGGGATGTACTGCCGGGCCGTGGAGTCGGCGTAGACGGTGAGGGCGGCCGTATCGTCCAGCCACGCGTACAGCGCGTCGGTGGAGGCGTCCGGGCCGGGGACGGCGGCGACGTCCGCAGCGGTGCGGTTCTGCCAGAACATGAACGGCACCCGCAGGACGGCGGTCTCCAGTGCCTTGTCGGCGCTGCCGACGATACGGAAGGTGTCACCGGTGGCGGCCGCCCAGGCCTCGTAGCGGGCCACCAGCTCGGTGCGGCGCAGCAGCATGTGCCGCTGTGCCGCCTTCAGGGCGTCGCGGGCGGCGGGGGTGCCCACGTGCTCCAGGAACCGCAGGTAGGCGGAGTCCTCGCGGTCGTCGACGTTGTTCGGGGCGGAGTAGGCGACCGTGGCGTCGACGTCGTGGGGGTGGAAGCGGCGGTGGTACACGCTGGTCATGCCGCCCTTGCTGCCGCCGGTGGAGATCCACGCGCCGGGGTACAGCGAGCGGAGGAGCCGGACGACGCGGTGGTGATCGTCGGCGGCCTGGCGGATCGTCAGGTGGGTGAGGTCGAGGGCGGCCGAGGGACGTGAGGTGCCGAAGAACCGGTGCTCGACGCCGATCTGGTTACCGCCCAGCAGGACGGCGGGTTCGGTCCGTCGCGGCGTGAGCGGCACTTCGTATCCGGTGCTGAACAGGACGGTGGGCCGGTCGACGGCGGTATGGAGCAGGGTGAGGCGCTGCTCGAAGGTCCCCGCCCCTGGATCGGTGTGGTCGACGGGTTGGCGCAGGCCGAGCACGAAGAAGCGGTATCCGGGCTCGGCACCCGGCCGTTCTTCGATCACCCGCAGGCCCGGTAGTGCCCGCAGGGCGTCCGCCACATCATCGGCTGCCGCGCGGGTCCGGTCCACGGCCCGCGCGGGCACGGTGGCCAGACCGGCCGCCGAGGCCGCCGACACGGCCGTGCCGAGCAGATGTCGTCTCGTGAGGGTGCGCATACAGGTCCTTCCCGGTGTCGCCGTCCGCCTCAGTACATCGGCCGGAGGCACCGAGGAGATCCCCCGCGCGAGGGAGCCCTCTCCCCCAGCCGAGGGAGACACCGCTTCAGCGCCGATCACCTTCGGCCCCGCTCCCAGCGAAACGCTTGCGTTTCGCTTACTCGGCACGTAAGCTCATCTGTACGAAACCGTTTCGTTTCACACGTTCGTAACCTGATCTACGACTGGAGTACGTCCCCATGGCTCAGACAGCCGCAGCGCCGGACACGGCGCCTCTCCGGAAAAGCGGTGCGCAGGCCGATGAGGCCGGGCCCCGCCATCGGTGGTGGATCCTCGCCGTCATCGGGCTCGCCCAGCTGATGGTCGTACTGGACGCGACCATCGTGAACATCGCCCTGCCGTCCGCCCAGGCCGACCTCGGCTTCTCCGACGGCAACCGGACCTGGATCGTCACCGCCTACTCGCTCGCCTTCGGCAGCCTGCTGCTGCTCGGCGGCCGGATAGCCGACCTCTTCGGCCGCAAGCCCGCCTTCCTGATCGGCGTGAGCGGCTTCGCGGCCGCCTCAGCCGTGGCCGGCGCCGCCGTCAACTTCGAGATGCTGGTCGCGGGCCGCGCCCTCCAGGGCCTGTTCGGCGCGCTGCTCGCCCCCGCCGCGCTCTCCCTGCTGACGACCACCTTCACCGACGCCAGGGAACGCGCCAAGGCGTTCGGCATCTTCGGCGCCATCGCCGGCTCCGGAGCGGCCGTCGGCCTGCTGCTCGGCGGTGTTCTCACCGAGTACCTGAACTGGCGCTGGACCCTCTACGTCAACCTCTTCATCGCGGCCTTCGCGATCGTCGGCGGCTCGATGCTGCTCCAGCGCACGGCTCGGGACCGCACCTCCAAGCTCGACATCCCCGGCACCGTCCTGGTCACCACCGGCCTCTTCAGCATCGTCTACGGCTTCTCCAACGCCGAGTCCCACGACTGGAGCTCGCCGCTGTCCTGGGGCTTCCTCACGGCCGGCGCCGTACTGCTGGCGGCCTTCACCTGGTGGCAGACCAAGGCCTCGCACCCGCTGCTGCCGCTGCGTGTGCTGCTCGACCGGAACCGCGGCGCCTCCTTCACCGCCATGCTGATCTCCAGCGCCGGAATGTTCGGCGTGTTCCTCTTCCTCACCTACTACCTGCAGCTCAGCCTCGGCTTCTCCGCCGTACAGACGGGTCTGGCCTTCCTCCCGATGGTCGGCGCCCTCATGGTGAGCGCCACCATGTCCACCAGCTTCCTGATACCGCGCGTCGGGCCGAAGATCGTGGTCCCGCTCGGCGCGGTCCTCGGAGCCGTCGGCATGGTGTGGCTGACCGGCCTCGGCCTGGACAGCACGTACGCGGCCCATGTCCTGCCGCCGCTGCTGGTCACCGGGTTCGGCATCGGCCTGATCATGGCCCCTGCCATGAGCCTCGCCACCAGCGGCGTGGCCTCGGACGACGCCGGCGTCGCCTCGGCCTCCGTCAACACCATGCAGCAGATCGGCGGTTCCATCGGTACGGCGCTGCTCAACACCCTCGCCGCCAGCGCCGCCACCTCCTACCTGGTCGGCAAGGACCCCGCCGACAAGCTCAACCAGGCCCACGCCGCACTGGAGTCCTACTCCACCGCCTACTGGTGGTCGGCCGGCTTCTTCGCGGCCGGCGCTCTGATCACGGCGCTGCTCTACCGGCGCGGTGTCCCGGCGGCCGACGCGGACGCCGCTCCCACAGTCCACATGTAAGCGGCATGTGGTGGCCCGCGCCCACCTGTGGGGACGGGGCGGGTGCGGACGACGGGCCCGGTGCTTTCGAGCACCGGGCCCGTGAACGTGTACGGCGCGTGTACCGCCGGTGCCTCGCGAAGGGCTGCGGCCGCCGGAGCGGCGGTGTTCCAGCGGCCGAACGGTCGCGGGGCGTGCACACCCCGCTGTCAGACGGCTGCCCAGCCGTCGTCGACGGGGAGGACGGCGCCGTTGACGAAGGAGGCGGCGTCGGAGGCCAGGTAGACGATGGCCTCGGCCTGTTCCTCGGCCGAACCCAGTCGGCCGATGTTGGCGCCGATCAACGGGCTGATGACGGTGGGGCCGTGGGCTTCCTGACCGGCGTCCACGCGGATGTTGGTCGCGGTGGGCCCGGGGGCGACGGCGTTGGCGCGGATGCCCTGTCCCCGGTACATGACGGCGAGATTCTTCACCAGACCGACGATGCCGTGCTTGGAGGCGGTGTAGGCGGCCCCCGCCGAGCCGCCGCGCAGGCCGGCCTCGGAGGCGGTGAAGACGATCGAGCCGCGTCCGGCGGCCAGCATGTGCGGCAGGACGGCGCGCGTCAGCAGGAACGGCGCCGTCAGATTGACCCGGATGACCCGCTCCCACTCGGCGTCGTCGGTCTCGCCGAGCGCGGACATACGGTCCATGATCCCGGCGTTGTTCACCAGGACGTCCACGCGGCCGAAGACCTCGACGGCCCGCTCGACGACACTGTCCACGACCTGCTGGTCGCTCAGGTCTCCGACGACCGCGACGGCGTTTCCCCCGGCCGCGCCCATCTCCTCGACCGTCTTCTCCGCGCCCGCCCCGTCCAGGTCCGCGACCAGAACCTTCGCACCTTCCTGCGCGAACCTCAGGGCCGTGGCCCTTCCGATGCCGGACGCGGCGCCGGTGACGACGACACCGCGCCCTTCAAGACCCGTCCCGCCCATGTGATGCACCTTCTCTCTGTGGACTGCCTACGGTCTCTGTGTGAAGCCGATCGCGGCTCGGTCACGTCTTCAACTGCCACACGCTTCCTTCACCGTTGGCCGACAGGAAGAGGGAACCGTCCGGGGCGACGGCGAGGCCGGCGAACGGAGGCGGCGAGCCGGGCATGCCATGGGTGAACAGCGCGGGTTCGGTGCGCGGTGTGGTGCCCGGGGGCGGTCCGACCGGCAGGTCCTCGGCATCGACCCGGCTCTCACCGGTGGTCAGCGAGACGGCCCACAGCCGTCGGTGCTCGGCGTCCACCGCGAACAACTCGTCGCCGCGCACGGCCAGTCCCTGCGGTGCGCCGAGTTCGCCCGCGACGACCTCCGCCGCCCCGTCCTCCCCGATCCGCAGCACTGCTCCGAGCCGGTCGTCGCTCACATAGCAGTGCCCGGCGGTGTCGAAGGCCACGTCCACGGGATGGTCGAGCCCTTCGGTGAGCACGGTGACGGTGTCGCTGGCGTCAATGGCCACGACCCGGCCGGCGCCCGCCTCGGCGACGACCAGCGACCCGTCCGGCCCCACGGTGATGCCGACGGGCTGGTCGAGTCCGGTCGCTCGTTCCCGTGTGCCTCCCAGGTCGGGGTCGTAGGTGTGGACGTCGCCGTACTGGGAGGTGATGTGCACGAAACCGTCCGCGCCCGCGAGCCCGTGCACGAACGGCGGCAACAGGTTGAGGGTCGTGAGGTCGCCCATGCGGTCCACGTCGCCCATGGCGTCCCCGTCGGAGGGCTCCGGGGTCGTCAGCCGGTAGTGGTCGGCCACGTACACCGTGCCGCCGAGATCGACCGTTATGCCGTAGGGGCCGTCGAGGCCGCGGGGGACGATCTCGCGCGTACGGCCGTCGGGGTGCAGTTCGGTGACGCCGCCGCTGGCGTAGCTGGAGACGAACATGCGGTTGTCCGCGTCGAAGGCAGCGTTGTCCAGGCCCACCAGGCCGCTGGTGACGAGCGTGCGCGAGCCGCTGCCGTGCAGGTCGATCCGGGTCACGATGCCTTCCGCGCCCCGGGACAGGACATGCAGGACTCCGCCCTGGTCGAAGCGGACCGCGACCGGCTCGTGCACGTTCTCTGCGACCACCTCGGGCACACCGCCGTCCGGCGGGATGCGCCACACCTGGCCGGTCATCATGTGCGGGTAGTACAGCCGGCCGTCCGGGCCGAGTTGCATGGCGTTGCCGAGCGCGAGCCCTTCGGTGAGCACCACGGCTTCGCCACCGTCCGGGAACAGTTCCAGCAGCCGGCCCCCCGGCCGCATCTCGTTGACGAAGAGCCGGTCGCCGACGCAGGTGATGCCGTTGGGCACCTTCACCTCGGCCGAGACCAGGGAGTACTCGCCCTGCGGGTTGCGTCGCCACACCCGGCCGGGCACCAGGTCGGCGAGGTACATCGAGCCGTCCGCGCCGAAGGCGAGGTCGTCGGGCGACTGCACCGGGCCGTCCATCGGTACGACGATGTCGACGTCTCCGGTGGCGGTGTCGACGGCGCTGATCTGCCCGGCGAGGAACTGGGCGACGTACAGCCGCCCGTCGGGACCGAAGGCGACGCCGTTGGAACCCCACAACCGGCTGGGCGGGTTGAGGCGCCTGGCCTGCCTCCGGGTACGCACGGCGGGCCGGCTGCCGGTTGCGTCGAACCGGCTGGGATACGAAGTCCTCACGCCTCCTCCGCCCCCACCAGCACGTCGTCCATGCCGCCGTCCGCCCGCCAGCGCCTGAGCAGCTCGTGGAAGACGACCGGTCCATCGGCGTACGCCACCCGCTCCCTGGGCATGCCCTCGTTGTTGTAGTAACCAGGGGTGCACTCCGCCAGGAAGGCGTGCAGGTCGGGTGCGTTCTCGCGGAGGGTGGCCAGCCAGGCGTCCTGCGCCTCGGGGGTCGGTTCGACGTACCGGGCCCGGCGTTCGCGGGCCGCGGCCACGACCTCGGCGACGTGCTGGGCCTGTTCGTCGAGGATGTGAACGAAGTTCACGGCGGACGCGTTCTGCAGCGGGCCGAGCTGGAACAGGTTGGGGAAGCCGTGGGTGTAGAAGCCGTGCAGGGTCTTCGGGCCTTTGGCCCAGGCCTCGAAGAGATGGACACCTCCCCTGCCGTACACCGGGAGCCGTCCGGAGAGGATCCCGGAGACCCCGGTCTCGAAACCGGTCGCGAAGATGACGCAGTCCACCTCGTACTCGGTGTCGCCGACCACGACGGCGCTCTCCGTCATCCGCTCCACGCCGTGGGTGTCGGCCGTGTCGACGAGGGTGACGTCGGGACGGTTGAAGGTCTGCAGGTAGCTGTCGCTGAACGTGGGCCGCTTGCACATGTAGCGGTACCAGGGCTTGAGCTTCTCCGCCGTGGCCGGGTCCTCGACGATGCGTTCCACGCGGGCGCGGATCTCGTTCATCTTCTGGAAGTCGGCGAGCTCGTAGGCGCGTTCGCGTTCCTCGGGCAGAACGTCCGCGTAGGCGTTGGTGGGGATGAGTTTTTCCTGGAGCCGGGCGCTGCTGGTCCAGGAGTCGTTCACCAGGTCCTGGTCCGTGCGGACTCCGGTGACCACCTTGAGGAAGTTTTCCATGCGCTGCCGCTGCCAGCCCGGCGCCAGGGAGTCGGCCCACCCTGGGTCGGTGGGGCGGTTGTCGCGGACGTCGACGGAGGAGGGCGTGCGCTGGAACACGTACAGGTGCTTGGCGTCCGCGCCGAGGTGGGGCACGACCTGGATGGCGGTGGCGCCGGTGCCGATCAGGGCGACGCGCTTGTCGGCGAGCCCGGTCAGACGGCCGTTCGCGTCGCCGCCGGTGTAGGCGTAGTCCCAGCGGCTGGTGTGGAAGGTGTGGCCCTTGAAGGTCTCGATGCCGGGGATGCCGGGTAGTTTCGCCTGGCTGAGCGTTCCGGTGGAGACGACCACGTAGCGGGCCCGGATGCGGTCACCGCGGTCGGTCGCGACGATCCACTCCGACTCGGCCTCGTCCCAGCGCAGTTCACTCACGCCGGTCTGGAAGCAGGCCTCGCGGTAGAGATCGAAGTGACGGGCGATGGCCTGGGCGTGCTGCCGGATCTCCTCCCCCGGCGCGTAGCGCCACTTCGGGACGTAACCGACCTCCTCCAGCAGGGGCAGGTAGACGTACGACTCGATGTCGCAGTGGATGCCCGGGTACCGGTTCCAGTACCAGGTGCCGCCGAAGTCCCCGCCCTTGTCGATGACCCGGATCGACTCCACGCCGGCCTGCCGCAGCCGGGCCGCGGCGAGCAGACCGCCGAAGCCACCGCCGACGATCACCGCCTCCACGCGGTCGTGCAGGGGCTCGCGGGTGAACTCCGGGTCCGCGTGGGGGTCTTCGGCGTAGTAGCCGAACTCGCCGCCGGTGCCCCGGTATTGGGCGTTGCCGTCGGGGCGGATGCGGCGGTCGCGTTCGGCACGGTAGCGCGCGCGTAAGGCCTGGAGATCGAGCCCGGGGTCGTGCGAGTGGTTCGGGCTGGAGGAGGTGTGGGGGGTGGACATCGGGGTCCTCTTCCTCTCTGTGTTCCGTCGGGGTGCCGCCGTGGCTGTCGCGGGGGCACCCGGGCGTCGAGCCGGCCTGTCGCCTGGCGTGGCACGGGTGTTGCGGTGAGCGCCCGCCATGAACCACCCCCTCGCCGGTCCCCGGGCGTCGGGCGTCGGGTCACCGCCTTCCGTCGTGCGCCTCGACGACCGCGCCGTGCGTGACCGCGTCGTCGCGAGCGGTGAAAATCTATCACTCAAAAACTTTAGTGACCAGGTTGATCGCGACGCTTGGCCTCCTGGCCGGCCCCGGCCGAAGGCGCCAGCACCCGCGCGAACGTCTCGGCGATCGCGGCGATGTCCACCGTGGGGTCGTGCATCCACTGGATCTGCAATCCGTCCATCACCGCCAGCACCGCCCTGGCCAGATGGTCGGCCGGCTGGTCGGCCCTGAGCGCACCGGCCTTCTGCTGCGCCTCCAGTTCCTGCGTGACCTCGGCGGCGAGAGCCCTGTAGCGCTCGGTGAAATAGTCGTGCGCGGGGCTCTCCGGATCGGTGGCCGCCGCCGACAGCGTGACGGACAGCTTGGCCAGTCCGGGATGATCGGTCGCGTGCCGGGCGCTTGCCGCCATGCCCTCGACCATGCCCTTGCCCGATGCGGCGGCGCCCGCGATTTCCTTGCCCCTCATGTCCCGTCGTTCCAGAACGGCGAGGAGCAGGTCGTCGCGCGTGGGGAAGTAGTACGTCAGCGCCGGCTGCGTCACCCCGACCCGGTCGGCGATGTCCTGCAGCGAGGCACGTTCTCCGTGCTCGTCGATGGCCTCGTAGGCGGCCTGGAGGATCTGCTCCCGCCGCTCCGCGCTCTTGCGGTACGGGCCTCGTGGGTTTCGCTGGTTCGTCACTCGTCAGACCGTACTTCAGGGATATGGCGCGTCACGGGCGCGCTGCGGCCTGCCGCGGGCCGGTCATGGCGCCCGCCGGCGCCGAGCCAGTAGAAACGACTCCCTGCGGAGGGAAACTCCGTTGATCCGCCGACGCATCCGTCCTCGCGGCGGCCGCAGGGCTCGTCTCCACGTTCCTGCCGGCCGTTTGCGGCTCCTCGACGGAGAACGTTTCCGAAGCGGGGCCCGGCGAGGCCGCCCCGGTCGCCACGTCCGGCTCGCCTCCCGCGACGTCCCGACCGGCCGACGGCGGTGACTGCCCCGGCTGCCGCCCGCTTGCGCGCCAGGGCCGACCACTCAAGGCTGGACGTAAAGGGCGCACCGGACGGCGCGAGGGTGCCGCCGGCCGGCCCCAGTCACCACTCGTTCCCGAGTGTCACCTTCCTCTCAGGGGCGACGAGGAGGTGCGGTCCCATGGGCACGGTGAGGCGAACGAGGCGGTGGTGGTGGCGGTGGCGGAGCAATCCGTTGCGCCGGCGCACGGACATCGTCGAAGCGTGGATCGTCCTCGCCGTCTGGACGGTCATCGCTCTGGGCGGCACTCTCGCCGGCCTGGCGACGGCCCACGCGGCCGAGGAGTCCTTCGCGCTGCTGCGGCGCGAGCGCCACTCGGTTCCCGCCGTCCTCGCGGAGAGCACGTCCGGAGCGGTACCGACGGGGGAAGGTACGGAAGCCGGGCAGGTTCGGGCGAAAGTCCGCTGGTCGGCGTCGGACGGTTCCACCCGTACCGGCCGGACCATGGTGGACTCCGGCCGCAGCGCCGGATCGAAGGTCGTGATCTGGATGAACGGCCAGGGGCAGCTCACCGCCGAGCCGCCGGCCGAGAATGCGGCGGCCGCCGAGGCGTCCCTGCTCGGCATCGGGGCCGCGCTCGCCTTCGCGGGTCTGACGTTCGCCGCCGGCCGCCTCACGCAGTGGCGCCTCGATCAGAGGCGTTACGAACAATGGAGCCGTGAGTGGGAAACCGTCGGACCGCAGTGGGGGCGTAAGGGCACCTGACGCGCGATGGGGCGAGCAGCTCCCGGACGGGTCGAGACTGCCCTCGTGGCTTCGCGCAGGAGCAGCCGGGCTGGTGATGAGCCCGCTCGGCGCGACCCCCGCACCGGGGCGGAGGACTGACGGCGATGACCGCGGCCTCCGACCGCGCACGGCCTCCGGCACACCTCGACCCCCGTCGATGTCCGGCGGACCCCGGGCAGGCCGAAGAAGTCCGCTCGGCCGCACAGAAAAACAGAGCGCGGGGGGGGGACCGGGTCACCGAACTCGAGGTTGCGCAGGCGCCTGTGTGGGTTCGGTGTCGCACGCGTCCACGGCCCCCTGAGCTGGCGGTTTCCGGTCGGCGATCGCCTCGCGAAGGCGGCGTCGCGCGGTGGCGGAGGCGCCCGCCGTGAGGAGTGCCTCGGTCACCGCCCCCACCACCGGGGGTACGTCGAGCACGCGGGGCCGGGCCAGCGGGGCCTCGGCGGCCAGCCGGGCGTGGATGTGGTCCCGGAGCAGCACCTGATCGTTCTGCAGGGTTCCCCCGCCGAGCACCACCGGCGTCGGGGTGCGCAGGAGGCGGAGCCGGCGCAGCAGGGCGGTCACCATGGCGACGATCTCGTCGCCGAGCCGTACCACGATGCCCCGCGCGACGGCGTCACCGCTCGCGGCGGTCGCGAAGACCAAGGGTGCCAGTCCGTGCAGGGCCGGGACCGGTATCTCGCCGCTGCTGACGGCCAGCGCGACGGATTCCACGCTGGCCAGGCCGAAGTGGGCAGGAAGGTCCCGCCTCAGCCGGGTCGCCGGGCCCCGTCCGTCGCCCGCGCGGACCGCGGCCCCCAGTCCGGCCCGTGCCACCGCGAGCCCGCCGCCCCAGTCCCCCGTGATGTCGCCGAGGGAGAGGAAGCGGGCCTGGCGGCCCTGCGGGTGGACTGCGGCCGCGTTGATGCCGGCGCCGGACACCACCGCAACCCCCCAGCCGTCCGGCGCCCCGGCCCGCAGCACGGCGAGCGTGTCATTGCGTACGACCGCCCGCTCGGCCACACCCAGCCGCGTCAACTGCCGTAGCGCCGACCGCTCCTGGGCCCGCCGGTCCACATTGGCGAGGAAGTACGCGCCGACCGCGACCGGGGTCGTGTGCGCCAGGCCGGCCTCCGCCAGTGCCCGCCGGCCCAGGTGGGCGAGCCGTTCGGCCGTGACCTCCATCCCGTCGGTGTGCGGGCGGGTGCCCTCCCCGCGTGCCCATGCCAGCAACCGTCCCTCGGTGTCCGCGAGGACGAGGTCGGTCTTGGAGTTTCCGCCGTCGACGCCCACCACGAGGTCAGGCATCGACGGCCTCGCCTGCGAAGAACCGGGGCAGATGGCGGCGGTTGGCCGCCAACAGCGCGTTCAGGAGTGCGTCCGCCCGGCCCCATTCGCGTACGAGGGGATTGGCCACGAGGGCGCGCCGGGCCACCGCCCGGTCCCCCGTCAGGGCGGCTTCGACGGTGAGGGTCTCGTACGCGGTGACCGACTGGACGAGCCCGAGCATCTCCGGCGGCAGTGGAGGTACGGCTTCCGGGTGCGGTCCGGCGGTGTCGACCTGTGCCGGTACCTCGACGACGGCGTCGTCCGGCAGGCCCGCCAGTACGCCGTCGTTGCGCACGTTCACGTAGTGGTGCGCGCCGTCGCCGGTGAGCAGGCTGGTGACCAGGGCGGCCGCCGCCTCGCTGTAGTACGCCCCGCCTCTGCGGTCCAGCAGTTCGGGTTTGCGGTCCAGCGCGGGGTCCGTGTAGAGGGCGAGCAACTCCCTCTCGATGGCCATGACTTGGTCCGCCCGGTGGGTTCCGGACTGCTGGCTGCGGACCTCGTCGTCGGTGCAGTAGAAGTAGTGCAGGTAGTACGAGGGGATGGCGGCGAGGTCGCGCAGCGCACCGGCCGGGACGCGCACCTGCGCGGCGAGTTCGTCGAGCGCGTCGCCGGTCAGCAGCTCCGGCAGGCGGTCCACTCCGTCCACGGTGACCGAGCGGATCCAGGACAGGTGGTTGAGGCCCGCGTGGCCGAGCCGTACCCGGTCGGGGTCGGTGCCGAGCCGGGCGGCCAGCTGCCGCTGGAACTTGATCGCCACGTTGCACAGGCCGACGGCGCGGTGGCCGGCGTCCAGCAGTGCGCGGGTGACGATCCCGACCGGGTTGGTGAAGTCCACGATCCACGCGCCGGGCAGGGATCTGCGGCGTACCTCCGCGGCGATGTCGAGCACCACCGGGACCGTGCGCAGCGCCTTCGCGAAGCCGCCGGGCCCGGTGGTCTCCTGGCCGAGCAGGCCGAACTCGTTCGGCAGGGTCTCGTCCACCAGCCGGGCCGCCTGGCCGCCCACGCGCAGTTGGATCAGCACCGCGGCCGCTCCGTCCAGCGCGGGACCGAGGTCGGTCGTGGTGGTCAGCCGGCCCCGGAATCCGTGCCGGTCGAGGATGCGGCGGGACAGGCCGCCGACCACGGCCAGGCGTTCGGCCTCGATGTCCTGCAGGACGAGTTCGTCGACCGGCAGCAGCTGGGCACGCCGGGCGAAGCCCTCGATCAGTTCGGGTGTGTACGTACTGCCACCGCCGACAACGGTGATCTTCACTCGTGCTCCCAAGGCTGTGTGTGGGGGGCGCTGCGGGTGTGTGGGGCCTCAGCCCTTGACGCCGGTCAGCGCGATGCCCTCGACGAAGACCTTCTGTGCCAGGAAGAACAGCACCAGGACGGGCAGCAGGAACATCAGCGAGGCCGCCATCTGCAGCTGGTAGGCGTTCTGGTGCCCGTTCTTGGCGAGCTGGCTGAGGGCCACCGCGAGGGTCTGGCCGGTGTCGCTGTTCCCGGTGTAGAGCAGCGGGTTGTAGAAGTCGTTCCACGCGTACAGGAACGCGAAGAGGCCCACGGCGGCGATCGCCGGCCTGGTCATGGGGACCAGGACCCGCAGCAGGATGCGCAGCTCCCCCGCGCCGTCCATCCGGGCGGCCTCGGTGAACTCGTCGGGGATGGTGAGGAAGAACTGGCGCAGCAGGAAGATGCTGAACGCGTCGCCGAAGAACGTGGGGACGATGAGCGGTTTGAGGGTTCCCACCCAGCCGATGTGCGAGTACATCACGTACAGAGGCAGGCTGGTGACCTGGGCGGGGATCATCATCGCGGCCAGTACGACCATGAAGACGGCCTCGCGGCCCCGCCACCGCAGCCGGGCCAGCGCGTAGGCGACCGGCACCGACGAGATGACGACGCCGATCGTGGACAGCCCGGCGTACAGCATCGTGTTGGCCAGGTCGCGGCCGAACGGCATGGCCGAGAAGACCTCCCGGAAGTTGCCGAACTCCCAGGGTGAGGGCCACAGCGAGCCGGTACCGGCCTGGTGCTGGGTCATGAACGCGGTGAGGACGCAGATCGTCAGCGGCAGCAGGAAGCAGAGGGCGACCGCGACGGCGGGCGCGTGCTCGGCCAGCAGGTACAACAGCCGGCGCTTGAGCGGACGTTGATGCTTCGTCAGGTCCAACGTGCTCATCGGCCACCGCCCGCGTGGTGTACGAAGCGGCGCGAGGCGCGGATGAACACCACGGTCGCCGCGAAGATGACCAGGAACAGCAGCCAGGCCATGGCCGAGGCGTATCCGGTCTTGAAGTAGGAGAAGCCCTGCCGGTACAGCTCCGTCGAGTAGAACAGCAGGGAGTTGCCGGGATAGCCGATCAGGTCGTTGCTGGACGACGTGGCGTTGGCCGAGCTGGAGGCGACGAACGCCTCGGTGAAGTACTGGAAGGTGTAGATCATCCCGGTGAGCAGGGCGAAGAAGATGACGGGGGAGATCGCCGGCAGGGTGATGCTCCGGAACTTCTGCAGGGCGTTCGCACCGTCGAGTTCGGCGGCCTCGTACAACTCGCGTGGTACGTCGAGCATGGCGGCGGAGAAGATGACCATCACGTTGCCGCTGGCCCACAGCGCCATCAGGACGAGGCTGGGCTTGGACCAGGCGGGGTCGGCGAACCATCCCGGGCCGCTCACGCCCACCAGGTCCAGCAGCCGGTTGAGCGGTCCGACCGGGTTGAGCAGCACGATGAAGGACAGGGCGGCGGCCACCACCGGCACCATGGACGGCAGGAAGAACAGGGTGCGGTACACGGCCCTGCCGCGCTTGACGCGGATGATCACCCAGGCGGTGAGCATGGCCCAGCCGGTGCGCAGCGGCACCATGACGACGACCATCCACACGGTGTTCCGCACCGCCACCCAGAAGGTGTCCGACTGGCTGAACAGGGCGCGGTAGTTGCGCAGTCCGACGAACTGGACCGGTCGGTACGAGCCGGCCTGGAAGTCGGTGAGCGAGTAGTACAGCGTGGCGCTCACCGGGTACAGCACGAAGACGGCGAACCCGATGACGAACGGGGACAGGAAGCCGAGTACGACCCACCAGCGGGCCCTGCTCGGACGGCGCCGGGAACCCCGGGCGGGACGCGCACGCGTCCCGCCCGGGGCGTCGCCGACGGGGGCGGCCACGGTCGTCATCGTCACTGTCCGCTCTCGGAGTTGAGAGAGTCGATCTTCTTCCCGACGGCGGCCAGTCCGGCGGCGGCGTCCTTGACCTTGCCCTGCTCGTACTCGAGCAGGAACGCGCGCCAGGTGTCCATGTCCTCGACGCCCGCCGGGGTGAGCGTCTTGTAGGAGGAGTCCGGGTTCTGGAAGATGTCGACGAACGGCTTCCAGTGCGGGTCCTTGGCCTTGTCCCAGGCCTTCAGCGCGGCGAACGTGGTGGGGATGTTGTAGACCGTGTCGGCGAGGGTGTTGAGGAAGGTGGTGTCGGTGGTGAGCTGCTGGAGTGCGAAGAACGCCTCCTGCTTGTGCTGCGAGCCGGCCGACAGATAGGCGACGGTGCCGAGGGTGCTGCCCGCGCCGTACGTCCCCGACGATCCGTCGAGCACCGGCATCGGGACGACGCCGTAGTCGAAGTCCTTCTTCTCGGAGGCGATCTCACCGACGTGCCACTCACCGTCGAACTCCATGGCCGCGGCACCGGTCAGCAGCGGGTTGCCCGCGTCGTCGGCGTGCGGCTGGTAGCGGCCGACGAACTTCTGCACGTTCGCCTTGCCGTAGTAGTCGATGAGGTCCTGGTCCCACTTCAGCAGCTGCTGCCACTTGGGGTCGGAGGCGAAGGTCGTCTTGCCGTCCTTGCCGTAGAAGTCGCTGCCGTTGTGCGCTCCGGTGAAGGCGTACCGGTTGACGTCGAAGTCGGAGCGGGGCACGAAGCCGAAGGTCTTGATGGAGCCGTCCGTGTTCTTCACGGTGAGTTTCTTCGCGGCGGCGGTCAGCTCGGCGAGCGTCCTGGGCGGCTTGAGGCCGGCCGCGTCGAACGTCTTCTTGTTGTAGTAGAGGGCGAACGCGTCGGTCAGCAGCGGCAGCGCGCACTGCTTGCTCTGGTAGCGGGTGTAGACGAGGGTCGCGGGCGGGAACGTCTTGGCCGTGTCCACACCGGCCGAGGACAGATACGGCTTCAGGTCGGCGACCGTGCCGTTGTAGCAGAACTTGGCCACGTTGTCGGGCGTGGAGCTGATGAACACGTCGGGCGGGTTGCCCGCGGCGACGGCCTTGGCGTAGGCGGCGTCGTCCTTGTTGGGCACGAACTTCACGGTCAGCCACGGGTACTTGGTGTGCAGCCGGCCCAGCGTCGACTTGAAGGCCGCGACCTCGTTGGGGAGGTGGTTGAAGGTCCAGACGGTGACGGTGGCGGGCTTGTGCGAGGCGCCCGGCGTGATGGCGGTGTCGGGTTCTGCGGACGTGGGCCCGGTGGACGTACAGCCGGCCAGCAGCAGTACGCCGGCGGCCGTGACGGCCGCGGCCCCGGTGATAGATTTGAACACTGATCGTCCTTCCTCGGAGATGGCATTCCCTGGGTGACGGATCGGTCGGTCGGTCGTCCGGGCGTGGCAACGCCCGGTGACCTCTGGCGGCGACGCTGTCCGGCAAGACGGCGTCGCCGCGGTGCATCAGGTCAGAGACAGCGGTGGCTCCGCCGGTGCGTCGGGAGTGGTGGCGGCGGCGAAGGCGGACTCACGCGCCAGCTCCGCCGACATGGTGGTGGCACCGGTGAGGACGGCGTCCGGACCGAGGTCCGAGACGACCACCGGCGGCCGGAACGTACTGAAATCAGCCAGGTGACGGGCGACCGGTTCGAGCAGCAGGTCACCGTTGGCGCCGATGGCGCCGCCCAGCACGATGAGTGCCGGGTCGATCAGGGGCACCACGCAGGCCACCACGTAGGCGACGCTGCGGGCGGTGTCGTCCACGATCCCGAGCGCGCCGGGATCTCCGGTTCGGGCGAGTTCGAAGACGGTACGGGGACTGCCGTCACCCGGCAGTCCCAGGCTGTGCGCCCGGGCGCTGATGTACCGCGCGCCCAGGTGGTCCTGTACGAGGTCCCGGCGCTGCCCGACCGGCGCGATCATCCGGTCGCTGGGCAGATAGCCCGCCTCCCCCGCGACTCCGGTGGCACCCCGCCGGACACGGCCGTCGACCACCAGGCCGAGGCCGAGTCCGACGCCCAGGCTGACCAGGACGAAGTCGTCGACCTCCGTGCCGCGGCCGTGGGTGCGCTCGGCCAGCGCGGCGAGGTTCACGTCGTTCTCCAGGACCAGCGGCACCGGTACGACGCGGCCGAGCGCCTCGCCGAGCCCGCGTCCGGCGTCGGGGAGCCCGGCCGCGTACGACAGGCTGCGTCCGTCCGGGCCGACCGCGGCAGGCAGACCCATGACGACCTGGGTGATGTCCTCCAGCGGGCGGTCCACCTGCCGGGCCAGCTCCACGCACATCCGCAGGACCTGCCCGACGAGTGCGTCGCCGTCCCGGTGGCCGAGTTGCTCGGCCTCGGACCGCGCCCGGACCCGCCCGGTGACGTCCGCGACAGCGGCCCGGATCTTCCGGTGCCCCACGTCCACGCCGACCGCGAAGGCGCAGTCGGCGTTCACCTCGTACTGCGCCGGCGCCGGCCCCTTGCGCCCGGTCACCGGGCCCACCTCGGTGATCACCCCGCGCTCCAGCAGCAGCCCGACCGCGGCCGCCACGGTCGGGCGGGACAGGGGGAACCGTCGGGCGAGGTCGGTGGTCGTGATCGGTCCCGTCTCGTCGATCGCCTCCAGCACAGCGCGCCCGTTGAGCGAACGGAGCAGCCGCTGCGGGCCTGCTGGGTAACGGCGGGTCACGGTGCCCTCATCTCGCCATCCGGGCTCTGTAAGAAAGAAAGTTGCTTATTTATACGCGCGGGTCTGGCCGGAATCAACCCTTCACCGACATCACGTCCGCGCCCGGTGTTCCGTCGGCTCGCGCATCTCCCGGGTGACGGCCGCGAGCACGCCCCAACACGGCCTTGTCCCGCAGCGAAGCCGGACGCGACCCCCAGACATCGGTCCACTTGCCGCCTTCACCGAGAGGACTTGACCGGACTGTCGCAGCCCACCTGCTAATACAGCACTCGCCGATTTCCAATACGTCGGAGGTCTTCCCCTTGACCCCCAAGGCCTGCACTATGCCCAGGAAGTTCACAACCAGAAATGGGAGGCACCTACGTGACCGCGACACCAGTGAACGGCATCTCTCGAAGAGGCGTGATCGGTACGGCGGTCGCGGTCGCCGCCACGGGCTGGTCAGCCGGGTCCGGCACCGCCTGGGCGGCACCCCGGTCGCCCGGAGGCGCGGAGGATGTGTACGAACGCATGGCCAGAGCCGCCGCCTTGCGGTGGCGGCGGATGCCCGGCGACTGGAAGGACGGCCCCTTCCTCGGCAACGGTCTGCTCGGGGTGCAGGTCTACCGGGGCGCGACGGCCAACTGCGTGAAGGTCATGGTCAGCCACAGCCAGGTGCAGGACCAGCGACCTCAGTGGCGTGCCCCGTACGGATTCTCCCGGTTGCCCATAGGGCATTTCGACCTCACGCTCGCCGGTGAGGTGACCGGCGTCGACTGGACCTTGGACATCTGGGACGCCGAGCTGCGCGGTACCGTCACCACCACCCGCGGCAGCGTCCGCTTCTCGATGCTGGTGCACAACGCCCGCACCGCGCTGCTGATCTCCACCCGGCCCAGCGCCGGCGAGGAGACCGCGGCCTGGTCGTTCACGTGGCTGCCTGCCATCTCGCCCCGCGAGAAGGACAAACCCGCCGACTACACCGGCAACCCGGACCCCCGCACCGGATCCGCCGGCACGACCCACTACGTCGAGCAGCCGCTGATCGCGGGCGGCGGATGGACCACCGCCTGGCGCGAACGGCGCGTCGGCAGCGGCAGGTTGCTGGCCGCGCACATCGTCTACGGCTTCCCCGAGGACCTCTCGCGCACGACGGAGCGGGCCGTCGCCGAAGTGTCGCGCACGCTCTCCGCCGACCCGGACGAACTGGTGCGCGCCCACCGCGCCTGGTGGCACCGCTTCTACCGGCGCAGCCTGGTCTCGGTACCCGACAAGCGCATCCAGAACTTCTACTGGATCCAGCTCTACAAGGCCGCCTGCGCCACCCGTGCCGGCGGGCCGTCGATGTCCGAGTGGGGGCCGTGGTACCCGGAGACCGGCGGCAGTTGGAGCGCCGTCTGGTGGAACCTCAACGTACAGATCGCCACCTGGCTCATCCAGGGATCCGCTCACCCCGAACTCGACTCCGTCACCTCGACCTTCAAGAACTTCGAGAAGTACCTGCCGCTGTCCGTCCCGCCGGAGTACCAGGACGGCGACACCTACGCCCTGGCCCACCCCTCGGACTGGATGCTGCGCCCCGGCGCCAAGACGGTCGGCATCCCCGGCACCTCCACCAAGACCGACAACAACGGCAATCTCATCTGGGCCATGCACAACGTCTGGCTCAGCTACCGCCACACCATGGACGTGTCGATCGTGCGGGACGTCCTCTACCCGATCCTGGTCAAGGCGGTGAACTTCTACGACCACTTCCTGTACGAGGGCAGCGACGGAAAGCTGCACCTGCCGCTCACCCGGTCGCCCGAGTGGGCGGACGCCACCGACTGCACCTACGACCTCTCCCTGATCCGCTGGGGCTGCGCCACCCTCCTCGACTGCCTGCGCGTTCTCCGCACGGACCATCCCCGCGCCGGACGCTGGCGCGAGATCCTCCAGCGCCTGGTGGACTACCCGCGCGACGCGACCGGCGTCAACATCGGCGCCGGCAAACCCCTCACCGAGTCCCACCGGCACTTCTCGCACATGCTGTGGCTCTTCCCGCTGCACGAGCTGAGCTGGGACCGCCCCTTGGACCGGGACACCATACGGACGACCTTCGACCACTGGGTCAAGGACCGCAGCCTGTGGGCCGGTTACAGCTACGCCGCCGCGTCCTCGATGGCCGCCTTGGTGGAACGGCCTGAGGACGCTCTCGACTTCCTGACCTTCTTCACCGACGGCAACCTCATCAAGAACGCGTGGATGACCGCGAACACCATGTATGTGGAGGGCGGGAACCTGGCCATCGAGAGCCCGCTGACGGCGGCCCAGTCGGTCCTCGACATGGCGGTGCAGAGCCACGGCGGTGTCGTGCGGGCCTTCCCCTCCGTGTCACGGCGCTGGCCGGACCTGTCGGTGCAAGGCCTGCGCACCCAGGGCGCGTTCCTCGTCGACGCGAACCGATCGGGCGGCCGGACCCGATGGGTGCGCGTCCGCAGCGAGGCCGGCGCGCCGCTCGTGCTGCAGCACGGCATCGGCGGCGCCATCGACGTACGGGACGAGCGCGGCCGGCGGCTGCGGTACCGAGAGACAGCCCCCGGCCGCATCCAGATCCCGCTCGGCCGGAACGAAACCGCCGTCGTACTCCCCCGCGGCACCGACCCGGACCTGAGCGCGCGTGACGTGCCCGCCATCGGCGACGCGAAACCGTGGGGACTGCCGGACTGAGCCGACGCCTCGCATCCTCCTGCCGGGCCCGCAAACGGTGCGACGTGTTTTCCGGCGGGGAGCAGCAGGGAAGCGGCGTGACCTCCCCAGGCGCTGCGCCGCTTCCCTGCCAGCACCACGCGGATACCCAAGGTCGTCGGTTCTAGGCCCACCTCGCCTCGACAGTGCGCCACGCCACACCGCGATCGCGGCCGCCGGATGTTCGCGCACAGTCCCTTTCAGCTTCCGGGGGCCACCCTCGTACTCTCCGCGAGGGGCACCTCGCCGCAAGGGGGCACCTCAGCCGCACCCCCGTCCCGGGCTCCCCTACAGTACGTCCGTGGAAATCAAGTGCACCCAGTGTCAGGCCACCGACCTGCGCCCCGGCTTCATCGAAGACGGCGGCGACCACTCGAGCGGATACACCCGTTGGATACCCGGGCCGCTGGAACGGGGGCTCTTCGGGGGAGCCAAGCGCTGGGGACGTGCGAGGTACCAGATCGATGCCTACCGGTGTTCCTCCTGCGGCCACCTCGAACTCTTCGCCCCGCACGAGGTCTGACGGCACCCCCTGTCAGCCCGCACGAAGGGCTCGTCATCGACGACCGGGCCGCACGGCCCCGAAGAGGCAGCCACCGACCTGGAGAACCAACAGAACTCCGCCCCGGCCCGCAGAGGGCCGGGTCGGCCACCGACACCGCCTCTACTGCTCCCGCTGCTCCGTTCGGTTCAGCCCGCGGGCGATCTCCTGGAGGATCTCCTGTTCGGACTTTCCGGTCATGTGGGCCATTTGGTTCAGCAGCAGCGCGCACAGCGCCGTGGCGCCGTCCGCGACCTGGTCGAGATTTCCGTCGGAGTCGCGGCGTTCTCTCATGTACGTCGTCATGAGGGCGTTGCCGGAAATGTATGCGGTCATGGCCTCGATGCCGAGGCGTACCCGGTCGTAGTCGCTGTCTGGCATCAGGCCACCGTTCCATGGATGTACTGGTCGGCGCCACCTTCATCTTTCCCGTGCGCGGCCGATGGCGTGCACTCCGCCGTCCGCGGCGTGGCGGCCGAGCCCGCACCGCCGGAGTACTCGGACATCTGCGCCTTCCGCAGGACCGCATCACCAAGGAGCTCACCGTGTGAGCGGCAGTCCCAGCGGGTCGGCACGAGTCGCGCTCCGGCTTGCCTGCGGGGGTTGCGGATCCTCGTCACCGCACCGGCCCTTGGAGAGGCAGGATGGGGGCCTCAAGGGCTTCGTCGCGGTCGCACACGAGGGTGTCTCCGTTCACCCGCAGGCGGGCGACCTGGATGGAGCTCCGGCGGTCGTTGTAGTCGCTGTGGTGTCCAGCGCCGTCGTCGAATCGCCCCGGATGTGTGAAATAGAAGACGAAGGCGCCGAGTTCACTGGTGACGACATCGGCGTGGAATCCACATCCCGCGTCGTCCGTGCCCTGCCCGGGGCGGTCGAGGACGAGTCCTCGCGGTTCCCATGTCTCCAGGTCCCTTGAGTGAAGAACCCGCAGGCCGTGCCATTCGTCGACGAGCATCCAGTAGCCGCCGTCGAGCTCGAAGACGTTCGGGCCTTCGTGCTCCGACCACTCGACGGCAGGTCCCCGGACGGTCCACCGCGCCAGATCGTCACTGTCCGCCGCGTAGGTGTGCGCGTGATCGGCCTCGTCCTTGTACCACATGCGGTAGCCCCCCGTGGGGAGCCGCAGGACGCACGCGTCGATCACCCGCTCGGAGGAGAGCGACAACGTGGAACGGTACGTCCATGAGAAGAGATCGTGGCTCGTGTAGTGCCGGATCACCCGTGCATGTCCCTCCCACCGGGTCGGCACACCGCGGATCACGCTGACGAACATGTGGTACTCGGTCCCGTCGTCGACGATCTCGGGGGCCCAGTAGGTATGCCGCCCGGGCTCGATGTCCAGCCCTTCGGCGACTCCCCGGTACAGCCAGGTGGCTCCGCCGTCCGAGGAGGACGCGATCCCGATGTCGGTCCCGTGCACCCAGCTCACGTCGTTCATCGGCGGCGCGTCGGCGCGTCGGCTCGTGTAGAACATCCACCATTCGCCGGCGTGCCGGTTCCAGATGAGGGTGGGATCGGTCGCGCCGTCGTGAACGGGGTCTCGGTACAAGGGTCGGGCAACGGCTGGCATCGGTTCTTCCCAGGCATGAGTGCGGCGGTGTCCGAAGACACCGGTTGCGGTGGCGCGGTCAGGGTGTGTCCCCCATGGGGGCCAGGGCCGGCGAAGTCGTCAGTTCTGCCGACGTGTCAGGCGGATCATGTTCCAGGAGAGCGGTTCGAGTTCGGCGTGCAGGACGCCGTCGGTGAGGCCGGTGCCGGTGGCGGTGTGCGGGGTGACACGGTCGGGCTGGTCCGCGGTGTTGGTGGCCTCCGGGTCGCTGTCGGCCAGGACCAGGTGCTCCGCCAGGGTGTGGGCGTCGACACCGCGCAGGTCGATCGTCAGCGGCAGGACATCCCGCTGGCCGCGGTTGACGGCGAAGACGGTGACGGCGCCCGTCTCGTCGTCGGTCACCGCGGTGGCGTGCAGCAGCGGTACGTCACCGAAGCGGGCGGTGGGGTACGTCGGACTGTCCACCTCGACGCGCAGCACCCGGCCGCGTCCGTACGCCGACGCCTGGGCGAAGGGGTGGAACGTGGTCTGCCGCCACGCCGGTCCGCCCGGCTCGGTCATGATCGGCGCGATGACGTTGACGAGCTGAGCGAGGGAGGCCGCTGTGACTCGGTCGGCGTGTCGCAGCAAGGCGATGAGCAGCGAGCCGAGGACCACGGCGTCGGTGACGGTGTAGACGTCCTCCAGCAGGCGCGGCGCCTGCTGCCAGTCCTCCACCGGGTGCGGGTTCGGCCGCTTCTGGTACCAGACGTTCCACTCGTCGAAGGAGAGGTTGATGTGCTTCTTCGCCTTGAGACGGGCACCGACGTGGTCGCAGGTGGCGACGACCGACTCGATGAAGTGCTCCATGTCCACGGCGGAGGCCAGGAAGGAGTCACGGTCGCCGTCGATCTCCTCGTAATAGGCGTGCAGGGAGACGTGGTCGACCAGGTCGTAGGCGGCCTCCAGGACGGTCGCCTCCCACGCGGCGAAGGTGGCTATGCCGGAGCCGGAGCTGCCGCAGGCGACCATCTCCAGGTCGGGCTCGATCATCTTCATGGCGCGGGCGGTCTCGGCCGCGAGCCGCCCGTACTCCTCGGCCGTCTTGTGACCGATCTGCCAGGGGCCGTCCATCTCGTTGCCCAGGCACCACATCCGGATGCCGTACGGCTCCTTGTCGCCGTGGGCGATACGGCGGTCGGACAGCTCGGTGCCGCCGGAGTGGTTGCAGTACTCCAGCAGCCGTACGGCGTCCTCGACGCCGCGGGTGCCGAGGTTGACCGCCATCATGGGCTCCATACCGGTCTTCCGGCAGAAGTCCATGAACTCGCCCAGGCCGAACTCGTTGGTCTCGGTGGACCTCCATGCCAGGTCCAGCCGGGCCGGCCGCCCCTCGCGCGGGCCCACGCTGTCCTCCCAGCGGTAGCCGGAGACGAAGTTGCCGCCGGGGTAGCGGACGGTGGTGACGCCGAGTTCCTGGACCAGCTCCAGGACGTCCTGGCGCAGACCGTCGGCGTCGGCGGCGGGGTGGCCGGGCTCGTAGACGCCGGTGTAGACGCAGCGGCCCATGTGCTCGACGAACGATCCGTACAGACGAGGGCTGACGCTGCCGACCGCGAAGGCCGGGTCGAGGGTGAAGCGGGCGGCGGGGGTGGTGCCGGGCTCGGACATGGCTGCCTTTCGGACGTGACTTCGGACGTCTCTGCGGACGCAAAGGGAGGAGGACGGGAGAGGAACGCGGTCAGAGCGCCAGTGCGCAGACCACCGAAGGTGCGGAGACCGGCGGGTGTGGCTGGGCGAGAGTCCCGTCCTGTAGAACCCGCAGCGCGGCGAGTGTGCCGCTGTGCTGGTTGGCGACGAGCAGATGGCCGTCCACCAGAGCGAGGCCGCGGGGCCAGGTGCCGCCGGCGGGGACCTCGCCGAGCGGTTCCAGGGCGGTGCCGGCGACGTGGAACGCGGCGACCGTGTCCGCGCCGCGGTTGGTCACCCACACGAAGCGCCCGCAGGGCGACGCGACGATTCCGCCGGGCTGGTTGACGATGTCCTCGGCTGTCGTGGCGGGAGCGGAGGAGAGTGCCGTCAGGGTGCCGTCGGTGGCGTCGTAGCGGTGACAGGTGACGGTGGAGGACAGTTCGTCGGCGCTGAACACCAGGTCGCCGCCGGGCGCGAAGGCGAGGTGGCGGGGGCCGGATCCCGCGCGCATCGGGTTCACGGCGGTCTGCTGCAGGGTTCCGGTGAGGGTGTCGAGCCGGTAGGTGAGCACGGCGTCCGCCCCGAGGTCGGTGGCCAGCACGAAAAGGCCCGCGGGGTCGACGAGTACCTGATGGGCGTGGCTGCCCTCCTGCCGTCCGGTGACCGGTCCCGACCCCTGGTGGACGACGAGATCGGTCGGCTCGAGCAGGCGCCCGTCGGTGCCGAGCCGGTGCACCGCGACCGTGCCCGGCGCGGTGTCGCTGCCGTAGTTCGCGGTCAGCAGCCATTCGCCGCCCGGGTGGACGGTGAGGTGGCACGGGTTCGCCCCGCCGCTGCCCATCGGGTCGCCCAGCGGGGACAGGGTGCCGTCGCCGTCACGGGCGACGGCGCTGACGGTGCCCGTGTCGCTCTCGTTCATGCTGTAGACGACGGCGAGCGACGGGTGGGCCGCCAGGAACGAGGCCCCGCTGACGGGCAGCGTCTCCACCTCGTCGTAGGAGAGGTGTCCGGTCGTGGGATCGAGCCGCAGGGCGGCGACGCCGGGGCCGTCACCGCCGGAATCGGGCGTGTAGGAGCCGGTGAGGACGGCGATCGTGCCGGTGAGGGAGCTTGTGCGCATGGGTGGTCCTGGGAGGTTCATCGGACGGGGCGGATGGAGGGGTTTCAACGGACGATGTCGTCGTGGTGGTCCAGCAGGCCCAGTTCGGAGCGCCGGGGCAGGCCCTCCCAGTCGCCGGCGGTGCTCACCGCGAAGGCGCCGAGCAGGGCCGCCGTCCTCAGCCGCCCCTCCGGGGGCTCGCCCGCGAGCAGTTCGGCGAGGTACCCGGCGGCGAACGCGTCTCCCGCGCCCACCGAGTCGTGGACACGGACCGGTACGGCGGGCTGCCAGTGGGGCTGTCCTTCGAGGAGGGCGTACGCCCCGTCGGCACCGAGCTTGATCACGGCCCCGCCCGGCCCCAGGTCGCAGATGTTCTTGGCGAGTTCCTCCGGTCCGTCGGCACCGGGCACCACGAGAGCGGCCTCGTGGGGTCCGGCGAAGACCAGGTCGCTCCTGCGCACCAAGGGCAGCAGGATCCGCCGGGCCTCGGCCTCGCTCCACAACAGGGAGCGGAAGTTGACGTCCAGGGAGATGGTCACGCCCGCGTCGGCGGCGATGTCCACGGCCCGGGTCACGGCCGCGGCGGGACCCTCCCCGAGCGCCGGCGTGATGCCGGTGATGTGCAGGACCGCCGCCCCCGCGACGACGTGCTCGGGAATGTCGTCGACGGTCAGCCGGGACCCGGCCGTGTGGGTGCGGTAGTAGCGCGTGCGGCTGTGGGTGGTGGTGCGGCGTTCCTTCAGCAGCAGGGAGGTGGGGGCGGGGTCGCGAGCGGCGATGGTGGTGACCCCTTCGGCCCGTAGTTCCCGCAGGACGAGGTCGCCGAGTTCGTCGTCGCCCACCCGGCCGATCCAGGTGGCGGATCCGCCGAGCCGGCTGACCCCGACAGCGACGTTGGACTCCGCGCCGGCGATGCCCAGGCGCAGTGTCGTGCCGAGTGCGAGCGGGCCGGGGTCCCGGGTGGCCGCCATGACGGCGAGCACGTCGCCGAGGGTCACGAGGTAGGGCTCGTCGGGTGGGTGTGCGGACGTGCTCACGCGCTCGCCTCCCCGGCCCGTGCGAGGGCCTCTACCGCGTCCAGCAGAATGCGCGCCCTCGTGGTGAGGGCGTCCAGTGCCTGCGGAGTCGGGTCCTGGTCCGCCCCGCGCAGCAGCGGGGAGCCGATACCGACCGCGCAGGCGCCCGCGTCCAGGTAGTCCCGCGCCTGGTCGATGCCCACGCCGCCGACGGCGACGAGCGGTATGTCGGGCAGGGGCGCCCGCAGTTGCCGCAGATGGGCTGGGCCGCCCGTGTTCGCGGGGAACAGCTTGACGGCGGCGGCGCCCGCCCGCCACGCCTGGGACACCTCGCTCGGGGTCCAGGCTCCCGGGTAGCAGGGGACGCCCCGGTCCGCCGCGTTCCGGACGACGGCGGTGTCCACGACGGGAGCGACCAGGAACTGAGCTCCCGCCGCCAGGGCGTCCCTGGCCTGGTCGCCGGTGATCACGGTGCCGGCGCCGACCGCGACCTCGGGGCCGAGTTCGGCCCGGATACGGGCCAGTGCGTCGAGTGCTCCGCCCGTGGTGAGGGTGACCTCCAGGCAGGTGACGCCGCCGGAGGCGAGGGCCCGGGCCACGGCGGGCAGTCCTGAGGCGTCGGCCGACCTGAGGATGGCCATGACCCGGGTCCGGCCGAGCTGCGAGGTGAGGGCAGGACGCTCCGTCATGACCCCACCGCCGCAGGGGGCGTGGCGGTCGCCTGAGTGTCGGTCATGCGAAGTTCCTTTGCTGCGAGGTGCGTTGGCAAGCTCGGGTCACTTGAGCCCGGAGGTGGCGACGCCGGTGACGAAGCCCCGCTGCACGATCAGGAACAACGCCAGCACCGGGACGACGTACATCACCGCGCCCGCCGCGACGAGGTTCCACAGCGGTGAGCCGTGCTCGTTGACGTATCCGTAGGCGAGCTTGACCGCGAGCGTGGTGTGGTTGTCGTCCAGCAGCAGGGCGGGCGCGACGAAGTCGCCCCACGTCCAGCTGAAGGACAGGATCAGGCTGGTGGCGATGACCGGCCAGGACTGCGGCAGGAAGATCCGCCAGAAGATGCGGATCTGTCCGCAGCCGTCGACGATCGCTGCCTCCTCCAGCTCCTTGGGCATGTTCGAGAAGAACTGCCGGAAAAGGAAGATCAGGTACGGGGCTCCGCTCAGGCCCCACAGCACCCAGGGCATGTAGGTGTTGGTGAGGTGCAGCTTGGCGAACAGCAGATAGGTCGGGATGAGGGTGAGGATCTGCGGCAGCATCATCGTCGACAGCAGAACGTTGAAGATCATCCGCTTGCCGGGCGCGTTGAGGCGGGCGAACCCGTAGCCCGCCCACGCCGAGGCCAGGGTGACCAGGACGGCGTAGAGGGTGGCGATCGTCAGGGAGTTGCGGGCGTAGCCGAGGTAGTCGATCTGGGTCAGCGCGTCCCGGAAGTTGTTCAGGCTGAGGTGGTGCGGCCACCAGTGGATGGGCAGCACACGCAGCTCGGAGGGAGCCTTCAGGGCGGTGTCCAGCAGCCAGGCGAACGGCCCCAGGAAGAGGACGAGGGCGCCGACCAGCAGCATGTAGACGGCACTTCTGCGGGGGAACACCATCACTTGCCTCCGATCGTGCGGGGCCGGGACGCCTTGGCGGCCGGCTCCGGGTCGACGGCGTAGAAGACCGCGCCCTTGCTGAGTCTGAAGACGAGGAAGGTCACCGCGATGATGATCAGGAACAGCACCCAGAGCATCGCGGACGCGTATCCGTAGCGGCCGTTGGCGAAGTACTGGGCGAACACGTGGATCATGAACAGGTAGTTGCCTTCGGGGACGGCCGTGACGCCCTTCGGAGTGGGGTCGAGGGAGATCAGCAGCGGCAGGAAGCTCTGTACGGCGGCGATGATCCCGGTGATGACCTGGAAGAACAGCACCGGGGAGAGCAGCGGCAGGGTGATCCGGGTGAAGGTCTGCCAGGCGTTCGCGCCGTCGATGCGGGCGGCCTCGTGCAACTCCCTCGGGATGTCCTGGAGCCCCGCCAGCGAGATGATCATGACGTTGCCGGCGCCCCACACGGTCAGGCTGACCAGGACCCAGCGGGCGTAGGGGTCCATCAGCCAGCTCACGCCGTCGATGTGCAGAGCGTCCAGGGCTCCGTTGGCCGCGCCCGAGTCCCGGTCGAAGATCAGCTTGAAGGTGAGGGCGGCGCCGACCGGCGGGACGACCGCGGGCAGATACAGCAGGGTGCGGAACAGGCCGCGTGCCCGGATCGGCTGGTTGACCAGCACCGCCAGCAGCAGCCCCGCCGCGATGGTGAGCGGCACGGTGATCGCGGTGAAGACGCCGGTGCGGGCCAGGGAGGACATCGTCTCCGGGTCGGAGAAGACCTCGCGGTAGTTGTCCAGGCCCACGAAGCGGGAGTTGTTCGACAGCCCGTCGGAGTTGGTCAGGCTCAGCCACAGCGCGTAGCCGAGCGGGAAGGCCGTCAGGGCCAGGAACCCGAGCATCCAGGGGCCGGCGAACACGTAGAAGGAGATGGCCCGCCGGGTGGTCATCGAGCGGGGTCCGCGACCGGAGCGCGCGCCGGTGCGGGGCCCGGGCCGGGCGGCCGTCTCCCCGGAGGGGGACGGCGCGCCCGGCGCGGTGATCTGTTCGGTGCTCACCCCACGAGCTCCTTGCCCTGGGCAAGCTGCTCGTTCATCCGGGAGTTGAGCGTGTCGGCGACCTTGCCCGCGGACGTGCCCGACTTGACGGCACCCGGCAGGACCTTGGTCAGCACGCCCTCCAGTGCGGCCTGCTGGGCGTACGGGGTGAAGCTGAGGACGGAGAAGTGCGGCAGCTCCTGCTCCTGCACCTGGAACGCCTGCTTCTGGAAGGCGCTGGTCTGCGGCATCTTCGAGCGCAGGGACGTCAGCGAGGGGATGCCCCATCCACTGGCGGCCCGCTCCTGGGCGGGCTTGCCGGCGAAGTACCACTCGAAGAACTTCCAGGCCGCGTCCTTGTTCTTGGCATCCCTCGGTATCCAGAAGCCAGTGGCGCCGAAGCAGGAGCTGACGCGGTTGCCGCCGAGCTGCGGCGCGGGCGCGAAGCGGGAGACCTCGGCGAGCTTGGCGTCGGCGCCGATCAGCCCGCCGAACCAGTAGCCGTTGCAGCTCATCGCCATCCGGTTGGCCTGGTAGGTGGGGCCGTCCCAGCCGTCGGGGTTGGGGTTGGTGACGCTGGGGCCGATGTCGGCCTTCGCGTAGTCCAGGTACCACTGCAGTGCCTTCCGCGCCTCCGGGGAGGAGAAGTCCACCGTGGCCAGGTCCTCGGCGAACAGGCTGCCGCCGGCTGAGGCGGTCATGCCCATGAGCTGCGGGAAGACGCCCATGCCGGTGGCGTTCAGGCCGTACACCTTGACCTTGCCGAGCCGGCGCTTGACCAGCTTCTTGCCCAGGTCGAGCCACTCGTCGCAGGAGATCGGCTGGGTCGCGCTCGGGACGTCGAGCTTGGCGGCTTCGAACAGGTCGGTGCGGTACCAGAACATGGAGTCCTGGGAGTAGTCCTTGGCCATGCCGTAGCGCGGTCCGGCACCCTGCTTCTTGCCGTCGTAGCGCCACACGTCGTTGACCGGGTCGAGGTCCGAGGCCTTCAGCACGGAGCTCTTGGCGAAGTACGGGTCCAGGTCCGTCATCAGGCCGCGGGCGGCGAAGTACGGGGTCTCGGTCGCGCCGAAGCCGCGGACCACGTCCGGTGCGTTCTTGGCGGCCAGCATGGCGTTGAGCTTGGTGGCGTCCCAGATGATGACGTTGAGGTGCATCCCCAGCGCCTCTTCGGCGGCCTTGAGGGTCTTCTTGTCCCACTCGTTCTGGACCGTCATCACCGTGAGCGTCGTCTTGCCGCTCCCCGAGCCGCTCGTGCCGTTGCCGGCGGAGCCGGCGCAGGCGGACAGGCCGGTCGCGGCGAGGGCGGTTCCGGCGGAGGCGGCGAGGAAGCGACGTCTGTCGAGAGAGGTCGTCGTCGACATGGGCATGCTGATAGGCCTTTCGTGGCGGGGACGTACGCGGCTGCGGGACGTACGGCGGCTGCGGGACCGTACGACGGGGTCCATGGCGGCATGAGGGGCTGTCGCGAGGAGCGGACGGAGGAGCGCGGCGGCCGGTGGAACGCCGGCTCGCTCCGCGGTGGTGCGAGATGCCCTGGGCCGAGCGCATCCGTCTGCGTGGACGAGTGCGCGCACCGGTGTCAGGGAACCGCGAGTGCGACGGTGGTCGCGTCGGCGGCAAGCCCGAGGACGGCTCTTCGGTCACCGTTGACTCCACGTCAACGGTGGCCGACATCTAGCATCTTCGATATGACCGATTTCGGAGGCTCTGCTCAGAAGTACTACTTATTTCCATCTGAGGAAACCGGTTGACTGAAACTTTCGCGAACGTTAGGTTGCGTCGCCAGAAGGTGTCAAGAGGTCAGAACACGCCATTCTCGACCCGCATCAGCGAACCAGGGCACCACTGACCGGAGAGGGGGAAGCACGTGCCGGAACAACCCGTCCGGGCCAGGCTCGTGGATGTGGCACACGCGGCCGGGGTCTCCAAGGCCACCGTGTCCAAGGTGCTCAACGGCCGGCAGGACCTGTCCGTGCGGCCGGAGACGCGGCGGCGCGTCCACGAGGCCGCCGAGACGCTCGGCTACCGGCCGCACTCCGGGGCCCGGGCGCTGGCCGGCGCCAGCACCCACGCACTGGCCCTGCTGATCCCCGCCCTCGGCAACCCCACGTACGTCACCATCGCCCGCGGCGCCTATCAACGCGCCCGTGAGCTGGGCTATCTCTCCCTGCTGGCGGAGGACTTCGACGGACAGGAGGCCGACGACTCCTTCAACGACCTGGTGCAGGAGGGCAGGGTCGACGGACTGCTCATCGCCTCCGCCCGACCCGGCCACCCCCTGCTGGACACCCTGAGCCGCAGCCCGGTCCCCCACGTCTTCCTCAACCGCTCCGTCGAGGGATCCGGCCGCAACGTCACCATGGACGTCGCCCGCTCCAGCGTGACCGCGCTCGACCACCTGCACGGCCTCGGTCACCGCGCGGTCGGCCACATCGCGGGTCCTGCCGGCATCACCCCCAGTGAGGTCCGCAAGGAGGCGTTCCTGCGCCACGCCGAAGCACTGGGGCTGGACGCGGCTCCGGTCGCCTCAGAAGACTTCACCGAGGACGGCGGCGGCTTTGCCGCCCGGGAACTGCTGCGTCCCGCCCCCGGAAGTGCCCGCCCTCCGGTCACCGCCCTCTACACCAGCTCGCTGGCCCAGGCGATAGGCGCCATGGCCGCGATCAGGGACCTCGGCCTCAGGATCCCGGAGGACGTCTCCGTGGTCGGCAACGACGACCTGCCCGTCGCCGCGCACCTCCATCCCCCGCTGACCACGGTCGCGATGCCCCTGTACGAGCTGGGGACCGCGGCCGTGGACGCCCTGGTGGCCACCATCGAGGGCACGCCCGTGGGAGACGTCGTCGTACCGACCGAGCCGCGGCTGGTGCTGCGCGGCTCCACCGCCAGACCGGCAGGACCAGGAGGAACGCCATGACCGTCGCCGCCCCGCCACGCTTCGCCGGCCGTACGGCCCTGCTCACCGCGGCCGGCTCCGGCATCGGGGCGGCCACCGCCCGCCGGCTGTCGGCGGAGGGAGCGTCCGTCCTCGTCACCGACGTGGACGCCAAGGCCGCCCATCGGGTGGCCGAGGAGATCAGCGACGGGGGCGGGCGGGCCCAGGACCTGCCCCTCGACGTCACCTCGCCGGATCAGTGGGCCGCGGCCGTCGCCGGGGCAGAGGACTGGACCGGGCGCCTCGACGTGCTCCACCTCAACGCAGGCCGCAATCTGCCGGGAGCGGCACACGAACTCGACGACTCGGGCTGGCACGACCAGCTGCGGCTCTGCCTCGACTCCGTGTTCTACGGTGTCCGGGCCGCGGTGCCCCTTCTCAGGACGGCCAGGGGCGCGGTGGTGATCACCTCGTCCGTGCACGCGGCCGTCGGCTTCAGGGGCTACCCCGCGTACGCGGCGGCCAAGGGCGGGATCGACGCCCTCGTACGTCAACTGGCCGTCGAGTACGGGGGTCAGATCAGGTTCAACTCCGTCCTGCCCGGAGCGGTGGTCACCGCCCTGTGGGCCGGGACACCCCCCGAGTACAAGACGCAGACCATCGCACGCACGCCGGTCGGCAGGCTCGGCGCCCCCGAGGACATCGCCGCCGCCGTGGCCTTCCTCGCCTCCGAGGACGCCTCTTTCGTCACCGGCCAGAATCTGCTCGTGGACGGTGGCCGCAGCATCAGCTCCCAGGAGTAGGCCGCCGGGCGTCGCCCGTCGCGGGCGAGCGGCCGCTGCGACCGCTCCGACCGCTCCGACCGCTCCGACCGCTCCGACCGCTCCGAGAACGACCCGACCGCCGCATCCCGGGCGGACACGTCCCGCCCCGCCCCCCGCACCACACCCCTCCCCCACGCCAACGCTCTCCCGCCCCCCGAGCGGGCGGTTCCCCGTGTTCGCTCCGACCACGACGGACTCACCGCCCATCACCGAGCCCTGGCCTCGCACGAGGCCGTACCCGCACAGGACCCGGAGGTCCACCTCATGAAGATCACTGGATACGAGCTCTTCCTCGTCGAGCCGCGCTGGCTCTTCCTGCGCGTCGACACCGACGAGGGCATCTCCGGCTGGGGCGAGCCCATAGTCGAGGGCAGGGCCCACACCGTCGCCCGCTGTGTGGAGGAGATGTTCGACTACCTGCTCGGCCAGGACCCGGCCCGGATCGAGGAGCACTGGCAGGTGCTCGCCAAAGGCGGGTTCTACCGCGGCGGCGTCGTCCTGAACAGTGCCCTGGCCGGCATCGACCAGGCCCTGTGGGACATCGCAGGGAAGACCCACGGCGTCCCGGTCCACCAGCTGCTCGGCGGCCATGTGCGCGACCGGGTGCGTGTCTACGGCTGGGTCGGCGGCGACACCCCTGAGGCACTGGCCGAGTCGGCGGCCGAGCAGGTGGCCAAGGGCATGACGGCGGTCAAGCTGAACCCCTGCGGCCAGCTGGAGCCGCTCGCCACGCCCGCCGCGATCGACGCCATCGTGGCCGGGGTGAGCGCGGTCCGCGAGGCCATCGGGCCGGAGCGCGACCTGGCGCTGGACTTCCACGGCCGGTTCAGCGGGGCGATGTCCCGCCGTGTGCTCCCCTTCCTGGAGCCGCTCCTGCCGCTCTTCGTCGAAGAGCCCGTGCTTCCGGAGTTCTCCCGGGACCTCGGCGCCGTGGTGCGCTCCACCTCCATCCCCATCGCCACCGGCGAACGGCTGTACTCCCGCTGGGACTTCCGCTCGGTGCTCTCCGACGGCATCGCCGTGGCCCAGCCCGACATCAGCCACGCCGGCGGAATCTCCGAGACCCGCCGGATCGCCGCGATGGCCGAGGCGTACGACGTCCTGGTGGCCCCGCACTGCCCGCTCGGGCCCATCGCCCTCGCGGCCAGCCTGCAACTCGACTTCGCGATCCCCAACTTCCTCATCCAGGAACAGGCGCTGGGCATCGGCTACGGCGACAGCAGCGGCCTGCTGGACTACCTCGCCGACACCACCCCCTTCACGTTCCGCGACGGCTACATCCACCGCCCGACCGCGCCCGGTCTGGGCATCACCATCGACGAGGACGCGGTCCGGGCCGCCGCCGAACGCGGCCATCGCTGGCGCACCCCGGTCCTGCGCAACGCGGACGGCTCACTGGCCCCCTGGTAGCCCAGGAGCAGGTCCCGGCCGCACGGCCGCGTCACGCCCTCCGGTGGTCGGTCGTCGTCGGCGAGTACGGGCGGTGGTCCGAAGAGCGCGTGCTTCCTCTCGTGAGGGTGCCGTCCTCGCGGTCCGCGCACGGCTGCTTTCCTGTGGGGGTGCTGTCCGGCGGGGTGACACGGTGCGGTTCCACGACCGGCAGCCACACCCGCATCGTCGAAGGCCCGCGGTTCGCCCAGGCGTGGTAAGGGACCAGGGTGATCTCCGTGCGGTCGGCGGACGGCTCGGCGGCGGTCGTGTCGAGCGGCCGGTACGGCCAGGTCCGGTCGCTCTGTCCCTCGTACGCGGTGATCTGCCCGGCGGTGACCACCGTGCCGTCCGTCCCGTCCTGCGGCGGTGCTGTCGGGTCCACCCGGATCACGTCGACGTCGTGTCCGTCCGGTAGGTCCACGGACTCGGCGCAATACACCAGCGGCCCGCGTTGGACGGCCACCGTGCCTCGGACGGCGTCGACGCGCGGGTCGGCCCGGATCCAGCGCGGCCGTATGGGCAGTTCGAGCCGGATCTCGTCACCGGGCCGGAAACCGCGCGTCACCTCGGTCACGCCCGGGGGCACGGTACGGCGGGTCCCGTCCGGGTCGACCAGCCATGCCGTGGCGCCCGCCGTCCACGCGGGGACGCGCAGCGACACGGTCCACGGGCGGTCCGGCGACGACCGGTCGATGCGCACGGTCACGTTTCCGCCGTTCGGATAGTCCGTGCGGACCCGCAGCGCGACGCCGTGGCCGCCTTGGAGCGAGGTGGCGATCTCCGCGTCGGCGTACTGGTGCAGCTGCACGCCGTGGTCGTCGGCCGTCGCGAGGTACGCGGGCAGTTGGGCCAGCGTCCGCGCCACATTGGTCGGGCAGCAGGACACCGCGAACCAGGGCGAGCGCAGGCTGGACTCGGCGCGCGGGCTCACGGCGTCCACGGCGGGCACGGCGCCCCGGTGGCGTCGGTGCAGGGTGTTGGCGTAGAAGAAGGCCCGGCCGTCCTCGGTCGGGGACGTCGCGACGACGTTGAACAGGGTCCGCTCGGCGAGGTCGGCGTAGCGCGGTTCGCCGGTGGCCAGCAGGAGCCGCCAGCTGAGCATGACGGAGGCGACGCCGGCGCAGGTCTCCGAGTAGGCGCGGTCCGGCGGGAGGACGAAGTCGTCGCCGAAGGACTCGTCCCGGTGGTGGGAGCCCATGCCGCCGGTCAGATAGGTCCGTCGGGCGACCGTGGCCTCCCACTGCCGTACGACCGCGTCGAGCAGGTCGTCGTCCCCGGTCTCCACGGCCACGTCGACGGCGCCGGCCGCGAGGTACAGGGCGCGGACGGCGTGGCCGCGCAGCACGGTGGCCCGTCGTACGGGCAGGTCGTCCTGGTGGTAGACGCGGCCGAACTCGCCCTCGGCGAGCGTGCCGTGGCCGCGGCGGTCGATGAAGAGCGCGGCCTGGTCGAGGTAGCGCTGTTCCCCCGTCAGCCTGGCCAGCTCGACCAGGGCCGTCTCGATCTCGGGGTGGCCGCAGACGCCCTCGATGCCGCCCGTCCCGAAGGTGGCGCAGACGTGGTCGGCCGCCCGTCGGGCGATCTTCGTCAGCTCGCCCTCGCCCCGGGCCCGGGCCTGGGCCACGCCCGCCTGGATCAAGTGGCCGTGACAGTAGAGCTCGTGGCCCCATTCGAGGTCGCTGTAGCGGGGCGGCTGTCCGGGGTGGCCGAAGGCGGTGTTGAGGTAGCCGTCCGGTTCCTGGGCCGGCGCGACGGCCTCGGTGAGGGCGGCGATGTCCGGGTCGGGCGTGCCCGTGGGGCCGGCCTGCCAGGCCATGGCTTCGAGGAGTTTGTAGACCTCGGAGTCGGCGAACTCCCGGCCGCGCCGGTCCCGGTGGGCGCGGCCCTGCGCGGCGGCCAGGAAATTGCCGGTCCAGCCGAGGCGTTCCATCCAGTCGCGGCAGTGGCCGAGGGTGGCGCTCTCGTTGGTGTGCCGGCGGCGGGCCCAGAACCCCCCGGTGATCCTGACCTCGTCGAGGCCGAGCGGTCGCAGCCTGCCGCGGGTCGGTGCCACCGGCAGGACGAGTGACCCCACTGTGTTCTCCTTCACCACTTCATGCCTTCGGTTCGTCCCTTCGGTTGTCCGGCCAGATCGTCCGGTCGAGTCGTCCGGTCAAGTCGTCCGGTCAGTCGTGCGCGCGTCGGCCGTCACCCATCGGCCATCAGCCCTTGAGCGCACCGGACATGAAGCCCCGTACGTAGTGCCGTTGCAGCAGCAGGAACAGGACGAGACAGGGCACGGCGAGGACCACCACGCCCGCCTCGGTGGCGCCGTAGTCGACGGCGCCCATGCTCTGCTGCCGCAGATTCGCGACGGCCAGTGGCAGTGGCGCCTTCTCGTTGTCGGAGATGAGGATCAGCGGTGCGATGAAGTCGTTCCAGGCCGCGAGGAACGCGAAGAGACCGACGGTGATCAGTCCCGGTCGTACCGCCGGGAGGAGGACCCGCCGCAGTGCGCCCGCCGTGCCGCAGCCGTCGACCAGCGCCGACTCCTCCAGTTCGCGCGGGACCGCCTCGAAGGAGATCCGCATCATGAAGGTGGCGAACGGCAGTTGGAACATGGCCAGGACCAGGCTCAGTCCGATCAGCGAGTTCTGCAGGTGGAGTCTGCCGAGCAGTACGTAGAGAGGGATGAGGAGGGTGGCGTACGGGACCATGAGGATGGCCAGGGTGAGCAGGAACAGCAGGTTCTTGCCGGGGAAGTCGAAGCGGGCGAAGGCGTAACCGCCCAGCAGTGACACTCCGAGGGTCAGGACGACGGTCAGCGCGGAGACGACGGTGCTGTTGAGGAGGTACCGCCACAGGCCCGCGTCGTAGTCGAGCAGTGTGCGGTAGTTGCCGAACCCGTAGCCGGATTCCTGTGCGGTGCCCGGCTGTCCGCTGACGGAGGCCCAGGCGTTCCACAGCAGCGGAAAGAGGAAGATGACGGCCAGGCCGCCGGCGACGACGAAGTAGGGCGTCCGGCCGAGGGTGCGGGTCAGCACCGTGATGTCCCTTCTCTCGAGGTACGCCTCATGACTCGTCGGCGCGGCGCAGACCGCGGAACTGAAGGGCGTTGAAAAGGAGCAGCACGGCCAGCACGATGACCGACAGGGCGGCCGCGGTGCCGAGGTCCATCCGCTGGAAGGCCTCGCGGTAGATCAACTGGACGACCGTGACGGTGCTGTTGTCCGGTCCGCCCTTGGTGAGGATGAAGAACTGGTCGAAGGCGAGCAGCGACCCGGTCACACTCAGCAGCAGCGTCAGGGCGAGCGACGGCCGCAACAGCGGCAGCGTGATGGAGCGGAAGATCTGGCCGCGGCTCGCGCCGTCCATGCGGGCGGCCTCGAACACGTCCTGGGGGATGCGCTGGAGGCCCACGAGGAGGATCAGCATGTAGAAGCCGGCGAACTTCCAGACGATGAGGAAGACCGTCGACAGCAGGGCGGAGGTCGGTGTGCCGAGGAAGGACACCGGGTCGTCAACGAGGCCGAGTTCTTCGAGGATGCCGCTGAGCGGGCCGGTGCTGGGGCTGTACAGGCCCCAGAACAGCAGGGACGCGGAGGCCAGTCCCAGGGCGCCGGGCAGGAAGTAGACCGTACGGAAGAAGCCCGTCCCGGGCCGGGACTCCTGCACCAGCAGGGCGAGGCCGAGGGCGAGGCCGAGGAGTACGACCGTGACGATCACGGTGTAGAGGAGGGTGAAGCGGACCGCGGGCCAGAAGAGGGTGCCGTCGGTCGCGTCGGCGTAGTTCTCGGGGGCGTTGAGGCCCCGGTCGCCCGCGAGGAGCGGCCAGTCGCTGAGCGACATCTGCCCGACGAGCAGCAGCGGCAGCAGGAAGAAGACCGCGACGAACACGGCCGTGGGGGCCGCATAGGCAAGGCCCTTCGCCTTCCGGGACCGCCATCGGGGCGGAGTGGCGCGGGACGGACGGGCCCGGCGTTCCGGCCGGGTCCTGGGTTCGGCCGCCGCTGGGTCGGCTGCCTTCACCTGCATGGCTCTCCTCTGCCGTGGGACGTGGGAAGGGTCTGCCGGAGCCGGGTGGGGTCCAGTCGGAGCCGATGGGGTTAGTCGGAAAGTGAGGCGCTGACCGCTTCGTTGTCCTTGTCGACGGACGACCCGTCGCCGAAGACGGCGTCGCGCATCAGCTTCAGCCAGGGCCCGTTGGGGTCGTTGAAGGTCTGGCCGAACTTCAGCGCGTACGGGGTACGGCCGTCGGCCACGAGTTCGTTGATCGTCACCAGCCGCGGGTCCGCCTTGGAGTACTTGTTGGACGCGAGGTCGGTGCGCGCCACCACGTCCTTGTGCGCGGCGACCACCTCGACCTGTGCTTTGTCGCCCAGAGACCAGGCGAGGAAGTTCCAGGCCTGGTCGGCCGACTTGCTGGTGGCGGAGATGCCGAGGGCGTCACCGCCGACGAAGGTGGACCTGCCACCGTCAGGTCCGGGGATGGGGGCGACGCCGAGGTCGAGGTTCCTGGGCATCAGCCCCAGGGTCGTCGACGGCATCGGCATGACGCCGACCTTCCCCTTCGGGAAGACCCCGGTCCAGGTCGTGCCTGTCTCCTCGCGTGCGCCGGGGGCCACGATGTCGTCCTGCACCCACCCGCGGTAGGTGTCGTAGACCTTCTTCGCGGTGCCGGAGGAGAGCTCTGCCTCGGTTCCGTCCGTGTTCAGCACATCGTCGCCCGCGGCCCAGATCGACGGCCACCAGGTGAAGACGCCGCAGCCACCGCAGTTGCCGCCGAAGAAGGTCCCGTCGACGCCCCCACCCAGCGCGTCCACGGCCCGTGCCTGCCGGTCCCACTCGCTCAGACTGGTGGGAGGCTTGTCGGGGTCGAGTTCGGCCTTGCGGTAGAGGTCCTTGTTGTAGAAGAGCACCGACAGGTCGAGGGTGTGCGGTACGACGTACTTTTTGTCCTCGTACGTGCCGGCCTTGATGTGCGACTGGGCGAGGTTCTTGGCGAAGGGCAGGGCGTCGATACGTTCGGTGAGGTCGGCGAACAGTCCGTTGGAGGTGTAGTTCGGGACGAACACCACGTCGGAGGCGAACAGGTCGGGCAGGTCCTTGGACCCGGCGGCCGCTCCGACCTTGGCCTGGTAGTCGTCGGTGGGGACGACGGTCAGCTCGACCTTGTTCTTGTGGCTCGCGTTGTACGCCTTGACCAGCGCCTCGCTCTGCGGCCGGGTCGCCGCACGCGTCCACATCGTCAGCGTCGCACCGTCGTCGACGCCGTCGGCGTCCGCCGTCCCGCTTCCTCCCCCACCTCCCGAGCCGCCTCCTCCCGACCCGCAGGCCGTGGCCAGACTCGCCGAGGCGAGCAGGGCGACGGCGCCGGTGACGAGACGGCGTACGCGTCCATGTGATCCGACCGTGCTCCCCATGTTCGCTCCCCCTCTTGGCGCGGCAGGCCGTGCCCGGCCGGCCGTCGGGACGATGGATGCCGATGGCTGTGGTGGCGCTGGACCGTGCGAGGGAAATGAACCGAAAAGGTTTTCTGGAACGCTAGAACTCGACCTGGTAGTCGTCAATCCCTTGTGCCGAGAGAGTGTTGCCGTATCGCCGCAAGGCAGGGCGGATCCGCCCCCGAAACGTTTCGCGTACTGTTTTACGCCCGACGTGTCGGCCTCGACAGTCTCGGCACGCGACACGCGACAGGAGCACCCATGGCACAGGCCACCGACCCCTCTCGTTCGCAGCCCGCCACGCTCACCGACGTCGCCCGGCTGGCGGGCGTGTCCGTCGCCACCGCGTCCAAGGCCCTCAACGGCCGCAGCCAGGTGCGTGCCGAGACCCGGCAGCGGGTGATCGACGCTGCCGAGCGGCTGTCGTTCCGGCCCAACCAGCTGGCCCGCGGTCTGCTCGCCGGGCGCACGGGCACCGTCGGTCTGCTCACCAGCGACCTGGAGGGCCGGTTCAGCATCCCGATCCTCATGGGCGCCGAGGACGCCTTCGGAGCGGGCGCGGTAGCGGTGTTCCTCTGCGACGCGCGCGGTGACGCGATCCGCGAGCAGCACCACGTCCGCGCGCTGCTGGGCCGCCGGGTCGACGGCCTCATCGTGGTGGGCAGCCGTACCGACCCGCGCCCGTCCCTGGGCCGCGAGGTGCCCGTCCCCGTCGTCTACGCGTACGCGCCGTCGGAGGATCCGGCGGATCTGTCCATCGTCCCCGACAGCGTGGGCGCCGGCCGGATCGCCGTGGACCATCTGCTCGCCTGCGGCCGCAGCAAGATCGCGCACATCACCGGCGACCCCGGCTATCTCGCGGCGCGGGAGCGGGCCTTGGGAGCCCGGTCCGCGCTGGCCGACGCCGGCCTCGCCCTGGTCGGCGAACCACGGTTCGGGGTGTGGTCGGAGGGCTGGGGACGGGCGGCCACCGCGATGCTGCTCGACCAGCACCCGGACATCGACGCCGTCCTGTGCGGCAGCGACCAGATCGCCCGCGGCGTCATGGACGTGCTGCGCGAACGGGGCCACCGGGTGCCGGAGGACGTGGCGGTCATGGGCTTCGACAACTGGCAGATCCTCACCTCCGCCTCCCGCCCGCCGCTGACCAGCGTCGACATGAACCTCGAACAGGTCGGGCGGGCGGCCGCGCACGCCCTGTTCGGCGCGATCGCCGGGGCCCGGCGCTCGGGCGTCGAGGCCCTGCCGTGCCGGGTGGTGATCAGGGGGTCCACCGCGCCGTTGTCCTGAGTGCCGCAGGCGGCGCCCCGGGGTCTCTCCCAGACCTCTTGACACTTGTGGGGACCGCACTTACGTTGCGAAAACCTTTTAGGTCGTTTCAGCGGCTCTCGGGATCCAAGGGGGCACTCCCCTCGCCGGTCTCCTGCTTCGCCTCCAGCGCTTCCTCGTGCACCACGTGATGTCACACCGCCACGCCACACAGCAATGTCACACCGCTATGCACATCGCTATGCACATCGCTATGCACATCGCCATGTCACACCGCCATGTCCGATATGTCATGAGCACTACATGAGCGACGGCAGTCGATGCCCCGTCACCGTGCGCCAGGGTGCGGACACGTGCCGTCGGCTGGACAGGTCGACCGGTCAGTTCGACCGGTCAGTCCGACTGGACAGGGAGCATCCGATGAGAAGACGACGGACGGCGGTCCCCGCAGGGACCGACAGCGCGTTCCACCGACACGACGCCGGCGCACGAGGCGACGACGGCACGGCCCGGCTCCGGCTGAACGCGGCCCCGCAAGCCGCTCACTCGCCGCGCGTCCAGGAACGGCAGGCCCTGTGATGAAGCGCCTCCTCCTCGCACTGGCGCTCATCGTCTGTTCCGTCCTCACCGCGGCACCGGCCCACGCGGCGCAGACCATCGGGTTCCCCACCTTCGGCGGACCCGCGATCCCGTCCCCGCCCGTCGCCTACACACCGGGCGACATGATGCGGAGCATCTACGACGCGGAGAGTCCGGGAACCGACTTCTGGATGGACCGCCTGCTGGCCCGCTCCGGCGACGACCCGGCCGGCCCCTGGCTGATGAGCCGTGGCCGCGCCGTCTTCATGAAGGAACACGACCCCTCCAAGCTGGGGTTCGGCGGCAAGGTCGCCTACTGGGAGAGCATCAACGACAACAGCGCCTATACCGTCGCGATCACCCCTGGCACCTTCACGGAGCAGGTCTCCCAGCGCCTGCAGGCTCCCAGTTACTGGAAGAGCGTGCACACCAACGGCTCGGTCACCGTCAACCAGACCAAGTTCATCACCGACAACAACGTCGCCGTGACCAACCTGTCCATCAAGAACAACGGCACCAGCTCCACCACACTCCAGTTACGGGCGACCTCCCCGTACGCCACCACGGGCGCCGGCAGCGAACTGACCGGTCAGGTGAACGCCTACAACAACCTCACGACCATCCGCCCGCGGCTCAGCGGCGACGGCTTCACCGTCTCCAGCGGCGGCCTCAACCGGTCGGTGACGATCGCGGCCGGAGCCACGGTGACCACGAAGGTGGTCATGGGCTTCGTCACCGACGAGATCCCCGAGTCCCTCACGGAGTACAACGCCTACGCGGGCTACTCCCCCGCGACCGCGTTCGCGACCCATGTCAGGGCCTACAACCTGTGGTGGGCGCAGAACGTGCCCTACATCGACGTACCCGAGCCCGCGATCAAGAAGAGCGTCTACTACCGCTGGTGGCTGATGCGCTTCAACAACCTCGACGCCGACATCCCCGGGCAGACCTTCCAGTTCCCGACCTCGACCGAGGGCGTCCTCGGCTACAACAACGCGATCGCGCTCACCCAGCCCATGCACATCGACGACCTCAAGTACCTGCGCAACCCGGCCTACGCGTACGGGGACTGGCTCAGTGTCGGCCAGGTCTCCAAGGGCGGCCGCTTCCTCGACAACCCGGGCGACCCGGAGAACTGGTCCAACAGCTACACCCAGTACATCGCCGAGGCGGCCTGGAAGAGCTACCAGATCCACGGCGGCCAGCCGGCGATCGCCGGCAACCTCGCCCACTACGCGGAGGGCGACGTCAAGGGCCAACTCGCGTACTACGACCACGACAACAACAAGCTGATCGAGTACGACTGGGGCGCCCTGACCGGCAACGACGCCGACGCGGTCTCCTTCCACTGGAAGCCCGGCACCATGGACCGCGCCGAGTCCGCCTACCAGTACTCCGGCGCGCTCGCCGCCGCGCAGGCCTACGAGGCGACCGGCAACACGGCCAAGGCCACCGAGATGCGTACGCTCGCGACGCAGATCAAGGACGCGATCGTCAACGTGCTGTGGAATCCGAACCGGCAACTGTTCGAGCACCGGCTGAAGTCGACCAACGAGTGGGTGCCGTGGAAGGAAATCAACAACTACTACCCCTTCTCGGTCGGAGCCGTCCCCAACACCGCGACCTACAAGCAGGCGCTGCGTCTGTTCGACGACCCGGCCCAGTACCCCGTCTTCCCCTTCTACACGGCCAACCAGGCCGACAAGAAAGCGGCGGCCGACGCGGGGAACCCGGGCTCGAACAACTTCTCCACCATCAACTCCACGGTTCAGTTCCGGCTGTACTCCTCGGTGCTGCGCAACTACCCCAACTCGTGGATGAAGGCGACCGACTACAAGAAGTTGCTCTACTGGAACGCCTGGGCGCAGTACGTCGGCGGTGACACCCGGTGGCCGGACGCCAACGAGTTCTGGGCCGATTGGAACGGCAGCTCGATCGACTACCGCTCCTGGATCCACCACAACATCCTGGGCAGCAGCAACTGGACCGTGATCGAGGATGTGGCGGGCCTGCGGCCCCGTAACGACGCCAAGGTCGAGCTCTCCCCGATCGACATCGGCTGGGACCACTTCACCGTCAACAACCTCCGCTACCGGGGCGCCGACCTCTCCGTCGTCTGGGACGACCCGGCCGACGGCGTGGTGCGCTACCCGGGCGTCCCCCAGGGGTACTCGATCTACGTCAACGGAAACCGGGTCGCCACCGTCAGCTCGCTGGTGCCCTTCACCTGGGATCCGGCCACCGGTGACGTCACCACGACCGGCACGGTCACCCACCACGCGGCCGTCCCCGGCCTCAAGGCCCCCAACCAGGTCGTACAGGACAGCCCCCGGCTGACCGACATGTTCGCCAAGGCCGGGGTCGACCTCACCGCCGACCTGACCAACCTCGCAGCCGGAGCGACGGCGTCCGCCTCCTACACCGGCTCCGGCAGCACCCTTTCCGGCGCGGTCGACGGCTACCCCACCAACGAGCCGTTCTGGGGCGCCGGCGGCTCCCCCAACAACCAGGACTGGTACGAGCTCAACCTCGGCACCGCCCGCACGTTCAACGAGGTGCGCCTCCACTTCAAGGACAGCCGCCCGGCGAGTACCACCTATCGGGCCCCGTCCGCGTACACCATCCAGTACGACAACGGCACTACGTGGGTGGACGCGCCCGGGCAGACCAAGAGCCCGGCGACACCCCGGGCCAACTACAACCTGGTGCGGTTCCCCGCGGTCAACGCCCAACGCGTAAGAGTCCTCGCCACCAACGCCTCGGGGGCGAAGACGGGCCTCACCGAGGTGAAGATCTTCAACCGAGGTGGCGTCCAGCCACCGGCCAACCTGGCGACGTCCGCGACGGCCTCCGCGTCATACACCTCCCCCTGGGAGAACGTCGCCGCCCTCAACGACGGCATCGACCCGCCCTCGTCCAACGACACCGTGAACCCGCGGTGGGGCACCTGGCCCGAGACCGGACAGCAATGGGCCGAACTGACCTGGCCGTCGGCGAAGACCATCAACAAGGCCGAGGTGTACTTCTTCGACGACGACGAGGGCATCGACCTGCCCGCCTCATGGAAACTCCAGTACTGGAACGGCAGCGCCTACGTCGACCTACCCGGGGTGAGCGGCTACCCCCTGGCCAGGAACCAGTACAACACCGTCACGTTCACCCCGACGAACACCACGCGACTGCGGATGCTGCTCACGGGCAACGGCACCAACTCCGTCGGGCTCCTGGAGACCAAGGTGTACGGCCCCACCACCACCTCCGAGCGATGAAGGGTGTGCCCAGTGACCCGTTCCAGATTCCTGTCCGTGCTCACCGCCGCGCTCGCCATCGTGGTCGCCTTGCTGGTGGCGCCTCCACCAGCTGCCGCGGCCGCCACGTTCACCTCGCCCGGGGTGAACCAGAACGGCGGCAACTGTGTTGATCTGCCGAACAGTTCGTCGACCGACGGAACACAGCTGCGCGCGTTCACGTGCGGTTCCGGAGCGAACCAGAACCTCGGCTTCACTCCCGTCGCAGGGTCGAGCGACACCTACACGATCACCACCCAGTCCGGTCAGTGCGTCGATGTCCACGGCGCGTCCACGGCGGACGACGCCGCGATCATCCAGTGGCCCTGCCACGGCGGGACGAACCAGCAGTGGCGGCTCGCGCCGGTGTCGGTGAGCGGCACCGACAAGACCTTCAACCTGGTCTCCGTCAGCTCCGGCAAGTGCGTGACACCGAGCGGCGGTTCGACGGCCTCGAACACCGACCTGGTGCAGCTGCCCTGCGCCACCGCCAACGGCAGGGTGTGGCGGCTGCCCGGCTTCACCGGCGGCTCCACGAGCCCGCACACCTTCACCAACCCGCTCTCCCAGCACGGACCCGACCCCTGGCTGACGTACTACGACGGGTACTACTACCTCGCCACCACCACCTGGAACTCGACGGTCACCATGCGCAAGGCCAGCACCCTCGCGGGGCTCGCCACCGCCACCGACCAGGTGATCTTCAACCTCACCCGGCCCAACGGCGCCGGCACGATGTGGGCCCCGGAGTTCCACCTCCTCGACGGCCCCAACGGAAAGCGGTGGTACTTCTACTACACGGCCGGCCGGGAGCCGTACGACCTGGGCACCCAGCGGATCCACGTGCTGGAGAGCGCCGGCCTGGACCCGATGGGGCCCTACACCTTCAAGGCCGACCTGCTCGACCCTACCCAGGACAACACCTGGGAGCTGGACCCGAGCATTCTGCGACTGGACGGCAAGCTCTACCTCCTCGGCACCTTCTACAACGGCTCGCAGCCCATGTTCATCCGGCCGCTGTCCAACCCGTGGACCGCGAGCGGCAGCCGCCGGGTGCTGTCCACCCCCACCTACAGCTGGGAGACGGTGGGCGGCGCGGTCAACGAGGGCGCCGAAGTCCTCCAGCGGGGCGGCAAGACGTTCATCGTCTACTCCGCCAGCCACTGCTCCACGCCCGACTACAAACTGGGAATGCTCACCTACAACGGCGGCGACCCGCTCAACTCCTCCTCCTGGGTGAAGTCGCCGAACCCGGTCTTCCAGAGGTCCAACGCCAACGGTGTGTACGGCCCCGGCCACAACGGCTTCTTCAAGTCACCCGACGGGACGGAGGACTGGATGGTCTACCACGCCAACAGTTCCGCCTCCGGCGGCTGCGACATGAACCGCAGCACCAGAGCGCAGAAGTTCACCTGGAACGCCGACGGCACACCGAACTTCGGCACCCCGGCGGCCCTCGGCGTCACGCTGCCCGCACCGTCAGGGGAGTAGCCCGATGAGACGACGATCTCGCTTCCTGTCCCTCTGGGCGGCAGAAGAACCAGATCCTGAACGGCCCCTACAGGAGGCTGAGTCCAGGGGAGGGCCTTGGGCCGGTGGCCGCAAGCCGGTGGCCGCAGGACGATGGCGCGGGCGGTCCGGCCCGACGTCTGCGCCGGGCGCCGCTCCACCGAGCCACTCGACGTCACCAGGCAGGCAGGACGCGCCCTGCCCGGGAAGGCCGCTTCGTTCCGTGCCGGTGGATGTCTCAGACCGTGGCCCGGATGATCCCCACGGTGCGCGCCAGGTGCGGCTCGGAGCGTTCGGCACGGTGGGCGACGGCCAGCTCCACGCGCGCGTCGGCCCCGGCCAGCGGTAGGTAGGCGACGCCGTCGAGCGCGAGCGCGGTCACGGGCTCGGGTACGACGGCGACGCCGAGGCCGCCGGCCACGAGCGTGACCAGTGTCGACGTCTCGCCGACCTCGTGGCGGATGTGCGGTTCGACACCGGCGTCGCGCAGCAGGCCCAGCACGACGTCGTACATCACCGACCGGCGGTCGGCGGAGTGCACGATCAGGTCGGCACCGGCGAGGTCCGCGGCGCGCAGCCGTTTCCGGCGGGCGAGGGGGTGGTCGACCGGTACGGCGACGACGAGCCGGTCCCGGCGCAGGGTGTGCACGGTGAGGGAGAGGTCGGCCGCCGGTGGGCGCAGCAGCGCGACGTCGATCGCGCCGGTGCGCAGCGCCTCGACCTGGTCGGGTGCCAGCATCTCGCCGCGGAAGGAGAAGTCGACGCCGGGAAGCTCCTCCGTGAGGCGGCGAGAGAGAGCGGGCAGGAGGCTGTACGTCGCCGAGCCCACGCACCCGATCGAGAGGTGGCCCACCGCGCCGGCGGCGACGAGCCGTGCGTGGTGCGCGGCCCCGTCGACGTCGGCGAGGATCGCGCGCACCCGCTCGAGGTAGGCCCGGCCGGCCTCGGTGAGGTCGACGCGGCGGGTGGTGCGGTGGAGCAGTTCGACACCGAGTTCGGCCTCCAGCTGGCGGATCTGCGTGGAGAGCGGCGGCTGGGCCATGTGGAGCCGTTCGGCGGCGCGACCGAAGTGGCGCTCCTCGGCCACGGCCACGAAGTACCGCAGGTGACGCAGATCCATATGTCGTCCGTATCAATGGGCTCTGATATGCGTACTTCAGAATATCGCTCCCTGGGGTTAGCGTCGCTGCCATGAGTGCTTTCATCTACGCCGCGACGCGGACGCCGTTCGGCCGCTTCAACGGCGCGCTGGCCGGCGTCCGCCCCGACGACCTCGCCGCCGCCGCGATCACCTCGACGCTCGCCAGGGTGCCGGGCCTCGACCCCGCCGCGATCGACGACGTGGTGTGGGGCAACGCCAACGGCGCCGGCGAGGAGAACCGCAACGTCGGCCGCATGGCGGCGCTGCTCGCCGGGCTCCCGGTGAGCGTGCCCGGCACCACGGTCAACCGGCTGTGCGGATCGAGTCTCGACGCGGCGATGACGGCCAGTCGCACGATCGAGTCCGGCGATGCCGAGGTGGTGCTGACCGGCGGTGTGGAGTCGATGACGCGCGCGCCGTGGGTGCTGCCCAAGTCGGCGAAGCCGTTCCCGGCCGGCGACGTCACCGCCGTCTCCACCACACTCGGCTGGCGGCTGGTCAACCCGCGCATGCCGAAGGAGTGGACGGTCAGCCTCGGCGAGGCCAACGAGCAGCTCCGGGAGCGCTTCGGGATCTCCCGCGAGCGGCAGGACGGGTTCGCCGCTCGCTCCCACCAACTCGCCGATCAGGCATGGGAGTCGGGCTTCTATGACGACCTCGTGGTGCCGGTCGAGGGCGTCGGCCTGACCCGCGACGAGAGCATCCGGGCCGGATCCACGCCGGATGTCCTGGCCACACTGAAGCCGGTCTTCCGCACACCGGAGCAGGGCGGCACCATCACCGCCGGCAACGCCAGCCCGCTCAACGACGGTGCCTCCGCGGTGCTGCTGGGCAGCGAGAGGGCCGCGACCACCATCGGAGCCGACCCGATCGCCCGCATCGCCGGGCGCGGCGTGATGGCACTGGAGCCGCAGGCCTTCGGCTACGCCCCGGTCGAGGCCGCGAACCGTGCGCTGGCCCGGGCCGGGATCCGCTGGGACCAGGTGGGCGCGGTCGAGCTCAACGAGGCGTTCGCCGTGCAGTCGCTCGCCTGCCTCGACGCGTGGAAGGTGGACCCCGCCGTCGTCAACCAGAAGGGCGGCGCCATCGCGATCGGGCACCCGCTGGGCGCCTCGGGCGGCCGCGTCCTCGCCACGCTGGCCAAGGTGCTGCGCGAGACGAAGCAGCGCTACGGCGTCGCCGCGATCTGCATCGGGGTCGGTCAGGGCCTGGCCGTCGTACTCGAGAACTGCAACGTGACGGAGTCGGCCCGATGAGCCGGGCGGAGATCGTCGAGAGCGCGGACGCCGCGGTCGCCGGCATCGAGGACGGCTCCACCGTCCTCGTCGGTGGCTTCGGCCTGGCCGGGATGCCGTTCGACCTGATCGAAGCGCTGATCCGGCAGGGGGCGAAGGACCTCACGATCGTGTCCAACAACGCCGGCAACGGCGACGTGGGGCTGGCCGCGCTGCTGGCCGCAGGCCGGGTGCGCAAGGTGCTCTGCTCCTTCCCGCGCCAGGCCGACTCCTGGGTCTTCGACGGCCTCTACCGCGAGGGGAAGATCGAGCTCGAAGTGGTGCCGCAGGGCAACCTCGCCGAACGGATGCGCGCGGCCGGTGCGGGCATCGGGGCGTTCTACTGCCCGACCGCGGTCGGCACGCCGCTGGCCGAGGGCAAGGAGGTGCGTGAGATCGACGGCCGGACATACCTGCTGGAGTATCCCATCAAGGGCGACTACGCGCTGATCGGCGCGCACGTCGCGGATGCGATGGGCAACCTCGTCTACCGCAAGACCGCCCGCAACTTCGGACCGGTCATGGCCACGGCCGCGACGACGACCATCGTCCAGGTCGACGAGGTCGTCGAGCCCGGGAAACTCGACCCCGAGGCGATCGTCACCCCGTCCATCTACGTCGACCGGGTCGTTCCGGTGAAGACCCGTCACTACACAGTGCAAGGGGCACGATGACCACCACGTCAAGCGGCCAGGCCCACGCCGGGGCGCCGAGGAGCGCCGACCACCGGCTCTCGATGGACGAACTGGCCGCCGTCATCGCACGGGACATCCCGGCCGGCGCCTTCGTCAACCTCGGTATCGGGCAGCCCACCAAGATCGCCGACCACCTGCCGGCCGACTCCGGGGTGGTGCTGCACACCGAGAACGGCATGCTCAACATGGGTCCGAAGGCCGAGGGCGACGCCGTCGACCCCGACCTGACCAACGCCGGCAAGGTCCCGGTGACCGAGCTGCCGGGGGCCGCGTACTTCCACCACGCCGACTCCTTCGCGATGATGCGCGGCGGCCACCTCGATGTCTGCGTCCTCGGGGCGTACCAGGTCGCCGTCAACGGCGACCTGGCCAACTGGCACACCGGCAAGCCCGACGCCATCCCTGCCGTCGGCGGCGCCATGGACCTCGCCATCGGCGCGAAGGACGTCTACGTGATGATGACGCTCTTCACCCGCTCCGGCGAGCCGAAGCTCGTGCCGCGGTGCACCTACCCGCTCACCGGCGTCGGCTGCGTCAGCCGCGTCTACACGGACTGCGGCGTCTTCGACGTCGGCCCCGACGGCGTACGGATCCGGCAGACCTTCGGTATCGGCGCCCACGAGCTCGCGGAACGACTCGGTATCAGCGGCGACAGTCCGGGCCGCATGTGAAGGGTGGGCGACCAGTCGCCGGCACTCCCCACCCCGCAGCAGCCAAGGGGCCTCGGCTCCCTGCGCGTCTTCGACCCCAGCGGCCGGACCAGCCCGTCGTCGCCGTCGCCATTGCCTGGTCATGGCGCGGTTCGGGCGTGACCGGATGCTCACCGCCCTGATGTCGCCGCCGCCGGATCCGGGGCCGGTCCCGGCACCGCCCAACCCTCACCCCGCCCGGGCACCACGACCGACGCCGGTGAGATCGGGTCGGTCACCGCAGCGGGGGCGGACCGTCCGCCGTCGTCAGGAACGACAGATGCGCGAGGTCGCCCGGCGGAGGTGAGGTCACCGACCAGAGCGGTGCGGGAGAGCCGTCGGCGACCGCGGCCGGCGCGTCGGTCAGGTTCATGCGCTCGCGCAGCCGGCCGTAGAAGTCCATCGGCCCGAGCCGGGCGGCCCGCAGCCGGCGCGGGGCGGCGTAGACGCCGATCCAGTCCCCCGGACCGAGAACGCCCCGCAGTTGGCCGTCGATGCTGACGGCGGCCGGGCCCGAGCGTTCGAGGACACGCAACCCGACGGGCTCGTCGGGGGCCGTGACCACCGATCGGTCGAACGCCATGTGCGGGGCGACCGGCGTGAAGACGAGGGCTTCCGCGCGGGGCGAGACGACGGGGCCGCCGGCGGCGAAACTGTAGGCGGTCGAGCCGGTCGGGGTCGCCACCAGCAACGCGTCGGCCGAGTACGACGCCAGGAGCCGGCCGGAGATGTAGACCCCGACCGACACCTGCCGGTCCCTGGCCAGCTTCTCCAGGACGATGTCGTTGAGCGCGGTGACGTTCAGGGCGATGCCCCACTCGGCGTCGACCTCGCAGTCGGGGCGCACCTGAGGAGGCGGCAGGAGCGGTCCGCGGCCGTACTTCACCCATGCCTCCATGTCCGCCGGTACTTCCAGGCGGCGGGAGGCCCGCAGGGTGAGCAGCATGCGGCTGTCGATCGCGAGCCGCTCCTCGCGTACCGCGTCCAGTGCCGCACGCACCCCGGCGGCCGACACCTCCGTCAGGAAACCCACCCGCCCCAGGTCGACGCCCAGCACCAGCGCGTCGTTCTGCGCGGCCAGGCGAGCACCGCGCAGAAAGGTGCCGTCGCCGCCCAGGGTGACGATCAGGTCGGGGTCGCCGGCGGCCTCGACCTCCTCATGGGCACTGTGCCGCTCACCCTCGTTCCACACGTCGATGTCCGTGCACGGCACGGCGTACTCCTCGCACCATGCGCGCACCACCCGGGCCGCCTCCACGGCCTCCGAGCGGCCACCATGTACGACCAGGCCGACCCGACCCACCGCCACCTGTTCCTCCAGGAGATCCCACCGGCGACGACCGCACCCTGCCCGGCACAGCTCCGGTTCAGTCCATACAGCTCCGGTTCAGTTCATCACCCTGCTGCCCTTGTGCCCCGCAGGACATTCCTGCGGGGGTCCGTCGAACGAACGACCAGCCGGCTCTCGCCTACCGGACCAGGCAGGGGCGCTTGCCGTCGAACTCCCAGCCGGGGATCAGGTACTGCATGGTGACGGCATCGTCGCGAGCCCCCAACGCCTTCTCCTGGTAGAGGTCGTGGGCCGCCAGGAGCCGGTCCATGTCGAGGTTCACCCCCAGCCCCGGGGCGTCGGGGACGGCGATCTCGCCGTCGACGATGCGGGGAGGGGCGGTGGTGAGCCGTTCCAGCCCTTCCTGCCAGATCCAGTGGGTGTCCAGGGCGTTGTACTCGCCGGGGGCCGCGGCGCCGCAGTGGGTCACCATCGCCAGCGAGATGTCGAAGTGGTTGTTGGAGTGGCAGCCCCAGGTCAGGCCCATCGCGTTGCACAGCTGCGCCACGCGGACCGAGCCCTGCATGGTCCAGAAGTGCGGGTCGGCCAGCGGGATGGAGACCGACTGGAGGGCCAGGGCATGAGTCATCTGCCGCCAGTCCGTGGCGATCATGTTGGTCGCGGTGGGAAGGCCGGTGGCGCGACGGAACTCGGCCAGGATCTCCCGTCCGGAGTAACCGCCTTCCGCTCCGCAGGGGTCCTCGGCGTAGGCGAGCGTGCCGACCAGGGGCCGGCACAGCTCGACCGCCTCACGCAGCGACCACGCGCCGTTCGGGTCGAGGGTGATCCGGGCCTCGGGGAAGCGGTCCTTGAGGGCGCGTACGGCCGCGACCTCCTCGGCCCCCTCGAGGACACCTCCCTTGAGCTTGAAGTCCCGGAAGCCGTAGAGGTCGTACGCCGCCTCGGCCTGCCGGACGATCGCCTCCGGCGACAGGGCCTTTTCGTGCCGGATCCGGTACCACTCCACCCGGGAGCCGGGTTCGCGGACGTACTCCAGGTCGGTCCGGTCCGGGTCGCCGACGTAGAAGAGGTAGCCCAGTACCCGTACCGCGTCCCGCTGCTGACCGTCGCCCAGGAGCGCGGCGACGGGCACGTCGAGGTGCTGCCCGAGCAGGTCTAGCAGCGCGGACTCGACGGCGGTGACGGTGTGGACGGTGGTCCGCAGGTCGAAGGTCTGCGCGCCCCGTCCCCCGGCGTCCCGGTCGGCGAACCGGTCGCCGATCTCACGCAGGACGCGCTTGTAGTCGCCCACCTTCGCCCCGACGACGAGGGGTTCGGCATCGCGCAGTGTCTGGGTGATCTTCTCGCCGCCGGGCACCTCCCCCAGTCCGGTACGGCCCTCGGAGTCGGTGAGGACGACGATGTTGCGGGTGAAGTAGGGCCCGTGCGCGCCGGAGAGATTCAGCTCCATGCTGTCCCGGCCGGCGACCGGGTAGACGGAGAACGCCGTGACGGTCGGCTGTCCGATGCTCATGGGCTGCCCTTCTGCGGTGGTGAGGTGATGGGGGGCGGGGGTTTTTTGCGGTTCGGGAGTCTTCCCGGTTCAGAGACTGAGGACGTCGAGGGCCCACTCGGACACCAGCACGCCGCCCAGGCCGAGGACGGCGAGGACTGTCGTGTAGCTGGTACGGACCTTGATCGCTTCGATGACGGAGAGGTTGAAGTACTCCTTGAACAGCCAGAATCCCGGGTCGTTGACATGGGAGCAGGCGATGGAACCGCAGGCGACGGCGAGCACCATCATCTCGGGATGCACGCCACTGCCCGCCAGGAGCGGCAGGACCACGCCGGAGGCCGTGACGACGGCGACCGTCGCCGAACCGAGCGCTATGCGCAGGATGACGGCGACGAGCCAGGCGAGGATGATCGGCGAGATGGACCAGCCGTCCGTGACGTCCTTGATGTAGTCGGAGATCCCGCCCTCGACGAGGACGTTCTTGAAGGCCCCGCCGGCGCCGATCACCAGGAGGATCATCGCCATCGCCTGGGCCGCCGAGGTGCAGGAGGCGCCGACCTCCTCCAGGCTCCGGCCGATCCGCGGCCCGAAGGCCCAGATCGCCAGGCACAGGGTCAGCAGCAGCGCGATCGGTGCCGAACCGACGAAGGCGACGACGTTCAGGAACGGGCTCTCGGTGGAGGTGGCCATGTCGGTCACGGCGGCGGCGACGATGAGCGCCACCGGGAAGAGGGCCACGAACAGCGACCAGCTCAGCGAGGGCATCTCCTCGTCGGTGAACTCACGCTCGCTGACCAGTCCCTTGGGGATGGAGGGGTTCATCGCCTGGACGAACGGAAGGCGGGGCCAGGTCAGTGCGATGAGCGCACCGGCGGGAACGGCGATGAACAGGCCGTAGAACAGCGTCAGTCCGACGGAGGCGTGGAAGGTCGCGGCGACGGCGGTGGGGCCGGGGTGCGGCGGCAGGAAACTGTGCATGGTGGACAGGGCGATGGACATCGGCAGACCGACCCACAGCAGCTTCGTCCCGGTGACTCTGACCAGGGTGAACGCGATCGGCACGATGATGATGAAGGCGACCTCGTAGAACATGGTCACGCCGATCAGCATGGCCGTGACCACCATGGCGACCTGGACCCAGCGGGGCCCGAACGCGTCGAGGAGCTTGCCGGCTATCCGCTGTGCGGCACCGGAGTCCCCCATGACGCGGCCGACCATGGCGCCGAGTCCGATGGTGAGCATGGTGTCGCCGATCTGGCCGCCGATGCCTTCGGACAGGACGTCCGGGATGGTAGCCACCGGAATTCCCCGGACCAGTGCGACGCCGACCGCCACCAGCAGAAGGGCCGCGAAGCCGTTGAGCCTCAGCCTCGTCATGAGGAGAAGCAGGATCAGAACACTTACTCCTACTACGAGGAGAGGCATGGCAGTTCCCCTTTGAACTGTTCAGTGAGCGGTGGGCGGCGCTGTCGGCTCCGCCCACGGCTCGATCGGTGTGCTGCGTGGTCGGCCGCATGCCCCAAAGGAGCGGTGGGGCGCTGATGGATGTGGCGGCGCGGGAGGACGTACGACCAACTCCGGGCCACTGCGGACCCGGACCGCTTCCGACCCGGGCCGCTGCTCATCCGGCGGACACCGCGCGCCCGCGGATTCGCCGGGTGGGCGCGAGGTGCGCCCGGGTTCGTCACACGGGTCGTCGTCCGGCGCCGAGCCGTGTCCGATGCCCGCGACGGCCGGCAGCCGCCCGTCGGCGACCTCGACCCTGGCCCGACCCACCGCCCGGGGCGTCGAGGTCGAGGCCGCCGTGGTTCCGGAAGCCGGCGAGCGGGAAGGACGGCACTCCGCTCACCATTCCGTCACGGAGTGGCCCGGCGACCTCAGTGGCCTCCGCGACCTCCGCGCTGATCCCTGTCACGAATATCATCCCTGTATGCAGACACCGTCTACGTATGCAGATGGAGGCTAGATGGGTGAACGGGACGGGTCAATGGGTAGGCGGAAACGGATTCCCGCGGATCTACGATGGGCTCATGTCGGAGGGGAGAGGGGTCCGCGGTGTGAAGTCGGCGGCGCGGACCGTCGCGCTGCTGGAACTGCTCGCCGCACGGGGCGAGGAACCCTCGCGTCTGGACCAGCTCGCGGAGGACCTCGGCGTCCCGCGCAGCAGCATGTACCAACTGCTCCAGACGCTCGTCGACTGCGGCTGGGTCCGTACCGACGCCACCGGCTCCCTCTACGGCATCGGGATCCGCGCCCTCCTCACCGGTACCAGTTATCTCGACGGCGACCGACGCATCCGTGCGGTCCGCCCCTACCTCGACGAGGCCTCGGGCGCGCTCGGCGAGACGATCCACCTGGCGCGTCTCGACGGCCCCGACGTCGTCTACCTCGCCACCCGCGAGTCCCACGAGTACCTGCGCACGATCAGCAGGGTCGGACGCCGGGTACCGGCCCACGCCGGCGCGCTCGGAAAGGCGCTCCTCGCCGAGCGCGCCGACGACGAACTCCCGCTTGCCGAAGGGCCGTTGACCGCACTCACGGAGAACACGCACACCGACCGTGCCGCACTGCTCGCCGACCTGGCCCAGGTGCGCGAGCGCGGCCACTCCATCGACCGCGAGGAGACGGTGACCGGTATCGCCGGCTTCGGTTTCGCCCTGCGCTACGACGCACCGGCCACCGACGCCATCAGCTGCTCCGTCCCGGTGGCCCGCCTGACACCGGACCACGAGGCCCACATCGTCGCGGTGATGCGGGAGGTTCGGGCCAAGGTCGAAACCCACCTGCCGCCCGTCTCAGGCGTACCCGACTGGCGCTGAGGCCTCTCTCTTCGAGCACGCGGGCGACACCGCTGTCACGCGGGTCGCTGATCCGGGTGCGTCCTGCCGTGCCGGACCGGGTGGACTGAGCCGGCGTCACCAGGTCAGGGTCAGCGAACCTCCGACCGGCAGCGTGTGCCAGCGGTCGGCGTAGTCGTCGAAGCGGGACACGATCCGGTCGACCACCGGGGGGATCTCCCCGGTGGTCACATATGCCGGCAGCTCTCTCGCGTGGCCGTGCCGCACCTCCCACACGGGTACGGCGATGCCTGCCAACTCCTCGGACCTGGCCATGTCGGCCTGCGCACGGGGGGACGACTTCGCTCCCTTCGACCTGCGGCGCCGGGCGGCCTTGGCGCGCTCCGCCGGGTCGGCGGGCCAGAACAGACCGTTGTCTCCGGCGGCCAGCCGACCGTAGACCCCGAGTTCGATGCCCGCCTCCGCCTCGACGAGGAAGTGCACCAGGTCGTGCGGGAGATACGGATGCCCACCGGGCCCGTTGCGCGGGGCGAGCGCGGCACCTGTCTCGCGGTGCACGGCGATGTCGTAGCTCGTACCGGGACCTTTGGTGAACACAACGCGCATGTCAGGAACGCTAGATGACGGTCGCGGGCGCACGCACCTGCTTTTCGGCGCACGCGGCGGCACACCGCACGGCGGCGAGGCCCGGCACCTGGGCAGACGGTCGGCGGTGCGCGACAGGGACGCGACCGGGCCGGGCAGCGGGGTTCGTGTCCCGCCGCCCGGCCCGGTCGTCCCGTTGTCAGGGCCTGATCGTCAGCCAGTCGAGGGCGGCGACCTTGCCCGCGCCCTTGGCCACGAGGTAGAGGTCGTGCGTGCCGGTGACCTCGCGCTTGAGGGTCACGGACTGCTCCCGCCAGTCGCCGGTACCCGTGGCGGGCACCGACGCGGCCGGCAGGCCGTCCGGCGCGTCCAGGCGCAGTTGGAGCGAGCAGCCCTTTGCGCAGGTGGAGTTGAGCCGTACGGTGAGGTGCTTTCCGTTGACGTTGACCTTGCGGAAGGCCACCCAGTCGCCGGAGCCGAGGACTCCGGTGGCCGCCGTGCCGCGTCCCACGCCTCGTACGGTCGTGGCCTTTTCGGCCTGCAGCGTCGAGGCGGCGTCGGGCCCGTCACCGTACAGCCGGATGTCGTTGACGACCCACGGCGTGGGACCGCTCGCGGTGAGCGTGATCCGTACGTAGCGGGCGGTGGTCCGGTGGGGGAAGACCGCGTCCTGGGTGAAGGAGCGGCCGGAGACCCGGGCGAGCGGCGTGCCCCAGTGCGTGCCGTCACCGCTGACGGAGACGGTGAAGCCGTACGGCTGCTGACCGCCGGTGTCGCGGCCCGCGTCGAGGGAGAGCCGGTTGAACGTCTTGCTCTCGCCGAGGTCGACGGTCAGGGACTGGCCGGCGGCCTGCGGAGCGGAGCCCGTCCAGCGGGTGTTGATGTCGCCGTCGACGGTGACGGCCGCGTCGGTGCCGTCGCTCGCGGTGGCGCTCCAGTTGCCGTGCCGCACCCGCTGCTGGCAGCCGGGCAGGTCGCAGCCGGTCGACCAGATGGGTGCGCCGTACTCGTAGGCGCCCTGGTCAGGAGCCGTGCCCAAGGTGTCGGTGGTGATGCCGTCGACCACCTCGCCCGCGTCGATGGCCGGCGATCCGGGGGTCAGCCACAACTCGCCGTTGACGGCGTTCGTGTAGCCGGGGGTGGCGCTGATCAGGTTGGAGCGGACGATCGGCAGCGGGTTGCCGGTCTGCGTCGCGGTGACCGGCTTGGGTCCGATGATGTTGCTGAAGTAGGAGCCGGACGCGTCCGTCGCGCCGCCGAGGGCGGACGACGCGGTCCCGATGCCCACGCCGTAGCTGGAGTTGTGGTCCTCGTTGGCGATGCTCGGGCCGGTGTGGCCGTTGAAGTAGACGCCCCGGGCGCCGGTGTTCCAGGCCACGTTGTGGTGCAGCCGGAAGTGGCCGGAGTAGTTGTCGACGTAGTAGCCGTTCTGGCCGCTGGAGTCGTGCGCGGTGTTGTGGTCGATGGAGCTTCCGGTGCCGTTCAGGTAGCAGCACACGTAGAAGGGTGAACCGTCGCGCGAGGTGCGCATCGCCTCGGAGATGTCGTTGTAGGCGACGCGGTTGTCGTGGTACTCGGTGCCGTTGATCTGGTAGGCGGTGTCGATGGCCGCCCGTCCGGTGCGCCGGATCGTGTTGTGGGTGACCGTGTGGCCGTTGCCGTTGATCTCGATTCCGGGGGTGTAGCTGCCCATCCAGCCGACGTCGTGGATGTAGTTGTTGGTGACGGTGTTGCCGTTGCCGCGCACCAGGACGCCGTCACCGGCCGACTGCGCGATCTCGCTGTTCTTCAGCGTGTTGCCGGTGCCGAGGATCTGGATGCCGGAGTCGAGGATGCGGGAGGCGACGATGTGGCCCTCGGCCGGCTCGATCGCGAGATCGCTGTCCGGCGGCATGGGCAGGGTGGAGTACTCGGAGATGTATGTGGCGTGCAGTCGGTCGACCACGACTCCCGTACTGGACTTGCCCGTGCGCAGCGAGGTTCCCCACAGGTCCAGGCCGCGCACGGTGACGTACGAGCTGTCACTCAGGTCGACGCCCCACAGCCGGTGCTTGGCGGTCACCGTGTGTCCAACCATGCCGCCCTTCGGGGGGACCATGTAGAGCCGGTGCGCCGTCTCGTCGTAGTACCACTCCCCCGGCTGGTCGAGGGCGGCCTTCGATCCGACGAGGTAGTAGTTGCGGTAGGGCTGGTTGCCCATGCACAACGGGGTGCAACGGTAGTTGCCGCCCTTGAAGTCCAGCTTGCCGGGTGCCGAGGCCGTGGCCGTGCCGGTCTGCTGGGCCCACGGGTTGGACCCCGCCCACAGGTGCACCGTGGCGCCCGTCCAGTCGGCGTCGGGCAGATCCGTGTCGTCGATGTGCTGGTCCGTGGAGGTGGTGTCGGCCTCGGCCCAGGTGATGTTGAGCGGATCGGCGCCGGAGTTGGGCCAACGGCCCTCCGCCGCACGGGTGTCGTCCAGGAACACCGCGTTGAAGTCGGGATCGGGCGGCAGGTCGGTGTCGGCGGCGATCAGGCCGCCGCCCGCGTTCTTCCAGCCGGTCACCTTCTCGGTACCGTCGACGGTCACCGGGCCGTCGCCGTACGCGGCGATCGTGATCGGGGCGCCCTCGGTGCCGGACGGAGGGGTGAGTTGTTCGCGGTAGGTGCCCTGGTGGATCAGGCAGGTGTCGCCGGGGCGGACCCGTGCGAGGCAGGCGCCGATGGTGCGCAGGGGGGCAACCTGCGTGCCCTTCGCGTGGTCGCTGCCCCGGGGGGCGACGTGGTACGTGTGGCCGGACTGTGCCGCGTGCGCCTGGACCGGGGAGGTCAGCAGCGCGGCCACGGCGGCCAGTACGGACAGGTGTTTGAGTCTGATGTCCCGTCGTCTCATGTCCCGTTTCCAGTCGTCGGATGTGCGGTGGTCGGGGGGTGCGTGGTGGCCGGGGGGTCGAGCCAGGCCGTCTCGGCTTCGCGCCCACGTGGGGCTCCGAGCACGGCACACCTCAACCAGTGCTCGCCGGGCGGGAGTTGACCGACGAGCACGGGCAGTGCGGTGCGTCGTGCGAGGACGTTCGTGCCGGGCAGGCAGTCGACGACCTCGCCCTCGCGACGGCCGTCCAGGTCCTGCAGTCCGGTGAGCCCCCCGGGGGCCGCCACCCGTGCGTGTCCCGGCCCCGTCTCGCGGTCGGTGCCTGCGTCCCGGTCGACGGCGAAGCCGCCCTCGGCGGTGTGCAGGGCGCGAGCGGTGCGGATGCGGTGGGTGCGCACATGCCAGGGCGCGGCGGCCGACAGCCAGGTGGTGATCTCCACGTCGGGCCACGGGTGCCAGGTGCTGAGGACCATGTCGGCGGTGACGTAGGAAGCGGTCGGCTCCTCGCGCACCCGGTAGTGGGCCCCGCCGTCGTCGCTCAGCGCCAGCATCGAGTCGTACGCGCCCTGTTCGAGGCCGAGTGTGCCGTTCGGCAGGCTGAAGCCGAAGCGAGTCGAGTACGCGAACTTGGCGTACTTCTCGGCTCCATGGCGCACCCACGCGTGGTGTTGGCGCCCGGCGAGCAGGGTGACGTCGCCGGACTCCCGCATGAGTACCGCACCGGCGTGCGGCTGGGCGCTGACGGCGGGCAGGGCCGGAGCCGGCTCCTCCTTCGCGGTCCAGAACGCGTGCTGGGCCGGCAGCGCGAGGGGCAGATACGCCTTGAGCGACCAGTAGGGCGAGCCCGGTGCGTTGTACTGCTCGGCCAGGGCCGGCTGCGGATAGCCGTACCCGATGGACAGCAGCCCGTCGGGCCCGGTCACCGGTCGCCCGCGCCACCAGCGCAGATGCCGCAGCAGATATCCCTTGATCTCGCCCCACGGCAGGGCGTCGACGCCTGCGAACGGCAGCGCGCCCCAGAAGGCGGCCTGCGCCCACCGGTAGGTGAGGCTGCGGCCGTACGGGACGGCGGAACCGTCGTCGGCGAACCAGTGCCGGAAGTCGCCGGCGAACCGGGCAGCCCGTTCCTTGAAGCGGTCGCCGCCGGTGAGCGTGTCGTGGAGCAGCCCGTAGAAGTGCATGGCCCACGGGACGTAGTAGTCGCGGCGTTCGGTGGGGCCGTCCGCGTACCAGCCGTCTCCGAGCCAGAAGGTCTCCAGGCGGTCGAGGCGTGCGGTGATCAGCGAGCGGTCGTAGGACACCCCCACCCGGTCGAGGCCGAGGCCCACCAGCACCGGGAAGAAGAGCCAGTTGTTGTCGGTGGTCTGCCGGGGCAGCGCGCTGAGCAGCCAGCGTGCGAGCCGGTCGCGTTCGGGGCCGCTCAGCGGGTCCCACCACTGCTCGGGGGCGAGGGCGAGCGCGAAGCCGATGGCGGCCATCTCGACGATGCGCTGGTCGCGATCGACCGGCTCGCCCCAGTACTCGGGGTGCGCGGGATCGCTGCCGTGGGCGAGCCCCTCGACCCACAACTCGGCGTGCGGCACGGCCTGTCCGCCCGCCGCGAGGGGCGCCAGTCCCCACAGCGGCCGGGCGAACGCCTCCAGTTCGGCGGCCGCGTCGTCGTGGATCGCGGTGTTCACGCCGAGCCGTACCCGCGCCCGGCCCGCGCTGAAGCGGGACGCGACGGGCTCCAGTAATTCCCTTATGTCGGACGCCAGTTCAGCACGTGCGTCATCCATCGCCCCTTCTCCGCGCGGCTCCGTCAACCCTTCTCCGCCTGTGTCCATCAACCCTTCTCCACCCATGTCCATCAGCCCTTCTGTGTCCATGTCCGTCAGCCCTTCGCCGCCCCGGCCAGCAACCGGTATCGCCTCATCAGCGCCGCGTCGTACCAGAAGACGGTGGGCGCGATGTCGTTGCGCAGGCAGTACGTCTTGCCGCCGAAGGTGCAGGTGTCGAGGGAGCCGGGGGTGAGGCCGTCGCGGACGGAGGTCGCGACGAGGTCGTCGAGCGGGGCCGCGCAGCCGGACTTCTCGCCCGCGAGGGTCGCCGGGTCGGCCAGGAAGGCGACGTCGGGCCAGCCGCTCTTGGTGCGGTTGGCGATGGAGATCTTGGTGGGCACGTAGTCCGCGTCGGGCGGGATGGTGACGATGCGCATCTTCGGGTCGGGGTGGGCCTTCTTGCGCTGCTGGGCCGCCGGCATCCGGGTGTTGTCCACCCCGACCGGCAACTCGCCCTTCCCGTCGCCCGAACCGCCACCCGCGCCGCCACCGGTGGCTCCGCAGCCGGAGAGCACCGGGGCCGCGGCGGCGGAGGCCAGGGACGCGGCGGGCCATCTCTTCCTGCGGGCCCGACGGCCCGTGCCGGTTGTGCGGTTCCTGCGCGTCTTCGTGGGGGTCGTCATCGGCACCACCTTTTGGCCGAGGAGGCTTACTCGGGAGGCGAGGATTGCGATAGTTTTCGCAAAGCTCGATCGCCACGGCAACGTAGGAGATTCATCCGATGACGTCAACGGTTCGGACAGGATCCAGCGAGGGAAGACGGCGCACACTGGCCGAAATCGCCGAGCAGGCAGGCGTATCGGTGTCCACCGTCTCCAAGGTGCTCCACGACAGATCGGATGTATCGGCGGCGACGCGGGCCAAGGTGCAGCGGCTGCTGGAACAGCACGGCTATCTGGCGAAACACCATCCGACGGCCACCGCGGCCCCGCCCGGCGGACTGATCGACTTCGTCATCAACGAACTGGACAGCCCCTGGGCGGTCGAGCTGATCCGGGGCGCGGAGGACGTGCTGCACGACGCGGGCATGGGGCTGGTGGTCTCCTCCACCCACGGCCGGACCAAGCGCGCCCGTCAGTGGCTGGACTCGCTGGCCACCCGATCCACGCGTGGGGCGATTCTCGTGGTGCCCGAACTGACGCCTGAGCAGCACGAGGAGCTGAGCCGGCTCGGCATCCCCTACGCGCTGGTGGCGCCGATCGACGAGCCCGCGCCGGGCACGCCGTGGGTGGGCGCGACCAACTGGCCCGGCGGACTGGCCGCGACCCGCCACCTCATCGAGCTGGGTCACCGGCGCATCGCCATCATCAGCGGCCCGGAGCGCCGGCTCACCTCTCGCGCACGGGTGGACGGCTACCGCTCGGCACTGGCGGAGGCAGATCTGCCCTTCGACCCCGAGCTCGTGCGCTACGGCGACTTCACCCACGGTCTCGCGCACCGACACGCCCTGGAACTCCTGGCGTTGCCCGACCGCCCGACGGCCGTCTTCGCGGGCAGCGACCACCAGGCGCTGGGCACCTACCGGGCCGCCGCCGAGCTGGGCCTGCGCATCCCGGCCGACGTCAGCGTGGTCGGCTTCGACGACCTGCCCTTCGCGGACTGGGTCACGCCACGTCTGACGACGGTCCGCACCCCCCTGGCCGACATGACCGCGCTCGCGGCCCGGATGGTGCTGCGGCTGCTGTCCGGGGAGCAGCCGGAGACGACCCGGGTGGAGGTGGCGACGGAGCTGGTGGTGAGGGAGAGCAGCGGGCCTCGTCCCAAGCCCTGAGCTCCCTCTGACGCGGTACCGGCCGTCGCGACCGACGTTGTCGCTACTGTGGCCCGGATGACGACAGCCTCATCCTCCACGCAGCTGGTGGTCCTGCGCGGCAACAGTGCGTCCGGCAAGAGTTCGGTGGCGGCCGGGCTGCGCGAGCGCTACGGTCGCGGCATCGCGCTGGTCAGCCAGGACACGCTCCGCCGCGACGTGCTGCGCGAGCGCGACGTCCCCGGCGGCGCGAACGTCGGACTGATCGACCTGACCGTCCGTCACGCCCTTGAGCACGGCTTTCACACCGTCCTTGAGGGCCTCATGTACGTCGCGCACTACGGAGACATGCTTGCCGGCCTGCTCGCCGACTACCCGGGCCGCAGCCACTGCTTCTACCTGGACGTGCCCTTCGAGGAAACCCTCGCCCGGCACGCCACCAAACCGATCGCCGACGAGGTCACGGCGGCCGAACTCCGGTCGTGGTACAGGCCGCTGGACCTACTGCCCGGCGGGATCGAAACGGTGATCCCCGCGAGCAACTCGCTGGCCGAGACGATCGACCACGTGATGAACGCGTGCGGATGGAAGACGCGGGCCGCGGAACACGGCGATCGCTGATCAACGGCTGTCGCCGCCCGCCGGCGCCTCCCGGCCCCGCGCCGGCCCCGCCCATCCGACACGAGGGAAGCGCGGGGCCGTTCGGGAGGCGCGCCGGCTCAGGGACGCTGCGCCGGTACGCTCTGGTGCACGAGATGCGGATCCGTCACCGCCACCGGCAGCACGATCTCGTCGATGCGCGCCATCAGTTCCTCCTCCAGCGTCACACCGGCCGCCTTCGCGTTCTCCGCGACCTGCTCGGGCCGGGACGCGCCGACGATCGCGGCGGACACGTTGCTGTTCTGCAGCACCCACGCCACCGCGAGCTGAGCCAGGGTCAGACCGGCCTCGTCGGCCAGCGGCTTCAGCCGCTGTACCGCCTCGAGCACCTCGTCGCGCATGAAGCGGCTGATCATCGCCGAGCCGCGGTCGTCCGTCGCCCGCGACCCGGCCGGCGGCTGCTGTCCCGGCAGGTACTTGCCGGTCAGCACACCCTGGGCGATCGGCGACCACACGATCTGCCCGATACCCAGCTCCTCGCTGGTGGGTACGACCTCACCCTCGATCACCCGCCACAGCATCGAGTACTGGGGCTGGCTCGACACCAGCGGGATCCGCAGCTCCCGCGCCAGCGCGTGCGCCCGCCGTATCTGATCGGCCGACCACTCGGAGACGCCGATGTACAGGGCCTTGCCGGAGTGGACCACGTCGGCGAACGCCTCCATGGTCTCCTCCAGCGGCGTGAACCGGTCGAACCGGTGCGCCTGGTAGAGGTCGACGTACGAGGTCTCGAGCCTGCGCAGGGAGTTGTCGATCGACTCCATGATGTGCTTGCGCGACAGCCCGCGGTCGTTCTTGCCGGGGCCGGTGGGCCAGTAGACCTTGGTGAAGATCTCGATCCCCTCGCGACGCTCGCCCTTCAGCGCCCGCCCGAGGACCGACTCGGCGCGTGTCTCGGCGTAGACGTCAGCGGTGTCGAACGTCGTGATGCCCGCGTCGAGTGCGGCTCGCACACAGGCGAGGGCGGCCTCCTCCTCGACCTGCGAGCCGTGGGTCAGCCAGTTGCCGTACGCGATCTCACTGATGATCATGCCGCTGTTGCCGAGATGCCGGTATTCCATCGTTGAACCCCTCGTTGCGTAGGTGTGCTCATGATCCCTCGTGGGCCGGTCGCCGATGCGACCGGCCCAAGAGGGATCATCCACCGAGGGCAGGCCGGAAGCGAGAGCCGGCTTGCGCCTCGGACGTTCGACGAGTCCCCCGATCTCGGCGGTGCTCCCCGAGTCGTCGAACAGCGGCCCCGGCAGCAGCCGCCGGCCCGCACGACGTCCCGGGTTCCAGAACCCTGAAACCGCCGTGAAACCACGCTGAATGCGCCCTGCCGCAATCTCTGCGGCATGACGACAACGACACCCCGCTCACTCGCCATCGCGGCCAAGGGGCTGCGCAAGGCCTTTGGCGACAAGCTCGTGCTGGACGGCATCGACCTGGCCGTGCCGGCCGGCACCGTCTTCTCCCTGCTCGGCCCGAACGGCGCCGGCAAGACCACCGCCGTCAAGATCCTCTCCACCCTCATCACCGCCGACGCCGGCGAGCTGCACGTCGGCGGCCACGACCTGGCCACCGCGCCCCAGGCGGTGCGGGCCGCGATCGGTGTCACCGGGCAGTTCTCCGCCGTGGACGGGCTGATCACCGGCGAGGAGAACATGCTCCTCATGGCGGACCTGCACCACCTCTCCCGCAGCGAGGGCCGCCGCACGGCCGCCGAACTCCTGGAGCGCTTCGACCTGGCGGAGGCGGCGAAGAAGCCCGTCTCCACCTACTCCGGCGGCATGAAGCGCCGCCTCGACATCGCCATGACGCTGGTCGGCGATCCGCGGATCATCTTCCTCGACGAGCCGACCACCGGCCTCGACCCGCGCAGCCGCCACACCATGTGGGGGATCATCCGCGAGCTGGTCTCCGGGGGCGTCACCGTCTTCCTCACCACCCAGTATCTGGAGGAGGCCGACGAGCTCGCCGACCGCATCGCGGTGCTGAGCGACGGCAAGCTCGCCGCCGAGGGAAGCGCCGACGAGCTGAAGCGGATCGTCCCGGGCGGGCATGTGCGGCTGCGGTTCACCGACCCCGCCGCGTACCGGTCAGCCGCCGTCGCCCTGCGCGAGGCCACCAGCGACGACGAGGCGCTGTCGCTGCAGATCCCCAGCGACGGCAGCCAGCGCGAACTGCGCGCCATCCTCGACTGGCTGGACTCGGCCGGCGTCGAGGCGGACGAGCTGACCGTGCACACCCCCGACCTCGACGACGTGTTCTTCGCCCTGACCGGCGGCATCAACGTCCCCAACCAGCCCAAGGAGAACGTCCGATGAGCACTGCGCAGATTCCCGCCCGCCGGTCCCGGCTCTCCCTCGCCGTACGCGACTCGAACACGATGCTGCGCCGCAACCTGCTGCACGTACGGCGCTACCCGTCCATGACCCTGAACCTGCTGCTCACGCCGATCATGCTGCTGCTGCTCTTCGTCTACGTCTTCGGAGGCGTGATGAGCGCGGGCATCGGAGGCGGCGGCGCCGACCGCTCCGACTACATCGCCTATCTCGTCCCGGGCCTCCTGATCATGACCATCGGCAGCACCGTGATCGGGGCCGCGGTCTCCGTCTCCATGGACATGACCGAGGGCCTCATCGCCCGCTTCCGTACGATGGCGGTCTACCGCGGGTCCGTGCTCGTCGGGCACGTCGTCGGCAGCGTGCTGCAGGTGCTCGCCAGCCTGGTCCTCGTCGGTGCCGTCGCCGTGGCCATCGGCTTCCGGTCCACGGACGCCACGGTCCTGGAGTGGCTGGCGGCGTTCGGACTGATCTCGCTGTTCACCCTGGCGCTCACCTGGATCGCGGTCGGGATGGGCATGGCCAGCCCGAACCCCGAGGCGGCCAGCAACATGGCGACGCCGCTGATCCTCCTCCCGCTCATCTCGAGCGCCTTCGTCCCCATCGACGCCATCCCGGGCTGGTTCCAGCCGATCGCCGAGTACCAGCCGTTCACTCCGGCCATCGAAACCCTGCGCGGCCTGCTGCTCGGCACCGAGATCGGCGACAACTGGTGGATCGCGCTCGTCTGGTGCGTGGGCCTGACCGCGCTCGGCTACCGCTGGTCCACGTCGCTGTTCAACCGCGACCCGAAATGAGCGCGCGGGCTGCCTCACGCAACTCGTCCCGCTCCAGGGCGGCGTACTCCGACACCGCGTCGGCGTACGCCGCCCTGGCGGTCCTCCCGGCGGCGGCGACCGCCTTCCGTGCGCGGTCCGCCGACATCGTCGGCTGGAACTCGCGCAGCACCCGCAGCCGTTCGGCCAGCGCGACCATCCGTGCGGCGGTGGCGTCGCCGGACGCGAGCCCGGCCATGCCGAGCGCGTGCAGCACCGTCCCGAACACCGGGAGCTCCATGGGCGAGCCGGACGGAGCGGAGAGCAGCGTTCGCAGCGCCTGCCGCAGCCGGTCGACCGGTCCCGCGACGAGTTCGAGACGGCCGGCGTGCGCGTGTGCCGTCACCGCCGCCGACTGGACCTGCAGCGCCCACCGGTCGAAGAAGGGGTCGCCGCCCTGCGAACCGACCGCGGGCATCCGCTCCAGGGAGCTGCGCCACAGGCCGAGCCCGACCTCGGTCAGCCCGCGGGCGAGCGCGATCTCGGCGCGCCCGCCGAAGTCGGGGCTGTAGAAGTCGTCCTTCTGCGGGGGGTTGTCGCCCTCCGCCTGCCGCAGCCAGTACTCGGCCTCGTCGGGGTCGCCGCGGTGCAGGCAGGCGAGGACGAGGCCCCAGCGGACGCCGATGGTGTCGTGGTCGTCGCCGAGCCGCGGCAACGCCTCCAGCGCGGCCTTGAGGTGCCTGTACGCGGCCTCGCCCTGCTCCGTCTGCATGTACAGCTCGCTCAGCCGGGCGTGTCCCATGACCTGCAGGAACGGGGTGTCGACCGGCGCCAGTGCGGTGATGATCCGGCGAGCCGAGGCGAGCGCGCGGTCGATGTCGTGCTCGTACTCCCAGACGTAGGTGGCGACGCACTCGGCGACGCCGGCGAGCAGCGGCTGGTCGCTGTCGCAGAGCCCCCGCAGCACGTCGTAGTCGGGAGGCAGCATCTCGGGGACCGCGCTCAGCACGATCGCGATGGCGCGCAGCAGCGTGTCCGGCGGGGCCGGGGGCAGCCGCCGGAGGGTGACGAGGTGGCGTACGGCGTGCGGGCCGTAGCCCATGAACAGGCTCGCCGTGCAGAACACCGCGGCGGCGCGGGCGACTTCGACGTATTCGGGCTCGGGGTGGTAGTGCGACAGCGGCGGGCCGGTGTCCGCGGCGAGAGCGGTGAGGCGGGGGTAGTTGGAGCCGGTGGACCACAGGGCGGCCAGGACGGCGGTGAGGGCCGCGGTGGTGGGGCCGTCCGTGCGGGCCAGGGCGTACCGCAGGGCCAGTACGAGGTTGTCCTGCTCGGCCCTGATCCGCTCCCAGACGGTCCCCGGATGCGAGCCGAGGAGCCAGTCGTGGTGCGCGACCCCGAAGTCCCGCGCCCAGGCGAGGAACCGGCCGACGGCCTCCTCGTCCTCGCCCGCCTCCGTACGCTGTGCCGCGCTGAACTCCCGTACGGTCTCCAGCATCCGGAACCGTACGCCGGCCGGGGTGTCGGCGACGGTGAGCAGCGACTGGTCGGCCAGTTGCTCCAGCACGAGCAGCGCGTCCTCGCCGAGGACCTGCTCCGCCGCCTCGCCGGAGAAGCCGCCGGGAAAGACGGACAGCGTGCGCAGGGCCGCCCTGGCGTCCTGCGTGAGCAGGTTCCAGCTCCACTCCACGACCGCGTGCAGCGTGCGGTGACGCTCCGGTGCGTCACGCGCCCCTCCGCGCAGCAGAGCGAACCGGTCGCCGAGGCGGCGGGCGATCTCCGGCACCGACAGCGCGCGCACCCGCGCCGCGGCCAACTCCACGGCGAGCGGCAGCCCGTCGAGGTGGCGGCACAGCTCGGCCACCGCGTCCGGCGGCAGCTCCACGCCGGGCCGGGCGGCCCGGGCCCGCTGCGTGAACAGTTCGACCGAGGTGTCCAGACGGAGTTCCGGCAGCGCGTACACCGCCTCCGACGTGAGACCCAGCGGGGCCCGGCTGGTGACGAGCACCCGCAGGTCCTTCGAGGACGAGACCAGGGCCTGTACGAGGTCGGCGGCGCCCTTGATGACCTGCTCGCAGTTGTCCAGCACCAGAAGATCGGGCCCGGATCCGAGCACGCCGAGGATGCCGGACACCGGGTCGGCCGGGGCGAGGCCGCCCACGGCGCCGTGCCGCCCCTCGCCCGCGCCGAGCGCGGAGGCCACCTCGGCGGCCACGTCCTCGTCCGCGGTGACGCCGGCGAGCGGCACGAAGTACACCACGCGCTGCTCGGCCCGGCGGCTGACGGCGTGCGCGAGCCGGGTCTTGCCGAGTCCGCCGGGACCGACGACGGTCACGGCGCGGGAGGCGCCGAGCAGCCGCTCCACCGCCGCGATGTCCTCGTCCCGGCCGACGAGCGGGTTCGGCTCGTGCGGCACGCCGTGCCTGACCGCGGGCGCCTCGCCGCTCAGCAGCTCCTGGTGCACGGCCTTGAGCCCGGCGCCCGGATCCGTGCCGAGCTCGTCGCGCAGCTCACGGCGGTAGGCCTCGTACCGCGTCAACGCGGCGGACGGGCCCGCCGTCGCCGCCACGCCGCGCAGTTGTTCGGCGAGCACTTCCTCGTCGCGCGGATGCTCCGAGGCGAGCGCGGCCAGCGGCGCGGCCGCCTCCGCGTGCCGTCCGAGGCGGGCGAGCGCGAGCGCCCGCGCGCGTTCGAGCGCGCCGTGCACGGGGGCCCGCTCGGCGCGCAACGCGGCCACGGGGTCGTCGGTGTCGCCGACCCCGTCAGGGGTGCCCTCCCACAGCGCGAGCCCGGCCTCGGCCGCGGCCAGCGAACCCGCGTGGTCCCCGGCCCTGGCCCGGTGCGCGCTCGCGGCGGCGTGCAGCAGCAGGGCGGAGCTGTCGACCTGGTCCTCGGCGAGGGTGAGCCGGTATCCGGTCGGCGTGCCGGCGATGACGTCGGCGCCCAGCTGCGCCCGTGCCCTGGACACGAGGACCTGCAGCGCCTTCCCCGGCCGCTCCGGCAGTTCGTCGGGCCACAGCCCCGCCACAAGCCGCTCGGTGCTGCAGCCCGCGCGGAGGTCGCCCGCGAGCAGGGCCAGGAGACCGCGCAGCCGGGGCGCGGTGACTTCCTGTCCGCGACAGGCGACACGCGGCAGCAGGGTCAGGTCGGTGGTCATCCGTGCAGATTAACCAAGACCCGGCGGACTCCCGAACTCCCGCCCGTTGTCGGCCACTTGCCACGTGCCGAGCTCTTGATCCGCGGCGGGCCGACCAATCCGGCATGCCACCGTCTTGTGGCTCTCTTGCAAGCTATCAATGATTAGCCCTTCGCCCACCTCTCGACCGCGAGAGGAGTACAGGACCCTTGACACAAGGTCTCGTCTACCTCTCTCATGGCTAATGACTGATAGCCAAGGTCAGGGGTCAATGTGTCGATCGGGTTCGAGACCGACGAGAGGGTCGCCGACATCGCACGGCGCACCACCGAGTTCGTGCGGGACGTGGTGCAGCCGGAGGAGCAGGCATGCGACGGGAACGTCCATGACGGGCCGGAACCGCTGCGGCGCCGGCTGCAGGACGCGGCCCGGGCCGCGGGCGTGTTCGCTCCGCATGTGGGGCAGGAGTGGGGCGGGCTCGGGCTGGATCTCTGCGGCCAGGCCGTGGTGTTCGAAGCAGCCGGATACTCGCTGCTTGGCCCCCTCGCGCTCAACTGCGCGGCGCCCGACGAGGGCAATATGCACCTGCTCGAGGTGGTCGCCGACGAGGAGCAGAAGGAGCGGTATCTCCGGCCGCTGGCGTCCGGGGCGGTGCGCTCCTGCTTCGCGATGACCGAACCGGCGCCGGGCGCGGGATCCGACCCCCGTGCGCTGGCCACCACGGCGACGAGGACCGCGGGCGGCTGGCGGATCGACGGCCGCAAGTGGTTCATCAGCGGCGCCGACGGGGCCGGGTTCGCCATCTGCATGGCCCGCACGAGCGGTGTCGCCGGGGACGCGGGCGGCGCGACGATGTTCCTCGTCGACGCCGACAACCCGGGCATGAAGGTCGTCCGGAACATCGACACCCTGGACCAGGGACTGTTCGGCGGGCACAGCGAGGTCGTCCTCGACCACTGCGAGGTCGGCGACGGTGCCGTGCTGGGCGAGGTGGACCAGGGCTTCGCGCATGCCCAGGTGCGTCTGGGGCCTGCCCGTATGACGCATTGCATGCGCTGGCTCGGGGTGGCACGCCGGGCACAGGACATCGCCCTGGAGCGGGCGGTGGACCGCTCGGCCTTCGGCAAGCCCCTGGCCGAACTGGGCATGGTGCAGCAGCTGCTGGCCGACTCCGAGATCGACATCGAGACCAGTCGGGCGGTGCTGCTGCGAGCCTGCTGGGAGCTGGACCAGGGGCGCCCGGCCGCCCAGCACACCTCCATCGCGAAGACGTACGTCTCCGAGGCGGTGAACCGCGTGGTCGACCGGTCCGTGCAGGTGTGCGGCGCGCTCGGCATCTCCGGCGACGCCCCGCTGTCACGGCTGTACCGGGAGGTGCGTCCGTTCCGGATCTACGACGGTCCGTCCGAGACGCATCGCTGGGCCATCGCCAAACGCGCGGTGCGGGCGGCGCGGGAGCGGAGGGCCGCGTGATGACCACAACGGAGCGTGCGTCGGGGCCGACGGCAGAACATGCCCCGGAGCCCGCGACAGAGCATGCGTCGGAGCCCGTGTCCGAGCGCACGGTGGCGGCACCGCAGACGACGGCGGCCATACCGCAGACCACGGCAACCACTCCGGACACGGCCGTGGTCGGCATCGACGGCCCCGCCCTGCAGCGCTACTTCGAACGTCATGTGCCGCAGTGCGCGGGCCCGTTGACGGTCGAGCTGCTGCACGGCGGGCGCTCCAACCTCACCTACGAGGTGACCGACGGGACACACCGGTGGGTGCTGCGCCGGCCGCCGCTGGGCGTGCTGACCCCGACCGCCCACGACATGGACCGCGAGTACCGGGTCGTCGCCGCACTCGGCGGCACCGACGTGCCGGTGGCCCGAGCCGTGCTGTCGTGCACGGACCCGGCGGTGATCGGGGCGCCGTTCTGCGTCGTCGACTTCGTGGAGGGCGCCGTGCTGCGCGACGGTGACGAGGTCGCCGCGCTGCCCCCGGCCGACGCCCGGCGAAGCGCGGATGCGCTGGTGGACGCACTGGCGGCGCTGCATGCGGTCGACATCGCCGACGTCGGGCTCGGCGGCTTCGGCCGTCCCGACGGTTATCTGGAGCGCCAGGTGCGGCGGTGGCGCAGCCAGTGGGACAAAGTCGCCACCCGTTCACTGCCCGACCTCGAAGCGCTGCACCGCCGGCTCACCCGCGCCCTGCCCGTCAGCGGCGCGCCGACGATCGTGCACGGCGACTACCGCCTGGACAACACCATCCTGGAGCCGGGCGACTTCGGGCGGATCGCCGCGATCGTCGACTGGGAGATGGCCACGCTCGGTGATCCTCTCGCCGACCTCGGGATGCTGCTCATGTACTGGGACCCGGTCTGCGAGCCGGTGCTCGGAGCGCGCCACGTTCCCACGGCCAACGCCGGCTTCCCCGCGGGCCGCGAGCTGGCCGAGCGGTACGCCACGCGGTCCGGCCGGGACATCGAGGCCCTGGCCTTCCACCAGGCGCTGGGCCGCTTCAAGCTCGCGGTCATCGCCGAGGGAATCCACGCCCGCTATCGCGCGGGTCAGACGGTCGGCACCGGCTTCGAGCGGGTCGGCTCCGCGGTCCCGGCACTGCTGCGCTCGGGCTTGGAGCTGCTGCCGTGAAGACCACCGGCCCGCTCCGTCACCGGGCTCCTGAACCACCCGCTCCTGGGTCACTGACACCGACGCAGACCACGAAAAACGAAGGAGGACCCGTGCGAGACCGGCTGTCCGGAGAGATCGCCCTGGTGACCGGCGCGACCGGCGGGATAGGAGACGCCGTCGTACGCCGACTGGCCGCCGAAGGTGCCGCGGTGGCGGTGACCGACGTGGACGCCGGCCGCTGTGAGGCCCTCGCGAAGGAGCTGACGGACGGCGGGGCGCGGGCGCTCGGCCTGGCCCTGGACGTCAGCGACGAGGAGACGTGGCGCCGCGCGGTCGAGCGGGTCGTCGCCGAACTCGGCGGGCTGTCCGTGCTCGTCAACAACGCGGGCATCGCCGAGATGCGGACCGTGGAGACGGAGACCCGGGAGTCCTGGGACAAGGTCATCGCGGTCACGCAGACCGGTGTCTGGCTCGGCATGAAGTACGGCGGGCCGGAGATCGAGCGCTCCGGTGGCGGCTCGATCGTCAACATCGCCTCGATCTTCGGGACGGTCGGCGGCTTCGGCAGCCAGTTCTCGTACCACGCCGCCAAGGGCGCGGTCCGCTTGATGACGAAGAACGCCGCGCTGCACTGGGCCACGCGCGGCGTGCGCGTCAACTCCATCCACCCCGGCTTCATCGAGACGGCCCGCTCCCGCGACCTGTGGCGGGGCACGCCACGGCACACCGCGATGGTCGAGGGCACTCCCTTGGGACGGCTGGGCCGACCGGACGAGGTCGCCGGAGCGGTGGCGTTCCTCGCCTCGCGGGACGCGAGCTTCGTCACCGGTTCCGAGCTGTACGTGGACGGCGGCTGGACGGCACGCTGACGACCGGCTCCCCGCGCCCGCTGCATGCCGGGGAAGTCCACGTGCGCTGTTCCGAGCCCCGGTTCCGACCGGCCTGGAGCCCTACACCGGCCCGGAGCCCTGCACCGGCCTGGTGTCCGGGGACGCGGCCCTGCTGTCGTACGCCCGTTGGCAGTTCTGGATCTCTTCGCTGTGCTCGACGGTCCAGCCGTAGAGATGCCCGAACGGCTCGCGCAGGGACTCGCCCAGCGGTGTGAGGGAGTACTCGACGCCGACGGGAGAGGTCGGCAGTACCTTGCGCTGAATCATGCCGTTCCGCTCGAGACGACGCAGCGTCTGGGTGAGGACGCGCTGCGTCACACCCTCCAGACCGCGCTTCAGCTCATTGAACCGGGTAGGCCGCTCGAGCAGCGCCATGACCATCATCGACCACTTGTCCGCGATCTGGTCGAGGATGGGCCGACTGGGGCAGTCCACCCGGAAGACGGTACGTGTTTCGGTGTCAACACCGTGCAGGTCGGTGTCCTTCATGATCCTTGGTGCTCCCAAAGTGCGTTCTTGACCATCCGAGCGGCGCCACCGACGGTAGGTATGCATCACAAACCTACATGCCTCGCAGTAACCGACGGAGACTTTCATGACGAACGACGCCTACTCGACCCTGCGCGTGAGCGACGAACACGGAGTGGCACGGATCATCCTCGACAATCCCCCGGTGAACGTGCTCGGCGCGACGATGATGCGCGAGCTCCGCACCCTGCTGACCAGGCTCGCAGACGACTCGACGGTCCGGGTGATCGTCTTCTCGAGCGCCGACCCGGAATTCTTCCTCGCCCACGTGGACATGCGGATCGCGGAGAACATGGACATCCTCCAGGAACTCGCCGCGTCGGCACCGGCGGACGTCAACGTGTTCCAGGCTGTCGGCGAGCTCATCCGCCACCAGCCCCAGGTGACCATCGTCAAGCTCGCCGGGAAGGCCCGCGGAGGCGGGGCGGAATTCGTGGCCGCGGCGGACATGGCGTTCGCTGCCACCGAGACCGCCGGAATCGGTCAGATCGAAGCGCTCATGGGCATCGTCCCCGGCGGAGGCGGAACGCAGTACCTCCGGAACCGCGTGGGTCGCAACCGCGCACTGGAGGTGGTCCTCACCGCCGACCTGTTCGATGCCGAGACCGCGGCGTCCTACGGCTGGATCAACAGGGCGCTGCCGGCCGACGAGCTCGACGCGTACGTCGACCGTGTCGCTCGCAATATCGCCGCGCTGCCCGACGGTGTCATCGAAGCAGCCAAGCGCTCGCTGCCCGCCGATGACTTCAAGGAAGGACTCCTCCGCGAGAACGACGCCTGGGCTTCTCAGTTCGATGTGCCGACCGCTCAGAAGTTGATCAGCGAGGGCCTGCGGAACGGGGCGCAGACACCGGCCGGCGAACGCGACCTCGAGGGACTGATGCGCGATGTCGCGCGCTGACTGCCGGACGTCCACCCGCACACCGAGGCTCCCGGCCCGGTAGCGCGCCGGGCATCCGGCAGGTCAGGTGCCGCCCTTGGCCGTCAGTGCGGAACTCCCTTTCGAAGGCGTGTGAGAGTGCGAAGGGTTCCGACTGGTTGCGGAAGAGGCACTCTCATCGCACGCGCGTGTACTGGTCCACGCCGCCCGCGGATGCCACGGTCACGCGCCCTTCCAGCACGAGGACGTCCAGGTGGGCCGCTGTCTCGTTGACCGCGAGCATCTGGTTGAAGGCGTTCAGCTCGCCGAACGGCACCGCCCGGCGCGTCCAGCCGAGCTTGCGTGCCACCCCGTGGGCGTCGAGCGTGTCCTCGCCCAGCGCGGTGAGGCTCTTGGCCAGCCGGTCGTCGTGGTGGGCGAGCAGCTCGGCGACCCGGGTGTGCGTGCTGTCGGAGACCGGCCCGTGCGCGGGCAGCAGGCGGGCGTCGGCGTAACGGTTCATCAGGCGTAGCGAGTCCAGGTAGTCGGCGAGCGGCCGGCCTCCCGGCTCGGTCAGCTCGAAGCCGATGGACGGGGTGATGTGGGGCAGCACGTGGTCCCCGGAGAACAGCAGCCCCCGCTGCTCGTCCAGGAAGACGACATGTCCCTTGGTGTGGCCCGGAGTCGGTACGACGCGCAGCTCGCGGTCTCCGAATCGGAGGGTTTCGGCGGCGAGCCAGCGGTCGGGGGCCTCCCACACGCCCGGGTCGAAACCGCCGTGGTCCATCGCCCGGATGCGGTCGGCCAGTTCGCCGGCGCCTGCCCTGCGCAGGGTCTGCAGCGAACTCACGGGTTCGTCGCTGCGCAGTCGGTCGAGCATCTCCAGGCCCGGGCGTTCCCCTGCCCCGAGGTAGACGCGCGAGCCCAGCAGCCGGCGCAGTTCCACCGCGTGCGTGTAGTGGTCGCGGTGGATGTGGGTGACCAGGATGTGGCTGATGTCGCCCAGGTCGCGGTCGATGGCGGCCAGGGCCTCCTCGAGCGTCTTGCGCGCCTCGGGGATCGCCCAGCCGCCGTCGATCATGACGAGGCCGCCGTCGTCGGCGAGGTCCTCCAGAAGGTAGACGTTGACGGCGTGCAGGCCGTCGTTCGGAAGCGGCAGAGGAACGCGGTGCACCCCGGGCTGGACGGTCTGGACTCCGGCTGCGGCCCACGGGCCCTGGTCGAACCGCGTTGTCATGATCCTCCTTAGGGGCGTGCCACCGCGGGGTCGTACCGGTTGGCACGCGCGACGGCACCGTTGCCTCAATTGTCGCCCTGTCAGACCTGGTTGCCGGGCGGGCGGGCAGTCATGCTGACGGCCAGGTCCCGGGCCCCGCTCCGGTCGAGCTTGCCGACCTTGGTCTGGGGCAGTTCCTTGACGCCGTACACGTATTCGGGCCATTTGGTCTTGGACAGGCCGACGCTCTCCAGGTGTCCGGTCACCTCGGCCAGGTCGATGCCGCCGCCGTCCTCGGTGACGACGAGCAGCGCCACGCGTTCACCGAGCACCTCGTCGGGAACCGCCGCGACACAGGCCCTGGCCACGCGCGGGTAACTGGCGACCGCGCGCTCGATCTCGGTGATGTCGATGTTGCGGCCGCCGCGGATGATGACGTCCTTCTCGCGGCCCATGATGCTGATGGTGCCGTCCTCGTGGGTCATCAGCAGGTCGCCGGTGGGCAGGTAGCCGTCCTCCGTCAACGCTGCCGGCGCCAGCTCGCCGTCGCGGGCGTAGCCGAGGAAGAGGGAGGGGCCGCGCACCTGCGCCCGGCCGGTCACGCCTGGTCCGGCAGCGCGCCCGTCGGGGGTGAGCGCGCGGACGTCCGTACCCGGGAAGGGGCGGCCGTCTCTGCCGAGCCGGATCTCCTCGGCGTCGTCGGGGCTCGGCGAGGTGTGGCCGAGGCACTCGGACATACCGAAGACGCGGAGGATCTTCGTGCCCAGGGACTGCTCCGCCCGGGCCAGCGCCCCGCGATCCATGGGCCCGCCGCCGACGGTGATCGACCGGACGCCGCGAAGGATGCCGGAGCCGGCCGCCTCGGCGCCCATCTGCAGGGCCATGGTCGGTACGCACATGGTCCAGCGGACGCCGGCGTCGGCCATCCGCCGCAGGGCGACGGCCCGGTCCCACTTCCCCGTCATCACGAGGGGCCCGCGCAGCATGAGGGAGAGGTGGACACCGAAGCAGTACGCCGCCGTCGACGACAGCGGCACGAGCGCGGCGACCGCGTCACCGGGCGCCAGGCCGTTGACGGTGATGGTGCTCGTGGCGGCATAGCTCAGTGCCGACTCGGACTGTACGACGCCTTTGGGCCGCCCGGTCGACCCGGAGGTGAGGCCGATGAGCGCGCCGCCCGACCAGCGCGACACCTCACGTCTGTGGGGCGCGGACAGGCAGGTCCAGCCGTCGAGCACCGTCTGCGGCGGCCCCGACAGCCGTTCGGCCACCGCCCATTCGTCCATCGCGGAGGGCTCGGCGACCACGGCGTCCGGGCGGATGTCCTCCCAAGCCGCGGCGAACTCGGCGCGTGTCGTGTGCCGGTTGACGACCGCGATGACACCGCCGCTCAGGCCGACGGCGAGGGTGGCGGCGACCGTACGCCATGAGTTGTCGGCCTGGACCATGACGGTGCCGCCCGCTCCGTCGGCCCCTGCGGCGGACAGCGTTCCGGCCAGCGGCGTGGCCTCGTCGAGCAGTTGCCGTGCCGTGTGGCTGCCGGCATCGTCGATGACGGCGACGAAGTCCGCCTCGCCCGCCTTCTGCTGGAACTCCCGCACTACCTGTCGCATCTTGTCCCTCGCTGCGCTGTGCCGAACTCCGTCTGATGAACGCTGGGGTGGGTGCCGTGACCGGTGAGCCGGGATCGTCCGGCGGGAGCGGCCTCAGGCGGCGAACATCTCCGCCTCGTGCCCCATGACCGCGATGCGGCGGCCCTTCATGTCGCCGACCTGGGCGACGGCCTCGGCCCACTCGGGGCTCGCGAGGGCCTGCTTCAGGTCCTCGGGGGAGTCGAAGCCGAGCACGGAGATCCCGTCCCAGCCGTCGGATCGCGGCTCCAGAGCGGCGTCGATCTCGGTGTGCCGCCAGGCACGCAGTCCGGGCAGGCGGTAGGTCAGCTCCGCGTGGTCGCCGCGCCACCACTCGATGAACTGCTCGTGCGTCCACTCCGGAGGCCGAGCTGCCAGCAGGACGAGGTTGTACATGACGGTCCTCCGTACGGGGTCGGTCGAACGTGCCCGCCGGGTCGGGCGTACGTGGCTGATCAGGTGAAGCGGATCTCGGACGAGCGGCCGATCAGCAGGCGCTGCAGCCGGCCCTCGTCGTTCACCCGCCCGGCGGCGACGAAGCTCGCCTCGGGGACACCGGCGCGTCGCACCTCCCCCAGGAAGAGCTCGTCCCGGCCGAGTGTGGTCGCCGACAACCGGTGGTGCGTGCGGGTGCCCTTCTCGCGCTGTTCGAGGTAGCCCACGAGGGCGGCGCGGTCGCCGGCGAAGTCGGTGGCGTTGCCGTCGCCCGTGGAGAACAGGATGGACAGCGAGAAGTCGTCGCTGATCAGGTCGAGGATCCGGGACGGTTCGTCGCCGTCGAGGATCTCGAACCACGCGGTGAGGAAGGGGGCCGCGGTCGAGGTGTCGGTCATGCCCGGCTCCTCTCGTCCGTGGTCCGCCCGGCCCAGTCGACCAGCTCGAAGGACGTGGTGAAGACGGACTGGTAGCGCGCCAGGAGTCCGCCGGGCGACACCACCGCCGCCGACAGGAAGGAGCCCTTGTACAGCCCGCCCTCCGTGACCACTCCGTAGACGGTCTCGAGGTCGCCGTCCCTGCTGTGGCGCAGGATCTCGTGCGCCCGGTCCACGGGATTGCGGCCGGCGATGTACGCGGCGAAGTCCTCCTTGGACTTGCCCGTGACCTCCTTGCCCGGCAGGGCGATGAGGAAGCGGAAGTCGGGTTCGAGCAGGTCCAGCGTCCGCTCGGGATGCCGGCTGTCCATGCTGGCCATGTATGCACGCAACGCCATGGGAGCCTCTCAGATCAACCTGAGCCAAATTCAATTCAGTTTGGATGGTAATCCCGTCGAAACAGGGCTGGCAAGAGTGCGTCACGAAGGTTCCGCGGCGCCGACGGGCGCCGCAAGCGGGTACGACAATGCCCCCTGGCGTCCGTCATGTCCACCAGGGGGCAGAAGAGCGGTGCGGGGCCGAAGAGGCCGACGCCGCTCAGGGCGTCACGTGGCGACCATCCGCACGCAGGCGCCCTCGATCAGTTCGCCGACCTCCGACAGCGGCGTCGGCCCGGACGGCCGGTACCACCGCCATACGCTGACGATCAGGCCGAGCACACTCGCACCCAGCAGCTGCGCGTCGCGCAGTGGGAACGCGCCCTGGGACATCCCCCTGACCAGGAGGTTCGTCCAGTCCCGTTCGACGAGCTGGACCAGCTGGCGGGCCGCGACGCGCTCGGCCTCCTCCCGCTTGGACTTGCGCGGACCGGAGAGCAGGTCCATGTGGTTCTGCAGGATGCGCATCTGCAGGACCTCCTGGTCGGAGACGTCGTACGCCGCGCGGACGGCCGCCCGCAGCGCCTCCACCGGATCGGCGACGTCCGCCGTCGCCTCCGTGAACTTGTCGTGGGAGCGCTGGAGCTCCAGCCGCATGATGGTGAGCAGGCAGTGCGTCTTTGACTCGAAGTAGTGGTACAGCGCCGTCTGCCCGATGCCGACCCGCTCCGCCACGGTGGACCACTTGGTGGCCTCGAAGCCCGTCTCGCCGAAACAGTCGACGGCGGCCGCCAGAATGGCGGCTCGCTTGGACCTCGGCCCCGCTTCCGGTTCAACGATCCTTGTCGCCATCACTGACCTGTCTCCTGGCTGCCGCCCACCTCGTGCGTACCCGAGAGTAGCCCCAAGCTGAACTCAGTTGCCAATCGACTTCCGGTCAAAGGCGTTCGACCACGGTCGCATTGGCCATGCCGCCGCCCTCGCACATCGTCTGCAGACCATAGCGTCCGCCGGTCCTGCGCAGTTGGTGGACGAGCGTGGTCATGAGCCGGGCACCGGTGGCGCCGAGCGGATGTCCGAGCGCGATGGCGCCGCCGAAGGCGTTGATCCGTTCCTCGTCGGCACCGATCTCCTTCTGCCAGGCCAGGACGACGGAGGCGAAGGCCTCGTTGATCTCGACCAGGTCGATCTCGCCGATGGACAGCCCGGCTTTCTTCAGGACCTTCTCCGTGGCGGGGACCGGACCGGTCAGCATCTGGATCGGGTCGGAGCCGACCACGGCCATGGTGTGCACGCGGGCCAGCGGTGTCAGACCATGGCGGCGTACCGCCTCCTCGGAGGCGATCAGCAGGGCGGCGGCGCCGTCGGAGATCTGGCTGGAGACGGCCGCGGTGAGCCGGCCGTCCTCGGTGAGGGTCTTCAGACCGGCCATCTTCTCCAGGGTGGTGTCGGCGCGCGGGCCCTCGTCGGCGGCGAGCCCGAACGCCGGGGTGATCTCCTCGTCGAAGACTCCGCCGGCCTGCGCGGCGAGGGCCCGCTGATGGCTGGAGAGCGCGAACCGTTCCATGTCGGTGCGGGAGACGCCCCACTTCTCGGCGATCAGCTCGGCCCCGCGGAACTGCGAGACCTCCTGGTCACCGAAGCGCTCGCGCCAGCCGTCCCCCGCGAACGGGCTGCCCGTGCCGGCCTGCTCACCGACGAACACCGGGCTGGCGATGGGCACCAGGCTCATCACCTCCACCCCACCGGCGACCACCAGATCCGCGGCACCGGAGCCGACCGCCTGCGCGGCGAAGTGCACGGCCTGCTGGGAGGAACCGCACTGGCGGTCGATGGTGGTGCCGGGGACGTGCTGCGGCAGCCCCGCCGACAGCCAGGCGGTGCGGGCGATGTTGCCGGTCTGTGCACCGAGCTGGCTGACGCACCCGAAGTACACGTCGTCGACGGCCCCCGGGTCCGCCCCGGTGCGCTCCAGCAGCGCGCGCAGCACATGGGCGCCGAGGTCGGCGGGGTGCACGCCGCTGAGCGTGCCCTTGCGGCGGCCTACGGGGGTGCGGACGGCTCCTACGATGAAGGCTTCGGACACGAGGGGCTCCCTTGTCGGGTAGGGGATCAGGTCCTGAAGGAGAGGTGCTGGAAGTCGGGCGCCCGTTTGCCGAGAAAGGCGGCGACGCCCTCGCGGCCCGTGTCGGAGGCGGCCGCGGCGGCGAGCGCACGGGCTTCCTGGTCCAGGTGCGGGCCGAGGTCCGAGGTCAGTCCCGCGGCGACGAGCCGGCGGGTGACTCCGAAGGCGGTGGTGGGTCCACGGCGCAGGGCCTCGGCCGTGCGTGCCGCCTCGGCGGCGAGTCGGTCGGGGGCCACGACCCGGCTCACCAGGCCGATCGCCTCGGCCTCCGCCGCGGGTACGCGGCGGTTGGTGAGCAAGAGGTCCAGGGCCCGCTTGGGGCCGACGAGACGGGGCAGGAACCAGCTGACTCCGGCGTCCGGCGAGTAGCCGATGCCGGTGTACGCGGCGGTGAACGAGGCGTCGGCGTCGGCGAGGGTCACATCGGCGGCCGCGGCCAGGCCGATGCCCGCGCCCGCCACAGCACCCTGTACGGCGGCCACCACGGGCGCGTCGCCCTCGGCGAACGTCCGCAGGGCGTCGTGCAGCGCGTCGGTGACCGCGGTCAGGTGCTTCTCCAGCGTCTCGCCGGAGAGACGGGAGAACTCCCTGAGGTCACCGCCGACACAGAAGGACTTCCCCTCGCCGGTCAGCAGCACGGCCCGCACGGCCTCCTGTGCGCAGACCCGCGCCGCGTCCAGCAGTCCGCGCGCCATGTCCAGGTCGATGGCGTTGCCCGCCTCGCCCCGACGCAGGGTGACGCGGGCCAGGCCGTCGTCGTCGATCTCGATGCCGACCCTCGTCGGGTCGGACCTCATCGCCCCGGCCGTCACCGCGCCGTCCATCCGCCGTCGACGGTCAGCACCTGTCCGGTGCAGTACGAGGAGGCGTCCGAGGCCAGGAACAGCAGGGCGCCGTCGAGTTCGTGGCCGTCGCCGCCGCGTCCCAGCAGGGTGTTGCGCTCGACCCAGCGGCTGGAGCGTTCGTCGCCGAAGAGGTCGGCGGTCATCTCGGTGCGGAACCAGCCCGGGGCGAGCGCGTTGACGCGGATCCCGCTGCCACCCCATTGTCCCGCCAACTCCCGGGTCAGGCCGATCAGTCCGGCCTTGGACGCCGAGTAGCTCGCGCCGCCGAGGGGGGCGGCGGTCACCAGGCCGAGGATGGAGGAGACGTTGACGATGCTCCTGCCGTCCGCGGCACCGGGTGCCTCGGCGGTGAGGCGGGCCAGGTGGTAGGGCGCGGTGAGGTTGACGCCGAGGACGTCGGCGAAGGCATCCGGTGATTCGTCCTCGGCTCGTGTCTCGCCGGAGCCGGCCGCGTTGTTGACCAGGATGTCGATGCGGCCGGTGGTGGTCAGCGCGGTCTCGGCCAGCCGCGCTCGGTCGGCGGCGAGCGAGACGTCGCAGGCCACGGGGTGGATGCGGGAGTCGGAGTCGGCGAGTTCCTTCAGCCGGTCGATGCGGCGGGCCGCGGCGAACACGGTGGCGCCGGCCTCGGCGAGGACGGCGGCGAAGCGTGCGCCGAGCCCGGCGGAGGCGCCGGTGACGACGGCTGTCCTGCCCTGGAGCGAGAAGAGCTCGGCGGCGGATCGCGGTGCGCTCACTCGTCCACTCCGATCGGCAGGGCGGTCGCGCCGCCGTCGAGCACCAGGGTCTGGCCGGTCATCCAGGAGGAAGCGTCCGAGGCCAGGAACAGCGCCGCGTTCGCCACGTCCTCCACCGTTCCGAGGCGCCGCAGCGGCAGCCTGGCCGTGAGGATCGGCTCGCGCACCTCCCACACCGCCCGCGCCAGCTCCGTCTTGATCAGACCGGGAGCGATGGCGTTGACCCGTGCCCGCGGTCCGAGTTCGTAGGCGAGCTGCCGGGTCATGTGCAGCATGGCGGCCTTGGTGGCGTTGTAGTACCCGATGTGCGGGTCGACGATCAGCCCGCCGACGGAGGCGATGTTGACCACCGCTCCCCCGTGCTCTGCCATCCAGGCCCGCCAGGCGTACCGGGTCCAGGCGATCATGCCGTACTGGTTGACGCGTACGGTCTTCTCCGCGCGCGGCAGGTCCAGGTCGAGCAGATCGCCGTGGTACGGGTTGGTCGCCGCGTTGTTGACGAGGATGTCGACCCGGCCGAAGCGGGCCATGGTCTCGTCGACGCAGGCCTCGGCCTGCTCGGGTTCGCCCGCGTTGGCCACCACCGTGTGCAGGTCGCCGTCGCCCTTGACGCGCAGCAACTCCTCGCGTGCCCCGGCGAGTCCGGCCGCCTTGCGGGCCGCGATCACCACGTGCGCGCCGGCCGCTCGGTAGGCGGTGGCGATACCGAGTCCGATGCCGCGGGATCCGCCGGTGATGACGGCGACCTTGCCGTCGAGGGTGTTGGCGCTCACGCTGCCCCTGCCTTCGTGTCGGTCTTCTCGTGCGCGCCCTTCTCGTGCGCGGCCTTCTCGTACGCGGCCTTCTCGTACGCGTCCTTCTCGCGCTCGGGCTTCTCGCGCTCGGCCTTCCGGTACTTGGCGAGTTCCTGGCGGGCCACCGTCCGCAGATGTACTTCGTCGGGGCCGTCGGCGATGCGCAACGCCCGCGTGATGGCGTACAGCCGGGCCAGCACGGTGTCGTCGCTGACCCCGGCCGCGCCGTGTGCCTGCACCGCGCGGTCGACCACCTTGTGGGCGACCTCCAGTGCCGCGACCTTGATCGCGGCGACCTCCATGCGGGCGGCGGCGTTGCCGACGGTGTCCATCAGCCAGGCGGACTTGAGGACGAGGAGGCGCAGTTGCTCGATCTCGATGCGGCTGCGGGCGATCCACTCGCGCACCACGCCCTGGTCGGCGAGCGGTCCGCCGAAGGCGGTGCGTTCGGTGACGCGCTCGCACATCAGCTGAAGGGCGCGCTCGGCGAAGCCGACGGCGCGCATCGCGTAGTGCATCCGTCCGGGACCGAGCCGTCCCTGGGCGAGCGCGAAGCCCTCCCCCTCGCCCCGGAGGATGTTCTCCACGGGCACGCGGACGTCCTCGAAGAGCACGTCACCGTGCCCGAGCCGGTCGGTGTAGCCGAACATCGGCAGGTCGCGCAGGACCGTGACGCCCGGGGTGTCGCGGGGAATGAGCAGCATGCTCTGCTGCCGGTAGGTGGGCGCGTCCGGATCGGTCCTGCCCATCAGGATGATCAGTTCGCAGTCGGGGTCGAGGATCCCGGAGGTGTACCACTTGCGGCCGTTGACGACATAGCTGTCGCCGTCGCGGGTGATACGGGTACGGATGTTGCGCGCGTCCGAGCTGGCGACCTCCGGCTCGGTCATGGCGAAGCAGGAGCGGATCTGAGCGTCCAGCAGGGGCCGCAGCCAGCGCTCCTGCTGTGCGGGTGTGCCGTACAGCGCGAGCAGTTCCATGTTGCCGGTGTCGGGCGCCGAGCAGTTGAACACCTCGGGGCCGATGATGGAGCGGCCCGCCAGCTCCATGAGGGGTGCGTATTCGAGGTTGGTGAGTCCGGCGCCCCAGTCGCCGTGCGCCATGAAGAGGTTCCACAGGCCCTCGGCGCGCGCCTTCTCCTTCAGCTCGCGCATCACCGGCGGCAGCGCGTGCGGGTCGTCCGCCTCGGCCAGCTGCCGGTCGTAGACGGCCTCCGCGGGGAAGACGTGTTGCTCCATGAACGACCGCATGCGGTCCTGGAGTTCACTCGCGCGGGGCGAGAATCCGAAATCCACGATTGCTCCTGTCCGGGGTTCCGCGGTTCGTGTGGTCGGTCCGGATCAGCCGAGGATGTCGCGTGCCGTGCGGATCATCGCGGCGATGGTGGGCGGCAGTCGCTCCTGGTCCGGGTCGTGATGCTTGCCCTCGCGGTGCCGGCGCAGGTTGTGGCCCATGATCGCGGCCATCTTCAGGCGGCCGAGTGCCCGGAACCAGTCCATCGCGGGCATCGCGGGCCGGCCGTCGAGGTAGGCGTCCAGCAGTTCGGCCTCGCCGGGCAGGCCGGGCACGGCACGCCCCAACTGGGGGAAGTTGCGGTGGTCGGCGAAGAGCAGGAACCAGCCGAGGTCGATGCGCGGGTCGCCGACGCTCCAGATCTCCCAGTCGACGACGGCCACCGCACGCTCGTCGACGCACAGCACGTTGCCGAGCCGGAAGTCGCCGTGCAGCAGCACCGGCGGGAGGCCATCGGGCACGTCACGAGCGAGGCGTGCGAGCAACTCCTCCCCACCGGGCCGCAGTTGGACGGGGACGGCGTGCAGGGTGCGGCTCCACCGCTCCAACTCGCCTGCCGCGTCGAGTGGTTCGGGCGGATCGAGCCCGGGCGTGTGGATGTCGGTGGCGTGCAGCCGCCGTAGCACGGCGGTGATCTCCAGCATCCGGGCGCGGGCCGTCGCGGGGGCCACCTCGGGGTCGTCGAGTACCGGCTCGAGGGCCTCTCCCAGCGCGAACTCCATGGCGAACCAGGCCGGTCGGGTGTCGTCGACGGCCGCGACGCCCGGCACCGGGACCGCGGATCCGGCCAGCGCGCCCAGCACCCGTGCCTGGCGCAGCACGTCGTTGCGTCCGACGGGTCGCTGCCCCGGAGGAACCGCCTTGACGACGTACCGGGCATCCCCCGCGGTGACGGAGTACGTGAGTCCCGAGTGGCCTCCCGGCAGTACCGCCAACTCCCCGATCACGGAGCCTGGATGGCGGCGGGCGAGCCGGTCACGGACCCGGTCGGACAGCTCCGACACCTGTGTGGCGGCCGTACTCATCGGACGGGCTCCTTCGGCAGGCCGAGCACGCGTTCGGCGAGGATGTTGTGCTGGATCTCGTCAGTGCCGCCCGCGATGCTGTAGCCGGGGGCGCCCAGCAGGTGTTCCGTCCAGGCGTACGTGCCCCACTCCCCCGTGTCGGCGACGAGGCGCGGCCCCAGCAGCTCGGCCACCAGATCGCTGGTGCGCCGCATGGTCTCGGTGGCGTAGAGCTTGCCGACCGAGGCTTCCGCGCCGGGCTCGCGTCCGGCGACCAGGGCGGCGGTCACCCGCAGTCCGATGAGCCGCTGGACAAGGGTGCGGAGGTAGAGGTCGGCGACCCGCTGCTGTTCACTGCCGGTGAGCGGGCGAGGCAGGTTCCGGGCGAGTTCCACCGCCCGGTCCGCGTTGTCCAGGCCGAGGTTGCCGGAGTCGAGCCGTTCGGCCGCCAGCACACTGAGCGTGACCCGCCAGCCCTCGCCGACCGGCCCGAGCCGGTCGGTGTCGGGCACCACCACGCCGTCGAGGTAGACCTCGTTGAAGCTGGTGCCGCCCGTCATCTGCTGGATGGGCCGCACGGTCACGCCCGGCGCGTCCATGCGCACCACGAAGACGGTGATGCCGGCGTGCTTGCGCACGTCCGGATCGGTACGGCACACCGCGACGCCCCAGGTCGCGACGCGGGCACCGGAGGTCCACACCTTGTGCCCCTGCAGCACCCAGCTGTCGCCGTCGCGCACCGCCCTGGTGCGCACCGCGGCGAGGTCGGATCCGGCCTCGGTCTCCGAGAACAGCTGACAGGCCAGTTCGTCGGTGCGCAGCATGGGCCGCAGCCAGCGTTCCTTCTGCTCGTCGGTGCCCCAGATGCCGATCGCGGGGGCGACGAGCTGCTGCGTCACCGGGAAGACCTCGGTGCGATGGGGCACCTCGAAGGCCGCCTCCTCGGCGCGGTAGAGCTGCTCGTAGTACGCGGGCAGGCCCCGCCCCCCGTACGCCTGCTGCCAGTTGAGCGCGCCCCACCCGTGGTCGTGGCGGGTGCGTTCCCATTCCTGGATGCGGGCGGTGTGCTCGCGCTCCTGCTCCTCGGTCCAGTTCTCGAACACGGCGACGGAGTCGGAGCCGCTGCCCCACTCACCGTCGGCGGCGCGCGGCCGGGCTACCGTGGCGAGCCACTTCCGTGCCTGGGCACGGAAGTCCTCGGGTTCCGGGATGGCGCTCATCTCTTCCTCCACCTCCGTTCAGTGGGACAGCACGGTGCAGGCGCTCACGCCCGGGGCGCCGTACACGTGCGTGAAGCCGACCCTGGGCTCACCGGGGACCTGCCGCTCGCCGGCGCGTCCGCGCAGTTGCTGGACGATCTCGTAGACCTGGCGCAGCCCGGAGGCGCCGATGGGTTCGCCGTTGGCGATGCAGCCGCCGTCGGTGTTGACCGGCAGGGTTCCGCCGATCTCGGTGGCGCCGGAGGCGACCAGCCGCTCCTGCTCGCCGTCCTCGCAGAACCCGCACTCGGCCATGTGCATGACCTCGGCGCCGCTCTCGGTGTCCTGCAACTGGCAGACGTCGACGTCCCCCGGGCCGATCCCGGCCTCCTCGAAGGCGGCGGCCGAGGCGTCACGGCTGACGCTGGTGAGCGGGCCCCCGGGAATCCAGGGGCTGAACACCTCGAACGAGCCGAAGCGCCGCGTGCGTACGGCCGCCGAGCGCAGGGTGACCGGCTCGCCCTCCAGTCCGCGTGCGGCTTCGGGTGAGCACAGCACCAGGGCGGCCGCGCCCGCTCCCGGGGAGCAGAACATGTAGCGGGTCAGCGGATCGCTGACCATGCCGGAGTCGAGGATCTCGTCCACGTCCACCGGCTTGCGGCGCCACGCCTCGGGGGTCAGGCCGCCGTTGCGGTACGCCTTCTCGGCGACCAGGGCGAGGGTCCGCGGCGTGATGCCGTGGTCGTGCATGTAGCGCTGGATCTTCATGCCGAAGAACTGGGTGGTGACCATCAGTCCGTCGCTGCCGTACTCCGCTCCCAGCCCCCAGTCCTCGGGCCGCGGGTCGAAGGCGCCGCGCGGGTGTTTGTCGAAGCCGACGGCGAGGACGACGTCCGCCATGCCGGAGCGGATCGCGTTCACGGCGGAGACCAGCGCGCTGCCGCCGGTGGCGCAGCCGTTCTTGACGTTGACGAACGGCACTCCGGTCAGGCCGAGTTGGGCCACCAGCGTGTCGGCGAGGCCGGCGCTGTCACTACCGCCGAAGGCGGCCCGCACGCGCGACCACTCGATCCCGGCGTCCGCCAGGGCGGCGTTCACCGCGCCGACGGCCAGTTGCCGGCCGCTCGCCTGCGACCGGCCGAACGGTGTGCGCCCGGCGCCGCAGATCAGGACGTCGGTACTCATGAGTCCTCCTCGCCGGGGGTCATGGGCCTGGCCCGCGGTACGCCGTGGCCTGCGGTCACCGTGACAGGCATGCCGATACGGATGCCGTCCAGGCCCTCGCGGATGTCGACGTCGAGTACGGCGGCAACCCGCACGCCCTCCGCCAGCTCGACGTAGCCGAGCGCGAACGGCTCGAAGCCGCCTGGCGGGGCCTGAAAGGGCGGCGACTTGGGGGCGTACCGCTGCACCGTCCACGTCCACAGGGTGCCCGTGCCCGTGAGGACCTCCGGCTCGGCCGGTCCCCCGCAGCGCGGGCACGTGTCCTCCGCGGGGTAGGCCGTCACCGCGCAGCCGGAGCGGCAGCGTGAGCCCTGGAGCCCGACGGCGACGGCCGGACTCCGCGGATCCGTGGCCATCCGGATCAGCGTCCCGTCCACTTGGGTTCACGCTTCTCCAGGAACGCCGACACACCTTCGTTCGCGTCCTCGGAGTTGAGGGCCACGCCCACGGCGAGGTGCTCCATCACCATCAGCGACTGGGTGTCGGCGTCCAGGCTGCGGTCGATCGTCATCTTCGTGAGCCACATCATGAAGGGGCTCTTGTCGACGAGGTCCCCGATGAAGTCGTCGACCGTCGCGTCCAGCTTGTCGGCCGGGGCGGACTTGTTGATCAGTCCGAACTCGGCGGCCTCGATGCCGGACAGGAGCTTGCCGGTGAGCATCAGTTCCTTGGTCTTGCGGATGCCGATCATGCGCGGCACCCGGTAGATCGGGCCTGCCCCGCCGAACAGCGCGCGGCGGATGTGGAAGTCGCCGATCTTGGCGTCGTCCGCGGAGATGGCGAAGTCGCAGGAGATCATGATCTCGAAGCCGCCGGCGGTGACGTAGCCCTCCAGGACGGCGACCGAGGGGGTCTTCATCGAGTAGAGGCGGTCGCACACCTTCGCGGACTTCACCGCGACGTCGATCGCGTTCGACTTGCCGACGTACTCCGCCTTCAGGCTGTCGAGGTCGAAGCCCGAGCAGAAGGTGCCGCCGCGGCCGCGCACCACCAGGACTCGCAGCTCAGGGTCCTCGTCGACCTCCGTGATGATCTCGTCGAGCCGGTTCAGGATCGGCACGGTGACACAGTTCTTCTTCCACGGGCGGTTGAGCCAGACGCGGGCGACATGGCCGTCACGCTCGAACTGGATCTCGTCTTCCACTGCCATCTTCCAACCCCTTCGGAGCCCGACCTGAACTGAATTCATTACGAGTCTGTAAGCATGGAGCAACCATGTCAACCCCTGTGATCAATCAAACCGAACCTGATTCAAGTGTGCTCTCGATGAAGACCTGCGGGCTCATGGGCTCCGGCATCACCGCAGTGGCCTCACTGCGCGGTCCCGACGTGACCGTCGCCGAATCGACCCCCGAGCCGGCAGCCGCCGGCCGCGACTGCGGCGGCAGGGCGAACTCACCGAGGCCGACCGCCACCGGACCCTGGCCCAACTCTCCTTCACCCGCGATGTGGGCGAGCCGGCCGACCGGCAGTGTGTCGTCGATGCTGTCGCCGACAGCGGTATGGAGTTCGGCCGCACGCGTGGCGAGGCGGTCGGCGAGGTCGCGCAGGGCATCGGCGCGCTGCTGCACGCTCCACCTCGGCCAGGGCCCGGCGTCGAACGCCTCGGGCCGCGGCCACGGCGTCGTCGACGTCCACCGTGGAGGCCACGGGGACGTGGCCTATGACCTCCTCGGTGCTGGGTGGGACGACCTGCGTGACGCGATCGGTGGAGGGGACGGTGAGCCGGCCTCCGATGCGGATGCGGTCGTAGTGGTGTGCCATGCGGGGACTGCATCTTTGCGGAAATGCGGAAACCCGGAAGCGGGGAAACCCGGAAACGCGGAAAAACACGCCCAGGGATGCTGATCGCCGCCCGTCCCCGGGTCGTCACAGCAAGCTGGTGGTGCGTGTGGTCAAGGCCTCGGCTGCCGCGCGTCCCTCCGCGACGGCGTGTGCGACGCGGCGCGGCACGACGCAGTCGCCGATCGCGTGGACCGTCTGGTGGGCGGCCGGGGTGAAGTCGGGGCGGTGGGGGCGGCGTTCGCCGACGGTGACCAGGACGTCGGCGGCGAGGCGGGACTCCTGGCCGTCCAGGACACGGCGCAGGCGCACGCCGTCGGCGGTCGTCGAGGTCACGGTGCTCATCGCGACGACGCGCAGCGGCGCGCCGGTGAGCCGGTTCAGCAGCTGGGTGCGGTTCTCCGGTGACAGGCCGGTGGCGAAACCGGTGCCGGGGGTGATGAGGGTGACCTCCCTGGCGCCGGCCGCCAGCGCGCTCTCCACGGCACTGATGCCCTGCCACCAGCCGAAGCCGTCGTCGAGGACGGCGACGACGGGCGCGTCCGGTACGACGTCCGCGTACCGGCGCAGGAATGCGGAACTCGTGAGGCTCCGAAGCTCGCCGGGCACGGAGACCGGCTCTTCCCTCGCGCCGGTGGCGAGCACGATGTGGGCGTACGCCGCCAGGTCGTCCGGCCCCGGCGAGGTGCCCAGCAGCACGCGCACGCCGAAGTCGGAGAGTTGCTCGCGCTGGTAGTCGACGAACTTCTGCCAACCGGGACGGTGCGGGGCGAGGGATGCCAGGCACGCCTGACCGCCGGCCTGCCGAGCCGTGTCGAACACGGTCACCTCGGCGCCGGAGCGGGCAAGCGCCAGCGCGCACTCCATGCCGGCGGGGCCCGCTCCCAGGACGGCGACAGCGCCGCTGTGCCCGCCCGTCCTGGTGAGCGGCAGCGCGGCGGCCGGGCGGGTGAGCTGCAGCGCGGCGGCCGGGCGGGCGGCGGCTCCCGGTGGGCCCAGCTCCGGGTTCACCGAGCACGACCCGGTGGGCTCGAAGGTCCGACAGCCCTCATTGCAGCCCGTGCACGGTCGTACGGCTCGCTCGTCGCCCGCGATCACCTTACGGGCGAAGTCGGGGTCGGCCATGAACGGCCGGGCCATCCCGACCAGATCCGCCCCCGAGCCCAGCGCCCGTTCGATCTCGGTCACCGACCGGAAGCCCTGACTGACCAGGAGCGGCAGTGCGACTGCCGAGCGCAGCCGGGCCACGGACGCCAGCAGCGGCGGGTGAGTGGTGGCCATGCCCGGGACGTAGGTGTTGCGGACGCCGGTGGTGACGTTGAGGTAGGCGAAGGGCGAGGCGGCGTACAGCCGCGGCAGCAGCTCGGTCAGGTCCTCCAGGCCGAGTCCGGAGTGCTCTCCGGGCTCCACCGACACGCGTACGCCGATGGGGAGTTCCCCGATCTCGGCGCGGATGGCCTCGATCACCTGGGTGAGCAGGGCGATGCGGTCGCCGTACTCGTCGTCGCGGGTGTTGTTGGCCCGGGAGAGGAACTGGGCGAGCAGATAGCCGTGCCCGGCGTGCAGTTCCACACCGTGAAATCCGGCCTCCACGCTGTTCGCCGCGGAGACACGGAACGCCTCGACGACACGGCGTACTTGTTCGGCGCTCAGCGGATGGGGCGCGGTCGCCTCACGGGGCGAGCAGACGGCCGCGGCGGAGACCGGCGCGTAGTAGGTGCCGGCGCCCAGGGTCTCCCGGCCGAGATGGACGAGCTGTGCGACGGCCACGGCGCCCTCGTCCGTGATGGCCTCGGCGCGGCGGCGCACCGCGTCCTTGATCTCGGGGCGCCACGCTTCGGTCAGGTAGCGCTGTGGCAGCGTCGACTCGGGGGCCACCGCGGTGCCTCCGGTGATCACCATGCCGGCGCCGCCCTGGGCCAGCCGTCGCCAGTAGGCCGCGTCGGCCTCGGTGGGGGCGCCGTCGCTGACGGCGGCGGTGGCGTGGGCGGTCGCGACGAGGCGGTTGCGGAGGGTGAGACCGCCGAGGGTGAACGGTGCGGCGAGAGCGAGTGGTGGGCGTGGCGTCGGCGTCATGCGTCTGCGGCTCTCCTTGTACGTCCTCTTGTCGGTCCGCTTGTCGGTCCTCTTGTCGGTCCTCCTGACGGTCCTCCTGTCGGTCCTCCTGACGGTCCTCTTGTCCGTCCTCCTGCCTGGTCAGGCGGCGGAGCCGGTGGTGAGGCCGATGAGTTCTGCGAGTCGGGTGCGGTGCCGGTCCGTCGTGCCGAAGAGGGCTTCGCCGCCGCGTGCGCGGCGCACGTACAGGTGGGCCGGATGTTCCCAGGTGAAGCCGATGCCGCCGTGCAGCTGGACGTACTCGGCCGTCGCCAGCCGGAAGGTCTCCGAGCAGACCGCGGCGGCGGCACAGGCGGCCACCGGCAGGTGCGGCGAGGCGACGGCGACACAGGCGGTCGCGTACGCGGACGCGGAACGTGCCGCCTCCAGAGTGACCAGGACGTCGGCCAGCCGGTGCTTGACGGCCTGGAAGGAACCGACGGGCCGCCCGAACTGGTGGCGCTGTGCGACGAACTCGACCGTGGCGTCCAGGGCGTGTCCGCTGCCGCCGACCTGTTCGGCCGCCAGCGCGGCCCGCCCGGTGTCCAGCGTCGCCGCGACGGTCTCCTCGGTACGCTCCGCCGTGCCCACCGTGATGGCCGGCGATCCGCGGAACTCCACCAACGCCTGGCGCCGCGTCTCGTCCAGTACCCGGCGCGGAGTCCGCCGGCTGGTGTCCGGCTTGGGCTCACAGGCGAACAGCCTCGGTCCGGCGGGGGTTTGGGCCCGTACGAGGATCAGATCCGCGCCGGATCCGTCGAGTACGAAGTCCGCCTGACCGCGCAGCACCCAGCCCGAACCACCCTGCTCAGCCGTGACGCCGGGCTCGTCCGACTCGTCAGGGCCCTCCGCGTGGAATCCGGCGACGGTCGCGGTGAGTGTGCCGTCGGCGATCCGCGGCAGATACCGCTCGCTTGCCGTACGGTCGCCGCTGTACAGCAGGGCGTGAGCCGCGAGGGCCACCGTGGGCAGCAGCGGTGCGCAGGACAGGGCACGCCCCGATTCCTCCAGGGCAACGGCCAGTTCGGCGAAAGTGAATCCCGACCCGCCGTACTCCTCGGGAACGGCCAGTGCGTGGACCCCGATCTCGCCCGCGAGCCGCGCCCAGAGGGGTTCGTCGTGACCACGTGGGGTGGCCAGATGCTTGCGGACCTCCTCGGGACCACTGGTCTCGGTGTAGAAATCCCGCAGGACAGCGCGCAGCTGCCGTTGTTCGTCCGTTTCGGACAGCAGGTGGGGATCGATCTCGGGGTGACGAGGGGGCATGGGAAACTCCTTACAAAACTGAACTCAATTCATCGACCGTAAGCACAGGACTCCGGCCGGGCAAGACCTGCGCGCCGGTTGATGTCGCTCAGGTGGTGAACCGGCCGCCATTGGCGAGCAGCACCGCGCCGACCAGGTTCGCCGCGGCATCGCTCGCCAGGAAGAGCGCGATGTCGGCGATCTCCTCGGGTGTCGCGTACGGGCGCACCCGCGGGTCGGCGAAACCCGTACGCAGTGCCTGGGGCGTGCGCGCCGCCATTCCCGTCTCCGTCGGCCCCGGAGCCACCACGTTCACGCGGATCCCGGACGCGACGACCTCCTTGGCCACGGCCTGACTCAGTGCGTGCACACCGGCTTTCGACGCGGCGTAGTGGGGATAGCCGACGGGGGTGTCGAACGCCGACGACGAGCCGATCACCACGATCGACCCGGCCCCGAAGGGGAGCATGGCCCGCACCGCGGCGCGCAGCACATGGAACGTACCGTCCAGGTTGACCCGCATGACGCGCCGCCAGGCGACGTCGCCGAGGGAACCGGTCATCTCGACAAGTCGCCCCTCGACCAGCGCGTCCGCGATGCGCGCCTTGGCCTCGGGATCGTCGACCCCGGCCGCGTGCACCAGGACGTCGAGCCGCCCATGCTGGTGCAGTACGTCCTGGACGGTGGTGTCGACCGCCGCCGCGTCCGCCACGTCGAGTGCGACGGCTCCAGCGGCGGGCAGTTCCTTCGCCACGGCCTCGGCACTGTCCCGGTTCACATCCGCCAGGACGACGACCCGCGCCCCTTCCGCCGCGAGCTTCCGGGCGATCGCCGCACCGATGCCGGATCCGGCGCCCGTCACCATCGCCACCTTGCCCGCGAACCTGCCCGTCGGCGCGCTTGCGCCGGGGTCCAGGTCCGCGTCTACGTCTTCCCCTGTGCCTGCGCCTGAGCCTGTGCCTGTGCCTGTGCCTGTCAAAGCAATCTCCCCTTCACCGCTTCCCGGTTGTATTGAACTGACTTCATCTCTGTTACCGTGGCGATCGCGGGGCTGACAAGACCTGGGACGGTGAAGATGAGGGCACTGCGACTGGCGGCGTGGGGCGAAACCCCGACACTGGCCGAGGTCGAGCGGCCGGTCCCCCACGGCGCCGAAGTACTGGTGCGGGTCGAAGCCACCGGGCTGTGCCATTCCGACCTGCACGTCATCGGAGCCGCTCCGGGGAATCTCCCCTACCGGCTCCCCTTCACCCTCGGCCACGAGGTCGCCGGGCGGATCGAGACCCTGGGGCCCGACACCGACGGAATGCGGGTCGGTGACCGCGTGGTGCTCTACGGACCTTGGGGCTGCGGCGCCTGCGAACGGTGCGCCACGGGCCGCGACAACTACTGCGACCGGCGGGACACCCTCGCCTGGCACGGGGCGGGGCTGGGCCGGGACGGCGGAATGGCCGAGTACGTACTCGTCCCGTCCGCCCGCCACCTGGTGCCGATCGGTGGCCTGCCCACCGATCAGGCGGCTCCGCTCTCGGACGCGGGCCTCACCTCTTACCACGCTGTGGCCGGGCTCCGGCACGCACTCGCGGAGGGTGCCACCACCGTCGTCATCGGCGTCGGCGGGCTCGGCCACCTGGCCGTGCAGATCCTCCGCGCAACCACGGCCGGCCGCGTGCTGGCGGTCGATGTGCGGGAGGATGCCCTGGCCCTCGCCGACCGCTCCGGCGCGGAGTTCGGCACCCTGGTGCGGACGGACACCGCCCATGTGTTGAGGGAGCGGAGCGGTGGCGCGGGAGTGGACGCCGTGCTCGACTTCGTCGGCACCACGCAGACGCTGGAACTCGCGGCCGGTGTCCTGCGGCCGGGTGGTGAACTCGCCGTCGTCGGCAGCGGAGGCGGCCATCTGACCGTCTCCAAGCCGGGTGTGCTCCCGCCGGGCTTCAGGCTTTCCGTGCCCTTCTGGGGAACGCGCCCCGAACTCGCCGAGGTCGTCGCGCTGGCACGCTCCGGGGCGATCCACGTGGAGACGGAGCGGTTTCCGCTGTCCGCCGCAACCGAGGCGATCGACCGGCTTCGCGGGGGCCGGGTGCGTGGGCGGGCCGTACTCGTCCCCGACTGACCAGGTTCAGACGTACACGCCTCTACGGAAGGGAACTCCAGGATGCGCTTCGACAGAAAAGTCGCGCTTGTCACCGGTGGAGCTCGTGGCATGGGCGCCTCACATGTACGCGGGTTGGCCGCGGAAGGCGCCCGTATCGCCGTCTGTGACGTGCTCGACGAGGAGGGCAAGGCTTTGGCCGAGGGCCTCCCCGGCGCGCAGTACCACCATCTCGACGTCACCGACGAAGAAGCGTGGCAGTCCGTGGTCCGCACCGTCGAGGACACCTTCGGCTCCGTGGACGTCCTGGTCAACAACGCGGGGATCGTTCACTTCGGCGGCGTGGAAGAGCAGTCGCCCGAGCACTTCCGCCGGATCCTCGACGTCAACGTGGTGGGCACCTTCCTCGGCATGCACACCGTCCTCCCCGGCATGCGCCGGCGCGGCCACGGGTCGGTCGTCAACATCTCCTCGGCCGCCGGCCTCATGGGCTTCTCCGAGGGCATCGGCTATGTGACGAGCAAGTGGGGCATTCGGGGAATGACCAAGGCGGCCGCGCTGGACATGGCCGGCTCCGGGGTGCGCGTCAACTCCGTCCACCCGGGCGTCATCCGCACGCCCATGGGTGAGAGCGCCGCACCCGGGCTCTTCGCCGATCAGCCCGTACCGCGCATCGGGGAACCCGAGGAGGTCACGCGCATGGTGCTCTTCCTCGCCTGCGACGACGCCTCGTACACGACGGGCGGTGAGTTCCTCGTCGACGGCGGCCAGACCATCGGCCACGTCGGCCAGGCCCACGCGACAGCGGGCCGGTAGCGCTTCGGTGGCCGGTGCCGGCCCCCACCCGCCGCGCCGGCCCGTCGTCCGCTGCCGGGGCGCGTGGGCCGAGCCGGTCTGCGCCGCGGCGGACCACGAAGGCAGTGCGGAGTACCTGACATCAAGAAGGCCAGGAAAGGGCTGAGTGCGCATGCCGGACCACCAAACGGTCGACCTGCTCGTCATCGGGGCGGGAATGGCCGGGCTCACCGCGGCGGCGAGAGCCGTGCGCGCCGGATTGTCCGTCGTGGTCGTCGAGATCGGCGGTGACGTCGGGGGTTCCGCGCGGTACGCGGGTTACGCCTGGACCGCCCCGAGCCACGAGGCGATGGACCGGCACAACCCGGGTGGGGACGCCTCACTCAAGCGTGCCCTCGTGGACCGCTTCGAGGACGGCATCGCCTGGATCCGGAGCACCGGGGTCGAGGCCAAGGACGCTCAGCCCATCCTCAGCTTCGGCCGGGGGCACCAGTTCGACACCAACCACTACGTCGACACCTGCCGCCGCATCATCGTGGAGGCGGGTGGCGAACTGCTGCTGACCACCGATACCGAGCAACTCCTCCTGGAGGACGGGGCCGTGACCGGAGCGGAACTCGTCACGGGCGACGGCACGCGACGACAGGTGCGCGCCACCTCGACGCTCCTGGCCACCGGGGGGTTCCAGGGGGACGTGGACCTCCGCAAAGAGCTGGTCCACCCGCACGCCGACGTCCTGGAACTGCGCTCCAACCCCCGCAGCCGCGGGGCCGGCTATCGCCTGGCGACCGCCGCCGGAGCGTCGACCGGCCTGCCCGGGGCCGGCTTCTACGGGCATCTGATCCCGAGCGGCGTCCCGTTCGCCGACCCGGCGGACTTCGTCGACCTGTCGCTCTACTACAGCGAGCACGCCCTGCTGTTCAACCTGCTGGGCGAGCGGTTCACCGACGAGACACTGGGTGATCACCTGACGACGATGGCGCTGATGGAACAGCCCGAGAACCGCGGCCTCCTCATCGCCGACGCGCGCGTCTTTCGCGACTGGGTGGTGGGCTCGTACGTGGAAGGGGCGGTCGCCGTCGACAAGTTCGCGCTGGCCGGCAAACGGGGTGGCCGGGTCGGGTTCGCCGAGGACCTCGACGAACTCGGCTACCTGCCCGAGGAGTGGGGGTACGACGGGCCCACCGTCCGCGCGGCCGTCGAGCGGTTCAACGCCCGGACGGCGGCGGGGCAGGACCCGGTGCCGGGCCGCCGGCTGGACCGCCTGCCGCTCGACGAACCGCCCTACTACGTCATCGAGACGGTGCCGGCGATCACCTTCCCGTTCCACGGGATCCGTATCGACGACCGGGCACGGGTTCTGGGAGAGGACGGCAGGTGTGTGGAAGGGCTCCTCGCGGCCGGCTCGGACACCGGAGGCCTGTGGTACCGGGCCTACGCCGGCGGCATCGCTTCGGCCCTGGTGTTCGGGCTCACCGCGGCCGACACCGCGACCGTCCGCTGCGCGTCCCACGGGCGCAGGGGCCGCGGCTGACAGAGCGTCCGCGACCAGGTGCTGGGCGGCGTCACGACGGCTGCGGTCGGGCTGCGGGCGGCGCTCGCCTCATCGACGCGTGCGAGGGCTACAAGGTCCGTTCATGAATCGGATGCGCACCCGGGCCGGGCGGGGTCACGCATCCGGGAGGAGCGGCGATGATGGGCCGTGAAATCTGGCCGACCGCATACCCGAAGGGCGAGGTCCGCGCGTCGGACTTCCGCCTCGTCGAAGTCCAGGTACGGCAACCTCGCCCGGGCGAGGTACTGGTCCGGAACACGTGGACATCCGTCGACGCCGCTCTCCGGCTGCGGCTCAGGGAAACGGCGCCCCAGGGGTACTTTCCGGCTTTTCCTCTCGAAGAGCCCATGGACGGCATCATGACCGTCGGGGAGATCGTCGAGTCCCGCGCCGACGGGTTCGCCCCCGGCGACACGGTGTGGCATGCCTCCGGCTGGCGCGACTACGCGGTCGTCGAGGCGGACGCGCAGGCGCTCGGCGGCGTCGGCACGCTCACGAAGCTCGACGTGGGCCTCGCACCTCCGCAGGCCTACCTCGGCGTGCTCGGCGGCACCGGGCTCACCGCCTACGCCGGCCTCTTCCATGTCGCGGGCCTGCGCGACGGCGACGTCGTATGGGTCTCCGCCGCGGCCGGTGCCGTCGGCAGCCTCGCCGCACAGATGGCGAAGATCCGCGGGCATCGCGTCATCGGCAGCGCCGGATCCGACGAGAAGGTGCGCCACCTCGTGGAGGAGCTCGGCCTGGACGCCGCCTTCAACTACAGGCGCGGCGCCCTCCCCGACCTCCTGCGGGAGGCCGCTCCGGACGGCATGGACGTGTACTTCGACAACGTCGGCGGCGACCATCTCGAGGCCGCTCTGGGAGCACTGCGTACGTCGGGCCGCGTCGCGATCTGCGGCATGATCTCGCAGTACGCGGCTCAGGAGTCGCCGCGTGGCCCTGGAAACCTCATGTTGGCGGTGACGAAGGGCCTGACGATTCGCGGCTTCCGAGGCAGCGGCCACCTCCACTTGCTGCCCGAGATGAGCCGGCAGGTGGGCGCATGGGTCCGCGAAGGCCGTCTCCGTTGCCGCGAAACGGTCGTCGACGGGCTGGCTCAGGCGCCGGTGGCACTGGCGGGACTGCTGCGGGGTGACAACACGGGCAAGACGCTTGTGCGGATCGACGGCGTCCCGGATGGTGAGAACACCATCGGCTGAGGCGGGCCGAGCGGAACGCCCAGCGGTACTGAACTGAAATAAGTCCAGCACATCCAGTGGGCGTTCGCCCGGCCGCACGGCCAGGAGCGGAGGGCGCCCCAGCCGGGTCCGAGCGAGCGCGCGACCAACCCGTACCGCCGCGAAACCCCCGCCATCGGGCGATTGCGCATTCTATTGCCTAACCGAGTTCAGTTTGGTAGCTTCACGAAATCTTGGCCATGCGGTCACCGTCCAGCGCGAAGTCCACTCGGTGGTGCGCCGGTTCGGCCCGGGAGCCGGTTTCATGTAAGGGAGCCGAGAATGAGATCAGATCCGCGACGGCGCGGGGCATTGCTCATCCTGCTGTCGATCACCACGCTGCTCGTCTCCGCGTGCGGCGGCGGCAGCGACAACAACGCCGAGTCGAAGGTCGTGCCCGCATCGGCGGGCTTGGACCAACTCGTCGCCGCAGCGAAGAAAGAAGGGCAGATCACGGTCTACTCGGCCCAGGATCTGACCTCCCTCAACAACCTCGCGAAGGCCTTCGAGACCAAGTACCCGGGGATCGACGTCAAGACCGTCCGGGGCGTCGACGGTGACCTCGGGGTGAAGGTCGAGACGGAGTTCAACACCGGCAAGCACATCGCCGACATGTACGTCAGCGCGAGCCTGTCCTGGGTGAAACCACAGGCCGAGGCCGGGAGGTTCCTGGCGCCGACCGGCCCCGAACTGACCGGCAAGGGCGACTACGACACCAAGCAGTACGTCCACGAAGGCAACTACTTCGAGACCAACTCCGCGGTGCTCACGTTCGGCTGGAACACGAAGCTCCACCCCCAGGGGCTGACCGACTACCCGGACCTGCTCGATCCGTCCCTCGCGGGCGGCAAGATCGGCGTCGTCGAGCCGACGGCGCCGTCGCTCGTCGACTTCTACCTGTGGCTGGAGGAGACGTACGGCGCCGACTACGTGAAGAAACTGGCCGCCCAGAAGCCGCGCATCTACCCCAGCTCCCTGCCGATGGGCGAGGCGCTGCAGTCCGGCGAGATCGCCGCCGGCAGCTTCATCGCTCCGATCGCGCTCGATCCCGCGAAGAAGAAGGGCGCGCCGGTCGACTACCGCATGCCGCCGGAGGGCGCGTGGGGTGCCCGGTACTACGGCATGGTGCTGAAGGGCGCCCCGCACCCCAACGCAGGACAGCTGTTCGCCAACTTCATGGTGACCGCCGAGGGGCAGAAGCTGATCACGCCGTCCGCCGGCTCGGTGCTGCCCGATGTCCCCGGCACAGTGATCACCAACGACAAGGTACGGATACAGGATCCGGCCAAGCTCACGCCGGACGCGGTGACCGCGTACCAGAAGAAGTGGAAGTCCCTGTTCCAGTAGGGGCGTCGGGTGTGTCGGCCAGTACCGACGCACAACAGTGTGGGCACCCGCGCCGACGGGTGCCCATTCACTCGGTCTTTGGATGTGAGGAGTCCCCGTGTCCCACGTGCGCATCGAGGGTCTGACGAAAAGGTTCGCCGGCAAGCCGCCGGCTGTCGCGGTGGACAACCTGTCGCTGGAGATCGAGCCGGGCGAGTTCATCGTTCTGCTCGGCCCGAGCGGCTGCGGGAAAACCACGACTCTGCGCTGTCTGGCCGGTCTGGAGACGCCCGACGAGGGACGCATCTCGCTCGGCGACCAGACAGTGCTGGACGTACGAGGGAAGGTCAACCACCCGCCGAACAAACGCCGGATCGGGATGGTGTTCCAGTCGTACGCGCTGTGGCCGCACATGACAGTGCGCCGCAACATCGGATATCCCCTGAGAACCAGACGGGTGGCGCGCGAGCAGGTACGTTCGCGGATCGAGGAGGCGGCGGAGCTCGTCGACTGCGCCGCCCTGCTCGACCGCTATCCGGCGCAGCTCAGCGGCGGCCAGCAGCAGCGGGTCGCACTGGCCCGGGGCCTGGCCGCCCAACCGGACCTGGTGCTCTTCGACGAGCCGCTGAGCAACCTCGACGCGCGGCTGCGCGACCAGGTACGCGCCCAACTGCACGAACTGCACGCCCGACTGGGCTTCACCGCCGTGTTCGTCACCCACGACCAGAGCGAGGCATTGGCGCTCGGCGACCGCCTGGCCATCATGAAGGCCGGGCGGATCGAGCAACTCGACACGCCGGAGCGGGTCTTCGAGGAGCCGGCCACGGAGTACGTGGCCGGCTTCATCGGCATGTCGAACCGGCTTCCACTCCGGCGTCAGGGCACGGGATGGGCTCTCGCCTGCAGAGCGGGCGCCGACGGTCGGGCCCCCGCGCCGGGCCAGGCGGTGGTCGACGAACTCCCGGTGCCCCGCTCGCAGAGCGAGGTCACCGCCCGGCTGCGCCCCGACGACCTTCAGCTCTGTCCGGTCGAGGAGAAGCCGCCGCCGCACGGTGTCGGCCTCGCGGCGGAGGTCGTCGACGCGCAGTTCGGCGGCCGTCACATGGACGTGGTCGTCACGATCGCGGACAGCCGCCTGCACGCGCAGGCGCCCCTGACCGGCAAGCCATGGGCCCGGGGCCTGTCGCGCGGACAGCAGGTGACCGCCTGGTTCGCCAAGGACGCGGCCATCTACTACGACGGCGACGGGGTACGGACAGCCGCACACACCCCCGCCACCGCAGTGAGGGCGTGACATCGTGGCCGCACCCGCCGTACCCGCCCCCGCACCCCTCACGACACCGACGCCTTCGGCCCCAACCCGCCCGACGGCGGTGACCCGTGCGCGGCGCCACCTGCCACGGCTCGGCGCCCTCGCGTTCCTGGCCGCCATCGGCTACCTGGTGATCGCTCCCCTGGTGGGCCTGCAACGGCTGGCCTTCGAGGACGACGCCCGTGGCTACAAGGCCGCCTTCGACAACCCGGACATGGCCGAGACGCTGCGCACCACGGCCGGTATGGCGCTGGGTTCGCTGGCCATCGCGCTCGTCCTCGGCACGTTCCTGGCCTGGGCGTCGACCCGCCTGCCACCCCGGCTGCGGCTGCTGCGCGTCCTGCCCGTCCTGCCCATCGTGGTCCCGGCCGTGGCGTCGGTGACCGGCTGGGCGTTCCTGTTCTCGCCCCGCCCCGGCTACCTCAACGCGGCGCTGCGGAACCTGCCCTGGTGGAACCATCTCGACGAGGGTCCTGTCGACATCTACACGCTGCCGTGGATCGTACTCATCACCGGCTTCGGCCTGACCGCCTTCGTCTACCTCTTCGTCAGCGCCGGCTTCGGCAACATCAACGCGGAGCTGATCGAGGCCGCGCAGGTCAGCGGATCGTCGGCCGCCGGAGTGTTCTTCCGGGTGACGCTGCCGCTGCTGCGCCCGGTCCTGGTGTACGGCGGGTTCGTGGCCCTGCTGCTGGGGCTCGGCCAGTTCACGGGACCGCTGCTGCTGGGACGGAACAACGGCATCGACGTACTCACCACGGACATGTACGTCGCCGTGTCGCAGAGCCCGGTCGACTACGGCCGGGCCGCCGCGATCGGCTCACCGCTGCTGCTCTTCGGTATCGCCGTCGTTCTCTTCCAGAAGGTGATCCTCGGCGACCACAGCCGCTTCGTCACGCACGGCGGCAAGGCGTTCCGGACCGGCGGGCGGCCGTCGTGGGTGGCGGTCACGGGCATCGTCCTGTACGGACTGGTGGCGCTGGCCCTGCCGCTGGGCGCGCTCATAGTGGTGTCACTCTCCCCCTTCTGGAGCGGCCGGATCGAACCGAGTGGGTTCACGCTCGACAACTTCCGGCGCGTGTTCCAGGAGTCGGGGATCACCGACGCGATCGTCAACAGCCTTGTCACCTCGGTCATCTCGGTCGCCATCGCGCTCCCGCTCGGTTTCGTCGCCGCCTCGCTCCTCCTCAAGGGGCGCCGGTTCCGCGTCATCCGGGCGGCCGTGGACTTCGTCGTGGCGATGCCCCTCGGGATCCCCGCGGTCGTCTTCGGCGCCGGTTTCCTGCTGACATACAGCCGCGAGCCGTTCATTCTGTACGGCACCCGCTCGGTGATCGTCCTCGTCTATGTGACGCTGATGCTGCCCTTCGCCACCCGGATGCAGCTGTCCGGAATGGTGGCGCTCGGCGACACGTACGTGGAGGCCTCGCGCACGAGCGGCGCGGGCGCGGTGCGGACCACCACCGAGATCGTGCTGCCCCTGCTGCGCCCGACACTCGCGGGTGCCGGAGCGTTGATGTTCGTGCTGCTCACCCACGAGTTCACCGCCTCGCTGCTGGTACGGGCGCCCACGACGCAGGTCATGGGCACCATCCTCTTCGACTACTGGTCCAACGGCTCCTACCCGCTGGTCGCAGCCATCGCGCTCGTCATGACGCTGGTGACCTCGGCGGGTGTCTTCGTGGCCATGTCCGTCGCCGGCTCGGACATCTTCGAGAAGCTCTGACGCCTCGTGACGGGCGCGGGCCGGGCATCGCGCGGGCGATCACCGTGGGCGGGCGCGCGCCGACCGGAACGTGACGACGACGGCCGCGGAGTCACCATCCTGCGGGGGCATGCGGTGCATGCCCCCGCAGCACCGACCGGTGACCGCCGCTCAGGACGCCGGCACTCACCCGACGCCTCCTACACATCCTTGCGGACGGTGAGCAGGGAACCGATCCCGATCACGCAGACCACCATGACGAAGAACGCCGGCGAGAGCTCGTTCCCGGTCCGCTGGACCAGGAAGGTCGCGATGTACGGAGCCGTTCCGCCCGCGAGGACGGTGCCGACGTTGTACCCGATCGCCATGCCGGTGTACCGCACCCGGCGTTCGAACAGGTGCGGCCACAGACTGGCCGCCGGGACCTGTACGAACGCGCTGCTCAGCATGAAGAGCAGGTAGGCGGCGCCGGCCAGGGCCAGGCTGTGCCGGCCCATGAGCATCATCGCGGGGTAGGCGGTCACCAGGAATCCCAGGAGCCCGCACAGCAGGATGCGACGGGAGCCGAAGCGGGCGGCGAGCCAGCCGGCCGGCACCATGAGCAGCACGGTGACGAGTACGACGCCGGCACTCAGCCAGAGCACTCGCGTGGCGTCGTACCCCAGGTCGGTGGAGAGGTGAATGCCGATGTACGTCAGTCCGAGGAAGATGGCGCCGCCCTGCGCCATGGACAGGCCGATGGACTGCAGCAGCGCCGCGCGGTGGGTGGACAGGACCTCCCGGATCGGAGCCGCGGGGATGTCGGCGCGCCGTGCGGCCTCCTCGAACTCCGGGGTGTCCTCGATCCGCAGCCGGGCCCACAGGCAGAACAGGGTGAGCGGCACGGCCATGAGGAACGGCAGCCGCCAGCCCCAGTCGGACATCTGGTCCTTCGTGGCGAGCGCGGAGATCACCCCGGCCGTGGCGGCCGCGAACATGAACCCGAGGTTGGACCCGATGGGTGTGACCGCACCGAGGAAGGCCCTGCGCCGGGGCGGTACCGACTCATAGATGTAGGTGTAGGCGCCGACCGACTCGCCGCCGGTGGAGATGCCCTGCACCAGCCGGGCGAGAAGGAGCAGCACCGCGGCGGCCACACCGATCTGGCTGTACGTCGGCAGCAGTCCCGTGGCGCTGCTGGCCACGCCCATGCACAGCACCGAGGAGACCAGCGCCTTGCGACGGCCCCAGCGGTCGCCGAGCCACCCGAAGAAGACGCCGCCGACCGGCCGCACCACCAGGCCGGTGGCGAACACCGCGAGCGTCGCCAGGAGCGAGGCCGCCGGATTCGCACTCGGGAAGAACTGGGGAGCGATCACCACGGCGAGATAGCCGTAGACACTGAAGTCGTAGTACTCGATCAGGGTACCGAGGCTGCCGGCGAGCATCGCACGGCGCACCGTACGCGGATCGTACGCCGCGGATTCCGCCTCCGGCCCCGCCCCTGACTCCGCCCCTGATGTGGCGGAACGGTGAGTGGCACTCATGCTCCGACGCTCCTTCCCCGGCACGGTCCCGTACCGTGCCGACGCCGGGGACGCTACAGAACTGAACTCAGTACAGCTAGCCTTGGTGCAGGAGTTTTTGCCGTACTCCCTATACTTACAGGGTCGACACAGGGCGAACGCTTGAGACTTTGAATTGGGTTCGGTTTCGCCGCGAGGGCGTCTCGCTCAGGCCGGAACTCGTGGACGAGGGTCCGCGGGAGTCAGCGCACGCCGGCCAGCCGCAGGGCGAAGTCGCCGTACTGGTAGACGACCTGATCTTCCGTCAGATCGCCGTCCTCGCGGTACCAGACGGGCACGCCCATCCCGAGGTCCAGGATGGCGTAGGACGTCAGCTTCACCGTGGTGACACTGAAGCGCTCGGCCTGAACTCCTTCACTGAGCAACGTCCGGAACGCGTGCTCGTAGGCCGCACGCCGCTCAAGGACCTGCGTACGGTGGGGCTCCTCCAGGCTGCGGATCTCCCGGGTCCCCACGAACGCTTCGAGGCGGTGCCGGACGTGGTAGCGGACATGAGCCTCGGCGGCCCGGCGCAGCCGCTCCACCACGTCCTCACAACCGGCGACCGCGATGCGGTGGTTCCGTAGCAGGTCGTCCATCGTGCCGGTCATGATCTGAGTGAGCAGTTCCTGCTTGGAGCCCACGTGCTTGTACAGACTCGGCCCGCGCATTCCCACCGCTTCCCCGATGTCAGCCATCGTGGTGGCGGCGTACCCGCGCTCGGCGAACAGGACGAGGGCCGCGTTGCGGATCTCCGCCGCGCGCGGTCCCGGGCCACGGCCGGCCGTCGTGCGGCCTCGCGCAACTGCCGCCGACTGCTTGCCGCGCTGTGACGTCACGTGCCCCTGCCTTGTTCATCGCCGTCGGACATCGGGCCTCGGCCATCGGCTAACGAGGCGTAGCCGCCTCGCCGCCTCCACTTCGCCCAGCTCACCGTAATGCATCCGAGATCGCGCCCGCTCCTGGAGTGCCGCACGCCGGCAGCCGGAAAACCTTTGTTGGCCTCGGTCCGCCCACAGGTCCGGCCGGGCCATCCGAGTCGCGTCCTCAGTCGCGTCCGGGGCCCGGTCGATCGGGGCGCAGGGTGCTGCGGGGCCGGCGACGGAGGAGGAGGGGGAGGCGGCGGTACGCGCCTGCGCTCGATCTTGGACCAGCCCTGGGGGGTCACGCGGAAGTGGTCGCCGTCGTCGGCGTCCATCCGCGAGTGGCCGTGCACATGAAGGGCCTCCCCGCCCTCCTCAAGGCGGTAGGTGAAGCCGCCCAACATGCCGACCACCCGGAAGGCGATCTCCACGGCCAGTCCCTCCGTCAGCGGAGACAGCGGCGGCAGCAGGTGCTCGACCTCCTCGAAGCAACGGCCGGTTCTCTCCCGCAGCAGCGTATGGAATTGTGAGTCAGGGATCGCCGAGATCCGGTCCGGCCGACATCTCGGCCCGGCTCAGGTGAGGCCGCCGACGTTCCTGTGCCGCCCCACGAGGTTGCTCCGCAGGTCGAACTGCACCAACCCTCCTCACGATGGCGGAAATATCCAAGACTCGCAGCAACCCTCGCACCAGGATGGCCCCGATCGATCAGGACATGACATGCGCGGGGCCGGTGCGCGCGGGGGCAGGGAGCTCCGATGGGGCGAGGACTCCTGCCGGCCGGCCGCCGCCGTACGGGGAGGGGAGACGTCGTGGGGTTGTTCCGTACGTCAGAAAGACGTGAGAGATCGGTAGGGCGCCGCCGGTCGTTCCGGCAGGCGGTGGCCCTGGGCGCAGGGCTGGCGTTGCTGGCCGCGGGGAGCACGCTCGTGTTGCCCGCGCAGACGGCGGCGGCCGCCGCGCCGAAGTACGACGGTGATCCGACGCAGTACTGGAACGGCGTGCTGCTGGAGATGTTCCGGCAGGCCGGTGGTTCGCAGGGGTCGCCGGGGCAGTTGGCCCGGTCGGCGGCGATGATGAACGCGGCGATCTACGACGGGGAGAGCTCGTACCAGAACACCTTCTACACGATGAAGTACAAGCCCTACCTGTCGGCGCCCAAGTACCCGAACCTCGGTCAGGGGCCCGACGAGGAGGAGCGGATCATCGGGCGGACGGCCTACAACATCCTGCATTACCTGTACCCGAACCAGACCGCGTATCTGGACAAGATGTTCCTGGACCGGTTCGGAACGCCGCCCACGCAGTTCGACATCATCGACACCGAGATCGTCAGCACGATCTACAACAACATGATCAAGGCCCGCACCAACGACGGTTCGGAAAACCAGAGGCTGTACAACCTGGAAAACGTACCGGGGGCGTGGCGTCCCACGGGTGAGTCGGGCTGCACCATCTCCAGCGACGCGGTGACGCCCCGCTGGGGGGAAGTGAAGCCGTTCACCATGAGTTCCGGGTCCGAATACCGGCCGACCACGCCGGGCAGCTTCGCGGACTATGCCACGCTGCTGGCCAGTCCGGCGTACGCGTACCAGGTCGAGCAGGTGCGCCTGCTCGGGGGCCGGGGGTCCACGCAGCGGACCACCGAGCAGACGGCGATCGCCACCTTCTGGGCCAATGACCTGGGGCCGGATGCCGGCGACCCCAGCATCAAGGGCACGTTCAAGCCGCCGGGGCAGCTGCTGGACGCCACGATCCGCATCGCGAAGGCGCGCATCACGAGCAAGTACGAGAACGCGCGGCTGTTCGCGCTGGTGTCGCTGGCGATGGCGGACAGCGCGATCGGTGAGTGGGACGTGAAGTACCTGACGCGGATCGACCTGTGGCGTCCCGTCTCCGCGATCCACAACGGGATCGACTCCTCGTGGCAGCCGCTGTCCGCGGCCCGCGACGGCTCGCCCCTCACACCGTGCTTCCCCGCATGGGCCTCGGGTCACGCGGCCTTCGCCGGCGCCTGGGCGGCGGTGATGAAGGGGTACTTCGGCAGCGACACCATGAACTTCACGGTCAGCACGGAAGACCCTGCCTCGCCGCAGAAGACGCGGACCTTCACCAGCTTCAGCCAGGCCGCCCAGGAGGACGCGGACAGCCGGGTGTACCTGGGGGTGCATTACCCGTGGGACGCGAGCGACGGGCTGAAGCTGGGCGACGATGTGGCGACGAGGGCAGTCCTGCCGCGGCTGGGGCCGGTGGGGTCCTGATCGACGTACACCTCAGTGGCCGGCCAGTACGACGCTGGTGACCTGGCCCTCCTCCCGGTCCAGTTGGGCGAAGCAGGCGCCGTGGGTGCGTTCGGTGACGAAGCGGGAGGGGGAGCGGCCAGTCATGGCCTTGAATTCGCGGTTCAAGTGGGCCTGGTCGCAGTAGCCGCAGGCGGCTGCGATCTGGGACGGGGGGAGGCTGGCGTCCAGCAGGCGTACGGCGTGCCGGAAACGCAGGACGCGGGCGGTGCCCTTGGGTGACAGGCCGATCTGCTCCCGGAAGCGGCGTTCGAGGTGGCGCTCGCTCCAGCCGACCGTGGCCGCCAACTCCGCCACGGTGGACCCGGTGGGCCCGCCGGACACAAGCTGCCGCCAGGCCCACACCAGGCGGTGGGAGGCGGGCGGGCCGGTCCGGGCGCGGGCGGTGAGGAAGGCGTCCAGCAGGGTGAAGCGGGCGGCCCACCCGGGGATCTCGGCGAGCGCCCCGGCAAGGTCGTGGGCCGGCTGTCCCAGCAGGTCGGCGAGGTCCACCATGGAGTCGGCCAACTCGTCCATCGGTGTCCGGAACAGAGTGAACGCGGTCCAGGGCGCCATCGCCACCTCGATGCCGTGCGCCCGACCGTCGTGTTCACCGACGCTGGCCCGGGTGTGCAGCCCGGAGAGCAGCGAGGTGTACGAGGTCCCGGGCCGCACGACCTGCCCCGGCCGCCCGGCCGGATCCGCTCCGGTGATCCGTAGTGGGTCACCGAAGCCCAACACCAACGTCACGGACGCGTTGGGTACTTCGAGCCGCCGCCGGGAACGCTCGAACGCCAGTCGGAACCCCCGGTAACCGCGCACCCCGGGCCGCAGCCCCGGGTGCGGCAGCCGCGTCACCATCTCCCAGGTTCCGTCCGGTCCAGCCAGACGTCGCACAGCGGCTACCCCCGGTCCGTAGGGCCGGCGGTAACCACCTGCGGCCGACTCGGTGCACGGTAGCTCCCTGCCCGGCGCCGGGACAGTGCGTTTCGGGCCACCGTCACAAGTGATCGGCGCTGTCCGACGTCGTGGTCCCAAGGGAGCCCTCCCGCCGGCTTCGAGAGGTCGTTCAGAGACTGAAGGAGCGACGGCCGGCCTTTCAGGAGCGAAACAGGGCAGCAGCACCGCATGAAGCTCCCACCGTGTTTCACGTTGGCCGCGACCACTCTTGACGCACCGAACGCCCACAAGCTGGCGCGGTTCTACCAGGACCTGCTCGGGTGGCCTGTACGGAGGGAAGAACCGGACTGGGTCGAGATCGGACCGCCCGACGGCGATGCCGGGTTGTCGTTCCAGACGGAGCCGCTCTTCACGCGTCCGCAGTGGCCTTCCACCCGGGCCGGGCAGCAGATGATGATGCATCTCGACATCGAGGTGAATGATCTGTCCTCAGCCGTGGAGCGTGCCCTTGCCCTGGGTGCGACTGTCGCGGACTTCCAGCCTCAGGATGATGTACGCGTCCTGTGCGATCCGGCGGGTCATCCGTTCTGTCTCTTCACGCGATGACGAATGCCCCGTCGGGGCAGCCTCTCTTGCTCTTGCCGCTCTGCAAAGCTCGTTCGGGCTTTGCCCAACTCTGGTTCGTTGCTGGTTTGTTCATGCACTCGGATGTGCCGGCGCCTTACCTGAAAAGGCTCCAATCAACGGTGTTGTTCGCGGTCACGGATATCTGACGCCCCAACGCCCCGCGATCCGACACCACGAAATGTACGAGTCATACCGGCAGGTCACCGGCACGGCGACTGCCGAAACTTCTTCCGTTCCATCAACGTTCAATCAGCCGTTCCTGCTTGCGCTTCAAAGAGTCCCTAGGGTCCCTGAAGGATTCGAAAGAAGGGGCCCATGGACACACTCCATTCAGTCCGGGCGCGCGGGATCACCAAATGTTTCGGCGACGTCGTCGCGCTCGACGGCATCGACCTGGATGTGCCGCAGGGTCAGATACACGGCCTGGTCGGACCGAACGGGGCCGGCAAGACGACGCTGCTCGGTCTCCTGCTGGGCCTGGCCGTCGCCGACAGCGGCAGTCTGGAGATCCTGGGTACGCCGGTCAGGCGGGCGCTCGCCGCTCCCGACGGCGTCGCCGGCTTCGTGGACGGACCCGGGCTCTACCCCTCGCTCACCGCCCGGCAGAACCTCGCCGCCCTGTCGGTGCTCCGCGGTGGCGACGCGCGGACAGCGGGGATCGACGAGGTGCTCGACCAGGTCGGGCTCACCGATGTCGCCGACGACCGGACCCGCGGTTACTCCCTCGGCATGCGTCAGCGGCTCGGGCTCGCCGCCGCGCTGCTCACGAAGCCCCGGCTGCTCGTGCTCGACGAACCGTCCAACGGCCTCGACCCGGCGGGCAGGAGGCACGTACACGGTGTCCTCAACCAACTCGCGGCGGGCGGAACCAGCGTCGTGCTCTCCAGTCACCGTATGGACGACCTCGAGGCGCTGTGCTCCGAGGTCACCATTCTCGCGACCGGACGCGTCGTCTTCTCCGGCCCGCCCGGCAAGCTGGCCGCCGAGAACCGTGAACTCGACTACCGGTTGCTCACCTCCGACGCGCGGGCCGCCCGCGAAGAGGCCGCCGACACGGCCGGGATCCGCGTCGTCGACGGCGTCGGACCTCGGTACGGCGCCGAGGTGCTCGTGGTGCGCGCGCTGGTGCCCGCCCTCGACGAACTGGTGGTGCGGCTCGTCCACGCGGGCGTCGCGGTGCGCGAGCTCACGCCCGTGGTGTCGCCGCTCGCGGCCGCGTTCCTCGCCCTCACCGAGCAGCCCGGCGAGCAGCCCGAGCAGTCCGAGCAGTCCGAGCAGCCCACCCGGCAGTCCACCGAGCAGGAGGAGGACGGCCGATGACCACGACCGTCGCAGCGGACCACACCACCGTTGCCCGCCGCGTCTCGGTGCCGCGCGGCTACCGCTTCGAGCTGGTCAAGCTGGTCTCACAAGGGCGGATCCGCCTGCTCGTCCTCGCCTACTGGATCGCGCCGGGACTGTTCGTCGCCGCGGTGAGCCGGCAGAGCACGCTCCCCTCCGACACCCTCTTCGGTCGTTGGATGCACGCCACGGGGTGGGCCGGACCCCTGGTGATACTCGGTTTCGCGGGCACCTGGGCGCTTCCGCTGCTGACCTCGGTGGTCGCCGGTGACGTGTTCGCCTCCGAGGACCGGCTCGGCACCTGGCGGCATCTGCTGGTGGCGGTCCGGTCGCCCCGGCGGATCTTCGTGGCGAAGGCGCTGGCCAGCCTCAGCGTCATCCTGCTGCTCGTGGCCGGGCTGGCCTGCTCCAGCGCGGTCGGTGGGGTCCTGGCGGTCGGCGACCATCCGCTGGTCGGCCTGGACGGCCGCCTGCTGGCGCCGTCGGACGCCGCCGGCAGGGTCTTCCTCGCCTGGGTCTGCGTGCTCGCCCCGACGCTGGCCCTCGCCGCGATCGGACTGCTCGGGTCGGTCGCGCTGGGACGGTCCCCGATGGGGCTGTTGCTGCCCGCGTTCCTCGCACTCGCGATGCAGGTCGCCCAGATGCTGCCGCTGCCCGTCGCCGTCCGCCTCGCCCTGCCCGGTTACGCCTTCATCGCCTGGCACGGACTGTTCACCAGCCCGGCACAGGTCGGACCACTCGTCATCGGCATCGTTGTCAGCCTGGTGTGGGCCGTGCTCGCGACGGTGCTGGCCTGTCTGCTGTTCCTGCGGCGGGACTTCACCAATCCGACCGCCGACGGCCCGGCACGCCGTGCGCTCACCACCGGGCTCCTGCCGCCGGCCGGACTGCTCGTCCTCACGGTCACGGTCCTCACCGTGGCGGTCCCCTCCGTGGGTTCCGGGATCCGGCAGGACAAGGTGCAGCGGTCGGTCGCCACCGCCTTCGCCCACCTCTACCGCTTGCAGACCCGGCAGCTCGACCGACCGGACGTCACCGAGGCACGGCTGCGGGCGTCGGCCGCGTGCGACAAGGGCGCCGGGCAGGTCACCCCCGAGGGGCCGGGCAACGACTGGCGTTGTGTCGTCTCCTGGCACCTCCCTGACGTCGAGGCCACCGGGACGGCCGTCTACCAGCTCGACGTCACCTCCGACGGGCGGTTCGTCGCCGACGGCGACGGACCGAAGGAAGTGAACGGCTACTTCCTGGTGCGGACCCCGGTCGGGGACGCACCGAACCCGCTGTGGCAGTTCGACGGCGACGTCGAGCTGCTGTCCACCGCCCCGAAGGGATAACCCCATGCAGGTAAGACGCCGCCGCAGGCGCGTCGAGGAGAAACGTTCCGGCTTTCTCGGCAGACGCCTCGGCCGCCGTACACCCCTGCTGACGGCCGGCACCACCGCCGTCGCTCTCCTCGCCGCCGGCACCGCTTTCGCCCAGACGCACCAGTTCGGCACCGATCAGGTGGGCCAGGTCACCGACCACGGCCAGGTCATCTCCAGCGACCAGTACATCGCCCCGTACGGCGACCGGCTCCTGATCGATAACGGCAAGATCATGTCGTCGTCGGTCAGCCCGGACGGCACCCACCTCGCGGCCTCGGTCACCGACGGTGGGGCGGCGCTGTCCATCGTGGACCTGAAGAGCTGGAAGGTGCAGCAGCTCGTCGGCACCGCCGCGTCGTCGACCCCGCGCATCAGCGGCAACGACGTGGGCCAGGAAGGCCCCACGTACTCGCCCGACGGCACGCAGCTGTGGCTGGGGCAGACAGACGGCTACACCAGGTTCACGGTGAACCCGGACGGCACTGTCGCCAACCCGACGTCCGTCAGGATCCCGGCGGACGGGGCCAAGCACGCCCTGGTGGGCGAGGCGGTGTTCTCGCCCGACGGCTCCACCGTGTACTCCGCCGTCAACGGCCAGAACCGGGTGGTCGCCATCGACGCGGCGACCGGGACCGTCCAGCAGAGCTGGGCCGTGGGCAACGCCCCGCGCGACCTGGTCGAGGTCGGCCACAAGCTCTACGTCAGCAACGAGGGCGGCCGTCCGGCGAAGCCCGGCGACACCACCGTCAACTCCTACGGCACCCAGGTCCCGGCCAGCCCGGTGACCGCTGCCACCACCACCGGCACGGTCAGCGTCATCGACCTGGCACACCCGTCCGCCGTCGTCGCCGGCATCGACGTCGGTCTGCACCCGACCGCGTTGTACGCCAAGAAGGGCGCGCTGTTCGTCACCGACACGGCCACCAACGACGTGTCGGTGATCAACACGGACAGTGACAAGGTCGTCCAGACCATCGCCACCCAGCCGTGGCCCGAGGCGTCCGTGGGCTACGAACCCGACGCGGTGACGCTCACCGACGACGGTCACCTGCTGGTGACGCTCGGCCGCGCCGACGCGGTCGCCGTCTACCGGTACACGAGCCCGCAGATGCCGGTCAGCTACGTCGGCCTGCTCCCGACGGACTACTTCCCCGCGGAGATCGCCACCGTCGGCAACCAGGTGGTCGTCTCCAACACCCGCGGCATCGACGCCCGCCGCCACACCACCGGCGCCGGGCACGGCACGCACGACACCACGTCGAGCCTGCAGCGGTTCACCCTGCCGAGCGACCGCGTCATCAAGTCCGAGACGGCCAAGGTCTTCCAGCAGAACGGCTGGACCGCCGGCGCGGTCACGCGGGCCAAGGGCACGAGCCACGCGACGCCGGTCCCGGTTCCGCAGCGGCTCGGCGACCCGTCGACGATCAAGCACGTCTTCCTGATCGTCAAGGAGAACCGGACCTACGACCAGCTCTTCGGTGACGTTCCGCAGGGCAACGGCGACCCGTCGCTGGCGGAGTTCGGCGAGAACGTGACGCCGAACCAGCACGCGCTGGCCGAGCAGTTCGGGCTGTACGACAACACGTACGACATCGGCACGAACTCCGCCGAGGGCCACAACTGGCTGATGCAGGCCGACGACCCGGAGTACACCGAGTCCTCGGCCGGGGAGTACCAGCGCAGTTACGACACCGAGGACGACGCTCTCGGCCACCAGCGGACGGGGTTCCTGTGGACCGGTGCGCAGGCGGCGGGCAAGTCGGTGCGGGACTTCGGTGAGTTCCAGCAGTTCCTGACCAAACCGCCGGACGCCAGCTGGCAGAACCTGTACTGCGACTCCAAGAACATGGCGGCGACCGGACAGGGCACCGCCTACCCGCTGAACTCGTCCTCGCCGATCCCGTCGCTCAACAGCGTGTCGGTGCCCGGTTTCCCGAAGTTCGACACCAGCGTCCCGGACGTGTACCGGGAGCAGATCTGGAAGCAGGACTTCGAGAAGAACGGGCCGGCGAACCTGAATATGTTCTGGCTCTCCAGCGACCACACCGGTGGCCCGGCGAACGCGGCCGCCCAGGTCGCGGACAACGACCTCGCGACCGGAAAGATCGTCGACGAGATCTCGCACAGCAGGTACTGGAAGGACTCAGCGATCTTCGTCGTCGAGGACGACTCCCAGGCCGGCCTCGACCACGTCGACGGTCACCGTGCCCCGATCCAGATCATCAGCCCCTGGGCACAGCACGGCGCCGTGGACAACCACTACTACTCGCAGATCACGATGATCCGGACCATCGAGCAGATCCTCGGCATCCACCCGATGAACCAGAAGGACAGCGCGGCCAGCCCGATGCGCGGGGCGTTCACCCCGCGCCCGGTCTCCACGCCGTTCAAGGCGCTGCCCAACCGGACCTCGCTCACCGACGGTCTGAAGATCCCGCCCGCCTGCGGTGTGGACACCCCGGCTCCGCAGGACCCGAGTGCGGCCGCCGTGCCGTCGGCGAAGGTGCCGGCGGACAAGCAGGCGCTCGCGGCGCAGTGGGACGCCTGGAAGTCCGCGCAGCGGCTGACCGGCCCCCACGCCGTGCCCGACTTCGCGAACCCCGCGCAGATGAACCACCTCACGTGGTACCAGACGCACGGGTGGAAGAAGCCGTACCCGGGCGAGGACAAGCTCTTCGCGCCGAAGGACGTGCCGGGCGCCTACCTCCCGTCGTCGGAGTCCGACGGCTGACGCACGCGGACACACCGAACCGTCATGTGGGGCCCCTGGTCTGCGTCACCCAGGCCAGGGGCCCCGGCCCGGCCTCGAGGAGTTTCTCGGCGCCCAGCGGGCCGAAACACATGGGAAACGGGCGCTTCGTACGCTCCTGCACGTGCACCTGACAGTCCTTGACTCCCCCAGCGAGTGGAGCCGGTTCGCCGAGGCCTCCATCGAACGCCGGATGCTGCTCGCCCTCGGCGACCGGCTCGGTACCAGGCTGCGCCCGAGGCCGCTGATGCTGCCCGACGGCAGTCGTGTCGAGGTGGAGGGGATCGACGACGCCGGCCGCGTACTCGTCCAGTTGGTCGGCAACCAGGGCACCTACAAGCCCGCCTACCGCAACAAGGTCATGGCGGACATGTTCAAGCTGCTGTGGCTGCGGGACTCGGTGCCGACGGCCGAGCGCACGGTGCTCCTGGTCACGGAGCTGATCGTGCAGGCGCTCGGCGGCTGGGTGGCCCGCGCTGCGGCGGACCTCGGGATCGAGATCCACGTCTTCGACGGCGCCACCGCCGTCCCGCTTCGCCACCGAACGTAAAGTCCACGAAACACACCACGGTGGCTGACAGAAACACAGGGCTCCTACGGTCGGGGACACCTAAGCGGATTTCCGCGTGGCAGTCACCCGCACTCGCCACGCACGCTCTCCGACTTCCAGGACCGGGCCTTCGTGCTCGCTACATGGATGGGAGCGTGAAGGTGACTGGTACGCCAGCACTCGCACTACGGTCGGTGCACCGGGTCTACGGATTCGGGCCGTCCGCCACGAACGCCCTGGACGACGTCCGGTTGACGGTGCCCCCCGGCCGCTTCGTCAGCCTCATCGGCCCCAGCGGCTGCGGCAAGTCGACCCTGCTGCGCCTCGTCGCCGGCCTGGAGCGGCCCGACCGCGGTGAGGTCCTGGTGCACGGCGTCCCGCCGGCGACGGCATGCGCCGCCAAGATGATCGGGCTGGTGCCGCAGAGCCCGGCGTTGCTGCCCTGGTTGTCCGTGCTGCGGAACGTCACCCTGCCCCAGAAGATCAACAAGGGTGCCGCCAGGCGCCGCGAACGCATCGCCGGCACCGAGAGGGAGGGCGCACCGGCCGCCCCCGACATGCGGGAACTCCTCGTCAAGGCGGGGCTCGGCGAGGCCATGCACAAGCTCCCGGCGCAGCTGTCGGGCGGTATGCGACAGCGTGCCGCGATCGTGCGCGCCTTCGGCCTGCGGCCCGACGTCCTCGTCATGGACGAGCCGTTCTCGGCGCTCGACGAGTTCACCCGCGAGAGCCTTCAGGACCAACTGCTCGACCTGTGGGACGAGTTGAAGACGACGGTCCTGTTCGTCACCCACTCCGTCCCCGAGGCCGTCCGGCTCTCCGACACCGTGGTCGTCATGGCCCCTGGCCCCGGCCGCATCGTGGACACCATCGACGTGGACCTGCCCCGCCCGCGCGGTGAACGCCTCTTCGGGGAGCGCCGCTTCCACGAGTACGAGGATCTGGTCCGAGACCGGCTGCGCCGTGCCTGGCGCTCCGAAGCCGCGTGAGTGGGGGCGAGGACATGACCGTGGCCGATGAACGCACCACCGCTCCGGCGCCCCAGGCCGATCCGCCCGTCGAACCGTCGCGCTTCAGCCTCAGCCATCCGAGGTCCCGGATCGCGTGGATCCGCCCGGCGGTCTGGCTGCCCCTGCTCGTGACGCTGGCGGTCCTCGCCGCTCTGTGGCAGTGGGGAGCGGAGAAACTGCCGTATCTGCTGCCGCCGTTGCAGGACATCGGCAGCTCGCTCGCCGGCCAGTTCGGCTACTACGTCGACAACGCCCTGGTCACCCTGGGCGAGGCGGTGGCCGGTCTCGCGACGGGGTTCGCCGCGGCGTTCGTCCTCGCGGTGCTGACCAGTGAACTGCCCCTGGTACGCCGGGCGGTCATGCCGATCGCCGTCGTCCTCAACGTCACCCCGCTGGTGGCGATCGCCCCGGCCCTGGTCGTGGCCTTCGGTTTCGGACCGCTGCCCAAGCTCGTCATCGCCGGCCTGATCTGCTTCTTCCCGATCCTCATCAACACGGCGGCCGGTCTGCGGTCCGTACCGCGGCAGGTGCTGCAGGTGTACCGGACGATGGACGCCGGCCGGCTGGAACTGCTGCGGCACGTGCGTGTCCCCAACGCGCTGCCGTACGTGTTCGCGGCGCTGCGCATCGTCTTCCCGCTGTCGATCGTCGGCGCGGTGGTGGCAGAGATGTCGGCGTCGGGTTCGACCGACGGCCTCGGCACCGTGATCGGCGTGGCCTCGTCGATGAACCAGCTGCCGGTCGTCTACGCCTCGATTCTCGTCCTCGCGGTCATGGGCGTGCTGCTGCTGCTCGCCGTGACGCTGGTCGAGCGCCGCGTCCTGCACTGGCACGACAGCGCGCACAACTGACGCGTCCCGACACCGACTTCCCGCCCGCCGCTCCACCCATCCGTGGCCGGCAAAGGCGGGGCGCTCGGCGACCCGTGCCTTCCTCCCTCATCCACACCTTCCCCGGCGCCCGCCGCCAGTCTGGAGTCACCCATGCCGTCCAAGCCGTACCGCCTCATCAGATCCGGCCTCGCCTCCCTCGCCGCCGTCACGCTGGCGGCCGTCGTCGCGGGCTGCGGCTCGGGCTCCGGCGACAGCACCTCGACCGGCTCGGAAGGTTCCGCGATCTCCGCGAAGCGCTGCGCCGACAACAAGGCCGCCGGCAAGATCACCTACCTGTCGGGCTACCAGTACCAGTCCTCGGTGTCGATCCTCGAGTACATCGCCGCAGCCCAGCTCGGCTACTTCAAGGACCTCTGCCTCACCGTCGACCTCAAGCCCGGCAGCGGCGACACCGCGCAGAACACCAAGCTGCTCGCCGGCGGACAGGCGACCGTGAGTCCCGTCGCCGAGCAGGACGTCATCCAGGCCCGTGCCAACGGGATCGACATCACGGGCATCTCCTCGTACTCGAACGCCGGCCTCGAGATCCTGATGACGAACAAGGACATCACCGACCTGACCCAGCTCGACGGCAAGGTCGTCGGCCACAAGGGCTACGTACCGGCCACCGTCGAGGCGATGATGGTCAAGGCCGGAGTCGACTGGAACTCGCTCAAGCTGGTCAAGCAGGGCTACGACCCCTCCGTGCTGCCGCGCCGGCAGGGCGGCCTCGAAGCGCTCACCGGGTTCGTCTCGAACGAGCCCAACCAGCTCAAGGCGGCCGGTGACGACGTCACCGTGTGGAAGCCGGTCGACTACGGCGTGCCGAGCTCGCTCGGGGCGATGGCGGTGAACCCCGCGTTCGCCAAGGAGCACCCGCAGGCCGTCGAGGACATCCTGCGCGCCGCCCTGCACGCCTACGACTACTGCTCGTCCGGCGAGAAGCACATCGCCGAGTGCGTCGGATACGCGGCACGGCTGTCGGGACCGACGTACGACAAGAAACTGAACACGACCATCTGGAAGACGGAGACAAAGGTCGCCAAGGACAACCCCGCGCCCGGACAGCCGCTGGGCGGCATCGACCTCAAGAACGTCGCCGGGCTCGTGGACATGCTCCACCAGTTCAAGATCGTGCCCGCCGGCGTGACCGCCGCCCGGGCCCGGGGATGGTTCGACATCTCCCCCGTGACGAACATCTACACCGCCGACAAGCTGGTCTGGCCCGCCCCGTAGCCGCACCCCTCGGGGCGTGCCCCTGACCCCACGCGGCAGCAGAGATCTCACGGAAAGGCCCACCAACGTGCCCGCGAAAGAGTACGGAATCTTCCTCCCCATCGGAAACGGCGGATGGATGCTGTCCACGACCGCGCCCCACCCCGAGGCGACCTACGCGTGGAACAAGCGCGCGGCCCTGCACGCGGAGACCATCGGCCTCGACTTCGTCATGTCGATGGCGAAGTGGCGCGGTTTCGGCGGCAGCACCGACCACTGGGGACGCTCGCTGGAGTCGATGACGATGATGGCGGCGCTCGCCGAGGCGACCAGCCGGGTCAAGATCTGGGCGACCCTGCACGCCAACGTCCACAATCCCGCCCTCGCGGCGAAGATGTTCACCACCCTCCAGGACATCTCCGGCGGCCGCGCCGGCATGAACATCGTCAACGGCTCCTACGCGGGCGAGTTCGAGCAGTTCGGGGAGTGGGACCCGCGGCTCAGCCACGCCGACCGCTACCGGATGACGGAACTGTGGACGGAGGCGGTCACCCGGCTGTGGACCGAGGACTCCGTCACCCTGCGCACCCCGTACTTCGACCTCGTCGACTGCGAGTCCCGCCCGCATCCGGACACCCGGCCGACCCTCATCAACGCGGGCCGGTCGGAGGAGGCCCGCCGTTTCCAGGCCAGGTACGCCGACGGCGCCTTCCTCGCCGCCGAGAGCCTCGACGAGATGCGGATGCTCTCGGCGGACGTCCACGGGCGGGCGAAGGCCAACGGGCGGGTCTGCAAGACGTACTCGATGCTCACCGTCGTCCAGGACGAGACGGATGACCTCGCCGCGAAGAAGGTGAAGGAGTGGGGCGCCGGCCTCGACCGCGAGGCGCTCACCCATATGCGCCGCACCTGGGGCGTGCCCGAGGACCAGGCCCGCGCGTGGGCCGACGGCGCCGACGGAGAGGCGGCGTTCCAGACCGCGTACGTCGCGGGATCGGCGCGGACGGTCACCGACCACATCGAGTACATCGTGCGCGAGGCCGACCTCGACGGGCTCATGCTGATCTTCCCCGAGTACGACGCGGACATGCTGCTGTTCGGCGACACCGTGCTGCCGACTCTGCGCGAGCGCGACGAGGTGGCGGCCTGATGTCCGAGCCGATGTCCGACCTGCGCGACAGACAACTCGCCCACCTCACCCGGCCCGGGAACAGACCCGCGCTGGTCGTGGTCGACGTACAACGGGACTTCGCCGATCCGGACCGCCTCGCCGCGTACGGCCTGACGGAGGCCGCGCTGTCGGCGCTCGACCGGGCGGTCACCCGCATCGGCGACCTCGTCGACGCCGCCCGAGCCACTGAAGTGCCGGTCGTCTGGGTCGAGTTGGGCAGTGACCCCGCCAGGCCGTGGCGGGCGGGCAACTGGCTGCGCGGGGGTGACTACGACGCGCCCATGCGTCCGGACGAGCCGTGCGTCCTCGCTGCGCCCGGGGCCGAGTGGTACCGCCTGCGGCCCGCCGAGGGCGAGATCCGTGTGGTCAAGCGCGGTTACAGCGGATTCCGCGGCACCGATCTCGACGCGCGGCTCCATGCGGCCGGCTGCGACTGGCTCACCGTGGTGGGTCTGACGAGCGAGTGCTGTGTCGACGCGACCGCCCAGGACGCCGTACAGCTGGACTGGCCCGTCGTCGTCCCCCGGGACGCGACGGCCGCCTACGACCTCGGCGTCAACGCCGCGGCCCTGGTCCAGCTGGGACTCAACGTGGCCCTGCTCAGCGACACCGACGAGGTCGTCGACCTGTGGAAGAAGGGCGTGCGGTGAACGGCATGCACATCGCCTTCGACCTCTCCTTCACGCACACCGAGGGAGCGTGGGCCCGGCAGGGCTCCTGGGTCGGACAGGACTTCCCGGACGTGCGCATGTACATGGAACTGGCGCGGACGGCCGAGCGGGCCGGTGTCGGCATGCTGTTCTTCGGCGACGGAAGCGGCATACCCAGCACCTGGCGCGGGAGCATCGACCCGGCCGTGGAATGGGGCATCCAGTGGCCGCGGCACGACATGTCGCCGGTCATCGCGGCCATGTCCACGGTGACGGAGAAGATCGGCTTCGGGCTGACGTACTCGTCGACGTTCATGCATCCGTTCTACGTCGCCCGGCTGCTCAACTCGCTCGACCATGTGACGGGCGGACGTATCGCCTTCAACGTGGTCGCCTCCACGCGCGGCGCGGACGCGGCGAACTACGGGTTCGCGGAACTGATGGACCACGACCTGCGCTACGAGCGGATGGAGGAGTTCGTCGCGGTCTGCCGCGCGCTGTGGGACTCGGTGGCACCCGACGCCATCGTCCGCGACCGGGACACGGGCCGGTTCGCCGACCCCTCGAAGGTGCGCCCGATCGATCACCGGGGGCGCTTCTTCACCGTCAAGGGCCCGCTCGCGTCGGTGCCCAGCCCACAGCACCACCCGGTCGTCGTCCAGGCGGGCAACTCGCCCCGCGGGATCGCCGCGTCGGCCCGGTTCGCCGATCTGGTCTTCGGCTTCGGCGGCAACCTCATGGCTCAGCGGCGTCACCGCGAACTGCTCGACGAGGCGCTCCTGTCCGAGCGACGCGACCCGGCCGAGGTGGGCATCCTGTGGGCCACGCAGGTCATCGTCGGCCGTACGACCGCTGAGGCGCAGGCGCGCCGCGACGCGGTGCAGGAGTTCTGGAACGAGGAGGCCGTCGCCACCTACCTGTCGCACAACGCCGGTTACGACCTCTCGACGCTGCCCCGGTCGTTCAGCCTGGCAGAATTGCGCGACGCGATCGTCGCCGCCCAGGCGAGCCCCGCGGGCCTGATCGGTTCTCTCCTCGCCGAGTTCGGTGAGGACCACACGATGAGCCGGAGCGAGTTCTTCGCGCACGGCCGCGGCAGGGCGACGGGCCTCGACCACAGCGTCGTCGGCGACCCCGACACCGTCGCCGACGCACTCGAGGAGAACTTCGCCGCGACCGGGTCACGCGGCGGCTACATGTTCTCGTGCCCGCTGGCCATGCCCTCGGGCTTCGCCGACATCAGCGAGTTGCTGCTGCCCGAGCTGTGCCGTCGCGGTGCGCTCGCGCCGGCCTACCCCGGCGCCACGCTGCGCGAGAACCTGGCGGTGTGAGATGGCCGCGGCGAGCGAGCGACGCCACTGGCTGGCTCTCGGCAGCCTGTGCGCGGGGTTCTTCATGCTGCTGCTGGACAGCACGATCACCTCGGTCGCACTGCCCGCGCTGATCACCGGCCTGCACACCACCGAGACCCTCGCGATCTGGGTCAACAGCGGCTACCTCATCGCCTACGCCGTGCCCCTGATCATCGCGGGGCGGCTGGGCGACCGCTACGGCCACCGGCGTGTCCACCTGGTCGGGCTCGCGGCGTTCACCCTCGGGTCGCTGCTGTGCGCGCTGGCCCCCACCCTCACGGCACTGATCGGGTGGCGGGTGGCCCAGGGCGTCGGTGCCGCGCTGATGACGCCGCAGTGCCTGACCATCATCAAGGCGCTGTTCCAGCCGCCGCGCCTCGCTGTCGCGCTCGGCACCTGGGGCGCGGTCGGCGGTGCCGCGGTGGCCGCCGGCCCTCTGGTGGGCGGCGGGCTCGTCGCCGCCGGCGGCTGGCCCGCGGTGTTCTGGGTCAACGTCCCGTTCGGCGTCGCCGCGATGGCCGCCGTGGCGGCGTTCGTGCCGGCCCTCCCCCGCCAGAAGGTGGGCATCCCGGTGTGGGCGATCTGCGCGAACGGGACGGGCGTCGGCGCACTCGTGCTCGGCGTGCAGGGCACGGACGCCGCGAGCGCCGGCGTCCTGGACGTACCCCGCTGGCTGCTCGCCACCGCCGGCGCGCTGGTCGTCGCGGCCGTCGTATGGCTGCAACGCCGGGACGGGCAGCGGGCGTTGGTGCCGGTCACGCTGCTGCGCAGCCGCGGGTTCCTCACCGCGGCCTGGGGTGCCGCCGCGGCGGCCTTCTGCTCCGGCTCGGCCATGATCCCGCTGATGCTGTACCTGCAACGGGAGCGCGGACTCGACTCCGGCGCGGCGGCCCTCACGCTCGTCCCGATGGGTGTGCTGTGCCTGCTCGGCGCGCCGGTCTCGGCCCGGCTCAACAACGGCATCGGGCCCCGTGCGGTCGCCGTCATCGGCTCCCTCGCACTCGTCCTGTCCATCGGCGCGTCGGCGGTGCTCGTCGCGACCGACGCGCCGGTCCCCGCCCTGACCGCTGCCTTCGCGGTGTACGGGGTGGCCAACTCGTTCGTCTGGTCACCCCTGTCGATCGCGGCGGTGAGCGCGGTCGCTCCGGACGAGGTGGGGGCGGCGTCGGGAACCTTCAACGCCATGAAGCAGCTCGGCGCGGTGCTCGGCAGCGCGGTCTGTGCCGTGCTGCTGGCCGGATTCGGGTACGCCGCCACCCTCGGCGGTCTCGCCGCCGTCGGACTGCTCTGTCTGCTCCTGTCCGCGGTCCTCGAAGTGGACCAGGTGGACCGTCCCGGGGACGGATCCTCCGCGGCGTCCGCCGCCGCGCCCCCTCTACCCACAGGAGTCACCTGATGAAGGCCGTCGCCGTCGTCGGAATCCCACCCATGCCGGCCTGCCCCGCGCAAGGTCACCACCGCATCGACGCCGCGAGGACGAGGGCCGTGCGATGACGACGAGGGACAGCTTCACCTCGGATCCCGGCGCGATGCAGAAGGCGTTCTCCGCGTTCCCGTCGGGAGTCGCGGCGCTCTCGGCTCGCGTCCACGGCGACCCGACCGTCATGATCGTCTCGTCGTTCGCCGTCGGGGTCTCCTACAACCCGCCCATGGTCTCCTTCGCCGCACAGCACACTTCGACGACCTGGCCGGTGCTGTCCGGAGCGCAGGCGATCGGTATCTCCGTCCTGGGCGAGGGGCACAGCGACAAGGCCCGGCAACTCGCCTCCCGCAGCAAGGAAGGCCGGTTCGCCGACCTCAACACGGTCGAGGCGGCATCCGGCGCGATCTTCCTCCAGGGCGCGCCGGTCTGGCTGGAGTGCACCGTCGAGCACCGATATCCCGCCGGCGATCACGACCTCATCGTGCTGCGGGTGCTCGCCATGATGACCGACGACGACCGCCGTCCGCTCGTCTGGCACCGCCAGACACTCAAGATGCTGGGCGATGGTCCAACCCACTAAACGCTGCAGGACCCCTTTCGCACTCACGAACGGCGTGGCATGCTCTCCGCCGACGCAGATCTGAACGTCGTTCATATCCATGAAAATCATGGGAGGGGCGAACGGACATGAGAAACGCGCACACCGGTGCCATGGGCATCTCGAATGTCATGGGCACGACCAGAAGGGAGGTGCTGGGAAACGCCGTCGCCGTGGCGGCCGGCGCCGGTACCGCGGCGACACTCGGCGCGGGCACCGCGAACGCAGCCGGCTCGACTGCCGCGACAGCCGGTGCGGGCACCGCGACGGCGGCCGGCTCCGGTACCGCGCCGGTCGTCCCGGCCCTGTGGCGGGAGTTCAGCCGCACCCCGTTCACCCACCCGCAGATCCCGTTCATCGGCCGCGCCGGCTGCCGCGGCGGGGCGGCGCGCTTCCCCCGCCGCCCCGTCGTCGTCGACGTACGGGCCTTCGGTGCCGTGGCGGACGGCACGACCGACTCCGCCCCCGCCATCAACCGTGCCATCGCCGCCGCCGGTAGGGCCGGCGGTGGCACGGTCACCATCCCGCCCGGCGTGTTCCGCATCGACGACGTCATCCGCGTCAACCGCTCGAACGTGGTCCTCAAGGGCGCCGGCAGCGGCCGTACGACGCTGTACGCGACGAAGAACCTCACCGAGCTGATCGGCGTGTACGGCTCCCGCTACGGCGGCGACAAGTCGTCCTGGTCATGGGCGGGCGGCCTGATCTGGCTGGCTCCCGAAGCCCGCTGGACCTCGCTCGTCGCCGCGATCCGAGCCAGGGCGTGGCCCTTCGAGGGCTGGACGGGCAACAAGCGCGACGAGTGGCGGACGCTCACGACGGTCGCCCCGGCGCCGCAGGGCTCCTGGACGGTGACGGTCGCGGACCCGTCGTCGCTGCGGCCCGGCAGTCTGGTCCTCCTCCGGCTCGCCGACGACGCGGACCACACCCTGCTCGAGCACATGTGCGGCGGCGGCCCAGGCGCCGAGGCCTACTACTGGGACGACAAGACGAAACTGACGTCGTACGTCCCCTACGAATGGCCCGTCCGCATCACCCACGTCCGTGGCCGGAGGGTCACCCTGGAACGTCCCCTCCCCCTCGACGTACGTCCGGAGTGGAAGCCGCAACTGACCACACATGTACCCGAGTTGTCGGGATCGGGCGTCGAGGGCCTGACTCTGGAAGCGGTGGAGACTCCGCAACAGCAGCACCTGCTGGACAAGGGCCACAACGGTGTCGTCCTGCAGTGCGCATACGACTGCTGGGTGGACGACGTGACGGTCCGCCACGTCGACAACGGCTTCGGCCTGGTGGCCGCCTCCGCCTGCACCCTGCGCCGTACACGCGTCACGGGCCGCGGTTCGCATCACCCCTACTTCTGCCGCGAGGGGTCGCACGACAACCTCATCGAGGACTTCGCGATCGAGGAGCGCACCAGCCCCGCGCCGTCCAACACCCAGCTGCACGGCATCAACGTCGAGGGGCTGTCCTCGTACAACGTCTGGTCGCGCGGCGACATGCGGATGGGCACCTTCGACAGCCACCGCGGCCTGCCCTTCGCCAACGTCCGCACCGACATCACCGTCAACAACAACGGCCGCCACGGTGGTGACGCCAGCGCCGGTCCTCTGTTCGGCGCCCGTTTCACGCACTGGAACATCCGGGTCACCAACGGCCGGGCGGGCCTGATGAAGATCGACGGTCTGGCGCCGTACTCCGCCACCGTCGGCATCAACGAGGTCAGCGAGTTCGACCAGATCGACGTGCCCGATTTCACGGGCCGTCTGCACACCCGCCTGGAGCTGTACGCCAGCCCGCACCCGGTACGGCCGCACAACCTCCACGAGGCCCAGCGCGAGCTCGGGCGGGCAGCCCCGGATTCCAGGGCCTGACCCCGAAGGACATCTCCGGGACCACACCGGGGCCACACCGGGGGACTCTGCCGCGCCCGCGGCCCTGAACACGGATCACCGAACCGTGTGTTCACCTCTATGAACGGAGTGGACTGACTGATGAGCGCAAGACGACGCCTGGGCACCCTCCTGGCGGCCCTGGCCGCGTTCACCGCCGCGGCCGTCCCCACCGCCTCGGCGGGGATGACGGCGCACCCCGCGCCCAGGGTCCCGCACACCGCCGTCCTGGACGGCGCCCGTCTGCAGCAGACGAAGATCCGCGTGGACCGTGGTGACCCACAACTGCGGGGCGCCGTCCTGGCGTTGAAGGCCCGCGCCGACAGGTGGCTGGGTCAGGGGCCCTGGACGGTGGTGGACAAACCCCGACCCGCGCCCGGCGGCGACGTCCACGACTACCTCAGCCAGGCCCCCTACTGGTGGCCCTCCCAGCCCCCGACCTCCGACAACCCCTGGGGCTGCCCGTACGTCCAACGCGACGGCGAGCGCAACCCCGAGGTCGATTCGGGCACCGACCGTCAGGACGTCGAAAAGACCTTCGACTCCTCGTACGACCTCTCCCTCGCCTGGTACTACACCGGCGACAAGCGGTACGCCCAGAAGGCCGGGCAGATCCTGCGCACCTGGTTCCTCGACCCGTCCACCCGGATGAACCCGAACCTGAACCACGCCCAGTTCATCCCCTGCAAGTACGACGGTCGCGCCATCGGCATCATCGACTTCTCGCAGTCGTACACCAGCGTCCTCGACGCGATCGCCATCCTCGACAGCGGTGCCCCGGGCTGGACCAGGACGGACCGCACCCGCATGAAGAAGTGGAACACCGACTTCCTCAACTGGCTGACGACCAGCGACTTCGGCGGTCAGGAAGCCGCCGCCACCAACAACCACGGCACCTTCTACGACATGCAGCTCGCCGGCCTCGCCTACGCGACCGGCGACAAGGAACTGGCCCGCCGAGCCGTACTGGACGCCCGGAGCAAGCGCATCGTGCCGCAGATCGAAGCCGACGGCAGCCAGCCCCAGGAGCTGGCCCGGACCCGGAGTTGGCACTACTCGACCTTCACCCTGGTCGCCTACAGCCGGCTCGCGGCCATCGGCCGGCACGTCGGCGTGAATCTGTGGGCGTATCAGGGCCCCGACGGGCAGAGCCTGTTCAAGGCGGTGGACTATCTGCTGCCCGCGGCGACGGCAGCAGTCCCCTGGCCGCATCCGGAGCTCGAGTTCCACCGGTATGCGGCGACGGACGTCGTCCACGCGGCCGCCGATGCCGGAGACCCGCGCGCGCAGCGAGCCGTTCGGTCACTGGAGGCGCCGCCCGGCGGCGATCTGTGGGCCCTTCGCCCAGCGGCGGAACAACTGGACTCCATCGCGGGCTGACCAGGTCGTGGGTCCCACCAGCGCGGCGACGACGAGGCCGCGCTCCGGGCTCGGGACCGGTTCCTGGCCACCGCCACACACGGGGCCGTCCGACAGGACGTAAACCCCCCTCGCGGCCGAGGCTGTGCCGGGCGGGCAACGGCTCCGCGGGTCGGGTGCGGCACGGGCCACTTCCTGGCCGGTGCACCCGGCCAGTTGCCCGCCGCCGGTGGCCCGGGCTGGACTCGTCGGTACGCGCGAGGGTCCCGGGCACCGCCGCTCGCGCGCGGCGGTGCCCGGGACCGGACCGGCGGCTCAGCCGTCCCAGGTCCAGTCGGCGACCTCCGGCAGATCGGTGCCGTGCTCGCGGATCCAGGCGTGGTGGCGCAGCCGGGTGTCCTCCATCCGCTGTCGTACGGCCGCGGCGCGCACCGCGAGGCCGGGGACACGGTCGATGACGTCCATGACCAGCCGGTACCGGTCGAGGTCGTTGCGGACGACCATGTCGAACGGTGTGGTGGTCGTGCCGATCTCCTTGTAGCCGCGCACGTGCAGGTGGTCGTGGCCGACCCGGCGGTAGGCCAGCCGGTGGATCAGCCACGGATAGCCGTGGTAGGCGAAGATCACCGGCTTGTCGGTGGTGAACAGCGCGTCGTACTGCGCGTCGTGCATGCCGTGCGGGTGCTCCTCGGCGGGCAGCAACCGGGCCAGGTCGACGACGTTGACGACCCGCACGGCCAGCTCCGGCAGGTTGCGGCGCAGCAACTGGGCGGCGGCCAGGACCTCCTGGGTCGGAACGTCGCCGGCGCAGGCGAGGACCACGTCGGGCTCCCGGGTGCCGTCCTCGGTGCCGGCCCAGTCCCAGACCCCGGCGCCGCGGGCGCAGTGCACCGTGGCCTGGTCCATGGACAGCCAGTCGTAGCAGGGCTGCTTGCCGGCGACGACGACGTTGACGTAGTCGCGGCTGCGCAGCACGTGGTCGGCCACGGACAACAGGGTGTTGGCGTCCGGCGGCAGGTAGACGCGTACCGCCTCGGGGCTCTTGTTCAGGATGTGGTCGACGAAGCCGGGGTCCTGGTGGGAGAAGCCGTTGTGGTCCTGCCGCCACACGTGCGAGGTCAGCAGGTAGTTCAGGGAGGCGATCGGGGCCCGCCACGGCAGGCGTCGCGTGGTGCGCAGCCACTTGATGTGCTGGTTGACCATCGAGTCGACGATGTGCGCGAAGGCCTCGTAGCAGGAGAACAGTCCGTGCCGGCCGGTGAGGAGATAGCCCTCCAGCCAGCCCTGGCAGGTGTGCTCGGAGAGGATCTCCATCACCCGGCCGTGCCGGTCGAGGTCTTCGTCGACCTGGAGCGTCTGGGCCTGCCACGCCTTGCCGCTGGCCTGGTAGACGGCCTGCAGCCGGTTGGAGGCGGTCTCGTCCGGGCCGACGAGCCGGAAGTCGCGCCGGTCCGCGGTGCCCGCCATCACGTCCTCCAGCAGGTCGCCGAGGACTCGGGTGGGCTCGTGGAGGGTGGCGCCGGGCTTGTCGACGTCGACCGCGTACTTCTCCAACGGAGGCAGGGGCAGTTCCCGCAGCAGCAGGCCGCCGTTGGCGTGCGGGGTGGCGCCCAGGCGCCGGGTGCCCTCGGGGACGCAGGCCAGTACCTGCTCGCGGGGGCGGCCGTCCTGGTCGAAGAGCTCCTCGGGACGGTAGGAGCGCATCCAGTTCTCGAGTTGGCGCAGGTGGTCCGGGTTGTCGCGGACGGCGGCCAGTGGGACCTGGTGCGCTCGCCAGGTGCCCTCCACCGGCAGCCCGTCGACCTCGGCGGGCCCGGTCCAGCCCTTCGGGGTGCGCAGCACGATCACCGGCCAGCGGGGACGCTCGGTGGAGCCGTTCTCGCGCGCGGCGCGCTGGAACGCGGCGATCCGGTCGAGCGCGGTGTCCATGGCCTCCGCCATGGCGCGGTGCACGGCCATCGGGTCGTCACCGGTGACGTGGATCGGGTCGTGGCCGTAGCCGCGCAGCAGCTCGTCGAGTTCGCTCTCCGGCAGCCGCGCCAGCACCGTCGGGTTGGCGATCTTGTAGCCGTTGAGGTGCAGGATCGGCAGGACCGCGCCGTCGTTGACGGGGTCGAGGAACTTGTTGGAGTGCCAGGAGGCGGCCAGCGGCCCCGTCTCCGCCTCGCCGTCGCCGATGACACAGGCGACCACCAGGTCCGGATTGTCGAGGGCGGCTCCGTAGGCGTGCGAGAGGGCGTAGCCCAGCTCGCCGCCCTCGTGGATGGAGCCGGGGGTCTCCGGGGCGACATGACTGGGCACCCCGCCGGGGAACGAGAACTGTTTGAAGAGGCGGCCCATGCCGGGCGCGTCCCGGGTGATGTCCGGATACGTCTCGGTGTACGACCCCTCCAGCCAGGCGTTGGCGAGGACGGCCGGGCCGCCGTGGCCGGGGCCCCAGATGCACAGGGCGTCCAGGTCGCGAGCCTTGATCACCCGGTTGACGTGGGTGTGCACCAGGTTGAGTCCCGGGGAGGTGCCCCAGTGGCCCAGCAGCCGCGGCTTGACGTGCTCCCGGCGCAGGGGCTCGGTCAGCAAGGGGTTGGCCATGAGGTAGATCTGGCCCACGGCCAGGTAGTTCGCGGCGCGCCAGTGGGCGTCCAGGGCGCTGAGCTCCTCCGCGGTGAGCCGGGCCGACGCCTGCTGCGTGTCGACGGACATGGGGATCCCTTCCGGGTCGGGTGCCAATCGGGTGTCACGGGTGTGGTGCGCGTGCCGATGGGACGTACGAGCTGTCCATGCCTTCCACCATCGGTGGCTCAACGGGTACCCGACAGGGCCGACCGGGCCACTGCGATGCGGCCACTCGGATCGTCAGGGCGTGAGATCCACCCCGTGGAGGATGCTTCCGCCGACGAGTTCCCGCCCGGTGACCCGTTCGGGTCCGATGCGGACGAAGACCTGCCGGGGCGAGGTCACCCAGGAGCGCGGACCTTTGCGTGCCAGCCGTTCGTGTTCGACGGGGTCGGTCACGACCGTGGCCGGGCCGGTGACGACGACGCTCCAGCCCGAGTGGGCGGCCGCGTCGACCTCGTCGGCCTCGAAGGCGACCACCGTGCCGTCGACGGCGCGGACCGGTTCCGAGGGGGCGGCGGTGCACAGCACCACCGCGTCGTCGCCGTCCAGGCAGCAGGTGACGGGCAGGACGGCCGGCAGCGCCTGGCGCGTGTGCACGATGCGGCCGACCGGGTGGGGGCCCGTCGGTTCCTCCTTTGCCGGAAACCGGCCCCGGCCCGCAGAGGGTCGGGAAGGGTCGGTGCGGGGCCGGAACCGGTCAGTGTGACTCCGGGGGGAACGGTCGGGTTCGTTCCGGGGGAAATGGGGCGGGACGGCGGCAGCGCGGGCGGCTCCGCTCAGCCGACACCGACGCGGAGGGCCCGCCGTACCTCCGGCAACGCGCGGAGCCGACGGGGGTCGCGGACAGCGGACGGCCGACCTGCCGGAGGACAGTGAGCTCGGCGTTTGCGACCGCTTGGCGCGGACGGCCGCGGGTGCGTTCGGCCGGCGGGGGACGCGACCAGGGCGGCGCTCACGCTCTCCCACGGGATCCGGTCGCCGGCCTGCTGAACCACGACGTTCCGGACGCCGCCGTGGTCAACTCGGCTCAGCCGGCCCGGGAAGCACCCGGCGAACAAAGGCTCCCTGGGACGAGGTGCGGCACGGCGGCGCCGAGTTGCTCACTCGGCGAACGACGCCGCCGCGCCCGTGTCCGTTGCTCAGCCACTCGGTCGGATGACCGCGCGCACGCAGCCGTCCGTCTTCTGCTTGAACAGGTCGTAGGCCCGCGGCGCCTCGTCCAACGGCACACTGTGGGTCGCCAGATGGGCGGTGCTCAGGTCCCCGGCGGCCATCCGGTCCAGCAGCATCGGGATGTAGCGCTGGCCGTGCTGCTGGGCGCCGCGTACGGTCAGCCCCTTGTTGATCACCGCGCCCAGGGGAAACTTGTCGACGGCGCCCGCGAACACGCCCAGGACGAAGACCGTGCCGCCCTTGCGGCAGGCATGTATGGCCTGCCGGACGGCGGTCGGACGGTCGGTCTGCAACCGCAACTGCTGCTTCACCTGGTCGTAGGCGTGCACCAAGGTGTTGTCGCTGTGTGCCTCCATGCCGACCGCCTCGATGCACACGTCGGGACCCCGGCCGCCGGTGCGTTCACGCAGTTCCGCCCCGACGTCGGTGGCCGTGTAGTCGATGACCTCGCTGCCGATGTGGCGTTCGGCCATCGCCAGCCGTTCCGGGATCCGGTCGATGGAGATCACCCGCTCCGCGCCCAGCAGGAGGGCTGCCCGCGCCGCCATCTGGCCGACGGCGCCGCAGCCCCAGACGGCGACCACGTCACCGGGCTTCACGCCCGCCAGGTCGGCGCCCATCCAGCCCGTCGGCACCGAGTCGGACACGAACAGCGCGCTCGTGTCGTCCACGCTCTCCGGCACCTTGAAGGCGCCGTGGTCCGCGAAGGGGACGCGTACGTATTCGGCGTGGCTGCCGCGCAGTCCGCCCATGGCGTGCGAGTAGCCGAAGATGCCTCCGGTGTCGGCGCCGAAGAGGGCCTGGCCGATCCCGGGGTTGGTGTTGGTGTTGTCGCACAGCGACCACAGGTCGTGGGTGCAGTACCAGCAGCGCCCGCAGCCGACGAACGAGGAGACCACCACCCGGTCGCCCACCGCGTGCCGGCGCACCGAGGGACCGACCTCGACGACCTCGCCGAGGAACTCGTGTCCGATGACGTCCCCGGACCGCATGAAGGGGATGTAGCCGCCGATGAGATGCAGATCGGAGCCGCAGGTGGTGCCCGCGATCAGCCGTACGATCATGTCCTGGTCGTTGCGCAGGACCGGATCGGGCACGTCCTCGACGGCGAGCTTGTTGACGCCTTCCCAGCACAGCGCTTTCACAGCACTCCCTCCCCGCCCGCGCGCCGGCTCAGCAGCCCGACGAGTTTCCCGCCGGGGGTGTCATGGGTGGTGGGCTCGTCGGGGCGCAGGACCTCGCCCGCCTCCAGCAGGGCCTTGGCCTCACGCAGGGCACGGCGCAGATCCTGGCGCGGATCGTCACCGGCGAGCCGCGCGGGCACGGAGCGGGCGGCCTCCGGCCCTTGTTCTCCGTGTTGTTCCTGCTCCTGTTCCCTGAGCCGTACGGCCAGTTCCGTGCCGCGGTCCCCGGGCGCCGCGCTGATCCGCGTCTCGATACGGTCGCCGTACGCCCGTAACGGTGACGGCAGTGTGTCGATCTGCAGCTCGCCCGGTTCACGGTTGATCGTCACCGCCAGCCACCTGTCCGTGCCGGCCGGTGCCGGCTGACGCGTACGCGCCCGTGACCGTCGTACGACGGCGGCTGTGGCTGTGGCGAGTCCCGCGGCGGCTGTCCAGAGCGGCTTTCCGGAAATCATCGTCGATCACCTTTCAACGGCAGTGGTGCGGCCCTTCTCCCGAGGCTCACGGGCGAGTACCCCGGCCCCGTGACACGACTCCGTCAACCGGTGGAGTGATCTTTTGTTTCCGGGAGACCCGGCGTATCCGCCATCAGCTGTCAGGAGGCACATGTGACCTTCAATCCTTTAGAACAACGCGGTATCCCGCTGGATCGCCAGCTCCGGAACTGGCGTGAGCTGGACGTCACGCCGATCGATCCCGACCACGCGGACCCGTACACCCGCTGCCGCGTCATCACGATGAACGGCATCGAGGTCGAGGCGATCATGTTCAGCCATCAACTGGCCCGCCACTGTCCCGACCCCGACGTCAAACGGCAGCTGGCCGAGGTCCGCTACATCGAGCACCAGCAGCAGAAAGCGGTCAACTGGCTGCTGCCCGGGGTGGCTTCGGTGCTGGAGACGACCATCGCCTACGAGCAGGTGGCCGTCGATCTCACCGCCTGGATCGCCCGGATGGAGCCGGATCCCTACCTCACGCAGGCCTACCAGTTCGGCGTGCTGGAGGACTTCGACCACCTGTACCGGTACGCCAACCTCTACGAGATGATCGAGCACCGCAAGGCGGACGCGATCGTCGAGGGCCTGACCGAGGTCATGCCGGGCCGGCCCACGAAGTTCCACCACCGCCATCCGGCGGACAACGTCCGTGATCCGTACGCCAAGGACGAGACGAACCCGTTGTCGAAGCTGCACGCGCTGACGATCATGTCGGCGGAGCAGCAGACCATGAACTTCTACATGAACGTCGGCCCCCAGTACATGGAGCCGATCGCCCGTCAGCTCTACCAGGAGATCGGACTGATCGAGGAGGAGCACGTCACCCACTACGAGTCCCTCGTCGACCCGGGCGAGACGTGGTGGGAGCAGCTCGTCAACCACGAGTACAACGAGTGCTACCTCTACTACTCCTTCATGGAGCAGGAGAGCGATCCCAAGGTGAAGGCGATCTGGGAGCTGCACCTGAACCAGGAGCTGGAACACCTCCACCTCGCCTGCGACCTGATGCGCCGTCATGACGGGCGCGACCCCGAGTCGGTCCTGGCGCCGCAGCTGCCCAACGTGCTGACCTTCGAGCCGAACAAGGGCTACCTCCGCGAACTGCTCGACACCCAGATCGACTTGACCACGCTCGGCGCCGGCTACGTACGGGACGCGCATGAGCGGTTCGAGAAGATGCAGGAGCAGATCCACGGCGGCGAAGCACCGCCCAGCGAGCGGGTCATGGCCCAGCACCAGGAGATGTTCGGGCGCGAGTACCGCATCGAGACCGAGGGCGAGCACCCCGACCCCGCCCTGCGCGAGAAGTGAGGAGTCCCGCCATGGCCGAGACGCACACGCCGCAGGCGGGCGACGACGCCGCCCCCGACGTCGACGTGGTGGCCCTGCTCATGCGTCAGCACGGGGACATCCGCAACCTCTTCGACGAGGTGGAGGCAGTCTCCGGGGACGCACGGCAGGACGCCTTCCGTCGGCTGGTACGCCTGCTCGCCGTCCACGAGACGGCGGAGGAGGAGGTGGTGCACCCGTTCGTCCGTCGCAACGTGACGGGCGGGGACGTGGTCGTGGACGAGCGTCTTCGGGAGGAGCGGTCGGCGAAGGAGACGCTGAGCGCTCTGGACGGTTTGGACACCGGCGATCCCAAATTCATGCCGCAGTTGCTGGCGCTGCGCACCGAGGTCCAGGAGCACGCCCGCGCGGAGGAACGCTACGAGTTCATCCACATCAGGCGCAGCGCCGACACCGCAGCCCTCGCCTCCCTGGCCAAGGGCGTCAAGGCGGCGGAGGCCATGGCGCCCACCCACCCGCACCCGGGGACGGAGTCCGCGACGGCCAACGTGGCGCTCGGTCCCGTAGCCGCACTGATGGACCGCACCCGGGACGCCGTCCGCAGGGCCATGGGCCGCGAGTGATCTTCGTTGGTCCGCTGCGTCGGCAACCGGGCCGGGCCCGGTTGCCGACGCAGCCGGTCCCTGGCCGTTTTCCCGTTTCCCCGCACCGCGCAGGGAAACTCGCCGACTGTGGTGACCTACACGGCGGAACAGCGGGTGAGAGTGCCGGCCCTACGGGCGGGCTGGCTGACGCAGACGTTCGTCCACTGGCCCTTCCCGCCCGAGGCGGTTCAGGCCCTGGTGCCCGAGGAACTCACCGTGGACGAATACGACGGAGCCGCCTGGGTGAGTCTGACTCCGTTCGTCATGGCGGACGTGCGCCTTTCCGGCGTCCCCGCCTCGACACCCGGACTGCCGACCTTCGCGGAGACCAACCTGCGCACCTACGTCCGCGACCGGAACGGGCGCGAGGGACTGTGGTTTCTGTCCATCGAAGTCGCCTTCCCCCCGATGGTGGCGGCTCGGGCCATCGGCGCGCCGTACCACCCGGGCACCCTGAGCATCACCGAAAGCGGAGGCACCCTCGCGTACAGCGGCTCCCGGGGGACCGGCGGGCCCTCCTACCACCTCGTCGTCCGCCCGGGAGACCCCATCGAGCCCGCCGAGCGGGACGTGTGGCTGACCTCGCGCTGGCGGGCGTACACCCGCCGGCTCGGTCTGCTGTGGGAAACGCCCGTGGAACACGAACCGTGGCCGTTGGCCGATGCCGCTGTCGAGGTCCTGGAGGAGACGCTGACCGGTGTGGCGGGGCTCCCCTCCCCCGCCGGAGAGCCCGTCGTGCATTTCTCGGAAGGAGTCAGGCACGTACGGCTCGGTGCGTCCCGGCCATGCCTTCCGGCGCCCGGCCTGCGCTGACCACGGCCGAACGGATGGGCCGGATGGGCCGGATGGGCCGGATGGGCCGGATGGGCCGGATCAGACGGATGAGCGGATCAGGCGCATGGGCCGGATCAGGCGCATGAGCCGGATGAGCCGTGAAGCCAGGCGGCGTCGACGCCTGCGCTTTGACGGCTGGATCGCGGGTGTGGGCACCTCCTCGGGCACGCGCGTGGTGCTGGGCCACTGGCCGCGGTCACCGTTCGGGCCGTTCAGCGACGTGATGCTGGAGCGGGCCGACGGCGAACGGCTGCTGCTGGCTCCCACCCGTCGGACAGCGGAATTCGTCAGCGGCACCTACACATTCGACGCGGTGCGTGTCGTACCGATCGGCGTGAGTGTCGCGGACGACACCTGGACCGTGACCGCCGGCCCCCTCCACCTGCGCTTCACCACCGGTCGTCGGGGCCTCCTGGGACGGTTCCTGTGTGCCGTTCCCGGCGCGCTCGCCGGCCGTCCCGCGTGGAGCACGCTGACGGACTGGCCCGCGCGTGTCCTGTTGCCCGGCGTGCGCACCCGTGGCACTGCCGGTGGGGGGCACCGGGAGTGGTACGGCGCGCGGGATCTGCTGCCGATCCGCGCGGTGTCGGGGGCCTTCGAGGGCGCCGACCTCGGTGTGCTGGCGCCCGTCGAACCGCCCGTCCGGTTCGGGTTCGGTTCGGTGCCGCGCAGACCCGCTCTCACCCGGGTCACGACGACGGTGGCGCCGGCCCCGGAGTGAGGGCACCCGGCCCGGGGGTATCCGGCCGACCACACGGAACGGCGGCTCATGGGACGGGCGAGAACACCGGAACCGGCGGTCGCGCAGGGCGCCTTCCCGGTGGTGGGCGGGCTGTGGCCCCTGCTGCACCCGCGCAGTCTCGAACGGGTCTTCGGGCCGACACCGACGTCCGGCTGCGAAGGCGGCACGACAGGCGGACTGCCGGTCTCCGCCGGGTTCGCCCGACTCGCCGCTGCTCCTGACCCGCCAGGCGTGCCCGGGCCCGCCGTATCGGACTGGGGCCGGACGGCGTCGACCCTGCCGGCCGTCGATCTGCTCCCGGCGGTGAAGCCTGGGCCTCCCGGCCGCTCGTCCTCGGCCTGTGCGTCGACACCTCAGAGGGCGTGGCGTGCGTTCGCCGTGCTGTCGATACGTGCTTCGCTGCCCGCGCGGCGGGTGGAGAGCCGGGGCTTCGACGTCCACGCGCACCCTGCTCGCGGTTTCGTCCCGGGCGATATCCGGGCCCGCCCCACCGTGCCGCTCATTCGCTCATTCAGCCGCTATCGAGCTTTTGTCGGGCGTGGCGCCGGACCGAAGGGAATGAATTCCGCTCGGCTGGCTGCACACTGCCCCACTCGCGGACCGGCCGAAGGAGGCTCACGCCGCACGAGCCGCCTGCCCATGCACGGAACCGCTCTCACCGAGGGAACTTGATGGCGACACATACTGAGCCGGTCGCACCGGTCCCGGTCGCGGAACGCCGCGGCAGGGGGCGCGTGGTCGTTTCCTGGCTGACCACGACCGATCACAAGAAGATCGGCCACCTCTATCTGATCACCTCGTTCTGCTTCTTCCTGGTCGGCGGCGCGCTGGCGATGGCGATCAGGGCCGAGCTGGCCCGGCCGGGGCTGCAGCTCGTGTCCAGCGAGCAGTACAACCAGGCGTTCACGATGCACGGCACGATCATGCTGCTGCTGTTCGCCACCCCGACGTTCGCCGGGTTCGCCAACGCGGTCATGCCGCTGCAGATCGGCTCCCCGGACGTCGCCTTCCCACGGTTGAACATGTTCTCGTACTGGCTGTTCCTCTTCGGCGGGCTGATCGTGCTCGGCAGCTTCCTGACCCCGCAGGGCGCCGCCGACTTCGGCTGGACCGCCTACACCCCGCTCAGCGGCCCCATCCGCAGCGGCTACGTCGGCGGCGACCTGTGGATCATGGGGCTGGCGCTGGCCGGTTTCGGCACCATCCTCGGCTCGGTCAACTTCGTCACCACCATCATCTGCATGCGTGCCCCCGGCATGACCATGTTCCGGATGCCGATCTTCACCTGGAACGTGCTGCTCACCTCGGTGCTGGTCCTCTTCGCCTTCCCCGTCCTGGCCGCCGCCCTGTTCGCCCTCGAAGCGGACCGCAAGTTCGGCGCGCACGTCTTCGACGCCCAGAACGGCGGGGCACTGCTGTGGCAGCACCTGTTCTGGTTCTTCGGCCACCCCGAGGTCTACATCCTGGCGCTGCCCTTCTTCGGCGTGATCACCGAGATCATCCCGGTCTTCTCCCGCAAACCGATCTTCGGCTACATGGGCCTGGTCGGCGCCACCATCTCCATCGCCGGACTGTCGGTCACGGTCTGGGCGCACCACATGTTCGCCACCCAAGCGGTCCTGCTGCCGTTCTTCTCCTTCATGACCTACCTCATCGCCGTCCCCACCGGCGTGAAGTTCTTCAACTGGATCGGCACCATGTGGAAGGGCTCGCTGTCCTTCGAACCACCGATGCTGTGGGCGGCCGGCTTCCTCGTCACGTTCCTCTTCGGCGGCCTGACCGGCGTGATCCTCGGATCCCCACCGCTGGACTGGCACGTCACCGACACGTACTTCGTGGTCGCGCACTTCCACTACGTGCTCTTCGGCACCATCGTCTTCGCCATGTTCGGCGGGTTCAGCTTCTGGTGGCCCAAGATGACCGGCACCATGCTCGACCACCGACTGGAGAAGATCCACTTCTGGACCCTGTTCGCCGGCTTCCACACCACCTTCCTCGTCCAGCACTGGCTCGGCGCCGAGGGCATGCCCCGCCGCTACGCCGACTACCTGGCCGCCGACGGCTTCACCACGCTCAACACCGTCTCCTCCATCGGTGCCTTCCTGCTCGGCCTGTCCACGCTGCCGTTCCTCTACAACGTGTGGAAGACCGCCAAGTACGGCCAACGGGTCGAGGTCGACGACCCCTGGGGATACGGCCGCTCCCTGGAGTGGGCCACCTCCTGCCCCCCTCCGCGCCACAACTTCGTCACCCTGCCGCGCATCCGCTCCGACTCCCCCGCCTTCGACCTGCACCATCCGGAGATGGCGGAACTCGACCAGCGTGTGCACACCGGCAGACGCGACGTCCTGGACGCCGAGGGCCACGAGGGTGAACGGCCGTGAGGCCCGAGGAGCGCGCCGCCGCGTACGGCGCCGGGGAAGCCGGCCTGGTCCATGAGGTGGAGGGCTACCTGCTCGCCCAGGCCCACCGCGAACAGGCGCGCCACGAGGCAGAGGACTTCTGCGCGGAGTTGCCGTGGCTGACCACCGCCCAGGCCGAGGAGGTGGTCCAGCGCTACATCCGCCGGCGCACGGACCTGACCCGGCGCATGCTGCTGGACACGGCGGAGCGAGCCGCACAGCTGCGGCAGGAGTACGAAACCCGCTACGCCACCCTTCGACGTGATCTGCTCACCCGGCACGCCGCCTGTGCCTGCGCCCTGCTCGCCGGCACCGGCGCGGTGAGCACGTTCGTGTGCCTGCTCAGCCGCTGACGCGACCACCGGCTCGGAGCACCGGCCCCTCGGATGTGCGGGCATCCACCCACGTCTACCGGCCGTAGGCGCTCCTGCGCGCAAGGGGCCCGATGCCGGCGCGGCGGCCGGAGCGGATGGCGGCGTGGCGTTGTCCGGGGCCCGGGCCGCCGCGGGCGGCGAGAGCATCGGCGACGGCGCCGGTGACGACGGCGTAGACGGCCTTGTGGAGAACGTCCACGACGAGTTCCTTGCGGGGCCAGGTCTGCGGCGGGGCGCCGACGCCGGTCGCGTTCTCGAGGATCTGGTCGTTGGTGAGGCGGACGACGGCGAACTTGGCCGAGGCGAGCGGTCCGCGCAGTCCGGTCTGGGCCATGACCGAGCGCAGCACTCCGAGGAGGGCGGCCTGACCGTAGTGCATGGCCCAGTTGACCCGCAGCGGCTGTGCGCCGGGACGCTCGGGCAGGCCGGTCAGCCGCTCCAGGACCCGTGCGGGGACATGGGAATCGGGTCGTCCGGTGACGGCCTGCTCGATCTTCTCGCCGAAGGTCATCGCGAGGCCTCCGGCGGTACCGGCGACCAGTCCCTGCCACAGCGCGCGCTTGATAATGCCGTTGCGGGTACCCGGTATCACCGCCCGCACCCGCCCGACAGGCCGGAAACACCCGGTCACCGGGCTTCTCGCCCGGTGCTGTGGCCGGAGGGCCTGGGGCCATGGGTGGCGGCTCGGCCTCAGCGGGCGGCGACCGGCGCCCCGCACGGAAGGAAGGCGGATGTCCATGAAGCAACCGGCCCGGCCGACCACCGTCTCGGGCACCGGCGCCGAGCCCCGGCGGTCGATGGCCGTCTGCGCGCTGATCGGGGCGGCGGTGATGGCCGCGGCCGACGAGATCGTCTTCCACCAGATCCTGGGCTGGCACCACTTCTACGACCGTTCCACCACCAGCGTGGGCCTGCTGTCCGACGGGCTGCTGCACACCGCCGAACTGCTGGCCCTGATCGCCGGTTTCTTCCTCTACGCCGACCTGCGCCGCCGCCGGGCCCTGGCTCGCACCCCCGCATGGGCCGGCTTCTTCCTGGGCATGGGGACCTTCCAGCTGTACGACGGGATTGTGGACCACAAGCTGCTGCGGCTGCACCAGATCCGCTACGGCGTGGACGTCACGCCGTACGACTGGGCCTGGAACCTCAGCGCCCTGATCCTGCTGCTCATCGGCGCGGCTCTGGCCGTCCACGCGGCCCGCCGCGACGGGGCCGGACCGTCGTCATGACGCTCGCGCACGTCCACCCGGGTCCCGTCGCGGGTCCCGACACCATCGCGCAGACCGCCGCCGTGGCCGCGCTGCTGGTGGCCTTCGTCTATCTGCTGGCAGCGGGGCGTCTTCGGCGCCGCGGGGATGCCTGGCCCCGCCGGCGGGACGGTTCTTTCACGGCCGGGTGCGTCGGTGTGGCGGGGGCGGCCGCGGGGACGGACCGGCTGCCGGGAGGGCCGTTCACCGGGCACATGGTCCAGCATCTCGTCGTCGGCATGGCGGCTCCCCTGCTGCTGGTCCTGGCCCACCCCCTCACCCTCGCCCTGCGGACCCTCGCACCCGGCCGAGTACGCAGGGCCCTGCATGCCTTCGCGCACTCCCGTCCCGTCGGCCGGCTCCTCTTCCCTCCCTCGGCGGCACTGCTCGACGTCGGCGGTCTGTGGCTGCTGTACCGCACCCAGCTGTTCTCGGCCACGGCACACCGGCCGCTCCTGCACGGTGTGGTGCACGCGCACATGCTGGCGTCCGGGCTGCTGTTCTCCTTCGCCCTGAGTCAGCTCGATCCGGTGCGCCGCCGCTGGAGTCTCGCCGTGCGCGGTCCCACCCTGCTGGCCGCCGGCGCCGCGCACGGTCTGCTGGCCAGGACCCTGTACGCCCTCGCCCCTCCCGGCAGCGACTTCACGACTGCCGACCTGCACCGGGGCGCCCAGGTCATGTACTACGGCGGCGACGTCGTGGAGGCGGCCCTGGCCCTGGTGCTGGGGGTGGGCTGGTACGCGGCCGGCGGACGGGCCCGGGCTCGTCGTAAGCGCCGACCACCCCGGCGGAGGGCGCCGGTGACCGGCACACCACCAGGGCTGCCGCGACCGGCCCTGCTGATACCTGAGCATGTTGCCGGTGCCGGTGCCGGCACCGGCACCGGCAAGACGAGCTGTCCGACGACCCACCCATGGAAAGGAAGCACCGACATGATCACGCCTGAGCACATCCATGCCCTGCTCACCTCGGACACCGACGACCCGAAGTTGATCCTGGCGGCCGGAGCGGTCGTGGTGGTCCCCGCGTCGGCGCTGGGCTCCGAACGGTACCGAGGGGCTCTGGAGATCATCTCCCGGAGGGACCTCGTCGCTCAGCTCGGCACCGACGTGCCGTCCCGGGAGGAACTGGAGCCGATCGCCGCTCGCCTCGACACCGCCGCGACACAGCTCGGCGCCTGAGAACGCCCGCTTCCTGACGGTCGCGAACGATCCCCCAAACCTCCCTTACATCGGATCACTTTCCAACTTGTTGAGACCGTTGACGCTCACCGAGGGGCAACCATACTCTCCACCGAGAGATAGATCCGATGAATCCACCCGAGGAAGCGTGGTATTGGCGTGCCCCCATCACGACGAACCGTTCTCGCAGCCGGAGGCTTACTCACCGGAGGCGCCGCCGGGGCGTCGGCCCCGTCGACGTCCTCCGCCGCGGCCGCTTCCCCCACGGACGGCTGGAGCAGGACCGGCGGCGTCCACCGCATGCGGGTGCACGGCACCGATGAGCCCACGTGGCGGGGCGGTTCCGCCGGTCCGCGCGCCGGGCTGCGCCGGAAGCAGGAGTACACGTCCGGGCAGCGCAGGTGGGACGCCGACGTGTACCCGCCGTCCGGCACGAACGGCGCGACCTTCACGCAGATCCTCCGGGTGATCCACCCCGAGGGCACACCGGCCGCCACGGACTTCACGCTCAACGTCCACAGCGCGAGCGGCGGCACGGTGAAGGCGTACGACGGCACGGCCCCGAAGACCCGCCACGGCAGCAGCCGGGCCGAGGCACACCTCCGCGACCTCACGTACCGGACCCGGTGAGCCGCGCACGGCGCAGCCGCTCACCGCGCTCGCGCCGCGGCGACCACCGCCACAGCCACCGCCGCGATCACGCCGGGGCCGGAACGCTCCCGGCGTACCGATCGAGGACATCAGGAACTGCCGCATCTTGGAGGCACCCGCAATGACCTCTAGAAGAGCTGTGCTCGGCTCCGTGCTGGGCGGCACGACAGCCGCCGTTCTCCCCGGAGTCGCCGAGGCCGAGCCCTTCTCCGCCACACCCGCCGCCACCGAGGCCGACCTCGCGCCGGGTGGTCCCTGGCGACTGCGTAACCGTATGGACTCCGACGGGGCCTGGGCCGGCTTCCTGCGCGGGCAGGACCTGCTGTGGCACAAGCTGCCCACGGTCTGGCACGAGGGCCCTTTCCTGGGTGACGGGCGGCTGGGCAGCATGGTGTACCGGGAACCGGACGCGAACAGCATCCGGTTCACCGTCCAGCACGGGGAAGTCCAGGACCACCGCCCCGAGTTGGGCAGCGGCTGGGGCACCAACCGACTGCCCGTGGGACATCTGACGCTCGACCCGGTCGGCACCATCACCGCGGTCGACTGGCGCCTGAGCCTGTGGAACGCCGAACTCACCGGCACCGTCACCACGGACAAGGGCACCCTGACGCTCGCCGTCCTCATCCACGACGGGATCCTCGCCGCACGCGTGACGGCCCGCGGTGACGAGGAGGTCCGCTGGACCTTCCACCCCGAGGAGGCCATCAGCCCACGGAAGATCCAGGAGGCGCCACCGGCCGGGTACGTCGCCAACCCGCCCTGGACCACGAGGAAAACCGGCGACGTCGAACAGGTCCTCCAGCCGCTCGTCGGCGGCGGCCAGACCGCCACCGCCTACCGCCACTCCGGTGACACCCTCCTGCTCAACGTCGCCCACAGCCACCCCTCGAACACCCGGGCCGGCGAAGTCTCGCTGCGCAAGATCCAGCGCGCCGCCGGCTACGGAACGCTCCGCACCCAGCACACCCGCTGGTGGCACGCGTTCTACCGCAAGAGCTTCGTCTCGATTCCCGACCAGCGGCTGCAGAGCTTCCACTGGATCCAGCTGTACAAGGTCGCGTCGGCCAGCCGCGAGGGCGGTCCCGTGATGGCCACCTCCGGTCCGTGGCTGGAACCCACGCCCTGGCCCGCCGTGTGGTGGAACTTGAACGTCCAGCTCGAGTACTGGCTCATCCACGGCTCCAACCACCTGGAACTCGACTCGCTGGCCAGCACCCTCCGGCAGAGCCAGGAGCAGCTGATCGCGAACGTGCCCGACGCGTACGAGTCGGACAGTGCGGGAGTCGGCCGCAGCTCCGACATGTTCGCCACCCGAAGCGTCGGCACGCCCGGCAGCGGCGCCGAGGTGGGCGACCTGACCTGGGCGCTGCACAACGCCTGGCTGAGCTACCGGCACACCATGGACGAGTCGCTGCTGCGCGACACGGTGTACCCGCTCCTACGCCGGGCGATCAACTACTACCTGCACTTCCTCCAGCCGGGCGACGACGGCAAGCTGCATCTGCCGTCGACCCTGTCGCCGGAGTACCCGGTGGTGCCGCCGAAGGACACCAACTACGACCTGGCGCTCATCCGTTGGGGATGCGCCGCACTGCTGGAGGCGACGGCGCGGCTGAAGGTCGACGACCCGCTGAAGAGCCGCTGGCAGGAGGTGCTGGCCAAGCTGACGCCGTACCCGGTCGACGAGAACGGCTTCATGATCGGGGGCGACACCCCGTACGCCCAGTCCCACCGGCACTACTCGCACCTGCTGATGGTCTATCCCCTGTACCTCGTGAACTGGGACCAGCCCGGGCAGCGGGAGCTGATCGAGAAGTCGATCGTGCGCTGGCACGCGCTGACCGGCGCACACCGCGGATACAGCTACACGGGCGCCGCCTCGATGTACGCGATGATGGGCCGCGGCGAGACGGCCCTGACGTACCTGAAGAAGTTCTTCGACCCCAGCACCCGCTACCCGTGCCGGCCCAACACCCACTACACCGAGGCCGGTCCGGTCATCGAGACACCGCTGTCGGCGTCTCAGTCCCTGCACGACATGCTCTGCCAGAGCTGGGGCGGCGTCGTCCGGGTCTTCCCCGCCGTCCCGCCCTCCTGGTCCGACGTCACCCTGCACGACTTCCGTACCCAGGGAGCCTTCCTGGTCAGCGCCGTCCGCACCGGGGGTACCACCCGTTTCGTCCGCGTCCGCAGCCTGGCGGGCGAGCCGCTCGAACTTCGCCACGGGCTGCCCGCCGGCCGGCTGACCGCCGTCCTCGACGACGGCCGCCCGGCACGCATCCGCGCGACGTCCGAGGGCACCCTCGCCATCGACCTTCCCAAGGGCCGCGAGGTCCTGCTCCACACCGGGGAACGACCCGATCTCTCCGTGGCTCCGGTGGACGTGAGCGAGCCCGGCGAGCCCTGGGGCCTGCCCTGAGCCACCGCTGAGGAGCCGGCGAGGTGGCCGGCGATGTCCTGAGTGCCCCCGCGGCTCGGATGCGCTGCGGGGGCACTCAGGACTCGCCCTTCCGGGTCCACGGAGCGTTCGAGCCGCGGACCGCTGATCACATCGCGAGACGCCGTTGCGTCATGTCCCTGACCAGGCGTTGTCTCGCACGGTGAGTACCGAACAACCCGCAGAGTCCGAACAGTCCAACCAGCCAGACCAGTCCACCCAGCCAGACCCGTCCCACCAGGCCGCACAGTCCCACCAGGCCGCACGGTCCGAGCCATCCGAACCGTCCGAACGCCACGGCAGTGACGCCACCACCGGTGACCGCTCCGCGCGGCGCGCCGTCACCGTCTTCCCGGTCCTCGTCCTCCTGGCCGGTGCCGTCGGTCTCCTGCTGCCGGGGAGTTTCACCGGCTGGGGCGAGGCGGTGCCGTATCTGCTGGGCGTGGTGATGTTCTGCATGGGCCTCACCATGACCGCACAGGATTTCCGCGGTGTCGCCGAGCGGCCCTGGGCGGTGGCCCTCGGCCTGGTGGCGCACTACGTCATCATGCCGGGGCTCGGCTGGGCCGTCGCCCACCTGCTCCAGCTCTCGCCGCAGCTCGCGGCGGGCGTGATCCTCGTCGGCTGCGCGCCCAGCGGCACCGCGTCCAACGTGGTGACGTATCTGGCGCGCGGTGATGTGGCGTTGTCCGTCTCCGTGGCCACCGTCTCCACGCTCGTGGCCCCGCTGGTCACCCCGCCCCTGACGCTGCTGCTGGCGGGCGAGTACCTGCCGGTGGACGCCGGCTCCATGGTCACCGACATCCTCAAGACGGTGCTGCTGCCGGTGCTCGCGGGCCTGGCCGTACGGCTCCTGGCGGGCCGTCACGTGCGGCGGGCCCTGTCGGTGCTGCCCTGGCTGTCCGCCCTGACCATCGGCGTGATCGTGACCGTGGTGGTGGCGGGCAGCGCCGACGCCATCAAGTCGGCCGCCCTGCTGGTCTTCGTCGCGGTCGTGCTGCACAACGGGCTCGGCCTGGCCCTGGGGTACGGCGCGGGACGGCTCGCCCGGCTGGGTGAGCCGGGGAGCCGTGCCATGGCCTTCGAGGTCGGCATGCAGAACTCCGGTCTCGCGGCCTCGCTGGCCTCCGCCCACTTCAGTCCGACGGCCGCCCTGCCGGCCGCGGTCTTCTCCGTCTGGCACAACATCTCGGGTGCCCTGGCCGCGGCCTGGCTGTCGCGCCGGGCACGCTGACGGTGCGTGGGCGCCGGCCACCACGCGCGGGCCGGCAGGAGGCCGTAGCCGGCCGACCGGGATGCGCGGGGACGGGGCCGTCCCCGCGCACTCCTCGGTTCAGTCCACGATCACGGTGTCACGGGCAACCGTCGTCGGGCGGTCGGTCGCGGCGCCGAAGTTGCCCTCGACCTGCGCCTTCTCGGCCGCGTCGGGATAGGGGTCGGTGCAGGAGACGCCGGCGCTGGAACCCGACATCAGGCTGGTGCAGGGGCCGGGTTTGCGGTCCGGCAGGCCGAGGATGTGGCCCAGTTCGTGCGCCGAGATCCGGACCGTGTTGTAGCCCTCGTTCACGGCCTCCCGTCCGATGTAGACCGTGCCGTTGCCGAGCGAGGTGGTCAGCGCCCGGGGCCAGCCGTTGTCGGCCAGGATCCGGATGTTGGCGCGTTGCCCGGCGGCCGCCGGGCGCAGTTCGACGGCGTCCACGCTCTCGTTCCAGATCGCCGCGCCGCGATCGACGGCGGCCTTGAACTCCGCCGACGCACCGGCGTCATAGGCGACGACACGGGGCGCGAGCAGCTGATCGCCGGGGGCCGGCGCCGCGTAGGCCTGGACGCCGGACAGGGTGAGTGCCGCCGTGAGGGCGGCGGTGAAGCCGTGGACGAACGTGCGCGAGTACATGGTCGACCTCCTGTGGGGGGCGAGGAAGGCATGTTCATGCCACACATTGCCAGTTCGATGCCCAGCCCCACAGACCCCAACCCGTCAAACTGCACACCCCGCCCCGCAAGGGCTCCGAGGGTAGGGTCGTGGCTGATCAGCCTTACCGACACGGGGGTTTCCGAGGTATGAACGCAATCGTGACAGCGGTCAGCAGCAACGGCGAGTACTCGTTCACCAAGCCGAACCGGGACAGCATCACGCTGCTCGCCGGGCTGGGCGTCGAGGGCGACGTACACGCCGGGGTGACGGTCAAGCACCGCTCGCGCGTCGCGCAGGACCCGACCCAGCCGAACCTGCGTCAGGTCCACCTCATCCATGAGGAGCTCTTCGCCGAACTCGGCCAAGAAGGCTTCGCGGTGCAACCCGGTGAGCTCGGTGAGAACATCACCACCCGTGGGATCGATCTGCTCGGCCTGCCGGTCGGTGCCCTGCTCCGGCTCGGCGACGAGGCGGTCCTCGAGGTGACCGGCCTGCGCAATCCCTGCCTGCAGATCGACGCCTTCCAGAAGGGGCTCCTGAGTCGGGTCGTCGGCCGCGACGGTGCCGGGAACGTCGTGCGCAAGGCGGGAATCATGAGCATCGTGAAGGAAGGCGGCACGGTGCGCCCCGGCGACACGATCAGGACGGAGCTTCCCAGCGGGCCGCATCGGGCCCTGGAGCGGGTCTGACGTCAATCCCGCGCGGGCCGCTGGTGGGCGCGGGGCTGGGCGATCGGCTCGACCGCCCGGCGGCTTGCCGGGCCCCGAGCCGTTCTCCTGGCCCCGGCACGTGCGGTCACGGTCACGAGGTGGGGAACCCGAATCCCGCGAGCGGCGAAGTACCGGTGAAAGCCCAAGACTTCGCAGCGCGTGAATCGACGAAAGGAGCCCCGATGACCGTCGAACCGGGCGTCAGAGTGGGACAGGACAGCGACGCCTCGGTAGTCGAACGGTCGTGGGACGAGCCTGAGGCGGTCGCGGTGCTCTTCGACCGCCATGCCGACTCGGTGCACAGATACGCGGTGCGCCGACTCGGCGCGGAGGCGGCCGAGGACGTGATGGCCGAGACGTTCACCACCGCGTTCCAGCAGCGCTTGCGGTACCACACCGAGTTGGCCGACGCCCGCCCGTGGGGAATGGCCGATGGTCCAGTTCTTCCTTTCCGGCCTGCTCCGTGCCCCCGTCCTGCCGAAGGGCCCGCGCCCCGCGGCGTTCGAGGCACTCGCATCGGTGCCCGGGGTCGATGGGCTGCCGGGCCAGACCGACGCGGACGGCCGCGCGGGCATCGGCATCCGGTACGTGGGCCGGCCGGGTACTCCCTGGGCGGCCGGCGAGCAGGTGCTGGTCTTCGACGCGAAGACGTACCTGTATCTCGGCATGCGTGACCGGCGTACAGCAGGAGCACAGACCACGAGCAGTGGTCTTCCGCGGCCGCCGCCGCGGTGGTCGACCGGGTGATGCGACGCCCCTCAACACCCGCCCCGCACCCGCACCGCGCCGCCCGGCCCCCGGCAACCTCACCGGGGCGTCGGGCGGCAGCCGCGACCCCCCGCCGCGGTCATGGCGCGGGCCCTGACGCGGCTTCCCTTGGACGCGATCCGTCCGAAGGGCGACTCGCTCGGGGTTTCGCTCGTTGTCTCAGACGTCGAAGCGACGGCGGGCGGCTTCGATGTGACCGAGGTACTGATGGGTCCAGTCGCACATTCCGTCGACCGTGGCGCGCAGGGCACGGCCCGGCTCCGTGAGGGTGTACTCGACCCGTGGCGGCACGGTCGGGTGCACCGTCCGCTCGACCAGGCCGTAGCGCTCCAGCATGCGCAGGTTCTGGGTGAGCATCTTGTGGCTGATGCCCTCGACCTGGGTGCGCAACTCGCTGAAGCGCAGGGTGCGTTCGCCGAGTGCCTCGATGATCAGGAGCGCCCACTTGTTGGCCACGTCCGAGAAGATCTCCCGCGCCAGCGAGTCGGCGCGCCTCAGGTCCGCGTCGTCGGGCGAGCCCGTGAACTGCTTGGTACCCATAAGGTTCCTCAGTTGCCGAAAAGTGCGTTCTTCCAAGCCGGCGTCCACTCTCCTATGGTTCCCCAGTAACCGCAAGAGAGCACATGCGGCCGGCTCACCGAACCCGCACCCTCGGGCTCACATGCCCGGGAGGCAGACAGCATGGCCACGCTGCGAGGCATCGACACCAAGCTGCCTGCCCGACCCCAGCCGGCCCGGGCCGGTGAGCGGGTCCCCCACCGGGGGTCGCCCGTGGGCCGCGGGAGGCGGTCCGCGGCGCAGCCTGCCTCCCGCGGCCAGCGGTCAGCTTTGGTGCCCGATCTGGGTCCGCTGCGCGTCGGTGGGCTGCCGGCCGGCTTCGTCGACGACGGCGTGCTCCAGCACGGCTTCGCTGGACAGCAGGGTCCCGGCCTTTCCGTACGAGCCGTCCTTGGTCAGGTAACTGCGGGAGCCAAGGAAGTCGAAGGTCTTCGCGTCGAAGACCCACTCGGTCCGGATGCCGTAGCGCGTGTCGTCTCGGGCGATGCCGAGGCCCTTGCGGCCGATCGCGTCGTGGGCCTGCGGTGCCGGGGTGACGCCCGGGATCTTCGCCGCGGCCCGGTAGAGGGCGGCGGCCGTACGGGGCGGCATCACCCGGCCGATCATGAAGCCGATCTGCTCGAACACCGCCTGGTCGCGTTCCCGGCGGTCGGGTTGCGGGGTGTTGGCGTACAGATACGTCAGCAGTTTGTCGGGGTCGGTGGGCAGCGAGATGAGCCAGCGGTAGGTGGGCCGGCTGATACCGGCCGGTGTGCCCTTGGTGTCACCGAGGTCGGCGTTGATGGGGAACGTCGAACCGTTCTCACGGACCAGGCCCTGCTTGCGCAGGGGACCCGGCTCCTGCGAGATCCACCGCTCATAGTCCATCAGCGGGCCGAGCACAGCCTTCCCGCTGGCCAGTTCGGCCCCGCGGGTCTTCATTCTGGTGTACACGAACTGGTCGTCGCGCACCGTGAGGTCGGCGTGGGTCTCCGTGGCGGCGGAGATCCGGTCCAGGAGCGCGGCGGCGGGCTGCATGTCCGTGGCCGCGCGGTGGGACGCGGTGCCGGCGGGCGCCGGGTCACCGCCGCTCAGGGCGATCCCCGCGGTGACCGCGCAGGCCAGGGCCAGGGCGGTGGCCGGCGCCAGGACCGCCGGGCGCAGCAGCCGGCGGGCCGGCCGGGTGGGGGCGACCTGGTCGTGGTCGATGTGGTGCATCAGAAGATCCTTGTGACGAAGGTGCTGCTCGCGCGGAAGGTCCCAGTCGGCCGGGGCCGGCAGCAGGCGGGCGATCTCCTCGCGGTCGCCGTGCCGCTCCGGGGAAGCGCCGGTGGTGTGGTCGTTCATGTGAGCTCCTCCCGTACGGGCAGGGCCGCGATCGCAGCCGCACTTGTCATCTCTCCGCGGGCGGTGGGTGGTTCCAGGTCTTCTTCCGCGAGGTGAGCGAGCTTCTTTCGGGCACGCGAAAGGCGGGACCGTACGGTTCCGACGGCGATGCCCAGTGCCTCGGCCGTCTGGTGGTAGTCCAGGCCGGACCACACGCACAGGGCCAGTACCTCGCGCTCCTGGCGCCGCAGCCGTCCGAGCGCGGCCTGCACCGCGCGTAAGTACCGTGCGTCGTCGATGCGCCCGATGGTCCGGGGCGCGAAGTCCTCCTCCACCCGCGGCTGCGGCTGACGCGCCAGGAACAACTGCCGTCTGCGGACGCCCCGGCGGGCGTTGTCCGCCTTGTGGGTGGCGATCCCCAGCAGCCAGGGCAGCAGGGAGCCACCGTCCTCCTGCACCCGGTCGCGGGTCCGCCACGCGGTCAGGAACGTTTCGGACATGATCTCTTCGGCCGTCGACCAGTCGCCCGTCAAGCGCAGCCCATGGTTGTAGACGGCGCGGGCGAACTGCTCGTACAGCAGGGCGAACGCCTCACGGTCCCCCTCGCGCACGCGGCGGCGCACATCGTTTTCTGAGTCCCTCACGACCACTTCTCTCCGTGACACGGGAGGAGTTCCTGTGGCCTGTGTCACGCACTGGTGCGACCGCAACGCCGTCCACGTCCGGAGGCACATCGTAGGAGTGCTCTGGGCGGCATCGGCTTCCGGCTGACCACACCGGCCGGCTGACGCGTATCGGCACCTGGCCCGGCGGGTCGGCGAAGCGCGGGATGAAACACGCGATCCGTTTCCTCAGCCGTCGCACAGCGAAGGGGAAGGCCGGTCACAGGGACCGGATGTCTGATCGGAACATCTCGGGCGGCGCAGTCGGCCGCGTGAGAAACCGAACCCGTGTGACGTACGCGTTTCGGGGTAGCAGGGCCATTTCCAGCGGCGCATTCGGCAGGTGAGAAGCGATTCGTTTCACGAGCAGGGCAGTAGGCGTGCCGGTGACAGGCGGCGACGGGGAAACGGAGGTGGCAGGGAAGCCCTCAGGGCGTTCTCCCGAGCCGGCAAAGGCGTCGAGACATGGGGCGTTCGGCCGGGGCTTCCCCTCGGCGGCCGCACGCAGCGGCCGGATCAGCGGGCTCGACGGCCTGCGAACCGTGGCGGTGGCGATGGTCCTCGTCTACCACGTGGAGCCGGGCCTGTTGCCGGGCGGTTCGGTCGCGGTGGACGTCTTCTTCACCATCAGCGGCTTCGTCATCACCCGACTGCTGCTCGCGGAGTACGCCCGCACGGGCGGCATCAACCTGCGGAGTTTCTACCGGCGGCGCTGGCTGCGCCTGGTCCCCGCCCTGTTGGCGGTCTGCGCCGCGTGTGTCGCGCTGTCGCTGACCACCTCGCTGTGGGCCTTCGAGAACGCCTGGGCGGCTGCCGTGCTGGCAGCGACGTTCGTGGTCAACATCGTGCGCGCCGGGGCGAGCGGCGCGTACTCCGGTGTCACCGGGCCGCTGGCGCACACCTGGTCGCTCAGCGTGGAGGAACAGTTCTACCTGCTGTGGCCGCTGGCACTGCTGTTCCTCCTGCGGCGCTGCCGGGCCCGCACGGTGCTGTTGTGCACGGCGGCGCTGTGCGTGCTGCCGGTGCTGTGGCGGTTCGCCCTGTGGAACCCCGACGCCGCGCACCGTATCTACAACGGCACGGACACCCGCGCCGACCAGTTGCTCGCCGGTGCGCTGGTGGCCGTGGTACTGGCCCGGTTGCGGGCCGACGACCCCCGCCTCGAGCAGCTGCGCCGCTGGGCCGGCCGGCTGGCCTGTCCGGCGCTCGGCCTGCTGCTGCTGACCGCGTGGCGGGTGCCGGTCACCTCGGGCTCGGGCGTCTGGACCGCCGCCTGGTACACCGTCGGTCTCCTGGCGGTGGCGACGGTGTCCGCCACTCTCGTCACGGGACTCGAACTGTGCCCGGACGCACGGCTGTCACAAGCATTGTCGCTGGCACCGCTCGCCTGGGTGGGCCGCAACCTCAGCTACGGCATCTACCTGTGGCACTACCCCGTCGTCCGCCTGCTGGCCTCCCTCGGCGTGACGGACGGACGGCTGTCCACCACGATCGTGCTGACCACCGTCATGGCCCTGTTGTCGTACGCCCTCATCGAGATGCCGTTTCTCCGTCAAGGCCGACGGCCGCGCCCGTCGGCCGCACCTGCGTGAAGAAGCCGCTACGGGGCCCAGGTGGCGATGAGTTCGTCGGTGACCCACCGTGCGACGTCGGCGGGGTAGGGCGCCGGCAGTCCGAGGACGATGTGCCGGAAGCCTGCGTCCACCGCCTCGCCGATCGCGTGCCGGGTGACGCCGGGCTGGTCGTAGGAGACGGCCAGGTGGATCGAGCGGGTGACCGCCGCCGGGTCGCGGCCGATCTCCGCGCAGTAGCGGTCCAGCAGCGCGCTGCGGCGCACGACGTCGTCTATGTCGCCGCCCGGGATGTTCCACAGGTCGGCGTGTTCGGCGACCACGCGCAGCGTCGCGGACGAGCGTCCGCCGATGAGGATCGGCGGGTGGGGGCGCTGGACGGGTCTGGGGTTGCCGAACGCTCCCGTGAGCTGGTGGTGGGTGCCGTGAAAGTCGAACGGTTTGTCCTCGGTCCACAGCCGGCGGATCAGTGTGCAGGCCTCGGCGAGGCTCGCCACGGCGTGCGCGGAGTCGTGGAAGGGCAGGCCGTGTGCCGCGTACTCACGCCGGGCCAGGGGGTGGTCGGGGCGTGAGCCGACGCCGATGCCGAAGTCGAGCCGTCCGTCGGAGACGATGTCGACGGTCGTGGCGATCTTGGCCAGCATCGCGGGTGGCCGGAACCGGTTACTGCTCACCAGCACGCCGAGCCGCAGTCGTCGGGTCTGGGCGGCAAGGGCCGAGAGCAGTGTCCAGCCCTCGTAGGCCGGCCCGTCCAGGTCACCGCCGATCGGCATGAGGTGATCGAACAGCCAGGCGTGCTCGATCTGCGGGATCGCGTCCGCCTCGCGCCAGACCCGCAGGACGTCGTGGTAGTCGACCTGTTGCGGGGCGGTCATGATCCCGAAGCGGGGTGGGGGTGGTGCGGGTCGCATGGGCTGTGGTCCTTTCGACACCGGTGGCACGCCGGCTGGTGGGCGCGCCACCGAGGTTCGGGCGGAACGTGCGGACGAACGTGGCGGGCCGTACGTGGGCGGTCAGCGGCGCCGCAGTGACGCGTCGAGCAGCGCGGGCGGAGTGTCGGACTTCTCGTCCGGTGCGAGGTCGGTGCCGGGGGCCACGATCGCGTCGATCGCGTCGAGTACGTCGGCGGAGAGCACGGTGTCCGCGGCGGCGAGCTGTGAGTGCAGGTGGTCCAGGGTGCGGGGGCCGATGAGCGCGCTGGTCACGGCGGGATGCGCGGTCACGAATCCGAGCGCGAGCTGGATCATGGTCAGGCCGGCCTCGTCGGCGACCTCGGCCAGCTTCTCGACGGCGTCGAGCCGGGCCCGGTTGGCGGGGACGGTGGTGTCGAAACGTTGCGGCATGAACGTCGAGCGGCTGGTGGTCACGGGCCGGCCCTCGCGGATCGCACCCGACAGCCAGCCCGACGCCAGCGGGCTCCATGCCAGCACGCCGAGCCCGTACTCCTCGGTGACGGGCAGCACATGGGCCTCGATTCCGCGCTGCAGGATCGAATAGCTGGGCTGTTCGGTGACGTAACGGCTCAGGTGGTGCTCGCGTGCGGCCCACTGGGCCTGCACGACGCGGTAGGCCGGGAAGGTCGAGGAGCCGAAGTGACGGATCTTTCCGGCGCGCTGCAGGTCGGTCAGGGCCGACAAGGTCTCCTCGTCGCTGGTGCGCGGGTCCCATCGGTGGATCTGGTAGAGATCGACGTGGTCGACACCGAGACGGCGCAGGCTGTTGTCCAGCTCGGTGACCAGCCAACGGCGTGAACTGCCTTGGTGGTTGCGCTCGTCACCCATGGGCATGCCCGCCTTCGTGGCCAGCACGATGTCGTCGCGGCGCCCGGCGATGGCCTTGCCGACCATCTCTTCCGACTCGCCGTTGCTGTACCTGTCGGCGGTGTCGATGAGGTTGATGCCGCCCTCGAGAGCGGCGTCGACGAGGGCGGTGGCCTCGTCCTGGGTGGTGCGCCCGATCGCGCCGAAGTTCATCGCGCCGAGCGCGAGGGAGCTGACCTGCACACCGGTACGGCCCAAGGTGCGGTACTGCATGACTGTGTTCCTCCAGTGCGGATGAGGCGTGATGTCAACGGAGTGGCTTGGTTCCCGGCGCCCGCTCTGGCATCATGGACGCAACCGGAACCACGTTCCGGAACGATACGGAACACGGTTCCGTTTGGCAAGCAGCAGTGATGGAGGGAGCGGCGAGGTGAGCGGCAGCGACGAGGAAGCGGGGCGCGCAGCACCGTCCAAGCGGGCGGACGCCCGGCGCAACAAGGAGACTCTGCTCGACGCGGCCGCCTCGGTCTTCGTCACGTCAGGTGTGCACGCGCCGGTGCGCGACATCGCGGCCGAGGCCGGCGTCGGGCTGGGCACGATCTACCGCCACTTCCCGACGCGGGCGGACCTCATCATCGCCGTCTACCGGCACCAGGTGGAAGCCTGCGCCGAAGCCGGTCCGGCACTGCTGGCCAGCAGCGCGACTCCGCACGCCGCGCTGGGGCAATGGGTCAACCTCTTCGTCGACTTCCTGGTCACCAAGCACGGGCTCGCCGCCGTGCTGCACTCCGACGACGCCGGCTTCGACACGCTGCACGCCTACTTCCTCGACCGGCTCGTGCCCGTGTGCGCCCAGCTGCTCGAAGCCGCGGCCGCGGCCGGGGAGATCCGCTCCGACCTGGGTGCCTACGAGCTCATGCGCGGCGTCGGGAACCTCTGCATCGGCGCGGACAGCGATCCCCGCTACGACGCCCGTCGACTGGTCGAACTCCTCATCGCAGGGCTGCGCCGGACGGACTGACGGGAGAGCCGGCGGCCGGGCAGCCGATACCGTCCGGCGCCCCGGGGCCGCGATCAGCGCGGACGGCGAGCCCGCGCGGGTCCGCGGCGAAGCCGCTCGCGCGGCTGGACGAACCGGGCCGTGGTGCGGAACCCGCCGGGCAGTCTGTCAGTGCTCGCCCCGGCCGCACATGGGTCGGTCATCGGGGCAGTCGTCGGCGTACAGGGCGAACGCGACGGTCAACCGATGCACACCACGAGCAGGCAGATCTGGGTCGGCGAGGTCGTGGTGGGCGAGGTGGCCGTCTGCGACGTCCCTGAACTCGTTCCACCCGTTCCGCTGTTTGCGCCGGTCCCGCCCGTTCCGCCGTCACCGCCGCTCCCACTGGTGCCGCCCGTGGTCACGGGGGCAGGCGTCTGCGTGGGCTGCGTGACCGTCGTGTTCGCCGGGTCGGTGCGGTCGGATGCCGTCGTGCCGGTGGAACGAGCGGTGGCCTTCGGCTGCGGATTCGATCCAGCAGCCGTACGCGGCGCGGCGGCGGCGTCCGGCCGAGCGCTCGGCGTGGCGCGCACCGAGTCGGTGGAGTACTGCCCGCGCGAGAGCCCGGGCGAGGACGACTGTGCGGTCTGTGTGGGCGTGGAGCTCTGCGCGTCGGGCTCCGTCAAGGTCGGGTGGGAGTCCCGCAGAGTCTGTTCTTCGAGGGTGCCCATGCCGGGGTCCTTCGGTGCCGCGGCCGCCTGCGTCCGGTCGCCGGACTGCCGGTCCATCGAAGCCAGGGTGATTCCGCCGCCGACCAGCGCGACGGCGGTCGCCACCACGGCCCGGCGCTGGTTCTTCTTCCACCGGGCGCGCTGGCGACGCCGTGCCGCCCGCCCTTCCGGCAAGGCCGCCACGCCGTCGAGATCGCCGGATGCGTCATCCGAGGGCGCGCTCTCCATGCCGCCGACCCCTACCGCGGATTCGTCACCGGGGCGTCCGTCGTGCCACGCGTTCCAGGCCGGGGGCTGCGACGCAGTGCCCGCACGCCACGACGCCCTGACGGCCGGGGCCACACCGATGGCGCCGTCGGCCACGGCCGGAGCGATGTCCGGGGCGTATGCACCACAACCGGGGCACACCAGGGCACCGTTGAGATGCCTGCGACACGAGGAGCAGTAGTCCATCTGCGGTCTTTCTGAGTTGGCGCGCCGTCGACCTGCGAGAGTTGCCACTCGGTCACGTTCGCACGTGGGATCGAACCGTCAGCAACACTAACGACGCTTTCGCAAGCTCATGTGCAGCCTGTGTGAGGCTCGTGCAGGGATTCTCGGTACTCGCGTGTAAGCATCCGGCCGGCCCCCGGACATGACCGGGACTGCTCCCCGTGCGGAGCCGGGGACAGCGGGAGCGAGAAGAGTCGACTACGCCTCCAACGTGCCGTACAGACCTGAGCGACGACCGAGCGCTCCGCCATGAGGCGTCCAACAGGCCCCTCGCTGAAGGACCTTGCACGCCGTCAGGTACGTCGCCGCGGGCACCCACGGGAACCGGTCGCCTCGTCGCAGGAGCCGCATGGTGTGGAACGGATGATCCCCTCACGCCGCACCGCGCTCATGCTCGGCATCGCCACGGCGGCCGCACCCTGGCTCGGCCGAGCCGCGGCCCACGCCCGCCCCGCCACCGCAGGGCACGGCACGCCCACCGGCCTGGACGAGCCGGGCATCACCGGACTGCGGTGGAGGACGGACGACGGAACGCTCGACGCGGAACGGCTCACCCGCTCCTGCCTGGCGCGCGTCTAACGTATCGATCCGCTCGTGCGCGCGGTGATCGAAGTCAATCCTGGCGCGCTGCGAGAGGCCCGTCGCCCGGACGCGGAGGGGGATCGCCGCAGACCGCTGCACGGCATGCCCGTCCCGCTCAAGAATCTGGTGGAAAGCCCGGACAGTGTCGGCCCGATCGCGCGCACGGTCCGTGACGCCGCGATCGTGCTCGGCGCCGGCCGGGATCGACGCCCGCGATCCGGCCACCGAGGCCATTCCGACGAGATCGCCCTGCGCGAGGCCGGGGCGACGGTGATCGACCCGGCGATCATCCCCGCAGCCTGGAGGAGCTGGTCGCGTTCAACCGCGCGCACGCCGACAGTGAGCTGCGCTACGTGCCGCAGGACGGGTTGGAGGCGGTGCACCATCTGGACTTCACCGAACACGTGTACCAACAAGCAAGGGCGACCAACCACCGGCTCTCCCGCGCCGAGGGGGCCGACGCGGTGCTGCGACGGTACCGCCGGACGCGCTCGTCATGCCCATAACAGGATCGCCCGCCACGTCCGACCTGATCCGCGGCGACGGCTACGGCGGCGCCTGGACGCGCGCCGCGCTCGCCGGACACCCGGCGATCAGCGTCCCGGCCGGCCTGACCTTCATGTGTACGGGCGTGGAGCGAGCCGACCCTGCTACGCCTACGCCTACGCCTACGCCACAAGCGGGCGAGCCGCGTCCGCCGACCACCCGCCCACCGCTCCCTCGACGTCGGCTTCTGGCATGATCACGGGAACATGGTCGGAGTCCGGTCTGGGGGATTCCGTCCGGATTCCTCCATCTCGGCGGGCGGAGAATGTTCTCCGTTCGATCACAACAAGAGGGCAACGCGTCGGTCGTGTCGATCCAGCAGGCGCATACTGGTGACAATGACAAAGTCACCCATGCCCAAGCGTCATCTGCCGACCAGCCCCTTCCTGGCTCCGGTCGCGCCGACTCCCAAGGAGTTCACCGTCGGAAGCCGGGTCACGCACGATGTGTACGGTCTCGGCCGAGTGACCGCCATCGAGGAGGGGGTTGCCGTTCTCGTCGATTTCGGCTCGCTCCAGGCGCGGATCGTGAGTCCGTACACCAAGTTGACCAATCTCTGAGGTCTGCTGCGCCTGCACCATCGAGGCGCAGCGGGCAGTCACCCGCTTCCGGGCCCTGAACCGGCCCGTCCGCACCACCCGCCTCTGCTTGGCATGCTCGCAACGAAGGTGAGACCTCCCATCGACACGACCTCGCTGTTCTCCGACCCGGAGCAGGCCCCTCTCCAGGCCACGACGGAATCGCCGCCTCCGGAGAGGAATCCCTTTCAGGCTCCGGACGCGCTGGAGGAGACCGTCCACGTGCCCGCCACCGCCGCCCCGGTGCCCGGTACCGTGACGCGACCGCAAGGCCCCCGCACACCGGCGGCCCAGTGATCGCTCCCGGAGACATTCCGGGACATGATCATGCAGCCGCTCCAGCGGAGGGTTTCACCGCCGGTGTGAGGAAACCGCCGTGCGTGATCGGCTGAGCAGCGGACAGCACTCGCGTCCCGCCGCTCTCACCCGCCCAGCCCCTCCGCCCGCGCGGCGCTGTGTGCCCGCGGATGCGCGTGCGCGCGGCCCCGGCCGGTGAGGGCACGGGTCGGGCTGCGAAAGGGAAGAGGGACACAAAGAGGGGCCTGACGGGCATTCGGTCACCCACGTGGCGAAACCGGGATTCCGGACCGGCTCCCTGCTCGGCAGCGGACGTGCGGCGGCGGGCCCGAGATGCACGGCGGCCGGACAGCGTGGAGCCTGAGGATCATGCAGCGTAGGCATGGTCGGGGCAGCGCAGGGCACGACGTGGAGGCGGAGGCGGCCCTCGACGACCTCTACACCACGGCACCGCCCGGCTTCGTCGCCCGCCGGGAAGAGCTGGCGGCCGCGGCCAAGGCGGCGGGCCGTCCGGAGGATGCCCGCCTCATCCATGCCGCCCGACGGCCCACCCTCGCCGCATGGGCGGCGAACCTGCTGCTGCGTTCCCGGCCGCAGGAGAGCGGGCGCTTCCTGGAACTCGGACAGGCACTGCGCGGGGCCTACCGGACCCTGGACTCCGACGGGATCAGGAAACTGTCCGAGCAGTCCCGCAGCGTCGTCTCCGCACTGTCCCGGCAGGCGGCCCAGCTGGCGCGGGACGCCGGCCACCCCCTGTCGCACACCGCGCAGCAGGACGTCGAAACCACCCTGCGCGCCGTGCTGGCCGACAGGGACGCCGCCGGCCAGTGGGCCACCGGCCGTCTGGAGGGCGCCCTCACCCCGCCGTCGGCGTTCCCCTCGTCCGCCGCGCCAGCCGGCGGCGCAGCGCACAAAGCGTCCAGGTCCACGTCACCCTCGCCGCCCTCGCCGCCCTCGTCGTCGCGGGCGCGGGCGAAGGACGAAGTCGCCGAGCGGCGCCGCCGCCGCCGGCGGGAGGACATCGCCCAGGCCGAAGAGGCGGCCAAGGCGGCCGAGCGGCGCCTCCGCGACCAGCACGCTGCGCAGGCGGACGCCGACGCCGGGCTGCGGCAGGCACGCGACCGGCACGAGCAGGCCCGCCGGCAGGTGATCGCCGCCGAGCGGCAACTGGAGCAGGCACGCGAGGAGCTCCAGCGAGCCGAACGGGTACAGCGGGAAGCCGAGGACCGGCGCCGGGCGGCCGCCGACGCCCTGGCCCAGGCCGAGCAGACGGCACGGGTGGCCGCCCAGAAGGTGACGCGCCTGGGGTCCCTCCGATAGGAGCCGGCACCGTTATGTGTGCGGCGTACGCGCTACGGCGGGCGCCCCCGTGTGGTGGAACCTCGGCGGCCTCCTCGAGCGAGGTCCAGCGGGCCGTTCACGGAGGGCCCTGAGCGTGATCCGGTGACGGCGCGCCGCGGTGGGGCAGGCGGCCAGGGGGCGCCGTGTCGAAGCGGCCGGTCAGCCGGGCAGCCCCCACCGCGGCGCCTGCTCGTTCGGCTCGACCGGCGCAATCCGCAGGTCCGGGCGGTCGCCCTTGGCGGTGATGAGCGCCGACTCGCCCTTGCGCAGGGCGATGCGGATCGCGCCCTCACCCACGGACTCGTACCGCAGCCGGCGTCCCCTGTCGTCCCGTACCTCGATCGGGCCCGCCATGCCATGCCGTACGACGCAGGGGGCGCCCGCCTCACTGGCCAGCCGGACCCAGCGGGTCACGCCGCCCTTGCGTACCGCACTGAGCAGAAACGCCCCCTGGGTACGGAAGTCGTGCAGCGTCAGGTCTTCCCAGGCGGCGGGCAGCGCGGGGAAGACGCGGATGATGCCGCCCCAGGACTGGCAGACCATGTCGTGCAGGGACTGGGCGGCGGAGAGGGGGGTCTCGATGACCGGCCCCGATTCCTTGTACATGGTGTTGGGCTGGATGAAGCGGGCCATCAGCTGGCCGAGGTAGGTGAGCGCGTCCTCGCCCTTGCCCAGCAGCGCCGACATCGAGGCCGCGCCCGTGAACGTATAGCCCTGGAGGGCCCCTTCGAAGCCCACCCAGTGGGCCAGTGACTTCTCGATCAGTGCCTTCTCGTCGGGCGTACGGCCGGTCAGTTCGTACAGCGGGTACACCGCCAGGAGATGCGAGTAGTGGCGGTGCGACTTCGCGAAGGGGATGTCCGCGCCGATCATGAATCCGTTGTCGTCGGTCGGATACGCGACCCGCTTGGCCAGGACCTCGCGCCAGCGCGGCGCCGACTCGTCGTCGATGCCGAGCAGTTCGGCGGATTCGAGGAGGGTGCGGCAGCCCCACGTCAGCAGCATCAGGTCGTAGTTGCAGTCCCGCGAGTCGCCCCCGTACTCGGGCGAGAAGGTGGCCGGCAGGTGCAGTTTGCCGTCGGCGCCCGGCTCCAGGAAGTGCAGGTAGTAGTTGATCGCCTTGCGCAGGAGGGGGAAGAGGACGTCGCGCAGGATGGACTCGTCCATCGTGTGGCGGTAACTGAGCCAGACGTTGTGCAGGGCCCAGGTGAGGTTGCCGACCTCGGGGGTCGGCGGGTTCTGGCCGGGGATGCCGACGCCGTAGCCCAGGGCGGGTTCCGTCGCGCCGCCGTTGACCAGCGAGGCGTCGGTGGTGCGCGGGATGCCCAGCGAGTCGGCGCGGTAGGGGGCCGCCACCTCCGCCTTGAGGTTGTCCCGAAACTCGCTCAATGCCCGGGTCACGGCGTCGAGTTCGAGGTGGTTGGAGCCGTGGATCAGCCAGTACTCCAGCTGCACGTTCAGGTTCCACCAGGTCGCCGGCCACGGCGTGGGCTCCAGCCAGGGGCCGCTCGTGGCCATCGGGGGCGCGTCGCGCCGGGCCGCGGACGCCGTCTTGTACAGCTGGATCCAGTAGAAGCGCTGCATGCGCGCATCGGGCAGCGAGAGGAAGCTCTTCCGGTAGAAGGCGTGCCACCAGGCGCGGTGCGGCACGGCCAGCAGGTCGTACGGGAGTTTCGAGGCGTCCCGGACCGCGGCGAGCGCCCGTCCGAGTGCCGTCGCCTTCGGATACGAGTGCGCGACATGGGCGTACAGCGTCCGCGTACCACCCCGTGTGCGCTCCCGCCACGCGGTGACGTGCTGTCCGCCGGACAGCAACGGTTGCACGGCGGCGGAGACTCCGTCGTACTCGCCGGTCTCGGCGGGCGGGTTGGCCTCGTAGCCCGCCGGCAGCGGCTTGAACGCGGCACGCGGGCTGATCGCCTCCGCCGGGTGGAACACCCACGCGAAGTCACGCTCGCCCTCGCTCGGGGTCACCTCGACGGCCAGCACGGAACGGGAGTTGTGCACCAGGGCGCGGATCGCGAGGGTGCCCCGGTCGGTGGTGAGCGTGCCGGTCAACTCGGCGTCCTGCAGCCCGAGGCGCCAGTCCAGACCGGTGATCGCGCCCACCGGCTCCAGCGTGAAGTGGCCGATCGGCAGCCGCGCGAGCCCGAAGAGCGAGCCGAACTGCGGGCGGTGGTCCTGGACTTCGGTGTGCTGCACGTTGAAGCGGACGGCCTGCACGGTGTCGGCGTCGGCGCCCGGTTCGGCGTAGATCCCCGAACCGAGGAAGCCGTTGCCCAGATAGGGGCCCTCGTACCAGGTCTTCGGCATCCGCTGCCAGACCAGGTCGGCGTCGTCGAGAACGGTGCGCCACGGATCGGAGCCGGCCTCGGCCGCGGTCGCCGCTCCGGCCGGTGCGGGCAGGCCGCCCACGAGCAGTGTCCCGCCGAGCGCGGAGCCGGTGGCAAGCACGGTACGTCGGGACGGACGGCTGGAACGACGGCTGGACGGGCTGGGCATCGCGCCTCCTGGCGGCTCATACACTGTGCGAGATTCATCGGAGCTATCCCAGTGCGCAAGGTAGAGATGACACGGAGGATCGTCAATAATCCGGAAGAGATCCGATGTGTTGAGGCGCGATTCCTTCCGGCGCGGCGGCACGCATGCGACGCATGACAGACTCGTCCCGCACACGGGGCCACCGTGATCGGCCGCCGCGACAGACACCGCGCGGGCGCAGGTCGTCCGAAGGGATAGCCGCTCCCTCCCCGGCGCCAGGAGGGGCGGTCAGGGGTTGAGCGCGCGGTGCGGCCCCAACCCCCGCAGGACGCCGTCCAGTTGCATGGCGCTGAGCGCGGGGGCCGGAAGCGGGGGGACGGCCGGAAAGGCCCGCAAGCCGTCGAGGAGCAGGCTCAGGGGGCGGCGCCAGGCGTCCGGGGCCACCTCCTCGGCCAGCGAGGGAACAGCGCGTCCCAGCGCGGCCAGTGCGAACAGGACGTCCTCGACGGTGACGTCCGTGCGGACCACCCCCTGCTCACGACCGCGCTCCAGCAGCGACTCCACCGTCTCCCGGTTGTGGGCGTGGACGGCCCGCAGGGTCTCGACACCCTCCACATGGGTCGTCATCAGGTCGTTCGCGCCGCGGTCGGCCGCCAGGACCCCGAAGACGGAGTACAGGTAGCCGGTCAGTCCGGCCCAGGCGTCCTCGGCGGCACGCGCCTGCTCGCCGGCGGCCATGGTGTCCGTGAGCAGACTCCCGAAGACGGCGTCGACGAGCGCGGCACGACTGGGGAAGTGGCGGTAGAGCGTCGCGTTGCCGACCCCGGCGCGCCGGGCGATGACGTCCAGCGGCGCTTCGAGGCCCTGCTCCGTGAACACCTCGCGGGCCGCCGCGACCAGGAGCTCCTGGTTGCGCCGGGCATCGCGCCGCCGTACCGGTGCGCCCGCGCCTTCACTGCCGGCCGTCATCATCGCCCTCCGCACTTCCGGGGAGGCTTCCCCGGAAGGGATGCTACCGTCGGACCTAGAAGTGGGGAGCAGTCCCCATTTGATGGTCTGGATGCTCCCCACCTGGCTCGGAGGGATACGCGAGTGACCGAGGGAACGTTCCACCAAGCGGAGCCGGACGCGACGAAAGCGCCCACGCTGGAAGATCTGGCCCCCGACGGCCACGACATCGCCGCCAACCCGTACCCCGTCTACGCGGCTCTGCGCGCCAAGGGCGCCGTCCACCGGGTCACGGTCCCGGGCAGCGGGGAAACCTGGCTGGTCGTCACCCGCGACGCCGCGCGCGCCGCACTGACCGACCCGCGCCTGCGCAACGACGTCCGGCACTCCTCGTCGTGGCGGAGCGACGGGGGTCATGCCGTCGGTCACAACATGCTCCAGTCCGACCCCCCACAGCACACCCGGCTGCGCCGACTGGTCGCCGGCCACTTCACGGCCGCCCGGATCGGCGCGCTGCGTCCGAGGATCGAAGCCGTCGCCGCCAGGCTGCTCGACGAACTCCCGGAGCACGGCACAGCGGATCTGGTGAGCGGATACGCCCTGCCGCTGCCGGTCACGGTGATCTGTGACCTCCTGGGCGTCCCGCGGGCGGACCGCGCCGCCTTCCACACGTGGTCCGCCGAACTGGTCATGCCCACCTCGCCCGAGGCGGCGTCCCAGGCCGCGGTCGCGCTGGGCACCTACCTGGCCGAACTGATCGACCGCAAGCGCCGTACACCGGACGCCGATCTGCTCAGTGGCCTGGTCGCCGCGGCACCCGACAGTACGGACGCGACACCCGGCGGCACGGCCGAGGACGCCGTCCTCGCCCCAGAAGAGCTCCTGGGGATGGCCTTCCTCGTCCTCGTGGCCGGTCACGAGACCACGGTGAACCTCATCTCCGCGACCGTCCACGCGTTGCTGCACCACCCGGAGCAACTGGAGTCGCTCCGCGCCGATCCGGGTCTCGTCGGCGCGTGCGTCGAGGAGTCACTGCGCTACAACTCACCGGTGCACGCCGCCGCATTCCGTTTCGCGGCCGAGTCTCTCGAGGTGGCGGGCACGCGCATCGCCGCCGGAGACTCCGTGATGGTCTCCCTCGCCGCCGCCTCCCGCGATCCGCTGCACTTCGCCGACCCCGACCGTTTCGACATACGACGTGAGCGACGCGGCCACCTCGGCTTCGGCCACGGCCTCCACCACTGCCTCGGCGCACCCCTGGCCCGCGCCGAAGCCACCGTCGCCCTCGGTCGACTCCTGCGACACCGGCCCGGGTTCGCGTTCGCCACCGACCCGGCCACGCTTGTCTGGAGGACCAGCATGCTCCTGCGGGGGCTGACGGAACTTCCGCTGAGTTTCGGTCCGCGGCCGCCCGTCTGATCAGTCCTCGGAGACGGGCACCGGGAACAGCAGGCAGCTGCTGGTGGCGTGAGCGAGGAGGCGGTCCCGTGCGTCGACCAGCGTGGCCTCGGCGAGCGCGGTCTGACGGCCCCGGTTGATGATCGTGCCGATGGCGCGAACCCGGCCCGTGTCCACCGTGATCCGCTTCAGGAACTTCACCGTCAGGTCGAGCGAGGTGTACCCCATGCCCGGCGGGAGCGTGGACTGGACGGCGCAGCCCGCGGCGGAGTCGAGGAGGGTGGCGTAGACACCGCCGTGCACGCTGCCGATGGGGTTGTAGTGCTCCTCCCCCGGCGTCAGGGAGAACACCGCCCGGCCCTCTTCGACCTCGTCGAGGGTGAAGTCCAGGGTCGCCGCGATCGGCGGCCCCGGCAGCCGGCCCGCGAGCATCTCCCGCAGCAGGTCCAGGCCCGAGGCCCGTCCGACGGCCGCCGCCGTGACCGCGGGATCGCTCCACTCGTACGTGCGTGACCGTCCCATGCCTCAGTGCCTCCCAGCTGACTTCGTCGACAGAAGCTAGCCGTGCGGCCGCCTGACTGTCAATGACGCAGTCAGGCCGCCGACGGTCGTCACGACTTCGAAGGGGATTCGAGAGGGCCGGGCCCGTCGGCGTCCGCCGCCGTCGGCTTCGACCGGTCAGCCCAGGACGAGCGGGAGTTCCCCGGCCAAGTCCCCCAGTTCGTCCCTCTCCCCTTCGGTCGGGGTGCGCCGTCCGGTGCCGATCAGCAGCGCGTCCTTGTCGGAGAACGAGGAGGGGAACGCCGTACCGGCGATCCTCTCCAGCAGCTCGCGTGACCGTGCGAGGCCCTCGGCCGGTGGTTCCGCGGCTTCCGGGAGGTGCGCGATCAGGTCGAGATGGTGCAGTGTCCATTCCAGGACGTACGCGGCGAGGTAGTCGCCCGCGGTGAGCACCACTTCGCGAGTGCCGACCCGGGCGGCCGGGTCCGCCAGTTCGGCGGCCCGGCCGGCGGCGGAACCGACGTCGTCGAGGTGGAACTTGAGCAGCCACGGCTCTTCGTACGCGGCGGCCAGGCGGACGGTCAGCGCGTCGAGCGGGTCGTCGCCGGTCGGCGCCTGGACGATGTCCCAGTAGGTCGCCGCGTCCCGCGTCGGCTCCGTTTCGGCGGGCGTGACGAGAGTGATCAGGACGTCCTGAGCGTCGATGATCAGGTGGCACACCAGGTCCCGCACGAGCCAGCCGGTGCAGCCGGACGGCAGCCCGAAGGACTCGTCCGGGAGGTCGGCGACCGCCGTGCGCAACGAGGCCCAGGAGGGTGAGAAGAGATTCACGGTGGAGTGTGAGGAGAGATTCACGGCCGCAAGCTAGCAGCGCCCGGGGCCGACTGCGACCGGTTTCGCCCGGCCCTCGGACCTCGCCCGGCCACGCCCGGACCACGTCGACCGCGCTACGTCGCGTGCCGCGGCGGCGCTGCCGGATCCCTGCACCGCTGGTGCTCCTGGCCCAGGGAGCCTCCGGTCTCTCGTCGCCGGGCCGGCTGTCGCTCGAACCCCACAGGGTGAGGGGCCGAACGTCACGGCCGGGATGTACCGAGAGGTCACGCCCGGGGCACGAGAGGCGTGGTGGTCGAGCGGCGAGGCAGCGTAGCCCCGACGTCCGGTCGTCGACGCTGAAGCCCCGGTCGGCGGACGTCTTCGGCCTGGCCGCGGTGGCCACGGGCGGGCCGCAGACGTCTGCGGCAGTCACCGCCCGGTCGGGGCCTTGGCGCGGCGCCTGGCGAGGAGCGAGGCGGGGCCGATGGCCAGGATCACGGCGAGGGCGGCGAAGCCGTGGGGGAGGGTGGTCCAGGTGGCGACCGCGGCGACGAGGAGCGGGCCGCCGGCGTCGCCGAGTTCGCGGCCGAGTTCGGCCGACCCCATGGTCTGGCCGAGGCGTTCGGCGGGTGTGGTGGCGGCCAGGGCGGCGAAGCCGAGGGGGGTGATCAGTCCGGTTCCGGCCCCGATCAGAGCCGCGCCGGTCAGGATGCCCAGCAGACCGGGCAGCGCGGCGCAGCCGAGACCGGCGGCGGTGATCAGCAGTCCGGCGGTCAGGCCGGTATGGGTGGTGATGCGTGCGCTGTCCAGGGCGCGGCCGGCGGCCGGCTGGACGAGCGCCGCGCAGGCGGCGAGGACGGAGACGGCGGCGCCGGTGGCCACGGTGCCGAGCCCGGCCGCCGCGCCGGAGACCGGCAGGAACCCGACACCGACGGAGAGCGCGGCGGTCGCGCCGGCCAGGGCCGCGGTCGGGGCGAGGAAGGAGCGGGAGGTGAGCCGGCGGGCCAGGTCGATTACGGTCTGACGGCTGCGCGGCAGCGGGGCTACGGCGGGGACGGCGAGAGCGGCCCAGGCGGCGACGACCACACCGAGCAGCACCATGACCATGAAGAGCAGCCGCAGTCCGCCGGCCCAGACCAGGACGCCGCCGAGCAGGGGGCCGAGGGTGTAGCCGACGGACTTGCAGAACCCGTAACCGCCGAACGCCCGGCCGTGTCTGGCGGCCGGGTTGAGCCGGGCGACCAGGGCGGAGGCCGAGGGCGAGAAGGCGGAGGCCGCGGCGCCCTGTCCGAGGCGGGCCGCCCACAGCCAGCCGGGGCTGTCCACCACCGCGTACAACGCCGACGCCGCGGCGAACGCGACGAGCCCGCCGAGCAGGACGGGCCGTGCGCCGATACGGTCCGCCAGGGTCCCGAAGACCGGTTTGAGCAGGACCTCGGCCCCGTCGTAGAGGGCGAGCAGCCCGCCCAGGACCAGCAGGGAGGTGACCGCGTCGTCGGAGAAGCCGCCGAGGTTGGCGGCGATGCCGTGGGCGCCGAACGCCGTGGTGAAGCCCGCCGCGTACAGCGGCCACGTCACCCGCCGCGGCGCGGGAACGCCTGCCTGCGCACTCACGTCTGATCACCCGTGCTCTCGCTCCGGTGCGGGGCGGCGAGGACGCGTTCCGCGTAGTCCTCACAGATCGCCTCGCACTGCCTGAGCCGTTCGCCGGCCTCGGCGGACTCCGGCGCGCCGAAGACGTCGCGCGCCGCCAGGTCCCGGTGCCGGCGTCGCAGTCGCAGTCGCAGTCGCTCCAGGCTCTGTACCTCTTCTTCCGGCTCGGCCAGGATGAACTTGGCGATCCGGATCTCCTTGGCGATCTCCTCCTCGAACTTGCCGCAGTCGGCGGGGAACCCGGTCCGGTCCTCGGACCGCGCGGCGGTGAACAGCGCCTCGAAGCGGGCCGCGTCCTCGGGGCCGCGGCCGGTCGCCTGCGGCGTCACGGCCTGTCCCTCGGCGCGCTCGGTCAGCTTCACCGCGCGCCGCACCCCGTCGGCGAAGGCCGGCACATCACCAGGGCCAGCCACTGCGTTGCCGCTTGGTCGTCCGTCACGCCGTGAAAGTAGCAGGCGTTGCATCCACGCACCGGGGCGGGCTCGTGCGGCGATGACGGTACGCAGCCCTGGTCGCAGCCAGCCGGACGCGGGTGGCGTTCCGCAGGCCGGTGTCACATCACGCCGCCGACCGGCTCACGTTCACCCGACATGGTCCGGCTGCTGGGCCGGTGACCTCGCCTGGCGTGCGGCAACGGCCATGACGACGACGGAGATCAGGCAGATACCGGCGCCGACGTAGAGCGGGGAGGTGTAGCCGAGGCCGGCGGTGATGGCCAGCCCCCCGAGCCAGGCGCCGAGGGCGTTGCCGATGTTGGACGCGGACACGTTGGCGCTGGCGGCCAGTGCCGCCCCGTGGGCGAAGTCGGTGACGCGGGTGATCATGCCGGGCACACTGGCGAAGCCGGTCACCCCCATCAGGAACACCAGTACCACCGACGCGGTGGCGCTGGCGGCCAGCAGACCGAACACGACCAGGGTGATGGTGAGTCCGAGCGGGGCGAGCACCAGGGTGCGGTCACGGTCCTGGTCGGCCGCTCGCCCGCCGACCAGGTTCCCGACGACCAGGCCGGCGCCGTAGACCATCAGCAACCAGGCGACATCCTCCGAGGAGAAACCGCCGACCTCCGTGAACGTGTAGGCGATGTAGCTGAACGCGCCGAACATCCCGCCGTAGCTGAGCGCGGTGGCCGTCAGGGTCAGCCAGACCTGCCGGGAGCGGAACGCACGGAGCTGGTCCCGCAGGCCGCCGGCCGGTACCGGGTCGGCGGGGCCCTTCACCGCCGCGGGTCCCGCCTCTCCCGCACCGCCGGGGACGAGGGCGACGATTCCCGCGAGCGCGAGCACGCCGATCGCGGTGACCGCCCAGAAGGCGGCCCGCCAGCCCCAGCGCTCACCCACCAACGCGCCGAAGGGCACGCCCAGCACGTTCGCGACCGTCAGCCCGGCGAACATGACCGCCACGGCGCGGGACTTCTTCTCCGGCGCGACGAGAGAGCGGGCGACGAGAGAGCCGATGCCGAAGAACGAACCGTGGCACAACGCCGCGACGATCCGCCCGGACAGCATCACCGGATAACTCGGCGCGACGGCGGACATCAGGTTGCCGATGACGAACAACACCACCAGCCCGACCAGGACCTGCTTCCGGGGCAGCCGAGCCGTCGCCGCCGTCAGCGCGATCGCGCCGATCGCGACACTCAGCGCGTACCCGGAGATCAGCCAGCCCGCTGTCGCCTCGGACACCGCGAAACTCGACGCCACCTGGGGCAGCAGCCCGGCGATCAGGAACTCGGTCAGACCGATACCGAACCCGCCGAGCGCCAGCGCGATGAGCCCACTCGGCATGCGTCGTCCTCCGCTCGACCGTCCGACGAATCGCGGGGGTACGGGACTTCCCGCCACGGCTTGTGGGCCGCCCGGATCCCGCATCGCACGCACCGCGGCCCGGTGCCGGACCGCGCGGCGCCCACGCACCACTATGCCATCAGGGGTACGGAGTTCGTACGGGTGTTCCGTCGGCTGGTGCTGCTCACGCACCTCCTGCGGATGTGCCCGGTGGGGCCGTACGCGCCTGTCCTTGCCAGGCGACCAGAACCCACCCTTGCGGGCGTATCCCTCGAGCGTATGGACCCGTTGCGGAGCGAGTGACGACATCCTGTGACCTGGACGGGAAGTCGGGCGCCCCCGTCCGGTTTCCCGCCGTGAAGAGAGGACCACTAGATGGACACCACCCCGCTGCGAGACGCCTACCGCACGCTGCTGGACGCCGCCGCCACCGTGGCCGACGCCGGCGACACCGGCGTCGCCCCGCCGGCCGGTGAGTGGAACGCCGAGCAGATCCTGGCCCACGTGACCATGATCAACGCCGTCACCATCAACGCGGTCTCCCTGATCGCCTCGGGGGCGAACGCGACGTACGACAACCGCCTGGCGCTCGACACCTGGACCCTGGGGCGCGTCATCGAACGCGCCGGGGGCGACGCGGGGCTTCGGGACCGCATCCGTCTCCAAGGGGACGCTCTGTGCGCACTCGGCGGGCCGATGCTGAGCGAGGCCGAGCTCGACACACCGGTACCCACCCTGCTCCTGTCCAACGGCACGCTCCTGGTCGATCAGCCGATACCGCTGAGGAACCTCCTCACGGGCCTCGTGGAAGCGGAGCTGCCCGGGCACACGAAGCAGCTCCTGGCCCTCCTGCCCGAAGGCGCACGGCCCGAAGCCGCACAGTGAGGGGACGAGTGGTCCGGGCGAGTGGTCCGGTCGCCGGTGTCTCAGGTGGCGGTGTAGCCGAGTTGGCGTCTCATGTACGGCGTCATCAAGGTCTTCGCCTTGGCGAGGACCGTCGTGCGGCCGCCGAGGACGGCGGTTTCTCCACCTGGGACGGGCAGCATGGTCAGTCCGTCGGCCGGGCCGAAGGGCACGATGAGCGGGGTGCGGTGGACGGCCCGGTACAGGCGGGGTTCCTTGCGGTGCCTTCCCGAACTGGTCAGGTGGGCACGGATGTTCCAGGCGGCGAGGTCCGCCTGGGCAAGCGCCACGGGGGTGATCTTGAGCTCGGTGGCGTCGTTCACGTCGCCGACCGCGAACACGTCCGACCGTCCCCCGACCCGCAGCGTCCGGTCGACCTTGACCTGCCCGCTCGCGTTGAGCCAGTCGCCGTGTCCGCCCAGACGCAGCCACAGGGTGTTCGGGGTCGTACCCGTCGCCCAGAAGGAGAGGTCGGCTTCGAGGACGGTGCCGCGGGCATCGCGATAGGTGCCGAAGTCGACGCCGGGCGACATGAAGGAGTCGAGCCGCACCTCGACGTCGTGCGCCTCCAGCCAGGCCCGGGCCCGGCGTCCGGCCCGCTCGCTGCCCGTGGAGTCGAGCAGCACCGGCCCGGCATGGGCGAGCGTGACCCGGGCGTCGGGTCTGGCCAGGCGGACCTCGGCGCTGAGTTCGACGCCGGAGGGCCCGCCGCCGACGACCAGGACATGATCGGCGGTGGCGATGTCGCGCTGGTGGGCGGCGAAGGTCTTCGCCGCCTCCTCGGTGGTGGTTCCGGTGAAGCGGGCCGGCTCGGGATAGTCGGCACCGGTGGCGATCACCACCACGTCGTAGGGCAGCCGCTCCCCCGTGGCGAGCACCACCTGCCGCTCGACGGTGTCGACACGGACCGCCTTGCCCGCCACCACACGGCCGTCACGCAACAGCCGGTCGTACGGGATGAACGGGGTCACCGTCCACTCGGGGCGCACGCCGGCCCTGAGGGAGGCGATGCGGTGGAAGAAGACCTCCTTGCGGTCCACCAGCGTGACCCGCGCGATACCGTCCAGTCGTTTCGCGAGACGGACGCCCGCGTAGCCGCCGCCGATCACCACTACGTCGCCGTCACGCACACCGATTCTCCTGTACCTGGTGGGGCAGGTGAGCACCGCGGCGGGGGTCGTCCCCGGCCACTCGGCCCGCCGCGAGCGTAGCGATTGAAACTTAAAGCTCCGGGGATGCTTGGTGAGCGTTGCGTGAAGCGATGGCGTGGACGGCTGCCGGTGCGAGCACGCACGACGTTCCGCACGTCGTCGCCCACCAGGCCGAGTCGCTCCGTCGTCCACCAGCCGAGGCCGCTCCATGGACTCGCGCCCCACGACCGCTTCACACCCGTTCCTGCGCTACGTGGCGATCGGCGACAGCCAGACGGAAGGCCTCGGGGATCCCGAGCCGGCGGGCGGTCACCGGGGCTGGGCCGACCGGCTCGCCGAAATCCGACAAAGGGGCAGCCAAGGCTCGGCCATGCCCATCTCGCCGTGCGCGGGAAGACGAACGGCCAGATCAGGACCGATCACTCGGCCCGGCTCTGGCGCTCGAGCCGGACCTGCTGACCCGGGTACGACGACTGGGCCGGACTCCTGCCGCCGCAGGAGCCCGTCCCCGCCCTTCGTGCCCTGCAGGCAGATGCGCGCTGGGCTCTGGACCATGTCGCGCCCTGGCTGTGGCGACGACTGCGCGGACGCACACCGGGAGACGGCTACGCGGCCGAGCGGCCCGAGCTGGGCCCGTGACGTCGTTCAACCACTCAACGTGAGGCTGGAGTTGCCGCTGCTCTGGTAGCCCTCCGTCGCGAGGATCATGTAGTACCGGAAGCTGCCCAGTGTCATTCCTGCACGGGCCCATGCGTCGAAGTGGTTGCCGGTGGTGATGGTTCCCCCGGTCCGCTTCGACTGCCGGACGCTCCAGTACTGGTTGAACGTGCGTGTGCCTTCGACGGACGGGGCGTTGTACCGCGTCGTCTGATAGATGTCGTACGTCCCGCCGTCGCTGGTCACCGTTCCCTTGTATGTGCCCGTCGGCCGGTAGGTGCCCCAGTTGTCGACGATGTAGTACTCGACCAGCGGGTTCGACGTCCATCCGTAGAGGGCCAGGTAACCGTTGCCGGACGGGTTGAAGCTGCCCGAATACCGCACCGTCCGCCGGCCGCCGTTGCTCCAGCCCTTGCCGCAGACGAAGTTGCCGCAGTTGGTCCAGGAGGTCCGGTAACTGCCGCCGGATGCCAGGGTCATGGAGACCGCGCCACCGCCGTCGGTCCAGAACGAGTAGTAGAAGCCGTTGTCGGTGCCGGTCTGATTCGTGGTGATGGTCGTGTCCGCGCGTGCCGTTCCCGGCAGGATCAGCCCGGACGCGGTGGCCAAGGCCAAGGCTCCGGTGCCGCCGATGAGACTCCTGCGGCTGATTCGGCCGACGGGGCCGTCGTTCTTCTCCATGCTTCCTCCTCGCGAAACCGGCGGAAACGTTCGTGGGGGGTTGTGCGGTGCCCGTCAGTGTTGGTCGGCGGGGTGTGACTGTCAATAGTTTCGGCGGTCATTACGAAACTCGTCCCGGAACATTCCTGCATTCGCGAGTGCATTAAGCCTGGTCAAAGCCATCCACTTAGATCGGCTTGACCGAACCAGCCGGAAGTCCGGATTCCAGGGGCGAAAATTGCGACCAGAAACTCCGAAATGTTTCGAACCGGGAGTCGAATCCGAACAACGCTTGCCCGGAGCCGATGACGGCGACCTTGGTCGCGCCGGCGGCGGACGGTTCGGCCCCGTGGGTGGTCATGCTCCGGTTCCCTCCGTGGCGGCGGTGAGCGGGCTGCCGAGCCAGAGGGCGGCGGTGCCCCGCGAGACGGTCTCGCCGTTCCTGGCCAGTGTCATCCGTACGCCGCGCAGGTCGACCCGGTCCAGCGGTACGGGGGTGCCGCCGAGGACGAACAGGCCGCTGGAGGCGTTGTCGGCGACGCGTCCAGCACCCACGCGACCTCCGCCTCGACCTTGGGCTGCAGCAGGCACCCGGGAGCGATCGTCGCCCGCTCCGACGGGGACGGTCATGTCGGCGAAGAGGGCGCCGAAGTCGGGCTGGTCGACGCCGAGGTGGGTTTGCACGGCGGTTGAGGTCAGCCCGATCCTGCGGCCTACCAGGCGCCGCCCCGCGGTGACGGCACGCTCGACGTACAGCCGTTGCACGGCGTAGGCGGCCGCGACGTCCGCCTCGGGCGGGATCCGGCGCACCGGGGAGCAGGGGACGCCGGTGCGGGCGGCTTCGTCCAGGACGGCCGCTGCCTTGGTCACGGCACCGGCGGAATCGGGAACAGTCACGCCCGCCCCCGACCCCCAGTCGTACGGCGAGGACGGGGAACAGTCCTGCGGCTACCTCCGGGAGCGGGCGGACACGGCGGGGGATGGTCGGCTGACGAGGCGGCGGCCGGCCCGTCCGCCGGCAGCCGGCCACCGATGCGGGACGGCAGCGACAGGGTCTCGTGGCCGTGGTGCACCGGGTGGGCAAGGCGCTGCCGGCGTTCTCCGGCTGGTAGTTGACGGACCCCCCTGGCGCGGCCGCCGGCCCGGCTCACCCCGCACTCGGTCACCGACCCGGCGCGGCTGCGCACCGCCATCGAGCAGGTCGAGGTGTCCGGGCTCGCCTACGAGGAGCAGGAGGCCGCGCTCGGCGTGAGCTGTATCGCCGCGCCCGTCTTCGACGGCCCCACGGCGGCGGCGGCGCTGTCGATGGCCGTGCCGCGATCCCGGTTCCACCCGGCCCGACTGGCGCCCGCCGTGCGGACGGCCCGGCCGCGCTGGGACTGTCGCGTGTACTGCGAACGGGCAGGGACGCGCAAGGGGGTGCCTCTGATTCCCTGCCGGCTGACGCCGTTCATTAAAGTAACTGCAGCCAGTGACCGGCGATCCATGGACAAGTGAGGTAGTCGCGAACCATGCCGACCGAAACGTTTGAGTTCCAGGTAGAGGCCCGTCAGCTGCTCCAGCTGATGATCCACTCGGTCTACTCGAACAAGGACGTCTTCCTCCGTGAGCTCGTCTCCAACGCCTCCGACGCGCTGGACAAGCTGCGCCTGGCCGCGCTGCGGGACGACTCGCTCGACGCCGACATCTCCGACCTGCACATCGAGCTCGAGATCGACCAGGACGCCCGTACGCTCACGGTGCGGGACAACGGCATCGGGATGTCGTACGACGAGGTCGGACAGCTCATCGGCACGATCGCGAACTCGGGCACGGCCGAGTTCCTGCGGGAGCTGAAGGAGGCGCAGGACGGGGCCGGCGCCGAGGGGCTGATCGGTCAGTTCGGTGTCGGCTTCTACTCCGGCTTCATGGTGGCGGACGAGGTCACCCTGCTGACGCGGCGCGCGGGCGAGAAGAAGGGCACCCGCTGGACCTCGCGCGGTGAGGGCACGTACACCCTGGAGGAGGCCGACGACGCGCCGCAGGGCACCTCGGTCACGCTGCGCCTCAAGCCGGCCGACCCCGACAACCAGCTGCACGACTACACCTCGGTGTGGACGATCAAGGAGATCGTCAAGCGCTACTCGGACTTCATCACCTGGCCCATCAGGCTGGTCGGGGAGGCGGGCAGCGAGGATGACGGACCGGCCGAGCCGGAAACGCTGAACTCGATGAAGGCGCTGTGGGCGCGGTCCCGCGACGAGGTGTCCGAGGACGAGTACCACGAGCTGTACAAGCACATCAGCCACGACTGGCGCGACCCGCTGGAGACCATCCAGCTGCAGGCCGAGGGGACGTTCGAGTACCAGGCCCTGCTGTTCGTCCCGTCGCACGCCCCGCATGACCTGTTCACGCAGGACTTCAAGCGCGGGGTGCAGCTGTACGTCAAGCGCGTGTTCATCATGGACGACTGCGAGGCACTGCTGCCGCCGTATCTCCGCTTCGTCAAGGGTGTGGTCGACGCGCAGGACCTCTCGCTCAACGTGTCCCGCGAGATCCTCCAGCAGGACCGGCACATCCGGATGATGCAGCGGCGGCTGACCAAGAAGGTGCTGTCGTCGGTCAAGAGCATGATGGCCGGCGACGCCGAGCGCTACGCCACGTTCTGGCGGGAGTTCGGCGCGGTGCTCAAGGAGGGGCTGATCACCGACTCCGACAACCGCGATGCCATTCTCGCGGTGTCGTCGTTCGCGACCACCCACGGCGCGGACGAGACGGTCACGCTCAAGCAGTACGTGGAGCGGATGCCGGACGGGCAGGAGAGCATCTACTACATCACCGGCGGGTCCCGGCAGAGCGTCGACAACTCCCCGCACATGGAGGCCTTCCGGGAGCGGGGCATCGAGGTGCTGCTGCTCACGGATCCCGTCGACGAGGTGTGGGTCGACGCGGTCGGCGAGTTCGAGGGCAAGCGGCTGCAGTCGATCGCCAAGGGCGAGATCGACCTCGGTGCGCGGGGCGACGAGAAGTCCGAGGGCGAGCGGGAGCAGCAGGCCGAGGAGTACGCGGGCCTGCTCGGCTGGATGAGCGAGCGACTGGAGGAGGACATCAAGGAGGTGCGGCTGTCCTCCCGCCTGACGGTGTCCCCGGCCTGCGTCGTCGCCGACGCGCACGATCTGACACCGGCGCTGGAGAACATGTACCGGGCCATGGGGCAGGAGGTGCCGCACACCAAGCGCATCCTCGAACTCAACCCGGACCACCAGCTGGTGAAGGGCATCAACCAGGCGTACAGGGAACGCGAGGACCGCTCCGACCTCGCCGAGACCGCCCAACTGCTGTACTCCCTGGCCGTCCTGGCGGAGGGCGGCCGGCCGGCCGACCCCGCACACTTCGTGAAGATGGTGGCGGACCGCCTGGAACGCACCCTGTGACCACCCTCCGCACCTGTGCGGAGACGGCGCGCGCACGCCCCGCGGGTCTGTTCGCCGGCCTGTGCACCCTGGACGTCATCCACCTCGTGGACCATGTGCCGGCATCCAACGAGAAGCTGACCGCCCGCGAGCAGACCGTGGCGGCGGGCGGTCCGGCGGCGGGCGCGGCCGCGGCCTTCAGTCACCTGGGGGGCGCGGCCAGGCTGCTCACCGCGATCGGCTCGCATCCGCTGGCGCAGGGCGTCAGGGCGGATCTGGACCGGCTGGGCGTAGCCGTGTCGGACCTGGCCGCCGACTCGGTGGAGCCGCCGGTCGTGTCCTCCGTTCTGGTGACCGCGGCCAGCGGTGATCGTGCCGTCGCCTCGACGAACGCGACGGGCCGGCGGATCGACCCGCCCGATGATCTCGACGCGTCGGTGCGGGCCGCCGACATCGTCGAGTTCGACGGCCACCACATGGAGTTGGCCGTGGCCGTCGCCCGCGCCGCGCGGGCGGCGGGCCGCCCGACCCTCCTGGACGGAGGCAGTTGGAAGGAGGGCACCCGGCGACTGCTGCCCTGGATCGACGTGGTCGTCTGCTCGGCCGACTTCCACCCGCCGGGCGCGAGCACACCGGCGGACACCCTGCGCTTCCTGCGGGAGCAGGGGGTCGTCTGGTCGGCGGTCAGCCGAGGCGGGCGGCCCATCCTGTGGGCGGGCCCCGACGGTGGTGGCACGGTGGACGTGCCCGAGGTCCGCGTGGCCGACACACTGGGCGCGGGCGACGTCCTGCACGGGGCCCTCGCCCATCACCTCGCCGTTCAGGGCTCCTTGACCTCGGAGGGCTTCGTCGAGGCCCTGCGCGGTGCGGCCGAGGTGGCCTCACGGGCCTGCGCCTCGTTCGGCACCCGGACGTGGATGCTGGGGACGTGACGCCGGTACGCGAAGAGCCGGGGCGGGCGCGTGCGGCGGAAGGCTCATCCTGCCGTTGCCCCTGCCCCTGCCGCTGCGGCGTGGCTCGCGAACGCGTGGTCACCGTGGTGCCGGCAGACCGGTCACCCCTCCAGCTTCTCGAAGAGGAACTCGTGCTTGAGGAAGGACGTGTCGTACTCGTGACCGGGGTACGGCGGCAGCAGCTGGGACGCCTGGAACAGGCGCCAGCCGTCGCGCAGGGCGGCCAGACCCGTCTCGTACGGCGGCTCGTCGCTGTCCCCGGTCGTCGGTCGGGAGGCGCCGGTGCCGTCGTAGCGGGACCAGCCCACCACGCCGGAGTCCAGGGCCGACGAGGCGAGGTAGAGCACCAGGACCTGCTGTTTCACGTGTGGCTCCCCAGAGTGGGCCGGTTGCTGACACGGGTGACCCAGTAGTCGATGTCGAAGGAGTCGTCCCCGGTCAGCGCACGCCACAGCAGGACGCGGTTGTAGATCTCCAGCCGGGCGGTGGCCGGCTCGTACCACGGGAAGTGGGTGTTCAGTTCCGCCGTCACGGCGGGATCGTGCAGGTCGGAGGTGTCCCAGAGACGGACCTGCGGCACGGTCGGATTCAAGCGGACCTTGTACATGTAGCGCCGCTTCCCGGTGTCGTTGCGGCGGCCGCTGTGCCAGATCCCGTGGTGGACCAGGACGACGGTCCCGGCCGGGCAGGTCAGACGGGTCTGCCCGCGCAGGTTCTGGACGCGCCCGATGTCGGTCTCGTTGACGCGCCGCAAGTGGCTCCCCGGCACACTGAGGGTGCCTCCCATGTCGGGGGTCACCTCATGCGGGTAGTACATGAGCTGGACGTCGAAGGCGTCCGGCCGTACGTCGATGATCGCGTCCCCGTGCAGGTCCTGGGCCGTACCCTCGTGCGGTTCGCGTATGTGCACCGCGTGGTGGTCGACCGTCGGCTCGGGTCCGACCAGGCTCTGAACGGCGCCGGACACGAGCGGCAGGCTGAACAGTTCACGGACGAACGTGCCCTCGGCGAACGCCTTCGACAGCGGAGTGCCGTACGGCAGTCCGGGCATCCCCGCCGACAGGGCCGCGATGGCCTTCTCGTTGATCTCCCCCGGCACGATCCCGTCCAGGCGCAGGAACCCCTGCGCGACGAAGCGCGCGGTCTGCACCGAGGTGAGCAGCTGTGGAGTGGTTGACATGCGACGAATGTAGAGCGCGGATCCCGCGCGGTCGTGGGGCGCATTCGCCGACTACTGGTAAATTTCCGCCTCCATGGATCACGTGTCCCTCTCACTCGACGCACCGCCCGAGGTGGCGAGCGCGGGTGTCGGCGTGCACGGGGTCTCCACGGCGCACGAGGTCTTCCGCCTGCCCGACCTGTGGCAACTGCATCTCTACAACTACTCGGGCGCGCTTTCTGTGGGCGGTGCCGTGCACCCCATCCGGCCCGGCCATGTGAGCCTGGTTCCGCCGGACACGGAGGTGCACTTCCACTACCGCGGCCGGTCGGAGCACCTGTACGCCCATCTGCGCCTCACGGACACCGGCGTGACCCACAGGGTGCCGGTGATGCAGGACGCCGCGGCCGAGGGGGCCCTGCTGGCCCACCTGCTCAGGCACGCGGTCACCGCGGTGCCCCTCTCCCCCGCGCGGGCCTGCGCCGAGGTCTGGACGGTGCTCTGGCACGTCGCCCAGTTGGCCGGCTCCGATCGCGGCGGGCGGCAGCACCCCGTCGTCGCCGTCGCCCAGGCCTACATCGAGGAGCGGCTGGCCGACCCGCTGACCGTGCCCGAGATCGCACGCGCGGCCGGCGTCTCGCACACGCACCTGACCCGGTTGTTTCGGGCCGAGACCGGACACACGGTCGTCGCCCACATCCGCCACCGGCGACTGGAACGCGCCCGCCACCTGCTGCTTGCCTCCACCCTGCCCATCCCGGCCGTCGCGGCCGCGGTGGGCATCGCCGACCTGCAGGCGTTCAACAAGGCCTGCCGTCGCGAACTGGGCGCGGGCCCACGGGCCGTACGCGACGCCGGTGCCGCGGTGAGCCAGAGCTGAACCGGGGACGTCCCGCACGGTGTGGTGCACCGGAACAGAAGCTGTCCTCGGACCGCCCACAGACTTGTCCTCGGACCGCCCACAGACTTGTCCTCCTACCTATTCACACAGCTGTCATCTCGGTTCACACGGTTGACAGCCCAGTGAGCCCAATCAATCATCAGACATCCGATGAATTGGAGCCCGCTCATGAGCACCTATCCGAGACGTCAGGTCCTGGGTACCGCAGCCGGAGTCGCCGCCTCGGCAGCCCTTCCCCTCACCATCGCCACCAGCGCCCACGCCGCCGAACCCGTCGCCGAGCAGGCCGGGCAGGCCGGGTCGTGGGCTCCCGTCCCCGATCCCGTCCCCGTCCCGCTCGACACCCTCTACGACAACGACGCCATCGACACCGCCTCCGCACCGGGCGGCGACTTCGACGGCTCGGGCTACACGTTCCCGGGCGAGGAACTTCCCGCCGGCCGCGTCGAGGTCGACGGAGTGCCGTTTCTCTTCCCGGGCTCGGCCGCGGGCGCGAAGAACAACGTCGTCGCACTCGGCCAGCGCATCGAACTGCCCAAGGGCCGCTACCTCTCCGCCGTCTTTCTGACCGCCGGCAGCTACGGCAACGCCTCCGGCAAAGCCACCGTCCACTACGCGGACGGCTCCACCACGACCGCGGGCCTCGGCGGCGCCGACTGGTACGCCGCGGGCGGATCGCTGTCGGCGCCGTACCGCTACAAGCCGGACGGCACCAAGGACGACCACAGCGTCGGCATCGGAACGTCCGAGGTGTGGCTGGACTCGCGACGGGAGGCGGTCGCGATCACCCTGCCGGTCACCAACCCGGCGGAGGAGAACAAGACGTCCCTGCACGTCTTCGCGCTGTCCCTGCAACCCGCCGCACAGGGACGCGCGTTGACCCTGCGGGAGGCCCGCTCCACCAACTCGCTCCTGGAGTCCAGCGGCGCCCAGAGCGTCGAGGCCACCCTCGTCAACGCGGGCACCGTGGCGGTCCTGGCCGCGGACGGTGTGTCGGTCCAGGTCGACGTGGCGGGAGCGCGCACCGTCGAGCCCGCCAAGGTGCGCCGGCTGGACCCCGGCGAGCAGGCCCGGGTCCGCGTCGGCATCCGCAACCGTGCAGGCACCGCCCCCGGCACGGCGCGGGACGGCTCGGTGACCGTCACCGGACGCGGCACGCAAGCCACCTCGCGGAAGGGCCGGTTGACCCTCGGCGTCGCCGACTACCAGCCCACGGCGACCTCCCTCTCCGGCCACCAGGCGCCGTACTGGTTCCAGGGCGCCAAGTTCGGCATCTTCATCCACTGGGGCGTCTACTCGGTGCCGGCCTGGTCGCCGGTCGGCAAGCAGTACGCCGAGTGGTACTGGAACCACATGCAGGACCCCGCGAACGCCGTCTACGGGTACCACCGCGACAAGTACGGCGAGAACTTCGCCTACGACGACTTCATCCCGATGTTCACGGCGGAGAAGTTCGATCCGCGCGCCTGGGTCGAACTGTTCCGGGACGCGGGCGCGCAGTACCACGTGCTGACCTCGAAGCACCATGAGGGCTTCGCGCTGTGGGACACGAAGGTCTCCGACCGCAACTCCGTGAAGATGGGCCCGAAGCGGGACCTCGTCAAGGAACTCTTCGCGGCGTCCCGCCGGTACACCCCCGAACTCCACCGCGGGCTCTACTTCTCCATGCCCGAGTGGTTCAACCCGGACAACCCCTGGATGGGCCACGCCCCTCGCAATCCGTACACCCTGGAGCCCTTGCCCTACACGGGTTACACCGCGGGCAAGGACTTCGTGAAGGACTACCAGGCCCCGCAGATGCTGGAGCTGATCCAGGGCTACGACCCGGAGCTCATCTGGTGCGACATCGGCGGCGCCAACGACAGCCTCCATGTCCTGGCCGAGTACTTCAACCACGCGAAGAACCGCGCCCGGCCCATCGAGGTCACCGTCAACGACCGCTCGGGCATCGGCTTCCACGACTTCACGACGCCCGAGTACACGACGTACGACAACACGGTCGTCGCCAAGTGGGAGTCCAGCCGCGGCCTGGACCCGTTCAGCTACGGGTACAACCAGGCGACCCCCGACGACGCCTACATGACGACCGAAGCGGTCGTGCAGAGCCTCGTCGACATCGTCTCCAAGAACGGCAACTTCCTGCTCGACATCGGCCCGCGCGCCGACGGCACCATCCCCGCGATCATGCAGACCCGGCTGCGCGAGACGGGCCACTGGCTGCGCACCAACGGAGAGGCGATCTACGACACCACGTACTGGTCCCGGATGGCCGAACTGGGTGACGACCTGAGGTTCACGGTCCGCCCGAACGAGGCCTTCTACATTCACTCCCTGGCCGAGCCGGGCGCCAAGCTCACCGTCGAGGCCCCGGTCCCGATCCGCGCCGGCGACACGGTGACCATGCTCGGCCACGATCGGCCGCTGACCTGGACCGTCAGCAACGGATCCCTGGTGATCGACGTTCCCGCGGCCGCGCGTAAGGCCGGTCAGTACGCCTGGGTGTTCAAGGTGGCCTGGCGCGCCTGACCGAACGGCTGCGGCAGCACCGACCGGTGTCGCGCCGGTTCCGACACACGCGCGGCACCGGTCCCCCGCGTCCGGACACGACACCGTCGGTCTCCTGCCCGGTGCCGCCGACGAGCTCACACCTGGAGGTGGCGCTGCATCCAGTCCGCCGCGGCCCGGCGGAACAGGCGCCGGCTGTCCGCGCGCAGGAAGTCGTGGCCCTCGTCGCGCAGGGTGAGGAGCTCTGCGGGGATGCCGCGTTCGCGCGCGGCGCGCACGAACTGCTCGGACTCCCCCGGTGGCACGTTGGTGTCGTGTTCGCCGTGGACGGCGAGCAGCGGGACACGCAGGGCGTCGACGCGGCTCATCGGGGACAGGTCCCGCAGCAGTTCGCGGTCGCGTTCGGGGTGACCGTACTTGTGCGCCGCCGACTGAGCGAGCCAGGGCTCCGTACCGGCGAAGAAGGTCAGCAGGTCGGACATGCCGCAGACGGCGATCCCGGTGCGGAACAGGTCCGGGTGCCACACCAGCGAGGCGTAGGTGAGATAGCCGCCGTACGAGCGCCCCATGACCGCCAGCCGGGTCGGATCGGCGAGGCCCGCCGTCACCGCGTGGGCCGCGCAGTCCGCGACGTCGTCCAGGGCGGCGAAGCGGCCGGTGCCCAGGTCGGCGTCGACGAACGACCTGCCGTGTCCTGAGGAACCGCGGACGTCGGGGGCGAAGACGTCCAGTCCGCGCCCGAGAAGCTCGTGGTAGAGCGGGTTGAAGACGGGGCGTTCCTGCTCCTCGGGACCGCCGTGCAGGTGGACGACACAGGGGGCCGGCTCGTCCGGGGCCCGCCCGGGGGCCCGGTAGTACCAGCCGCTCAGGGGCAGCCCGTCGCGGGCCCTCAGGCGCACGGGGACGGGCCGCACGGGCGGGCGGCCCGGCGGGACGGAGTCCTCGTCGCGGGAGGACCACGGCGTCCGCAGCACGGACACGCCTTCGTGAGCCCACCACACACCCGGACGGCGTTGGGAACCGGCAAGTGCGAGCAGCAGCCGCCCCGGCCCTGCCGCCGCGACCCGGGTCACGACCTCGTGCGGCAGCGAGACGGGCCTCGCCGGTCCCGCCTCGCCGAGGCCCGGGCGCGACGGGAAGGTCTCGACGAGTTCGAGTTCGCTCGCGCCCTGGACGTTCCAGGACAGCACGGCCGTGCGGCCGTCCCGGGCCATCGACAGCAGTTCCAGGTCGTTGCCCGCGCGTTCCGCCACGACCGACCTCCCCCGCGGCTCGCCGTCGTCGCCCAGGGCGACCGCGAACAGCGCCGCGTACTCCCGGCCGGCGTTGCTGCGCAGCCACAGCGTCCGCCCGTCGGGAGCGAACCGGCCGATCCACGGGTCGCCGTCGGCGACCGGAACGGCGCAGGTCGTCGCCGAGTCGACGGTACGCCGGACGATCGCCTCCCGCCGTCCGCGCGGGCCCCGGCGCAGCAGCGCGAGCGTGCCGTCGTGGCTGAGGTCGCACACGCGCAGGGTGGCGGCGTGGGTCTCGGTGGCGATCAGCACGGGCGAGGCCAGGCCGTCGGGGTCGATCAGGTAGGCCGACAGGCCACCGCCGGCCCGGACCGCCGGTGCCGCGAGGCCCAGGAGGTCGATCGGCGTCGAGGCCGGTGCCGTCCGCGGTGCGGCGTCGTACCGGGCCCCGCCGAGGAGCGTCGCGCGGCCGTCCCGGTCGGTCCAGTCGGGCGGGAGGGGAGCGCCGGTGGGCTCGGTGTCCATCGGGAGGTGTCCGGGATCGTCCGCGTACGTGCGGGTGGCCGGTGCGGCGAGGGTGACGGCGACGGCCGAGCCGTCGTGCGTCCAGCAGCCCAGGTACGCGGAACTGCGGGGGTCCGCTCCGGCCAGGATGCGGCGGCCGGTGCCGTCGGGCCGTACGCACAGCACCCGGGTGTGCTCGCCGCCGCCCGGTGCGGTGGTGTACGCGATCCAGCGGCCGTCGGGCGACCAGGACACCTCCTTGACGGGCTCCGGGGAGGAGTCGAGCAGCCGGACATCATCGCCGTCCACGGGCCCGGCCCACAGCTGGGGAACGCCACCCCGGTCGCAGATGAAGGCCACCTGGGTGCCGTCGGCGTCGGCGGAGGGATACCAGCAGCCGTGCGCGTGCAGCCGCGTCACCGCGTCCCGCGGGCCTCCGGCCTCGGGCAACGGCAACGGCACCGGAGCGGGGGCGGCGGCGAAGCCCGGTCCGTACGCGTCCGCCGACCGGGTGTCCGGGGTGCCCGACGGCCGCGGAACCGACGCCAGGACACCGGGGGCCTCGGACGGAGGTGCCTCGGGACGAGGATCGCCAGGACGCGGTGCCTCGGGACGAGGGTCGCCAAGACGCGGTGCCTCGGGACGAGGATCGCCAAGACGCGGTGCCTCGGGACGAGGATCGCCAAGACGCGGTGCCTCGGGACGAGGATCTGATCTCGTGCGTCTGCAGCCATATCTCCAGCAAAGCCACCTGCCACAGCGCGTTGGCCCCGCGCCTGGTCCGGTGCTCGTCCGGCGCCGCGAGGAGCTCGGCCACGTACGGCTCCTGGAAGATGCCGCGCTTCTTCGCCTCGGGTGCCTCCAACGCCTCGCGCACCCGGTCCAGGACGGGGCCCGCCATGTGCTTGACGGCCGGGACCGGGAAGTAGCCCTTGGGCCGGTCGACGACCTTCCGGGGCAGGAGCTTCCGCCCGGCTTCCTTCAGCACTCCCTTGCCGCCCCCGGCCAGTTTCAGTTCCGGCGGGCAGGCCGCGGCCAGCTCCACCAGCTCGTGGTCGAGGAACGGCACCCGGGCCTCCAGACCCCAGGCCATGGTCATGTTGTCGACCCGCTTGACGGGGTCGTCCACGAGCATGACGTGTGTGTCCAGCCGAAGGGCCGCGTCCAGTGCGGTCTGGGCCCCGGGCACCGCCATGTGCTCCTTCACGAAGCGGCTGGAGACGTCGTCGGGGGGCAGCAGGTGGGGCTGAAGGATCCGGGCGAGGTCGGCATGCGACCGGTCGAAGTACGTCTCGGCGTACCGGTCCGGTTCGTCCTCGCGGGCGACCTCCGCCAGCTGCGGATACCAGTGGTAGCCGGCGAACACCTCGTCGGCGCCCTGCCCGCACTGCACGACCTTGACCTCCTTCGACACCTGCTCGGACAGCAGGTAGAAGGCGACCACGTCGTGGCTGATCATCGGCTCGCTCATCGCCTCGACCGCCCCGTCCAGCGCCGCCGACACCCGATGGGAGGGAACCATGAGCTGCCGGTGGTCGGTGCCGAACTCCCGTGCCACCAGGTCCGAGTAGGGGAACTCGTCGCCCTCCTCGCCGCCCTCCGCCTCGAACCCCACGCTGAACGTCATCAGGCCGCGCTGTCCCTCATCGGCGAGGAGCGCGACGATCAGGCTGGAGTCCAGCCCGCCGGAGAGCAGCACACCGACCTGGACGTCGGAGACCATCCGACGGCGCACGGCCGCGCGCAGGGACTCCAGCACCGCGTCACGCCATTCGTCCGGGGCCATGGCGGCGTACTCGGCCCGGCGTGTGTAGGACGGCTGCCAGTAGCGGTGGTCGTGGTGGGTGCCGTCCGGTTCGACGACGCGCACGGTGGCCGGCGGGAGCTTGCGCACACCGTTGAGGACGGTGCGCGGCGCCGCCACCGTGGCGTGCCAGCTCAGGTACTGGTGGACGGCCACCGGGTCGAGGGAGGTGTCCACGTCCCCGGCGGCGAGCAGGGCCGGCAGCGAGGAGGCGAACCGCAGCCAGCCCGGCGTCCGCGCCACATACAGGGGCTTGATCCCGAGCCGGTCGCGGCCCAGGACGACACGGCCGGTGCGGTGCTCGACGAGCGCGAAGGCGAACATGCCGTAGAAGTGCTCGACGCAGGCGGTGCCCCATTGCCGGTAGGCCTTCAGTACGACCTCCGTGTCGGACGTCGACTCGAAGTGGTGGCCGAGTGTTCGGAGCTCCTCGCGCAGCTCCTGGTAGTTGTACACGCAGCCGTTGAAGACACCGGTGATCTCGCCTCGGGCGTCGGTCATCGGCTGCGCGCCGTGATCCGACAGGTCGATGATCTTCAGTCGGCGGTGTCCGAGCGCCACCGCGCCCCGCGCCCAGATGCCCCGGCCGTCGGGCCCACGGGCGGCGAGCCGGTCACTCATGCGCTCGACGGCCGCGAGGTCGGGTCGCCGACCGTCGAAACGGATCTCCCCGCTCAGACCGCACATCGGGTGTCGCCTCCCTTCCAGCCACTGTAAGCCGGGACTCCCGGGTCCCGCCTTCCGGTCACGATCCGGTCGGCGCTGCTGGACATGACAAAGACGCTCCTGAACAGGTGGGTAAGAGTGGTGTGGTCCCGCCGAATCGGTCGCGCGCGCTCGGCAGGCGCGCACTCGGCACGGCCGTGACCGTCACGGCGGGCCGGCGGGGTGCGATGCGATGCCCCCGCGACGCGGCCGGGCTGTGCGGACCTCATGGCGTTCATCGGTACGTCAGCGGCCGATGACCTCCGGCGCTTCTGGGCCGAAAGAGGGGCGTGCCGCGTCGGTGCCGATGGACGGACCATGTGCGCGGCCGCGATCCGGGTCGGTGGACGGGACGCCTGAGCGGCCGCGATCCGTCGTGGCGGACGGGGCGCCCGAGTGGCCGAGCGATGTCGGCCTGCGGTTTCTGCGTTCGCCGCGGGTTTCGGCGATCAGCAGGTCGACGCAGGCCAGCAGATCCTCTTCCTGGGCGGTACGGCGCATGCGCTGGGCGGCGCTGCCCTCGGCGAGGGTCGCGTCCGTCAGGGCCTTGACCGTCTCCCAGTCCCCGTGGGCCTCGAGCGCGGGGCGCAGTCGAGCGAGCAGCTTCCGGACGGCCTGCGGCGCGGGTTGCTCCCGGTGGGTCTCGGGATCCACCAGGGTGCCTTCGAGGCCGGACCGGGCCGCCCGCCAGGTGGCGCCGCGCAACCACTCGTGCCGACCCTCGCACGCCCGTGCACCGCCCGCCCGCAGCCGCCCGCGGGCCTCGGTCACAAGAGCGCGGAAGAGGCCGGCGATGAGCACGACGGTCTCCACGCGCGGGCAGGCGTCACAGATACGGAGTTCCAGCGTCGGCAGATGTGCGGACGGGCGTACGTCGTAGTAGATCATCCCCGGGTCGCTGATGATCCCGGACCGGACGAGGTCGCGTACGGCGGCGTCGTACTCGGCCCCGGTCGCGAAACAGCCGGCCGGGCCCGCGGTGGGCCAGCGCTGCCACAGCAGCGTGCGCCAGCTGGCGTATCCGGTGTCGGAGCCCTGCCAGAACGGGGAGCTGGCGGACATCGCCAGGAGCACGGGCACCCAGCCGGAGACCGCGCACATCACCTGTACCGCCGTGTCGCGGTCGGGGATGTCCACATGGACCTGGTCACCGCAGATGAGCTGCTCGTCGGCGACCTTGCCGTATTTCTCGACCATGTGCCGGTAGCGCGCGTCGGGGGTGGGGTGCGCGGAGGCACCGGGGGCCAGCGGCGCCGTACCCGCGGCCACCACCGCGAGCCCCACCGAGGAGGCGGCAGCGTCGAGCCGTCGTCTTGTCCTCGCGAGGTCGGTGTACAGCGCGTGCAGCGACTTGTGCACCCCGCTGTTGGACTCCACGGTGGACTGGTGCAGTTCGGTCGTGAAGTTCCGCCCGGGAAGCCGCCGCAGGACGGCGTCGGCGCGTGGCACGAGCAGCCCGCTCTCCACCTCCAGGATGTGGAACTCTTCCTCCACTCCGATGCGAATGCTCACGATCACTCCTTGAGGCGCCTGAACGTCTGTCCGTGCCGGGGGTCCCTCTCCGGGGTGCGGTGGCTGGATGACCCCCAAGTTCCCAGGACGGCGATCCGTAAGCGCGGCTACGCGCGTTTGACGTGGGGGCGCCACAGATGAGCGGCGGTTCGCCCGGGGAGTACGTCCAGGTGGTACCGCGGTACCAGTGGCGGGCAGAAGTGTCGCCCTCGGTCCCACGGCCGTGGCCGGGCGCCCTCGTAGCGTCGGACACAGACGCCGCGGTGACGCCGGGGCCGAGTGCGAGGCGAGGAAGGCCCCATGATCGAAGCGAGTGAGCTGACGAAGCGGTATGGGGACAAGACGGTGGTCGACCGCTTGAGCTTCACCGTCAAAGCCGGCGAGGTGACCGGCTTCCTGGGTCCCAACGGCGCGGGCAAGTCCACGACCATGCGCATGATCATCGGCCTGGACTCCCCGACCGGCGGCTCGGTCACCGTCAACGGACGCCGCTACGCCCAGCACGCGGCGCCCCTGCACGAGATCGGAGCCCTGCTGGAGGCCAAGTCCGTCCACCCGGGGCGCACCGCCTTCAACCACCTGATGGCGCTCGCGTACACCCATGGCATCTCCCGCCGCCGGGTGGACGAGGTCATCGAGCTGGCCGGGCTCGGCAGCGTGGCCGGCAAGCGCGTGGGCGCCTTCTCGCTCGGCATGGGCCAGCGGCTCGGCATCGCCGCCGCCCTGCTCGGCGACCCGGCGGTGGTCATGCTCGACGAACCGGTCAACGGCCTCGACCCGGAGGGTGTGCTCTGGGTGCGCAATCTGTTGTCCGGGCTGGCCGACGAGGGCCGCGCCGTGATGCTCTCCTCGCACCTGATGAGCGAGACGGCGCTGATCGCGGACCATCTGGTGATCATCGGCCGGGGACGGCTGCTGGCCGACACCACGGTCGACGCCTTCGTCCAGCAGTCCGGCGGCGGCGGTGTGAAGGTCTCCACCGCCGAGGCCGGGAAGCTGCGTTCGCTGCTGGCCGCGCCGGACGTGACGATCAGCTCCTCCTCGGCCGAGGAACTGCTGGTCTTTGGGCGCGACGCCCGTGAGATCGGGGCGATCGCCGCCGCGCACGGGGTGGCGCTGTACGAACTCACCCCGCAGTCCGTCTCCTTGGAGGAGGCGTTCATGGAACTCACCAGCGACGCCGTGGAGTACCACAGCGCCCCCGCCGCCCTCGCCGGAAAGGCCGCCTGATGACCGCCACGACCCTTTCCCCGGCGCCTGCCCAGAAGGTCGCGCACAAGGTGACCGGCCGTCGGGTGCTGCGCTCGGAGTGGGCCAAGTTCTGGTCGCTGCGCTCCAGTTGGATCACCCTGGGCGTCGCCCTGCTCCTGCTGATCGCCATCGGCGCGATCGCCTCCGCCACCTACAGCCCCGACGCCCCCGTCGACAACGGCCCGCCCGGCCGGGCCTCCGGCGTGAGCGACGCGATCAGTGTGGCCCTGACCGGCTCGACCTTCGCCTCGCTGGCCATCGGGGTGCTCGGGGTGCTGGTCTCCGCCGGCGAGTACAGCACCGGCATGATCCGTTCCACGCTGGCCGCGGTTCCGCGACGGCTGCCCGTCCTGTGGTCGAAGAGCGCCGTGTTCGGGGTGACCGCGTTCGTCCTGGCCACGGTCGGCGCGCTGGCCGCGTTCCAGCTGGGCGCGATCGGCCTGGACGGCGAGAAGATCGCGCTGTCCCTCGGCGACGACGGCGTACTGCGCAGCCTGGTCGGCGCGGGCCTCTACCTGGGTCTGGTCGGGGTGTTCGGCGTGGCCCTGGGAGCCCTGGTCCGGTCCACCGCCGGCGGCATCGCGATCCTGGTCGGCCTCCTGCTCATCCTGTCCGGCCTGACCAGCCTGCTGCCGAACTCCTGGGAGGACACGATCACCCCCTACCTCCCCGGCAACGCCGGGTCCGCCATGTACGCCCTGCACGAGTCCGCGAACTCCCTCTCGCCGGGCGCCGGGCTCGCGGTCTTCGCCGGCTGGGTGGCCCTGGCGCTGGCCGGAGCGGCGTACCGACTGGTCCGCACCGACGCCTGACCGGCGAAACGATGACAATGGGTGCCATGAATCCGGAACGGGCGCGGGCCGCCGCGGACACCGCCCGGGGAACGGCCCTCCCGCCGTCTCCCGGGCTGGAGGCCGTCTGGGCGCACCCGCTCCTGGGCCGTCTGATGCGCGGGCACAGCCGCCAGCAGCGGCTGGACCGGCGGCATCCCTGGCTGTTGGACACCGCGGTGGTGCTGGCCATCACCCTCGTCAGCCTGCCCGACGTGCTCTCGGGCGGCGGCCACGACGGTCCCTTCGGGGACAACGGCAACCGCGGTGATCTGCCGACCGCCGTCCTGCTCGGATTCGCCGTCGCTCTCGTCGTGCCGCTGTGGTGGCGCCGCAGGGCTCCGGTGACCACCTTCTTCGTGATCTCCCTGGTCTCGATCGCCCAGTGGTCACTGGGGATCTGGCAGCAGGCCGGCATCAGCCTGCTCGTCGCCCTGTACAGCCTCGCCCTGCACGGTTCGCTGCGGGCGCTGGGCTGGGCTTGCCTGGTCACCCTCGCCGAGTTGGTACCGGCCGTCTGTTTCCTGGTGCCCGTCGAGCATCCGCTGCCCGGACTCTTCTTCCTGGTGGGGACGGCGACCGCGGCCGTCACCCTCGGTCTCGTGCTCCGTATCCGCCGGATGTATCTGGCGGCCCTGGAGGACCGGACGGCGCGCCTGGAGATAGAGCGCGACCAGCGCGTCCAGCTCACCGCCGCCGCCGAGCGTTCGCGGGTCGCACGCGAGATGCACGACATCGTCGGCCACAACCTTTCCGTCATGGTCGGCCTCGCCGACGGCGCCGCGACCCTCGCCGCCCACAGCGACGAGAACTCCGTCGAAGCCCTGCGGATCATCGGCGACACCGGGCGGCAGGCCATGGGCGAGCTGCGCCGCGTGCTGGGCGTTCTGCGTGAGGAGCAGCAGGAGAACGTACGGCTGCTCAGTCCGCAGCCGGGGATCCGCGACCTCGACGCCCTGCTGGCGCGGGTCCGCGCGGCGGGGCTGACGGTGACCTACCGGACGGTGGGCGATCTCGACGCACTGGGCGGCGGCGTCCAGCTCACCGTGTACCGCATCATCCAGGAAGCCCTCACCAACACGCTCAGGCACGCCGGGACGGGCTCCGCCGCAGAGGTGACCGTGGCCGCCGACGGCCCGGAGGTGCGGGTCAGGGTCGCCGACACGGGAACACCACGCGGGGCGGGCGTACGGACGGAGCGGACCACCGGCACCGGTGAACCCGGGCACGGCCTGGTCGGCATCCGCCAGCGGGCCGCCATGTACGGCGGTGACGTGACCATCGGCCCACGCGACACCGGCGACGGATGGATCGTGGACGTGGTCCTCGACGTGCCCGCCGCCCCCGCCCTGTCGGTGTCAGGAGAACAGCTGCCATGACCACCGTGCTGATCGCCGACGACCAGCCCCTGCAACGCCTCGGCTTCCGCATGCTCCTGCAGGGCACCCCCGGCCTGACTCCGGTCGGCGAGGCCGAGCACGGCGCCGAGGCAGTCCGCCTCGCCGCGGAGCTGCGACCCGACGTCGTCCTGATGGACGTACGGATGCCCGGCATGGACGGCATCGAGGCGACCCGCCGCATCGTCGCCGGCGGGGGCCGCACCCGGGTGCTCATCGTGACCACCTTCGACCTCGACGAGTACGCCCACGACGGTCTGCGCGCCGGTGCCAGCGGATTCCTTCTCAAGGACGCCCGCCCCGAGGAACTCGTCGCGGGCATCCACGCGGTTGCCACCGGCGACGCCGTCGTGGCCCCGAGCCTGACCCGGCGCCTGCTGGACGCCTACGCCCACCAGGTGCTCGCACCGTCCGGCGCACCCCCGGTCGCCGCGGATCCCCGACTGCGATCGCTCAGCGACCGCGAACAAGAGGTACTGGTCGCCATCGGCCACGGCTGGACGAACACCGAGATCGCCGAACGACTCGTCCTCACCGAGTCCACGGTGAAGAAACACGTCGGCCGGGTCCTCGCCAAGCTCGGCGCGCGGGACCGGATCCAGGCCGTGATCATGGCGTACGACGCGGGGCTGGTCAGAGCCAAGCCGTAACCGCGGACACCGGCGCGGTTCCGACAGCATGAAACGCGACCGACATGGGTGCCTGGCGCTTCACGCCGACGGTCGGCGGCAACGGCCGGACCCACCCGCGGCTGTGCTTCACACCTGCGGGCGGCGGCACTGTCCGGGCATGCTTCGGCCCCTGCCGGCGCTGACCGTCCACTCGGGCTGCCCGGGCGAGTCGCCGTCCCCGTTCGGACCGTCCAGCACCCTGCGTTCCGCCGGGGTGAACTGGGGCCCGTCGAGCGGGGGGCGCCGGGGGCCGAGCAAGGCTGCCAGCAGCACACCGGGTCTGACGAGTGAGGTGGGCGGGGCCTGGAGGGCCAGCACGTCGGTCAGGGCGGTGGCGGCGTGGAAGGAGCCGGTGGCGGTGCGGGACAGGCGGCTGACGTAGCGGTGCAGGAGACGATCGGCGAGGTTCGGGCCGGCGCCCGTCGTGGTGGGAAAGTGGACATCCTGCCCCACGGCGAGGGTCCACGCGGTGTTGACGGGGCGGGCGATGGCACGCTGGGCACGGCGGCCCAGGTCTGGAGTCAGGCCGCCCGAGAGCAGGTCCCGCAGGGCGAGAGCCCCTTGTGCGGCTACCGATATGCCTTGTCCGTACACGGGGTTGAAGACGGCCACGGAATCCCCGAGCGCCACCAGGCCCCGCGGCCAGTGGGCGAGCCGCTCGTAGAAGTGGCGTCGGTTGGCGGTGCTGTGGGTGACGCTGACATCGGTGAGCGGTTCGGCGAGTGCAAGGAGGTCCGCCAGGACGGGGTGGCGCAGCGCGCGGGCGAAGGCTTCGAACGCGTCCGCGTCGCGGGTGGGTTCCCCGCCGGGTGCCCCCATCAGGCTGACGTGCCACCGGTCGCCCTCGATCGGCAGGAGGCCGCCGGCGTTGCCGGGCCGGGGCAGACGCGGGTCGGCCTGTACACCGACCATGGGCCAGTCACGGGTGGGCCCGGGAGCGCGGTAGACACGGCTGGCGTAGACGAGCCCGGAGTCGATGCGTTTCTCGGCGAGGCCGGTGATGCCCAGCCGGGTGAGCCACTGCGGGGTGCGCGTGCCCCGGCCGGAGGCGTCGATGACGAGGTCGGCGCTCAGCAGTGACTCCTCGCCGTCGGCGGTGAGGACGCGCACGCCCGTGACGTTGCGGCGGTCTCCGAGCAGTTCGAGCACCTTGGTGTGCGTGTGCACGGCGACCCGGGGGTCTTCGAGGACCTGTTCACGGACGACGAAGTCGGTCAGGTCCCGGCTCGCGGAGATCAGGTAGTGCGTGCCGCGCCGCCAGCGCCGGTACCAGCCCTCAGGAGAGTGGATGACCATGTTGGTGGTCATCGGGACGCGGTTGGCACCCGCGGCCAGTAACTGGTCGATGGTGCCCGGCAGGAGGCTGTCGATGGCCTCGGCGCCGCCGGCGTGCAGGAGGTGGATGTGGACGGCCTGGGGGACACCGGTGCGGGGCTCGGGCCCTTCGGGCAGTTCGTGGGCCTCGATGACGTCCACGGAATCGACATGGTCCTTGACCGCGGCCGCGGCGAGCATACCGGCGATGCTGCCCCCGATGACGAGGACACGGGTGGTGCTGCGGCTCGGGACTTCAGTCATGAGGGGCTGCCTTCTGACGGGGCCGACGGTGATCGTGGGCGGTATCGGACATTCCGGTCCTTGTGTTGCCCCTGGTGGGATCGCGCTCACCGCCGCATACCCGGGCGAAAACACAGGTCGAAGGGGCGAAACGGGTTGAGGGGACCAGGCCGGAACACTCCTTCACGCCGGAGTGGTGGCCTCATAGCTTACGAGCTGTCACCACCACGACAGCGATCCTCCCCAGGAGGGACCCACGTCATGGCCCGTCTCCGCCCCTGCCGCGTACGTCCGGACCTCACCGCTGTCCTCCTCCTCGCCTCCGTGCTCGCCCTCGGCCCGGCCGCGGTGCCGGCTCTCGGCGCACCGGTCGCCGACACGCGCACATCTGCCTACGCCGAGCCAGCCGAATGCCGGCCCGGCGGGCCCCTGTCACATCCCAGCAGCTTCAGCCCGGGCGACTCCGGCTCCGCGGTCTCCCACCTGCAGTGCCTCCTGGACCGGCTCGGATACACCGTTCCGGCCACCGGCCACTACGACCCGCAGACCGCCCAGGCAGTCCGCCAGTTCTTCGCCGACCAGGGTCTTCCCTACGACGGAATCCTCGGCCCGAGCTTCTGGACCCGCCTGCACCGGTGACCCGGGCGAAAAGTGCCCCAGCCCCCGCGAGGATCCCGAGGCCACGCCTCTCAACGGGACGGAATGGCCGGCACCTGCCCGCGCCCCTGACCGCCGCCCGGTCCGTCACCGTGTCGACCAGGACACAAGGCATGATCGGTACGGTGACACCCGGGACGACACGAGGGGGCGGCGAGGCCGTGAGCGAGCAGGCGGGGATCCGGAACGCGAAGGAGGCCGCGGACCACGAGCTGATTCTCGCGTTCGGACGACTGCAGGGCGCGGCCAACCGGCTGGAGTACCTCCTCGGGCGGTCCCTGGAGGTGGAGTGCGGGATCAGCCATCTGATGTTCGAGGTCCTGCTGATCCTCGGGCGCGCCGGCACTCCGGGCCTGTCGATGCGGGCCATCGCCCAGGAGCAGGTCCTGACCACGGGTGGCGCCACCCGCCTGGTGGACCGCATGGAGGCGGCGGGTCTGGTGGCGCGCGCGGAAGCCCCCGACGACCGGCGCGCGAAGCTGGTGCGGCTCACTCCGCTGGGTGAGGAGACGACGGTCCGCGCTTCTCGGGTCCATGTGGAGAACATCCAGCGGTACTTCGTGGAACCGCTGCCGGCCGAGGACCGTGAGCGGTTCGCGGAGGACCTTCGCATCCTCAGCCACTCGGCCCGGGACAAGCTGCCCCGTCTCCCCTGACCTGCGTCTCGACGTCAGCGCCGGTCCGATGACGGCAACCACACAGCTGTGACGCAGTTCACAGAGCCGAAGAAATATCTGACAGGTCAGTTACTGTTCTGTCAGATGAATCGCCCGCATCCGGCGGGCGCCGTCCCCTGTCGAGGTCCCCGGTGAAGCTCGTTTACGTCTTCGATGCCTACTGCGGCTGGTCGCACGGCTTCTCCGGAACGCTGCGCGAGGTCGCCTCCCGCCACCCCGGACTCACGGTGGACGTGGTCTGCGGCGGTCTGTTCACCGGCGAGCGTCGCGTACCCCTCAGCGCCTTCGGCTACATCGAGAAGGCCAACGCCGACATCAGCCGGATGACCGGCGCCGTCTTCGGCGAGGGGTACCGACGGCTCGCAGCCGAAGGGTCGTTCGTCATGGACTCCGAGGCCGCCGCCCGCGGCGTCGCCGCCCTGCGGCGCAGCGCCCCCGACCGGGCGGTGGAACTCGCCATGGCACTGCAACACGCCTTCTACGTCGACGGACTCAGCCTGTCCGACCCCGCCACCTATCGGCAGCTCGCCGAGGCTGCGGGGCTGGACGCCGACGCCGTGGTGGCCGCCTTCGAGTCGCCCGACGCCCGGGAAGCGGCCGAGGCGGACTTCCGCCGCAGCGCCGAACTCGGCGTCACCGCCTTCCCCACCCTTGTCGCCGTCGACGGCTCGCGTGCCGTACCGGTGGCCCGCGGCCACGCCACCGCCGATGAGGTCGACCGCCGCCTCGCTTCCCTCGGCATCCCCCGCACGTCCTGATACGCCACCCGTCCCCCTCCCGAGGAGCACCCATGAGCACGCTCTCCTTCACAGTCCTGGACCTCGACTTCCCCGCCGGCACCAAGAACAAGACCGCCACTCTCGTCACCGGTGAGACCGAGGCCCTGCTCGTCGACGCCGGCTTCACGCGGGCCGACGGCCACCGGCTGGCCGCCGAGGTACTCGACTCGGGCAAGAAGCTGACCACCGTCTTCGTCAGCCACGGCGACCCCGACTTCTACTTCGGCGCCGAAGTCCTCGCGGATGCCTTCCCCGACGCCACCTTCGTCGCCACCGACCACGTCATCGAGCACATCCAGCACTCCTACGAGGGCAAGCTCAAGGCATGGGAGGCACTGGGTCCGAACCTGCCCACCCGCCTGGTCGGCCTCGAGCCGCTGACCGACGGCCTCACCTTCGAGGGGCACCACTTCGAGCTCAAGGGCGGTGGCCCCCAGCTGCCGGACCGTCACTACCTGTGGCAGGCCGAGCACCGCGCCCTCCTGGGCGGTGTGCTGCTCTTCCAGCAGGAGCACGTCTGGGTCGCCGACACCGCGCAGCCCGAGCAGCGCGCCGCCTGGATCGGCCTGCTGGACGAGATGGCCGCCCTCGACCCGCAGCTGGTCGTCCCGGGGCACCGCCTGCCCGGCACCCCGGCCGACGCCTCCGCCATCACGGCCACGCGGGACTACCTGACCGCCTTCGAGGAGGAGCTCGGCAAGGCCTCCGACGGGGCCGCGCTGACCGACGCTCTGGTCCGGCGCCACCCCGACCACGGCATGCTGATCGCCGCGCAGATCGGCGCGAAGGTCGCCAAGGGCGAGATGGCCTGGGGCTGACCACGATGACCACGAACACAGCGAACACCACGCACACCGCGACGTCCGCACCGAGCACCGACTTCGCCGTCTCCGACGCCCCCGCCGACGTCGTCCGCCGGCAGTACCTGGCCTCGGCGGCCGGCGACCTGGAGGCCCTGCGCGCCACCCTCGCCCCCGACGTCGAGTGGACGGAGATGGCGGGCTTCCCGCTGGCCGGCACCTACCGGACTCCGGACGGCGTCACCTCCCACGTCATGGAGCAACTCGCCCAGGACTGGGACGGGTGGACCGCGCACGACGACACCTACGTGGTCGACGGCGAGAACGTCGTCGTCCTCGCCCGCTACACCGCCGCCAACAAGGCGACGGGCAAGCAACTCGCCGTCCGCGTGGCCCACCACTTCGTCGTCCGCGGCGGAAGGATCGTCCGCTTCGAGCAGTTCGTCGACACCGCGCTCGTCCGCGACGCGATGACGAACTGAGAGACCGCGCCTCTCCGCCCGACGCGGATGGGACCCGGCCTACTTGGACTCGACCCGTCCGAGCGGGCTGGGGCCCGCCGTCAGGGCGTCACAGGCGGCCCGCCAGGCGGAATCCCCGGGATACAGCTGCGTGCGGAGGTAGGCCCAGGTGAGCCGCTGGACCGCGGCGACCCGCTCGGGGTTCTCGTCCGTGGTCTCGGCGACGTCGTACCCGGAGACCCCACCGAGCCCGTGCTCTGCGTCGAACAGGGTGACCAGGGACTTGGGGCCCGGGGAGAGGACGTACGGATCGGCGTGCCATTCCGGACCCCGGACCGTCAGGTGGGGCGAGGCGTCCTTGTCGCCGGCGACCACCAGCGCGGGTGTGGCCATCCTGGAGAAGTCCGTGGTCGAGAAGAAGGGCAGGTTCTCGGCCACGGACTCGGTGAGGGCGTCGCCGCCCCTGCCGGGCGCGGCAAGCAGGACTCCCGCCTTGATCCGGGGTTCGGTCAGGTTCACCTCCGTTCCGTCGAGCGGGTCGATGAGCCGGGCACCCAGCAGCAGGCTCGCGGTGTGGCCGCCCATCGAGTGCCCGGCCACGGCGACCCTGTTTCGGTCCAGGCGCCCGAGGAGCTGAGGAACGGCGGCCTCGATCACGTCCAACCCGTCCAGGACGCGCCGCATGTCCTCGGCTCGCGACCGCCAGAACAGCGGCGCCCCGGGAGTGCCGGGATCCAGGCTCAGCGTCCTCGAGCTGAGGTGGGTGGGCTGGATCACGACGAAGCCGTGCGCCGCCCAGAAGTTGGCTAGGGGGGCATAGCCGTTCAGCGAGGAGAGGTGGTTGGAGTAGCCCTGACCGTGCGAGAGGAGGATGACCGGCACGTCGCCCCCGGTCATGGGCGCGGAGACTCGCACCTCCAGGTCGACGGCCCGGCCGGGAGCCGGCAGCACGACCGGACTGACCGAGAGCACGGGGCTGGGCGAGCTGAAGGTGGCGGCTGCGTGGGGCGAATCAGTCATCATGCCTATTCCGTTCAAGAGCCTCTGCCACTGGTCCGGTCGGACACCGACGGTCACGGTCGGCCGATGGCAGGCGAGGGGATCAGGAGCGTCCGGATGCAGTCGCACCGCAAACGGAGCGTCGTTCCGATTACGTTACGGAACGACGTTCCGCTTTGTCAACGGCCGCCGGAGAGGGAGTCGAGGAGCCGCGCCGGCGCTCAACCGCCTCCCGCCGCACCGCCCTTCGTCAAGCGCCGCTCCAGCGGCCGGACCGCCACGCTCGCCGTCAGCGCCAGGCAGCCCACGACCACCCACGGCAGCACCCGGTCCACGCCGTACAGGACACCGAACAGGCCGGGCGTCACCATGTCCGCCGTCGCGAACGAGTACTGGAACGCCGCCAGATAGGTGCCTCGTGCCCCGGGCGGCGCCGCCTCGGCGGAGAGCGCGTTCGAGGCCGGCCCGTGCAGCATCTCCGCCGTCGCCCACAGCAGCATCACCAGCGCCAGGTAGCCGACGAGCAGCGGGCCGCGCGGCAGCAGCACGGCCAGGGCGGCGGCCACGCACCAGGCCGCCCACAACCGGCCGCCCCAGGCCATCGCGCCGCCCCGGGAGGTGCGCCGCCGGGAGCGGCGGGTGACCTCGGCCGTGCAGGTGGCCACGACCACCGTGGTGATCGTGAGGAAGGCGCCGACCGTCCAGCCCGGCGCGTGCAGCACGCGGATCACGTGGACCGGCATCGCCACGGCGAGGAAGACCGTGCAGATGTTGAACAGGACGTTCACGCCGATCAGGCCCAGATACGGCCGGTTGCGCAGCAACTGCCGTATCCCGTCCGGGGATCGGCCGTCAGGTTGGTTCGCCTGCCGCCGTGCACCGCGCACGAACAGTCCGACGGTGACCGCCGCGCAAACGAAGGAGATCGCGTCTGCCAACACCATTGCGTGGTAAGCCCGTTGTGAGGCCAGTCCGAGAAGCACGCCCGCGAGCACCGTGCCGGCGCCGGTGCCGGCCGCCCGGATCATGCCGGCCCGGGCGAACCACTGGTCCCTGGCCCGGCCGTCCGCCTGATCGGCGATCAGCGCGAACACCGAGGACCAGTACACCCGCAGACCCACGGCCTCGACCAGCGCCGCGAGGAACAGCGACACCGGACCGGCCACCCCCAGGTACAGGAAGAACCCGGCGGCCTGCAGCAACTGCCCCGCGATCACCACGGACCGGGCCCCGACGCGGTCGACGATCCGCCCGACGAGCAGCGGCAGCGGGAGCGAGGAGGCCGCAGCGGCGGTCATCAGCAGGCCGACGTCGGTCTCCGACAGGCCGGTGACGGTGAGGAAGTACACCAGGGACAGCGGGAGACAGAGCCCGGTGCCGATGGCGTCGACGGCCAGCGCCATGGGCAGCGCCCAGGCGGCGCCGTCGCGGGCCCGCGGCCACCTCACGGTGTGCAGGGTGCGGACGACACGGCGCCGCTCGTTCGCACGGGGCGACCCTCTCCTTCTGTGCGGGGGCATCGGGATCCGGACCAGCCCGCGCCCCCTGCCGCAGGAGAACAGGTGTTCCGCAAGCCTCACGTTGTAACCGCCGACGTATGCCGACGTCAACGGTGCGGGGCGGTGGCCTTGGCCGCCCCCGCCCCGTCAACGCCGCGGAGGACTCATGGTGTTCGGGCCCCCGCGGCCGTCCGCCGTCGACGGACGGCGGCGAGCGTGCGGAGCAGCAGCAGTGTCACCAGCGACGCGGCCCCCACGGTCAGGCCCAGCCGCAGGCCCGGCGTATGGAACGTGCAGGTGACGCTGGTCGCCGAGGCGCCCAGGGGTACGGCGATGAGGCCGTAGTACTCCCGGGCGGGTGTGGCCCCCGCGTCTCCCGCGGCACAGCGCCAGCCGGCGATCCTGGGTGCCGCGACGACGGCGGTGCCCGTGGTGCCGGCGGGGAGTCGGGCCCGGATCGTGCCGCCGGAGACGGTCACGTCGGTGGCGCCGGTGGTTTCGAGGTGCTCGACCGCGGTGTGCAGCCGGGTGGTGTCCAGGCAGCCGACCGCGCCGTCCGGGATGCTGCTCGGCTGGTGGGGAGACAACTCGATGGTCAGACGTCCGGACGCCGGGACGGTGCCGAGCCGCGCCATGGCCGCGATCTTGGCGACGGGGTCGGACCGGAAACGCCCGGTCGGGCCATGGGCCGAGGCACCGGTGAGCCGTGCGCTGCCGGCGAAGTGCGGAGTCCACAGGTACACCTCGCGGCCTGCCGGGCACCGGGCCGTGATGGTGGGCTTGCGTACGGCGGTTCCCCGCCCGAGAGCACCGATGCGTACGCCCGGCCGCTCGCCGCCGACGCGCTGCGGCGGCTTGCCGGTGCCGGTGCGTACCGTGAGACGGGGCACGGTGTAGACGCGGGTGCCCAGCAGCAGTTCCTGGTTGCGGTAGGGCGAGGGCCCGAACGCGGACACACGCGTGCGGGCGGTGGCGGCGGACGGTCGTACGGTGACCAGGGGCGGCACGTCCTGGCGGGACACGGTCACCCCGCTGCCGTCCTGCGGGAACCAGTTCTGGTGCGGGTCCGGCGGGGAGTGCACCCGCGCGCCGACGGAAAAGATCACGTCCGTGGCGGCGTTGTCCAGGCTCTGCAGGCTGCGGCCCCCCGAGGTCCAGCCGCCCCCGAGGGCGGTGAGGGTGCGGAAGAGGATGTCGGAGGTGTGACTGCTGTAGTACTGCGCTCCCTGACCGCCCACCAGCAGCGGGTCGTTGCCCACGGTCTGCTCGCGGCCCGGGTCGGTGCGGTAGCGGGGCCAGCCGTCGGCCTCGGCGATCGCCTCCGCCTGCTGCTGCCGCCGGTCCCCCCAGGGCGCGTAGTCGTCCATGTGCGCCAGCCGCATCCGAGTGGTCACGGCGGCGGTGGCGGTGGTCTCACCGAGTTGCGTGCCCACGAGCAGCAACACCGCGAGGACGGCCGGCGCCGCGCGCCGCCCGCTGCCGGTGGGACGGTTGACGCTCGTACGGGCGAGCAGGGCCAGTCCGCCCAGCGCGCCCGCGACGGCCGTCAGCAGGATCGGCCACACGAAGGGCCGTACCAGCTCACTCCGGCTCGCGTAGGCGGTGATCAGAGCAAGCACCGCGGTGGCCGCGCCCAGCGCGCGCCGGCCGGGTGGGCCGTAGGAGAGGGTGTGCCAGGCGGCGATCACCACGAGGGCGCACACCACGAACGTCTCACGGTAGGAGCTGCCCTGCGGTGGGGTGAAGGCGTGCCACATCAACTGGGTGGGGGCCCACTGCATCGACAGTGTCACTGTCACCATGAGCACCGTCCAACCGGTGCGCACCCGCCGGGGCGCTGCCCGGTGGAAGGGCAGGGCGAGGGCGAGCAATAGCGCCGTGGTGCCCACGTAGAGTGCGGGCGAACCGAAGCTGTACGTCGTCGGCAGCAGGCGGGCCAGCAGGTCCTCGGTCGCCACCGGCGTGAAATCGGTGAATCTGCCTGGGGAGGCGTGCGTGGTCCCGAAGTACACGACTGCCACCAGGGGCGCCGCGATGCCCATTCCCAGTGCCACGGTCAGGCCGCCACGTCCCGCCACCGCGAGAATGCGGCGGCGCGGCGGACCGGAAAGCACCAGATTGAGCAGCAGCACGAGAACGGCGGCGAGGGTGGCCATATAAGCCGTATAGAAATTGGCGATCCAGGCGGCCGCCACGACCACCACCCCGAGGACCGGACGCCGTGCGTTCAGCACCCATGCGCCGACCAGGCACAGCAGCGGAAGGGCGATCAGGCCGTCGAGCCACATCAGGTTGTAGACGGCGCTCGCCACGGTCCAGCCGCACAGGGCGTAGGAGGCGCCCAGCAGTCCCGCCGCCCACCAGCGGCCGGGGCGCAGAGTCAGCAGCAGCCGGGCCATGGCGGCGGCGGCACACGCGATCTTCAGCACGGTGATGACATAGACGGCGAGATCGATCTCGTCCCGCGGAAACACCCCTACGAGCAAGGCGAACGGGCTGGTGAGGTACGTACCGAGGTCGGGCAGCATGCCGGCGCCGTACCCGGACTGCCAGTTGAGGAACAGTCCGCCGTCGGCCCGTCCGTGCAGGAGGTCCCACAAGTGCGCGTGGAAGGGCACGTACTGGTTGCCCAGGTCGTTGACGCTGCGGGTGTGCGGGCCGAAGGGGTAGCTGCGGGCCACGAGGTCGCCGGCGCACGACACGGTCACGCTGAGCAGCGCCGCGAACAGGGCGGCGGCCCGGCTGGGACGCGTCGGCCGCAGCAGACGAAGCCATCCTGAACGGTCGTCGGATCGGCCCGGGGGCGAACCGGCGTCCGTTGTCGGCCCAAACACCTCCGGCGCGGGCATGAAGGGCCCCTCATCGCCTAAGCCGACATCGGTCTTCAACTCCGAACGGGCTGCCGGTCTCATCCCCAGCCCCCGTCCGCTCGCCGCTGTGCGCTCCGGTGCGCGACAACGCCGTGAGCCACGGCCCCGCGCAAGTGCAGACAATCCATAGGTGACAGTGCCCTCAGAAAATCCGGGACGCATGGCGTCCCGACCGGGGATTTCAGACCCCGCGCGTCGTCAATTCGCCGAATTAGACCGGTGCTGTTGCCAGTTGGTTGTGCCACCGACGGAAAAAGACAGAGTTATTTTCGAATCCGGCCGACCTCTGCACGAATACAGTTACCATCAAGGAAACACAAGATGTCCGGTACGTCATTGGTAAGTTAAGGGTGTACCCCTTCAACTTCCTTCAATGAACTGACTCATGGCTCGCGGAGCCCGCTCCTCCGTGGCCCGGCTGCCCTCACACGCAGGCACACTGACGGGTGACTCGGGCTGCGCGGATGGGACACCCCGCATCCGGTTGTCCGTACTATCGCTACGGTTAATGCTCCATGTACTGCGGGTGCTACCGACTCCGGGCGACCGTCCGGGACAGCGTCCGCGTGCAGTCGGGTCCTTCCACTGCGGCCCGCACCGAGGAAAGGTTGTGCATCGCATGTCCGAGACCACCTCCCCCACCGAACTGACCTCGCAGTACACCGCTCAGGTCAGCGCCGACCTCGAACGCAACACCAAGGAGCAGGAACGGATCGGCGCTGAAATCGCCGCCCTGCAGGAGCAGTTGACCGCTCTGCAGCGCGACCACCAGGTGCTGGTCGGCATCCAGCAGGTTATCGACACCGCACCGCCGTCCGCCCGGTCCGAGCCCGCGGCGGCAGCCGACAACGCCGCCGTGCCCGCGCCGCGCACGGAGACGGCCACCACCCCGGGCACCGGAACACGGAAGCGGACGAAGGCGAAGAAGACCGGCTCGGCCGCACGTCGCAGCCCGGCCAAGAAGCCCGCCACCGCACCGCCTGCGGCCAAGAAGCCCACCACCGCGCCCTCCGCGGCCAAGAGCGACACCGCGAAGACCAAGCAGACGAAGCTGGTCGACCTGGTCCGCGGTCACCTCGCCGAGCAGAGCGAACCGCGCTCGGCGGCCGAGATCGCCACGGCCCTCGGCCAGGCCCATCCCGACCGCAGCATCAAGACCACCGTCATTCGCACCACCCTCGAAGGGCTCGTCGCCCGCACCCAGGCACAGCGCACCAAGCAGGGAAGCTCCGTCTACTACACGGCCCCCGAGACGCCCGAGAAGGCCACCTCGAAGCAGACGGAGGAGGCCGCGTCCGCCGAGGCGTGACCCTCCCCCGACGAAGGCGTCGACAGGGGCCTCGTCAGTCGCGGTCCAGTACGGCGGCGACGCGGCGCCTGAAGCGCAGGGTGACCGGGCCGAGCAGGCCGGAGGGCAGGGGCTTGTTGCGTTCGTTGGACAGGGTGTTGGCGACGCGCACCGACAGTTGGTTGCGTCCGGGCTCCAGCAGGTCGGTGACGTCCGTGACGAACGGCGCCCACAGCAGCGGGTCGAGTGCCGTGCCGTTGACGGTCACGCACGCCACGTCCCGCACTTCCCCGAGGTCGAGCAGGACGCGTCGGCCGTCGTCGAGGTGGATCCGGTCCACGTCGAACTCCTTGGTGTAGGTGCCGCTGCCGGAGAACAGCGGGGCGTACGCGGTCCAGCTGCCGAGCGGACCGGTGACCGGGGTGTCCCCTTCGCGCTCCAGGGTGAGGGTCCAGTCGCCGGTGACGGGGACCGGGGTGAGCGGGTCGTCGACACGGACCGTGCCTCGGTAGGTGCGGCCGGCATCGGTGCCGGTGAGCCGGTGGCTGCCGGGAGACCCGGTCTCGACGGTGGCGCGCAGGACGCGGCCGTGGCGTTCGACGGAGAGGACGTCGAACGTGCCGGCGTCCGTCAGGTGGGGTGGGACCGGTGCGTCCCGGCGCACGACGACGATCCGGGTCTCGTACGGCGCGAAGGTGAGCGGCACACGCAGGCCCCGCTTGCTCGTCCGGTGGACAGGTGCCGGCGCGGTCTCACCGGTCGTCGGGTTCCACAGCTCCGGGGCGCCCTCGGCGGGCAGGACCGCCGTGGTCTCGACGGCCGCGGCACTCTCGTTGTTGAACAGGAAGGCGGTGTCCTCGCCCCGGGTGACCCGCAGGGCCCGGATCGTCTCCCGGGCGGGTTCGAGGACGGCCGCCGCGGCCCCGGCCTCGTGGGCGGCCGCGCCCAGGGCCGCTGTGTCGGCGACGCGTACCGCCTCTCCCCGGCCGAGCGGGCGGCTGCCGGGGGCGGTGTCGCCGAACAGGTCGTGCAGGGCGCGGCTCAGGGAGCGGTCGTTGCCGTCGGCCTCGTCGGCGGGCAGCGCGCCCACGGCGACGACGGTCCCGCCGGCCCGGACGAACGCGTCCAGGACACGGACGGTCGCCGTGTCCAGGGTGGGGGTGAGCGGCAGGACGACGAGGTCGTAGCGGGCGGCGCCGACACTGAGGCGGCCCGACCGTACGCGGGCGTGGGCCAGCAGGTCCGGGTCGCCGGTCAGGGCCCCCTCGTGCAGAAGGTCGAAGTCGACCTGGGCACGTTCCAGCGCGTAGGCGGCGTCGGCGAGCGCGCTGTCGATCTCGCCCTGCCGGGCGGTGCCGGTCCACTGTTCGGCGGCCCGCTGGGGCTGGAGGAGCGCGGTGCGGGCGGCGGACGTGCCGCGCCCGGCCTCCATGACCCGGCCGATCCACTCGGCGAGCGGGCGCATGGACCACCACCACGGCGCCCGGGGACCGAACGGCGGCGGGAAGTAGACGACGGCCTCGTCGGTCCACAGTGCGTGCAGGACGGTCAGGTTGACCCCGCGCGCGGCCTGCGCGCCGACGGTCGCGTGCACGAAGCCGGGTGTCACCTGCCAGCCCATGTTGCCGAACATCTCCATCAACGCCCGCTCCCGGCCCATCTGGTGGGCGACCGAGACCGGGTTGCGGGGCAGCATGGTCTGCTGCCCGGCCACGTACTCGGCGGTGATGATGTCGCCGCCCGGGACCTGTGCCCACTGATGGACCTTGTGCAAATCTCCGGTGGTGGGGATCCGTTTGGTGGGCGCCGCCTCGTCGTAGAGCGGGTTGGTGATGAGGGCGACGCCCCGCTCCTCGCACCAGCGGGCCTGTGCGCGGAAATAGCGGGCGAAGCGGTTGGAGACGGCCTGCCAGTAACGGCCGCGGGCGATACGGCCGGTGCGGCCCAGGTCGTCGTAGGCGCTGGCGTAGGCCACGCCGGGCTCGACGTCCACCGCGCGCAACGCCGCGTCGAGCGTGGGCGACCAGGGCAGCCGCTTGAAGTGGGCCTCCGCGGAGGCGAAGAACGGCTCGTCGTCCCAGAAGCCGGGGACGACGGTGCCGAAGTAGCGGCCAAAACGGCGGTGGTACTCGCCGGGGACGATGTCGAGGAACAGCCGCACCGGCTCGTCGTCGAGCAGGTCCACGTAGCTGCGGCTGTAACCCTGCGTGTCGTCGATCAGCGGGACGCCGCCGAACAGGTCGATCTGCCAACGGCCCGCGGGGACCTGCCAGATGCCGTCCGCGGTGAGCTGTGCCGTCAGGTCGACGACGTCGGCCGCGTCCGTGGAGCCGGCCGGGCGGGCCGCCGCGGCGACGGCCCGGACGCCGAGGGACGCCCGCTCGGGGAAGTCGCCCGCGGTGGCGGCGTCGACGAAGGTCGTCGAGTACAGCGTGGTGCCGTCGGCGGCGGTGACGGTGAGGCTGTCCCACAGGCCGCGTTCGTCGCCGACCGCGCGCACCCCGACACCGCCGGCCGGGTACTGCTCGTCGGCGACGGTTCCCTTGTCGCGGCCGTCGAGGGTGACCGAGAGGCCGCCGCCGCGAACGGTGACGGCGAGGGTGTGGTACTTGGTCTTGTTGAAGCCGTCGGTGCGGGTGCTGCGCAGCAGTTGCACGGGGTCGGCGTCGCGGGCCAGGCGCTGCACGGTGACGACGCCGGTCTGGTCGAAGGCGACCGCGTAGCCGTCGAGGGCGTCCGCGGAAGCACGCACCACGAGCCCGGCGGCGGTGTGGTCCGCCTTGGCGCTCGCGGTGACGGTGAGGTCGCGCCAGCCCTCACCGCCGCGCAGCACGGTGGCTCCGCCGAGGACCGCGGCGTCGGCGACCAGGTGTCCTGCCTCCACGCCCACTCCGGTGCTGCGTCGCAGATCGGCCCGGACCGGGCCCTCGACGACCGTGGTGGAACGCCACAGCGCTTTGAGCCGGAGGTCCGGGCGAGGCTGGTAGGTGCGGGAACCGACCGTGCCGCCCTTGACGATGTACTCGCCGGCCCGGCCGCTGGGGAAGTGGTCGTCGTTGAACAACCAGACGCGCATACCGGTGCGGTCGGCGGTGCGCAGCACGTGCCCGACGATGTCGAACCATTCCTCGCTGAAGAACACGGGCCGCATCGCGTCGTTGTCGAAGGAGAAGAGGATCACCTCGTACATGCCCTTGTCCCGCAGGTCAGCGAGTTGCCGGTCGACGAGTTCGGGGGTGACGGGGCCGTTCCAGTACCAGTAGACGGTGGGGCGGCCGTCCTTGGGCGGGTCGGTGAAGCGCCGGGTGGTGAAGGCGGCGGGGGCGGTGTCCGGTGCGAAGCCCCCGGGCGCGGCGGAGGCTGCCGGTACGGCGAGGCCGAGGCCGGGCAGGCCCGCGGCGACCGCGGTGCCCACGCCGGCCGCGGCGACGAACCCGCGTCTGGACAGGGGGCCTTCGGGAGCGGCGGGGGTGGTGTCGGACATGCGTGGACTCCTGCGGGGGATGCGGCGTGCGGGCGCGGCCGGTGACGGAAAGGGAGAGACAAGGAGAGGGGACCGGAGAGCAGTTCAGCCGGCGGCCTGAGCGGCCACCTCGTTCGCGGTGAGGACCCGGTTGTGCACCCGCAGTTCGCGCACGGCGCCCCGCAGATACGGATGCGTGCTGTTCTGGGAGCGACCGAGGTAGGAGCGCGTGGTGACGCCCAGCAGCAGCGGACTGGCGACCATGGCCGGGTTGCGGCCCACCTCGACGCCGTCGACGTGGAGCACACCCGTGCCGCCGCCCAGGGTGAGCGCCACGTGTGTCCAGCGGCCCACGGGCAAAGGCGCGTTCGCGTCGACGAAGTCCTCCCGCTCCATTCCCGCGATCTTCAGCGCGGCGCGGGCACGGCCGGCTCCGGTGGTGGCGGCCAGGAAGAGATAGGTGTCCTTGTGATAGCCGAAGTCGAAGACGCGGGCCGAGGCGGCGAGTGCGTCGACTCGGACCCGGACACTGATCGTCACCTCGTCCAGGCCGCGCAACAGCCCTGCGGGCAGGGCGACATGACCGCCGCGCCCGTCCAGCGACACGGCCGGGCTCGTGCCGTCGTCCGCCCAGCCGGCACCGGCGGCCAGGGTCGCCGCGGCGAAGGCACCGGTGGTGTCGGTGGCGGCGGTCCCGGTGCCCTCGTTCAACGGGTAGTGTGCGACGTCCCGTTCACGGCTTCGGCGCGGGGTCACCGCCCAGTAGACGTTGTAGCGCTGGTGGTGCACCTCGTGGAAGGGACGCAGTCGCACGGGGCTGCCGTCCGCGAGCGCGGTGAACCGCGTGGCGGTGCCGGGGACGGGGCGCAGCGACGAGGGGCGGATCGTCGGCAGGGTGGCGAGGGTGGTGTCGCCGTACTGGCCGGCCAGCACCAGAGGGCCGTACGACAGCGATGTCACCTGCGGGTTGTCGGGCGCCGGGGTCCACACGGGGGTGCGCGGGAGGACCAGGTCGACGGTGTCACCGGTGCGCCAGGACCGTTCCACGGTGGCGTAGGTTCCCGGGCGGACCCGGGTGGTGACGGGGCGGCCGTTGACCTTCAGTACGGCGGGGTGGCGGGTGTCGGCCGCCCAGGCCGGGATCCGGATCCGCAGCGCGAAGCGTCCCCGGCCGGCGGTGACCGTGAGCCGGGTGCTCCCCTCCGTCGGGTAGCGCGTTTCCTGGCGTAGCGTCACTCCCGTTGCCCGCCAGCGCACTTGGGAGGATATGAACAGGTTCACGTACAGGGCGGGCGGTTGCCTGTCACCGGAGTGGAAGTAGACCGAGTCGGCGAACTTGGTGTGGGTCTCCAGTCCGGTGCCGTGGTCGCAGGAGAAGTTGTCGTAGTCGCCGCTGTAGCTGCCCGGAGCCGAGCCGAGTCCGCCCTTGGGTTCACGCCGGGAGCCCGCCCACAGGCCGGTGTAGTAGGTGACGAAGCCGTGCGCGGAGTCCGGGTCCTGCTCCCCCAGCATCTGGTTGTAGAGGGTCCACTCGTAGTGGTCCATGAACTCCGAGCGGTCGGGGCGGTGCAGGAAGAGGTGGCGTCCCAGCTTCAGCATGTTGTAGCTGTTGCAGTTCTCGCAGGTGACCTCGGAAAGACGGCTGACGATCTCGTCGGGCGGCCCGAAGAGTTCCTGGTTGGAGTTCCCGCCGATGGCGTACGAGTGACGGCGTACGACGGTGGTCCAGAAGGTGTCCGCGATGTTCAGGTAGCGGGACTCCCCGGTGGCCTCGAACGACGGGACGGTTCCGACGATCTTGGCGATCTCGGTGTTGGCGTGCCGTCCGGCCAGTTCGTCACGGCCGGCGGCGAGGGGCGCGTACAGCTCCTCGTGGTCGAAGCGGCGGGCGGTGCGCAGGTGCGCCGGGTCGCCGGTCTCCTGGTGGAGCCGGGTCAGCACGTCGTTCATGCCGCCGAACTCCACCTTGAGCAGGTTCTGCATCCGCTCGTAGGGCAGCGGCGCGGTGCGGGCGTCCGCCCACGCGGCCATCCCCCGCAGCACCGTCAGCGCTTCGCGGTTGCCGCTCAGACGGTACTGGTCGAGCAGCCCGGCCATGATCTTGTGCAGCGTGTAGTACGGCGCCCAGGGCTTGCCGCCCGCCTCCAACTGGTCGAAGACCGACTCCGGGAAGGCTGACAGGTAGCCGGGGGTGAAGCCGACGGCCGGAGCCGCCCGTTGGCACTCGGCGAGCGCCGAGACCAGCGCGCGGCCCTTGCCGGCGTAGGCGGAGTCGCCGGTGTTGGCGTGCGCCTGGGCCAGGGCGCTGAGCAGGTGGCCGGTGGTGTGGCCGCGTAACTGGACGTCAGGGGCCTCCCATCCGCCGCAGGGCTCCGCCGAGGACGGCAGGCCGGCGGTGAGCCGGAAGGTGTGCAGGAGCCGATCGATGTCCACGAAGAGCAGATAGGCGCAGGTGCGGCGCATGTTGGCGAGGAACGGGCCCTCCAGGAGCCGGACCTCGGACAGGTCGAAGGCGGCGAGGGCGGGGGCGCCGTCGGCGGCCGGGCCGGCGGCCGGTGCGGCGGCGTGGACGGTCGCGGCGGGTCCGACCGCGGTGACGGCCGCCGCGGTGGTGGCGGTCGTGGCGGTGACCAGGATCTGACGGCGTGACGGACCGGCTGTGTCGCGTGGTGCGGGCAACGTACGGGACTCCCTTCGGCGGGGCGGCCCCCGAGGTTGAATCGTTTTATTGCGCAGCCGCAGACGCTAAGCTCGGCCCTGACAAGCGTCAAGACTTTTCACGGGAGTTGACCGAAGGGCGGGCGTTGAGAGGTCGCAGCCAGGCGATTGAAACGTTCAATTCAGACGGGTCCGACAGGGCCGGCGAAGCGCCGGTCACCGACGACAGGGCGCCGGTGTCACCCCGACACGTCCGTCAGCATCCGCCACCCCGGCGCGTAGTTGCCGTGCAGCACCAGTGAAGCCGCCCCGACGGCCCCGACCGTGTCACCGATGACGCTCTGTTCGACGGTGACCGCCCGGATCGTGCGGGCGACCGACGTGCGGTTGACGGCGGCGTCGATCTCCTCGCGCATGATCGGTTCGATCCCGTGCAACGCCTCGCCGCCGAGGACGACCCGGCTGACGTCGAGCAGGCTGGCGGCTCCCCGTGCCGCCTCTCCGATCCGGCGCGCGGCACGCCGTATGACGTCACATGCGGCGGGGTCGCCCGTGCGGGTGGCGCGGCGCAGGGCCTTCCAGTCGTGGTGCACCGAGTCGGGCGCCCCGGTCAGGCCGATGCGGTCGGCGGCGGCCCGGCCGTGCAGGCGCAGCAGGTCGTCGATGAGGGCGGGCGGGCTGCAGTACGGGCCGAGGCAGTCGGTGGCACCGCAGTGGCAGACGCGGTCGCCGGGCTCCACGGCCATGTGACCGAACTCGCCGGCGTTGCCCGAGTCGCCGTGCAGGACGGTGTTGTTGAGGACGATGCCGGCACCGATGCCCGTGCCGACGTAGATGAAGAGGAAACTGCCCGCGCGGTCGGCGCCGCCGATCCAGCGCTCGCCGATGGCGGCGGCGGTGGCGTCGTTGTCGAGGGCGACGGGCAGGCCGGTGGCCTCGGCGAACATGCCGGCCAGGGGGACCCGCCCCCAGCCGGGGAAGTTCGGCGGGGACACCACGGCGCCGGAGGTGCCGTCGAGCGGGCCGGGTGCGGCGATGCCCAGGCCGAGCAGGCGGGAGCGGTCCACACCGCTGCGGTCGACGAGCCGCCCGGCGGCGCGCGCGACCCGGTCCACCACATCATCGGGGTCGCCGGGGTCGGTGAGCCGCAGCCGGCGGCTTCCGACGACGTCTCCCGCCAGGTCGACCACCACGATCACCGCGGCCTCGGGGTCCAGGTGGACACCGACCGCGAAGGCACCGTCGGCCCGCATCGACAACAGGGTGCGGCGCTTGCCACCACTGGACGGGGCCTGGCCGGACTCCGCCACCAGGCCGGCGTCCAGCAGCTTGCGCACGACGTTGGAGACGGTCTGGTTGGTCAGGCCGGTGAGTGCCGCCAGCTCGACCCGGCTCACCTGCCCCGTGGTGCGGATGGCGTCCAGGACGACGGCCTGGTTGTAGCCGCCGACCCGCGGCAGGTTCGTCCCGCTGAGCATCGTCACCTGTCGGTCACCTGAACCCCTCACATCAGCCTCGTTCACCCCGCGACGCCCGCCCCGCACCCGGTGGCATGCGCGCCCGTACGGTCCGCCGCGACCGCCTTTCGGCACAGACTCCAGACACCTGACAGGCCCTCCCGCCGTCCTCGACGGCGTACCGGGTCCCCCGGCGAGCACCCCAGCGGGCGCTCCGGGGCGGAAGTTTACACGTCGGAAGCATTGACTTCATCCATCAATTGGATTTAGCTGACGCCACTAAGTCGGGCCATCAGGCCAGGCAGCGCAAGGTGGCGCCGCGCATGGGCGTCGTGCGACCTGGTCTTGCCGCCCGGAAAATTCGCGGCTCTCCCTCAGGTTTCACGTTCCGGAGGAACCACTGTGCGCGTCAGACTCGTCACCGCCGCGGCCCTCACCGCCGCCACCGCCCTGGCCGTCTCCGGCTGCGGCTCGGGCTCCTCGGGCAGCTCGGCCAAGTCGATCAAGGTGGTCTACTGGCAGAACCTAGACAGCACCAACAAGCTCCAGGCCAACTTCCTCGCCACCATGGTGAAGCAGTTCACCAAGGCCAACCCGGGCACCAAGGTGAGCCTCGTTCCGGTGACCGCCTCCGAGAACGACTACTACACGAAGATCCAGCTGATGATGCGCTCCCCCGCGACGGCGCCCGACCTGATCTACGAGGACACGGCGCTGATCAACTCCGACATCGCGGGCGGCTACCTCAAGCCCCTGGACACCTACACCGCGAAGTGGGCCGACTGGTCGCAGTACGCCAAGGCCGCCAAGGGCGCCGTCACCGGCGCCGCCGACGGCAAGGTGTACGCCGTACCGGACGACACCGACACCCGCGGGATCTGGTACAACAAGCAGCTCCTGCAGAAGGCCGGGATCCCGGTGCCCTGGCAGCCGAAGACCTGGGCCGACGTGATCGCAGCCGCCAGGAAGGTCAAGGCGAAGCTGCCCGGTGTCACCCCGCTGAACCTCTACACCGGGCAGGCGGGTGGCGAGGCGTCCTCCATGCAGGGCTTCGAGATGCTCCTGTACGGCACCCCGGCCGGCGACAAGTCCCTCTACGACGCCTCCCAGAAGAAGTGGGTCGTGGGCAGCCAGGGCTTCAAGGACGCGCTGGAGTTCGTGCACACCCTGTACAGCCAGGGGCTCGGTCCGTCCAAGGAGCAGGCGCTCGGCGCCAACTTCGGGACCGCCGTGGGCACCGAACTCATCCCCGAGGGCAAGCTCGCCATCGACATCGACGGCTCCTGGATGCCCAACAACTGGAGTTCCGCGGCGGCCAAACCGTGGAAGGAGTGGCAGTCGGTGATGGGTACCGCGGCCATGCCGACGCAGAACGGCCAGGCGCCCGGCCGTACCAGCATGTCCGGCGGGTGGGCCTGGTCGATCCCCGCGAAGGCCAAGAACCCCGATCTCGCCTGGAAGTTCCTGTCGACCACACTCCAGACGAAGACCAACGCCGCTCAGTGGAACGCCACCAACGCCAACATCGCGGTGCGCACGGACGTCGCTTCGGACAAGACGTACCTCGACTCGGTGCCGACCAACAAGTTCTTCACCGAGCTGGTCGCCGACACGCACTACCGTCCCGGTCTGCCCACCTACAACCAGGTGTCGACCGCGATCCAGAAGGCCATGGAATCCGTGACCACCGGTCAGGCCTCGGTCGACGAGGCCGCAGCCACCTTCGATAACGATGTCAAGGCGGCCGTCGGCGACGACAAGACCGTCGAGAGCGCTTCGTGACCGCGCTCGCCCCCTCGCCCCGCGGAACCGGCGGTCACGACCGCCGATCCCGCGGGGCGGCGCCCCTGCCCGCCGTCCGTACGCTGCTGCGCGGCCTGCCGACGTTGCCCGCCGTGGTCCTGCTGACCGTCTTCCTGGCCGGACCGATCGCCTACTGCGTGTACTACGCGTTCACGAACATGCAGCTCACCGGCGCCTCCGGGACCAGCTTCGTCGGCTGGGACAACTTCACCAGGGCGCTGAAGGACTCCGACTTCATCAACTCGGTGAAGCTGACACTGGTCTTCGTGGTGGGCTCGGCCGTGATCGGCCAGAACACGCTCGGGCTCGCCCTCGCCGTCCTGATGCAGAAGGCCACCAAACCGGTGCGGGCACTCATCAGCGGCGTGGTCATCGCCGCCTGGGTGCTGCCCGAGGTGGTCGCCGGCTATCTGATGTACGCCTTCTTCTACAACCAGGGCTCGCTCAACTCGCTTCTGGACGCCGTGCACCTGCCGCAGCAGAACTGGCTGTACACGATGCCGATCCTGGCGGTGTGCCTGGCCAACGTCTGGCGTGGCACCGCGTTCTCGATGATGGTCTTCACCGCCGCCGTCAACGACGTGCCGCAGGAGCTGGAAGAGGCCGCCGAGATGGACGGTGCGAATGCCTGGCAGCGGCTGTGGCGGGTCGTCCTGCCGGTCATCAGACCGTCGATCCTGACGAACCTGATGCTGATCACGCTGCAGACGCTCTCCGTCTTCGGCCTGATCTACACCATGACCCGCGGCGGGCCGGGCAACAAGAGCGAGACGCTCCCGATCTTCATGTACCAGCAGGCCTTCCAGAACAGCCTGATCGGCTACGGCACCGCCATCGCGCTGGTGCTGCTGGTGGTCGGCGCCCTGTTCTCCGTCGTGTACATCCGGCTGCTCAAACTGGAGGAGGACTGATGGCCGCCGTCGCCACGCCGCCCACCACGCCCGCCCGGCGGACGGCCGTCACCGCGCCCGGCCCCGCTCGCCGCCGCCCACGACTGGGCCGCTTCGCGGTCAACGCCGTCCTGCTGGCGGTGTCGGTGCTGTACGTGCTGCCGCTGCTGTGGATGCTTGTGGCCTCGGTGAGCGACACCAACAGCTTCCGGCTGAAGCTGCCCTCGTCGCTGACGCTCGACAACTTCGACGCGGTCCTCAACGTCGACACCACCTACCGGCCGATGCTCAACAGCTTGCTGCTGTGCGGCTTCGGGACGGCGGTGACCGTGGTGGCGTCGGTGCTCGCCGCCTATCCCCTCTCGCGCTACCGCTCCCGCGTGCGGCGGCCGTTCCTGTACGCCATCCTGTTCTCCACCGGCCTGCCCATCACCGCGGTGATGATCCCGGTCTACAGCATGTTCGTGCAGGTGAACCTGATCGACTCGATGCCCGGCACGACGCTGTTCCTGGCCGCCTCCGCGCTGCCCTTCGGGATCTGGCTGATGAAGAACTTCATGGACGGCGTGCCGATCGTCCTGGAGGAGGCCGCCCGGATCGACGGCGCCAACACCATGCAGGTGCTGTGGCGGGTGGTGCTGCCGCTGATGCGGCCCGGCGTCGTCGTGGTCACCATCTTCACGTTCATCGGCATGTGGGGGAACTTCTTCGTGCCCTTCATCCTGCTGCTGTCCCCGGAGAAACTTCCCGCGTCCGTCAGCGTGTTCACCTTCCTCAGCGCCCACGACCAGACGCAGTACGGGCAGTTGTCGGCGTTCTCGCTGCTGTACTCGCTGCCCGTCGTCCTGCTCTATCTGCTGCTGGCCCGCAAACTCGGCGGCGGCTTCGCTCTCGGCGGCGCGCTCAAGGGCTGACGCGCCCTGAACTCCCCCACCCCCACGGAGAAGACACTTCATGCACAACGACCGTGCCCTCACCGAACAGCGGCTCGCCCGCGTTCTGAACGAGCGCATCCGGCCCGCCGTCCACGCCCGCTCCGTCCCCCTCGACGTGCGGGTCTGGAACGTCCCCGGGGAGCCGGTGCCGGTGCGTGACGGGCTGGCCGCCCCCTACCGTCCCGCCCGGGTCGGCGACCTCTGGGGACCCGCCTGGTCCACGAGCTGGTTCAAGGTGACCGGCACGATTCCCGACCGGTGGGCCGGCGAGCGGGTCGAGGCCGTCCTGGACCTCGGCTTCGCCACCCACTCCCCCGGCTTCTCCGCGGAGGGCCTGGTCCACAGCGCCGACGGCACCGCCGTGAAGGCACTCAACCCGCGCAACACCTGGCTGCCCGTCACCGAACGGGCAGTGGGCGGCGAGGAGTTCACGTTCTTCATCGAGGCCGCCGCCAATCCGGTCGTGATGCACACCGCCCCCGGCGAGCTCACCTTCGGGCCCACCTCGGTGGGCGGCCGCGCACCATGGCTGGGCGACCCGGCCGCCGACCCGGGCGCACCCCTGTACCGGCTGCGACGCCTGGACCTCGCCGTCTTCGACCAGGACGTCTACGAACTCGTCCAGGATCTCGACGTGCTGGGGCAGCTGATGCCCGAGCTGTCCCCCGACGATCCGCGCCGCTGGCAGATCCTGCGGGCCGTCGAACAGGCCCTGGACGCGGTGGACCTGGGGGACGTCGGCGGGAGCGCGGCAGCCGCGCGGGCCGCTCTCGCCCCGGTCCTCGAGGCACCCGCGCACGCGAGCGCCCACCGCGTCTCGGCGGTCGGGCACGCGCACATCGACACCGCCTGGCTGTGGCCGCTGCGCGAGACCGTGCGCAAGGTCGCCCGCACCGTCTCCAACGTCACCCAGCTCATGGACTCCCACCCGGAGTTCAGGTTCGTGATGTCACAGGCGCAGCAACTCGCCTGGCTCAAGGAGCACCGGCCCGAGGTGTACGCGCGGGCGCAGGAGAAGGCGAAGGCCGGGCAGTTCCTGCCGACCGGCAGCCTGTGGGTGGAGCCCGACACCAACATCTCCGGCGGTGAGGCCCTGGTGCGCCAGTTCGTGCACGGCAAGCGGTTCTTCCTGGAGGAGTTCGGCGTCGAGACCGAGGAGATGTGGCTGCCGGACACCTTCGGGTACAACGCGGCCCTGCCGCAGTTGATGAAGCTGGCCGGGGTGCGCTGGTTCCTGACGCAGAAGATGTCCTGGAACACCACCAACAAGTTCCCCCACCACACGTTCTGGTGGGAGGGCATCGACGGCACCCGGATCTTCAGCCACTTCCCGCCGGTGGACTCCTACAACGGAGAGCTGTCGGGTGCCGAAGTGGCCCACAGTGTACGCAACTTCCAGGACAAGGCCGGCGCCGGCCATTCACTGATCCCCTTCGGCTACGGCGACGGCGGCGGTGGCCCCACCCGCGAGATGCTCTCCCGCGCCGCACGCCTGAAGAACCTGGAGGGCTCGGCCCGGGTGGAGATGGACAAGCCCGCCGACTTCTTCCACCGGGCACACGCCGAGTACGAGGACAACGGCGGGGCCCCGGTGTGGTCCGGGGAGCTGTACCTGGAGTTCCACCGCGGCACCCTCACCAGCCAGCTCGCCACCAAGCAGGGCAACCGGCGCAGCGAACACCTGTTGCGTGAGGCCGAGTTGTGGGCGGCCACGGCCTCCGTGCGCCACGGTCACCCCTACCCGTACGACGCGCTGGACCGGCTGTGGAAGACGGTGCTGCTGCACCAGTTCCACGACATCCTGCCCGGGACGTCGATCGCCTGGGTTCACCGCGAGGCGGAGGAGACGTACGCGGCCCTCGCCCGGGAGCTGGAGGACCTCATCGGCGCGGCCCAGCGGACCCTGGCCGGTCCGCCCGGCGGGACGGTCGTGTTCAACGCCGCCCCGCACGCCCGCGGCGGTGTCACGGCGCTCGGCGCGAGCGTGCGCCCCGGGACAGCCGACGCGCCCGTACGACCGGTCACGGACGGCGAGGGGTTCGTCCTCGACAACGGGCTGGTCCGTATCGCGGTGGACGGCCGTGGCCTGGTCACCTCCGCCTACGACCACACCGCCGGCCGGGAGGCCCTGGCACCGGGTGCGGTGGGCAACCTGCTGCAGCTGCACCAGGACTTCCCCAACCAGTGGGACGCCTGGGACATCGACGTCTTCTACCGCAACACCGTCCGCGACCTCACCGAGGCTCAGTCCGTCACCGCGACCGGCGACGGCATCCGCGTGGTCCGCGTCTTCGGCGCCTCGAGGATCGAACAGGTGCTGACCCTGCCGGCCGGCTCCCGGCGGCTGGTGATCGACACCGTCGTCGACTGGCACGAACGGGAGAAGCTTCTCAAGGCCGCCTTCCCGCTGGACGTACGGGCCGCCCACTCGACCGCCGAGATCCCCTTCGGGCATGTCGAACGCCCCACGCACACCAACACCAGCTGGGACGCGGCCAAGTTCGAGGTCTGCGCCCACCGCTTCCTGCACGTCGGCGAGCCCGACTGGGGCGCCGCCCTGGTCAACGACTCCTCCTACGGCCACGACGTCACGCGTGATGTGCGCCCCGACGGCGGTACGACCACCACGGTCCGCCTCTCCCTGCTGCGCGCCGCCGTCTTCCCCGACCCGGACGCCGACCAGGGCACCCACCGGCTCGGCTACGCCCTGGTGGTCGGCGCCGATGTCGCGGAGGCGACCCGCGAGGGCTACCGCTTCAACCTGCCCGAGCGCACCGTGCCCGGCAGTGCGACCGTGGCCCCCCTGGTCTCCGTCGACCACGAGGGTGTGATCGTCGAAGCCGTCAAGCTCGCCGACGACCGCACCGGCGACGTCGTCGTCCGCCTCTACGAGTCCCGGGGCACCCGCGCCCGCGCCACCCTCACCACCGGTTTCCCGCTGGCTTCGGTCACCGCTACCGACCTGCTCGAGCGCCCCCTCGACGACCCGACGGCCCACCGGCACACCGGGGCGGGTGTCGAGTTGTCCTTGCGTCCCTTCCAGATCCTCACGCTGCGCCTGCGTCGCGCGATGGCCGCGTAGACACTTTCAGCCGGGAATGACCAAGGTCGCCCACACCGCGTTGCCGCCGGTGCGCCGGGAACGGTCCACCCCCCAGGTGTGCGCGATCTCCTGCACCAGGAACAGCCCGCGACCGCCCTCGTCCTCGGGCCCCGGCGAGCACCGGGACGGTGTGCCGACCGTGTGGGCGTGGTCGTGGACCTCCAGGCGGAGGCAGTCGTCGGCGATGCGCCCGATGCCGCACAGGACACTCGCACTGGGTGTGTGACAGACCGCGTTGGTGACCAGTTCCGACACCAGGAGCACCGCGTCCGCGGAGGCCTCGGCGGGCAGCCGCCAGGCGGTCATGCGGGCGTCCATCGCATGGCGGGCGACCCTGACACTGGATCGGTGCGCGGGCAGCTCGATCCAGTACGTGCGCTCCGGGCTCACGACGTCTATGGGCCGGGGGGAGGAAGTCGTGTGGGGGGACACGCTTGTCGCCTTCCATCAGGAGGAGCGCAGGGGAGAGCGGCGCAGCCGACAGGCCGGCCGGGTGAGGGGGTGGTCCCGGTGTGACGGAGTCGGTGGATCCGCAGGGTGGCTGCGCGTCAACTCCGCGTAGTGGTGGGGTGGTTGACGACGATGCCCTCGCGTCCGAAGGAACCGCTTGCACACGTAACTATGCTCGCAGTCGAGTTCACACTGCAACTGGCTCCCTGATAATTTCAGGAAGACGGTATCCGTGGGACGTGGGACAGATTCCTCAAGTGGCTCTCGGACTGACGCCGGTGACACACCCTCAGGAGGTAGCGCAGTGAGCGATGCTCGTTCCGGTGCGGGCACCAGCGCACCGACCGTCCTGCGCATGATCCTCGGCCGCCGGCTCCAGGACAGACGGCTCGGCGCGGACGTGTCCCTGGACGACGCGGCCAAGGCACTGCGGGTGACGTCGCTGACCATTCGCCGTCTGGAGAAGGCGGAAGTCGCACTCAAGCCCCTGTACGTGGAGAAGCTGCTGCAGACGTACGGGGCCGGCCAGCAGGAGATCGACGAGTTCGTCGATCTCGCCGAGCGGGCCAACGAGCCGGGCTGGTGGCACGCCTACCGCGACGTGGTGCCGAGTTGGTTCACCGCCTACGTGAGTCTGGAGAGCGGTGCCAAGACCCTGCGCACCTACGAGCCGCAGTACGTCACCGGGCTGCTGCAGACGCCCGGGTACGCGCGCGCCGTCCTGCGCGGAGGCTTTCCCAACGACAGTGAGGAGGACCTGGAGCGGCGTGTCGATCTGCGGCTGCGGCGCCAGAGCCTGCTGGAGAAGGCCGGCGCTCCCACGCTGTGGGTGGTGATGGAAGAGGCCGTCCTGCACCGGGTGGCGGGCGGCAACGAGGTCATGCTCGAGCAGATCGAGCGGCTCCTGGAGGTCTGGGAGCTGGAGCACGTCAGCGTCGACATCGTGCCGTTCTCCGCGGGGGCACACGTCGGAGCGTGCGCGCCCTTCACCTACTTCCGGTTCGAGGAGCCGGAACTGCCCGACGTCGTCTACAGCGAGATCCTGTCCGCCTCCGTGTACCTGGACCAGCGCTCCGATGTCGCCACCCATCTCGAGGCGCACAACCGGATGTCCCTCCTGACCTCCTCCGCTCAGAGCCGGGCCCTGCTCCAACGCATGCGCAAGGAGTACTCATGACCTTCGCCGACGGCAGTGTGTACAACGGGATGCCCGCCTCCGACCTCGGAGAGCAGGGCTGGGAGTGCCCGTGGAGCGGTCCCAACGGGGGCCAGTGCGTGGAGACCAAGCAACTCGCCGACGGCCGCGTCGCGTTGCGGCAGTCGACGGACCCCACCGGTCCCGCGTTGATCTACACGCCCGAGGAGATCTCCGCGTTCGTCCAAGGGATCAAGAAGGGCCTGGCCGATCATCTGACGGCCCGCTAGAGCCAACCGCAAGCGGGAAGGATCCGAGCCTGCCCTGGCCGCGACCCGCCCGGCACACCGCGCACACCACCGAAGGGGACAGGACAGCATGAGCAGCACCCACGCCGCACGGGGCATAGACACCAGCAGGCCGCACTCCGCCCGCATGTACGACTACTACCTGGGCGGCAAGGACCACTTCGACATCGACAAGCAGGCCGCCGAGACGGTCGCCGCGGCCTACCCCGGCATCTTCGTGTGCGCCCGCGAGAACCGGGCCTTCATGCACCGGGCGACCCGTGTCCTGGCGCGGGAACACGGCATCCGCCAGTGGCTCGACATCGGCACCGGCATCCCCACCGAGCCGAACCTGCACCAGGTGGCCCAGAGCGTGGTTCCCGAGGCGCGTGTGGTGTACGCCGACAACGACCCCCTGGTTCTCAAGTACGCCGAACGCCTCATGCGCAGCACCCCCGAGGGCCGCACCACGTACATCGAGGCGGACGTCAACAACCCGGAGGCGCTGCTCGACGCCCCGGAGCTGGCCGAGGTCCTGGACCTGAACCGGCCGGTGGCCCTGTCGATGAACGCACTCATGCACTTTGTCACCGACGCCCAGGACCCGTACGGAATCGTGGGCCGCCTGCTCGGCGCCCTGCCGTCGGGCAGCGCCCTGGCCCTGAGCCACTGCACGCCCGACTTCGACCCGGCCACCTGGCAGAAGGTGACCGACATCTACACCGCCGCCGGGACGCCGGTGCAGTTCCGTTCCCAGGGCGACGTCGCCCGCTTCTTCGACGGCCTCGACGTCCTCGACCCCGGCATCACCGTGGGCCACCGCTGGCGCCCCGACGCGCCGAACGGTGACCAGCCGGCAGAGGCCCTCACGGACGCCACCGTGAGCCTGTGGACCGGGGTGGGCATCAAGCCCTGAGCCGGGTCCGGGCGGCCCGTGCGGCCCGTGCGGCCCGTGCGGCGATGTCGCCCTCGACGTGGGTCAGCGGGTGGCGAGCAGTTCCAGCGTGTCGATCACCCGGTTCGAGAAGCCCCACTCGTTGTCGTACCAGGCGACCACCTTCACATGGCGGCCCTCGACCCGGGTGAGGGCCGAGTCGAAGATCGACGAGGCCGGGTTTCCCGTGATGTCGGAGGACACGAGCGGGAAGTCCGAGTACTCCAGGACGCCGGCGAGCGGCCCCTCGGCGGCGGTGCGGTACGCCGCCAGCACGTCGTCGCGCGTCACGTCGCGGGCCACGGTCGTGTTGAGTTCGACGATGGAGCCCACCGGAACCGGCACGCGGATCGAGTCGCCGGACAGTTTGCCGTCCAGGTTCGGCAGCACGAGGCCGATCGCCTTGGCGGCTCCCGTGGTGGTGGGCACGATGTTGACGGCGGCCGCCCGGGCGCGCCGGGCGTCGCGGTGCGGTCCGTCCTGCAGGTTCTGCTCCTGCGTGTAGGCGTGCACCGTCGTCATGAAGCCGTGCTCGATACCGGCGAGCTCGTCGAGAACGGCGGCCAGCGGGGCAAGGGCGTTGGTCGTGCACGAGGCGTTCGAGACGATCGTGTGCAGGCCGGGGTCGTACGCGTCGGTGTTGACCCCGAACGCGAGCGTGACGTCGGCGCCGTCCGACGGCGCGCTGACGAGCACCTTCCGCGCACCGGCGTCGAGGTGCGCGCGGGCGGCCTTCGCCGATGTGAAGCGGCCGGTCGCCTCCAGGACGATGTCGACACCCAGCTCGGCCCACGGCAGTCGAGCCGGTTCGCGTTCGGCGAGCACCGTGATGCGGCGGCCGTCGACGACGAGGGTGTCTGCGTCGACGGTCACCGGACGACCGAGGCGGCCGGCCGTGCTGTCGTAGGCGAGCAGTCGCGCGAGGGTGGCGGGTTCCGTGAGGTCGTTGACGGCGACGACTTCGAGGTCGCTGTCGCGTTCGAGCAGTGCGCGCAGCGTGTTGCGTCCGATGCGGCCGAATCCGTTGATGGCGATACGAGTCATGAATGGTGTCCCTTCCGTTCGCCACCAGGCTCGCTCGCGGGCGGGTACCGCTGACAGTGGCGTGATCGCCACGGTTCAAAAGGATCGCGCCACGCCGGAACGCGTTCCGGGCTTCCGCTGCCGGATCACTCGCCCTGGGCGAAGGTGCGCCGGTATTCGCTCGGGGTCGTGCCGAGGATGCGCTGGAAGTGCAGCCGCAGATTCGCGCCGGTGCCGAGGCCGACATCGGCGGCGATCTGCTCGACACCGCGCTGCGAACGCTCGAGCAGCTCGCGGGCCATGTCGATACGGGCCCGCATCACCCACTGCATCGGCGTGTACCCGGTCTCCTCGACGAAGCGCCGCGAGAACGTGCGCGGCGAGACCGCGGCCTGCCGCGCCAGTGTCTCCAAAGTGAGCGGCTCGCCGAGCCGGCGCAGCGCCCACTCACGGGTGGCGGCGAACCGCTCGCCGAGCGGCTCGGGCACGCTGCGCGGCACGTACTGCGCCTGACCGCCGCTGCGGTAGGGAGCCGCGACCAGGCGCCGGGCCGCGTGGTTCGACGCGGCCACGCCGAGGTCGCCGCGCAGGATGTGCAGACACAGGTCGATGCCCGAGGCGGCCCCGGCCGAGGTCAGCACGCTGTCCTCGTCGACGAACAGGACGTTCTCGTCGACCCGGACGAGCGGATGCCTCGCCGCGAGTGCCCGCGTGTAGTGCCAGTGCGTCGTGGCTCGCCTGCCGTCGAGCAGACCCGTGGCGGCGAGCGCGAAGGCACCCGTCGAGATGGCGGCGAGCCGTGCGCCCCGCTCGTGGGCGGCGATCAGCGCGTCGACGACGGCCTGCGCCGGGTCGTCGCGGTCCGGGAACCGATAGCCGGGAATGAAGACGATGTCGGCCCACGCGAGGGCGTCAAGGCCATGAGCCACGTGGTACGACAGGCCGTCGCCCCCGGCCACCAGACCAGGTGCCGCGCCGCACAGCCGCACCTCGTACGGCATGCTCGCGCGTGTGGTGAACACCTGCGCGGGGATGCCGACATCGAGCGGTTTCGCTCCGTCGAGCACGAGAACGGCGACGCGCCGCAGGCGGGAGGCTGACACGGGAAAAGGGTACGCACCGGCGGGGACTGTGGTTCGGCGGCCAGGGGGATCTCGGGAGGGGTCAGGCGTCCTCGACGGTCGCGGTGACCGGCGTGCCGGTCTCGACCGTGCGGCTGACCGTGCAGAGCCGGTCGTGGGAGGTCTTGACCGCGCGGGGCAGGATCGCCCGGGCGCGCTCTGCGCCTTCGGTGTCCGCGAAGGCGACGGAGAAGGTGACCGCGAGATCGGTCATCCGGTTGCCGAGCTCATCACTGATCTTGTTGCCGGTCACCGCGACGGAGAACCTGGCCGGCTCCGCGTGGCGGCTGGTGGCGATGTCCACGTCCACGGCGGTGCAGCCTCCGAGCGCGGCGAGCAGCAACTCGACCGGGGTGAAGTCGGTGTCCCCGTCAGAACCGGAACCGGTACCGAAGCTGAGGGTGCCGCCACGGGCGTTGGTCGCGGTGAAGTGGCCGGTGCCGGTTCGCTCGATGGTGACGGAGCGCAGGGAGTCGTCGGTCATGCCGACGACCCTACTGCCGCCGGACGTGTGTGAGCGCCCCCGTCCGAAGACGGGGGCGCTCGCGCTCTTCACTTCCGTGTGTCGTGCTGCCTACCGGTCACCGACTGTCCGGGGCTCGTCATGCATGGACGTGCCCGCGCCGGTGTCCGTGCCCGCGGCCGGCGATCAGCCGGTACAGCGCGAGAAGGATGACGGAGCCGACGATGGCCGCGATCCATGTGGACAGGTCGAAGAACCCGTCGATCGAGTCGACTCCGAAGATCACCTTGCCGAGGAAGCCTCCGAGGAGACCACCGGCGATACCGATGAGCATGGTGATGATGATTCCGCCCGGGTCCTTGCCCGGCATGAGCGCCTTGGCAATGGCGCCGGCAAGCAGACCGATGACTATCCACGCGATGATGCCCATAGCAGAATTTCTCCTCGCTGTCGGTTCGCCGAACGTGTTTCCAAGGAGCCCTGCGTCAAACCGCCGGCGGCACGAACGGCGCGGAGGATCGGTTCGCGTGGGCTTGGCGAGGCCCGTGATGCGCGGGCCGCCGGCCCGGCCCGTTGGGTAGGACAGTTCTGTCCCAGGTTGTTTCTGTCCCCGGAGGAAACTCTCCCCGGTGCGAGCCGGCGCTCTGGTGCGAGCGTGGAACACGCGGCGCGTACCAGGGAAATTTCGTACAGACAAGGACACCGATGGAGTTCGTCAAGCCTCAGTCCACCGTGAAGGCCCCCGAGGACTGGTTCACCGGCGACGTCTGGTTCGACGTCATCCACGCCGGCCAGGAGCCGTCCCGGATGCGCGCCAACATGGTGCGGTTCTCCCCGGGCGCCCGCACGGCGTGGCACCACCATGCCGTCGGGCAGACCCTGCACGTCGTCGAGGGCGTCGCGCTGATCGGCACCCGCGACGGCACGGTCTTCGAGGCCCGCCCCGGGGAGACAGTGACCTGTCCGCCCGGCGAGGAGCACTGGCACGGTGCGACAGCGGACCGGTTCATGCAGCACCTGGCCCTGTGGGAGGGCCCGGGGGACGACCGGCCGGAGACGACCTGGCTGGAGAAGGTCTCCGACGAGCAGTACAACGGCCACCGCACCCGCAACCACTGATCCCCTCAGGACCGGCCTCCACGGCCCGGCCCTGTCCGGCCCGCGCCCGCGCGGGAAGGTGTCGGGGCACGGTCCTGGGCGCCGGCCCCGCGGGCTTCGCCCCGTACGTCCTCCCCGGCCGGCGGCACGTCCTGCGGGGTGCGGACGAGTTGGGGGACGAGAGGCGTGTGCGCCGCCCGCCGGACTGTCCGGCGTCGGTTTGTGCGGCACGCGGATCGCCCGGGCCCTCGGCTCCGGACGGGCATGAGCAGCACACGCCGAGGCCGTCCGGGTTCCGCGAGCGCAGGGCCCCTGGTTCGTCAGCGGGCAGGCGTCAGTCCTGTTGCCCGGCCCTCCTCGTCCCACCGGACTTCGAGGACACCTGCGACGGCGTCGCGGTTGATGGGCCCGTAGACGTGCGGGAACAGGGTGCTGTCGGCGACCCCGGGTGGCGGGGCGGGAGCCGCCGCCTCCCAAGCACACCTGGCGGTGAGCCGGTCCTCGTCGAGGAGCAGCGCCAGCAACGGCCGGGGAGCGGTGGGGTAGAAGGTGTTGACGATGATCAGTGTGGTCGCCTCGTCGGGGGAACAGTGGACGAATCCTTCCTCCGCGAGGGAGGCCGGGGCGTACGGCTGGTCGGCACTGGCATTCCACTCGTCGAGCGGCACGACGTGATAGATCATGATCCGGTTATACAGCAGCCGTACGGCCAAGGACCGTCGTCGATCCCACGCCGACAAGCCGCCGACGCGGACGGCGCCGGGCGTGCGCGCCACGCCCCCGTAGAAGCCGATCTCGCCGGACCTCGCGGGCGGCGGGGTGTCCGGGCGCCAGAACGGGACCTGCGTGACGCCTGGTTCGACCAGGCCGAAGCCGTCGACGAATCGCTCCACCTCGGCGCGCGAGCGCAGGTTCAGGGAGGCGGTGGCCTTGTGGTGGACGGCCTGCGCCGCGCTGCGGTCGGCGAAGTCGCCGGTGGCGTGCGAGAGCACCAGGAAGCTGCCGGCCGGCAGCGCGTCGCGCAGGGCGGCGACGATCCGCTCGGGCCTGTCCTCGTCGGTGAGGAAGTGGACGACGGCGACGAGGAGCAGAGCGACCGGCTCGGCGAAGTCGATGACTCGGCGAATGCCGGGGGGGTAGATCCGGGCAGGGTGCGGCCTGTTGGTGTCGATCTCCTCGATGTGGGAGCCGTTCTTCGTCACGGTGCTCTCCTCTCGACAACCGTCACCACCGCCACGACCACCTCGCTCTGTGAACGGCTGACGCCGGCCTCCCACACCAACTTCCTTGCGAGAGCCCACAGTTCGCCGGTCTGGAACAAGGAGGACGGCTACGGTGCGAACTACTGACAGCAGGAAACCACGTGTGTAGATTGCGGCCGTCGACAAAGTGCACAACATCGATCCTCCCGTACGACTCGTCCGCGTACCGCGATTACTCACGCCATGCACACCTGCTTTCCGTCAGGAGGAGCCCATGCGAAGGCGCGTTCTCGGGCTTGGCGCAGTACTGATCACCATCCTCGGTGCGGCCGGATGCGGGTCCTCGGACCCCGGGTCGGGCGGCTCGTCCGCCTCGGGCGGGGGCGGGACCACCACGGTCAAGGTGGGCATCATTCCGATCGTCGATGTCGCACCGCTCTACCTGGGACAGCGCGAGGGCTTCTTCAGCAGCCGCGGCATCAAGCTGGAGATGGTGAGTGCCCAGGGCGGCGCGGCGATCATTCCCGGTGTCGTGAGCGGGCAGTTCCAGTTCGGGTTCAGCAACACGACATCGCTGATGGTCGCCCAGGTCAAGGGAGTTCCGGTCACGTCCGTGGCCAACGGCGCGGCCACCAACGGCAAGGTGGGCGCCGACGTCACCGGCGTGGCGGTCAGGAAGGACAGCACCGTCAAGTCGGCCAAGGACCTCGCCGGACACACGGTCGCGGTCAACACCCTCCAGAACATCGGCGACACCACGGTGCGCGAGTCGGTCCGCCGGGCCGGCGGCGACCCGGCCGGGGTCAAGTTCGTCGAGATACCGTTCGACCAGATGCCGGCCGCGCTGGACGGCGGCCGGGTCGACGCCGCCTGGATGGGCGAGCCCGCGCAGACGATCGCCAAGGCGCAGGGCGCCCGCATCGTGGCCTCGCCCTTCGCCGAGACGGACCCGAAGCTCACGGTGGCGACGTACTTCACCTCGACGCGGCTCACCGAGCAGAAGCCCGACCTGGTGAAGAGGTTCACCGAGGCGGTGACCGAGTCGCTGCGGTACGCCTCCGCCCACCCGGACGAGGCACGCCAGATCCTCACCACGTACACCAGGATCAGCGGCGACATCCTGAAGAACCTCACCCTGCCCAGTTGGCCACCCAGGGTCGACATGGCCTCGCTGGAAAAACTGGCCTCACTCGGTGAGAAGGACGGCCTCTTCGGCGGCAAGAAGCCCGACCTGGATTCCCTGTTCCCCTGACCGTCCGGGAGGCAGGAGCGGGTCTGTGAACGTCGACGCGGGGCCCTGCCGTGGTCACGGTGTGTCGCCCCGCCAGTCGAAGCGGCGGGTGTCCTCGGCACGGGGTGTGTACAGGGTGTGCCCGCCGGGCCCGTGGGCGCCTATCTCGGTCGCCAGTGCCACGCCCTCGCGCAGCTCGTGGTCGGGCCGTCCGGTGACGTCCAGGAGCAGACCGTCCAGGGGCCCGCCGACCAGCTCCACGTAGAGGCGGCCGGGCCGGGGCCCGGCGTCGTCGTGGTCGGCGCCGTAGACGCGGCCACGCATGAACTCCAGCTCATCCATGCCATGCAGGCTCGCATCCGCCACTGACAATCGACGCCTGCCGGTCCCCCGGAGGAAGTACGGTCCGCCCCGGCACGGGACGGTCAGCCGGCGGGCGGCATCGGGTCGTCCAGGAGCGGCAGGTGGGCCGTGATGCGCTTGCCGACCGGTTCGCGGCGCGCCGAGAAGCCCTGCACCACGGCCATCACGATCTCCAACCCGTGCTGCCCCACCCGCCCCGCGTCCGCCGCCCGCGCCACCGGCAGCACCGGGTCACTGTCCCAGACCTCGATCTCCACCACGGCCCCGGTCACCCGCAGACACAGCAGTGCCGGGCCCGGCGCGTACTTGCAGGCGTTGGTGACCAACTCGCTGACGACCAGCTGCGCCAGATCCATCGCGCGCTCGGTCACCGGCAGCCCGTACTCGGTCTGTACGCGAATGAGGAAGTCGGCCGCCACCCGCCGGGCCTCGGCGATCGAGCCGCTGTCCCCTTCCAGGGCTGCAGTGAACTCGGCCGAGCCGGGATCCGGGGCGAGTGAACGCTCCATCCCGTCGGGTTCCATCCGCATCACTACTTCTCTGGCCTGCACATCCGCGCGCATACCCCGCGAGCCCTTGTCCACACCCCCGGTAAGAAACCTTCGCGATGTTCTCGCCCGGGCGTCGGCCACCAGGCCGCGGGGCGCACCCGCGAACGTCATCAGCGCCTCGAACCGTGCAACCATCGCCGGTGGCAACGGTCGTCTCTGCGGGCGTACGGCCCTACCCGGAGGTGACTTTCGAATGGCGCGACTGCGGCGGGTGCGAAGGACGGCACTCATGGCCGGCATGGCGATCCTCGTCGGGTGCTCGGACGCGCAGAACGCTCAGCCCAACGGCTCGGGTACGGGTGCCGGACCCGGCCCTGTCGCGTCGTCCACCGTGGCCCGTCCCGCCGTGGCCGTCACAGGGCCCTGGGGGGCGTGGACCAAGTCCCTCTCCGCGCGGGAGGCGTCCGGGACCTGTGGGGCCACGGCCCATCAGGTCGTGTGCAGTACCGCTCCCGACGGGCTCGTCGGGCGGTCCCGTGCCAGCGGCGCGGTCACCTGGAGCGTCCCGGCGACCGGCACCGGCGGCAAGAACGGCGGACTGGTCGTCGAGGCGGCCGACGAACGCGCTGTGACCATCGGCGGCCGAGTGCTGCGCGCCGCGAACCTGCGGACGGGCAAGGCGGCCTGGACCCACCGGCTGCCCTCCCAGCACTCCTACCTCAGCATCGCCGCGGCGCCCGGGACCGTGTACGCCCTCGGCACCGGCGATTCCGTGCCGTCCGAGGGCTTCACGGACCTCGCTCTCGACGCGTTCCGGGCGTCCGACGGCGCACCTCTGTGGCAGAAGTCCGTCGACGCGGACCCCACTGGGGGGATCGCCGTGATCGGCGACCGGGTCTACACCACCGACGGCAAGAAGGCCACCGCCCGCGACGCCCGTACCGGCGACACCGTCGCGACCAGCCCCTCGGCCCTCGAGTGCCCCCGCCTGATCTTCGGCGGCCGCTACCTGGTGTGCGCCGGGAGCCCGCTGTCCGCCGAGGACACCTTTCCGCCGCTGCGCCGTCTCGACCCGGCCACGCTCCAGCCGCTGGCGACCGCCGAGGACACCGGTATGAAGCCCGAACGGGGTGTGATCTCGTCCGACGGGGTGCTGGTGCTGCACGAGGACAGCGCGGAGGATCCGGGCGGCGGTACCTGGAACGCCTACGACCTCGAACACCACCGGAGACTGTGGAGTTACGACACCACCACCGATGAAGCCGGCCTGGCCGGTGGGCGGTTCGTCACCTTCACCCCCGAAAACGCTTCGACCAGGGACCGGGTGATCACGATCGACCTGCGCGCCGGCCCGGACGGGACGGGAGCCGCCGCGCCGCGCATCGCCGCATGGTGTCCGCAGACGAAGAGCGGCGAATACCCCCTCCTCATCATGCCGGGAGCCGATTCGGGCCATGCCGTCGTCGAGCCGAGGAAGCACCGGGCCCTGCGCTCGATCCCGCTTCCCTGACACCCGGGGCAGGCAGGTGCGACGCCCCTCCCCGGGAAGGACCCCACAGGGGAACCCCCTCAGGCACCCTGCGGCCGCTGCCTGCGCGGGCCGCCGTGCGAACGGCGCAGGCGCTGCTGGAAGGCGCCGATGACGGTCGACTGGATCAGCACGGAGAGGACGAGGGCGGTGTAGAAGAACCATCCTGGTACTTCGGCACCGGCCGACAGCAGCGTCTCGCCGGCGCTGAGGAAGAGGAAGAACGTGGGCGAGGCGAGGGCGATCAGGTAGACGCCGGAGAATGACGCGTCCTCGTGTGTCGAGACGAAGATCTGGTCCCAGGCGAGGAAGGCGGCGGCCGCCGCCACCAGGGCCAGATAGACGAGCGAGGCCGGGGTGGCGAAGGCGAGTCGGGCCAGGGTGCGCAGTCGTCGGGTGTTCATGTCGGTCCCCCATCTGAATGTTCAGGTCGCTTCCCAGCTTCGGCCGACAGGCCGCCGATTCCCTGAGTACGCCTACTCATTCGGCCCTGAGCAGCCATCCGCGTACGTCCTCACCCCCCTCCCCCATCCCCTCATCGACCCCGGCGTCGTCTCGGCCCCCCCCGCCGGCGCCGCGGCAAAGACGAGCAGCATGTCCGCGGCGACCGGCGACCGGCGACCGGCGACTGGGCCGACGACCACATCGAACACACGCATGCGGTCCTCAACGCCCCGCGGATGCCCATGCGTTCCGGAACGCCTGCGGAATTGTCCGTGATCAGTAACAGACGGATCCCGCGGCGGTCTTTCTCCGTCCTCACAGCTGCAGGGGATACACGGAGACGACCGAGAACAGGGCGGACATGGCGCGGCATGGCGGGCGGGGATGGTACGGCCGGGTAATCGCGGCGGCGGTCGGGGTGACCGCGGTGGCCGCCGCGACGTCGGTATGGACGGCGCAGGCCGGTCCCGTCGACGGGCGGCAGGCGGGTGCGGGCGCCTCGGCGCGCCCCTCGGCATCGGGAGCCGCCGAGCCCGGCCGGGCGCCGGTGCCGGTGGAGATCGTCCATGCCTCGGACCGCGGCGCCCGGGGCGTCAACATCACCATCGACGACGGGCCGGACCCGGAGTGGACGCCGCAGGTCCTTCAGGTCCTGCGGGACAACGGTGTGAAGGCGACGTTCTGCATGGTGGGCACGCAGGCCCAGGCGCATCCGGACCTCGTGATGGCCGTGGTGGCTGCCGGGCACCGGCTGTGCGACCACACGGTCTCGCACGACACCACCATGGACACCAAGTCCGACTCCTACCAGTCACAGCAGATTCTCGACGCCGAACGCATGATCACCAAGGCTTCGGGGGGCGTCCGGCCGCTGTACTACCGGGCCCCCGGCGGTGCCTTCACCCCGTACAGCCGCCACCTCGCCGCTTCCCGGGGGATGCGGCCGCTGGGCTGGAACGTCGACTCCAAGGACTTCGAGCGTCCCGGCACCGACGCCATCATCTCCACCGTCGAGAACGAGGTCCCCAACGGCCCGACCCTCCTCTTCCACGACGCGGGCGGCGACCGCTCCCAGACCGTGGCCGCCCTGCGCGAGATCCTGCCGTGGCTGAAGCAGCAGGGTTACTCCTTCGGCTTCCCCGTGCTGCGCTGAGCGCGACCTTCCCCGTGCTGCGCTGAGCGCGACCCACCGCCTCCCCCGCGCGCGTTCGCACCACCGTGAACCAACCATAGGAACCACACGACCCCGGACGCGCCGGCGCCGGTGCCGGCCCGTGTGACCCGCACCGGCGCCGCCCCGGCGCTCCCCCGCTCGTCGCTCTCGGTGCCCGCGAGGGCCCCGGTCAGCTGCCGACGTAGGCCGCGAGGTGCTCGCCGGTGAGGGTGGAACGGGCGTCGACGAGGTCGGCGGGGGTGCCCTCGAAGACGATGCGGCCGCCGTCGTGGCCGGCGCCGGGGCCGAGGTCGATGATCCAGTCAGCGTGGGCCATGACCGCCTGATGGTGCTCGATGACGATGACCGACTTGCCGGAGTCGACGAGCCGGTCGAGCAGAGCGAGCAGCTGCTCGACGTCGGCGAGGTGGAGACCGGTGGTCGGCTCGTCGAGTACGAAGACGGATCGGGCGCCGCCCTTGTCTCCCATGTGGGTGGCCAGCTTGAGCCGCTGCCGCTCACCGCCGGACAGCGTGGTCAGCGGCTGGCCGAGGGTGAGATAGCCCAGTCCGACGTCGGCGAGCCGGCCGAGGATGCGGTGGGCGGCCGGTGTGTGCGCCTCGCCGGCCCCGAAGAACTCCGCGGCCTCGGTCACCGGCATCGCGAGCACCTCGCTGATGTCACGGCCCCCGAAGCGGTACTCCAGCACCGAGGCGTCGAATCGCTTGCCTTCGCAGTCCTCGCAGGGGGTTTCGACGCCGGCCATGATGCCGAGGTCGGTGTAGATGACGCCCGCGCCGTTGCAGGTGGGACAGGCCCCCTCGGAGTTGGCGCTGAACAGCGCCGGCTTGACCCCGTTGGCCTTCGCGAACGCCTTGCGGATCGGGTCGAGCAGTCCGGTGTACGTCGCCGGGTTGCTGCGCCTGGAGCCGCGGATGGGTGCCTGGTCGACCGACACCACGTCCTCGGAGGCGGGGACGGAGCCATGGATCAGCGAACTCTTGCCGGAGCCGGCGACGCCGGTGACGACGCACAGGACACCCAGCGGGATGTCGACGTCGACGTCCTTGAGGTTGTGGCGGGTGGCGCCGCGGATCTCCAGCGTGCCGGTGGGCTTGCGCACCGCGTCCTTGAGGCCGGCCCGGTCGTCGAAGTGGCGGCCGGTGATGGTGTCGCTGCTCCGCAGCTCCTCGACGGTGCCCTCGAAGCAGACGGTGCCGCCCGCCGTGCCGGCGCCGGGACCGAGGTCGACGACGTGGTCGGCGATCGCGATCGCCTCCGGCTTGTGCTCGACGACGAGCACCGTGTTGCCCTTGTCCCGCAGCCGCAGCAGCAGGTCGTTCATCCGCTGGATGTCGTGGGGGTGCAGCCCGATGGTGGGCTCGTCGAAGACGTACGTGGTGTCGGTCAGCGAGGATCCGAGGTGGCGGATCATCTTGACGCGCTGTGCCTCGCCGCCCGACAGCGTGCCCGCCGGCCGCTCCAGCGAGAGGTAGCCGAGGCCGATCTCCACGAACGAGTCGAGGGTGTGCAGGAGCCCCGCGAGCAGCGGCGCGACCGACGGCTCGTCGAGGCCACCGACCCATGCGGCCAGGTCCCTGATCTCCATCGCGCACGCGTCGGCGATGGTGATCCCCTCGATCTTCGACGACCGGGCCTCCGCCGCGAGCCGGGTGCCCTCGCAGTCGGGACACAGCGTGAACGTCATCGCCCGCTCGACGAACGCGCGGACGTGCGGCTGCAGCGCGTCGATGTCCTTGGACAGCATCGACTTCTGGATCTTCGGGATCAGACCTTCGTACGTCAGATTGACTCCATCGACCTTGATCTTGGTCGGCTCCTTGTGGAGGAGGTCGTTCAGCTCCCTCTTGGTGTACCTGCGGATCGGCTTGTCCGGGTCGAAGAAGCCGCAGCCGGTGAAGATCCGGCCGTACCAGCCGTCCATGCTGTAGCCGGGGATGGTCAGCGCGCCCTCGTTGAGCGACTTGCTGTCGTCGTAGAGCTGGCTGAGGTCGATGTCGGAGACGGTGCCCCGGCCTTCGCAGCGCGCGCACATGCCGCCGTGGTAGACGGCCTTGCGTACCGTGATCCGCTCGCCCTTGCCCTTGTCGACGGTCATGGACCCGCTCGCCGTCCGCTTCGGCACGTTGAACGCGAAGGCGGTGGGCGGGCCGATGTACGGCTTCCCGAGCCGGCTGAAGAGGATGCGCAGCATGGCGTTGGCGTCGGTGACGGTGCCGACCGTGGAGCGGGGGTCGGCGCCCATCCGCTGCTGGTCGACGATGATCGCGGTCGTCAGCCCGTCGAGGACGTCGACGTCGGGCCGTGCCAGGGTCGGCATGAAGCCCTGCAGGAACGCGCTGTAGGTCTCGTTGATCAGCCGCTGCGACTCCGCGGCGATGGTGTTGAACACCAGCGAGCTCTTGCCCGAGCCGGAGACGCCGGTGAACACCGTCAGCCGCCGCTTGGGGATCTCGATGCTGACGTCCTTGAGATTGTTCTCGCGCGCACCGTGCACGCGGATCAGATCATGGCTGTCGGCGGCGTGCGGCGCGGGCGACTCCGAGTCCGTTCTGGTGCCCATGGTCATTCTGTCTCCATTTGTCGGGCGGAGCCGTCTGCGCGGTCTCCGTCGGCGTCGCCTGGCTCGATCCGATCGGCTTCGAGAGTATGTCCGGTTCCCCGTCGCCTCGGCCCGTCGCGCCCCTGAGCGGGCTGTGCGCGCAAGGCGGAAGGCGCGGGGCGGTGCTCAGCGGTCCTGGAGCAGCCCGAGGACGTTGCCGTCGGGGTCGGTGACGGTGGCCACCAGGCGGCCGCCGCCGACGTCGTGCGCGGGCTCGCGCACGGTGGCACCCGCCGCGGTCACCTCGGCCAGCTTCGCCTCGATGTCCGGGACGTGCCAGTAGGCCACCGGCGAGGTCATGCCCTGCGGTCCGCCGTTCGGCACCAGCCCGATGTGCTGGCCCTCGGCCTCGAAGCCGACGTAGTAGGACTCGTCGGCCTGCGGCGCCACGCCGAGCAGGGCGGCGTACACCGCCTTGGCCTTCGCCAGGTCGGACACGGGGTGCAGCACGGTCTTGATTCCCTGGGTGGAAGAGCCGGTCATGTTCACTCCTGAGGTCGTGAGTCCGGTCGGACCCTGGCTCGACGCCCGCGTGAGGTGCGAGGCGTGAGGCGTGATGCCCATGGCAGTCACGCTAGCCACGACCCCGCGATCGGCGCTTCTCGATTCCTGACCGGTCTGCTCAGGGGCAGCGGCACGGCATCCCGCCCAGGGCTTCACGCATCGAACTCGGTGAGGTCGATGGCGTGGATGTGCAAGGGGTATCCGTGCACGGGGTGTTCGCTCTCGCGCTCCAGCGTCATGCCGAGTTTGCGGATGACGTTCTCGGAGGCCTCGTCACCGATCCGGCAGATGCTGATGACACGGTCGAGGCCACGGTCCTGGAGGGCGAACTCCAGGGTGGCGTGGGCGGCTTCGGAGGCGTAGCCCTGGCCCCAGAACGGTGAGCCGAGCCGCCAGCTGATCGCCACGTCGGACGCCGCCTCCGGCGGGAAATCGGGCACGGACAGGCCCGTGAAGCCGGCCAGCTCCCCCGAGGCCAGCAGTTCGACGGCGAAGAGGCCGAAGCCCTCCTCGTCCCACTCCTCCTCCCAGCGCTCCATGGCCTCGGCCGTGTACTCCAGGTCGCGCACCGACCCGTCGTCGATCCAGTGCATGACCCGCGGGTCCGCGTTGATCTCCGCCATGGGCACGAGGTCGTCGTCGCGCCAGCGACGGAGGATGAGGCGGGGGGTGCGGATCTCGGTCATGACGCCATCCTGCCAAGGCGGGGACCGCACGGGTAATCGCGGGCCGGGTTTCGCGACCCGGCTTTGCATGATCATGCGAGATCATGCATACTCTTCCTATGTCCAAGGTCCTCACCTCCCTTCCCGCCGGCGAGCGCGTCGGCATCGCCTTCTCCGGCGGGCTCGACACCTCGGTCGCGGTCGCGTGGATGCGCGACAAGGGCGCCGTCCCGTGCACCTACACCGCCGACATCGGCCAGTACGACGAGCCCGACATCGCCTCGGTGCCCGGCCGCGCGCAGACCTACGGTGCCGAGATCGCGCGCCTCGTCGACTGCCGCGCCGCACTCGTCGAGGAGGGCCTGGCCGCGCTCACCTGCGGCGCGTTCCACATCCGCTCGGGCGGGCGGGCGTACTTCAACACCACGCCGCTGGGCCGTGCCGTCACCGGCACCCTCCTGGTGCGGGCGATGCTCGAGGACAATGTCCAGATCTGGGGCGACGGCTCCACCTTCAAGGGCAACGACATCGAGCGGTTCTACCGCTACGGCCTGCTCGCCAACCCGCACCTGCGGATCTACAAGCCCTGGCTGGACGCGGACTTCGTGACCGAGCTCGGCGGCCGCAAGGAGATGTCGGAGTGGCTCGTCGCCCACGACCTGCCCTACCGCGACAGCACCGAGAAGGCGTACTCCACGGACGCCAACATCTGGGGCGCCACTCACGAGGCCAAGACCCTGGAGCACCTCGACACCGGCGTGGAGACCGTCGAGCCGATCATGGGTGTCCGGTTCTGGGACCCCGAGGTCGAGATCGCCACCGAGGACGTGACGATCGGCTTCGACCAGGGCCGCCCGGTGACGGTCAACGGCAAGGAGTTCGCCTCCCCCGTCGACCTGGTGATGGAGGCCAACGCCATCGGCGGCCGCCACGGCCTGGGCATGTCGGACCAGATCGAGAACCGGATCATCGAGGCCAAGAGCCGCGGCATCTACGAGGCGCCCGGCATGGCCCTGCTGCACGCGGCGTACGAGCGCCTCGTCAACGCGATCCACAACGAGGACACCCTCGCCCAGTACCACAACGAGGGACGGCGGCTGGGCCGGCTGATGTACGAGGGCCGCTGGCTGGACCCGCAGGCGCTGATGATCCGGGAGTCCCTGCAGCGCTGGGTCGGTTCCGCGGTCACCGGCGAGGTCACCCTGCGGCTGCGGCGCGGTGAGGACTACTCGATCCTCGACACCACCGGCCCGGCGTTCAGCTACCACCCGGACAAGCTGTCGATGGAGCGCACCGAGGACTCCGCGTTCGGCCCGGTGGACCGGATCGGTCAGCTCACCATGCGCAACCTCGACATCGCCGACTCTCGCGCCAAGCTGGAGCAGTACGCCGGCCTCGGCCTGATCGGCTCGGGCAGTCCCTCCATCGGTGCCGCCCAGGCGGCCGCGACCGGGCTGATCGGCTCCATGCCGGAGGGAGGCGCCGAGGCCATCGCCTCCCGCGGCGAGGTTTCCGAGGAGGACCAGATGCTGGACCGCGCCGCGATGGAGTCCGGCACGGACTGACGGTCCCGTCGAGCAGACCGCTCGGCACCACGCAGACGCACCACCGGACAGGCCGGCTCGGCGCCCACGGCGCCGCGTCGGCCTGCGCCGTTCCCCGGAGCCGCCCGGAAGCCCGGCCCGCTGTCAGGCCACGCGGGCCCGGCGGGGCACGGTCCGTGCGGGTACGGCCGGGGTGCGAGCGGGTACGGCCGGGGTGCGAGCGGGTACGGCCGGGGTGCGTGCGGGCCGGACACGGTAGGTCGTCCTGGTCGGATCGACGACCGCCTCGCCGAGAGTGATGCGTCCCGCGGAGTGCAGCGCGTCGCAGTCGACGGTGGACAGTGCGACGTAACAGCTCCCCCTCCCCGTATCGGCGTCGAACGGCTGCCAATAGCCGTATCTGCGGCGGCCGTCCGCGTGCACCGTGAGGAACACCGGGGTTCCGGGAGCGGAGACGCTGCGCAGGACCTCGGCACCAGCGGGGCCGACCGGCGCGGAGGACCGACTGCGGTGGGGCAGGAGCATCGTCAGACCTCCCCGTGAGTGGCCCGCGGACCACGCCGCGGAAGAGTGGACGGAACCAGGCCCTGTGCCGGTTCGGGAGTGGACTGCATCTGCGGTGGCCTTCCTGGCGGGGACGCAGGATCGCCTACCCAGTGCGGACGATCTTGATCTCGCTCGCTCCGCATTGTTCACCACACCACTGACATCGGTACTCGTGGACGGCTCAGGGCTGAGTCGCCGCAGGGAGGGTAGGTGAATCAAGACCGACAAATCCCCCGGTACCCGAGGAAGGAGCCACAATGCCGCGCATGATGGAGCGCATCAAGCAGTTCGCGAGGAGCCCTCAGGGGCGGCGCACGGCCGGACAGGCGCGCCGGGCCGCGGCCGACCCCCGACGGCGGGCCCAGGCCCAGCGCCTGCTGGGCCGGCTCCGCGGACACCGCGGACACCACTGACCGCGTCAACGGACACGACAGGGCGGCCCGGCAGACCGACGCAGCCGGGCCGCCCTGTCGTGCCCGGAACCGGTGGGCTCCCGCTGACGAGGCAGGGCACGCGCCGAGCCGCACGGCGAACCTCTCCCCTCGTGCCCCTCGTACCGCCCGGACAGCCCGACGTAGCTTGGCCTGGTCCGCGGTACGGAAGGTACCCACGACGGCGGAACCCGACGGCGACCCCCTTGGTGGCGTGATGTGTTGGAGTGCGACAGCTGATCTCGTGGCGGGCACCGCTGTCGCGGGCGTGGGCGTGGCGTGTGCGGCACGGGTGCGCAGGGGCCGGGATCTGCCGCTCGCCGCGCTGCCTCTGCTGCTGGGAGCCCATCAGATCGTCGAGTCGGCCGTCTGGCAGTCCGATGGCGGCAGCGGTCCCGCCACCGTCGCCTGGGCCGTCATCGCGCTGCCCCTGCTGGCGGTGTGGGTGCCGGCCGGGGTGCTGTGTGCCGCCCCACCGCACGCGCGGCCCCGCCTGGCCGTGCTGCTCGCGGTCGGGACCGCGACGGCCGCGATGCTCGCGTACGGGCTGGTCACCGGCCCGGTGACGGCCGAGATCCGCGGTCACACCGTCGGCTACGCCTTCGACCTTCCCCACGTCCCCGTGCTCATCGCGGGCTACCTGCTGGCAACCCTGGGCTCGTTGCTGCTGTCCGGCGACCGGGGACTGCTGGTGCTCGGGCTGCTGGCCGCCGCGGGGGCGTCGGCCTGCTGGGCTCTGTGGCGGACCGAGTTCGTCTCGACCTGGTGTGCGCTGGCGGCCGTCTGCTCGGTCGTCCTGCTGCGCTGGATCCACACAGGCCCGGCTTCCGCGGCACGGGCGGGCCGCGCCGCCGCACACCGCTGATACTTCGTCACCCGGTGCCCCGCCGCCATATTACTGAACCGTAACCTTCCGACTGCTACCGCCGGTAACTCCTTCGCCGCTACGGTCTTGACAATCCGTCTAAGAGCGGCGGCGGAAGCACGGTTGGACGACCGGGCCCCGCCGCCACATCCGCCCCACCGGATCGTCGAACCGTCCGAGCCGCACCTCAGCTCGGCCTCCCCCACACACGGAGGTCCGTCATGCCCGCATCCGCCCGCATCCTGGCCGCGGCCGTCACCGCCGCGGCCTGTCTCGGCGCGACAGCCGTCCCGGCCGCCGCGTCGACGGACACCGACGCCGTGATCTCCCGCGGCGTCACCATCCCCACGTTCTACAACCCGCCCGCGACCCTGCCGGCGGCCGACGGCGCCCTGGTACGCAGCGAGCCCCTCCCGCTCGCGCTGACCCTGCCCGGCGTCGACGGCCCGCTGCCCGGAACCGCCACCCGGCTGATGTACAAATCGACGGACTCCAACGGACGTCCCGTCGCGGTCACCGGCGCCTACATCGAGCCGACCGCGGCCTGGAAGGGCGGCAGAACCCGCCCGCTGGTCGCCGTCGCCCCCGGCACCATGGGGCAGGGCGACCAGTGCGCCGCCTCGCTGGGTCTCGAACACCCCCTGCGGCTCAACGGGCAGACTCTCTCCGTCGGTTACGAGAACCTGGCCGTCTACCGGCTGCTCGCCCAGGGCATCGCCGTCGTGGTCACCGACTACGCCGGGCTCGGCGCCACGGACCGGCTGCACACCTACGTCAACCGGGTCGACGAGGCCCACGCCGTCCTGGACGCCGTCCGCGCGGCCCGTGCCCTGCGCGGGACTTCGGTCACCGCCGACTCGCCGGTGGCACTGTTCGGCTACAGCCAGGGCGGCGGCGCGACCGCCGCCGCCGCCGAACTCCAGACCTCCTACGCCCCCGACGTCACGCTCGCCGGCACCTACTCCGGAGCGCCGCCCGCCGACCTGGCCGAGGTCACCAAGGCCATCGACGGCAGCGACCTGGCCGGGGCACTGGGCTGGTCGGTCAACGGCTTCCTGCAGAGCGACCCCGCCCTCCGGCCGATCGCCGACGCCCACCTCAACGCGAAGGGCCGCGCGGCACTCACCGACCTGTCGACCATGTGCGTCGGTGACGCGCTGTTCGCCTACAACTCCGCGCACAGCACCGCCTGGACCACCGACGGGCGTCCCCTCGGCGACATCATCGCGGCCGAACCCGCTCTGCGTGCCTTCCTCGACGACCAGCGCATCGGCACCAGGCGGCCGGCCGGCCCCGTCCGCCTGGCGACGGGCACCAGCGACAACCTCGTCCCCCACGCACAGTCCCGGCAGCTCGCCGTCGACTGGTGCGGCAAGGGCGCCGACGTCACCTACAAGCCGGTGGTCCTGCCCGACGTGGGCCGCTCCCTGCTCAACCACTTCGCTCCGCTGCTCACCGACCAGGGCCAGGCCATCTCCTGGCTCACCGACCGCCTCACCGGCAAGCCCGCCACCTCCAACTGCTCCACCCTGCCCTCTCAGCCCTGAGGAGACGGCCGCACGGGGTCACGACCCGTGATTGGTGCGCCGACCAGCGAGGGCTCCCCCGAGATGCCGCCGAATGAAACGCTTGGGTTTCGCTGGGCACCCCCTAGCGTTCGGTACGAAAGAGTTTCGTACCGACGGGAGTCCGGATTGTCATGACGGTCTCCCCGGTGTTCCTGGCCATCGCGCTCTCGCTGGTCCCCGCGCTCTGTTACGCCACGGCCGCGGTGGTCCAGGAACGGACCGCCGCGGACACCCCGAGCGTGCGGGGGCGCTGACCCACGGCTCGTGGTGGTGGTCCGCGGCGCTCAACGCCGACGGCGCCCTGCTGCACGTGGTCGCCCTGCGGTACGGGCCGCTGACCCTGGTCCAGCCGCTCGGTGCGCTCAGCCTCGTCATGGCGGTGCCGCTGGGCTCGTGGGCCACCGGCCGCCGGACGCCGGACGGCCAGTGGCGCGCGATAGTTGCGGCCCTTCGGGTTCCGCCGGCGGCGCCAGGTCCCCGTCGCGCCGGGCGCGAGCGTTTGGCTGACCACCCGTCACCGGCTCGACGGCTCGGACGGCTGACGCCCGTCACCCGCACAGTGCGGCGGGCGACTGACGACTGATGCGCGGATACGAGGTCGGACGGGACGGTTCCCGGGGCAACCGGACCAGGAAGCCACCCCACGACCAGGAGCGTCCGCGCCATGGGAACCGCCGTCCACGTCCCGCAGACCAGAGACATGATCGGGGACGAACTCTCCGCAGACGAGGCGTTCACCGCCCTGCGCCGTTACGGCGGCCTGCGGCTGCTGACCGACTCCTTCGCCCGGTTCCGTTACGCGGACGGCTTCACCAACGCCCGCGCCCTCGCCTTCCAGGTGGTCCTCGGTCTGGTGCCGTTCACCGTCGCGCTCGTCGGTCTGGCCACCTCGGTCCACACGGAGGGGGTGGGCCGGATCATCGAGCACACCCTGGGCCGGATCGTGCCGGGTGCCAGCGCCGACGTGGTCGCGGACGCCTTCGACGGGACCCGGCGCACCGCCCAGGACGACGTCCGGAGCGCCCTCGCCCTGTGGCTCGGCCTGGCCTTCGCCCTGCTGAACCTCGCCTCGGCCATGGGTCAGATCGAACGCGGTGCCAACCGTATCTACGGCATCGAGCGCGACCGCCCCTTCCCGCGCAAGTACGCCAGGGCACTGGTCCTCGCCGTCGCGGCCGGCCTGCCCTTGGTCCTGGGGTTCGTGGTGCTCGTCGCGGGGGACGCCGTCGGTGACGCGGTCGCCGACTCCGCCGGACGGGCGGGGGGCGGGCCGCGATGGTGGAGCGCGCTCGACATACCCGTGGGGCTCGCGTCGGCCTGGGTGGCCTCCGCCGTGATCTTCCGGTGGTCACCCCGCCGGGTCCAACCCGGCTACACCTGGCTGGCCTTCGGCTCCGCCGTCCACCTCCTGCTGTGGGTCGCGGCCACGTGGCTGCTCGCGCTGTACGTCGAGGAGAGCGGTGCCTTCGGCGCGGTGTACGGCCCGCTCACCGCCTTCATCGCCCTGCTGCTGTGGGCCAATCTGACCGCCGTCGCGCTCTTTCTGGGCATCGCCTTCGCCGCCCAACTCGAGGCGGCCCGCGCCGGTGTCGCATCAGCCGTGCGGCCCGACCCCGGGCCCGGCGCGTGACGTGAGCGTCCACCGCGGCCGGCTCGTCATGCCAAGTCGCCCGCCCGAAAGAACGACTGCCGCATTGGTATGGACCTGACAGTCGCCTGCTATTAGGCTCTGCCCAACGCCAAGAGAGCGCTCTCAGACCGCGTTGTTCCGCCCCCACCTTGCTGGAACGACGAAAGGCAACTCCCATGAGACGCACCAGACTTCAGCATGTCGGCCTGGCCGTCCTCCTCATGCTCGGCAGCTGGACCGCGGCAGGAACCCTGCCCGCCGCGGCGAACGACTCCTCCACCTCCGCCGCCTCCTCCGCCGCCGCCGAAGCCGCGTCGGCCTCACCCGGCCTACTGCAGGCGATGCAGCGGGACTTCGGCCTGTCGAAAGCCGAGGCCGAGGCTCGACTGGCCGCCGAGCGCAAGGCCACCGCGCTCGTGCCCGCGGCACGTCGAGCCGCCGGAGCCGCCTTTGGCGGCTCATGGTTCGACGCCCGGAACCGGAAGCTGACCGTGGCGGTCACCTCGGACGCCGCGCCCTCGACGGTCCGGGCCGTCCGGGCCACCGGCGCGCAGGTGCGGACCGTCGAGCACAGTGCGCGGCAGCTCGACGCCACCAAGGCGCACCTCGACCGGCTGCCGGCACCGGCGGGCGTCAGCGGCTGGTCCGTCGACCCGGCCGCCAACACGGTGGTGGTGAACATTGTCGAGCACGAGCGGACCGACAACGATGTCCAGCGGTTCGTCGCACGGGCCCGTGAGGCCGGACCGGTCACGGTACGGACCGTACGCGGCGCACCGCGGACCTTCGCGGCCGGGACCGTGGGCGGTGACCCCTACTACACGGGCAACGTCCGCTGCTCCATCGGCTTCTCGGTCCACGGTGGATTCGTCACCGCCGGCCACTGCGGCCAACCGGGGGCCGGCGTCAGCGGCTGGGACCGCACCTACGTCGGCACCTTCCAGGGTTCCTCGTTCCCGGACAACGACTACGCGTGGGTCAGCGTGGGCAGCGGCTGGTGGACGGTTCCGGTCGTCCTGGGGTGGGGCACGGTCTCGGACCAGCTCGTGCGCGGCTCGGCCGAGGCGCCGGTCGGCGCCTCGATCTGCCGCTCCGGGTCCACCACGCACTGGCACTGCGGCACGGTGCTGGCCAAGAACGAGACGGTCAACTACAGCCAGGGCGCGGTGCATCAGATGACGAAGACCAGCGTCTGCGCCGAACCCGGCGACTCGGGCGGCTCGTTCATCAGCGGTGACCAGGCACAGGGCGTCACCTCCGGCGGCTGGGGCAACTGCTCCGGCGGCGGGGAGACCTGGTTCCAGCCGGTCAATGAGATCCTCAACCGCTACGGACTCACCCTGCACACAGCCTGAACCACGCCGCACACAGCCTGAACCAAGACGGGCCGGAGGATCCGCCGAACCGGGCGGATCCTCCGGCCTCCGTCGTGTCGTCATCCGGTGCGACGGCAGTGTCTGTCGGCGATCGGGCCCGCCGGCACACCGCCCGCGCCCCCCGTCTCGCGTCCCGCGTCATGCTCTCCGCTCCGCGCACAGCGCCGGGCTAGCCCCGGTTGCCGTCGGCGCCGACACGGCTCTGCGCCGTGCGGTCCACCTCGTCCTGCACCAGCAGCGAGAGCAGCGAGGCCACAGTGAGGCCGGCCTCCGCGGGATGGCGCAGGACCTTGCCGGGCTCGATCCGGTAGGTGTTGCCGCGCCCCTCGCGGGTGTGCGACAGGTAGCCCTCGTGCTCCAGGTCGGCAATGATCTTCTGCACCGCCCGCTCCGTCAGCCGGCAGTGCACGGCGATGTCCCGGATGCGCACGTTCGGGTCGTCGGCGATGACGGCCAACACGCGCGCGTGGTTGGTGACGAACGTCCATCCAGTGTGCGGTTCAGGCACTCCACCCATGCCCGCATCATACGGTGAGGATTTCACGCACTCAAATACCTGAAATTTTTTTCGTGTATATATTGACGTGTTCCCTGTGCAGGCGTGACCTTGGAGGGGGTCAGTGGACGAGAGGTCGTGGGAGAGTGTCATGCCGCAGTCGGCGTACTCGGCGCAGCCCGGATCAGGGGACACCGATGGCTGGGCGGGGTCGGTCGACGGCACCGGGGTGCGCAAGCCCTCCGAGGTGACGGTCGTCGCCGCCCGCCAGGGTGATCGCGTGCTCGTGACCGTGAGCGGCGAACTCGACCTCCAGACGGAGGAAGTGGTGCGGCGGGCCCTGCGTTCGGCACTCGCCGAGTCGGCCCGGGGCATAGACCTGGACCTCAGCGGGGTCGGGTTCTGCGACTGCTCCACCCTCAACGTCCTGCTCGGCGTGCGGCAGCAGGCCCTGAAGGAGGCCAAGACCGTCCTCCTGCGTGCCACCGGCCGCGTGGTCGAGCGGGTACTCGATCTCACTGACACCCGATCCCTGTTCACGGATGCCGAGGTCACCGTTTCCGAGTTCACGGATACCGGGGTCACGGATACCGGGGGCACCGATTCGGCGGTGACCGACCCCGAAGCGGATGAGTCAGGTGACCGGCCGGGCGAGCCGGAGCCGGAGCGGTGCGCTTCCACCGACGACGGCGAGGGCGAGCAGGACCGGCACCCCGAGGGCGACAGCGCACAGGACCCGCGCATCGAGATGGCGCAGCTGCGCCGAGCCATGCAGACCCGGCCGACGATCGACCTGGCCCGGGGCATCCTGATGGCCAGCTTCCGACTCAGCCCCGAGGACGCCTGGACCACCCTGGTCAGAACCTCCCAGAACACCAACACCAAGATGCACCACCTGGCGCAGGACCTGGTGAACACGGTCAGGGGTGACCCGCTGCCGGAGGGCGTGCAGAAGCAGCTGTCCGCGGCGGTCGCCACGCTCAGGGAGCCGGCAGCCGCGCCGGACGACGAGTGACCCCTACCCACCGGAGTCGGGCCCGGGGTGCGGCGGGCCCGTCCTGCGCGCGGCCCGCTGGGCGAGGCTTGTCATTCCGAGGCTGACGACAGTGCTCACCGGGGTGACATCGTTCATGAACAGCTCCGTCCCGAGCCGGAACGGGAACGATGCGTCCACCGCGTGGTAGAGCACGGTAAGGCCGAACAACGCCGTCCCCGCGCCCCACAGCCGGGGCCTGGTCGCCGGCGTCGTCCACCATGGCGGCATCCTCGACGATACGGCCGCCGTGAGACCCACGGCGAGCAAGAAGAAGGCCATGAGGAAAAGCAGCAGGGTGACGGCTATGCCCACCGCTTGATCGTGGCACCGCCGCGGATCCCTGGATACGGCCCCTGTCCCGGCTTGACGAAGTCATTGCGGGGTCAGGAGGCGTTCCGGGGCGGGGCTTTACCGCGTGAGCCCGATCTTGTCGCAGGCGGGCCGGAGGTCAGGAGTGCAGATCTGGTCGACGGTGTACACGCCGTCCTTGACGAGGGTCCGGCCGATGGTGGCGGCCGTCACCGCGGTCGGCGTGAGCAGGACGGACGGGATGCGCCGGGTCGTGGGGCTGTCGGTCGTCGTCGTGGCGATGTCTCCCAGGTCCTCGCCACGTCCCAGGGCGACGGCCATCGCGGCGGCCGTGGCGGCTTCCGACGCGAAGGGTTTGTACACCGTCATGTACTGCTCGCCCTTGACGATGCGTTGCACCGCGTCGAGGTCGGCGTCCTGACCGGTGACCGGAGGAAGCTTTCTGACACCGGCGCCCTTCAGGGCGGAGATGACGCCCTCGGCGATGGAGTCGTTGGCCGCCAGGACCCCGCCGATGCGGTCCGGGCCCAGTGCCGCGATGGCGCCGACCATGTCGGCGTGGGCGTTCATCGTGTTCCAGCCCTGGATGTCGTACGACCTGGCGATCTTCGTCCTGCCTTCGAGGACGGACAGCGCGCCCTTGCGGTACGACGGCGCGTTGGGGCTGGTGGGATCGCCGTTCATCATGACGATGTTCTTTTGGCCCGCCGTGTCGCCCATGGCCGTCAGGAGTGCCTGGCCCTGGAGCCGGCCGACCTTCACGCCGTCGAAACTGACGTAGGCCGAGACGGGTCCCTCGGCGAGCCGGTCGTAGGCGACGACGGGGACACCCTCGTTGCGCGCCTCCTGGATCGAGGAGCGCAGCGCCTTGGTGTCGGCGGTGTCGAGGATGATGACCTTGGCCCCGTTGGTGATCATGGACACCATCTGTTGCCGCTGCGTCGACGCGTCGTTCTCCGCGTTGGCGTACTTGGTCGTGCAGCGGGGGCAGAGTTTCTTCACGTGCGCTTCGATGAGCGGCTTGTCGGACTGCTCCCAGCGCGGGATGACCCGGCTGGGCAGCAGCAGGCCGACGGTGAAGCTGTCGGTGTCCGTCCCCTGGTCTCCCGCGCAGGCGGAGAGGGAGATCGTCACTCCCGCGACGAGCGTCACGACCGTGTGCCAGGTGCGTCCCTTCACGGCAGAGCTCCTCGTTCTGTCGGGGGCCCCGAGTCCTCGGGGGCCGACTCGTGGGGCGGCACGGTGACCTCGCTCCACACCTGCTTGCCGCCGGCCACGGGCGTCGTTCCGAAGGAGTCCGACATCGCCTCCACCAGCAGCAGGCCCCGGCCGCCGGTCGATTCCCAGTCCACGATCACGGGCTTGGCCGGCGCCCGCGGCGAGGAGTCGCTCACACAGACCCGCACTCGGTCGGCGCGGAGCGTGAGGTCCACGCGGACCGCGCCCTGGGTGTGCACCAGCGCGTTGGTGACCAGCTCGGACACGACCAGGAGCACCGCGTCGGAGGCTGCCTCGGCCTGCCAGCGGCGCAGCGTACGCGCGGTGAAACGGCGGGCGTGCATGACGGCGTCGGGCAGTCGCCACACCACCCAGTTGGCCCGGATCGGCCGGACCTTCATGCCGTCGTAGCGCAGCAGCAACAGCGCCACGTCGTCCTCCCGGCGGCCGACGTCGCCGAGGAGTTCGTCGGCCATGCGCCCCGGGTCCGCCGGATCGGCCGCGGCGAGCGCGGTGCGCGTTCGCCGCATGCCCTCGTCCAGGGGCAGGTCGGCGGCCTCGACCAGACCGTCGGTGACCAGGGCGAGCACCGTGCCGGGGGACAGCGTCACCGCGGTCATGGGGAACTCCGCCTCCGCGAGGACGCCCAGCGGCAGCCCGCCCTCGACCTGCACCTCCTCGGTCTGTCCGTCGGGGTGACGCAGCAGCGGTGCGAGGTGGCCCGCCCTCACGAACAGGGTGTTGCCCTCCTCCAGGTCGAGTTCGACGTAGCAGCAGGTCGCGAACAGATCGGTCTCCATGCCGACGAGGAGACGGTTGGCGTGGGACACGACCACGTCGGGCGGGTGGCCCTCCACCGCGTAGGCCCTCACCGCCGTACGCATCTGCCCCATGATCGTCGCGGCTCCTGCGCTGTGTCCCTGCACATCCCCGATGACCAGCGCCACCCGGTCCTCGGAGAGGGCGATGACGTCGTACCAGTCACCGCCGACCTGCAGGCCTCGCCGGGCGGGCAGGTAACGGGCGACGGCCGTGCAGCCGGGCAGTTCGGGAAGGCGTCGGGGCAGCAGGCTGCGCTGGAGCATCGTCGCGAGTTCCTGCTCCGCGTCGTGTGCGTGCGCGCGCTTGAGGGCCTGTCCGATCAGCGCGGCGGTGGCCGTCAGCAGGGTCCGTTCCTCGGGGACGAACTCGTGCGGCTGGTCCCAGCCGACCAGGCAGACACCGGCGACGCCGCCCTCGGCGGGAAGCGGCAGTACGGCCAGGCCGCCGCTGCCGATGCCCGCCAGCGCGGGTTCGAGGGCCGAACCGGCGGGCCACAGGTCCATGCGTCCGTCCTGCAGGGCCAGTTGCAGGGTGGGCAGGGCGCTGAGCGGGGCTTCGGGCCATTCCGAACGCCACTCGGAGCCCCAGATCTCCGGCCAGGCGGCGGGCTCGGGCGGATCGAGCGCGGTGACCAGGAGCCGGTCGTCCTGCAACTCGGCCAGCGCCACCCGGTCGGAGGCCAGCGGTTCACGCAGCGCGGTGATCGCCACCTGGCCGACCTCACGGACGCTCGCTGCGCCGTCGAGCGCCGCGGTCAGCCACTGGATGCGGGAGACGTCATCCCCGCTCCGGCTCAGCACCGAGGTCGCCGTCACCACGCCCAGCACCCGCTGTGCCTGGCCGTCGGTGCCGGCCGCCACCCGGCAGCTCAGACTCAGCCAGCGCATCTCGCCACTGGGGCGCCGGACGCGGAACTCCAGCTCCCGCAGACCGTACGCCTGGCTGGCCGGCTCCAGTACCGCCATCAGCGCGTGCATGTCTTCCGGCAAGGCGTGCGCGAGCAGGGTGTCGGCCTTGCCGTCGAAGTCGTCCGGTGCGATGCCGAGCAGCTCCAGCAGCATCTCGTCCGCCTCCACCAGGCCGGTGTCCGGCACCAGGACGAAGGAGCCCGCGCGCAGGCTGCGCAGCGCGGGAGACAGCAGCGCCGAGGTACCGGGCCGGCCGGCCCCGGCCTGCAGCAGGTCGGCGATCGTGTCGGCATACCGTTCCAGGAAGCGCCGTTGTTCGGCCTCGAAGCCGTGCGCGAACCCGCCCATGACGACCAGGCAGCCCAGTCGTCTGCCGCCCGCCGCCAAGGGCAGCGCGCCGAGCGACATCTCTGCTCGCGGCGGCGCCGGCACCCCCTCGGAGAAGGAGGCGAGGACAGCGGGGCTGAGCCACACGGACCGGCCGGCGCGGACGGCGTGCGCCGCCGGCGAGCCGCCGGCCAGAGACAGCCGTTCCGGCGCCCCGGGCGGGGAGGCGACGCAGCCGGCCGTCTCCGTCAGCCGCAGCTCGTCGCCCCCGGCGTCGAGCACATAGACCGCCGCCAATTCCGCTCCGGCGAAGGTCAGGGCCCGATGGCTCACAGCGGCCTCCGGCATCGCGGGCGGAGAAGAATCCCTGCCCGCCGTGCCGGCCTCGGATGCCCGCAGCTGTGTGACTCCGGCCCGGGCACGGCCGTCCTGGGGCATGTCCGCAACGTACCTCCGTCCGTGCCGCAGGTGCCGACACGCTGAGAGAGCTGAGCACCCATGACAAGAATCTCACAGGAGAACGAAACGGACAGATCCATCTGTTCACACCCTTCGCGGAAGCCGACAGAGGTCCCACGGCTGCTGAACAGACCCGGGTCCACGGCTGCTGAACAGACCCGGGTCCACGGCTGCTGAACAGACCCGGGTCCACGGCTGCTGAACAGGTCCCGGTCCCCCCATGCCGACACGGCGGGAACCACGACCGCCGACAAGTCCGGAACCACGACTTTCACCGGCCCGCCGGACGCCTCCGCTCGCCGAGTCGCTGCGTTCGCAGATCACCGCGGCCGGTGCCAGACTGACGACGTGGTCGTCCTGCCGCCACCGCCCACGACGTGGCCGCAGCTGTGCAGGCGGGCGGCGACCGGTGCGGCGAATCTCCGGGCTGACGCGGCGACCTCGGGACCGGCACGGGAGGTCTTGCGCATGAAGGCCTGCACACGGGAGGCGGCCCTCGCCGCGACCGCCCTGTCCACGGTCGTCATCCTCGCGGCCTGCGGGACCGGCACCGGCGGCGACACCGACGGGGACACCACCTCCATCGGTCTGCTGATGCCGGACGCCACCACGGCCCGGTGGGAGACGCAGGACAGGCCTCTGCTCGAGAAGAAGATCGGCGAGCTGTGCGCCGACTGCACGGTCCAGCACGCCAACGCCAAGGGCGATGTGGCCCTCCAGCAGGAACAGATGGACTCGATGATCACCAAGGGTGTCGACGCGATCGTGCTCGTGGCCCTGGACGGCAGATCACTCGGTGCCGCGGTCAGGGACGCCGACGAGGCGCACATTCCGGTCATCGCCTACGACCGCCTGGCCGAGGGCCCCATCGCCGGTTACGTCTCCTTCGACGGCGAGGAGGTCGGCAAGCTTCAGGGCCGGGCACTCCTCCAGGCCATAGGCGCCAAGGTGCACGACGGCGAGATCGTGATGATGAACGGCGACCCCGAGGATCCCAACGCGGTGGCGTTCAAGAAGGGTGCCCTGTCCGTGCTCCGGGGGAGAGTGAAGATCGGCAAGGAGTACGACACGCTCCAGTGGAGGGCGGAGACCGCGAACATGAACATGTCCGGTGCCATCGCCGCCCTCGGCGTCGACAACATCAACGGGGTCTACGCCGCCAACGACGGACTCGCCGCGGGCAGCATCGCCGCCCTCAAGGCGAACAAGGTCCATCCGCTGCCCCCCGTCACCGGACAGGACGCCGAGCTGGGAGCGGTACGGCGCATCGTCGCCGGCGATCAGTACATGACGGTGCTCAAGCCCTTCCGGCCGGAGGCTTCCGCCGCAGCGGCCATGGCCGTCGCCGCGGCGCGCGGTGACAGCCTCGCCCGGGTCGCCAAGGACGAGGCGGGGGCCGGCACCGGCAAGGAGACGGTGCGGACCAGCACCGGCAAGGAGGTGCCCGCCGTCCTGCTCGCACCCGTGTCCGTGACCGTCGGCACCATCGAGGACACCTTGGTGAAGAGCGGCGTGTACACGATCCAGGAGATATGCGTCCCCCGGCTCAGGACAGCCTGTGACAGGGCCGGGCTGACCTGACGGACCGTTTCCCGTCGGGCGTGCGGGCCCGAGACGCCGAAAATTCGGGAACTATGGGAGATTCCGGGAGTATGGGATATCCAGGAAGCGTGGGAGTTCCGGGAAGCCTGTGACCCTGGTGATTCCGGGAAGGAGATGTTCCCTGTGCCGACACCGCCCTTGCTGGCGCTGCACGGCGTGTGCAAGCGCTTCGGCGTCGTCGAGGTCCTCAGCGACATCGAGCTGGAGATTCGCGCCGGTCAGGTCCTCGCTCTGCTGGGCGACAACGGTGCCGGGAAGTCCACCCTGGTCAAGGCGATCTCCGGAGTCACTCCCGCGGACAAGGGGGTCATCGAGTGGGAGGGGCGTGCCGTCCACATCAGGCGCCCCAACGACGCCCGGGAGCTCGGCATCGCCACCGTCTACCAGGACCTCGCGCTGTGCGGGAACCTCGACGTCGTCGGCAATCTGTTCCTCGGGCGGGAGATCCGCCGGCACGGGTTCCTCGACGAGGTGGAGATGGAGCACCGCACCAGGCACCTGCTCCAGCGTCTGACCAGGGGCATCCCGGATCTGCGCGCCCCTGTCGTCTCCCTGTCCAGCGGTCAGCGGCAGACAGTCGCCATCGCGCGCTCCCTGCTGGGCAACCCGCGGGTCATCCTCCTGGACGAACCCACCGCGGCGCTGGGTTTCGAGCAGACCGCGGAGGTCCTGGACCTCGTCGACGAGTTGCGTGACCGTGGCCTCGGAGTCCTGCTCATCAGTCACAACATGGGCGACGTCAAGGCGCTCGCGGACCGGGCCGCCGTCCTGCGGCTCGGGCGCAACAACGGCTTCTTCGACGTGAACACCGCCTCGCAGGAGCAGATCATCTCCTCCATCACGGGCGCCACCGAGAACGCGCCCCGCCGGCCGGCCCACCGGGAGGCGGAATGGTGAAAGGGACACAGTCCGTGATCCGCACGGTGGAGGGCTGGGGCACCGTCTTCCGGCGCAAGCTGAGCGCCGGTGAACTCGGCTCGCTCCCCGTCGTCCTGGTGCTCGCCGTGGTCTGGATCGTCTTCCAGTCCCTGAACAACAACTTCCTCTCGCCCCGGAACCTGTCCAACCTCAGCGTGGACATCGTGGGCACCGGTCTGATCGCCGTCGGCATCGTCTTCGTACTGCTGCTCGGGGAACTCGACCTGTCGGTGGGCTCGATCAGCGGTCTCGCGGCGGCCGTCTTCGCCGTCCTGAACGTGAACAACGGCGTGCCGGAATGGCTCGCCCTCGTCGTCGCGGTACTGGCGGGCACGGTGACGGGAGCCGTCCAGGGCTTCTCCTTCGCCAAGACCCGGGTACCGGCGTTCGTCGTCACGCTCGCCGGGCTGCTCACCTGGAACGGCCTGATGCTCTACATCCTCGGGACCAGCGGCACCGTCAACCTCGACGAGGGCGGGCTCCTCGCCCGACTGACCAGCTACTACTTCACCAACGACTTCGCCGCCTACGGCCTGGCGGCGGTCGGAGCGGGTCTGGTGTTCCTGGTGTCCTACCAGGACCGACGCCGCCGCAAGGCCGTCGGCATGCCCCACCGCTCGCTGCGGGCCATCGGGGTGCGCACGGGCGTCCTCGCCGTGACCGCGTTCGCCGCCGCGTATCTGCTCAACCGGTTCCAGGGCCTGCCGCTCGCCCTCCTGCTCTTCCTCCTGGTCGTGGCCGGTCTCGACGTCGTTCTCCGCCGCACGCACTACGGACGGCAGGTCTACGCCCTGGGCAGCGGCGTCGAGGCGGCCCGCCGCGCCAGCCTCAACGTGACGCGGGTGCAGACGGCGGTCCTCGCGGTGTCGGGCACCATGGCCGCGGTCGGCGGACTCTTCCTGGCCTCGCGCATCACCTCGGTGAGCCAGAACTCCGGCTCCGGCGTCCTGTTGCTCAACGCCATCGCCGCGGCCGTCATCGGCGGCGCCAGCCTGTTCGGCGGGCGGGGCACGACCTGGAACGCGGTCCTCGGCATCCTGGTCATCCAGTCGATCGCCTCCGGCATGGCGATCACGGACACCCCCGCGGCGGTCCAGTTCATCATCACGGGCGGCGTCCTCTTCGCCGCGGTGGTCATCGACTCCCTGTCCCGACGCTCCCAGGAGGCACACGGGCGGGCCTGACCGGGTTACGGGCGCCGAAGGGGCCGGGCGCTCGGCCGCCGTCGGTCGGGGCCGCAGCTCCGCTAGGGAGCGTCAGGGCCCACGTGATACTCCCGCAGCTTGCGGTACAGCGTCGCGCGGGCGATGCCCAGTGCCGCGGCGGCACGTACCTTGTTGCCGCCGTGGCGGCGCAGTGCCTCCAGGATCGCGGCGCGTTCGGCGAGTTCCATCGGACTGAGCCGCCGCGCCGCGGGTCCCTCGCGGACCGGGTCGGGCAGTTCGCCGCGCCCGACCGGGCCGCACCGCCGTCGCCGTCGGGCCACCGCCCCGACGAGGTGGGCGAGTTCGCTGACGTTGCCGGGCCACGGATGCTGCTCCAGGGCGCGCAGGGCGTCCAGTGTCCACGTCAGCGGGGGGCTGCCCCGGGCGGGCCGGGGTGCGAGGACCGGGAGCAGATCCTTGATGTCCTCGGGGCGCTCTCGCAGGGCGGGCAGGGTGACGGAGCGGGCCGCCAGGGTGTCGAGGAGGCGCTGCAGACAGGGGCCCGGGGCTGTTCCGGGCGTGTAGGTGACGACCAGGAGGAGGTCGGGTCGCTCCTGGAGGACGGAGTTGAGCGCGGCGACGTCCGGCTGGGACAGCCGTTCGGCATGCCGCAGCAGCAGCGGACGTACGCCGGTGAGCGCGTGGTCCTGCAGGACCGGCTCGGTCGACTCGGCGGCATCGGCGATCATGGGCGCGGTGCCGTCGAGGAGTTCGCGGGCGAGGGCCACCTTGCCCGTTCCGCGCTCTCCCACCAGGAGCAGGGGGCCTGCCGTGCGGGCCAGTTCCGTCGCCTGTGCGACCGCGTGCCGCCACGGCACGGAGCTTCCCGCCAGTGCGCTCGCCGGGCGTGCCGGGGACCGCGCCGGCGTCACGGGACGCGGTTCGAGTACGGCGACGACGCCGAGGACGTGGCCCTCGTGCCGTACGGGAGTGATCCGGGCGGTGCAGCCGGCGTCTTCGGGGAGCGGCAGGTCGTACGCCTGCGAAGCCGGTCCGGCGTTGTCCCGCGGCGTCAGCGTGCGCTCCAGGGCCTCCAGTACCTGCGGCGAGGCCAGGCGTACGGCTGCCTCGCTGACCAGGCGGTTTCGGCCGTCCAGGGCGACGACCGCCCGCTCCCGTCCACGCGTGGCCCGGGCGTAGGCGTCGAGCAGGACCCGTTCCGGTGTGCGCGCGAGTGCCCGCAGTTCTCGTTCCACCGCCGTGGCGAGTGCCTCGGCGAGGGCCGCGCCCGGGTGCGGGAGGCGACCCGCGCACAGGTCCGAGGAGACCGTGACCGTACCGGCCGCGTGTCCCGTCTCCGGGTCGAGCACCGGGACGCTGACCGCGGAGACGTCCTGCCACGCGTCGAGGAAGTGTTCGGGACCGTGCACCTCCGCACGGCGCCGGGTACGCAGGGCGAGCGCGGCGCTGTTGTGTCCCACCTGCTGCTCGGACAGGTCCCGCCACCGCTCGCCTCCGCCCGACGACCACAGCACCCGCAGCCGCTCGTCGGTCAGCGCGAGCCACGACTGGCCGCCCAGGGCGGGGGCGAGGCGTTCGAGCACGGGGCGGGCCGCGTCCAGCAGGGACGAGTCCGGGGACCGGGCGGGTTCGTCGGCCGGACGGATCAGGTCGTGCCGTACGCCGAAGAAGCGGGCGCGCCGCCAGGCGGCGACGACGTCGTCGGGCACGCCGTCCGGGACCGGTAGTCCCGTCAGGAACCGCTCGCGGGCCCGGCGGAGAGGGGCGAGGGCAGGGGGATGTTCCACGGTGGTCATGACGGCTCTCACCGTACTCGCCACCTTGGCGGCCGCGCCCTCGGGTGCGGGTGTCTCGAAATAAGACACCCGTGTCCGCCCGTTCCGCTCCATGATCATGAATGGTCGGCGTCTGTTCCCACCCCTCTGGAGCGTCCTGTCGTGCACACCGTTGTCGAGACCGACGTACTGATCGTGGGCAGCGGCCCGGCGGGCGCGTCGGCCGCGCTCGCCCTGAGCACCTACGGCGTGCGCAACATGGTCGTCACCCGCTACGCGCACCTCGCCGACACGCCCCGCGCGCACATCACCAACCAGCGCACCATGGAGGTGCTGCGCGACCTGGGCGTCGAGCAGGACGTGATCGACCGGGCCACGCCCCAGCACCTGATGGGCAACACGACCTTCTGCACCAGCCTGGCCGGCGAGGAACTGGGCCGGGTGCGCTCCTGGGGCAACGACCCGCTCGTCCAGGCCGCGCACGAACTGGCGAGCCCGACCCGTATGTGCGACCTGCCGCAGCACCTGATGGAGCCGGTGCTGGTGAACGCGGCGGTCGCCCGCGGCACCGACCTCCGCTTCAGCACGGTCTACAAGTCCTTCGTGCAGGACGAGGACGGCGTCACGGTCACCGTCGAGGACCGGCTGCGCGGCGACGAGTACGCCATCCGCGCCAAGTACCTCATCGGCGCCGACGGCGGCCGCTCGAAGGTCGCCGAGGACGCCGGGTTGCCGATGGGCGGCCAGATGGGCGTCGCCGGCAGCATCAACATCGTCTTCGAGGCGGACCTGAGCAAGTACACCGCCCACCGCCCCTCCACCCTCTACTGGGTGCTCGCCCCCGGCGCCACCGTCGGCGGTATCGGAGCGGGCCTGGTGCGCTGTGTGCGCCCCTGGAACGAGTGGCTCATCGTCTGGGGCTACGACGTCACGGCCGGCGCCCCCGACCTCACCGAGGAGTACGCGCTCGCCGTCGTACGCCGGCTGATCGGCGACGACGAGATACCCGTGTCCGTCACGTCGTCCTCGGCGTGGACCGTCAACGAGATGTACGCCGAGAGCTACGCGAGCGGCCGCGTCCTGTGCGCCGGGGACGCCGTGCACCGCCACCCGCCGTCCAACGGACTCGGCTCCAACACCTCCGTCCAGGACGCGTACAACCTTGCCTGGAAGCTGAAGCTCGTCCTCGACGGTGTCGCCACGCCCCGGCTGCTCGACACCTACGACGCCGAGCGGGCGCCGATCGGGAAGCAGATCGTGACCCGCGCCAACCAGTCCATCGCCGAGACCGCTCCCGTCTTCGAGGCGCTCGGCGGGTTCTCACCGCAGACCCCCGAGCAGATGTGGGCCAACATCGCCGCCCGCAAGGACGCCACCGAGGACGGCCGCAAGCAGCGGGCGGCGCTGCGCGAGGCGATCGCCTTCAAGGTGTACGAGTTCAACGCGCACGGCGTCGATCTCAACCACCGCTACGTCTCCGACGCGATCGTCCCGGACGGCAGCCCCGACCCCGGCTACCCCCGCGACCCCGAGCTGTACCACCAGCCCACCTCCCGCCCCGGCTCCAAGCTCCCGCACGCCTGGATCACCTCCGGCACCCGCACCCTGTCCACCCTCGACACCGTCGGCAGGGGCCGCTTCACCCTGCTCACCGGCATCGGCGGCGACGCCTGGGTACGGGCCGCGGCGGCCCAGCCCCTCGACATCGCCACGGTGGTCGTCGGTCCGGGGCAGGAGTACGAGGACCCGTACGGCGACTGGGCGAACGTGAGCGAGATCTCCGACGCGGGCGCCCTTCTCGTACGCCCCGACGGGTATGTGGCCTTCCGCCGCTCCGACGCGGCAGAGGACGCCGTCCGGTTGCTCACGGACGCGCTGCGGCGGATCCTCGGGCACGACTGACATGCAGGACTGACACGCACGAGTGACACGCGCGACTGACACGCACGCTGGGAAAGGAACCGCGATGACCGGCAACGCCACCGGCCCGACGGTCACGGACGAAGTCGTCGCCAGTCTGCACGGCACCGGTGATCCGCGGCTGCGGGAGCTGCTGACCGGTCTGGTCCGGCATCTGCACGCGTTCGCGCGGGAGAGCCGGCTCACGCGTCAGGAGTGGGAGCGGGCGATCGGATTCCTGACGGCGACGGGACAGGCGTGCACGGACACCCGGCAGGAGTTCATCCTGCTGTCGGACGTGCTGGGGCTGTCGATGCTGGTAGAGGACATCAACGGCCATCAGGCGCCCGGTGCCACGGAGTCGACGGTGCTGGGCCCCTTCCACCTGACCGAGTCGCCGGTGCGGGAGCCGGGCGCGGACATCGACCTGGTGGGCGGCGGCGAGCCGTGCGTGGTCAGCGGGCGGGTGTTGTCGCGGGACGGCACCGCGCTGCCCGGCGCGCTGGTGGACGTGTGGCAGGCCGACGGGCACGGCTTCTACGACGTGCAGCGCCCGGACGCGCAGCCGGCGGGCAACGGCCGCGGACTGTTCACCGCGGACGGTGAGGGCCGGTTCTGGTTCCGAACGTGCGTGCCGAGCCCGTATCCGATCCCGACGGACGGCCCGGTCGGGGAGCTGCTGCGGGCGACCGGCCGGCATCCCTACCGGCCGGCGCACATCCACTTCATCGCAGCCGCCGCCGGCCACGCGCCGGTGACCACGCACATCTTCGTGGCGGGCAGCGACTACCTGGACTCGGACGCCGTGTTCGCCGTCAAGGACAGCCTGGTGACGGATTTCGCCGAGACCGACGATCCTTCCCTGGCACGGGATTTCGGGGTGGCGAGTCCCTTCCGGCACGCCCGGGTCGATCTCGTGCTGGAGCGCGCGTCGTGACGAACCTGCTGGATTTCTCCTACGAGGCTCAGCCCATGCGGGTCGTCCTGCGGGCCGGCGCCTCAGTGGCCGCCACCCCCGGGGAAGCCGAACGGCTCGGTCTGCGGCGGCTGTTGGTGGTGTGCGGGCCGCGCGGGGCACACACCGCGCGGGCGGTGGCGGACGCGCTCGGACCGGCCTGCGCGGGCCTGCACGCGCGGGCCCGGATGCATGTGCCGGTGGAGGTGGCCGACGAGGCCGTCGAGGCGGTCCGCACGGCCGGCGCCGACGGGTGCGTGGCGGTGGGCGGCGGCTCGGCCATCGGCCTCGGCAAGGCGATCGCGCTGCGCACCGGGCTGCCACTGATCGCGGTGCCCTCCACCTACGCCGGCTCGGAGATGACCCCCGTCTGGGGCCTGACCGAGCACGGCGCCAAACGCACCGGCCGCGACCCCGTCGTCCTGCCGCGCAGTGCCGTCTACGACCCCGAGCTCACCCTGTCCCTGCCGGTACCGCTGTCGGTCACCAGCGGCATCAACGCGCTCGCCCACGCCGTCGAGGCGCTCTACGCCCCCGACACCTCACCCCTGATCGCGCTCATGGCCCAGGAGGGCGTCCGGGCCATGGCCGGGGCGCTCCCGGCGGTGGCCGACGACCCCACCTCCCTGGACGCCCGCGGCCGTGCCCTGTACGGGGCGTGGCTGTGCGGCTCCTGCCTGGGCGCCACCACCATGGGCCTGCACCACAAGCTCTGCCACGTCCTCGGCGGCACCTTCGGCCTGCCACACGCCGAAACCCACACGGTGGTCCTGCCGTACGCCCTGGCGTACAACGCGCCCGCCGCCCCGGACGCCGTCGCCGCCCTCTCCCGGGCCCTGGGAACGGACGACGCGCCACGGGCCCTGTGGGACCTGGCCGGACGCCTCGGCGCGCCCCGTTCGCTCGCCGAACTGGGTGTGGCGGAAACCGACTTGGCCAAGGCGGCGGAGGTTGCGACGGGACAGCCCTACGCCAACCCCCGCCCGGTCACCACGGACGGCGTGCTCGCGCTGCTGCGGGCGGCCTACGCGGGGGAAGCTCCCCGATAGCGACGGAGCCGGCGGAAGCCGATAGAAGCCGCCACCTGATCTCCCCAGTTTGTCCGCTTACCTCTTACTCACTTGTCCGCATACTCGCTTACTCACTCATCCGCACGAAGAAAGGTGCCACCCATGGTCCTCGAACTGCTTCGGAGGCGGCGCTCCCGGAGCACGCCCAGCCCGTCACTGCCCCTGCCCGCCGGCGCGGGCTCGGTGGGCCGCACCGTCCTGGATCCGATGGGCCAGCCGATGGGCGGCGCCGACGTGGCCGTCACCGCGGCGGACTCCCACCAGGTCGTGGCGCGCGGCATCACGGACCCCTACGGGTTCTTCTTCGCCGCGCTGCCCCCGGGCCGCTACCGCCTCATGATCACGGCCGAGGGGCTGACCCCGCATCAGGAGACGGTGGACGTCGTCAGCGGCGCGGTCCTGACCCCCGAGCGGATCCAGTTGTCCTCGGCCCCGCAACTGGAACTGCCGGCGCCGGGCACCTGGCTCTTCGACCCGCCGCACACGGCGATCCGGTTCATCGCGAAGCACGTCGGCATGGCGCATGTCCACGGCCGCTTCACACGCTTCACGGGCGGAATCCGGGTCGCGCCGGACATGACGGACTCCCAGGTCTCCGTGCGCATCGACGCCTCCAGCATCACCACGGGCAACAACACCCGTGACAACCATCTGCGGTCGGCCGACTTCCTGGACGTCGAGCGCTACCCGTACATCGACTTCAACAGCGCACGCTTCGCCTACCGCGGCGGCGCCAAGTGGGCGCTGCACGGTTCGCTCACCATGCACGGCGTCAGCCGCTCGATCGCCCTGGACACCACCTACCTCGGGTCGGTCAACGGCGGCTACGGCGAGGAACTGCGCTGCGCCGCCCTGGCCAGGGCGGAACTGCACCGTGAGGACTACACCCTGAACTGGCGGAGCATGCTGGCCCGCGGCATCGCCGTGGTCGGCCCCACGATCCAGCTCGAGCTGGACGTCCAGGCGATGTACCGCACGCACGACACACCGACACCGCCGGAGTAACCGACGGTCCCCTGGGCCCTTGCGGGTGGTCATGACCCCGCTGCCCGGACGACGGCACCACCGTGAGTGAGATCGGGGGGTGCGCCAAAGCGCCCACGCAGTCCGCCTGTTCGGACTTGTTCGGCCTGTCGGATGTTGTTCGAAACCTCTTGACGGTACGCCACACCCCGATTGACACTCTCGCAACACGACGTCACACAGCCGAAACGATCAGGCGCCCGCGGCCGGGGCGCCCGTTGCCGGCCGACTTCGTCATGCCTTGTGCCGTTCGCCGTCAGCCATGCTCAGCAGGGAACCCCACATGACGTACTCCGCAGGTCCGCGCAGCCGCGCGAGACGTTGGGCGGGCCGGTTCGCCGGCCTGACCGCCGCGTCGCTGTTCCTGGGCCTCGCCGCGCCCGTCGTCCCCGCACAGGCGGCGGGAGGCGCGGCCGGGAGCGGGACCGGAAGTGCCGCCGGGAGCGCGGACATCACCGACGGTCTGGCCCTCTGGTACAAGCTCGACGCCGCCTCCGGCAGCACCGTCACCGACGCCTCCGGCAACGGCCGCAGCGGCACGGTGAACGGCACCGCCGACTGGTCGGGCACCGGCCAGGGGCTCGCCTTCAACGGGTCCGACACCTACGTCAAGGTGCCGGACGACGTCATGAAGGGCATGGACGCGATCACCGTCTCGACGGACGTGCTGATCGACTCGGCCCAGAGCACCCCGTACTTCCTCTACGGCTTCGGCAACTCCGGCGGCGGCAACGGGAACGGCTACCTGTTCACCACCGGCAACGGCCTGCGGACGTCCGTCGCGACCGGCAACTGGTCGACGGAGCAGACCACGAAGCCCGCCGACGGCCACAACCTCACCCGCGCGGTGTGGAAGCACATCACCTACACCCAGACCGGCACCACCGGTGTGCTGTACGAGGACGGCGTCGAGGTCGGCCGCAACACGTCGGTCACCATCACTCCCGGCGCCATCGGCTCCGGCACCACGACCGCCAACTACCTGGGCAGGTCGCTCTACTCCGGCGACAAACTCTTCAAGGGCCGGATCCGCGACTTCCGGGTGTACGACCGGGCGCTCGCCGCCTCCGAGGTGGAGCAACTCGCCCTCCCCGTCGCCACCCAGGGGATCGCCGACGACAAAGCCGCGCTGAGCCTCGGTGACACCGGCGCGGTGACAGCCGACCTCGACCTGCCCAGGACCGGGACGGCCGGCGGTTCCACGATCAGCTGGTCCAGCGACGACACCTCCGTGGTGTCGGACACCGGCGAGGTCACCCGCCCCGCCGCCGGTGAAGCCGACGGACACGCCACGCTCACGGCGACCCTGAAGAAGGGCACCGTGACCGGCACCAAGTCCTTCGACGTCACGGTCCTGCCCGCCTTCGACGACGCCACGGCCACCGAGCAGGCCGCCCGGGCCCTCACCGTCCCCAACCTCGACGACGTACGCGGCAACCTGACCCTCCCCGCACGAGGCGACTACGCCACCGACGTCACCTGGTCCTCCGCGAACCCGGACGTCGTGACCGCCGACGGCGTGGTCCACCGCCCCGCGCACGGAGAGGGCGCCACCACGGTCGAGCTGACCGCCACCGTCACCAAGGGCGAGGCGAGGACGACCCGCGTCCTCACCGCCAAGGTCCCCGAACTCCCCGTCAAGGAAGCCCTCAAGGGCTACATGTTCAGCTACTTCACCGGCGAGGGCACCTCGGACGGCGAGCAGCTCTACTCCGCCCTCAGCAAGGGCGACGACCCGCTGAAGTGGCGGGAACTGAACGACGGCAAGCCGGTACTGACCTCCACCCTCGGCGAGAAGGGCCTGCGCGACCCGTTCATCATCCGCTCCCCCGAGGGCGACAAGTTCTACCAGATCGCCACCGACCTCAGGATCTACGGCAACGGCGACTGGGACGCGTCCCAGCGCACCGGCAGCAAGTCCATCATGGTCTGGGAGTCCACCGACCTCGTGCACTGGACGAACCAGCGGCTGGTCAAGGTCTCCCCCGACAGCGCGGGCAACACCTGGGCGCCGGAGGCGTTCTACGACGCGAAGCTCGGCGAGTACGTCGTCTTCTGGGCGTCGAAGCTGTACGACAACGCCGCGCACTCCGGCGACACGTACAACCGCATGATGTACGCGACCACCCGCGACTTCTACACCTTCAGCGAGCCCAAGGTCTGGATCGACCGCGGCTACTCGGTCATCGACTCGACCATGATCCAGCACGACGGGACGTACTACCGCCTGTCGAAGGACGAGCGGAACAACACCTCCTCGACCCCGAACAGCAAGTTCATCTTCGAGGAGAAGAGCGACTCGATCCTGAACCCGTCCTGGGACGCGGTCGCCGAGGGCATCGGCAAGGGCGCGATGACCGCCGCCGAGGGGCCGTTGGTGTTCAAGTCCAACACCGAGGACAAGTGGTACGCGTTCCTCGACGAGTTCGGCGGCCGCGGCTACCTCCCGTTCGAGACGACGGACCTCGACTCCGGCGCCTGGACCCCGTCCACCGGCTACGACCTGCCGGCCAAGCCGCGCCACGGCACGGTGCTCCCGGTCACCCAGGCCGAGTACGACCGGCTGCTGAAGGCCTACCAGCCGGACCAGCTCGTGCGCAGTGTCGAGGACGTCTCGGTGCGGACGCGGACCGGCGACGCGCCGGTGCTGCCGGCCACCGTGATCGCCGAGTACGCCGACGGCGCCAAGCGTCCCACCGCCGTCACCTGGGAAGACGTCCCCGCGTCGGCGTACGCTCAGCCCGGCACCTTCACCGTCGACGGCAGCCTGCCCGACGGCGCCGCGCTCCCCGTCCGTGCCGAGGTCACCGTCTCGCAGGAGGGCCCGGACGTTCCCGCCGACCTGGTCCTGCACTACGGCTTCGACGAGACCGGCGGCTCCATCGCCCGCGACTCCAGCGGGCACGGCTACCACGGCACCTACGTCGGCACGCCCGCCTTCGGCACCGGTGTCGAGGGCGGCTCGTTCAAGATGTCCGGCGGGACCTCCTCGCCGTACGTGAAGATCCCCAACGGTGTGCTCAAGGGCGCCGACAGTGTCACCGTCTCGACGTACGCGAAGTGGAAGGGCGGCGACAGTTTCCAGTGGCTGTTCGGGCTGGGGCCCGACAGCGACAAGTACCTCTTCGCCACGCCCTCCAACGGTGGCTCCAGTCTGTATGCGGCGATCACCAAGGCGAGTTGGTCGGCCGAGTCGAAACTGACGGCCGGCTCGCAGCTCACCCCCGGCGAGTGGAAGCACGTCACCGTCACCCTCGACGGCTCCACCGGCACGATGGTCCTCTACGTCGACGGCGTCGAGGCGGCCCGCGCGACCGGCGTCACCGCCAAGCCGTCCGAGCTGTACGACGCGTCGAAGGACCGCAGCGGCTACATCGGCCGCTCCCTGTACTCGGCCGACCCGTACTTCGGCGGCGAGGTCGACGACTTCCGTGTCTACAACCGGGCCCTCACGGCAGCCGAGGTCCTCGAACTCAGCGGCAACACGACGGGTATCGCGAAGGCGACGCACCCCGCGCTGAGGGTCGACGCCCTCGTCGACGACGCCGGCAGCAGGATCACCCTGCCGATGCGAGAGGGCATCGATCTGACCGCTCTGGCACCGGAGTTCACCCTCGCCCACGGTGCGGCGATCAGCCCCGCCTCCGGCAGCGTCCACGACTTCACCGAGCCGGTGACGTACGAGGTGACCGGCGCGGACGGGAAGAAGCGCACCTGGACGGTGACCGCCCTCGTCATGAGGAGCCCGGTCCTGCCGGGACTCAACGCCGACCCGAACATCGTGCGGTTCGGCGACACCTTCTATCTCTACCCGACCACCGACGGCTTCGACGGCTGGAGCGGCACGCGGTTCAAGGCGTACTCCTCCACCGACCTGGTCCACTGGAAGGACCACGGCGTCGTCCTCGACCTCGGTCCCGACGTCTCCTGGGCGGACAGCAGGGCGTGGGCGCCGACGATCGCCGAGAAGAACGGGAAGTACTACTTCTACTTCTGCGCAGACGCGAACATCGGTGTCGCGGTGTCCGACTCGCCGACCGGCCCGTTCAAGGACGCGCTCGGTCGACCGCTGCTCAAGGCGGGCCAGTTCGCCGGCCAGATGATCGACCCGGCGGTGTTCACCGACGACGACGGGCAGTCGTACCTCTACTGGGGCAACGGCCACGCCTACGTGGCCCCGCTGGGCGACGACATGACCTCCCTCGACACGTCGAAGGTCAAGGACATCACCCCCAGCGGCTACAACGAGGGCACCTTCGTCATCAAGCGCAAGGGCACCTACTACCTCATGTGGTCGGAGAACGACACCCGGGACGAGAACTACCGCGTCGCCTACGCCACCGGCCCCTCCCCCACCGGCCCGTGGACCAAGCGCGGCGTCATCCTGGAGAAGGACCTCTCCCTCGGCATCAAAGGCACCGGCCACCACTCGGTCGTCCAGGTGCCGGGCACCGACGACTGGTACATCGCCTACCACCGCTTCGCCCTCCCCGGCGGTGACGGCACCCACCGCGAAACCACCATCGACAAGCTGGAGTTCGACGCCGACGGCCTGATCGAGAAGGTCGTCCCGACCCTCACGGGCGTCGACCCGGTCACCGTCGTCCACGCCGGCCCGGACGCCGACGGCACCGAGGGCGACGCGATCCGGTTGAACGGGACGATCTCCGGCGCGGGCCCTGCCAAGTGGACGGCCGAGGACGGTGCGCCCTGCACCTTCGGCGACGTCACGGCGGCGAGGACGACGGTCACCTGCACCGACGACGGCACCTACACGCTCACCCTGACCGGCGGCCGCAGCAGGGACACGGCAACCGTCGAGGTGGCCGACGCGGCGCCGGTCATCACCTCCACCACCAACCCGCGTTCGCCCGTGTCGGTCGGCAACCCGGTGGTGGTCACAGCGCGGTTCACCGACGCCGGCACGCGGGACACCCACACCTGTTCGGTCGACTGGCAGGACGGGACCGCGCCGGCGGACGGCACGGTCACCGGCTCCGGCTGCCGGGCCGAACACACCTACACGAAGGCGGGCATCCGCCGTCCGGTGATCACCGTCGCCGACGACGAGGGCGCCGAGGACAGCAGGACCCTGCCGGAGTCGATCGTCTACGACCGCACGGCCGGGCCCGCGCTCGGCACCGGCGTTCTCACCTCCCCGGCCGGCGCCTATCCCACTGAGCCGGACCTGACCGGCAAGGCCGCCTTCTCCTTCAGCGCCTTCTACCCGAAGGGAGCCACCGTCCCCACCGGAACGGCGTCCTTCGACTTCGGTCGCGCCCGGCTGACGTTCCGCTCGACCGGCTCCGACTGGCTCGTGGTGACCGGCTCGCGGGCCGTGTACCAGGGGTCCGGGGCGGTCAACGGCACCGGCGGCCACGGCTTCCGCATCACCGCCACCGACGACCCGGACACCTTCCGCATCAGGATCTGGAAGAAGTCCACGGGTGAGGTCGTCTACGACAGCACCACCAGCCCGAAGCCCCTGGGCATCATCACCGTCGGCAGCCGCCGAGGGTGAGCCGAGCCGTGCTCGGGCACCTCGCCGGGCACGGCCCCCCACACACAGGAGGACCCCCCACATGTCTCCACGCGTGTCTCCACGACGGAACCCGGCGCCCACCTGGCGCAACAAGGCGGTCATGGCCGCCCTCGCAGCCGCCGTGCTGGCGGGACCCGGCGTCGCGCAGGCCGCCCCCGCGGCCGTGCCGGCAGCCCAGGAACAGGTGGCGGCGGCCGGCATCACGTGGACCCTCGAACGGGCCGCCAACCCCACCCAGGACCAGCAGACGGCGTACAACCTCATCACCTCGGCCATGAACGCCGCGGTGGCCCGCTACAACAACCTCAGCGACCTGGGCAAGAACATCACCGTCCGCTACGACCCGGGGGTGCCCACCGCCGACGGCAGCATCAACGGGACCATCCGCTTCGGCAACCGCGGCTACATGACCGAGCGGACCGCTCTGCACGAGATCGCGCACACCATCGGCGTGGGCACCAGCTCGGGCTGGTCCTCCCTCGGCGGCGGCGGAACGTGGCGCGGCGCCCAGGCCACGGCCCTCGTCAAGCAGTTCGACGGTTCCGGCGCCACGCTGTCCACCGGCGGCGGGCACTTCTGGCCCTACGGGCTCAACTACGACAACGAGTTCTCCGGCACGGCGGCCGACCGCCACGTTCAGATCGTCGCCGCGATGGTCCGTGACGGTCTGTAGGTTCGGGGAGTGACCCGTGGGGGCGGTGACCGCACCCACGGGTCACGTCGTCACGGGTGCACGACGACCTGGGCGTACGGCACCAGCCGGACCGGGCCCGCGAGCCCGTACGCCTGACGGGTGGTGGCGCCGAAGACGGCCGGCTGGGTGACCCGAAGGCGGTTGATGAGCGGGGTCGCCACCTCGATCTCGATCACGTTGCCGCCACGCCTCAGGCGTCCGCCGAGGTCGACGACCGGATGGAGCCGGTCGCAGGGGGGCAGTCGGGTGCCGTTGACGGTGACCCGGAAGGTGTCGCTGACCTGTCCCAGTTCGAGGTACGCGCCGTGGGCCGGGGTCCAGTCGGAGGGCAGCACGACGGTGGTGCGGTAGCGGCCGATGCCCGCCGAGTCGGCCAGTTCCGGGATCTGCGACCAGGGCAGCAGGGTGTCGAGGGTGAGCGTGCGCCGGACGACGTCGGTGCCGGCCGGGTCCGCGCCCGGGTACCAGTCCTCGACGTCGAGCCGCCAGCGCGCCGGCGTGACGGGTGCGGGGACCGAGCGGACGGTGCTGGTCACCGTACGGCCCCGGGAGAGCCGGGTGGTGTACGTGCCCGGGGCCGAGGCGCGCACGGCCAGGCCGCGGTCGGTGAACAGCACACGGTCGGCGTCGCTGCCGACGGCGTGCGGGCGGCCGCCGTCGCGGTCCCCGAAGAGGCCGGGCCGGCCGAGCGCGACGACCGTGGCCTGGCCGGGATCGAGGGTGACGCGCACGGTGATGGTGTCGCCGTCCTCGGTGTAGCGGCCGATGCGGGTCGCCGCTCCCGTCCACGGGTCGAGGAGGTAGGGGACGGTGGCCCCGCGCCGGGTGCGGCGCAGGGTGACGTCGTGATCGATCGCCGCGACCGGCGGCTTGACGGTCTCGGCGTGCTTGCCGTTGCAGAGGTAGTAGAAGTCGGTGTCGCCGCTGACTCGGTGGGCGTTGAGAAGCGTGGACGGGGTGGCGTAGCGGGCGTCGGGGGTGACGCCGAGGGCGGTGAGGGCGTCGCCGACGGCGGCCTTGTCGGTGACGGCGGTGACGTGCGGCAGCGCGAGAAGGCGGCCCAGGACCTCGCGCAGCTGTTCCGTCTCGTCCTGGCCGGGCACACCCGGGGTGAGCGCCTGGTCGAAGGCACCGAGGACCACCATGGGCAGCCCCGCCCCTGCCAGCTTCAGCAGCTTGCGGGCGTCGGCGAGGGCGAGGGTCGGGGTGGAGCCGTAGAAGAAGTCGCCCTCGACGAACAGGGCCTTGTAGGCGGGGCCGTCGGGCGCGAGGCGTCCGCCGGAGACTCGGGCGCCGGGCAGGTCGAGGAGCGGTCCGCTGAGGAACTGGTGGGTCCAGCCGAGGGGTACACCGGTGGCGGTGAACCAGGAGGCGCCGATGCCGGTGGCGGTGTAGCCGGTCTGCCGGAACACGGCGACGTCGGCGCGCGGGGTGCCGGTCTGCAGGACCCGGTGCACGCGACCGAGGTAGCCGGCGATGTCCTCGGCGTGCCGCCAGGTGGGCTGCCGGGGCCCCCACGACTCGCCGTAGCCCGCGGCGCCGTTGTACGGGCTGAAGGCGGCGAATCCGGGCCAGCTCACGTTGGGGGCGGTGGCGTACGAGAACCCGTGCAGGACCGTCTGGTTGACGCCGGCCGCGTACGCCCCGCCCATGGTCCTCAGGAATCTGTCCCACGTCGTGCTGTACGCCGAGCCGTTGTACGCGCCCGACTCGCAGGACAGGACGGTGTGCCCGGCCATGTCGCGTCCGCCGGCCAGGCAGCGGTAGTCGTCCAGGTTCTTGAAGCCCAGCGACTCGCCCTCGGGGATGTCGAGGACGGCCGCGGCCGCGATGGCGTCCGTCTGCAGTCCGTACGGCTGTGAGCGCAACGACATGCCGAGCGCGTGCGCCCAGTCCCGCAGGGCGGTGAGGTGGTGGGTGGTGAACAGGTCGGAGACGGTCTCCCAGAAGTCGTGCCGGATCTGCCGGGTGAGCTGCGCCTCGAACGTGAAGACCTGGTTGCTCCTGTCGAGGAGGAGGGCGGGCAGGTACGGCAGGAGGGGGCGGCCGGTGCGCTGTGCGAAGGCCTCGGGCAGCGCGGAGGTCCACACCAGGGAGTCGGTCTCCAGCTCGACGGAGTCCTCGAAGAAGGCGCCGCCCGCGGCCCGGAGCAGTCGGCGCACCGTGCCGGTCAGGACGGCGCGCTCCCAGAAGCCGGTGACGGCGGCGGTGCCGGCGGGGCTGAGGTGGTCGACGACGTAGGCGGCCGGGGAGGAGTGCGGGCCGGACTCGGGCTGCTGGCCGGTGCCGCGCTGCCAGGAGGAGATCAGGACCCAGTCGCCCTCGGCGGGGGCGGTCCAGGTCAGGAGGCCGTCGCGGACGGTGGGGGTGAGGTCGCGGACACTGGCGAGGTCGAGGCCGGTTTCCTTGCGGGTGGAGTGGGCGGGCTCGACGCGGGCGGCCTGGACGGCGAGCAGGCGGCGCCGGGTGACTCCGGAGGCGGCCTCGTGGACGGGTTCGGGGACGGGGCCCTGGTAGGTGGCGCCGGCGGTCACCAGGACGCGGCCGTGGGCGAGTTCCTGGGCTGCGGCCTCGTCGTCGGGGGCGACGCCGGGGACGGCGACGGGCCAGCTGGGGCCGAGGGTGAGGTCGACGGTCAGGCCACGGCGGGCGGCCTGGCGCAGGGCGGCCTCGACACCGTCGCGCCAGGGAGTGCTGCCCCAGCCGTGGTGCGCGGTGTCGAGGACGGACTTGTCCTTGACGCTGTGGTGGACGGCGGCGATCTCGGCTCCGCCGAAGCCGGCGTCGGCGATCTGGTCGATCTCACGGGCGATCTCCGCCGGGTCCACCAGACCGTCCGGCCACCACCAGCGGAACTTGGGCCGCACCGAGCGCGGGGAAGTGGCGAACCAGTCGCGGTTAAGGTCCTGACGGCCGGTCAGGGGGAGAGCGGCGGCGCCCGGCGAGCCGGCCGCCGCGAACGTCACGCCGACGCCGGCGGCCAAGGAGGCGGCCAGCATCGTGCGCCGGGATGTCCCGCCACGCCGCGGGATGGAGTTCTGCATGTGTCGCCCCAGGATTGTTTGAATCGTTTCAATGCGCAGCAAACGCCGGAACGCTAAGCCCGGAATCCCGCAGGGTCAAGATCGGCGCCTCAAATCCCTTCCCTGCGCGCTCACTTGACGGTTCTGGTCCAGACCTTTACCGTCGCGACACACCACCAGGTTCATGCATGTGCTCATCGTTCACCGATCTGCACTCTCGCTCCGCCGCGTCCTCCCCCCCACCACCCCCACACCTCCACAACCCGCAAAGGACGGCACCATGATCCGGACCCGAGTTCTCACGGCGACCACCGTCGCGGCCGTCGTCACGTGCGTGACCGTCCTGGGCACCTCCGGTGCCGACGCCGCCGACCCGAAGGTCGCGCCCGGGGGCAACTTCGACCTGTCGGTCTGGCAGCTGCAGGAGCCCGTGGGCTCCCCCGGCTCGCCCACCACCATCCCCTCGTCCCGGCTGCGGGGACCGAGCGGATACCAGGACGCGTACTTCTACACCGACACCCGTGACGGTGCGATGACCTTCTGGGCGCCCGAGAAAGGTGTCACCACCCCGAACTCCAAGTACGCCCGGTCCGAACTGCGCGAGATGAACCGCGACGGCGGTGCGGCCGACTGGTCGCTGCGCGGCAGCCACCGGCTGAACGCGACCCTGCGCGTGGTGTCCGTGACCTCCAACGTGTGCGTGGGCCAGATCCACCTCGGCTCCGGCGGCTCCTCCACCAAACCGCTGGTGGAGCTGTACTACCGGGCGAACGGTGACATCGTCGTCGGCACCGAGAACTCGCCCGCGGGCGGCCAGACCACGCACACGGTGGGACACGTGGCGGTCGGCAAGACCTGGAGCTACACCATCGCGGTCTCCGGCGGCGACACCATCGACCTGACCGTCAACGGCAGCACGACGCACTACCCGATTCCCTCGTCGTTCTTCCCGTACAAGCAGTACTTCAAGGCCGGTTCCTACAACCAGTCGTCGTCCGACAGCACGACGAAAGGGGCCCGGGTCGCCTTCTACGGGCTGAACGTCTCACACGGCTGACACCCATGCCCCCGCCTCGGCGCGGTAGCTCCCCGGCGCGTCAGGAGACGCAGCCGCCCACGCGCCGGGTGCTCAGTGCCACGTCGTCCATGCGGACGTCGTAGGAGGAGGGGGTGGGATCGGCCTGGTACAGCTGCCAGCCCAGCTTCAGTTGATCGAAGCGCGGGAAGACGAAGTCGTCGGCCGTGCCGCCGTGCTGCTTCGTGGAGACCGTCAACTCGGGCTGCTCCACGCCGTCCAGGTAGACGGTGACGCGGTTGTCGGTCGCGTCGAGATGGAACTCGACACAACTCCAGCGCCCGGCCACGGCGGGAGCGGAGGTCTTCCAGGCGGTCCAGTCCCCGGTGCGGCCCAGGTCTGAGCCGACGCCCCAGAAGTCGGCCCCCGAGGTGGGCACGTACTGGCCGCCCAACGGGCGCACCAGCGTGGGGGCATCGGAGCCCGAGGCCTCCGCGATGGTCCAGTGCGCCCAGTCCGGGGCGGTGGGGAACTGGTCCACGCGCAGCCGCAGCCGCGCCCAGAGGCTGTTGCCCGCGGGCGCGAGACCGGACAGGACGAGGAAGGCGCGGCCGTTGCCCTCCGTATGCAGCCGCAGCTCCCGGCCGTGGCCGGTGGCACCGCGTTCGATGGTCAGCGAACCGTGGAAGGTGTCACTGCTCCAGCCGCGGCCGGCGGTCACCGGACCGAGGGGGAGGTGGTCGAAGTTCTCCCGTACGAAGGTTCCGTGCGGGGCGGTGGCGGCAGAGGCGGTGGGGGGCAGGGCGAGCAGCACGGCCGCCGCGGCGGACAGCGCGGCGGCGAGCTTCCTCATGCGTGTCATGGGGCCAGTCTGCAACAAGGGCACCACTGGCACCATGGCCAACGAGCGTCATACCGTGGTCACTTGGGTCTTCATGGAGTCCACGACCGACGGCTTGCGGATCAGGAGCAGCGCCGCGTCGTCGTGGAGCCGGCCGCCCACATGGGCCAGCAGATCGTCATGGAGCGCGGTGAGGGTGCGCTCCGGCTCTTCGGACACATGGCGGGCCAGACCGTCGAGCAGCGGGTAGAACGCGCGGCAGCGGTCGCGGGCCTCGGTGACCCCGTCGGTGTAGAGCAACAACTGGTCCCCGTCGGCGAAGGACAGCACCTGGAGGTCCGGGCTCTGTCCGGACAGGGCCCGCAGCCCGAGGGGCGGGGCCGGATGCGCCGGCTCGACGGCCACGAGGTCTCCGCACTCGCGTACGAGCAGGGGAGGCGCGTGTCCGCAGTTCACCACCTCCAGCTGACCTGCCTGCGGGTATCCGGCGACGACGGCGGTGACGAAGTCGTCGGGCCCCAGGTTGCGCGCCAGGCTCCGCTCGACCCTCTCGACCACGGCGAGGAGGTCGGGCTCGTCATGGGCGGCCTCCCGGAAGACCCCGAGCACCAGCGCCGCGGTCCCGACGGCCGGGAGCCCCTTGCCCCGTACATCACCGACGATCAGCCGGACCCCGTACGGCGTGGGGATCAGTGCGTAGAGATCTCCACCGATCCGGGCCTCGGCCGCCGCGGCGCTGTAGCGGACGGCGACCTGGAACGGGCCGACCGTGGCCGGCACAGGGGTGAGCAGGGCGTGCTGGGCGGTCTCCGCGACCGAGCGGACGGCCGCGAGCACCCGTTCCCGGCGGCCGCGCAGCGCGCTGGCCAGGCCACTGGCCAGCGTGACGGCCAGCACGGCGGAGAGTACGGCCGCCAGTTCGCCCTCCGGGACGCCGTCGCGGAGGCCGAAAAGCACGCCGAGCACCGCGCCCAGGAGGCCGACGCAGAGGACCCCGCGGGGGCTGTTGGTGGTGGCGGCGAGCGCGGGCCCGGCGGCCAGCAGGGGCAGCCAGATCATCCCCGCACCGCCGACGAGGTCGGCGAGCACCACGGCGGAGATGATCAGCACGGGCAGTACGGGCGTCCTGAGGGCCGGCTGGGTGACGGCGCGGCCGCGGGCCGCGGCCCGGGAACCGGCCGCGCGCATTCTCGACGGCCGCGTCGTCCAGTGGTCGTCACCGTGGTCTCGGGCCTGGCTCATGTCTCGTCCGCAGTCCTCACCTGTGTGCGGGGCGTTCTTCAGGAAATGTCCGGTTCCTCCAGGAAACGGGGTCGCCCCGGGTGCCACAAGGGATGCGTTTTCAGATAGTGAACGAGAGGTTCCTGGTCACACGCGTCGCGGTAGGAAGCAGTCGCTCCCGGATCTCCGGCAGCCGGGAGAGCCGTCCGGCGGGCAGGGAGACCCCGAGTGAGCCGAGGGTGCCCCCGCTGTAGACGGGCACGGCGACGCAGACCGTACCGAGGGCGTACTCCTCCAGGTCCGTGACGGCCGGAGCGACCGGTGAGGAGTCGATGCGCCGGAGCAGTTCCGGCGAGCTGGTGATCGTCCGTGGGGTGAGATCCACCAGATGGTGCCGGGAGAGGTACTCCTTGCGGGCCTCGTCGTCCAGTTCCCGCAGCACGGACTTGCCCAGCGCGGTGGCGTGCCCGGCGTCCTCGAACCCCACCCAGAGATCGACGCGGGGTGCGCGGGGGCCGTCGACGATCTCGGCGACCCGGATCTCGCCCTCCTCGTAGAAGGTGAGGTAGGCGGCGGCCGTGAACTCGTCCCGCAGCGCGGCGAGCGTCGGGCGCACCCGGCTGAGCAGTGTCTGCCCGCTTCCGGTGGTGCGCAGCGTCTGCAGCTTGTCGCCGAGGACGAACCCGCCGTCGGGGAGCTTGCGCACATAGCCGTCGTGGACCAGCGTCCGCAGCAGGTGGTACGCGGTGGGCAGGTGCAGGCCGGCCTCCCGTGCCAGCTGTTTCGCCGGCGCGCCGTTCTCGTGCGCGCTCACCACCTCCAGCAGGCGGAAGGCCCGCTGGACGGACGTGATCAGCGTCGGGCTGTCCTGCACACCCATGAGACAAGCCTAGTTGGAGGGACCCGGTCGGCGATGTCTGTGCACGTACCCAATATGAATGAGTCGACCTCACCGCTCTCAACTGCAAGAAATATTGGCGACACATGTATTTACAGTGCCTGACACGTCTCCTACTGTGAACGTTCACGGATCTCCACCATGCGCATGTCAGGCCTTGAGCCTCGACTTCGCCACGTCTCGATCAAAGGAGTCGGGATGACCGTGAACGGCTCGGGCCGCACGAAGAAGGCCGCCCTGTTCCTGGCGGCCGTCGCCCTGCCGGCGACCCTCCTCACCATGCCCACCAGCGCCTCCGCCGCCAACTCGCTCAGCATGCTCGGGGCCGACGTCTCGACCGCACAGCGAGCCCTTGACCTGGGTGCCAAGTACTACGACGCGAGCGGCACCGCCAAGGACCCGCTCGACATCCTCAAGGGCCTCGGCGTGAACTACGTGCGGCTGCGGGTCTGGAACAACCCCGCGAGCGGCTACAACAACAAGGCGAAGGTGCTGGCGTACGCGAAGCAGGTGAAGGCCAAGGGGCTGAAGCTGCTGGTCGACTTCCACTACTCGGACACCTGGGCGGACCCGGGCAAGCAGTACAAGCCCGCGGCCTGGGCGAACCACGGCATCAACCAGCTGCAGACGGACGTGTACAACTACACCTACGACGTCTGCAACAGCCTCAAGTCCCAGGGCACCACACCGGACAGCGTCCAGATCGGCAACGAGATCAACGTCGGCATGCTGTGGGACGACGGCAAGGTCGTCAACAACGACTTCACCAACCTCAGTCTGCTGCTGAAGTCGGGTTACAACGCGACCAAGGCCTGCAACAGCGGCACCAAGGTGATCATCCACACGGCCAACTCGGACAGCGACGCGCACGCCCGCTGGTTCTACGACGGCATCAAGGCCAAGGGCGTCAGCTGGGACATCACAGGGCTGTCCTACTACTGCCCGTGGCACGGCACGCCGGCCAACATGGGCAGCGTCGTGTCCGACATGAAGTCCCGGTACGGCAAGGACGTGGTCATCGCGGAGACGGCGTACCCGTTCACCTCGGCGAACGCGGACGGCACCGCCAACTCGGTCACCTCCGGCTGCTCGGGCTATCCGCTCTCCTGGCAGGGCCAGGCCGACAACTTCACCGCCGTGCAGAACACGGCGCGGGGCGCCGGCGCGATCGGCGTCTTCTACTGGGAGCCGACCTGGTACGCCGTCACCGGCAACGGCTGGGACCCGGCCGACATCAACAACAGCGGAAACGGCTGGGACAACATGGCCATCTTCAACTGGACGGGGCAGGTGAACCCGAACATCAAGTGGACCGCGTAACGGCCGGACGGTGAGCGGCACCGCCTGCGGGCGGTGCCGCTCGTGTGCGCCCGGGTGAGGTCGTCCCTCATGGGAAGCCTTGTCCCTCGTGGAAACCCTTGTTCCTCGTGGAAACCCTTGTTCCTCGTGGAAACCCTTGTTCCTCGTGGAAAGCCCTTGTGCGGAACCCGCTGTCCGGTCACGACGGTCGATCATCTTTACTCTGTCAGGTCGTCATGTCCACAGCGTGCCGCGGCAGGAACACCGCCGGCCCGAGGAAAGGAAGCCATGGGGTCCCCACCGAACAGCGGGCCGGCAGCCCGTCACGAGCCGCTGGAGTCGCTGAAACTCGAGCCGCTCATGACCCGGGACTACGAAAGCCGCCCGGACCTTGTCTTCGAACGGCTGCGCAGGACGCACGGCCCGGTCGCGCCGGTGGACCTGCTGGGGGTGCCCGCCTGGCTGGTCCTGGGGTACGAGGAGGCGCTGGAGGTCCTGCGCAACGACCAGGACTGGCCCAAGGGCCTGGAGAACTGGCGGGCACGGGAGGAAGGGCGGATTCCCCCGGACTGGCCGCTGGCCCCGTCGCTCGACGTCAACCACGTGCTCATTCAGGGCGGTCCGGAATACCCGGCCCTGCGGGGCGCCTGGGACGCCGCTCTCAGGCCGTTCCAGGACCCCCGCCAGCCGCAGGCCCGCCGGCTCAGGGCGCAGATCACCCGGGACGCGGACGAACTCATCACCCTGCTCTCCCAGGGCGGCCGCAGCGGCTGGGCGGATCTGTCGGCCCAGTTCGCGCGGCCGTTGCCGCTGATGGTCGCCAGTCATCTGCTCGGCTTCCCCGGATCGCAGCACGACGACGCGCTGATGGACATGTGGCGGGTGCTGGACGCCGGCCCCGACGCGGGACCCGCCCTGGACCGGCTGCTGGCGGCCCTGGCCGAGCTGGGCGCCTGGAAGATGAGGCAGCCGGGCGACGACTTCCCCTCCTATCTGCTCGCCGCCCATCCCGGCCTCGGCGTCGAGGAGTTGTCCCGCGAACTGATGATGCTGCTCGGCATGACCTCGGACCATGTCGGCATCCTGATCTCCAACACGGTCGTCGAGGTGATCGGCGGCAACGCCTCGGCGCGCGCCAGCCTGTCGGCGGGAATGATGAGGGAGACCATGAACCGGGTGGTGATGCAGAAGCCCCCGCTGGTCAACTTCGTGCCGCGGTTCCCGGTGGCCGACACCCGGCTGGGCGACTACACCATCGCCGCGGGCGACCCGGTGTGGGTGTCCGTCGGCGCCGCGCACGCCGACCCGGCCTTCTCGGACAAGGTCTGTCCCGCCTCGACCATCAGCACCCGGGCGCACCTGGCCTGGGGTGCGGGACCGCGCCAGTGTCCGGCCAGGGAACTGGCCACCACCATGGCGGGGATCGGGGTGAGCCGACTGCTGGAGCGGCTGTCCGGGCTGGAGTTGTCCCTGGCCCCGGACCAACTGCCATGGCGCTCCTCCCCGTTCATGCGGGGCCTGCGCTCGCTTCCGGTGCGGTACACGCTCGCGGACAACCCCGCTCCCCGGACTCCGGACACGCCCGCGCTTCCCGCCATCCCTCCCCCGCCCGGCCATCCGCCCACGGTCGAGGGTCCGGAACGGCCGCGGTCGTCGCTGTGGCGCTACCTTGCCGGGCTGGTCCGCGGACGGTGACGTCCTGAACGCCTGGTGCGCGTCGCCGGCTGCGGCGGACCGGCGCGAGGGGGACGCGGCAACGTCCCCCACATCGCCGGATCCTGTCCCTCGCGTGCGCGGCCCTTCGCGCCGCGCACGTCGGCCGCCGGAGCGGGCACCGCTGCCGGAACCGTCGCTGCCGCCCGGGCGTTTCCTCGCATGGGCGTAGGGTCGTCGGGGCCGTACCGGGACGAACGGGGTGTGACGTGACGCGGATTCTCGTCATCGGCGGCGGAATCGCCGGTACGGCGACGGCGGTGGCCCTGCGCAAGGCGGGCATCCAGGTCCGCGTGTACGAGGCTCATCCCGACTCGGCCGAGGACATCGGCGCGTTCCTCACCCTCGCCGGCAACGGCATGCGCGCCCTCGCCCAGCTCGACGCCTCCGCCGCGGTCACTTCGGTCGGCTTTCCGCTGACCTCGATGCGCGTGGTCGACCACGCGGGCGCCGAGATCGCGCACGTTCCGCTGGGTGAGCCGGGCGACCCGCGGCTCCGGTACCGCTGTCTGCGCCGCGGTGACCTCACCGCGGCCCTGCAGGCGGAGGCCGCACGCCATGGCATCGGCATCGTCCACGGCGCCCGGCTCGTCTCCGTCGACGACGGCCCGGGCGGCGTCACCGCGCACTTCGCCGACGGCAGCACCGCGACCGGTGACCTGCTCGTCGGTGCCGACGGCCTGAGCTCCACCGTGCGCCGGGCCATCGCACCCGCCACACAACCGCGTTACGCGGGCCAGCGCGTCTTCTACGGCTACACGGGCGCCGCGTCCGGGAGCGGACCGGACGCGTGCATCACCATGGTGCGGGGCCGGACGATCGCCTTCGGCTGCGCGGTGTCACCCGGCGGGGAGGCCCACTGGTTCGCGCGCGTCACCGGTGAGGCGCTGTCCACCGCCGAGATCGCGCAGGGCCCGGCCGCCGGGTGGCGCGACCTGCTCGTGCCGTTGCTGCGTGAGGACGCCCCCGCCGCCGTGGACATCGTCGCGGCCTCCACCGGCGACATCCTCGTCACCAACGCCACCGAGATCCCGACCGGCGGCCCGTGGCGGGCTTCCCGCACCCTGCTGATCGGCGACGCCGCCCACGCGGCCTCCCCCGCGACCGGTCAGGGCGCCTCCATGGCGCTGGAGGACGCCGTCGTCCTGGCCAAGTCCCTGCGCGACGCCCCCGACACCGAGACCGCGCTCTCCCTCTACGAGGCGCTGCGCCGCCCGCGCACCGAGCACAACACCACTGTCAGCGGGAACATCTCCCGCGGCACCCACCCGCCCTCCGGTCCCGCCCGGGGGCCGGCCCCGTCCCGGCCCGGCGACGAGGACCTCGTCCGGCTCCTGGACTGGGACCAGGACCTCATGACCATGCGGAAGATCCAGCAGGCCTGAGGCCGGCCCGCCTTCGGAGGTCGGCTCGCCTTCGGTGATGGGCCCGCCCTTACGGAACGCCCAGTTCGAAGAGGGCGTATCCCGCGTACGAGCCGGACGCGACCGCCGTGATGCCGAGCAGCGTGAACAACGTGGGCAGACCGAGTCCGCGCAGCTTGACGGCGAGCGGGATGAAGAGAGGGAAGGCCGGGAGCAGGTAGCGGGAGACGTTGCCGAAGATCTGCTGGCTGCCCAGGACCAGGGCGATGGTGAGGACCGGGTAGATGACCAGCACGGCCGGTGGGCGCAGGCGGATCAGGAGGGGGATCACAAGCGCGGCCAGCAGGACGACGGCCACGGCGATGGTGTCTTCGACGGGATACGCGAAGAGGTAGTCGAAGCGGCCCACCGCTATCGAGGTGAGGACGTTGCCGGTGTGTTCGCCGTAGTCGAAGGTGTGCGCCCAGGCCCCGGTCTGGAGCGTGAAGTAGCCGCCGAGGTCGCCCATCCGGTTGCCGACCCACAGCAGGTAGCCAACGAGCCCGAGCGGCGCGACCGCTATCGCGACCCACGGGCGGGCGAAGTCGTCCTGTCGGCGGTGGAGCGCGAGCAGCGCGGCGACGGTGAGGGCGGCGATGAGGGCGACAGCGGTGGGCCGGTTGAGCCCTGCGGTGAAGGTGAGGACGCCGGCGGTGAGCCAGCGGTCGTTCATGACGGCGTGGCAGACCCAGACGGCGAGGGCGACGTACAGGGATTCCGAGTAGGCCGACCACTCCATCCCGGAGCCGGGCCAGACGGCCCACAGTCCGGCCGCGGCCAGCCCGGCCCGCCGGCCGCCGAACCGGGCGGTGACGGCGTAGATGCCGAGGGCGGCGACGAACGAGGCGACGACCGAGACCAGCATGCCCGAGCCGTACAGCCCCAGGCCGGTGCCTTCGGAGACCGTGCGCATCGCCGCCGGGTAGAGCGGGAAGAACGCCGCCGAGTTCCCTTCGAGGGTGATCAGGCCCTTGGCGCCGGGCACCGGGACCAGCGCGGGGTCGTATCCGTGCGCGGCGATCTGCTGGTACCACCAGCCGTCCCAGCTCGCCAGCACGTCCCAGGCGTGGGCGCCGCCGCCGAAACGCGGGTCCCTCTTGCGGAAGTCACCGGCGGAGTCCAGCAGATACATGAAGACGGAGAAGCCGATGAGCTTCAGTACGCCGTACAGCGCCAGTACGGGACCGTAGTACCTGGCCGCGCGGCGCAGCCGCCAACGCAGGTCGTCGCCGCGTTCGACGGAGACGGGACCGAAGTGGCCGACGGCGTAAGGCGCGGGCAGGGTCGTCGTGTCGTTCATGCGGCCGTGGACTCCGTCCCGCGACGGCGGGCGGGGAAAACCCACGCCCGCAGGAGCAGGAATCGCAGGAGGGTCGCGGCCAGGTTGGCGGCGACAAGGACCACGAGCTCCGTGGGCCCCGCGGGCCGGGGGTCCACTTCGTGCAGCACGGCGAGGGAGCCGCTGGTGAGGGCCAGGCCGACCAGGAAGACCAGCAGGCCCTTGGCCTGGTGGCGCAGGGCACCGCCACGGCCGCGCAGCCCGAAGGTGAGCCGGCGGTTCGCGGCCGTGTTGGCGACCGCGCACACCAGCAGGGCCAGCGCGTTGGCTGCCTGAGGGCCCGCCGGCGGCCGCAACACCGCGTACAGCAGCACATATCCGAGAGTGCTCACGGCGCCCACGGCGCCGAAGCGCAGCAACTGGCCGGCCAGGCCGGTGCCCGCGTGGGCGGCGGTGCCGCGGCGCAGTCCGGCCGTCGACAGGGTGCCGCGGGCCAGATCACGGCCGATCCTCGCGATGCCACGCAGATCGGCCAGGGCGGTGGCGAGGAGGTCGACCCGGCTGTCGGGGTCGTCGACCCAGTCGACCGGCACCTCGTGGATGCGCAGCCCCGCCCGCTCGGCTATGACCAGCAGTTCGGTGTCGAAGAACCACCCCGAGTCCTTGACGAGGGGCAGCAGCCGCTCGGCGACATCGCGCCGCACCGCTTTGAAACCGCACTGCGCGTCGGAGAAACCCACGGAGAGGGCGGAGCGCAACAGGACGTTGTAGCAGCGGGAGATGACCTCCCGCTTGGGGCCGCGCACCACCCGGGAACCACGGGCCAGCCGGGTGCCGATGGCGATGTCGGAGTGTCCGGAGATCAGGGGGGCGACCAGCGGCAACAGCGCCGTCAGCTCGGTCGACAGGTCCACGTCCAGGTACGCGAGCACGGGCGCCCGCGACCCCGACCACGCCGCGTGCAGCGCCCCGCCCCGTCCCTTCTCGGGCAGCCGCAGCCACTGCGCCTCCGGCAGCTCGGCCGCCAACCGGGCCGCGATCCGCGGGGTTTCGTCGGTACTGGCGTTGTCCGCGACGGTGATGCGGAACGGGTACGGGAAGGTCTCGCGCAGGTGTGCGTGGAGCCGCCGTACGCTCCGCTCCAGGTCCGCCTCCTCGTTGAACACGGGGACGACGATGTCCAGGACGGGCTCGCCGGGGGGCGCCGACACCGGTGCGCGCAGCGGCAGTCGGCCCATCAGGTGGTCCGTCGGGTGACCCATCGGATGGCCCGTCGAACGGTTCGTCGAGAGGTCCGTCGAGCGGTCCGTCGGGCGGTCCGTCGGGCGGTCCGTCGGGCGGTCCGTCAGGTGATCAGTGGAGTGGCCTTTCACTGTGGCCGACTCGGATTTCGTCACGTTATGTCCGTGTCTGTGGTCTGTCGCAGGGCATGCCGAAGTCACGCACGGCGTGGTGCGACGGGTGAGCGGAGATCTGTGGTGAGGCGGAGGTCGTGCCGGTGCCGGCGCCGGTTACGGCTTGTCGGTCAGGGGGTGGGCGGCGGGGAGAGCGTCGCCTCCGAGGTGGGCGGCGGGGTGGTCACGGAGCTGTCCGGATTCGAGGGAACCCTCGTCGAAGTCCCGGGCGTGGTGGGCACGTCGGTCGTGGCCCCGCTTCCTTCGACGGGCGCGGTCGGCGTGTGGGACGGCGTCCCGCCCCCGCCGGCGGTCGCGTCGGCGGTTCCCGTGGGGGGTGGCATGGACGGCTCGGTCGGGGACCCGTCCGGCGTCCGGGTCGCGGAGGAGCTCGGGGCCGGACTCGTCGCGGGCCTCGGCAGCGGTGCCTGCGGCCTCGTCTCGACGGTGTCGTGGGGCAGCAGGAGGAGGCCGAGACCGAGTCCCGCGACGGCCAGGGCGGAGCCGACGGCCCGTTGAGCGACGCGGGCGCGGTGCCGGGCCCGGACGCCGGACCGCAGGCGCCGCTGATGCTGCGGCCCGAACGGGGTGTGTTCCTGGGAGTCGCGCATCATCCGCGCCAACTCCCCTTCGAAGTGATCCATGGCCTCCCTTTCACCCCACCGGTTCGATGACATCGGCCAGGATCTTCCGCAGCCGCGCCACGCCGCGCGAGGCGTGGGACCGGGCCGTGCCCACGGGACACCCCAACACCGCCGCGACCTGCTTCTCGGGCAGGTCCTGGTAGTAGCGCAGCACCACCGCGGCACGCTGCCGCGGCGGCAACTGGGCCAGCGCGGCCTCCAGTCGCGAGCGCTCCGCCACCGCGGCGGAGACGTCTCCCGTGTCCGGCAGGTCGGGCAGTTGTTCGACCGGGCGCTCGCCCCACCAGCGCCGCCGCGCCGAACGGGCCGCCGCACGGGCCAGTACCTTGCGTACGTAGGCCTCCGGCGCCTCCTCCGCGATCCTGGGCCAGACGAACCAGAGCTTGACCAGGGCCTCCTGGAGCAGGTCCTCGGCACGGTGCCGATCGCCTCCCACGAGGAGACGGGCGAGGTGGAACAGCGCCGACCAGCGAGCTGCCACGAACCCGTCGAACCCCTCGGCTCGACCCTGCTCCATCCGCACCGTCCCCGTTCCGACCAGCCCTTCACACTGGGAGAAAGACGGTGGGACCCCCACCACGATGCACTGCTCCCCTATGATCCGGATCACACCCGCGTCCGCTCTCCCCTCCTCCGGCTGCCTCAGCGCTCGGGCGCCGCTGCAACCGCGCCGCGTCCACGGACTCGGTGATCCGGGTGGTGCCGGAGAAGGTCAGGCAGCGCGGCCCGTCCGGGGTCGCGGCGATCAGCTGGGCGCAGCCGGGGAGCATGCCGGGTGTGGCCCGGCACGACCCCGCACTGCTGTCCGGAAGCTCGCCAGGCCCGCGGAGTTGCGTCCCAGGTCCGCCGGTTCGGGGGCATCGTCGATCCACTGCCGCTGCTCACGGACCATCGCCCCGTCGACGTCCTTGCAGGCGCGGGCGGGCTCACCTCGCAGCCGTGGTCCGGCGGCCCGCTGGTGCGGTCAGCAGCTGACACGGTGTTCGAACTGTTCGTGCAGCGCGGGGTCGTCGGACGGGCCGGGGCGGCGTCGGCGGGGGTGCTCACGGTGGGCCGGGACCAGGCCGGCGGGACAGGCGGCGCGGACGGCGCCGGCCGCTGTCCGCCCCGCCGACGCGATCCGCCCGGCGTTCCCCGTCCCTTTCGTCACCCGCCCAGCGTCGTGCGGACCACCGCCTTGGCCTCCTCCTGTACCTGGGTGAGGTGGTCGGGACCGAGGAACGACTCGGCGTAGATCTTGTAGACGTCCTCGGTGCCCGAAGGGCGTGCCGCGAACCAGGCGTTGGCGGTGGTCACCTTGATGCCGCCGATGGGGGCCTCGTTGCCGGGAGCCTCGGTGAGCACGGCGGTGACGGGCTCGCCGGCCAGGGTGTCCGCGCTGACCTGGGCGGGCGAGAGCTTGCCGAGCAGGGCCTTCTCCTCGCGGGTGGCGGGCGCGTCGATGCGGGCGTACGCGGGCTCGCCGAAGCGGGAGGTGAGCGCCGCGTAGTGCTGCGACGGGGTCTTCCCGGTGACCGCGGTGATCTCACTGGCGAGCAGGGCCAGGATGATGCCGTCCTTGTCGGTGGTCCACACCGAGCCGTCCCGGCGCAGGAACGACGCACCGGCCGACTCCTCACCGCCGAACCCGAGCGATCCATCGACCAGCCCGTCCACGAACCACTTGAACCCGACCGGCACTTCGACCAGCCGGCGCCCCAGGTCGGCGGCGACCCGGTCGATCATCCCCGACGACACCAGCGTCTTGCCGACGCCCGCTTCGGCGGGCCAGCCCACACGGTGGGCATACAGGTAGGAAATGGCCGTGGCCAGGTAGTGGTTGGGGTTCATCAGCCCCGCGTCGGGCGTGACGATGCCGTGCCGGTCGGCGTCGGCGTCGTTGCCGGTGGCGATCTGGAAACGGTCACGCTGCTCGATGAGGGAGGCCATGGCGTACGGCGACGAGCAGTCCATGCGGATCTTGCCGTCCCAGTCCAGCGTCATGAACCGCCAGGTCGGATCGGCGAGCGGGTTGACCACGGTCAGGTCGATCCCGTGCTCCTCGGCGATCCGGCCCCAGTAGGCGACCGACGCCCCGCCCAGCGGGTCGGCGCCGATCCGGACGCCCGCCGTGCGGATCGCGTCCAGGTCCACCACACTCGGCAGGTCGGCGACGTACGTGCCGAGGAAGTCGTAGCGCCCCGTGCCCTCGGCGGCGAGCGCCCGGGTGTAGGGGACGCGCCGGACGTCCTTGAGACCGGCCGCGATGATCTCGTTGGCCCGGTCCTGGATCCAGGACGTCGCCTGGGAGGCGGCCGGACCGCCATTGGGCGGGTTGTACTTGAACCCTCCGTCGCCGGGCGGGTTGTGGGACGGGGTGACGACGACGCCGTCCGCGAGGCCCGACGTCCGTCCGCGGTTGTACGTGAGGATGGCGTGCGAGACCGCCGGGGTGGGCGTGTAACCATCCGCGCTGTCGATGAGCACGGTCACCTCGTTCGCCGCGAACACCTCCAGGGCGGTGACCTTCGCCGGCTCCGAGAGCGCGTGCGTGTCGGCTCCGAGGAACAGAGGGCCGTCGGTGCCCTGTCCGGCGCGGTACTCGCAGATGGCCTGGCTGGTCGCCGCGATGTGGGCCTCGTTGAACGAGGTCGCCAGTGACGATCCGCGGTGCCCGGACGTCCCGAACGCGACGCGTTGCCCCGGCTCGACCGGGTCCGGGTGCAACGCGTAGTACGCGGTGACCAGTTGGGCCACATCGACGAGGTCCTCCGGACCGGCCGGCTTGCCCGCTCGCTCGTGCTGCATGCCCGCTCCCACACATCGTTCGACCTACGGTGACGCCCCCATCCTTCCCCGTCACGGCCCCGTTCCGCGAGTCCGCCGCCCGCACACCGGGGTAACCGCATGGGGAGGAGCGGCTGCCGATCGGCGGCGGCCACCCTCGGAGCGCGCCGACTGGACGCGGAGCGACCGGAATTGCTCCCGACTCGGGCACGGACACCCACGAGTTCCGGACCGGCCGGTTCACCGTCGATGCCGGGGAACGGGCGCGGGGTGAGGTGCCGCGAGGTCCGGGGTGGGAGGCGCCCCGCCCGCCGGTCGGCAGCGCCCCTCCCGCAGCGGCGTTCGCCACCCGGTCCCGTCCCCGGCTCCCGCACCGGGCACGACGAGCGGGACGAGCACACCGGCTCCGGCCGAACGTCCGCCGCACCACCGACCGGCTGGACGAGTTCCCGCCACGCACACGGCTCCGGTGTACGCCCGGTGTCCGGGGTTTGAGCTGCGCTGAAGCGTGTACGCGAAGGGCATGGTCCAGTCGACACGAGAGACAGAGCGAAAGTACGCGGCCCCGGCGGCCGACGACACCTCCTGGCTGCCGGACCTCACCGGCGTGGACGGCATCGCGTCCGTCGTGGACCGGGGCACCGACGACCTCGACGCCGTGTACTACGACACCGTGGATCTGCGTCTGACCGGCACCTCGGCCACCCTGCGCCGCAGGACCGGCGGGGCGGACGCGGGCTGGCACCTGAAGCTGCCGCTGTCCGGTGACAGCCGGGAGGAAGTACGCGCCCCGCTCTCCGACACGGTTCCGGACGATCTGCGTGACCTGGTGATCTCACGGACCCGGGACGCGGAACTGGTGCCGGTCGTGCGCCTGCGCACCGAGCGCCACCGGCACGAGCTCGTCGACGCCGACGGCAACGCACTGGCCGAGTTGAGTGTCGACGCCGTCGAGGCTGCTTCCCTGCTCGCGGGGGCCACGCGCGCCTCATGGACGGAACTGGAGGTCGAACTCGCCGAGGACGCCGGCCCCGAGGTGCTGAAGGCCGTGGACAAGGCACTGCGCAAGGCCGGCGTCGAGCGGGAGTCCGCGCCGTCCAAGCTCGCCCGGGCGCTGGAGGAGACGGCGGCGGGCGCGCCCCGCCTGCCCGACCCGCGCGCCGAGACAGTGGTCGAAGGCTCGGCCGGCGACCTGGTCCTCCGGTACCTGGAGCAGCAGGTGCGGACCCTGGTGGACCTCGATCCCGCGGTGCGCCGGAACCGGCCCGACTCGGTGCACCGGATGCGGGTCGCCTGCCGTCGACTGCGGAGCGTGCTGCGGTCCTACCGTTCGGTCCTGGACCGCGAGGCGACCGACCCCGTCCGCGAGGAGCTCACGTGGCTGGCCGGTGAACTGGGCGCCGAACGCGACCACGAGGTGCTCGAGAAACGGCTCAGCTCGGCTGTCGAGGCCCTCCCGCGGGAACTGGTCCTGGGGCCCGTCACCGCACGACTCCGGGCGTGGCACGTGACCAAGGACGCCGAGGCCCGCACACGCGCACAGGACGCCCTCGCGTCGCCCCGCTACCTGTCCCTGCTGGACTCATTGGCCGGCCTGACCGCACGTCCGCCGCTGCGTCGCAAGGCCGCCCGGAAGCCGAAGGCCGTGCTGGCCAAGACCGTCCTCGAGGAGTACGACCGGTTCGCCGGCCGTGTCCGGACGGCCCTGCAGACGTCGCCCGGGGCGGACCGGGACACGGCGCTCCATCAGGCGGGCAAGGCGGCGAGGAAGGCCCGCTACGCGACGGAACCGGCCCGTGCCTCGCTCGGCAGGCCCGCCAAGCGTCTCGGCAAGCGCGTCAAGGCCGTCCAGAAGGTCCTCGAGGACCACCAGGACAGTGTGGTGTCCCGGGACGAGCTGCGCCGTATGGCGGTGGCGGCGGGCGCGGCGGGTGAGGCGGGCTTCACCTGGGGGCTGCTGTACGGCCGGGAACAGGCGGTGGCCGGCGAACGGCAGCGAGAGCTGCCGGGGGTGTGGGCCCGCGCGTCGGACCCCGCGCTGCGCAGGGCTCTCAAGGTCTGACGGCGAAACCTTCAGCTCTCTTCGGGCTTGCGCCATATCTCCTCGGGCTCGCGCTGTGTCCGCTCGGCCTCGCGCTGTTCTCTCCCGGGCTCGTGCCGGGCCGGGCCGGTGTCTCCCGGTGGTGCAAGGCGTGGTGTGTCGCCTGCCGTGAGGTGTTCCACGACCTCCACCAGCTCCTGGCAGGCCTGCTCCACCGAACGCCTCGTGTTGCGCTGCTCGGTGATCACGGCCGAGAGAAGGAGGGCGGTCAGCGCCATGGTGCCGTTGAACGCCTGCAGTTTGATCATGATCTCGATGCGGGTCAGCCTCGCGAAGGGACCGACCTCCTGGGTCGCGGCGACGGTGGCCATGACGGACGTGAACAGGGCGCACAGCATGCTGCCGACGAGCTGGAAGCGCAGGGCGGCCCAGATCAGCAGCGGGAAGGCGAGGAACAGCAGGCCGGAAGCGTGGCGCGTGGCCAGCGGTACGACCGCGCAGGCGACGACCGTAAGCACCGCGGCCTCCTTCCAGCGGGCCACCGGCAAGGGCCGACGGGCGCGGTGCAGCAACAGCAGGAGGGGCGTGACGATCAGGACGCCCATCGCGTCGCCGACCCACCACGCCAGCCACACCTCCCAGAAGTCGTCCGCGTCGACCCGGTCGGCGAGCCGGAGCATCCAGACGCCCACCGTGGCGCTGACGAGCATGGCCGTGAGGGCGCCCAGGAACACCAGGGCGACGCCGTCGCGCAGTCTGCTGAGGTCGGTGCGGAAGCCCACCCGGCGCAGCATGAGGCACGCGCAGACGGGGGCGGCGGTGCTGCCCACCAGGTTGCCGAGCACGTCGGGCCGCAGTGAGGTGATGTGCAGGACGACGAGCAGGACGCCCAGCGTGATGCCGGGCCACACCCGCAACCCGAAGATCAGCAGGCAGGCCACCGCGACGCCCGTGGGCGGCCAGATCGGGGTGAACATCGCGCCCTCGACGACCAGGGGCCGCAGCAGTCCGAGGCGCCCCGCGGCGTAGTAGCAGGCGGCCACCGCCAGCGTCCGGAGGGCGAAGACGCCAGTTCGGCGCAGATCCTCGGTAGCCACCACACCAGCCATGAGACACCGGTGCCGTCGTCCGTGCGAGGCGGGCGGCCCGCGGTGCCGCCCTACGGCTGAACGTCGGGCCCGTCGTAGCCGAGGACCAGCACCGCGGCGTCGTCCTCGTGCCCCACGCGGTCGGCGCCCTTGATCACGGCTGCGGCGAGCGAGTCCGCCGTCATGCCCGCCACGGCGGCGACACCCGCGAGCCGGACCACCTGGTCCAGCCCCTCGTCGACCTCCAGCAGGGGGCCTTCCACCACACCGTCCGTGAGGAGGACGAACATTCCGCCCGTGGTGAGCCGGTGCCGGGTCACCGGGTAGGTCGTCCCGGGCTGGATGCCGAGGGGCGGACCCCCGGTCCCGTCGACGATCCCGGACCGCCCGTCCGCGGTGGCCCAGACGCAGGGGACATGTCCGGCCCGGGCGCCCTCCAGCACGCCGGTGGAGGGGTCGAGGCGCATGAAGGTGCAGGTGGCGAAGAGTTCGGTGCCGAGGGACAGGAGCAGGTCGTTCGTCCGGGTCAGGAGTTCTCCGGGTTCGCTCGTGACGGAGGCGAGCGCGCGCAGACCGACCCGTACCTGGCCCATGAAGGCGGCGGCCTCGATGTTGTGGCCCTGCACGTCACCGATCGACAGCCCGATGCGCCCGTCGGGCATGGTGAAGGCGTCGTACCAGTCGCCGCCCACGTTCAGTCCGTGGCAGGCCGGTGCGTAGCGGACCGCGAGGTGGTAGCGGGGCGCCGCCGGCATCTCGGCGGGAAGCATGTCGCGCTGCAGCGCGATGGCCAGCTCGACCCGGGAGCGCTGCACCTCCGCGTGTTCGCGCGCCTGCGCCGTCAGCGACCCGAGCCTGGTCAGCAGCTCGTCGCCGTCGTCCGTGCGGCGCTTGCGCGGCATTGATCGCTCCAGGAGGAGGCCGGGCCGTTCGGGGCGATGTCCCCAAACAGTTCCTTATCGGATGATAGCGATGCCGGAGACACGGCCCGGGATCCTCGGCTCACCGCTGCCCCGTCCATGACGCACCCCGCGTGGGCCCGGGTCAGTGACCGCGCGTTCTGTTCCATGATCCGTATGCCCCCGCGACGTCGAGGTGTCACCCGCTACCCGGCGCTCCGCCCCTCGGCCCATCGCTCCCCTCGCCGTGGTGTGCCCGGCCCTCGTTCGGTGTGCGGGGCGGGGCGCGGCAGGAGTCGCGGTGGGAGCGGCAGGAGTCGCGGGCCGCACCGGAGCACCGCGCGGCAGGACGTATGCGCCGAGCGGGGTCATCAGTCCCTCGCCGCCGACTGATTCCGGCCTGTCGCCCTGCCTTGCGTCCCTCCCCTGATCGGCGGAGTGCGGGTGCGCGAGGGTGGCGCCGTTCGCCCGTGTGAGCGCCTTGAGTGGTGGGATCGCCGGGGCTGATTGACGGTGGATCACGTCGAGGCCGGGTCAGTCCAGCTGACGTGACGCCAGCTGCCCGTGCCGAGACGAAAGGAACCACGGATGCGCTCCACACGCACGTTCCTGGGCCTCGCGGCCGCCTCCGCCGTCCTCGCGATCGCCGCACCCGGCGCCTACGCGGGCGACAGCGACTGGGACCACGGGGACTCTTCGTACAGCAAGGAGCACGGCAAGGACGGCAAACACGACGCGCCTCACGGCGGGATGCACACGGGTGGCGGCGCGCTCACCGCGGTGAACGACGACGAGTGGGGCACCGCCAAGGACCCGAAGTACGACCCTGAGACCTACAAGGACAAGCAGGACGTGACCCCGAAGGACCCCAAGCAGGACCCGGAGACGTACAAGGAGCACGACTACCAGAAGGACTCGTACGGCAGTGACCACGAGAAGCCGCACGGTGGGATCCACACCGGTGGCGGCGCGCTCGCCTCGCCGGGCATGACCGGGGCCGGCCTGGCCGTCCTGGGCGTCGCCGCGGCCGGACTGTACGCGGCTCGCCGCAACCGGTCGTCCGGAAGCATGGCCTGAGCCATGCCGGACGCGATAGCAGCCGAGGCCGCCGCCCCCCGCACCGCAAGGCGGCGGCCCGGCCCGCGCTCCGCGTTCCGCTTCCTCCGAGCTGCCGTGCCCGAGTGAGAGTGAGGTGCTGTCCGATGGCAGCCGCTCCTTCTTCCCCCGCCGGCAAAGAACCGGCCGACGGACAGGCCGACGAACCGGACAGCCAACCGGCCGACGGAAAGGCCGGCGAGCCAGCCGGCGAACCGACCGGCGAACCCGCCGAAGAACCGGCCGGCGAGCGGGGGTCCGGCACCGGTCTCACCACGCTGTGCGCCATGGCCGCCCTGCTCCTCGCGGTGAACATGTTCGGCGGGCAGGACGCCTCGTCGGACTCCCCCCGCCTGCCGCAGGGCACGCAGGCCACGCAGGCCGGCACCTACGCCGAACCGACCGCCACGACCGCGGTACCCCGCCCGGGCAAGCATCTGCCCCGCTCCCGGCCCGTACGTCTGCTCATCCCGAAGATCTCGGTCGACGCCCCCTTCACCCCCCTCTACATCGCCCGGACCGGGCACCTGGAAGCCCCACCGCCCGACGACACCAACCTCGTGGGCTGGCACGCGGAGGGCGCCACTCCCGGGGAAGCGGGCACCGCCGTCATCGCCGGGCACGTGGACACCGCCACCTCTCCGGCGGTCTTCGCCGGCCTGGGAGAACTGGAGAGGGGCGACACCTTCCGGGTCGTCAGGGCCGACCGGAGCAGGGCGACCTTCGTGGTCGACAGCGTGGAGCAGTTCCCCAAGGACGACTTCCCCAGCCGGCGGGTGTACGGCGACACCCCGCAGGCCCAGGTCCGGCTCATCACCTGCGCGGGGGACTACGACCGTTCGGTCAAGGACTACACGGAGAACCTGGTGGTCTTCGCCCACCTCGTGTGACCGTCCGGGCCGGGCGTCCGCACCATGACAGGTGTCAGGCACCGGCGGGCGGCGGGTGCTCCCAGGGTCGCAGGGCGAGCGGTGACCGGCGCGCAGTCGGCCGTACGCCGCTGGTCCAGCACATCGCCGACACGGGAAAGAGGGCTCATGAGCCGCCGATCACTCACGACTCTGCTGGCCGCGGGGGGCGCCGCCGCGGTGTTGGCACTGACGCAGGTCTCCGCCCACGCCGCCTCGTTCCAGGGCGGCAACTACGGGCGTACGGGAGGGAGGGCCAGTCCCCCTACCGTCTCCGGCTGCGCGGGCACCTTCCAGCAGGTCGGTGCCACGCGTTACGCCGGGGGCATGGCCCTGAAGTACTTCTACTCGTCCAAGTACCGACCGCCTGCGGCCTGCCGACGCAGGCGCAGCGGCCCGCGGACCGGTGGCCGGGTCCGTGGGCCGCTCGTCCCTGGCGGTATGTCAGGCGCGCTGCCACAGAGCGGGGGCGGCGGACGGCTGCAACGCGCCCTGTGCCTGGTGGCTCTGCAGACACTGGTAGGTGACACCGGCGTAGGTGACCTGCGCCCCGACGTCGTAGACCCGGCCGCTCGCCCAGGAACTGGACGGGTCGACGGGGGTCCCGGGGGTCTCGGTCTGGGCCGCGCTGGTCTTCAGGACGAGTCCGTAGGTGCTGAGCACCGGGTTGATCGGCTGGTAGAAGGTGGTGCCGCCGCTGGTGCAGTCACCGGAGCCGCCCGAGGTGACGCCCTGCGCCTGGGTGCCCGAGACGTAGGGGCCGCCCGAGTCGCCCGGCTCGGCACAGACGGTCGTGCGCGTCACGCCGTCGACCGTGCCTTCCGCGTAGGTGACGCTGGTGTCGTGCTGCTGGATGATGCCGCAGTGCCAGCCGCTCGTCGATCCCGAGCGGCAGATCGCGGCACCGATCAGGGCCTGCGCGGAGCCGGCGACCTGGACGTCCTGACCTCCCTCGCCCTTGACGGCGGACGTCGCGGTCCAGTCGCTGTTGACGCCCACCCACGACATGTCGTGGCCGGGGAAGACCGAGGCCTGGAAGGTGCCCTGGGCCACCATGTTGAAGCCGGTGGTGGTGTCCCCCGCCTTGCCGCAGTGCCCCGCGCTCGCGAAGCCCTGCTGGGCCCCCTTGGTGACGGCGAACCCGACGGAACAGCGGGCGATGTCCTCGATGTAGTAAGCGTCGCCGCCGCGGATGTCGTACAGGGCACGCGGCCGGTCCGCGGACACCTTCACCTTCACCAGCTTTCTGTCGACCCCGGCGGCGGCGATCAGGGAGTTCGCGGCGGTCCGGCTCGTGGCCTGGACCGTCACCCGGTTGGTGCGCACGTCGACGTAGCGGACCGGTGCTTTCAGCGCGGTGGTGCCGGTCGTGACGGAGTCCAGTTTCGCCTTGGCCGCCTTGAGGTCCGCCAGAGGCGTCCTGACGACCGCGGCCTTCGCCCCGCCGGCCTCGATGGCGGACTTGTCCGCGGCGTCGGTGGTCGCGACGGTGAGGTCGGCGGAGGTCATGCCGCTCACCCAGGCGCCCGCGAAGCGCCGGCCCAGGGCGATCTGCAGCCGGCCCGCGCGTGTCCCCGCCTCCGCCTCGTTCTCCAGCCGCGCCCTGGCCTGAGCGTCCGTCAGTCCGAGATCGCGCCGCAGTGCGCGCAGCACCGCGGTCGACGGAGCGTCGGCCCCGAGCGTCCGCGCGGCCGAGGGGCCGTTCGCCGGTACGGGGGGTGCGGCGGCCGCCGCTTGGGGCAGTGCCGTCAGGACCAGCGCGCCGAGCGCGGTCATGGCGGCGCAGGCCGCACCGATGTGTCTGTGGGCCATGAATCTCTCCTAGGTCTCAGGGGAAAAGCGCCTCGAATCAGTAGCTTTTGCCGCGAGTCGCACAGAAGATGTCGCGTGTCCGCCGGTTCCGCGTATCGGACGACATGAGGGACCCGCCCGGCGGAACAGCGGGCACACCACCCGGGCCGGCGTCCCGGCTCGCCGGCCTCGGTCACGAGGGATGCGGCCGTCGCGATCGCGGCGCCGGGGATCGTCAGGGGGATACGGGCCTGAGGTCGGCTCGCGGGGACCGTCGGCGGAGTTGACGCCCGTCGTCGAGGCCCCCGGAGCATCTCCGCGGGCGGCGCGACGCCCGGGGTGAACGGGGCGCCGGCGCGTTCGGCGGTGTCCGTCTCGCGTGCTCCTGCCGCGCCCGCGGCCGGGACGTCGGTGGCGAAGGTCGGGCCCCCGCCGCGGCGGTGAGGGAGAGGGATCGGCGACTCCCGGAACGGACGCACTCATTGACATGCACCCGTCGCAGCGCAACGCTGAGAGCGCTCTCATAAAAGGTACGGACCAGACCCCGTTCCCCCACACGGAGGTGAAGCGTGCTCGCCAGACTCACCCCCCGGCTCGTGTCCGTGGCAGCGGCAGCCGTGTTGCTGGGCTCCCTGCTCACGTTCGCGGCCCCGTCGTCCGCCCGGGCCGCGGTGCCGGACACGATCCCGCTGAAGCTGACCAACAACTCCGGCCGCGGTGAGCCGGTGTACGTGTACACGATCGGCACCTCACTGGCGTCGGGCCAGCAGGGCTGGGCCGACGCGAACGGTACGTTCCACCCCTGGCCCGCCGGGAACGTCCCGCCCGTGCCGGCGCCCGACGCGTCCATTCCCGGGCCGGCCGCGGGACAGTCGAAGACGATCCGGATCCCCAAGTTCTCCGGCCGGATCTACTTCTCGTACGGGCACAAGCTCGTCTTCAAGCTGGCCACCGGCGGCCTGGTGCAGCCGGCCGTGCAGAATCCGAGCGACCCCAACAACGACATCCTCTTCAACTGGTCGGAGTACACGCTCAACGACTCCGGTCTGTGGCTCAACAGCACCCAGGTCGACATGTTCTCCGCCCCCTACGCGGTCGGTGTGCAGCGCGCCGACGGCAGCACGGTGAACACCGGACACCTCGAACCGGGCGGCTACAACGCCGTGTTCGACGCGCTGCGGGCACAGCCGGGCGGCTGGGCGGGGCTGGTGCAGACGCGCTCCGACGGCACCGTCCTGCGGGCACTGTCCCCCGGTCACGGGGTGGGGAACGGCGCGCTGCCCGCCTCGGTCCTGGACGACTACATCAACCGGGTCTGGCAGAAGTACGCCACGGCGACGCTGACGGTCACGCCGTTCGCCGACCAGCCCGGCACCAAGTACTACGGCCGGGTGTCGGGCAACGTCATGAACTTCACCAACGGCGCCGGCGCGGTCGTCACCAGCTTCCAGAAGCCGGACGCGGACAGCGTCTTCGGCTGTCACAAGCTGCTCGACGCCCCCAACGACGCGGTGCGCGGGCCCATCTCCCGCACCCTGTGCGCGGGGTTCAACCGCTCCACGCTGCTGGTCAATCCCACCCAGCCCGACACCTCGGCGGCGAACTTCTACCAGGACGCGGTGACCAACCACTACGCCCGGGCCGTCCATGCGCGGATGGCCGACGGCAAGGCGTACGCCTTCGCCTTCGACGACGTCGGACAGCACGAGTCGCTGGTGCACGACGGCAGTCCGCGGCAGGCGTATCTGACACTGGATCCGCTCAGCTGACCATGTGGTGACTCAACGGGCCGTGGGGGCACCGCCGTCACCGCGCAGGCGGGCCAGGTTCTGCTCCAGCAGGGCCGTGGACACGGCGACCCCCACGCCCCCTTCGTCCGCCACCGGCGCCAGCCGGCCGTCGGCCGCCTTCAACTGGATGAGTGCCGTGTCGATCGCCTGGTGCGCCGCGAACAGACACGGCGTGCTGTAGATCGCCGCGTCGACGCCCAGCCCCGTCAGTTCGCCGAGCGAGAGCCGGGGGGACTTGCCGCCCGCGATCTGGTTGAACAGCACCGGCTTGTCGCCGACCACGTCACGGATCCGGCGGATCCACTCCACGCTGCGGACCCCGTCCACCAGCACCACGTCGGCGGCCGTGGCGGCGAGCGCCTTCGCCCGCAGCAGGATGTCCTCCTCGCCGGTGGCGTCCGTACGGGCGACGACCACCAGGTCCCGGCGGGTGGCAAGCACCGCCTCCAGCTTGTCCAGGTACTCCTCCAGCGGCAGCACCTGCTTGCCGTCGGCGTGCCCGCAGCGGCGCGGACGCTTCTGGTCCTCCAGGATCACCCCCGAGGCCCCGAGCCGTTCGAGGTTCTCCACGACGTGGCAGGCCACCTCGGTGTCGACGTAGCCGTCGTCGATGTCGACCAGCAGGTCGTGGCGCGGGAAGGCGGCGCGCAGCCGCCCGACGAAGGCGACCATGTCCGGCCAGGCGATGAAGCCGATGTCCGGAAGGCCGTAGTGGGAGGCGGCGAAGCCGAATCCGGAGACGAACATCCCGTCGAAGTGCCGGGCCGCCAGGGAGGCGGAGTACATGTCGTGGACGCCGATCAGCGGGGTGGTCCCCGGGGCGGCGATCCGGTGGCGCAAGATGTTCCCGTACGTCAACGTCTGACTCCTCCTCGGGCGCGGTGCCCGGTGCGGTGCGGTCGGCGGCCCTGTGCCGACGGCCGATGATGCACGGGCCCCGACGCCGGGCGCTCGTCCGGACCGGCTCCGCTCACTCGCCCGGCGCAGCGCATTCACCGCAGAAACGTCACTCGGCCGTAGCCGACCGCGTGGGGTGTGATCGCCGTTGCGATCGTTATGATGGCGCACATCGATCAAACGAACATTCACGCGCTCCAGGAGGCCCTCGTGCGGGAGCCGGTCGATCGCAGGCATCAGCGGATCCTCGCCGCCGTTCAGTCGCGGGGCACCGCGCGGGTGCGGGATCTCGCCGCCGAGCTCCAGGTCTCGGTGGTCACGCTGCGCCGGGACGTGGAGGAGCTGGCCCGCGAGGGCAGACTGCGCCGCGGCCACGGTGTCGTCCACTCGACGCTGCCCGCGCAGGAACTGCCCGGCAGTGGTATCGCGGGCCCGGACGGGGACATGGTGGCGGTGGTGGTGCCGGAGCTGCACTCGTACCTGTACGAGACGCTGCACGGCGCGCGTACGGTGCTCGAGGCGGCCGGTCTGCGCATCGCGCTGCGCATCGCGCCGCAGGTCGCCGGGGCGGAGCGCCCGTTGGTGGAGCGGGCGCTCGCGGACGGCGCACGGGGTCTGCTGCTGGCGCCGCGCTGGCGCACCCCGGCCGTCGAGGAGGCCGACTACGGATGGCTGGCCGCCCTGGAGGTGCCGGCGGTGCTGATGGAGCGGCGGCCACCGGCCGGCAGCGCGCTGCACGCGCTGGACTCGGTGTGTTCGGACCACTGGTACGGCGCGCATCTCGCGGTGGAGCACCTGGTGGGGCTCGGCCACCGGCGGATCGTGTTCGCGACCCGGGACGACAGTCCCACCGCGCGGAGTCTGCGGGCCTCCTTCACCCGGATCGCAACGGAGCATCCGCTGGTGGAGGAGTGGGCGTGGGCGCTGAGTTCGCCGGACGCCGGCAAGGACGGGCCGTACGCGGCGCACGAGACGGCGGACGTGCCGACGCTGCTGCGCAAGCTGGGCGCGACGGCGGCGGTGCTGCACGGCGACGTGGACGCGCTGATGGCCGCCCAGCGGCTGGCGGAGAACGGTGTCCGGGTGCCGGAGGACTGCTCGGTCGTGGCGTACGACGACGTGCTCGCGGGGCTCGGCACCATCCCGCTCACCGCGGTGGCCCCGCCCAAGACGGAGGTCGGGCGGGTGGCGGCGGAGTTGCTGCTGCACCGCTTGGCGGGCGGGCACGGCACCGGGTCGCCGACGGTGCGTCGCGTCGAGCTGCTGCCGTCGCTGACGGTGCGGGGTTCGACGGGGGAACCGAGCACTCCGTAACGATGAGCGTTTGACCGCTTTATTTTCTTCTGATCGATCTATTGACCGTTTGCGGTCGGTCCTTGAGGATTCCCCGTGTCCCGAACCGTCGTGCCAGTCAGGCACGCAGAGCCGCGGGAGGCCCCATGCTCGGCCGGCCCAGTCGCCGATCCGTGCTCGCCGCGACGGCCGCCGTACCACTCGCAGGCGCACTGAGCGCCTGCAGCGGATCGTCGGATTCGTCGTTGCGCAGCACGGGCAAGACCACGCGCGTCACTTTCTGGTCCGCCCTGCGCGGCAGCCAGGAGGTGGTCGACGCCTTCAACAAGACCCACGACCACATCCAGGTCGACTTCCAGCAGATCCCGTCCGGAACCCAGGGCGGCTACGCGAAGCTCAGTAACGCGGCCCGGGCCGGAAACGCCCCCGACGTCGCCACCATCGAGTACCCGCAGATCCCCGGATTCGCCATCGACGGCGTCGCCCGGGACATCACCGACCTGGTCAGCGACCGTCTGCGCCGCAAGCTGCTGCCGCAGGCGCTCGGACTGACGACCTTCGAAGGGCGGGTGTACAGCGTCCCGCTGGACGTCGAGCCCATGGTGATGCACTACCGCACCGACCTGTTCGACCGTTACGGCCTTCACGTCCCGCAGACCTGGGACGAGTTCGCCGAACTGGCCCGCACGGTGCACCGCAAGGCCTCCGGCCGGCGGCTGGTGCTCTTCCCCACGGACGGGGGCACCCAGTTCGCCGGCTACTCCTGGCAGGCCGGCGCGCAGTGGTTCGACACCGGCAAGGGCGCGTGGAACGTCTCCCTCGCCGACGCGCCCACCCGGCGCGTGGCCACGTACTGGCAGCGACTCATCGACCGCGACGACGTGTTCATGAACGCCGTCGAGAGCAGGCAGTTCGACGCGCAGGTCGCCGAAGGGCTGGTGCTGACCCGGCTCAGCGGCGCCTGGGAGGCCGGCGCCCAGATGAGAAAAGTTCCCGCCCAGAAGGGCCAGTGGCGGATCGCGCCCCTGCCGCAGTGGGACACCGGGCGCCCGTCCGTCGGCACGCACGGCGGCTCCACGTTCGCCATCACCAAGGACTGCCGGGTGCCGGAGGCCGCGATGGAGTTCATCGAGTGGCAGGTGTCCCATCCGGACTCCCTGCGCGCCCGCCTCTCCAGCGGCACCAGCAGCCAGTACCCGGCGGCCACCGCGCTGATCGCGGTCGGCCGCGAGGCGTTCGACCGCTCCTACTACGGCGGCCAGGACATCTACACGCTCTTCCAGCAGGAGGCCGACAAGATCCGGGACAGCTGGGTGTGGGGGCCTCGGATGACCGCCACGCTGCGGGTCATGCAGGACAACTTCGCCCGCGCGAGCGGCGGCCAGGGCTCCCTGATCGACTCCGTGCGCGCGGCCCAGGACGGCACCATGCCCGACCTCAAGGCCCTGGGCCTGTCCACCACCCAGCACAGCACCTGAGCCGCCCGAAAGGCAGGTGAACTCCCCCATGACCGCGACCACCCAGTCCTCGGTGCCGGCCACCGCGCCGCGCACTGCCGCACCGGCCTCCGACACCCGCGCCCGCAAGGCGGCCCGCCGCCGTCAACTCGCCGCCTGCGGCGTGCTGATGACGCCGTTCTTCGCCCTGCTGGTGACCGTCTTCCTGATCCCCGTGGGCACCGCCGTCTACCTCAGCTTCTTCAGCGACGACCAGCCCGGCCTCGGCTTCGGCCCCGAACGCAGCGTCTTCGTCGGCCTGCGCAGCTACACGGCGGTCCTCACCGACCCGACCTTCCTCGGTGGCCTCGGCACCGTCGCCCTGTACTGCCTGATCTACATCCCGCTCATGGTCGTCGGCGCCCTCGCCCTCGCGCTGCTGCTGGACTCCGGTGTCGTCCGGCTGCGCGCCTGGGCGCAGTTGGGGCTGTTCCTGCCGCACGCGGTACCCGGCATCATCGCGGCCCTGATCTGGCTGTACCTCTACACCCCCGGCATCAGCCCGATCATCGACCTGTTCGCCCACGCCGACATCACCATCGACTTCCTCGGCGTGCACACGGTGATCCCGTCCATCGTGAACATCGCCCTGTGGAGCAACCTCGGCTACAACATGGTGGTCTTCTACGCCGCGCTGCAGGCCGTGCCCCGCGAGGTGATCGAGGCCTCCGTGGTCGACGGCGCCGGGCCGGTGCGCACCGCGTTGCAGGTCAAGACGCCGCTGGTGCGCGCCTCGATCGTGATGGTCGCGATGTTCACCCTGATCTGGGCTCTGCAGCTGTTCACCGAACCGGTGCTGCTCAGCCAGTCCTCCCCGATGATCAGTTCCCGGTTCTCGCCGAGCATGTACATCTACGACGCGGCCTTCACCCGGAACAACTACAGCCTGGCGGCGGCCGCCTCGGTCATCCTGCTGCTGTTCACGATCGCCCTGTCCTACGGCGTCACCCGCTGGACCAGCCGCGCCGACGCCCAGGAGGCCCGATGAGCTCCACCGACAGCACCCTGCTGCGCCCGCGGCTGCTGGGCCGTACGACGGTCAACGCCGTCGTCCTCATCTCCGTTCTGTACACCCTGCTGCCCGTACTGTGGCTGGTGCTCGCCGCGTCGAAGGGCCCGGACGCCCTGTTCGGCAGCGATCTGCTGTCGCTGAAGGACTTCTCCTTCGGGCAGAACCTGCGCGACCTGTTCGCCATGGACGACGGCCAGTACGGGCGCTGGTACCTCAACAGCCTGCTGTACGCGGTGCTGGGCGCCGGAGTCGGCGCGCTGGTGAGCGTCGCGGCCGGCTACGCCTTCGACAAGTACCGCTTCCTCCACAAGGAGAAGCTGTTCGGCCTGGTGCTCGCGGCGGTGATGGTCCCGCAGACCGTGCTGGCACTGCCCCTGTATCTGCTGGCCTCGAAGACCGGGCTGGTGAACACCTTCTGGGCGGTGTTCATCCCGGTGCTGTTCAACCCGTTCGGCGTCTACCTCGGCCGGATCTTCAGCCAGGGCTACGTGCCCGACGAGGTGCTGGAGGCGGCGCGCATGGACGGCGCGGGCGAGCTGGTCGCGTACTTCAGGGTGGCGCTGCGGATGCTCGGGCCCGGACTGGTGACCGTGTTCCTGTTCCAGCTGACCACCATCTGGAACAACTTCTTCCTGCCCATGGTGATGCTCTCCGACCAGGACCTGTATCCCGTGAGCCTCGGCCTGTACCAGTGGAACAGTTCGGCGTCCGTGTCGCCCGAGTACTATCCGGTGGTGATCATGGGTTCGCTGCTCGCCGTCCTGCCGCTGATCCTCGCGTTCATCCTGCTCCAGCGCTTCTGGCGCGGCGGTCTGACCGCCGGAGCCGTCAAGTGACCGCGCCCCGGCCCCGTGCCGCCCTGGCCATGTCCCAGGACGCCGCCCGGGCCGTCCTGGATCCCTCCTCGCTGGACGCCCTCCGCGCGATCTGCGACCTCGCCCCGCTCCCGGCCCTCGACGACCTGACGACACCGCGGGCCCGCGAGGTGCTCGCCGAGGTGGAGGTGCTGGTCACCGGCTGGGGCTGCCCGCCGTTGGACGCGTCGGTGCTGCGGGACGCGCCCCGGCTGCGGGCCGTGGTGCACACCGCGGGCAGTGTGCGCGGGTTCGTCACCGACGCGTGCTGGGAGCGCGGCATCGAGGTGTCCTCGGCCGCCGCGGCGAACGCCCTGCCGGTGGCCGAGTACACCCTCGCGATGATCCTGCTCACCGGCAAGCGCGTCCTGGAACGGGCCCGCGACTACCGGACCACCCGGATCCGCGCCGACTGGCTGGGCACTCCCCACGACGTCGGCAACTACCGCCGCACGGTGGGCATCCTGTCCGCCTCGCTCATCGGCCGCCGGGTCGTCGAGCTGCTGCGCCCGCACGACGTCGAGGTCCTGCTGCACGACCCGTACGTCTCCGACGCGGACGCCGCCGAACTGGGCGTGGAGCGCGTGGAGTTGGCGGAGCTGTTCGCCCGCTGCGACACCGTCAGCGTGCACACCCCGCTGCTGCCCGCGACGCGTGGACTGGTGAGCCGTGAGCTGATCGACTCCATGCCCGCCGACGCGGTGCTGATCAACACGGCACGCGGCGCGGTCGTCGACCAGGAGGCGCTCACCGACGCGGTCCTGGCAGGCCGCATCCGGGCCGTCCTGGATGTCACCGATCCCGAAGTGCTGCCGTCCGAGCATCCGTTGTGGCGCTGCGAGAACGCGCTCATCACCCCGCACCTGGCCGGCTCCCAGGGCAACGAATGGCGCCGACTGGCCGATCACGCGCTCGCCGAGATCGCCCGGTGGACCTCCGGTGACGAGTTCCGGCACCCCGTACGACGCGAAAGGCTGGCCTTCCTCGCATGAGCATCCCGTTCGAACTGCCCGCTCAGGACCGCGAGTCGAGCCCGTACACCGGCTACACCCGGGCCCACTGGGAAGCGGTGGCCGACGGACTGCTGACGGCTGCGTGGCGCTGGAGCACACCCGGCGGCGCGCTGCTCGACCTGCCCGGCCGGCCCTCGCGCTCGGGCGTGCGCTCCGACGGTCTGGAGGGCTACGCCCGGACGTTCCTCGCCGCCGCCTTCCGGGTGGCCGGTGCGGACGGCGACGATCCGCACGGCTGGCTCGACCGCTACGCGCGGGGTCTCGCCGCGGGCACCCGCACCCCCGGCCGCGACGACACGGAGTCCTGGCCGCTGATCCTCGACCACCACGTCCAGGGCCAGCCCATGGTCGAGTCGGCATCCGTCGCGCTCGGGCTGCGGCTGACGGCGCCCTGGCTGTGGAAGCACCTCGACGACGACGTACGGGACCGGGCGGAGGAGTGGCTGCGCGGGGCCCTGCGGCACACGCCCGCACCGAACAACTGGTACCTGTTCCCCTTCACGGTGGCCGGCTTCCTGGAGTCGGTCGGCCGGGGGGACGCCGAAACGGCGGCCGTGCGGGAACGCGCGCTGGAGTTGACGGAAACCTGGTACCGGGGCGACGGCTGGTACGCCGACGGTGACGGACGCGCCTTCGACCACTACAACGGCTGGGCGCTGCACCTGTACCCGGTGCTCGACGCCCACCTCGGCGGCGACACCGGCCTGGCCGCCCGCTACGGCCCCCGGCTGCGCGCCCACCTGGACGGCTTCGCGCTGACGTTCGGAGCGGACGGGGCGCCGATGCACTTCGGCCGCTCCCTGTCGTACCGCTTCGCCGCGTCGGCCGCCGTGGGTCTGGGCGCCCTGACCGGGGACACGCCCCTGTCCCCCGGCACGTCCCGGCGGCTGGCGAGCGGCAGCCTGCGCTACTTCCTGGAGCGCGGCGCGCTCACCGACGACGGGCTGCTGAGCCTCGGCTGGCACGGCCCGCACGAGGCGACGTTGCAGTCGTACTCGGGGCCGGCGTCCCCGTACTGGGCGTCGAAGGCGTTCGTGTCGCTGCTGGCGCCCGCCGGTCATCCGCTGTGGACGGCCCGCGAGGAGCCCGCGCCGGCCGAGGAGGCCGACCGGGTGCTCGCCCTGCCGGCGCCGGGGCTTCTCGTGCAGGCGACGCGCGCCGACGGCATCGTACGGCTGCACAACCACGGCAGTGACCACGTGCGCCCGCACGAGGGCGAGGCACCGGAGGGCGACGACCCCCACTACGGGCGCCAGGCGTACTCGACCCGGACCGGTCCGACCGCGACCGGGAACCTCGCGGACAACCACCTGAGCGTGGAGGTGGAGGGCAGGGGAAGCGTCCGGCGGCGGATCCATCCCCTCGGAGCGGGGCACGGCGACGGCTGGGGCTGGGCGGCGTCGTGGCACCGGCCCGTGTTCGCCGGTGGGCCGCCGATGGTGCCCGGGCTGCGGGTGGAGAGCGTGACGGTGGCGTACGGGCGGTACGAGCTGCGGGTGCACCGGGTGGTCGGGGCGCCGCCCGGCGCCCGCGTCACCCAGACCGGGTGGGCGGTCGGCCCCGAGGAGGAACTGGTCTCGACGCTGCACGGCCTGCACGGGTGGAACGGTCCCGCCGAGTCGGCACGCGCGCCGCAGGGCACCGCGTACACGCGCTGGGCGCGGGTGCCACGGCTGGCGGGAGAGGCCGGAGGTACCTCGGTGCATGCCTGCGTCGCGACGCTGACCGGCGAGGGGGCCCCGGCCGACCCGGCCGAGGCCGTCAGGTCCGTGGCCGTCGACGGTGACGTGGTCGAGGTGGTGTGGAGCGAGGACGGGATGCGCACGCGGATCGCCTTCGATCCGGTGCGGGTGTCCCATGAGCCTGCGTGAGGGCCTGTCCCCTCAGGCGTCGGGCGCGTCGACGATGTCGCCGTTCTTGTCGACGGTGTGGGTGTCCCAGTAGATGTCCCACTTGTCGTCCACGTGCTCGGGGACCTTGCCCTTCGGGTAGCGGACGTACCCGTTCAGCGGCTTCTCCCCGTTGGACACGCAGGCACTGCCGGTTCCGCCCACCGCCATCACCGGGTACTCGCCGCTGTCGCATATCGCTTCCTCGGTCGAGCAGCCGACGAGCATCGCGCCGGCCACACCGGCCAGCGCGAGGCCCCATACGGGCCGCAGTATGCGGGGCAGGGCGTGGACTCGGTCAGTACTGCGCATGGTTGGTCTCCCCCTCGATGGTTTGTACGACCATCCTGCGGGAGTCGGCGGGCCCGATCGTGAGTACACGTACTCAGATGGGCCGTGTCCGCCTACTCGATCCCGTGCCCCCGGACGGTGCGGGAGACGCCACGGCTCCCGCACCGCCCCTTGTCACCCCCGGACGAACCCTCGCCCCACAGCACTCACCTCAGGCAAACGCCACCCCGATCCGCCCGGCCCCGCCGTCCCCCGCTGCCATATTCGAAGGCGACTTCGGAGGTGGCTGTGACAACAGAGGCGACAACGTCCGAGGCACACCGGACCACTCCGCACGGGCCCGACGGCACCGCCGACCGCATTGCCGACCTGGAAAGCCGCAGGGCACGTGCGGTCTCCTCGGCCGGACCGAGGAGACGGGGGGAGTTCGGCGCCCGCGAACGGATCGAACGGCTGCTGGACGCCGGGTCGTTCACCGAGACCGGTCAGTTCGTGCGGGCCCGGGCCACCGGGGACGGGGCCCGCCGGCCGTACGGCGACGGGGTGGTCACCGGGACCGGCACCGTCGACGGCCGCCCGGTCTGTGTGTTCGCGCAGGACTCCACCGTGTTCGGCGGCAGCATGGGCGAGGCCTTCGGCGAGAAGACGCTCGCCCTCATGGACCTCGCCCTCAAGACCGGCTGCCCGGTCATCGGGCTCAACGACGGCGGCGGCGCCCGCATCCAGGAGGGAGTCACCTCACTCGCCCTCTACGCCGAACTGGTCCGCCGCAACGTCCAGGCGTCCGGGGTGATCCCCCAGATCTCCGTCGTGCTCGGGCCGTGCGCGGGCGGGGCCGCCTACTCGCCCGCGATCACCGACTTCACGGTGATGGTGGACGGCGCCTCGCACATGTTCGTCACCGGGCCGGAGATCATCGAGACGGTCACCGGAGAACGCACGACCGCCGAGGAGCTCGGCGGCGCGCACACCAGCAACGCCGTCAACGGCAACGCCCACTTCCTCGCCGCCGACGAGGAGGAGGCCCTCGACACCGTACGCGACCTGCTGTCGTACCTGCCCGCCAACAACCTGGAGCGTCCCCCGGAGTACGCCCCCGCCCTGCCGGCCGCCGACGGGATACCGCTGGACGAGATCGTCCCCGACCGGCTCGGGCAGGCGTACGACATGCGCGACGTGCTGCGGGCTGTCGTCGACGACGGTGAACTCCTCCAGGTCCAGGAGCTGTTCGCGCCGAACGTCATCTGCGCGCTGGCCCGCGTCGACGGCCGCTCGGTGGGGGTCGTCGCCAACCAGCCGCTGCGGGCGGCCGGTGTGCTCGACATCGACGCCTCCGAGAAGGCCGCGCGCTTCGTGCGGTTCTGCGACGCCTTCGGCATCCCCCTGCTGACCTTCGCCGACGTGCCCGGCTATCTCTCGGGGGTCCGGCAGGAACGCGGCGGCATCATCCGGCGCGGCGCCAAACTGCTGTACGCGTACGCCGAGGCGACCGTCCCCAAGGTCACCGTGGTGGTGCGCAAGGCGTACGGCGGCGGCTACGCCGTGATGGGCTCCAAGCACCTGGGCGCCGACGTCAACCTCGCCTGGCCCACCGCCCGGATCGCCGTGATGGGCGCCGAGGGCGCGGTGGGGCTCCTGCACCGGCGCGAACTGGCCGCGGCCGCCGACCCCGAGGCGCTGCGCGCCCGGCTCGTGGCCGCGTACGAGAGCACCCACGGCACCCCCTACCTCGCCGCCGAACGCGGATACGTCGACGCCGTCATCGCCCCCCGCGAGACCCGCGAGCACGTCAGCCGCGCCCTGCGCACGCTCCACGGCAAACGCGCGCCGATGCCGCAGCGCCGGCACGGCAACATCCCGCTCTGACCCGACCGCCCCCTGCCCGTCCGTCCGCGACGTGAGGAGCACTCCCCCGATGGACAGCCGCCGCGCCCCGCTCACGCCCCCGTGCCGGACCCTGCCGGAGTACGTGCGGCACTGGGCCGAGACCACTCCCGAGCGCCGGGCGTTCAGCTTCGTCGACCATCCCTCCCCGCACTCCCGCGGCGTCCACCGCACCCTGACCTGGCGGCGCCTGGACGTGCGCGTACGGGCGGTGGCCGCCCGGCTCGCCGAGGAGACCGAACCCGGGGCGCGGGTGGCCCTGTTGTGTCCGCAGGGCATCGAGTACGTCACCGGGTTCCTGGCGACACTGGCGGCCGGCCTGGTCGCCGTACCGCTGTATCCGCCGGGTCTGCCCGGGCACGCCGACCGGCTGGCGGGGGTGCTGGCCGACGCGACCCCCACGGTCGTGCTGACCACCAGCCGCGCCCGGGCGGAGGTCCGGGACTTCTGCGACCGGGACACCGTGCGGGTCGTCGCGGTGGACGACGTCCCCGACTCCGCCGCCGACACCTGGCGTGCGGTGCCGGTGGACGACGACGCGACCGCCTATCTGCAGTACACCTCCGGTTCCACCCGCGCTCCGGCGGGCGTGGAGATCACCCACGGCAACGTCGTCGCCAACGCCGGGCAGGCGCTGGCCGCCTACGGCGTGGACGCGCATCCGGTGACCTGTGTGGGCTGGCTGCCGCTCTACCACGACATGGGGCTCGTGCTGAGCGTCGCCGCTCCCGTCGTCCGCGGGCTGCTGTCGGTGCTCATGGACCCGATCGCGTTCCTGCACCAGCCGGTGCGCTGGCTCAGGCTGCTCGCCGCGCATCCGCGCGCGCTCAGCGCGGCGCCCAACTTCGCCTACGACTACTGCGCCTCGACCGTCACCGAGCAGATGAAGGCGGACCTGCGGCTGGACGGGATCGCCGCGCTGATCAACGGCAGCGAGCCGGTCCGGCCGGGGACGGTCGACCGTTTCCACGCCGCCTTCGGCGCGCAGGGGCTCGCCCCCGAGACGCACTGTCCGTCGTACGGGCTCGCCGAGGCGACCGTGTTCGTCAGCGCGGCCCGGCCCGGTGAGCCGCTCAGCCGCCTCGCGCTCGACCGGGACGCCCTCGCCGCAGGGAAGGCCCTGCCCGCGCGGCCCGACGACCCGAGGGCCGTGCTGCTGGCCGGCTGCGGCACCCCGGCGGGCCAGCGGCTGCGGATCGCCGATCCCGCGACCGGTGCCGTGCTGGCGGAGGGGGAGGTCGGGGAGATCCAGGTGCAGGGGCCCAACGTGGGGCGCGGCTACTGGGGCCGGCAGGCCGAGAGCCGCCGCGTCTTCACCGCCGGGCCCGACCGGTGGCTGCGCACGGGCGACCTCGGAACCGTGCTCGACGGTCAACTTGTCGTCACGGGGCGGCTGAAGGACCTCATCGTCGTCGACGGACGCAACCACTATCCGCAGGACATCGAGGCCACGGTCCAGGAGACGCATCCGGCCGTGCGCCGGGACCGGCTCGCCGCGTTCGCCGTCCCGGGTACGACGGCCGAGCGGGTCGTGGTCGTGGCCGAGCACGCACGGACCACCAGCCTGGCCGAGATCGACGTACCTGCTCTGGCGCGGGCGGCGCGCGGGGCGGTCTCCACCCGGCACGGGCTGCGGCTCGCCGACGTCGTCCTGGTGCCGCCGGGGACCGTGCCGCGGACGTCCAGCGGGAAGGTGTCCCGGGCGCTGACCCGGACGCGATACCTGGAGGGCGCCTTCGCCCCGGCCGGCCAGGCGTCCGAGGTCGCGGGATGAAGGCCGTCGGCGAGGCCGCGCTGCGCCGTCTGATCGCCGAGCGGGTGGCCCTCTGGAGCGACATGCCGGTCGAGTCCGTGCCGATGGACCGGCCGCTCGCCGACCTCGGCATGTCCTCACGGGACGCGGTCGCGCTGGCCGGGGAGCTGTCCCACGCGCTGGGCCGCGAGCTGCCGTCGACGCTGCTGTGGGAGACGCCGACCGGGGACGCCCTGGTGGCGCGTCTGTGCGGCGGAACGGAGGAGACCGCCGCGGTGCCGGCGGACACCCAGGCGCCGCCCGGTGAACCCGTCGCGGTGATCGGCGTCGGCTGCCGGCTGCCCGGCGGGGTGCACGGGCCGGACGACTACTGGCGGCTGCTCGACGAGGGCGGCGACGCGATCCGGCGGGTCCCCGAGGACCGGTGGCGCGACTTCACCGCCTTCCCGCCCGTCGACACGCCCCGGTACGGCGGCTACCTCGACGACGTCGCCGGGTTCGACGCGGACTTCTTCCACATCACCCCGCGTGAGGCCGCGGTGATGGACCCCCAGCAACGGATCCTCCTGGAGGTCGTGCACGAGGCGCTCGCCCACGCCGCCGTCCCGGCGGCCTCCCTCGCCGGTAGCGCCACCGGTGTCTTCGTGGGGATCTCGGCGCCGGAGTACGGGCAGCTCACCGGCGCCGACCCGGCCGCCGTCGACCCGTGGGCGCCGGCGGGCGCGGCCCTCAGCGTGGCCGCGGGGCGGCTGGCGTACGTCCTGGACACGCGCGGACCGAGCATGGCCGTCGACACCGCCTGCTCCTCCTCGCTGGTCGCCGTGCACCACGCCTGCGTGAGTCTGCGCACCGGCGAGTGCGACACGGCGATCGCCGCCGGGGTCAACCTGCTGCTCTCCCCCACCGTGACCATGGCCTTCCAGCGGGCGGGCGCGCTCGCGCCGGACGGGCGGTGCAAGCCGTTCTCGGCGGCGGCCGACGGCATCGGACGCGGTGAGGGATGTGCGGTCGTGCTGCTGAAGCGGCTGTCGGACGCCGAGCGGGACGGGGACCGGATCCTGGCCGTCGTCCGGGCCACCGCCGTGAACTCCGACGGCCGGTCGGGAGGCCTCATGGCACCCAACCCGGCCGCCCAGCGCGCCGTGCTGAGCACGGCGTACGCACGGGCGGGCATCGCCGCTGAGTCCGTTGACTACGTCGAGGCCCACGGCACCGGCACCCCCCTCGGCGACCCGATCGAGGCGGGCGCGCTCGACGCCGTGCTCGGCCGGGACCGCGACCCCGACCAGCCGCTGTTGCTCGGCTCCGTCAAGGGCAACCTCGGCCACCTGGAGTCGGCGGCGGGCATCGCGGGCCTGGTGAAGACGGTGCTCGCCCTGCACCACGACCACATTCCGCCCTCCCTGCACTGCGCGGACGGCACCGCCCTGGGCGACGACACGCGCCTGCGGGTGGTGACCGAGGCCGAGCCGTGGCCCCGCTACGGCGGCACCGCCGTCGCCGGGATCTCCGGGTTCGGGTTCGGCGGCACCAACGCCCATGCCGTACTGGAGGAATGGCGCCCTGGCGCCCTCATACCGGAGCCGGACGAGGAGCCCACGGCCCATCTGTTCCCGCTCTCCGACCTCGACGCCGAACGCGTCCGCGACACCGCGGGCCGTCTCGCGGACTGGTTGCACACCGCCGAGGGCAGGACCGCGCGTCTCGCCGACGTGGCGCGCACGCTGGCCGGACGCACCGGCCGCGGACGGGTACGGGCCGCCGTCACGGCCCGCGACCGGGCCGAACTGGCCGACGCCCTCGGCGCGTTGGCGCGACAGGACCCGCACCCGCGGGTCGTCACGGGTGACCGCGAGCGCGTCGGGCGCGGCCCGGTGTGGGTGTTCTCCGGATACGGCAGCCAGTGGGCCGGCATGGGCCGGCGGCTGCTGGCCGAGGAACCCGCGTTCGCCGCCGCCGTGGAGAAACTCGATCCGCAACTGGCCGCCGAGTGCGGGCTGTCGCTGTACGACCACCTGGCCTGCGGCGGTGACCTCGACCGCCTGGAGATCGCCCAGCCCGTCCTGTTCGGGGTGCAGGTGGCGCTCGCCGACCTGTGGCGTTCGCGGGGTGTGGAGCCCGCCGCCGTGATCGGCCACTCCATGGGCGAGGTGGCCGCCGCGGTGTGCGCGGGCGCCCTGGACGTGCCGGACGCGGCCCGGATCGTCGCCGTACGGGCCCGGCTGCTCAGCGGGCTGAGCGGCGGGGCGATGGCCGTGGTCGACGTGACGGACCCCGAACTGGACGCCCTGCGAGGGGACTTCCCGGGTGTTCGGGTCGCCGTGCACTCCTCGCCCCGGCAGAAGGTCGTCACCGGGGACGAGGCGGACGTGGCCCGGTTCGTGGAGCGGTTGGAGGAGCGGGGGCTGGCCGCCCGGGTCATGCGGGTGGTCGGCGCCGGGCACTCTCCGCAGGTCGACCCGCTGCTGCCGGAGCTGACCGAGGCACTGGCCGGGCTGCGGGGCGGACGGCCACGCGTCCCCGTCTACTCCACCGTGCTGGACGATCCGCGTGGCGAGTGTCTCTTCGACGCCGCGCACTGGGCCGCCAACCTGCGGCGGCCGGTACGGCTGGAGCAGGCGGTCGCGGCGGCCGTGGCGGACGGCCACACCGCGTTCGTCGAGATCTCGCCCCATCCGGTGCTGGCCCGCGCGCTCACCGACACCGCCCCGGACGCGCTCGTCGTAGGCACTGTACGCCGCGACGCGGACCACTCGGCCGCGTTCGTCGACCAACTCGGCGCCCTGTACACGGCGGGCCTGCGGCTGCCCGTGCCGTCCGGCCGCGTGGTCGACGTGCCCGCGCCGCGCTGGCGGCATGCGCGGCACTGGTGGACGGACGGCGTCCGTGACCGCCGTACGCAGGCCATGGGCGCTCCGCCGTCTCCCGCACCGGTCGTGGCCGAGCCGGACTCCGTCCTGGCCCGGCTCGGCCACCACATCGGCGCGGTCACCGGGCACCCGACGGCTCGCATCACGCCCGCCACGGCGTGGGCGGATCTGGGCCTCGACTCCCTCATGGCCGTCCGCATCCGCACGGCGGTGGAACGCGAGTTCGGGATCGAACTGCCGCTTCGGGACCTGCTCGCCACCGCGACCGTCGAGGAGGCCGCCGACCGGATCCAACGGGCCCTGCCGGCACGGGCGCCGGGTGAGGACTCCCCGTCGCGGCACCCGCACGCCACCGCGACCGTCGAGGACGCGGCCGACCGGATCCGACAGGCCCTGCCGGCACGGGCGCCGGGTGAGGACTCCCCGTCGCGGCACACGCACGCCACCGCGACCGTCGAGGAGGCCGCCGACCGGATCCAACGGGCCCTGCCGGCACGGGCGCCGGGTGAGGGCTCCCCGCTGCGGGTGCTGCGCGCCACCGGTTCCCGGCCCCCGCTCTTCCTCTTTCACGCGGCCGGCGGCTCGACCGACGTCTACCGGCGACTGGCCGAACGGCTCGGCGACGACCGGCCGGTGTACGGGCTGGAGCGGCTGGAGGAAGCGCGCACGGTGGCGGACAAGGCCCTCCGCTGTGCTGAGGCCATCACCGCCGCGCACCCCGATGGCCCCTGTGTGCTGGGTGGTTGGTCCTTCGGCGGGTTCGTCGCCCAGGAGACCGCGCGCCGACTGATCGCCGCCGGGCGGGCGGTGGACCTGGTGGTGCTCCTCGACTCGGTACGGCCCCTTCCCCGGCCCGGTCTCACCCGGGCCGACCGCGTCCGCGCCCACCTCACCGGCTTCGCCCGGTACGTCGCCGACACCTACGGCGCCCGCCTGGAGCTGCCGTACGACGAACTCGTGGCCCTGGAGGACGACGCCGAGCGCATCGACGCCGTGCTGCGGGCCGTGCGCGAGGCCGTCGACGTGCCGCCCGCCGCGCTGGAGCACCAGCGGTCCTCCTACCTGGACCTGCGGATCGGTGAAGCCCACCGGCCGGGCCGCTACGAGGGGCGGGTGCTGCTCTACCGGGCCACCGAGCCCGCGCCGCACACCGTGCGCGATGCGGCCTACGAGCGCGAGGACGACGCGCTGGGCTGGGACGAGGTGTGCCCGCGCCTGGAGGTCGTACCGGTACGCGGACACCATCTGTCGCTGCTCGATCCGCCCCACGTCGACGAGATCGCCGTCCACCTGCGGCAGTCGCTCGCCGAGCCGGACCGCCGAGCAGTCCGACCCCACGGCAACCCGAGCCGGAACCCCTAGGAGCCGCCATGTCCCACCGCACCGTCCCCGTGCCCCGGCGCACCGTCACCAAAGCGGCGGCCGCCGCCGGGCTGGCCGTCCTGTTCGGAGCCGGTCGCGCCCGGGCCGCCACCCGGCTCGGGCCCCGCACACTGGACGTCTCCGTGCCCTCCGCCGCGCTGGGCCGCAGCGCACCTGTGCGGCTGATCCTGCCGTCGAGCTTCGCCACGCAGCCCAGCCGGACGTACCCCGTGCTGTATCTGCTGCACGGCGCGCACGACGACTACACGTCCTGGACGCGGGAGACCGACATCGAGGCGTTCACCGAGGGCCGCGACCTGATCGTGGCGATGCCGGACGGCGGCCCCACCGGGATCCCGACCGTCTGGCGCGACGGGCCCGACTACGAGACCTTCCAACTGCGGGAGGTGCCCGACCTGCTGCGCCGCGACTACCGGGCCTCCGGCGTGCGAGCGGTCGCCGGGGTCTCGACCGGCGGCTACGGGGCGATGGCGCACGCGGCCCGGCATCCCGGCGTGTTCGGCGCAGCGGCCTCCTACAGCGGCATCCTCGACACCACCGCGCCCGGCATGCCCACGATCATGGACGCCATCGTGGCCCGCGAGAACCTGACGCCCACCTCCCTGTGGGGCAACCCGCTCCTCAACCTCCTCACCTGGCAGTCCTTCAACCCGCGAGCCCGCGCCCTGGGGTTGCGCGGCACCTCCCTGTACGTCTCCAACGGCAGCGGCCTGGGGGGCGGCACCGGTGATCCGCTGCCCGGGGCGCTGGAGAGCGCGCTGTGGCCCTCCGCGCATCTCTTCGCCGACGCGCTGGCCCGCCTGCGCATTCCGGTGACCACGCACTTCTACGCCGGGGGAGGGCACGACTGGCCTTACTGGAAGCCGGAGTTCGCCGCGTCGTGGCCGATGCTGGCCGGTGCGCTGGGGCTGCCCGAGTGATGTCGGAGCCATGGGGGCACGGAACGGAGCGCAGGGGTCGTCCGTCCAACACGGGACGTCCCACTCGCCCCACGGGTGACAGCCCACGGGTGAGCCGCTTCCGGGTGAAAGGAGTGTCCGCGATGGCTTTTCCCGCCCCGCACGGCGGCCTGGCCGGTCCCGGAGCCGCACCGGTACCACCTGAACTGGCCAAACTGCTGCGCGACCAGCTGGAGACGGTCGCCGACGAAGTGGAGGAGGAGGTCCGCAGACAGGTCCCGGAGTACGCGCGGCCGGCCGACGGCGCCTACCGGGAGAACCTCAGAACCGGGGTGGTGCAGGCGCTCACCCTGTTCGTCGACCACATCGCCGACCCGCGCGGCCGGGGCGACGCCATCGCCGCGACGTACTACGGACTGGGGCGCGGTGAGGCCCTGGAGGGCCGCAGCCTGGACGCGCTCCAGTCCGCGCTGCGGATCGGCGGGCTGCACGCCTGGCGGCTGATGGGCCGTACGGCGGAGGAGCTCGGGCTGGACTCGACCGTCGTGGCCGCGCTGGGCGAACTCGCGTTCCGCACCGTGCACGAGGTCGCCGAGGCGGCCGCCGCGGGATACGCGGAGGCCCAGTTGCGCAGTACCGACGAGCTGGAGCGGCGGCGCAGGCGGCTGCTCGACCTGGTGCTGGGCGAGGGGCCGATGTCCCTGGAGGCCGTCCACGACCTGGCGCACGGCGCCCGCTGGACGGTGCCGCGGCAGGTCGCCGTCGTCGCGCTCGCCTCCGGCCCGGAGCAGCGCGAGGAGGACCGGCCGCTGGCCGCGGCGGGCGCGCTGGTCGACATGACGTCCCGGCCGCCGCGCATGCTGGTGCCCGACCCGGACGGGTCCGGTCGGTTCGGCCGGGCCTTCAGCCTCGCGTTACGGGGCCGCCCGGCGGCGATCGGCCCGACCGTCCCGCTGACCGAGGCGGCCCGGTCGCTGCACTGGGCCGCCCGCGCCCTGGGCCTGATGGGCCGCGGAATCCTGCCCCGGCAGGGGGTGGTGCGGTGCGCCGACCACCTGTCGACCCTGCTGCTGTACGGCGACGAAGCGCTGCTCGCGCAGGTGCAGGCGCGGGTGCTGGGCCCGCTCGACACCGTCTCGGCGGGCCAGCGGCCCCGGCTCGCCGAGACGCTGCTGGCCTGGCTGCTGAGCGGCAGCAACGTCCCCGACGTCGCCGCGCGCCTGCACGTGCATCCGCAGACCGTGCGCTACCGCCTGCGGCAGCTGGAGAAGCTCTTCGGCGACGCCCTGCACGACCCGGACACCCGCCTGGACCTCGTGCTGGCGCTGCGCGCCGAGGCATTGCGGGAACCGGGGACGGAAAGCCCATGAATTCCCTTTCGGGCATATCGTCCGCCTGAAGACCGTACTCATCCCGGCACAAAAACCTGTGACAATTCCATAATCCTCTGCATAACACTCCGACGGGAAAGCGAATACGTTCGGGACGTTCCATTCGCAGGCGCACCACGCGCCCCCCACGCGGAGGATTCCCCATGCGTATCCGCTTGTGCCTCGCCGCGCTCTCGCTGGCCGGCGGAGCCGGACTGGCAACAGTCGCGGCACCCTCGGCAACGGCAGAGACCACGGCAACGACAAAGGCCGAAGCTGCTGCCGCGGCCTGCACCGACGTCGAGGTCGTATCGGCCCGAGGCACCTTCGAACCGGGTCGGCTCGGCCTCATCGTCGGCGACCCGGTGTTTTCATCGCTCCAGAGGAAAATCACCGGAAAGACCCTTTCCAGCTACGCCGTGAACTATCCCGCCGACCTTTCTCTCACGTCGGCCGCGCAGGGAAACCGGGATCTGGTGAACCATGTGCAGAGCCAGGCGGCCTCGTGTCCGAACCAGCGCTTCATTCTGGTGGGCTATTCGCAGGGCGCGAACGTCGTCGACAACTCGATCGGCATCAGCAGCGCCGGCGCGGTGGTCGGCAGCCCGATCGTGGCCACCCTCCCCGCCGCCGTCGAACCGAAGGTCGCCGCCGTGCTGCTGTTCGGCAACCCGATCCGGGCCCAGGGCAAGAGCGTCACCGGCACCTACCAGAGCCGCACCATCGACTTCTGCGCCAACGGCGACCCCGTGTGCCAGGCCGGCGGGCTCAACACGGCGGCACACCTCGGGTACTCCGCCAACGCGGACCAGGCGGCGACGTTCGCCGCCGGCAAGGTCTGAGCCGCACGGGCATGAAGGCATGACGGCATGAAGGTGGGCCCGGGAGGATCTCCTCCCGGGCCCACTGGTTTGGTGGGGTAACCGTTACTCGGTGGGCCGCTACTCGGGGGACCGCGCGAAACGCGCGAGGTTGGTGGAGACGGGTTCGGGCAGGCCGTTGTTCTGGACGGGCGCCGCGGTCAGGACGTCGAGGTGCTGGTAGCCGTCGGCGATCACCGGGTGCAGATCGGCAGGCGCACGGCCCGCCAGCAGTCCGTCGCCCGCGAGCACGGTGAGCGTCGGGTGGGCGGAGATCCCGTCGGGGTGCACGACGAGTCGCTTCACCTGCGGCGAGGTGGCCAGTTCGATGTCGGTGACCAGTTTGGTCGGGAAGTACTGCTCGGTGAAGTCCAGCGGCTGCTCGGCCAGGCTCCGGGCCAGCTCCCGGATGTCGGTGACCTCCTTGCCGGCCGCGGTGAACGGCGTACCGTCGGCCGAACGGTATCCGGGGTCGTCCGGGTCGCCGACGCGGTCGTAATCGCGCCATGTGTACAGCGGGCCGTGCGGACGGTCGGGGATGGCCTTGTACTCGGTGTCGAACAGGCCCGGCTGGGCGTCGCTGCCGTTGGCGGCGGGGAAGTTCTTGTCAGCGATCGGCCCGCCGTCGAAGAACCCGACGCTGCTCTGCAGGAACGCCAGCGGCACGGAGTTGTCGTCCATCAGGGATCCCAGGACGGCCGCGTTGGTGAGCCGGAAGTCCTTCACCCCGGGTGTCCCGCTGAGGAACGTGGCGGTGTCCTTGGAGAACAGGAAGCGGTTGGTGGCCTCGATGTTGACGTTGGCGGGCAGATAGCTGAGCAGGTCGGCCTCGCCGCCCGGGTCGGCGACCGCGCCCGTGCCCGCGATGGCGAGCAGGGTCATGGTCTCCGGGTTCAGCAGCACCGGCGCGGACAGGGAGCGCGGGAACAGCCCGCTGTCGAGACCGGCCTGTACGGCGCCGTAGCCGAGTCCGACGTCGGGCAGGTTGGTGTCGTCCGGAATGCTGCCGCTGAGGTCGGCCAGCGAGGTGGAGACGGTGGTGTCGAGGGCGAAGTAGCCGGCGCACTGGTTGTGCCCGGCGTCGGCGGTGGTGGCGGGGTTGCCGTCGAAGTCGGCGGTGGCGAAGTAGCCGGTGATCACGCCGCCCAAAGAGTGGCCGCCGCACAGCACCTTGTCCTTGCGCACCGACCGGTCGGGGAGTTCGCCGGTGAGCAGGTCGTACTGGTCGCGGACGGTCTGCTCGATGCCGAGCTTCGCCATCCAGCCGAGGCGGCCGTTGCCGACGTATCCGTCGAAGGTGCGGCCGGCGACCTGTTTGCCGCGGTAGTAGTAGTCGACGGCGGTGTGCTGGTCGCCGGAGGCGATGCCGGTGCGGTCCTCCAGGCAGTTGGAGCGCCGGTCCAGGGCCCAGAACTCGATGTGGCTGCCCTGCTCGGCGGCGCGGGCCACGGTGTTGCGGGCGACGCTGTCGAACGCCCCGGCGCCTTCGAGGATGCCGGGCTGGGCGACGAGGATCCGGTCGGCGTCCGCCGACGCGGCCGGTCCCGCGGAGGAGCGGTAGCGCAGGTACGACAGCCAGTCGCAGGCCGCCGGACGCGCCCCGAAGGCCGCCGGCAGCGGCACCTTCACCCGCACCACCGACTCGACCACCCCGTCGGCGGGCGCGGTCGTCGTCACCGGTGTCTCGGTCCGCGTTCCCTGTGCCCGGGCCCCGGGGGCCACGGCGGTCAGCGCCCCCGCGGTCAGCAGCACCGCCAGCGCGACGCTTCGCCACGTACTTCTTCTGCTGCGAGGTGTGTCCATAGCGGGACGGTAGGGCCGGGTCCGTCGTCCGCTCAGGCGGTGCTCACAGGAATTCAGCTCCTCAGCGCGCCCTTTGTCACCGGGTGACACAGAAACGGCGGGACCCCGTCCGCTGGACGCGGGTCCCGCCGGAAATCCTCGTACGCCGTGGTGCCGCTCAGTGCTTGAAGGTGTCCTTCGCCTTCTCCTTGGCCTGACGTGCGTCGCCCTTCGACTGCCCGGCCCGGCCCTCGGCTTCCATCCGCTCGTTGCCCACGACTCGGCCGATCGCCTCCTTGACCTTTCCCTTGGCCTGTTCCTTCTTGCCCTTGGCCTTCTGGTCTCCGGCCACGTTCCATCACTCCACGTCGCACTCGACTTCGGTGTCCGCTTCCGGGTAACCCGGCCGGTGTTTCCCAAACGGTGTCAGCGCAGTACGCGCAGTGCCCCGGGCAGCACCCGCGCCGTGACGGGAAGGACCGCTTCGACCTCGCCGTCCGCGCCGTAGGGAACGGGGCGGTCGGCCTCGATGTGGATCTCCTTCCCGCGCAGGACGCGGACCTCGGGGCGGTGGACGTGCGTGCCGGACCCGAGCTCGTTCATCAGGGCGAAGAACAGCCGGCGCGGTGCCTCGCGGATCATCACCACGTCGAGCAGACCGTCGTCGAGGCGGGCGCCGGGGGCGATGAGGCGGCCCGAGCCGTAGAAGCCGGAGTTGGCGGCGACCACGGTGTAGCCGGTGTGCGGGTGTTCCTCGCCGTCGACGGTGACCCGGTAGCGCGCCGGCCGCCAGGTGGCGACCGCTCTGAGGCCGCCGGCGTAGTAGGAGGCGGTTCCGCGCAGGAGTCGCGCGTGGTTGGCGTGGCGGTTGGCCACCGCGTCGACCCCGGCGTACACGTTGCCGAGGACCACCGTACGGTCGTGGACGGCCGAACTGACCTCGATGGTGTCGACCGGGGACGGCTCGTGCCGCAGCAGGACGCGGGCCAGGCCGGCCGGGTCGGCGGGCAGGCCCAGCGCCCGGGCGAAGTCGTTGCCGCGGCCGGCCGGGACCAGCCCGAACAGGGCGTCGGTGCCGCTGAGGGCTCCGCCGACGCGGCCGGTGATGCCGTCGCCGCCGACGGCGAGGACGACCCGCCCGTTCTCCCCGGCGGCGCGGGCCAGGTCCTCGGCGTGGGCCAGGCCGCGGCTGTACTCCGTCTCGAGTTCGGCCCCCGCCTCCCGCAGCAGCCGTGCCACCGCGAGCAGGGCGGCGGCCCCGGTCGATCCGCCCGCGGTGGGGTTGACGACGGCGGTGAACTGACGCATCCCGGTGCCTCTCCTCCGGTGTCGGAGTGCCCTCGGGGGTGGCGAGGGGTGAGGTCCGGCACCGTTGTGTCGAAGCGACCGTAGCCCGCGGACGCCTGCCCGCCGGAAGCGGGTCGGGGCGAATCCGCCGCCCACCGGCCCGGGCGAGGCGGTGGTGGAGCAGCGGAGCTGACGGCCCCGGTGTCGCTGGGGGAGGGCGGTCAGTGACCGGTCCTCCGGAACCGCCACACATGGTCGTCGCGGTACCCCTCGACTCCCTTCGGTGAGACGCTCGGCTTGCGCACCGTCTCCCGGGTCTCGACGGTCCAGCTCTCCTCCGGCAGGGAGAGCGCCGCCAACAGGCCGGCGAGCGTGGGGAACTCCACGTCGAAGGGTGCCTCCTCCTGCCACGAGGGCCAGCCCGCGTGCAGGACGATCAGGAGCGTGCCGCCCGGCGCCACCGCGTCGGCGGCCATCCCCAGGACCGTGTCCTGGTCCAGGGGCACCGGGGACTGCAGGAACTGGGCGCTGACGAGATCGAAGGATCCCTCCGGGAACGTCACGCCCAGTTCGTGCCGCTCCCACCGGACGCGGTCCCCCACTCCGGCCTCCACGGCATGCCCGGCCGCGCGCTCCAGGGCCGTACGGGAGATGTCCACTCCCGTGACCCGCCAGCCGCGCGAGGCCAGCCACACCGCGTCCGCCCCCTCACCGCATCCCAGGTCGAGCGCCGTACCGGGCTCGAGGTCGCTCACCTCGCGCACCAGCAGCGGATTGGGGCGGCCGCTCCAGACGGGGCCGCCGCCCTGGTAGCGGGCCTCCCAGAACTCGGCGGCCTGCGTCGGGTGGATGTGGGTCATGGCTCCTCCTGCGCGGAACTCAACGGGTCGTCGCAGGAAGCCTCCGCCGTGGCGGGCCCAGGGGCCAACGAACTTGCCGGTACGGCAACAAGGACGCCAGGTCCGCCCGGTCGGACTACTCCTGTTCCGACCGCCCCACGGCCGTCTCCACGTCCGCCTGCACCTCCTGCCGCGAGCGGCCCCGCTCCTTCGCGTACTGGGCCAGCGCGGCCTGGGCGTCACGGTCGAGGTCGCGCCAGGCCCGCCACGCGGTCTCGTAGGTGGCGGTCTGCTGCTTGGTCCACTTGTGCTCGGTGGGCGGACCGAAGGAGTGGCGCAGCTCCTCGACTCGGTTGTGCGCCTGCTCCGCCGCCCGCTGCTTCTCCACCACTTCCTCGAACGCATGGACCAGGTGATCAGCCACGGGCGAAGGTCCGCAGCTGGTCGGTGGAGCCGTTGAACTTGTCGTGGTCGCCGACGGTCGGTCCGGTGGAGGTGTACTGCCACATCGTGTACGTGTTCCAGCCGGCCGGGAGTGTGCCCGCGGTCGAGGCGTACTTGGCGATCCACAGCGGATGGGCCCCGAATCCGGCGTAGTTGCCGGTGCACTGGGTCCACCAGGTGCTCGCCGTGTAGATGACGGCGGCCCGGCCGGTGCGCGCCTTGTACCGGTTCAGGAAGGCGCGGATCCACGAGACCATCGCACTCTGCGACTTGCCGAAGCAGGCCTCGCCGTACGGGTTCCACTCGATGTCGAGCGCCCCGGGAAGTGTTTTGCCGTCCTTGGACCAGCCGCCGCCGTGGTCGACGAAGTAGTCGGCCTGGGCGGTGCCGCCGGTGGTGTCGGGGGTCGCGAAATGGTAGGCCCCGTGGATCATGCCCACGTTGTACGAACCCCCGTACTGCTGCGAGAAGTAGGAGTTCTTGTAGTACGTGCCTTCGGTGGCCTTGGCGTAGGCCCAGCGGACCCCGCTGTTCCACAGGGTCGACCAGGCGACGCTGCCCTGGTAGCTGGCCACGTCGACGCCCTCGGTACGGCTGGCGCGGGTGTCGACGGGGACGCCGCCCCGGCCGTCGTGGGCCGCGACGCCCATGCCCATGAAGGCGGAGCCGCGGACGGGCGAGGGGTCGGGCACCGCCGAGGTGGCGGGCGGGGCGAGATGGACGGAGACGGCGGCGAGCAGAGTGCCGGCCGCGAGCAGTCGTGAGCGGCTCAGGGCCGCGGTGATGGATATTCGCACGCTCTCCATCTGACCCGTACTCCCGCTCCGGCGCCTCGCCCTGATGACCCGGCGGAGTGAACGCCGCCGGTCCGCCACCCGGTCGGCGGCAGTACTGACTGCCGCCGGGGGCAGCGGACCGGTGGTCTCATGCGCCGGGTGTCACACGGAGTTGCGCCTGGTGCGTACGAGGAGCAGGAAGCCGCAGATCAGGAGGACCGCACCGGCCGCGGCGGGCCACAGCTGCGCCCCGGTCTCGGCGAGGCTGCCGCCGCTCGTCTGCGGCGCGGCCTGGAAACCCGCGGGGGGCTGCACCACGGCACCGACCGCGGAGGGCTGGGAGCTGACCGCCTCCCCGATGTCCTGGCCGGCGGGCTGGTTCCCGGCACCGGTGCCGGTCTCGGGCGCGGCGGCGGTGGTCTTCGGCGCGGACTTGGGCGTGACGGAGGCCTTCGGGCTGTTGCCGCCGGGCTCGGCGGGCGTGTCGCCGCCGTTCGGTGCGGTGGTGGCCGGCGTGTCGGCCGGAGGCTGCGCGGTCTGGTCGCCGCCGGAACCGCCCGGCTGCGCCTCGCCGTTGCCGCCGCCCGGGGCGTCCGTGGCCGGCGGTGTCACCGTCGGCGGGTCCTGCGGGACGTCACCCGAACCGGAACCCTGGTCACCGCCTTCACCGCCCTGGTCGCCGCCGGAACCCTGGTCACCGCCGCCGGGGCCCTGGTCGCCGCCCCCACCGGAGCCGTCGCCCGTGCCGGCGCCGCAGCTGCGGCCCTCGTTGATGCAGTCGACCATCTGGCCCATCAGGTTCTCGTCGAAGACGTTGATGAAGTCGCCGTGGTCGGTGACGGGCTTGTGCAGCTGCTCGGGGAAGGAGTCCACCGCGAACAGCGGAGTCGTCCGGCCTCCGTCCTGCAGGCTCGGCGCGTCGACGTCGTAGACGATGCGCTGCACCAGTTGCGGGATGGCCTTGAAGCCCTCCGGGCAGGCACCGTCGGCCTGTGCGAACGCCACGTGGGTGCGGTGGTTGGCGCTGTCGATGTTGGAACCGTCCCAGCAGCTCTGGAACTTGAAACTGCGCACGACGTCACTGCCCTGCGGGCACAGCGGGTACTTGTCCTTCAACTGCCGGTCCTCGAACCCGGTGCAGCTCCAGGACGCGTTGGCGTTGGCGGTTCCGTTGACGAACGCCTTGGCGTCGCCGGTGATGATGCGCAGCAGCCTCGGCATGGCCGTGACCTTGCTGCGCGGGTTGCCCACGAACGTCAGGGTGACTTCCTTGGGCGTGACGATCTCACCGGCGTTGCCCTCGATCCCGCCGCCGGGAGAGTTGGCGTCCTGCTCCTGGGTGCCGTTCTGCAGGCGCAGCACGGGCCAGTAGTACGTGGACTTGTCGCCCTGGTCGACGCAGCTCGTCTCGGCGTTCGCCAGGTCCTCGTCGCCGGCGAAGGCGTCGTTGGACTGGTTGCCGACGTAGTCGTGGAAGTGGTGGGCGCCGTTGGAGACACCCGGGGCGACGATCACGTTGTCCGAGTTGAACAGGCCGTTCGCGTTCACTCCGCAGCTGGTGGCGAAGGTGCCGTCGGAGCCGTCGGCCTGGCTCTGCGGGTTCTGCACGTTGGGCTGGACGGTGGTGATGTCGGCGTAGTCACCGGCGACGGGGCCGTTGCCGGCCTGACCACCGTTGCCCTGCTGCCCGCCGCCCTGGTTCTGATCGCCGCCCTGGTTCTGGTCACCCTGATTCTGATCGCCCTGATTCTGGTCACCTTGGTTCTGGTCGCCCTGGGCGCCGTCGCCTTGGTTCTGGCCGTCGTTCGCGTCGCCGTCGGCCTGGTTCTCGGCCTTGCGCAGCGTGCAGGGTGCGAGGGCGTCGAGACCCTCGGGGCGGTCCCCGACCCGGTCGATGGCGGCGGCGATCCGCTCGATCGTGGCGGCCCGTTCGTCCTTCAGCGGGTTCAGGACGCTCCCGGCGTCCGCGTCGCTCTCCAGCTGCGCGGCCGTCGCCGGGTCCATCAACCGCTGGTAGGCCACGGCCGTCTGCTGGTCCAGAGCGGCGAGTTCCTTGTCGACCTCCGCCCGTGCCTCGTCGGGTACGGAGGTCAACTGGGTCCCGACATCCGGGCAGTCGAGCGTGCCGGCTCGGCGGGTCTCCGCGTTCGTCGCGCCGCCCGAGCCGTCCTCGGTGGCGGACGCGTACACATTGACCGCGACGAGACCACCACCGCCCAGCATCAGTGCCACTGCGGCAAAAGTCGCACGTCGTGCGCCTGTCGGGCGTCTACGCCTGTTGCGTACCACGGAGTCTCTCCTGCGCCTGTCGACCGGTCGAACATGATGGAAATCCCCCGTCCCATACGGGCGAGCGGCCTGGGGTGTTCAACCGACCCGGAAATTCACAGAAATTTCCACGAGCCCCGGAAACGAGGGCGGTCCGAACCAGAGGCTTCCGAACCGGGGACCCGGTTCGGCCAGGCGTGGGTCCGTCGTCTGCGGCATATGAACCGCGCACTCGGGAACGAACGACGGCCGTCCCAGTAATCTCTCCCGGTCGACGGAGTCGGGAGGGGCCGTGCGCTGGTTCGGAAGCGGCGACGACAGCGGTGGGGAGCGCCTGTGGCGTGCCTATCTGGAGGCGGACCACGTCCGTTTCATCGTCGAGGAGAGACTGCGCGAGGCGGAGGAGGAGCGCGCGGAGATCAGGAAGCGGCTGCTGGGATCCGATGTCGTGCCCGTGCTCGGGGAGTCCCTGCGCGCCGGCCGGGGCTCGCTGGCCGTGCTGAACCTGCTGCGCGAGGTGGGCGCGGAGCGGCCGGACGTGGTCCACGCCCTGCTGCCCGAGCTGTACGAGTGCTGCCTGAGCATCAACAAGCCGGGCATCTGGGGCCGTGAGGTCGTGCGCACGCTCGCCGCGTCGGTCGCCCTGCACGACGAACTCACCCCGCTGGTGGACCGGACGCTGCGCGACGAGGTGACCGACGTCTTCGCGATGCGGGCCCTGGTGATGCTGCTCGACGACATCGGCGCCACCGCGCTCCTGGCACGGTGGCGGCGGGCCGTCCTCGCCTCGCCGGACGTCGACGTGCGCGAGATCGCTGAGGAGTACCCCGCCGCCGACGGAGCGGACGCGTCGGCCGCCGCCGACGGCGACTGACCGGCCCGGCGGGCGGACCTGCGGTTCAGCCGGCCGCGTTGTCGACGCGCAGCCGTACCTGTTCCTCCAGACGTCGCAGGCTGGAGTCGAGGGCGTCCTGCGCGGCCTGGTGGCCCGGGTCGTGGCTGTCGTCGAAGAACGACAGGTGCACGGTCACCTCGCTGGCACCGCTGTCGAGGCCGGCGACCTGCAGCCAGCCGGAGTAGCCGCCCTGGTCGCGGGTGCCCCATTCCAGACGCAACTGCTCGGGCCGCGCCTGGAACAGGGCTCGGGTGTCGTCGTCGTGGCGGTCCTCGTGCACGGTGACGGCCGGCAGGTCGTCGGCGCGTACATGCAGGTCACCCGGGAGCCAGGAGTCCAGCTGGTCCACATGGGCGGCCTGGTCGAAGACGTGCTCGGGCTGGGCAGGCATCGTGCGGGAGCGTTCGTACTCGGTCATCGGCGCACCGTCCCTCGGTTCGGACATCCGACAGGACGCGTTCCCGGCCTGCCGCGCCCGAACCGGACCGCGCGACACCGGTTCGGTGCCGGGCGCCGAATGAGCCCGCCACCGGTGGGGAACCCGGCAACCGGAACCCGCGAACCTGTCCCTGCCCCCGAATTTTCCGAACGGCCGAACGCCCGAACGCCCGAACGCCCGAGTTTCCGCATTCCGAATTCCGATCTTCCGAACCTCCGAGGAGGGCCCATGAGTCTCCTGCGCCTGGCCGGCCGCCCCCTGCTCGCCTCCATGTTCGTCGCCGGTGGCCTGAACTCCGTGCGCGATCCCAAGGAGGTGGCTCCGCTCGCCGAGCCCGTCATCCGCCCGGTCACCGAACGTGTCTCCGCCCTGCCGGACCGCACCGAACAGGTCGTACGGCTCAACGGTGCCGTACAGGTCGTGGCGGGCGTCCTGCTCGGCATGGGACGTGTTCCCCGGCCGGCCGCCCTGGCCATCGCCGCCACTCTCGTGCCGACCACGCTTGCGGGGCACCGCTTCTGGGAGGCGGAGGACCCCGCCGAGCGCGCCCAGCAGCGGATCCACTTCCTGAAGAACCTGTCGATGCTCGGCGGTCTGCTCATCGCCGCCGACGACACCGGCGGCCGTCCCTCCCTGTGGTGGCGCGGCCGCCACTCCGCCCATGACCTGCGTCGTGAGGCCCATCTGGTGCGCCGCTCGGTCCGCGCCACGGCCCGTCCCGCCACCGCGGCAGGCCGCGTCCGCGCCAAGCTGCCGGTCTGACGCCCGACCGCCGACGCCTCACCCTGCGGCCCGGACGCCTCACCCTGCGGCCCTTGCGTGAGCAACGGGGCGCGGACCTGACGGTCCGCGCCCCGTTTTCCGTTCACCCGGGTCCCCCGAGCATGGATCACCTGGTCACGACGTGCCGCTCGTCCGGGACGCAGTGGGTCATGGTCAGTCCCTCGACGTCACGCGGCGGGTTCTTGCCCAGGTTGGCCAGCCGCTCGCGGTCCTCGTCCGTCAGGTCCTGGGAGGCCAGCGGTTCGAGGCCGGAGACGTCGTCGGGGCTGATGCCCAGGCCCTCGCCGACCCTGAGCCCGAGGTCGTTCTCGACCAGCAGGAAGTGCCAGACCATGCGTTCCTGCACCGGCCGGTCGCACTGGGACAGCAGGTTGATGAAATTGTCGACCAGGTCCTCGCGCTCCCACTCCTCCAGCAGCAGATAGCGCTGCCCGGCCTGCAGGTAGTCGTTGGTGCGGGGGATGCGCTTACGGGTCAGCCGGCCCTGGATCTCCGGCCCCTGCTCGTCGTGCGTGGGGTACTGGGCCTCCCGCAGACCGCCCCGGATCGAGGGCTCGTAGTTGACGTCGGGATTCTCGCCCGCGCCATCCACGTGGTAGGCCATCAGGCCGTCCCGCTGGTTGGTGCGGACGTCGGCGTTCTTGGCCTGGTTCACCGGGAGTTGGAGATAGTTGGGGCCGACCCGGTAGCGCTGGGTGTCGCTGTAGGAGAAGGTGCGGCCGACGAGCATCTTGTCGTCGGAGAAGTCCAGGCCGTCGACGAGGACGCCGGTGCCGAAGGAGATCTGCTCGTTCTCGGCGAAGAAGTTCTCCGGCATCCGGTTCAGCACCATCTTGCCGACCGGCCTGGGCGGGAACTCCTGCTCGGGCCAGGTCTTGGTGTCGTCCAGCGGGTCGAAGTCGAGTTCCGGGTGGTCGTGGTCGTCCATGATCTGGACCAGCAGCTCCCACTCCGGGTACTCGCCGCGCTCCACCGCCTCGTACAGGTCCTTGGTGGCGTGACCGAGGCCCTCCGCCTGGACGTTGGCGGCGTCCTCCTCGGTCATGCTGCGCACACCCTGCTTGGGCATCCAGTGGTACTTGACGAGCTTGGTCCCGCCGGCCTCGTCGACCCACTTGTAGGTGTTCACGCCGAAGCCCTGCATGTGCCGGTAGTCGGCCGGGATACCGCGCGGGCTGAACAGGTTGACCAGCATGTGCATCGACTCGGGCGTCTGCGACATGAAGTCGAAGATGCGCTTGGGCTGCTGCTCGAAGGTCACCGGGTCCGGCTTGAGGGCGTGGATGACGTCCGGGAACTTGATGGCGTCCCGGATGAAGAACACACCCAGGTTGTTGCCGACCAGGTCCCAGTTGCCGTCCTCCGTGTAGAACTTCACCGCGAAGCCGCGCGGGTCACGGGCCGCCTCGGAGGAGTCACGGCCGCCGATGACGGTGGAGAAACGGACGGCCAGGTCGGTCCGCTTGCCGCGCTCCTGGAACAGCTTGGCCCGGGTGTAGCGGCTGATCGGCTCGTCGCCCCAGGCCCCGTACGCCTCGAAGTAGCCGTACGCCGTCACCCCGCGGGCGTGCACGACGCGCTCCGGGATCCGCTCCCGGTCGAAGTGGCTGATCTTCTCCAGGAACTGGTAGTTCTCCAGCGTGGCCGGGCCGCGGGCGCCGACCGTGCGCTGGTTCTGGTTGTCGTGGACCGGATGCCCCTGTCGGTTGGTGAGCACCTCGCGGTCGTCGCCGGGGGCGGGCCCCTTGCTCGACACGTCCGTCATGGTGATGGGCTCCTTCGACTCGTGACTGCCGTGACCCGCGGATCGCGACGGCGCAGCAGCCGCCGCCCGGTCGGTCACGGCCGGGGCGGCCCGAGTACCCGGCACCACCGGTCCGTCACACCCGCACGGGATCTGAGGTGGTCCGGTGTGCCGGATGTCGCGACGGGGCACTCGGGCGCCATGACAGACGACGAGCACCGCTACGACGAGCAGAGCTACAACGAGCAAGCCGAGGCCGACATGCCCCTGGCGGGCTACGCCACGCTCGCCACGGCCTTCACCGGGGCCGCCGCGCTGTTCGCCCTGGCCGCGCGGCGACGCGGGGTGCGGCTGCCCGACCGGGTCCCGCCGTGGGACGTGGCGCTGCTGGGCACCGCCACCTTCAAGGCGTCCAGGCTGCTGACCAAGGACCGGATCACCAGCTTTCTGCGGGCGCCGTTCACCCGGCGTGAGGAGGAGGGCGCGGGCGGCGAGGTGAACGACGCCCCTCGCGGTGCGGGTGCGCGCCGCGCGGTCGGGGAGCTGCTGTCATGCCCGTTCTGCACCGCGGCCTGGGTGGCCGGCGGTCTGACGGCCACCTACGCCTCGGCGCCGCGTGCCGCCCGCCTGGTCTGCGCGGGCCTGAGCGCCGTCACGGTGGCGGACTGGCTGCAGTACGCCTGGACCTGGACGGAGGAGAAGACGGAAGGCTGAGCGCCGGGCCGATGCCGTGCCGGCCCGGCGGCCTACGGGCCCGTACCGATCGGACGTCACGCACGACGGACGCGACGCACCACGGACGCGACGCATGACGGACGTCAGGCATAACAAGCGCGACGCACGACGGACGCGACGCATGACGGACGTGCCGACGAACGCCCCGGGCCCCGGCCGAGCCCGGCCCCGACCCGCCCTGCGCCGTCGGTGTGGTGGTCCGCGCCGGCGCCGGGATGACCGGGCCGCCGGTCGTCGGCGAGCGCGCGGCACCGGCCGTCTTCCACTCGCCTGGCGGCAAGCCCCAACCGGGGAAGACCCCGGAGCGGCACCGTGGCGCGGACTCGGGGAGGTGGGCAGGAGCGCGCTCTCGTCCCTTGACCGGACACGAACCGTACCCGGCCCTCGCAACGGCCGTACGAGGCCGCGTGCTGCCGCTGCCGCGACCCGGCGGGCTCTCGCCCGACGGCCGGCCTGCCTCCGTCAGACCGTGTATCCCCGCGCTCCCAGCCACCGGTGGACGGCGTCCTTGTCCGAGGGGGTGATCCGGACGGGTCCGTCGACCCACGGGCCCTCGTCCTCGTTGAAGCCGGTGTCGGTGACCCGGGCGGTGACCCAGTGGGCCAGGTCGGCGGCGGCCCGGTCCGACAACGAGCCCCCTTCCCATCCGACACGGGCTTCGCGGGCCGCGGCGGCGTCGTGCCGTTCGGTCTCCGCCAGCCAGGCCGGGACCAGCCGTTCGACGACCGCGCGCTCGTCCGCCATGGCCGACTGCTGCTCGTTCCTGCTGTCCATACGGGCCGGGTGCCCGGATCCACCGAGCCGTAAGACCCACACGTCGGGCCTGACAGCCGCGCACCGGGGTCGTGTCGACGGCGTCACGCCGGGTACTCGAAGATCTCGCCGTCACAGTCCCACGTCTGCGGTCCCGGATGCGGGCCGGGCGACGGGACGACCAGAAAGGGGGCAACGATGGCGCCGCACGCCGACGACCATGCTCTCGACCAGCGCGCCGGCGTCGCCGAGCTGCGGCTGGCGACAGGAGATCCCGAACTGGTTCCACAGAACAAGGTGCTCACCGACGATCTCCCCCTCGACCGCAACCAGGCGATCCTGCAGGCCGCCAAGCAGGTCGGCGCGATCCTCAAGCGCAAGGGACACAGGTTCGCACTCGCGGGCAGTGTCGCCGTGTACGCCCACGGAGGCACCCAGAACCTCCAGCACGACGTCGACTTCGCCATCCGGCCCGAGGACGCCCAGGCCGTCGCCGAGAGCCTGCGCGCAGCCGGACTGCAGGTGTTCACCCCACCCGAGGACTGGCTCCTGAAGGCCGACTGCCTCGGCCAGCAGGTCGACCTCATCTTCGAGCTGGCGCACCAGCCGGTCACCACGGAGCTGCTGGAGCGCGCGCAGGAGCTGTCGGTGGACTCGGTCTTCATGCCGGTGCTGGCACCGACCGACCTGTTGCACAGCCTGCTGGCCGCCTTCTCCGAGCACCACTGCGACTTCGGAGCCGTCCTGCCGATCGCCCGCACTCTGCGCGAGCGGATCGACTGGGAGGCGGTGCGCGAGGCCTGCGGGAACGACCCGATGCCCGACGCGTTCTTCTACTTCCTGGAACGGCTGGAGGTCATCGAGCCCAGGCCCGAGGCACCCGGGCGCGGGGAGCCGGGGCCGACGGGACCGGGGCCCAAGGAGGATCGACGATGAGCGAGAACGCCGCCCCCCGCCCCGGTGACCCGGGCGGGGGCGCCGAGAACGCCGAGTACCGGGTCGCCCACCTGCGCGACCGGCTCGCCGCCGAGGAACTCGGCGAACTCGGCGTACGGGCCGAGGTGAGGGCAGGCGCGGTCGTGGTGACCGGCACCGTGCCCTCCGCGCAGTGCCGCGAGACGCTGCTGCGGACCGTCCACGAGGAACTGGCCGGACTCGCCGTGCACACGGACGTGGTGGTGGCGGAGACCGCCTCCCCCGATCATGCGGAGGACCTGTCGTGATCCGCGTAGCAGCCGTGGGGGACATCCACATGGGCCCCGACAGCCAGGGCCTGCTGCGGCCGGCCTTCGAGACCCTGCCCGAGTGCGCCGACCTGCTGCTCCTGGCCGGGGACCTCACCCGGCACGGCACGCCCGAGGAGGCACGGGTGGTGGCCCAGGAGGTACGGGGGCTGCCGGTGCCGGTCGTCGCCGTCCTCGGCAACCACGACCACCACGACGAACAGCCCGAGAAGGTCACCGGCATCCTCCAGGAGGCGGGTGTGACCGTGCTGGAGGGCGAGGGCACGGTCGTGGAGTGCGGCCCGGTCTCCGTCGGCATCGCCGGGGCGAAGGGCTTCGGCGGCGGGTTCGTCGGGCGCAGCGCCGGGGAGTTCGGCGAGCCGCTGATGAAGGAGTTCGTCCGCACCACCCGGCGCAGCGCCGACAGTCTGCGCGGCGCGCTGGAGGACGTACGGGCGCGGGGATGCGAGGTGCGGGTGGCGCTCACCCACTTCTCCCCCGTCGCCGACACGCTCGCCGGTGAGCCGCCGGAGATCTACCCGTTCCTCGGCAGCTACCTGCTGGCCGAGGCGATCGACACGGCCGGCGCGGACCTCTCCGTCCACGGCCACGCCCACGCGGGCACCGAGCACGGGATGACGGCCGGTGGCGTGCGGGTACGGAACGTGGCCCAGCCGGTGATCCGGCGGGCGTTCAACGTGTACCAGCTGCCGACGACCGACTGACCGGCGCTGCCCACGCCCGACTGACCGGCGTCAGGCGCTGGGGGGCTGACGGCGCCTGACGCTGCCCGGCGCCGGGGTCATTCCGCCCCGGCCACGTGGGCGTCCCACGCCTTCTCCCGTACGTCCGGACGCAGCAGGACCTCCAGAGCCGTGCAGGCCAGCGCCTCCGTGGCCGCCAGCATCACCTGACGGCCACGCTCGGAGGCGGCCGCGGCGGTGAACTCGGGGGTGTGGTCGGATCCGTCCGGGTCCATGATCGCGACGAAGGGGTGGATGGCGGGCACCCGCCCGCTGACGTTGCCGATGTCGGAGGAGCCGAGGTAGACGCCGGGGGCGGGCGGGGTCAGCGCGATGCCCGCGCGTTCCAGGTGCCGGGCGAAGCGTCCGGACAGCACCGGGCTGTCGCGGAAGTGCTCGTAGCGGAGGGTGGCGCGTTCGACGGCGGCCGTCGTTCCGGTCGCCCGGGCAACGCCCTGTGCGCAGGTCAGCAGCTCCCCCGCCAGGTCCTCCAGGCCTGCGGTCGTCACCGCGCGCAGTCCGAACAGCCCTTCCGCGTACTCGGGGACGATGTTCGTGGCCCGGCCGCCGTCCGTGATGATGCCCTGGATGTGCGAGCCCTCCGGCAGCCGCCGCCCGACCGCGTTGAGGGTGTTGAAGAGCTGGATGAGCGCGGCGAGGGCGTCGACGCCCTCGGTGGGGTTGCCGGTGGGGTGGGCGGCGCGCCCGTGGAAGCCGACCCGGTACTGGGCCTGCGCGGTCAGCGGCGCCCACTGCCAGCTGTGGACGCCCGGATGGAACATCAGCGCGGCGTCCACCCCGTCGAACAGTCCCTCCTCGGCCTCGATGATCTTGCCGCCGCCGCCCTCCTCGGCGGGCGTGCCCACGGCCCAGACCGTCCCTTCGTCGCCGTCCAGCACGGCCCGCGCCGCGAGGGCGGCGCCGAGACCGGCGGCGGCGATCAGATTGTGGCCGCAGGCATGCCCGAGGCCGGGCAGCGCGTCGTACTCCAACAGCAGGGCGACGGCCGGCCGGGACCGCGTGCCCGCCCGTGCGGCGAAGGCGGTCGGCAGTCCGGCCGCGCCCTGCTCGACGGCGAACCCCTCCCGCTCCAGCTCCGCGCCGAGCAGCCGGGCGGCCCGGTGCTCGGCGAACGCGTACTCCGGGTCGGCGTGCAGCGCCCGGGCGACCTCCCACAGCCGATCCGCCCGTACGGCCACCTCCCCTCGCACCCGTTCGAGCAGCTCGTCGGCGGTGTCGGTCACGTCGGCCTCCCCGGTGGTCGCGTCCTGGTGCCCTGCGGGTTCCAAGGAGCGCCCCCGTCCACACCCGCGCGTAGGAAGGTCGGCCCGGGGCACTCGGGGACCTGGCGGTTCCGCCCGGAGCCGTCCCGTTCGGCTGGAGGTGAGGAGCATGGGTCACGGAGGGAACGTCATCGACGAGCTGATGACCGACCACCGCGAGGTCGAGGAACTCTTCGGCAAGATCGAGGCGCTGCCGTCGGGCGACAAGAACCGCAAGGTCTACGCCGACCAGGTGACCATGGAACTGGTGCGGCACTCGGTCGCCGAGGAGGCCTATCTCTACCCGGCCGTACGAGAGCACCTGGTCAACGGGAACACCATGGCGGACCGGGAGATCGAGGACCACTCCAAGGCCGAGCAGATCATGAAGGATCTGGAGAGCTGCGAGGCGGACGACCCCGAGTTCGAGCGGCTCATCGGGATGCTGATGACGGAGATCCGCTCGCATGTGGCCGACGAGGAGGAGAACCTCTTCCCGCAGCTGCGGGTGGCGTGCCCGGCGGAGGCGCTCGACGACCTCGGCGACAAGGTGCGCATGGCCAAGAAGGTCGCCCCGACCCGTCCCCACCCCTCCGCCCCGGACACCCCGCCGGCCAACAAGATGCTGGCACCGGGAGCCGGCCTCGTCGACCGCGTGCGGGACGCCCTGACGGGGCGCGGCAAGCTCGACTGAGGCACAGATACATCCCGCGAGGGGCCCGTCGCTTCGGCGACGGGCCCCTCGTACTGTGATCAACCGCACTCGGCGGCCCAACTCCCGGACGGCGTCGGCTCTTTGACCGCTCCCATGGCGGCGGGCCGCACCGGACCGGCGACCACTGGCCCGTCCCTTCTGTCACGATAGGCGCGCCGTACCCCGGCTCTCTGGAGCGGCCGCGCAGCGCAGCCGGCGTTCCTTTCGCCCGCCGTTACCCCTGCCTGAGCCCTCCGGCTCGTCTCCGAGTGCCGCCCTGTGACTTCCTCCCTTCCTCCCTCCCTGCCCTCCCCTGCGCCGGAATCCGCCGCCCCACTGCCGAAGCCGGCGTCCCGGTCGCCGTGGCGGTCCCTGAGATACCGCAGCATGCGCTGGTGGTCCGTCGCGAACTTCGTGTCCAACGCCGGTACCTGGATGCAGCTCACGGTGCAGAACCTGCTGGTCCTCCAGATCACCGGCTCCGCCGCCGCGACCGGGCTGTCCATGTCCGTCCAGGCCGCGCCCGCCCTGCTCATGAGCGTGCTGGGCGGAGCGGCCGTCGACCGCTGGCCCCGGAAGCTGACGGCCACCGTCAGCCAGGCGCTGCTGGGCGCCATCGCGTTCGTGACAGCGCTGCTCGTGGTGCTGGACCGGCTCGACATGACCTCTCTCCTTGCCCTCGCCGCGGTCACCGGCATGATCGCCACGGTCGACGGGCCGGCCTGTGCCCTGCTCGGCAACGATCTCGTCCCACCCGAGGACATCCCCTCCGCGATCGGGGTGGGCGCGCTGGTGCACAGCGCGGGCCGGCTCGTGGGAGCGGCCCTGGCCGGGGTGACGGTCGGCTTCGTCGGCACGGCCGCCGCGTACGCCGCGAACGGTGTGTCCTTCCTGTTCGTGGCGTCGGTCGTCCCGTTCCTGCGACCGGCGCCCGGAGCCACCCGGTCTTCTCCGTCCTCCCCGTCCCCGCCCCCCTTTTCCCTGTCCTCCTCGTCCTCCTCGTCCTCCTCGTCCTCCCGGAAGTCGGTACACGCGGGCACCGAGCGGCGCGCCACCGGCTCCGAGATGACCGTGCGGCAGGGACTGGTCTTCTTCGCCCGCCGGCCTCGCCTGGTGGCGCTCGCCGCCGTCACCGGGATCAGCGCGGTCTTCGGCCGCAACTACGGGCTCACCCTGGCGGTGCTGGTCACCGGCCCGCTGGCGGGCGGCGCCGGAACCTTCGGGACGGTCTCCACGGTGCTCGCGGTGGGCGGGATCCTCGGCGCGGTACTGGGCGCACGCCTGCGACGGCCCTCGGTGCGGCTGGTGGGCACCCTGGCCGCCGCGGGCGCGCTGCTTCAGGTGGCGGCGGGACTGTCCCCGTCGGTGGCCGTGCTGCTGGTACTCGTCCTGCCGATGGCGGTGGTGGAGTCCGTCTCCGACACCGCCGGAACAGCCGTCCTCCAGACCGACCCGCCCGCCCATCTGCGGGGCCGGGTGCTCGGCGTCTGGGGCAGCGTCGGCACGGTCTGGAGCCTCGGCGGCCCACCCGCTCTCGGACTGCTCATGGAACTGGCCGGGGCTCGCGGCGCCCTCGTGGTCGGCGGCCTCGTCATCGCCACCACCATCGGAGCCGGCTTCGCCCTGCGTTCCCGCCGCATCACGACGGTCGCCCTCCACACGGAGGAGGACGGCCTGCCCAACCGCGCCACGCTGGGTACGGCCGCGTGAGCCGGGGCCCGCGGGGCCAGCGGCTGGGACGCGTACCGGGCTGCGCCCCGTGTCGCACTCAGGCGATCAGGGCCTGCCCCGGCCGCAGCCGCTCCATCAGCTGGTTCTGATGCAGTGCGGCCACGGGTGCCAGGAGGTCGGGGTGGCGCAGGAGCGCCGCTGCCCGCCGGTCCGCCTCGTCGGGGGCGGTGAGACGGCGGAACTCGAACGCGGTACCGGCCGTGTGGCTGCCCTCGGCGAGCGCGGTCACCGCCAGGTCGGCCAGTTCCGGGTCGGTGAGCAGGCAGGCCGCCCAGCTCGCCACGACCTCGTCGACCCAGGTGCGCCAGGCGTCCTCGTCCGCGTCCTGCCCACCCACGCCGTCCGCGCCCGTGATCCAGTCCAGCCGGGTGGAGCCGCCCGGGCCGGCCATCTGGACCAGGGCGGCGTCCATCGGCGTCGGGTAGCGCAGCCAGGCGGCCACGGTCACGGCCTGCCGGGCCTGCACCTCGCACAGTGCGGAGGCCAGCGCGCCGCCGCCCGACGGATAGGCGCATGTCAGCCACTGGGCGGTCGCCGCGATGAGCGGAGAGAGATCTGCGAGCACTACCGGGCCGTCCGAACTGTTTCGGTGGGGACAGGGAGACTGCAGTGCACGGTAGCCGGGCGCCGCTCGCCCCGGCATGACGGGGGCCTCTCTGCAGACGTGGCCTACGCCACACCGGCCCCGGCCCAGCAACCCGTCCACCCCGCCGAGCCGCCGATCACGCTGCCGTCCCCCACACACCGCACGCCCCGCGCCCGCCGGCCCCGTCCACACTCCGCTCCCCGTGCACGCCCGCGCCTGCCAACTCGCGCTCGACACGCCCACGCCTGCCAACTCGCGCTCGACACTCCCGCGCGGGCGCAGCACCCCGGTGCTCTGGACCGGAGGGATACCCCCCGTCCCCCGCACACCCCGGCCC
>NZ_JOEV01000006.1 GCF_000721105.1 Streptomyces cellulosae
GAGGGGGCGGGTCGGTGGGGAACGGGGTCGGTCACGCGGTCTCCCTCGGGGCGGCGTCGAACAGCACTCAGGTACCTGTCCCCATTGTCGGGAAAGCGAACTCGAACGCTGTCCGGAGCACTTCATTCCCGGTGTGGCGGAATTGTGATGGAACCTTGAAGTCCTTCTACATAGCCGCAGGTTGACAGCTTGCGCAGGGGGATCCACGATGTGCGAACACCCGTGGCTCATGTGACCAATGAGTCAAGTGTTTCTCAGTTCGTTTACCCCGATGGGATCCGCATGTCCATAGCCAGACGTGTCACCGCGCGCCGCCTGCTGGGGACGGGCGCCGCGGCGCTCGTCCTCTGCGCCGCCTCCGCCACCACCGCTTCCAGCGCCTGGGCGACCGGCACCCCCGGTGGCGACGGCTGGAAGTCCGGCGGCGCCTACAAGCCCGGCACCGGCCCGGGCACGGAGACCGGAACCGACCGCTGCCAGTTCTCCCTGGACGGCACCGGCTTCTTCGACTCGGTCAAGGTCGACGATCAGACCCTCAGGCCCACCGAGGACGGCAAGGTCCACATCAAGGTCCGCACCGCCGGTGACGCCGGCACCTGCACCGCCTCCCTCGCCTCGTACCTCGCCCACGGCGCCACCTTCAACACCTCCGGCGAGCAGGTCCTCGTCGACTTCGACACGGTGACCGTGAAGCCCGGGCAGACCGAGTCCCTCGACATCGCGGTGCCGGACGCCGGCTGTTTCGCGCAGGTCGACCTCTACCGGGGCGCGGTCAAGTTCGACGGCAAGCTCGACGCCAAGGACGGCCTCGTCCACGGCGACGTGCCCATCGGCCCGGACCGCCCGGTCATCAAGGACAAGCTGATCGCGGGCTGGAACGGCGGTACGAAGGACTGCGCGACGACTCCGCCGCCGCAGACACCGTCCACCCCGGCGCCGACCCCGTCGACTCCCGAGTCCACCGAGCCGTCCAAGCCGGCCGAGGAGACGACGCCGCCGGCGACCGAGGCCCCGTCCCCGACCCCGTCCCCCTCCGAGGACACCTCGACCGGCACCCCGACCCCGTCGGCCTCCGAGTCCACCACCGCCCCGGCCACCGTGCCGAACGGCGGCGGCGACGACCTCGCCGAGACCGGCGCCAGCAGCAGCACCGGCCCGATCGCGATCGGCGCGGCGGTGCTGCTGGCGGGCGGCGCGGGCATGGTCGTGATGACGCGACGCCGCAAGGCCACGCGCTCGTAATCACGCGGGCGTAGGCACGCGGTCGTAGTCACGCGGTCGTAGTCACACAGGCGTCAGCACGCGGGCGTAGTTGTCAACGGTCGTAGTCATACACGGTCGCAGTCACGCGGTCGCAGTCGTGCACGGTCGTGGTCACGCTCGTCGTCGGACGGTGGTGGCGATGCGGTCGTCGTACGCGGCGACAGTCCCCCGTGGTAGGCACGCGGTGGTGGTCGAGAGGTCGTAGCCAGGCTCATCTCTCGGCCACCACCGCGTCGCGTTTTCGCGGAAGGTGCCTCAGCCGTCCGCCGCGCAGTGCTTGAGCAGCGCGGCGACGTCCCCGTCCACCACCCGGTAGCGCACGATCCGCCCCTCCTTCTCGCCCTCCACGACCCCGGCCGCCCGCAGCAGCCTGAGCGCCTGCGACACCGCCGGGTCGTTCATCCCCGTGGCGATCGCCAGGTCGGACACGGCCAGGGGCCCCGTCCGGTGCAGGGCCAGCAGCAGCGCCAGCCGCTTCGGGTCGGCGAGCAGCGAGAAGCGGTCGGACCAGGCCCGTACGTGCCCGGGTTCACCGATCGCGGCGATGGCGTCGCACACCCGGTGCCCGTCTATGGTGCGGCGGTCCGCTCGGTCCGCCGGAACGAGATGCATGGCGCCATCCTCGCAGGCCCGATTCTGTGATCTTCGATACCTGCCCAGATACGCAGCTATGCAGGAAACCCCTTACGCCCCTACGGTGGACCCGCCGTGGTGCTCGGGAAGTCGGTGGGAAACCGACGCGGCCCTCGCCACTGTGATCGGGGAGTTCGAGCACCGCCGTCCCGCCAGGGACAGCCACTGGCCGCCACGAAGGGGCCGGGAAGGCAGGCGCGCGAACGTACGACCCGTAAGCCAGGAGACCGGCCACGGCATCTCACGAGTTGATCCACGAGGTGCTGGAGCGTGACCGAATGACCCTGCCCGACCCTGCCCGGACGTCCGTCCCCACCCCCGCGTCCTTCAAGTGGCGCCGGGAGGACACCTTCAGGACGGCCGGCCTGATGGCGGTGATCGCCGCCCTGCACGTCGTCGCCTTCGGAATCCTGTTCCTCCTCGTCGTCCCCGGTCACTACGAGGTCGACAACAAGGCCTTCGGCATCGGACTCGGCATCACCGCCTACACCCTCGGTATGCGGCACGCCTTCGACGCCGACCACATCGCCGCGATCGACAACACCACCCGCAAGCTGATGGCCGACGGCAAGCGCCCGGTGTCGGTGGGCTTCTGGTTCGCGCTCGGCCACTCCAGCGTGGTGGTGCTCCTCGCCCTGCTGATCGCGGGCGGCACCCAGCTCGCCGGCAAGGTCATGAACGAGGACTCCGGCACCCACCAGGTGCTCGGCTTCCTCGGTACGACGATCTCCGGCACGTTCCTCTACCTCATCGCCGCCCTCAACCTGGTTGCCCTGATGGGCATCCTGAAGGTGTTCAAGGCGATGCGGGCCGGTTCGTACGACGAGCGGGAACTCGAACAGCACCTGGACTCCCGCGGGTTCATGAACCGCATCCTCGGCCGCCTCACCAAGTCCATCAGCCGCCCCGGCCAGATGTATCCGCTGGGCTTCCTGTTCGGCCTGGGCTTCGACACGGCCACCGAGGTCACGCTGATGGTGATGGCGGGCTCGGGCGCGGCGGCCGGCCTGCCCTGGTACGCGATCCTGTCCCTGCCCCTCCTCTTCGCCGCCGGAATGAGCCTGTTCGACACCCTCGACGGCACGTTCATGAACTTCGCCTACCAGTGGGCTTTCTCCAACCCGGTCCGCAAGGTCTTCTACAACCTCACGATCACCGGCCTGTCCATCGCCGTCGCCTTCTTCATCGGCACCATCGAGCTCGTCGGCGTCCTCCACGACAAACTCGCCCTCGGTGACGCGGTCACCACCTGGATCGCCGACATCAACCTCGACAGCGTCGGCTACGTCATCGTCGGCCTGTTCGTGGTGGTGTGGGCAGCGGCCATCACGTACTGGCGCCTGGCGAAGGTGGAACAACGGTGGACGGTACGCCCGGCCGCCGACACCCGCTGACCCCGACGGCCCGGTGCGCCGACCGGGAAGGCGAACCGGGTCGTCGTCCACGCAGACGGCGGTCCGGAGGGCCATCCCGTGCCGCCCGCGTCTCGAGATGCAACAAGCCAGAGCCGAGCGCACGATGATGAAAGTGCACTCTCTGGAGGTGATTGAGGATGCGACGAGCGTTCGCCACCGCCGCAGCCGTGCTTCTTCCCCTCGGTCTTGCGGGAGGACCGGCCGTAGCGGCACCACACGGCACTCCATCGTCCACGACCGCCAAAGTGATCAGCACCCAATCCGCAGTCAACCCGGAGCGCCAAGCTCCCCGAGGGCCGCAGGACGTCTGCAACTTCACCAAGCGCCGGCCGCCGCTTCAGCGCGGATCGTCCGGATCGGCCGTCCGACAGGCGCAGTGCTATCTGAATGAGGCGATAGACGCCGGCCTGCGCGTGGACGGCATCTTCGGCCGCGACACTCGTCGCGCGACGAGAGCCTTCCAGCAGTGCGCCCGGATCTTCGCCGACGGAACCATCGGAGCCCAGACCTGGTCGTTCCTCTCGTTCTGGGCCAACGCACCGGGCCGCCCCTTCTGCTGATCGGCTCCGGGGCTGTGCGTTGCGAAGGGTGGCGTCCCCATCGGGGCGCCACCCTGTTGAACGTCGACGCCCAACACCGCCTCCACCAGGGGACGTTCGCGGTATCTCTCGTCGGCGGCCGCCCATGGCACGACCCTGCGCATCCCTTGAAGATCCCTAGGCCTAGGGCAGAACCGCCGTAGGCATCGAACGACCGTAGAGTTCGTCGAGGCCGATCAACAGGACACCACGTCGTTCGGCCTGACCCCGCAGAGCATCGCTGAAACCGGCAGCGCTGAAGCAGGCCAGCCCGCACCGCGTCGTGCCCATCCCTCGCCCGGCCAGGAGTTCCCTGGCCCGCTCAAGACGTTCCAGGTGGTTCACTCCCATGACGGTCCCCCACTTCGCCTCACCGAGCAGCGTGACCGCGGGCCTGCCCCCACCGGATCCCGGTTCCACCACCGCAACGTCGATCTGAATCTGCCGACGCTCCCTCGAGTCGGTCACCACGCCGCTGCCGACCTCACCCAGTGACGTATTGAGCAAGGAGCGGCCGGGCCCGAGCACATACTCGCGGCACAACGCCTCGAAGTGAGGGCCCGCCACCTGCGCCGCGAAGCGCGCCGCCGACTGCGCCCACACCTCCGTGGCCTGACCGCTCTCAAGGCGTGCCCAGGACGGACGCATGACAGCCTCATAGAAGTTGATCAGCGGCTCGGTGATGCGGTACTGCGACTTCCCGGCCCTGAAGACGTCCGCCTCTCGCACCAGCAGGTGACTGTCCTCCAGAACGTTGAGCGGGTGCGAGATGTCGACGGACTTGCGTCCGATGTAACCAGCAATACCGCCTCGCGTCGTGTTGCCCTGTGCCACAGCTGCCAGAACCGAGTGGTACAACGCGGTATCCCGGATGTCCGCCTCCTCGGCGAGCAGATACCGAGCCTCCCGGAAGAGCGGACTGAACGGCGCAAGCACGGTACGGCACACCCAGTCGTCGAAGTCGCCCATGCCCGCGGGAACGTCATCCGCCAAGAACTGCCGACGGTACGCGGGGGTACCTCCGACGACGGCGTGGAGCCGTGCGGCGAGTTCGGGATCATCCGCGACACCCCAGAAGTCCGCTGCTGCTCGATACCCGAAGGGCCGTACGACAAGTTCCAGCTGCGCCCGGCCACGCAGAGGTGCGGTACTGGCCAGCAGCCCGCCCATGACGGACATCGCCGAACCGCACAGGAGCAACCGCATGCTGCTCTCTTCGATCTGGAAGCGGTCGATCATGCGTTGGATGAGCGAGGGTAGCTCCGGGGCCACCTTCACCAGATACGGAAATTCGTCAATGACCACGAGGAACGGGTTGTTCCCCCGCCCGGGGACGGCGAGACCGAAGAGATACGAGATCGCATCGTCCCAGGTGGCGAAGGAGAAGGGCACGGGCGAACCCGCCTGCTCGGCCAGAGCTACGCTGAATTGGCGGAGGGACTCCGCCTCCGTCCCTGCCGTGGCCCCGAAGTAGAAGCCCCCGCATTGCTCGACGAGCGCCCGCAGGAGATACGTCTTCCCCATGCGTCGCCGCCCGCTGACGATCCCGAGCATGGCGTGCGGCAGAGGCCGGTTCGCGAACAAGGTGAGCGCGTCCCATTCGCCCCCGCGATCGTAGACGCGCGACGGCTTGGCCGGACTTGCCCGACGCTGCATGTGATTGCCTTCCAGGGCGGGCACGAGGGGTACACCTCTAAGGAGTGTACCCCTCACGCTTGAACGAAGGGATCATCCGGCCAGGAAGCCCCCGATTGCCATACCGAGAGTGGCCACCCCAAGGAAGGTCACTCCGCCCGCAGCGAACGCCCCCTTCACCCTGCCTCTGGCAGGGCTCCCACCCTTCGTCAGCCAGGAAACACCAGCAGCCGCACAGCCGAGGAGCAGCGCGACGATCAGGACGATCGCCACCCATATCCACTTGAGCCACCCGTCATCGCCACCCATGAGTCGCCCGCCCCATCCGTCGTCGAGGACGACCGTACGCCCACTACGGCCTGATCCCCGACGACGGGGAACTGAGCGGCCCCATCGAGGATGTACCCGACCTCTCCCTGGGAGAGCGGGCCTTCGAAATCGTGCTTGCGCGGCGCGTCGCGACGGGAGAGGTGACGACGCAGTGGTTCACGCACCAATCAACGACGCCGGTGACCGACCTTCCCCAGCACTGGCCTCCGGCGTACCGGGAGTTGGTGCGACGCCGGGTGAACGCGATCGAGCAGAACGCGTCGCTGGGGCTGCTGGAGCAGCCTGAGTACAAGCGCCGCTGGTGGGTCCAACCCTGGGAAACCAGGATCGGTCCCATACTCCGACAGCGCCTGCTCGACCACTGCGAAGCGTCCCAACTGTGGTACGAGTCCTCCCCGGCAGGCCGCCGGCCTGTCGCGCGGACGGTCCGCCAACTGGCCGAACTACTGTGCGGGAACGAGGACTTCACCACGCTCGCGACGCTCTACGCTCCCGCTGCCGTGATGTCTGTCGTGCTGCTGGACCTGCTCGCCGACGAACGCGTGCCCCAGGCTGCGCCTCTCCGGTACAAGACGTCGGGTCTCGCGAAGCGCCGCGACTGGGAGAAGGTATGGGAAGTCCAACGCCGGGAAGACGCAGAGGAGTCCGTCGCCGACGTACGCCATGTGGGCCCGGACCTACCACGCTTCACGTCCGGGGACTTCCTCAGGCCTTCCTACTGGCGACACCGCGGCAAGTTCGACGTCCCGAACGAGCGGTTCGTTTCGTTCGCATCGTCCTTCTCTCCCCTGTCTCCCACCACGCCGATCGGCTGGGCGGGCTGGACCACTGACGAGCGGGCCGTCGCGGTACTCGACCTCCTTGAGGCCGATTCACACGCACATGCGCAGAGTCCGGAGTCGGCACTGCCGTTGCTCAGGGCGTTCGCGGAGCTCCTCCCCTGGACCACGGCACACGGCGATGGTCACGCCGAGCCGTCTGGGGACAGAGAGCTCCTTCAGCGCGCCTACAGCGGACATATCACCCGTCTCGGACTGTCGGCCGTTGACGTGGACTCCTGGCGTCCTCCCGCCCCAAGACGCGGCAGGCCCCGCAAGATCGTCCGGTAGAGCGGCTCTAAGTTCCCTCCACCGTCGTCAGCCACAGCTTCACGTAGCGCTCCACGTCGACACCCAATGCCACGTCGACCAAGGGCCGTTCGCGGACTCCCTCGTGGATCTCGGACTCGCCGGGAGCGGGGCGGCGGTCGACGACGGTCTGGCCCCGGGCGATGCCCGGGGCCAGATTCACGTCGACCGGGAGGAGTTCGGTGGTGATGCCGTCCGGGTCGACGACCGCGCAGACCGCGCCCGCGTCGCCGAGGCCGCCCATGGGGGTGGGGTCGCCGGAGGTGGCGGGGTCGCGGTGGGCGAGGAGTTCGCCGGCCATGCGGAGACGGGGTTCCGTACTCCCGCGCAGGCGTTGGACGTCGGCGGCCGGGACGAGGACCCGCTTGAAGACATCGAGGCCGTACATGGTGATCGGCACCCCGGCTGTGAGCAGGATCGCCGCCGCCTCCGGGTCGTGCCAGACGTTGAACTCCGCGACCGGCGTGGCGTTTCCGGTCGCCACCGCGCCGCCCATGAACACGATCCGCTCGATGTTCCGCACCACCTCGGGGTGCGTGCGCAGCAGCAGGGCGATGTTCGTCAGGGGCGCGGTGGGGATGAGGGTGACCGGGCGCGGGGCGGCGAGGATCTCGCGGCGCAGCAGCGTCACGGCGTCCACGTCGACCGCCCGACGGGTCGGCGCGGGCAGCCCGAGGTCGCCCATCCCGTCCTGTCCGTGCACGTGCCGGGCCGTGCGCACCGGCTCGATCAGCGGGCGTTCGGCGCCCCGGGCGACCGGAATGTCACCGGCGCCGGCCTGCTCCAGCACGGTCAGGGTGTTGCGGACCACCCCGTCCACGTCGGTGTTCCCGGCCACACAGGTCACCGCGCGCACGTCGAGCGCGGGGTGCCGTACGGCGAACAGCAGGGCCAGGGCGTCGTCGACACCGGTGTCGCAGTCGATGATCACCGGGATGGGCTGACCGGTCACGGCAGGGTTCCTCTCCGAGGGTGCGGTCCACGAGGGTGGTGCGACCGACCTTACGCAGCCGCCCACAGTTCGGCGCCGCGATCACCGGCGCGGGCGGCGATCCGGTCCAGCAACTCCCCTGCGGGCACGGCCCCGGGACGCCGCCCGTCCCGCAGCCGTACGGCCACCAGACCGCCGTCGGCCTCCCGCTCCCCGACCACCGCCTGGTACGGCACGAGCCGCGCCGCGCGGATCCTGGCCCCGAGGGTGCCGTCGCCGGGGCCGTGCAGTTCCGCCCGCAGACCCCGGGCCACCGCCTGCCGTACGACGTCCTGGGCCCGCTCCTCCTGCGCCTGACCGACCGGCAGCACCGCCAGTTGCACGGGCGCGAGCCAGGCCGGAAACGCGCCGCCGTGTTCCTCGATGAGATGCGCGACCGCCCGTTCCACGCTGCCGATGACGCTGCGGTGCACCATGATCGGCCGGTGTTTCGCCCCGTCGGCGCCGATGTAGTGCAGGTCGAAGCGTCCGGGCTGGTGGAAGTCGATCTGGACGGTGGAGAGGGTGGACTCGCGGCCGGCGGGATCGGTGATCTGCACGTCGATCTTCGGGCCGTAGAAGGCGGCCTCGCCCTCTTCCGCGTCGTACGGGACGCCGGAGCCGTCGAGGACCTCCCGCAGCAGGGCGGTGGCCCGGTGCCACAGCTGCGGGTCGGCGACGTACTTGCCGCCCTCGCCGGGCAGGGAGAGGCGGTGGCGGGCGGCACGGATGCCGAGGTCGGCGTAGGCCCGGCCGATCAACTCCAGGGCGGCACGGGCCTCTTCGACGGCCTGCTCCAAGGTGCAGAAGATGTGCGCGTCGTTGAGCTGGATGGACCGGACGCGGGTGAGTCCACCGAGGACTCCGGACAGCTCGGCGCGGTACATGCCGCCCAACTCGGCCATCCGAAGCGGCAGTTCGCGGTAGCTGTGGGAGCGGGAGCGGTAGATGAGGGCGTGGTGGGGGCAGAGACTGGGGCGCAGGACGACCTCCTCCGCGCCCAGTTCCATCGGCGGGAACATGTCCTCGCTGTAGTGGGACCAGTGGCCCGAGATCTCGTACAGCTCCCGCTTGCCGAGGACGGGCGAGTACACGTGCCGGTATCCGGCGGCGCGCTCGGCCTCCCGGACGTACTCCTCCAGGGCATGCCGTACGACGGCCCCGTCGGGCAGCCAGTACGGCAGCCCCGCGCCCATCAGCGGATCGGTGTCGAACAGGTCCAGTTCACGGCCGAGGCGGCGGTGGTCGTACACGGTGGGCTCTCCTCACGGTCCCCCGGGCACGAGCCCCCGCACGGCAAAGCCCCGGGGCACTCGCCCCGGGGCTTCGGACTGGGTCAGCTGTCAGCGCGCCGGGACACTCTCCGGCGTCGTCGTGGAGGACGGGCGTACGGGTGCGTGGACGCGCTGCATGGGCGGACCGTAGCAAGGGCCGAGGGGCGGGAGCGACGGGTTTTCCCGGCGCGGGCGGCGGACGCCCGGGGTGGGAGGGCGGATGCCCAGGGTGGGAGGGCGGATGCCCAGGGTGGGAGGGCGGATGCCCAGGGTGGGAGGGCGCATGCCCGAGGCAGGGACCGAACGCCCGACGCGGACGGCGCATGCCCGAGGCGGGGGCGAACGCCCGAGGCGGGGGGCGCATGCCCGAGGCGGACGGCACATGCCCGAGGCGGGGGGCGAACACCCGAGGCGGGCAGCGAACACCCGAGGCGGGGGGCGGCGAGTTCTCGTGGGTGGGAGCGGCGGACGCCGTCGGCGAGGGGACGGCCTCACTCGGACGGCTCCGCTCGCTGGTGGAGGGGCAGGGGCGGTGGTGCCGTAGGAGGGCGTACTCGATCTTGGATGTCGCCCAAGGAGGCACCCCCGATGAATCCAGCCCCGGCCCGTGTCCTCGGTGTCTCCGTTCTCGCCCTGGGTGGTCTGCTCGTCACCGCCGCCTGTTCCGCCCTCAGTACGCCGCCCACCGCCCAGAAGCCCGACTACGCACCGTCAACCACTCCGGCCGGCACCTCCGCTCCGTCCCCCGCCGCCCTCACCCAGGCGCAGGCACAGGCCGCGCTGGTCACGGAGGCCGACCTCGGGGAACCCTGGACGCCGACGCAGGGGGCCGCGATCTGGCACGACGGGCTGCTGAAGGCGACGGCCGGGCTGCCCGACTGCCGGCGGCTGCTGGACACCTTGTACGCCGAGGAACCGTTCGGGCCGGGCGCCCCGCCCGAGGCCGTGATCAGCCTCGACGACGTCTGGAACGAGTCCCAGCTGCGCTACCAGATCGTCACCCGGAACCCGGCCGACGTGGACCGCGCCATCGCCTGGCTGCGGACCCTGCCGAAGAAGTGCGCGCGGTTCACGGCGACCACCCCCCAGGGCGACCGGCTGGACGGGCAGGTCACGGACGCGGGCCTGCCGGCGGTGGGAGACGCCCGGCAGGGCCTGCGGGTCACCCTGGCGGGCGCGACGCTGAACGACGAACCGGTCCTGCTCACCCTGGACGTCGCCGTCGTCCGTGTCGGCGACGACGCGATCGGCCTCTCCCACGGCGGCCTCGGCGACATCGAGCCCGAGGTCACACAGGCGGCCGTACAGCTGGGGGCGCAGCGGCTGGCGGACGTCCGCAAGCGGGGCCGGACGCCGATCTGAGCCGACCGGTCCGACGGGATCTCGTGCCCCGGACTGGGCGGTGACCTGGCCGGAGCGGGCCAGGTCCAGGGACCGTTCCACGGGCAGGGGCCCGGGCGCCGCCTAAGCCCGGTTCGGGACTCCCCCCAGCAGTTCGTCCGGGCTGAGCGTGCGTTCCGCGAGAGCGCGGGCGACCGCTGTCAGGGACAGCCGTTGCATCTCCGCGTACTGGCGCAGCAGATCCAGCGCCTCGGTGAAGGAGACACCGGCGTGCTCGGACAGGATCCCCTTGGCCAGTTCGACGGTCGCCTTCGCGGACACCGCGGACTGGAGGGAGGTGAGCAGATCGTGCGGACGTTTGGCCTCGGCAGGCCAGTGCGTCAGCGTGAGGGCGGCGACGTCGCTCATTCCCTGGGCCACCACGAGGTCATCGGCCGGCAGCGCGTCACTGTGCCGGTTGGCGAGGGACACGGCGCCGATCGCCTGGCCGTCGAGCCGTAGCGGCAGCACGTGCACGGAGACGTAACCGGCCTCCAGGGCGTGAGCCGTGTAGTCGGGCCAGCGGACGCCCTCGCGCAGATCGTCGGCGGTGACGGGTTCGCCGGTGCGGAAGCAGTCGACGGACGGTCCCTGCTCCTGCTGTACCTGGAACACGTCCAGCCGGCCGAGGTCGTCGGCGGAGGCCGTCATGGCGCGCAGGGTGCCCCGCGCGTCGGCCATCATCACGCCGACCGCGTCCACGGCCAGCAGGCCCGTGCAGTGCGCGCTGAGCCGGGTGAACAGATCGATCGGGTCGAAGTGCGCGCCCAGTGTGTCGGCGAGGTCGACGAATGCGCGGATGAGCCGCAGCTCCCGGTTCATCAGAGCCTCCTCGTACCGTCACGAGACGGGTTCACCGGTGGTCGTGACGGAGAGTTCCTAGTCACGGTCGAACCTCTTCCTGTGCGAGACCACATCGCGCGCCACCTCGAGGGCGGTGCGGTTGTGCGCGAAGGCGTGGGCGCGCAACCGGGCCAGCGCCTCTTCCGAGGCGACACCGAGCTGCACCATGATCATGCCGATGGCCTGGTAGACCTCGTCGTGATCGGTGGCCAAACCGCTCAACCAGGGTTCTTCTCCTCCGTCCCCATTCTCCGCCCCCTGAGGCAGTGCCATCAGGGCGACCGTCATGACACTGGCCACGAGCTGCGCGGTGCGCAGTTCGCGCAGGGTGAGCTCGCCGGGGGTGGCGCGGTAGAGGTCGAGCGTACCCACGCACACGGCGTCGTTCCCGAGGGGCACCGAGTACACGGCCTGTACTCCGGCGGCCGTGGCCTGCTGGGCGAAGACGGGCCAGCGGCGGGCGTCCGGCCCGGCCGTGAGGTCGGAGGCGAGGACCGGGGCGCCGGTCGCGGCGGCGTACATGCAGGGGCCGTCGCCCAGGGTGGCCTGGACCTCGGACAGGTGGGAGGCCTGGTCGCTGCTGGCGCTGAGCTGGACGGGCATACCGTCGCTACGCAGGGACACGCTCGCACCGATCACCGGTAAGAGTTTGACCGCCACCGCGCACAGCCGTCCGGGGATCTCCCGGGGCTGGGCGCCCCGCACCCCCTCGGCGATCACGTCGGCGGCCCGCACCCGCTCGTGTCGCCGTTCCTGGCCGGCGTCGCGGCCCGACCGCCGGGAGTCGCCGCCACCGGGGGCCCCGTACGGACCGGTGTCGTCGCCGTGGGCGCCGTCGCGGTCGTCCCTGGGCCGCACGGCCACCGCCTCCTTAGATCAGCGCGGCCATTATCGTCCATGGTTCCCCGCGGCGAGCCCATCCGGAGCGGGGTCACGTCTCGTGAGGCGCCCGCGCGAGGAGGCGCAGGCCGACTACCCTGCGTCGCCCCGCCGAAACGCGCTCGCCCGGTGACCGAGCTCTTCGCCGGGAAAGAGGCGGAGCGGGCGGCGGCTACTCTCCGTCACCGTCACAGAGGCGGCTGCGCGGGTGCGGGTCCGAGGGTGGTGGTGCCGGGCGCCGTACGGTGTCCCAGTCCGGTCCGGTACGCGTCCAGCGCGGCCTCCACCCGGCCGGTGCGGCGCAGCAGGTCCCCCAGCAGCCGGCACAGGTCGGCCAGGTCACCGGCGGCGCCCGCGCGTTCCAGCAGGCTGAGCGCCCGGACGTAGTGCTCCTCGGCGGCATCGGTGTCCCGGGCGTCCTCGGCGATGATGCCGAGCAGGCGGTGGGCGGCGGCGGAGTGCAGGGCGCCGCGTTCGGGGCTGAAGTCGCTGAGCACGTCGTGCAACAGGGCGGCGGCCTCCTCGGACTTGCCGCGCCGGTGCAGCACGTCGGCGAGCTCCACGGCGGCCTGGCTGGAGTAGAGAGCGGCACGGGTGGCGGAGAGCATGGTGAGGGCCTGCCTCAACTCGTCCTCAGCCCGGTCCAGTTGGCCGTTCTGCGCGTACACGTAGCCGCGCATCCAGTGGCAGTTGGCGAGTTCGGTGCGCAGCTGGAGCTGCCGGTACAGCTCGGACGCCTTGGCCAGCGAGGCGTCGGCCTCGGCGACCCGGCCCTCGGCTATCAGGGTGCGGGCGACGGAGCGGTGCATCCGGGCGACCAGGGCGGGGTCACCGGCCTGCGGGGCGAGGGCGAGGGCGAACTCGGCGGCCTGGGCGGCGCGGGCGTGGGCGCCCATGTCCATGTAGGGGCCGATGACGCTGGCGTAGAGGAGGAGCAGGGCGTCCGGGTCGTGCAGACCGCCGCGGTTGAGCTCGTCGATCGTGGACTCCAGCAGGTAGACGGAGTACCGGAGTTCACCAGCCAGATAGTGGGAGACGGCACGACCGCGCAGGGCCGGGACCCGGACCGGCAGCGGTACGTCGCCGAACGCCTCCTCCGCCCGCTCGAAGCAGCGGCGCCCTTCCTCCAGCTCGCCGGTCTCCAGGGCGCATTCACCCAGGCCCAGCAGGGCCGCCGCGACCACCTCGGCGAGGTCGAGCCGCTCGGCCTCGGCGAGCAGGCCGGCGTACTGCTCGGCCGCGGCCTCCGCCTCCCCGGTGGCGAGGGTGCGGTGGGCCTCGGTGAGCCGGAGGCGCAGGTCGGTGACGAGGTGGGCCGGGCGGCCGGTCGCCAGCTCGTCGAAGCCGACACCGAGCCGGCCGGACAGGTGCCGCAGCGCGTCGTCGGAGGGGCGCACCCGGCCCGCCTCCAGCGTGGAGATGTACGCCGGTGTGTACGCGGGCTCCGCCAACTGCTTCTGGGTCAGCCCGCGTTCGACGCGCAGCCGCTGCACCCGGCGCCCGATCGTCACCGGGTCGTCGCGCTCCGACATCGCCCAACTCCCCTTGTGCCTCTTGCCGTTCGACTCCGTCAGCCCCTAGGTTAAACGGCGTATTAAGCATGCTTAAGCTGTTCCCGAGTTGTCCTGAACTGTCGTTGCTGCGAGGTCGCCGTGCTCGAACGCCCCAGCACCACCGCGCGTTACACGCGGGGCTTGGCCGCCGCCGTGATCGCCGTCGCCGCCCTGGTCCTGGCGGCGAACGTGGGTCCGGCCAGAGCGGCGGAGCCGGCACCGGCCCAGGGACAGCATGCCGCGGGGACCACGGACGGCGCCGCCGCTTCGGGCACGCGGGGGCCGTAGGTCTGTGCACGTAGGTTCGAGCCCGTAGGTTCGTGCCCGGGGTTCGGGCTCGTAGACAGGCGCTCGTAGGCCTGCGCCTAACTCTGCGTCTGCAACTGGCGCAGCTGCCGGTGCACGTTCTCCAGGGCGCCCTGGCGCCGCCCCGGCACCCGGCCGCGCAGCTCGGCTAGCGCGGTGCCGAGTTCCCGTGCGGGCGTCACGTCACGGATCTGGGACCACTGGTGATGGGCCCGGTCGACGGCCGCCTCCACCGCGGGCGAGTCCGGCGCCTGCCCGGCGGTCAGCCGCGCCCCGGCCACCGCCAGCCACGTCCGGCAGCTGCGCACCGGATCCCCCGCGAACATCGCCAGATCCGCCCGCACCTCGGCCCAGTGCAACGCCTGGTCGGACCCGGCTCCGTGCGCCCGGACGGCGGCCTGCTCGTGCTCGGCGGCGAGCGCGTCGGCGTCGGCGTGCCGGCCGTCCTGGACGGCGGCGGTGATGTAGGCGTGGGGGTCGTCGGGGGCGAGGGGAGCGGGGGGAACGGGGGGAACGCGGCGGGTGTCCGCTTGTCGGACCACCACGGTCACCGCTCGACTCCCGTCGGCCGGGTTCAGCTCGTCCGACGCTTGAGGCCGAGGCAGTTCAGGCCGATACGGGGTTCTGGCGGCGGAACCCGCAGGGGCGGCGGTCGTCACCACCCCCGGAACCGTCAGCACCAGGTCCCCGTACCCGTCGCTCCCCACCCGCGCCAACGCCTGCTGATGCAGCTCCCCGAGATCGGGCCGCCGCCCGCTGCGCAGAATCGTGGCGACCGTCTTCATGTACGCCGGCGCGGCCACCACCCGCCGGGAGGACGGCGGCGGCGCGATCCGGCCGTACACCGCGATGCCTCGTCCCGAGTCCAACGGGTTGGCGCGCAGCCACGACCACGTCTCCGCGTCCGCGTGCAGGTCGAGGAGCAGGGTCGTCGACCCCGGGGTGCGCAGCCGGAGTTCCTCGCGGATCCAGTGCCAGGGGAAGGCGGTGTAGCGGACGGTGGAGGGAGTGGTGCGGGCCAGTGCGAGGTGGGGCAGGTGCTGGCGGCGGTCCAGCGTGAGCTGGCCGGTGATGAACACGGTCAGCGGGCCGGGGGCGGTCGCGGCGGCCCGCAGCCGGGTGAGGACGGCCTGCGGCTCCAGCGGGTCGGCGAGCTCGACGACGTTCGCCGTGTCGGCCCCCGACAGCACCGCGGGCGGCACGGCCGCCAGGACGGGAAGCACGGACGCCGCGTCCACCAGACAGCCCTTGCCCACCGGTGAGGCGGCGAGCAGCAGCACGGTTCCGGGCATCGGTCCCTCCCCATCCCCCGTCGATCACGTACGTCAGCACCGTAACCGCTGCGGCTGCAAAGCAGGACCTCAGGACTGCAAACGTCCCTTTCGGGGGGTCTCGTCGCCCTCGTGGTCTTCGTCGTCCTCATGGTCTTCGTCGCCTTCGTCGAGCTCGTGGTCCTCGTCGAGCTCGTGGTCCTCGTCGATCTCGTCGTCGACTACGGCGACGGCGACGTCATCGGCTACGGCGACGGCGACGGCGACGTCATCGGCCGCGTCGGTCCGCCGTACCGCGAACACCGTCGTGTCGTCGGCCAGTCGGCCGCCGCAGTGGCGCAGGGTGCCGTCGCGGACCAGGGCGACCAGACGGTGCGGGTCGGCGACGGCTGGGTCGGCGGCGACCGCGCGGACCACCTCGTCGGTGAGCGGGTAGAAGGCTCCGTCGCCGTCACGTGACTCGGTGACGCCGTCGGTGGTCAGCAGGATGGTGGTGCCGGGAGCGAGGGGGATCCGGCGCAGCGGGGGCAGCCCGTCCCCCAGGTCGGCCAGCCCGAGCGGGAGGCCGTCGCCGGGCGGCAGCTGCCGTACGCCGTCCGGGCCGATCGCGAGCGGCGGCTCGTGGCCGAAGACGACGGCCTCCAGCACGCCGGAGGCGTCCGCGGGGAAGCCGAGCAGTACGGCGGTCGCGAACCGGTCGCCGTCCTCACGGCCCTGCGCGGCGACATGCAGCCCGTGCCGCCGCATCCGGATCTCCAGCCGCTCGGCGACGGTCGCGAGGTCCGCCTCGTGGTACCCGGCCTCCCGGAACGTACCGAGCAGCGCGGCCGCCGTCTCCACCGCGCCCAGCCCCTTGCCCTGCACGTCACCGAGGAGGACGCGGGTGCCGTGCAGGCCGGGCTGGATGTCGTAGAAGTCGCCGCCGACGCGGGCCTGGCTGTCGGCGGCGAGGTAGACGGCCGCGTGGTCCAGGCCGCCCCACAGCGGCGGGAGCGGACGCAGCACGGTCCGGCGGATCGTCTCCGTGATGTCCCGCATGTGCAGCATGTCCCGCTCGCCGCGCACCCGTACCGCGCAGGCCAGCGTCGCGAGGAGACCGCCCAGGGCGACGAGGACGAAGTCCGCGAGGCCGATCCGGTACTGGTGCGGCCAGGCGACGTCGACCAGGAAGTACGTGAGGAGCGCGGCCACCCCGAACGCGGCCGTCAGCGCCACCCCGCAGATCGCGGCGGCGATACCGGGCACCAGCACGATCCAGGAGATGATCCGGAACCTGCCGGTGGTGTTGAAGTCGATGCCGGTGACGGCGAACAGCAGCAGCAGCGGGGGCATCCAGGCGACACTGCGTCCCCGGACGCGCAGCAGGTTCTGCCGGCGCGGGACCTCCCCTCGCTGCTCGGCCGCCCGGCCGAGCGGACCCCGGCGGACGGGCCGGCCGTCGGCCGGCCGCAGCGCCCGGCCCGGCCCACCGTCATTCCCGGCCCTCATGGGCCTCAGCGAACCACGACACCCCGGCGCCCGCATCCGCACCGGGCCGAGTCGAACAGGCCGCTCCGCCGACTTGCCAGGGCCTGTCCCCAGGTGTGCTCTGGAAGGCGGGGGCGAGGAGAGAGAGGAGCGCTCTCATGGCTCATGCGGCACCCACGTTCGGCCGACTGCGCGCAGCGCGACGCAGGGCCATGGCCCGTCAGGTCAGGCCCGTCCGCACGCCCGACATCTTCGACGAGCGGGTCCACCGGATCGCCAGGTTCGCGATCCCGGTCGTCCTCGGGCTCGTCTACGGCTACTGGGCGGCGGCCAACCGGCGCGACGGCGGCCCCCTCACCGGCTGGAACGTCCTGTTCGGCTTCGTCACCGCGATCGCGTTCATCGTGCTGTGCATCGCCGTGGCGACGCTCGCCCCGCTGCTCCAGCGCGAACTGCACTCGGGCGTGAAGTCCGCGTTCGCCGGCGCGGCCGTCGGCTTCCTCTACAGCCAGACCGGCGAGAGCGTGCTCCGGTCCACCGCCCTGGGGCTGGCGGTCGCGGTGGCCGTCTACGGCGTGTTCTTCTACCGCTACTACACACGCGAGGACGCGGAGGGCAACCGCATCCGCTGACCGCCCGAGGCCGACCGCCCGTGCCGACCGCCTCCACGGACGGCACGACTTGCACGGACGACACAGCGGGCGGGCCCCGGCGCGTTCGCCGGGGCCCGCCCGCTGTCGCCCTTCTTTCGCCGCTCAGTCGGCCCAGGTCTCGTTCCCACCCGGGTCGCTCCGGTCGCTCTGGTCAGCGTCGCGCCAGTCGCGCCAGTCGCGCCAGTGGTCGTCCTTCCACCGCGGACCGTGGTCCGCGCAGGTTGGCACCGAGCGGCCGCCCGTGTCGACGAACGCGGCGCTCGCCCAACCGTGGGCGCCGGCCAGCCGGTACCAGTTCGGGTTGCCGTTGACGCGCTGGCCACGGACCACGCACGTGAGATGGACCCGGCTGCCCGGCGGGAGCCGGTCGACGACGGCGGAGTGCGTGGTGGGCGCCGCCCGCACGTTGAGGGCGGTGCGGGAGACGACGGTGCCCCGGATCGGGCCACGGCCGTGTCGGCCGTCGCCGCGCCCGTCGCCGTCACCGTGGCCGTGGGCATGGGTCGCTGAGGTCGGTGAGGTAGGTGAGGTAGGTGAACTCGGCAGGGCCGCGGCTGCCGCGCCGGTGCCCGCCGTGGCGGCGACGAACGTGCCGCCGGTGAGCAGGATCGCGGCCATGGTCCGCAGGGCCGGAGTCGTACGCATGAATCGGCCTCCTTCTCCCCAGCACCAGGAAACACCCGTTCAGGTGAACCCTCCACCGGAGAGCGGACTCCCCAGTTCCGCCAAGGGTTCCGGCCCGTTCCACGGGCCGTGGCACTCCGGTGCCCCATACGCCCATCTGCAGTCACCCCGCTCGCGCTCCCCGCCCGCAGCCACTTGTCTGGAAACCGCCACGTCCGGCCGAGGCCTGACCCGGCTCGAAAAGGAGTACGACGTGCTGGATGTCGCCGGTTTCTGGCTGCCCGTCACGGCGGCCGTCCTCGCCGTCGCCGGGATCGCCGTCGCGGCCTGCCGCCGCCGCGCGGTCACCGCCACCTCCCTCGGCACCGCACTCGGCGGCGCCCTCCTCGGTCTCGCCGTGGCGATCGGCCGCCGGCTCACCCTGGCCGACCTGTCCGACCGCGCCCACCGGTCCGCCGCCGGCACCATCTACGACGCCCTCACCGCCACCCTGCGCACGGTCTCCTGGCTGCTCGTCACGCTCGGTCTGACGGTGGCCCTGACCTCCTGGCTCACCGTCCGTTACGGCCGCCTCGTGCCACGTCGGCGAGCGTCCGCAGCGCCCGCCGCAGATCAGGTTCAGCAACCGACGCGAGCCCGAGTCTGACCGCGTCCGGTGTGCGGCTGCGGTCCACGACGAAGTCGGGACCCGGCGTGACGGCGATCCCGTGCGCCGCCGCGGCGGCCGTGAAGGTGTCCGCACGCCAGGGGGCGGGCAGTTCCCACCAGGCGTAGTAGGCGCGCGGATCGGACCGTACGCGAAAGCCGTGCAGTTCCTCCGCGAGGATCCGCTGCCGTCGCGCCGCGTCCGCCCGCTTCGCGGCGACCAGTCGCGCCACCGTCCCGTCCCCGGACCACCGCACCGCCGCCTCCAGCGCGAACCGCCCCGCGCTCCACCCGCCGGACCGCACGGCGGCGGCCACGGCGGCCACCCGGTGCGGCGGTACGACGAGAAAGCCGACGGTGAGCCCGGGCGCGACCCGCTTGGACAGGGCGTCGACGACATGGGTGAGGCCGGGGGCGTGGACGGCGAGCGGGGTGACCGGCTCCGGGTCGGCGAGGAAGGACCAGATGCGGTCCTCGACGACCGGGATGTCCAAACCGGTGACCACGACCGCGAGTTGCCGCTTGCGCTCCTCACTCATGGTCAGGGACGTCGGGTTGTGCAGCGTCGGCTGGAGGTAGAGGGCGGACAGGGGCGCCGTGCGGTGCGCCGCGGCGACGGAGTCGGGCCGTGGACCCTCGTCGTCCGAGACCAAGGGCACCAGTCTGATGCCGAGCCGTTCGGCCACCTCCTTGACCACCGGATACGTCAGCGCCTCGACTCCGACCCGGCCGCCCGGCCGCACCAGGGAGGCGAGGGCGGCGGCGATCGCCTGGCGGGCGTTGCCGGCGAACAGGAACCGGTCGGGCGCGGGACGCCAGGCAGGGCCGGCGAGCAGGGCGGCGGCCGCCTCCCGGGCCTGGGGGGTGCCGGTGGCGGCGGCCGGGCGGAGGGCCTCGGTCAGGACGTCCGGCCGCAGCAGCGGCGCCAGGGTCGGCGCGAGAAGCTCCGCCTGGCCCGGCGCGGACGGGTAGTTGAGCTCCAGGTTGACGGGAGCGGGCGTGGCCGCCTCGGTGAGCGCCCGGCCCGTCGGCCCCGCCGGAGCCGCCCGCACGAAGGTCCCGCGTCCCACCTCGCCGACGACCAGTCCCCGCCGTACGAGTTCGCCGTACACCCGCTCCGCCGTGGACCCGGCGATCTGGTGCCGCCGCGCGAACAGCCGCTGCGGGGGCAGCCGTTGGCCCGGCTTGAGCCGTCCGGAGGTGATGTCGTCGGCGAGCCGGTCGGCGATGTGCCGGTAGTCGTTCACGGAGAGCCCCCCAGGATTGCACCGAGGGCAAAGATCTTATTGCACCGAGGAGTTGGGGCGCTCTAGGGTCCTTCACATGACCCCTTTCCCGGCGTCCCTCGTATACGAGGACAAAGGCTCTGATACTTCCCGCGCTCCCCTGGTCCTGGTCCACGGCCACCCCTTCGACCACACCATGTGGACCCCGCAGATCGCGGAGTTCTCCGCCACCCGCCGGGTGATCGCCCCGGACCTGCGCGGCTACGGCGCCTCCCGCACGGTCCCGGGAGCCGGCGCGGCCACCGGAGCCGACGGAGCCCCCACAGCCCCCGGCATCACGGACTTCGCGCAGTTCGCCCAGGACATCGGTGCGCTGCTGGACGACCTGAAGGTGGACACCTTCGTCCTCGCCGGTCTCTCCATGGGCGGCCAGATCGCGATGGACGGCTACCGCCAGTTCGGCGACCGGGTCCGCGGCCTGGTCCTCGCGGACACCTTCCCGGCGGCGGAGACCCCCGAGGGTGTGACCTTCCGCAACACCCTCGCGGACCGCCTCCTCGCGGAGGGCATGCGGGGATACGCCGACGAGGTCCTGGACAAGATGGTGGCCCCGTACGCCGACGCCGAGGTCAAGGCCCACGTCCACCGCATGATGACGTCCGCGCCCCCCGAGGGCGCCGCAGCGGCCCTGCGTGCCCGGGCCGGCCGGCCCGACTACCGCGAGCTGCTGACCCGGGTCACCGTCCCCGCGCTGGTCGTCGTCGGCGCCGACGACACCTACACCCCCGTCTCCGACGCCGAGGCCATGCACGCGGCCCTCCCCGACTCCACGCTCCGGGTGATCGAGGGCGCCGCCCATCTGCCCAACCTGGAACGGGCGGCGCAGTTCAACGAGGCGCTGCGCACGTTCCTGGCGCGGGTGGACGACGCCTCGTAACCTCGGGACGGTGGACAAGCGGCGGGGGCGGCTACTCGGCATCTGGGCGTCCGCTCTGCTGTTCGCCGGCGTCAGCGTGGTCGTCGGATGCCGGCTCGCCGACACCGACGGCATCACCCCCGTCCCTCAACTCCTCGCCTTCCTGCCCTGGTTGCTCGCACCCGCCGGCCTGGGCCTGGCGCTGGCGCTGCTGTCCCGGTGGTGGACCGGAGTGGTGTGGGCGGTCGTCGTCCTGGGGCTGCTGGCCTGGTACATCGAGCCGTACGGCAAAACCACCGACCCCGGCGGCAGGCCGCTGGCCACGTTCCGCGTCCTGACCTCGAACGTCGAGTTCGGGCGGGCCGCCGACGCCCTCGTCACCGCCGTCCGGCGGGAGCGGCCGGACGTCGTGTTCGTCGAGGAGTGCGAGTACACCTGCGCCGCGACCCTCGAGCGCGACCTCGGCGCCGCCTACCCGCACCGGCGGGCCGTGGTGGCGGGCGGCTCGGAAGGCTCCGTCATCCTCAGCCGCTTCCCGCTCAGGCCCACCGGCGGTCTGCCCGGCGCGATGGCCATGCCCGGCGCCCTCGCCGACGTGGACGGGAACCCCGTACGCCTCCAACTCGCGCACCCCATGCCCCCGCTGCCCGGCCAACTCGGCGTCTGGCGGCGTGAACTGGACGAGCTGCGCGACTTCGCCGCCGCCCACGCGGACACTCCCACCGTCGTGGCCGGCGACTTCAACGCCTCCCAGGACCACGCGGCCTTCCGCCGCATCCTCGACACCGGCCTGCGCGACTGTGCCCGCCTCGCCGGAGCAGGCCGCACCCCCACCTGGCCCGCCCGCACCACCCCCACCCTGGGCGCGCAGATCGACCACGTCCTGGTGTCCCGGCAGTTCTCCGCCCGCGACGCCCGCTTCCTCGACCTGGCCGACACCGACCACCGGGCGCTGCTCGTGGACATCACGCTGCACCGGCGGGAATGACCCGGCTACAGGGGGAGGACCCGGACCAGGCACTGATCAACGGCAACTGCATGCGCACTTTTACGATCCCCTTGCCTCCCCTTGAATCCAGCTTGATGGACGGTAGGGGAACGTTTGCGCGAACAAGGCGTGCCGGTGAACGTGAGTGAACCCGGGGTGCATGTGGGTCGGTCGACTGCGGCCGGATGTCGACCTTGACGTCCGGGACGGCACATGACCTGCCCCTGCCCAAGATCACCCCCTGGGGCCGCTAACCTTACGTGTCCGTCCTGGCCAGGGATTGACGGGCTTCAACTCACGCGAAGGGTTGCGCACATGGGCATTCTCACTCTCCTGCGGAATGCGTTGGGCAGGTCACGCAAGGGGCGTACCGCCGAGGCAGAGGGTGTGGAACAGACTCCTTCGCAGGCGACGGAACAGACCTCCTCGCAGGTACCGGAGCAGGCATCGCCGCAGGTGACGGAGGCGAAGGTGCCGTCCCCGGCAACCGAGCCGACCGCGGAACCGGCCCCTGAACCGACGCCGCGCCCGACAGCGACGACGCCTCCGGCCCAGGTCCCGGAGCCCCGCACCTCCACCCTCTCCACGAAGGAAGAGCACGACCTGGTCGCCGCTGCCTTCGACAAGGTGACGGTCCCGAACCAGATGCCTCTGGGAGAGCAGCGGGAACCGGTCACTGAGGAGCGGGCGGCTGCGGTCACGCCGGTTGACTCCGAGCCGGTGGCCGAGGAACCGGCGGCTGAGAAGCCGGTCGTCGAGGAACCGGCGGCTGAGGCTGCGCCGGCTAGCTCTGAGGCCGTGGTCTCTGAACCGGTGGTCGAGGAGCCGACGGCCTCCGAGCCGGTGACGCCGGAGCCGGAGAAGCCGGTGGCTGAAGCCGCCCCGGTGGCCTCCGAGCCGGTGGTCGAGGAGCCGGTGGTCGAGGAGCCGGTGGTCGAGGAGCCGGCGAAGCCGGAACCGGAACCGGCGAAGCCGACCGAGGAAGAACCGACCGCCGAGGAGCCGGCACAGGCAACCGCCGCGGACGACCAGCCGGAGTCCGAGCCGGTCACGGCTGCGGAGACCACCCCCGAGCCGGAGCCTAAGAGCGAGCCCGAGCCGGTTGCCGAGGCCGCCCCGGAGCCGGAGCCGGACCCGGAACCCGCAACCGAAGCGACCCCCGAGCCGGCAGCCGCAGCCGCGGACGGCGAGGGCGAGGGCGAGGACACCCCACAGGGGCCACCCGCAGCCGACGACGAAGGCAGCACGGGTGGTGCGGGTGGGAACATCCCGTCCGAAGGCGATGCCGAGGACACCGACGCAGCCCAGCCGCCGCAGGCAACCCGCGAAGACGAGGACGCAATCACCGTCCCCGCAACCCTCCGCACCGCCTACGACGCCGCCGCCACCGCCCTCACCGCCAAGAACCTCACCGGCACCACCGCCAAGACGTACCTCGTGCTGGACCGCTCCGCGAGCATGCGCCCGTACTACAAGGACGGCTCCGCCCAGGCCCTCGCCGAGCAGACCCTCGCCCTCGCGGCGCACCTGGACCCCGAGGCCCCCGCGGCAAAGGTCCACGTCGTCTTCTTCTCCACGGAAGTGGACGGCACCGGCGAGCTCACCCTCACCGACCACGAGAACAAGATCGACGAGCTGCACGCCGGCCTCGGCCGCATGGGCCGTACCAGCTACCACGCCGCGGTCGAGGCGGTCGTCACCCACCACGACAAGCACGCCGCCGGCACCCCCGCCCTGGTCGTCTTCCAGACGGACGGCGCCCCCGACGCGAAGACTCCCGCCACCCAGTCCCTCACCGAGGCCGCGAAGGCCCACCCTTCCGTCTTCTTCTCCTTCGTCGCCTTCGGTGAGCACGACAACAAGGCCTTCGACTACCTCCGCAAACTGAAGACCGACAACACGTCCTTCTTCCACGCGGGCCCGACCCCGCGCGAGCTCACGGACACCGAGTTGTACGAGGGCGTCCTGGCGTCCTGGCGTCCGTAAACACCTCGGTACGACCTCACCGGGGGGTGGGCGAAGTCTCCGTCCACCCCCCGAAACGCAGGTGAGTCGACCTTCGCGGGCCCAGTAGGATTTCGACCATGGCGGCCACTGGAAACGAGAAGCAGGGGGCGAAGGCGTACTACGTCTCGACCCCCATTTACTACGTCAACGACGCTCCTCACCTGGGCCACGCCTACACGACCGTTGCAGGGGACGTGCTCACGCGCTGGCACCGTCAGCGCGGCGAGAAGGTGTGGTACCTCACCGGCACGGACGAGCACGGTCAGAAGATCATGCGCACCGCGGAGGCGAACGGCGTCAGCCCGCAGCAGTGGGCCGACAAGCTCGTCACCGAAGCCTGGGAGCCCCTCTGGGAGCACCTGGAGATCGCGAACGACGACTTCATCCGCACCACGCAGAAGCGGCACACCGACCGCGTCCAGGAGTTCGTGCAGGACCTGTACGACAAGGGCGAGATCTACAAGGGCGGCTACGAAGGCCCGTACTGCGTCGGCTGCGAGGAGTACAAGCTGCCGGGCGAGCTGCTCGACGGCGAGGGCGAGTACGCCGGACAGAAGATCTGCGCGATCCACAAGAAGCCGGTGGAGATCCTCAGCGAGGAGAACTACTTCTTCAAGCTGAGCGCGTACGGCGACAAGCTGCTCGCCCACTACGAGGCGAACCCCGGCTTCATCCAGCCCGAGTCCGCGCGCAACGAGGTCCTGAACTTCGTCCGCCAGGGCCTGCAGGACCTCTCCATCTCCCGCTCGACCTTCGACTGGGGCATCCCGATCCCCTGGGACGACAAGCACGTTATCTACGTGTGGGTCGACGCGCTGCTGAACTACGCCACGGCGGTCGGCTACAACGAGAACCAGGAGAAGTTCGAGGCCACCTTCCCGGCCGACGTCCACCTGGTGGGCAAGGATATCCTCCGCTTCCACGCGGTGATCTGGCCCGCGATGCTGATGGCGCAGGGCCTCCCCCTCCCCGGCAGGATCGCCGCGAACGGCTGGCTGATGGTCGGCGGCGAGAAGATGTCCAAGTCCAACCTGACCGGCATCAAGCCGCAGGACCTGACGTCCCACTTCGGCGTCGACGCCTACCGCTGGTACTTCCTGCGCGCCATCGCCTTCGGCCAGGACGGCTCCTTCTCCTGGGAGGACTTCGCCGCCCGCTACACGAGTGAGCTGGCGAACGACTACGGCAACCTCGCCTCCCGGGTGGCGGCGATGGTCGGCAAGTACTTCGACGGCGCGCTGCCGGCGGCCACCGCCGACGGCGGGGCCGAGAAGGCGCTGCACGACGGCCTGGCGAAGGCGGTCACCGAGGCGGACCGGAAGATCGGCGAGGAGCTGGACTTCCAGGGGGGCATCCTGGCCGTCTTCGATTTCGTCAAGCAGGTCAACGGCTACATCACGGAGCAGGAGCCGTGGAAGGTGGCCAAGGACGACAGCCCGGAGGGCAAGGCCCGCCTGGCCACGATCCTCTACACGGCGGCGGAGTCCCTCCGGGGGCTGGCCGTCCTCCTCAACCCGGTCATGCCGGACACCTCCCAGAAGCTGTGGGACTCGCTCGGCGCCGAGGCCTCCCTCGGCTCCCTCGCGGACCAGAAGGTCCAGGAGGCGGGCGACTGGGGCAGGCTCCCGGCCGGCACGACGGTCACCAAGGGCGCGGTCCTCTTCCCCCGCCTGGAGGAGAAGCCGACAGCTTGAGGGGCAGCGGTTCGGCGGTGACGGAGACCACGGAATGACAGCCGGGTCTCCAGTCACCGCCCCGCGCACGCATACCTGCGGCCCCTCTCGGACTGCGCCCCCCCGCCGTCAAAGACGCGGGCGGGCCCCCACGACCGCATGATCCCTACCTCTCCTTGACCAGCCTCAGCAGTGCGGTCAGACCGTCGCGGGTGACGGGGAGTATTCGGTCAGGCTCGTCGCTTTCGCGGAGGAGCAGCGCGTCGTCGGCGTGGGCGAGTTCGACACATTCGTTGCCGTCTCCGGGGCCGGAGAAAGAGGACTTCTGCCACTGGGTCACGACTACAGTTCCTTCGCCACGCGGTGGATGAACTCCCGCGACCTGGCGGGATCCAGGGATGCCGCCTCCACCTTACGGAAGAGTGTTCGCATGGCGAGGAGTTGAGCAGCAGCGTCCAGGAACACGGAGCCGTACGGGGCATCCCTCTGAACCGTGTCCAGCGCGGATACTCGCCCCCCTGCGTACAGCATCATCGAGCTGGCCCCTGCGAACCCGTCGACATCGAACGGGATCACACGCACCGAGACGTTCGGCCGCTCCAACTCCTCCAGTAGCTCCATGAGTTGGGCGCGGGCCACCCTTCGGTCAGCCACACGCGTACGCAGCACGGGTTCGTGCAGCACCGCCTCGAACGGAACCGCTGCTTCTCGTGCCAGGACCGATCTTCGGCGCATCCTGTGCGCGACCCTCGCCTCCAGCTCATTGTCCGGGAGTTCCGGAACGCGGTACGCGAGCACAGCTCGGGCATACTCCTCCGTCTGGAGCAGCCCCGGGACATGTGCCGTGCCGATCACCTGCATGAACGTGGCGTGATGCTCAAGCTCGGCCAGATCCTGGAAGACGGGCGGCAGCACATCCCGGTATGCCTCCCACCACCCCTGCGTACGGTCCGTCGCCATCTCCACGAGGGCGTCGACCAACTCCGCGTCCGAACACGCGTACTGCACCGCGAGCCGCCGCACCCGCTCCTCGCTGACACCGGCATTGCCCGCTTCGATCTGGCTCATCTGGGCCGGGTTCGTGCCCAGCAGCCGGGCCGCCTCCCGCGACGTCAGCCCTGCCGCCTCCCGGAGTTTGCGCAGCTCAGCACCGAGCCGCACCTGGCGAGCGGTCGGTTGGGTCCTGGCGGGCATGCGTCCCCCACTTCATCAACGGCGCTGTCGCCACCGGGAATTGAACGACCCGATCGGGTGCCAGATTACGCGAACGACTTGCCCTGGCGAAACATTTGGCCCTACGGTCGGTGACGCGACGCACACGCTGCGGAACCCGGGGAGACCGGAAGCGCACCGCTCCGCCCTGCCACGACGGCTGCGGCACTGCCACCGCCCGCTGACCGCATCCCGCAACCTCCTGGACGGAGTTGACGCATGCCCGAAAACGGTGACCCCTGGGAGTACTCCCTCTCGATCCCCAACGACCCCCGGGCCGTCCCAATCTGCCGCCGCACCCTCCGCCTGATCCTGACGATGCACGGCCTGATCAGCCTCGTCGACACCGCCGAACTCCTCGCAACAGAACTGATCGGCAACGCCGTACGCCACACCAAAGGCCCCGCCGTCCTCCGCATCCGCCACTCCCACGGAGTCCTCCGTATCGGCGCATGGGACGCAGACCCCGAGCCACCCCCGCCACCCACCCCCTTCGGCGAACTCACCGACGCCGAGGACGGCCGCGGCCTCGCCCTCATCCACGCCTGCGCCGACCTGTGGGGCTGGCAGCCACTGTCCCGGAACGGCAGCCGAGGCAAGTACGTCTGGTGCGATCTCCCCACGGCGGCGTGAACGTTTTCCCGCCCCTCGAAAGGGTGAACACGTCCGGTTCCCCCGGACACTCCACCCCTTGATCCACCTACGTTGCCGACATGGTCACATCCACCCACGAGGCGTCTCACCGGATCTTCCAGGACAGGCCTGAGCTCCTCACCCCTGTCTTCGGCCTCCTCGGGATCCCGATGTCCGGCAAGGCAACGGCGGTGGTCCTGAGTCCCGACGTGACGGAGATCCAGCCGCTGGAGCGAAGAGTGGACAGCGTGCTGCGCGTCGAGCCGTCAGACGGAGACAACTTCCTGCTCGCCATCGAGACACAGGGAAGGCGCGATCCCCGCAAGGCGACGAGTTGGCCGTACTACGTGACGTATCTGCAGGAGAAGTTCACCCTCCCGGTGCTGTTACTCGTGACCTGCACGGACCGCGCCACGGCAAGGTGGGCGACCGGACCGTTCACCTGCGAGGTCCGGGGCTGGACCACCCACAGCACACACCCGCTGGTCCTGAGCCCGGACAACGTACCGGTGATCACCGACCAGCGCACGGCTGCCCGGAACCCGGCGTTGGCGACATTCTCCGCCATCACACACAGCCGTAATCCGGAGGCCACCGCCACACTTGAGGCACTGGCCGGCGCCCTGCGGACAACGGACTCGGAGACCGCCCAGTACTTCGGCGGCCTTTTGGAAATCGGCCTGGGAGATACTCCGGCCCGACAGACATGGAGAAAGCTGATGGGTTTCACCAACTACTTCCCCGGCCGGGGCACCCTCCTGGAGGAGACGTACCTCGAAGGCGAAGCCAAGGGCGAAGCCAGGGGCGAGGCCAAGGCCATCCTCCGCTTCCTGGAAGGACGCGGCATCTCCGTTCCGGACGACGCCCGGAACCGCATCACCAGCTGCACCGACCTGGACGTCCTCAACCGGTGGCTGGACCGGACCCCGCACGCGGAGTGTGTCCACGACCTCTTCGCCGAGGACCCGGAGGAGCAGGCGGGCGGCGCGTAGAGCGGTACGTGGATCGCGGGGCGTAGAGAACTACATGATCTTGGAAGTCGTGCCTGTCAAGTTCCGAGAACACCGCCGCTGAGCTGACAGTCCGACACGAACCGGGCATCACGCGACTACGCCGAAGCCCTGGGGCCGGGGTGCATCCGCAAGCTGAGGGGCCCGGGAACTCTCCGGGCCCCCTGCTGCTGGGCTCCCTCCCGGTATGGTCAACGCCATCACCGGGTCCGACGAAGCAGCCATGTTCGGCGGGTACATGCGCAACGGCTCCTTCTTCATGCCGTCGGCGGCGGAGGCCAACCTCGTCAAGGTCGCGCAGAACGGCGGCCTCGCGAACGCCGCGAAGGCCGCCGGATGGATCCGGGGCGCGGGTGTCGTCGGCGGCGTCGCGGCGACCGCCTACGGCGTGGCGAACCTGGCCACGTACGACACGGACATGATCAAGGCCAATCCCTCGAAGTTCGCCAGCGACCTCAGCGGAACGGCGTTCAGCGCGTCGATGACCGCGTTGACCGTGGCCCCCAACCCGGTCACGGCCGGCCTGGCGGTCGGCACAGGCGTGGTGTACGCCGGCTGCCTGATCTGGGACAACCACGAGGCCATCGGCGAAGGACTCGAGAAGGCCGGGGATTGGATGGGCGACAAGGCCTCGGACATCGGGGACGGTATCTCCGACGGGGCGAAGAGGCTGGGCAGCGCCCTCAACCCGTTCGACTAGCGAGGGACAACATGCACACGACCATCAGCCCGTTCACGCTCACGTACTGGAAGGAGAAACAGCCCGTCGGGCGAACGAAGTTCGGCTGGCGAGGCACTTCTCCGGAGCTCGGCGACATCCGGGTGGTGTACCCGGCGGGCCGGGACGTGCCGAACGTGATCGTCACGGAGGTGCGCGGTGCTCTGATCCCCGCGGCCACATTCGAGACGCGTGGCATGCACACGGACGTCCTGTCGATGCCGACCCTCAACCGCGCGACGGTCCGGGTGGGCGACGGGCTCGTGCGGATGAGCCGGAACCGGTGGGGTCTTACGCACCGGGGGCGCTCCCTGCACATGACGTATCTGGGCGACGCATACAGGCTCACGGCGATCGACCGCCGGGCGTACGAGCTGTCCCGGCAGCCCGACGCCGAAGACGCCGGTGTCGTCCTCACCGTGCGGCAGTCGGGTCTCGGAAGCGGCAAGAAACTGACCGTGCAGGCGGCGGGCCGGGTCCTGCCCGCCGATGTCTCCCTCGCGGCTCTCTTCTCGGGAGTCGACCGGTCCGTGCTCACGCGGCGCGGCGCCGTACGGGCGGGCTTTTCGAGGATCTTCAACTTCTGGGCCGATTCCCAGTCCTGAGCGACTACCAAGTGAGTGTGTATGCCTTCGTTCGACGTTTCCCGGTGCCGCTTCCGGCTGGCCGACGAGCATGTGATCGTGCTGTCCGAGCTGGCGGCCGGGGACGAGGTGCCCGACGAGTTCGCGGCGGCTCGCAAGGAGTTGCTGGACTGCGGTCTGATCGATGAGGACGGGAAGCTGTCCGCTTCGCTGCTGCCGCTGATGAAGACGGTCCTCACCCCGGGGGTGGTCATCTCGCTGGAGGCCGCCGGCCGACAGGGCAAGCTGCACCACGGCATGCTCATCGGTGAGGAGCACGTCATCGCGCACGAGGCGTGGCCGGGGACGACCGAGGCCGAGTACTCCTGCGTCGAGCCCAGGATGCTGGTCTGGAAGCTCGCCGACATGGTGAACCTCCAGCAGTCTCCGGCCGGCGGGGACACGGCTCTCTCCGTCGTCGAGACGACCATCGGCACCGTCGATGCGGGTCTCGCGGTCCTGGAAGGCGAGGGCTTCGTCCGGTCCGCCGACGACGAGCGCGAGGCGATCCGCCGGGCCCTCGCGACGGGCGTCAGCCTCGGCGAGCCGACGCTGACGCTCGTCGCCGGCCTGATCTCCGAGCTCCGGTCGAGCTGGCGCCTGACCTCCGCCTGGCAGGCTGACCACGAGGGCCAGGACGGTGTGGAGACGCGCGGCCTCGCCGTCTGGGACTGCGGCCCCCTCGGCTACTGGCTGCGGGAGCTGCCCACCGAGCCTGTGCCCGAGGAGCGGATCACCCCGACGAGCACCTTCAGGCTCGTCCGCGTGGACGCCAAGACGATCTGGACGCGGATCACCGGCCTCCTGCCCGACGCGGGTGAACTCAGGCACGCCGCGGCACGCCGGCCGCACCAGGGCTAGCCAGAGCCTTCGGCCGTACGAAGACGGAGGCGGGCCGCAGCAGACAACGTCGCCGCAGGGGGCCGGGACCCGTCCCGGCCCCTCGCCCCCACTAGGAGAGCACTCCGGCCCCCGTCGACGTCCCCAGCGAGGCCGGCAGGTTCTTCGCCGACGTCTCCAGGCCCGCCGTGAGCGTCGGTGTCCAGTTGACGGTCGTCTTCAGCTTCTTGGAGTTCGCGGCGTTGTACGCGGCCACCAGGTCCGTCGTCGTGCCGTTGACGAGGTTGCCGCCGCCCGCGACCGACCCCGTACCGTCGCCGCTGAGCAGCTTGGCGACCTTCCCGCCGGACGGCACCGTCCAGTAGTTGTTCTCCGCGACGACCTGGGCCTTGGCGCGGGAGTTGATGCTGTACTGCGGCGCGTAGCCGTTGAGGGTCGTGACGTCGTAGACGTTGTTGTAGATGTGGATCTGGCCGATCCGTGCCAGCGGCGCGCGCTGCACGATGCCCTTCCACACGTTGTGGTGGATGGAGACCCGCAGCTTGCCGACGCTGTCGGTGTCGCTGCTGCCGATCAGCATCGTCTTGTCGTGGTTGGTGAACTGGTTGCGGGAGACGGTCACCAGGTCGGAGCCCTTGGTGATGTCGAGGGCGCCGTCGTGGATCTGGTACTCGCGGCCGTAGTACTTCGGGTTGGCGCTGTCGAAGTGGGGCGCGTCGGTGAACGTGTTGTGGTCCGCCCAGACGTGGGTCGCGCCGCGCAGGGTGACGGAGTCGTAGTCGGAGTTCCAGTTGCCGTCGTCACCGTCGGTCGGGTCCCACTGCGGGAAGCAGTCCTCGGTCGCGGCGAAGGTCAGGTTGCGGACGATGACGTTGTCCACGTTCTGGATCTGGAGCATGCCGCCGGAGATGCCCGCCTTGGTGCCGGGGGCGCCCACGATCGTCGTGTTGGCCGGCACCTTGAAGACGACGTTCTTCGCCTGCTTGGCCTGGGCCGCGGCGCGGGCCGTCTCCTGCGTGCCGGAGGGCAGCTTGGACCGGCCGTAGGTGGCGGGGTCGAACGCCTTCAGATAGGCGGAGAGCGAGTAGCCGGTGCCCGCCGCGTAGTCCGCGCACGTCAGCTTCTTGCCCGAGTCGTCGGTGTTGGCGTCGATCGTGCCCGTGACCTTGATGATCCGCGGGGTGGTGTCGGAGGCCGAGCCCAGCGCCTTCACCAACTGCGCGCGCGTGCTGACGGTGAAGGTGTGCGCGGTGTCGGCCTTCGTACCGCCGGTGGTGCCGGTGCCGGAGGACGCCCAGCCGTCCTTCGCCGCGAGCGTCTGGTGGTACAGGTCGACGGTTCCCGCGTTCGCGTTCATCACGAGTAACGAGGCGCCGAGGCCGGCGGTCGTGACGGCGGCTGCGGAGACGATGAGGGTGCGCCGCTTGCGGAGGGACCGGCGGTGGGAGCGGATGGCCACGGAGGGAGATCCTTACGGGTGGGTGGAACGTACTGTCACCCCGTCAGTGGCCGCAGGATCCCGAAGGGTTGCCGCCCTCACTCACATCTCCCGCACCTCTGTGCACAGTTACCCCACAAAAGGACTCGCGGCGCGTACAACTCTTCCGGCTCATGAGAGGTCATCTATGCACCTGCACGTATGTCCGGAGAGGAACCCATGTCCCAGTCCCCTCACAAGCGCTCCCGGCGTCGCGTCGTCCTGGGCGTCACCGCCGTGGCGGCCGCCTTAGCCGGTGGTCTGCTCGTCGCCCTGCCCGGCGGAGCCAGTGCCGCCGCGTCGGGCCTCGCCGACGACTTCAACGGTGACGGCTACCGCGATCTGGCGACGGGCGCCCCCGGGGCTGTCGCGAGCGGGAAGGCGAAGGCGGGTGCCGTGGTCGTCAACTACGGCTCGTCCAGCGGTATCAGCGGCGCGCGCCACAAGACCACATCGCAGAGTTCCTCCGGCGTGCCCGGCGCCTCGGAGACCTCCGACCGCTTCGGCACCGAACTCGCGCACGGCGACCTCAACAAGGACGGCTACGGCGATCTCGTCGTGGGCACCCCGCTGGAGGACGTCGGCGGCGATGCCGACGGGGGGTCGGTCACGATCCTGTGGGGCGGCTCGTCCGGCCTGTCGGGCGGCACGACGATCAGCGACCCGAACGCGTCGGGCCACGACCGGTTCGGCCAGTCCCTCGCGGTCGGCGACTTCACCGGTGACGGGAAGGCCGATCTGGCGGTCGGTTCCACCGGCAAGGACGTGTGGATCTTCAAGGGCGGCTTCACCAAGTCCGGCGGCGCGGCCGGCAAGCTGCGCTTCGACGCGCGGATCGAGTCCGGCGCGTACCCCAGGGGCGCCGTCCAGCTGACCGCCGGGGACTTCGACAACGACGGGGCGGACGACGTGGTGGTGGGGTCCTCCGCGGGCAACTTCGTCTACCGGGGCGCCTCGACCGGCCCCACGCTGCAGACCGAGGCGGGCCAGGGGTACGCCGGCGCGCTCACCGTGGCCGACTTCGACCGCGACGGGCACGACGACCTGGTCGTCGGCACCGACTTCGTCTCTGTCTCGGACCAGGCAGCGAAGGGCGGCTACGTCACCGTGTTCTACGGCGGTGCGGCGGGTGTCGACACCACGCGCAGCGCCGTCTTCAGCCAGGACACCGCGGGTGTGCCGGGAGCGGACGAGTCCAACGACCTGTTCGGTGGCACCCTCGCCGCGGGCGACGTCAACGGTGACCGCTACCCGGACCTCGCCGTCGGCGCGAGCTTCGAGACCATCGGCTCCGCCGACCAGACCGGCAGCGTCTGGGTGCTGCGCGGCGGCGCCTCCGGCCTGACGGGGGCGGGCGCCCAGTCCTTCAACCAGGGCACCGCGGGTGTCCCGGGCGCCAACGAGTCGTCGGACATGTTCGGCGACGCCATCCACCTCGCCGACCACAACAAGGACGGCCGCGCCGACCTGTCGGTGGGCGCGGGCGGCGAGAACAGCGACGACGGCGCCGTGTGGGTCCTGCGCGGCTCCACCACAGGCGTCACGGCCACCGGCGCGGTGAACTTCGGTGTGGGGTCCGTGGGCATCGGGAAGTCGGGGGCCGACCCGATGTTCGGGGACGCCATGTCGGGCTCCTGAGCACGTAGACAGACAGGCACAGAGCCGATCGAGTGGGGGATGGATCCACATGGGCATGTTCGGAAACGCGCACACCGTCGACCCGGGCCAGGCGCAGCAGGACTACGCGCGTCTGCTGGGCGCCGGTGAGCAGGTGCAGGCGGCGTACCAACTGGTGCGTGACGTCATCCTGTTCACCGACCGCCGGCTGATCCTGGTCGACAAGCAGGGCATCACCGGCAAGAAGGTGGAGTACCACTCCGTCCCGTACCGCAGCATCACCCACTTCGCCGTGGAGACCGCGGGCACCTTCGACCTCGACGCCGAGCTGAAGATCTGGGTCTCGGGCAACTCGGTGCCGATCGAGAAGACCTTCACCAAGGGCGTCGACATCTACGAGGTGCAGGCGATCCTGACGCAGTTCGTGGCGAGGTAGCCATCACGGTCTCGCGTCACGGAGACGACACCGCCCGGGCAGTGGTGCCCGGGCGGTCCGAAACGGCGGTCGACGCACCGGAGCAGCCTGGGCGTCCGTGGCCGCCCTCGCGTGTGACGCCCGCGCACCACGGGTGCGTTTGAGGCAGAGGGGCTCACTCACATGAACAGCGTTTCATCCAGAGGCAGTTGGAGACCGGCCGCCGTCCTGCTCGCCGGACTGATGGGGGCCTCGCTGCTGGTCGCCTCCCCCGCTGCGGCCGTGCACGGCGCCGTGCCGGGCGACTTCAACGGTGACGGCTACCGCGACGCCGTGCTGCCCGCGCCGGGCGCGAACGTGTCCGGCAAGGAGGCGGCGGGAGCGGTGGTCGTGCTCTACGGGTCGGCCGCCGGGCTGGCGGCGCCCCGGCGCAGGACCATCACGCAGAACACCGCGGGCGTACCGGGCACGGCCGAGGCGTACGACCGCTTCGGCGCGTCGACGGCGACGGCCGACCTGAACCGGGACGGATACGCCGACCTGGTGGTGTCGTCACCGTACGAGGACACGACGAACGGCACCGACGCCGGTGCGGTCACGGTGCTGTGGGGCAGCAGGAACGGGCTCACCCAGGGCACCGACCTGCCGGCTCCGGTGATACCGAACTGGCCACCGCTGTACTACGGCCTCGACGTGGCCGCCGTCAGCGCCGGGCCGGGGCAGAAGACCGAGGTGCTCGTCGGCGGCTGGCGCGGGGCGTACCGTTTCAGCGGGCCGTTCAGCCGCACCGGCACGTTCGGCAGCTCGTCGAGGCCTGCGAACGACTCCTGGGGCGAGTCCGTCGCCCTCGGGGACTTCGACGGCGACGGCGCGCAGGACCATGTGAACGTCTCCGGCCGCCAGAGCGGGGACTCCGGCGGTTTGATCTTCGTGAACCCCGAGGACTATCCGACCTCCGCGGGCTTCCCGCCCCACCTGGGGAAGGGCAACGGTCTCATCTCCGCCACCGGCGACATCAACGGCGACGGGTACGCCGATCTCGCGGTCGGTGACCCGGACGAGCCCGACGTCGCCGGTGCGGACGGCATGACGGGCGGCCGCGTCCTGGTCTGGTACGGCTCGGCGAGCGGAATCGCGAGCGACGCCAAGCCCGCGCAGATCACCCAGGACACCGCCGGAGTGCCCGGCGCGAGCGAGAAGGACGACGCCTTCGGCGGCGCCCTCGCCGTGGCCGACCTCAACCGGGACGGCCTCGCGGACCTCGTGATCGGCTCCCCTTTCGAGGACCTCGCCAAGCCCCGCGCCGGACAGGTGACCGTCGTGCCGGGCCGCCGCACAGGCACTCTCGGCACCGGTTCCTACTCCTTCTCCCAGGACACGACCGGCGTCCCCGGCGCCTCCGAGACCGACGACTTCTTCGGTACGACGGTCTCGGCCGGGGACATCAACAAGGACGGCAAGCCCGAGTTGTTCGTCGGCGCCGCGAGCGAGAACAACTCCACCGGCGCGGTGTGGGTGTTCCCCGGGGCTTCCTCCCGCCCGACCGCCACCGGCAGCCGCCTGTTCACGGCGGCCTCGGTGGGCCTCACCCAGGGCTACGGCACCCTCCTCGGCGGCAACGGCCTGCTCTGGGTCATCTGACGGTCGCCCGTCCGGTCACGTCGTGATCGAGGCGCCCGGGGTGTGGTCACCCCGGGCGCCTTCCGGTTCTCCAGTCGTCTTTCTCCAGTTCTCAGGAGACGACCGGCCGCGCGCCCGGCTCCGGGGCGGTGGTCCGCGCGGGGGCGTCCGGCGTTCCGCGCGTGTTCCTGACGTAGAACACCCCGATCACCGCGAGCAGGGACGCGGCGGAGAGGGTGTACAGGCCGCCGTTGGTGCTGCCGGTGGTGTCCTTGAGGTAGCCGAAGAGGGTGGGCGAGACGAAACCGCCCAGGTTTCCGATGGAGTTGACCACGGCCAGTCCCGGCGCGGCGACCTTGAGGTCGAGGCCGGACTGGGCCATCGGCCAGTACAGGGTCGCCGCGCACTTGCCGCCGACCGCGGCGAGCGTGAGAGCGGCGAGTCCGAACCAGGGGGAGCCCAGGGTGGCGAGGAAGGTGCCCACGGCCGACAGGACCAGGGCGATCGCCAGATACGGGCGGCGGTCGGGCGCCTTGTCGGTGTAGTGGCTCACCGTGTACATCGCGATCACGGCGCAGATCCAGGGGACGGCGGTGAGCAGCCCGACCTGGAAGGGGGAAAGACCGCCGATGTCGTCGACCAGGCTCGGCAGCCAGAAGGTGATCGCGTAGCCGGTGAGTGCCATCGCGAAGAAGACGCCGGTCAGCAGGGCCACCTGGGGGTGGAACAGGAGCTTGAGCCGGGAGACCTTGGGTGCCCGGGCGCGGGCCTCCTCGTCCCGGGCGACCGCCGCGCCGAGCGCGTCCTTCTCCTCCCGGGTGAGCCAGCGGGCGTCCTCGATGCGGGAGACCAGGAAGAAGCCGGCGACGATCCCGACGACGATCGAGAAGGCGCCCTCCAGCGCGAACATCCAGCGCCAGCCGGCGAATCCGCCCGCCCCGTGCAGTTCCAGCAGCGCCCCGGTGATGGGCCCGGTCACGATGTACGCCGTGGCCGAGCCGCCCAGGAAGATCGCGCTCGCCCGGCCCCGGCTGGAGTCGGGCAGCCACTGGGTGAAGTAGAGGAGCACACCGGGGAAGAAGCCCGCCTCCGCGACGCCGAGCAGGAAGCGCAGGGCGTAGAACATCGTGACGTTGTGGATGAAGCACATCGCCACGATCACCAGGCCCCAGGTGATCATGATCCGGGTGAGCCAGACCCGGGCGCCGAACCGCTCCAGGAGCATGTTGCTCGGCACCTCGAACAACGCGTATCCGATGAAGAACAGGCCGGCGCCGAGACCGTACGCGGTGGCGCTGACGCCGACATCGGCACGCAGCTCGTCCTGGACGAACCCGACGTTCGTCCGGTCCATCTGGTTGACCAGCAGCATCAGGACCAGGATCGGCAGCATGCGGCGCAGGAACTTGCCGACGGCCCGGCGTTCGGCGTCGGGTGTCACGCCCTCTGACGTCTCTGGTGTCTCTGAGATCTCTGACATCGTTGTCTCCCTCGTGTGCACATACGCGAACTGCAACCACGTACGCGAGTCCGGGGGACGTTACGGAGGGCGATCTTCCGGGTCAATGGGTTGGACCGATAATCATGTATGCGAACATGGGACCTCTACAAGGCGCATACAGACCACCGCACACCGCCCATCGACCCGGTCGACGATCCTCGATTTCCGGACGACGATCAGGTGCCGTCGTGCGTCTCGTCCGGCGCGACGCCCATCGTGAGGGATCCGAGGACCCCCTTGGCGATGTGCTTCTTGTCGTACTTCAGCTTGAGGAGACCGCCGGCAGTGCCGCTCTGGTCGTAGATGTGGTCCTCGGTGAGCGTGGTGCGCTCGGTGGTGCTGGTGGAGTACGGCTCCACCTCGGCGGAGGCCAGCACGGACTCCTCGTCGAAGAAGAACTGCCCGGTGTGGCAGGTGTGCCCGCCCTCGTATCCGGCGTCGGTCCACTTGCCGTCCACATGGACCTTGGTGTGGATGTGGACCGTACGGCCCCGGTACCAGCCCGGGAAGATCGTCCTGAAGGTGACCCGGCCCTGTTTGTCGGTCCGCCAGGTGCCACGCAGATAGCGCTCGTCGTCGGTGGGCTCCTCGTGCCCTCCACCGCCGGTCCCGCCGGACGGCGGGCCCGAGGGCGGCTCACCTGTCGGAGTGCCGGTGGGCGTTCCCGAGGGGGCGCCGGTCGGGGGCGTGCCGCCGCCTGCGCCACCGCCTCCGGTCGACAGGCTCTCGTACCCCGAGTAGATGCCCAGCGCGTCGCAGTGCCAGATGTCGACGGCCGCGTTGCTGATCGGCTTGCAGGTATCGGAGTCGATCACCTTGAGGGTGAGGGTGAGCGGGATGCCCTCCTTGTCCTCGGTGATGTCCTGGCGGAGCTTGTCGGCGTCGATGTAGTAGGGGCCTTCGGTGGTCTCCGAGGTGAGCTTGTAGCACGTCTCCGCCGCACTCGACGTACTCGACGCCGTGCCCGACGGCCCGGTGGTCGCCGTCGACTCGCTCGCGGACGCCGTCATGGCGAGTCCGCCGCCGACACCCACCGCCGCCACGACGGCGCCGCCCGCCATGATGACCTTGCGACGCGTCAGGTCCTGCTCGTGCTCGGGCCCGTGGGCCTTCTCGTTTTCCGTCATGAGCCGGAAAGTTAGGTAAGAAGCCTGTCCAGGACCTGGGAGAGACCTGTGGTTTTCCGAGCCCATGCGAAAAGGCCCGAAACCGACGTCGGTTTCGGGCCTCTTCAGCAAGGACTACGGCCGCACGGCTACTTCGGCTGCGGCTTGCGCACCGTCAGGTGCAGTTCCCTCAGCCGGGTCTCGTCCAGCTCCGTCGGCGCGCCCATCATCAGGTCCTGGGCGTTTCCGTTGAGCGGGAAGGCGATCGTCTCGCGGATGTTGGGCTCGTCGGCCAGCAGCATCACGATGCGGTCGACCCCGGGGGCGATGCCGCCGTGCGGCGGGGCGCCGAAGCGGAACGCGCGGAGCATGCCGGCGAACTCGCGCTCGACGGTCTCCTCGTCGTAACCCGCGATCCCGAACGCCTTGAGCATGATGTCCGGCTCGTGGTTCCGGATCGCGCCGGAGGACAGCTCGACGCCGTTGCAGACGATGTCGTACTGCCAGGCCAGGATGTCGAGCGGGTCCTGGCTTTCCAGGGCCTCCATGCCACCCTGCGGCATCGAGAACGGGTTGTGCGAGAAGTCGATCTTCCCGGTCTCCTCGTCCTTCTCGAACATCGGGAAGTCGACGATCCAGCAGAACCGGAAGACGTTCTCCTCGAAGTGCCCGGCACGCTTGGCGGCCTCGACCCGCACCGCGCCCATGATCTTCGAGACCTCGTCGAACTCGCCCGCGCCGAAGAACACCGCGTGACCGGCGGCCAGGGACAGCCGCTTGGTCAGCTCGGCGACGTTCTCCTCGGTGAGGAACTTCGCGATCGGGCCGGAGAGGGAACCGTCCTCGGCGACGCGGACCCAGGCCAGGCCCTTGGCGCCCTGCGAGACGGCGTAGTCACCGAGCTGGTCGAAGAACTTGCGGGGCTGGGACTGGACGTCCGGCACCGCCAGCGCGCGCACGTGCTTGCCGGCGAAGGCCTTGAACTCCGAGCCCTCGAAGACGTCGGTGATGTCGACGAGCTCCAGCTTGGCGCGCAGGTCCGGCTTGTCGGAGCCGTACTTCAGCATCGCCTCACGGAACGGGATCCGCGGGAACGGCGAGGTGACGTGACGGCCGCCCCCGAACTCCTCGAACAGCTCGGTCATCAGCTGCTCGATCGGCTGGAAGACGTCCTCCTGCTCGACGAAGCTCATCTCGACGTCGAGCTGGTAGAACTCGCCCGGTGAACGGTCGGCGCGGGCGTCCTCGTCCCGGAAACAGGGGGCGATCTGGAAGTAGCGGTCGAAGCCGGAGATCATCAGCAGCTGCTTGAACTGCTGCGGGGCCTGCGGCAGGGCGTAGAACTTGCCCGCGTGGATGCGGGACGGCACGACGAAGTCGCGGGCGCCCTCAGGGGAGGTCGCCGTCAGGATCGGCGTGGCCATCTCGTTGAAGCCGAGCGTGACCATCTTGTGCCGGATCGACGAGATGACCGCCGTACGCAGCATGATGTTGCGGTGCATGCGCTCGCGGCGCAGGTCCAGGAAGCGGTACTCCAGGCGCCGCTCCTCGTTGACACCGTCCTCGGTGTTGATGGTGAAGGGGAGCGGCTGGGCGGCGCCGAGCAGCTCGACCTCTCCGACCTCGACCTCGACCTCACCGGTGGGCAGGTCCGGGTTCACGTTCTCGGTGCCCCGGGAGACGACCTTGCCGTCGACGCGGACCGTCGACTCCTTGGTCAGCTTGTCGAGGGCCTCGTACGCGGGCGTGCCGGGACGGGCGACGAGCTGCGTGATGCCGTAGTGGTCGCGCAGATCGATGAAGAGGATGCCACCCAGGTCGCGCCGATTGTGCAGCCAGCCACTCAGCCGGACGTCGGTACCGACGTCAGAGGCGCGGAGCTCGCCGCAGGTGTGGGACCTGTACCGATGCATCGTCGTTCATCCAGCCTTCGCAGATCGGGGTCTGTTCCACGCGTTGTTTCACGTGAAACCCTCCCCAGCGTACCGGCCACCCCACGCTGGGCTCCCCACCATTTGAGGGCCGGCGATCGGTCGTCCGTGACGGGAGCGATCAGTCGTCCGTGACGGGAGCGATCAGTCGTCCGTGACGGGAGCGATCGGTCATCCGTCACGGGCCGGTGATCGGTCATTGAGAACCGGTTATCTCGGTGATCAGTAGCACTCTCCGTCCTCGTCTTCATAAAGTGGGCCAATGCGCACTGGTGAGCCCCTGCCCGCCGTGGGGCAGGTTCTCGCCGCCCTCGCGACCGGTCTGTGGCGTTGGGACAACACCGCGGGGCTTGTCATGCTCGACGCGGAGGCCGCCCGGCTGGTCGGCATGCCCGCCGAGGCGGTGACGCTCACGGAGGGCGGGATCCGCGCCCGCTTTCACCCCATCGACTGGAACGAGATCGACGGCATCGTCCAACTCGCCGTCGCCGAGGGCACCCTCGCCGAGGCCCGACTGCGGGTCATGGACGAGCACGGCCATGTCATCCGAACCATCCGCAGCCGCTCCAAGCCGATCATCGACCCCGCCACCGGGGATTTCGAGCTGATCGGCACCTTCCAGGAGGTCACCGAGCCGCCTCCGGGCGCCGCAGCGCGCAGCCCGATCACCGGCGACTGGCGCCGCTCCCGCGAGGCGTTCCTGCTGGACGCCGGCCGGGCGCTGGCGGAGGCCCGGTCCACGGCGGAGGTCCTGCGGGTCGCGGCCGGCCTGTCCATGCCGGGCTTCTCCCCGGACGGTCTGGCCGTCTTCGGTCTGCAGGGCGACCGCCTGACGATCATCGGCCACCACGGCCACCAGCCCGGCGACGAGAGCCCTTTCCTGCAGATGGCCCTCGCCACGGACTACCCGGCCGCCGAGGTGGTCCGCACCGGCCGCGCGGTCTACCTCTCCTCCCCCGACGACTACAAGTCCCGCTACCCGGTGACCTGGCCGCTCGCCGAGCGGTTCGGCCGCCAGTCCTGGGCGTTCCTGCCACTGACGGTCGCCGGCCGCACGATGGGCGCGTGGATGGCGGCCTTCGCCTACCCCGTGGCCTTCACCCCGGACGAGCGCTCGGTCCTGACGACGGTGGCCCGCATGCTCGCCCAGGCCCTGTCCCGGGCAGGCATCGCCGAGTCGGAACGGGAGCTCACGGACGGCCTCCAGCGCTCCATGCTCCCCACCCTCGGCCCCCAGATCCCGGGCATGAGCCTCGCCGCGCGCTACGTCCCCACCGGCGGCGGCCTCCAGGTCGGCGGCGACTGGTACGACATGATCCCCCTGCCCGGGGGCACCTCCCGCACGGAACCCGGGGGAGGCCGTTTCGCCCTGGTCATCGGCGACGTCCAGGGCCACGACGTGCGGGCGGCGGGACTGATGGGCCAGCTGCGTATCGCGCTCAGGGCCTACGCCTCGGAGGGCCACCGTCCCGACGCCGTCCTCTCCCGCGCGTCCCGCTTCCTGCACGGCATGACGTACGGCGACCCGGACACCGCCGACCTCCGCTTCGCGACCTGCCTGTACGTGGAGGCCGACCCCGCCACCGGCATCCTGGACGTCGCCCGCGCCGGCCACCCCGACCCGGCGATCCGGATGGCGGACGGCACGGTCCTCACCCGCCCCACGGCCGGCGGACTGCCACTGGGCATCGACCCGGACGCCGACTACCCCACCACCCGGGTCACCCTGGAACCCGGCGAGACCCTGCTGATCTGCACCGACGGCCTGATCGAGACCGGTGGCCACGACATGGAGACCGGCTGGAAACGCATCCGCACGATCCTCGAGGACCACGAAGGCGACCTCGAAGAACTCGCCGACGCCCTGGTCCAGGCCGTGCACGGCCCCTCTTCCCACCACACCACCGGCCCCCTGGCCGACCGCCGCGAGGACGACATAGCGGTACTGCTGCTGTCCCGGCAGGGGGAGGAGTACGGCTCCGGCGACACGGTGGTCATACGGCCGACGGTCCGCCGCACGATGCTGTCGGTGGCCCAGGCGGAACCCGAACGCGTGGCGGTGGCCCGGCAGCAGCTGAGGGAACTGCTGCACGACTGGAGATCGGCGGACCAGGTCGATTCGGCGGTCCTGCTGCTCTCCGAGATGCTGACCAACGTCCTCGTCCACACCGACGCCGACGCACTGCTCCTGGCCGAGGTGCGCGGCGGGCGCACCGGCCCCGGCGGACGCCGGATGCGGGTGGAGGTCACCGACACCAGCGACGCCCTCCCGCACAAGCGCAGACCCGGCGAACTCGCCTCCTCGGGCCGAGGCCTGATGCTGATCGAAATGCTCGCGGACGTGTGGGGGGTGGATCCGCGGGGCGAGGGCAAGAGCATCTGGTTCGAGCTGTACGAGGCGGTGGACTAGCCGGCGCTGCGAGGCGGTGGACGGGGCGAGTCAGCCGTCCCCGAATAAAGGCCCCGCAGCTCGTGCAAGACCCCGAAGACGGCGGCGGTCAGCGGCACAGCGAGCAGCATCCCCAGAACGCCGGCCACGGACGCCCCCGCCGCGATGGCGACCATCACCACCGCCGGATGCATCTGCACGGTCCGGCTCTGGATCAACGGCTGCAGCACATGCCCCTCCAGTACCTGCACGGCGAGCACCACCCCGAGCGCCCACAGCGCGATCACGAACCCACGGTCGGCGAGGGCGACGAGCACCGCGACGGCACCGGAGAGGAAGGCGCCGAGATAGGGGATGTACGCGCCCACGAAGACCAGCGCCCCCAGCCCCACGGCCCCCGGTACACGGAGGACGAGCAGCCCTACGGTGATGCAGGTGGCGTCGATGACGGCGATGAGAGTGGTCCCCCTCATGAACCCCTCGACAGCCCCGAAGGCCCGCCGCGCCATGGCCTCGACGAGGTCAACGCTCGCACGCGGGGCGACGGACCGCAGGGTCTCGGCGGCCCGGTCGGAGTCCCGCAGAAAGAAGAAGACGAGCAGCAGGGCGAGTACGGCCATCGCGATCGTTTCGCCCACGACACTGACCCCGCTGATCACGCCCGAGGCGGCGGTCCCCCCGAACTTGCCGAGCAGTTTCTTCGCGTTGGAGGCGAGGTCGTCCAACGAGGTCCCGGCCGACCCGAAGTGTTCGGCGAGCCCCTGTGCCGCGTCCTTGAGGGAGGCGAGGATCTCGTCCCCCGTGTCGATGAGCGCGGCCACCACGATGTACACGGCCCCACCGACGACGGCGACCACCGCGACACAGGTGAGCCCGGCCGCGAGAGACCGATTGACCCCGGCCTTCACCAGCCGCCGGTGAAGAGGCCGCAGCAACGCGGTCCCGAGCAACGCGAGCAGGACGGGCACGACGGCGGTCCGGAACTCCACACAGAGCCGGATCCCGACGTAGACGACCCCTGCGACGAGCAGCAGGACAGCACACCACGCACCGAGCCGCCGGACGGGCTCGGGAAGGAGCGGTTGCGGTGCGGGCACCCTCCCATCTGGCCATACGTCGGGCGGGGGTGTCGCGGTGGGGCGGCCGAACGGGGGCGACGGTGCGCAGAATCGATGCGTCTGCCCACTTTCGGATGAACATCCTTGCTATGGACGCCGGTTGTCCTCACCTGTGCCTAGCTTCCGAGGCGGAGGTGATGCTCGATGTACGAGCAGAGCAACATTCCGCCGGAGCAGTCGGCGGGTCGGAAGCAGGACGCGATCGACATCAGCGACTTCGTGTTCGCGGCCACGGGAGCGCGGGTGCGGAGGCTGACCATGCCGGATGGGGGGCACTGGTTCGTGGCGGCGGACGTGGCCACGGATCTCGGTTATGCAAACACGCGGCAAGCGCTCGTGTGGCATGTTGCAACAGACTGCCAGGCGAACTTGGGCGATCTTGCTCGAACCGTCTATGGAGTAGACGCTTCGAGCAAGATCGCAGGTCACCGGCTCAAGAAGTCGATGAAGATGGTGAACCTGAAGGGGCTCATCAGCCTCGTCAACGGTTGCACCAAACCGGAGTGCGAGCCCTTCAAGGCCTGGGTCTCCGACGTCATCGCCACCATCCAGCGCGACGGCTCCTACTCCCTGGAACCGTCCCCCGCGCAGACACCCGCCACCGGAACCCCCGCCTACGTCATGCCCCAAGAGGTCGCCGACGCGATCGTGCGGCTGGAAATGAGGAACATCCAGGCCGACGAGATGCTGGCGGCATTCCAAAGAGAGCAGACCGTTCTCCTGGAACAGATCAGCCGCAGCCAGCAGACGATCGCCCGCAGCCAGAGCGCGATCGTCCGCAGTCAGGAAATCATCGCCGATGCGCTCCAGGACATCGCCCAGTCCCTCAGGCGCCACCACCCGGAACCGAATCTGACCCCGCAGCAGCTCCTCGCCACCTGGAAGGCGAAGAACCTCGTCTTCACCGAGGACATCCACGCGGTGGCCGCGTACCTGGCGCCCGCGCTCGTTCAAGGGGAGGCCAGTTACCGCATGGAGGAGATCGCCACTCGTACGGGGCTCTCCGTCGCCCGCGTCCACGACTGCCTCCGCACCCTGCTGAAGCGCGGCTGTATGCGGCAGACGGGCTGCGCCGTCGACGGAGCACCCGTCTACGTGCTGCCGTAACGACGCCACAGCCGTAACGACGCCCGACAGGACAGGCCCGAAGCCGCAATCCAAGCTTGCGGCTTCGGGCCTCGTCTACCGTATCGGTCTTCTCAGCCCCTACAGGCCGCCTTCGGTCATCCCGTGCACGGCAGGGATCGTTCCCAGCCGCCCCTTCTGGAAGTCGTCGAACGCCTGCTGGAGTTCGTCACGCGTGTTCATCACGAACGGGCCGTAGTGGGCCATCGGCTCACGGATCGGCTGTCCGCCCAGGAGGACGACCTCGAGGTCCGGCGTGTGGGAGTCCTGCTTCTCGTCCGCGCGGACGGTCAGGGAGGAACCCGCACCGAAGACCGCCGTCTGACCCAGCTGGATCGGACGCCGCTCCGCGCCCACCGAGCCCTTGCCCGCGAGCACGTACGCCAGACCGTTGAAGTCCTCACGCCACGGCAGGGTGACCTCCGCGCCCGGCGCCAGGGTGGCGTGGATCATCGTGATCGGCGTGTGCGTGATGCCGGGGCCGTCGTGGCCGTCCAGCTCGCCGGCGATGACGCGCAGGAGGGCACCGCCGTCGGGGGTGGTCAGCAACTGGACGTTGCCGCCGCGGATGTCCTGGTAGCGCGGGGCCATCATCTTGTCCTTGGCGGGGAGGTTCACCCACAGCTGCAGCCCGTGGAAGAGACCGCCGGACATGACCAGCGACTCCGGCGGGGCCTCGATGTGCAGCAGCCCGGAGCCGGCCGTCATCCACTGGGTGTCGCCGTTGGTGATGGTGCCGCCACCGCCGTTGGAGTCCTGGTGGTCGAAGATGCCGTCGATGATGTAGGTGACGGTCTCGAAGCCGCGGTGCGGATGCCAGGGGGTGCCCTTCGGCTCTCCCGGCGCGTACTCCACCTCTCCCATCTGGTCCATCATGATGAACGGGTCCAGGTGGCGGTAGTTGATCCCGGCGAACGCCCGGCGCACCGGGAAGCCCTCGCCCTCGAAACCGCTGGGCGCGGTCGTGACGGTGAGTACGGGACGGGCCACGGCGTCGGCGGGTGCGGCGACTCGCGGCAGCGCCAACGGGTTCTCGACGGTCACTGCAGGCATATCGGTACCTCCTTGTGCTCCGAGTTTAGTTGAGCGTTGAACTTTCTGCCATCCTAACGGGGAAACCCGGGCGGGCATTCCCACCGGCCCGGTGAGGCACCGGCGAGGCACAGCCCAGAGACCGGTGGCGGCAGACGCGGACAGCGCCGGAGGCCGGTGCCCCGCGCAGGGGCACCGGCCTCCGACCACCACTCAACCAGGCTCAAGCGACCAACTCGGCCTCCTTGACCGACTCCGCGTCGATCTCCGCCCCGTCGCCCGCCCCACGCCTGCCGTCCCGCATCACCAGCGTCGCCACCACCGCCGCCACCAGCACCCCGATCGCGCTGACCGTGAAGGTCGTCGACATCGAGGCGGTGAACGCCTCCCGGGCCGCCCGGACCAGACCACTGTCGCCGTTCGCGACCGTCAGCGCCCCGGCGATCGAGTGCCTGGCCTCCTGAGGCGACCCCGCCGGCATCTCGGCGGCGAAGCCGCTCGACAGCAGCGAGCCGAGGATCGCGATGCCCAAAGCCGTACCGGCCTGCTGGACGGTGTCGTTCAGGGCCGAGCCGACGCCCGCCTTGTCCGCGGGAATGGTGGCCATCAGCGCGCCCACCGCGGCCGGCATCGCCAGGCCCGCGCCGAGGCCGAGCAGCCCGAGGGCGATCGCCGGGACCGTGAAGCCGGAGTCGGCGTCCACCGTGGTCAGCAAGGCGAAGCAGGCGACCATGACCAGCATCCCGGCGAGGATGACGTACCGGTTGCCGTAGGCCGCGGCCAGCTTGACGCCCACACCGTTGCCGAGCAGCGCGGCCACCGCCAGCGGCAGGAACGCCAGGCCCGCCTCGACCGCCGAGTAGCCGAGCACGAACTGCAGGTACTGGGTGAGGACCAGCAGCAGACCGCCGTTGCCGATCTGGACCAGGGCGAGGGACAGCGAACCGCCGCTGAAGTTGCGGTGCTTGAAGAGGACCAGCGGGACCATCGGGGCCTTGGTGACGTTCTCCCAGAGCACGAAGCCGGCCAGGGACACGACCGCCACCGCCAGCGTGATCGACGAGCGCCCGCCGAAGGCACCGTACTGCGGGAGCTCGATGATCCACCAGACCAGGGCCGTCATCCCGGCCGCGGACAGCACCGCGCCCAGCGGGTCCGCCTTCTGCCAGGGCGCCTTCGACTCGGGCATCAGGGTCACCCCGGCGAGCAGGGCGAGGGCGACGACCGGCACATTGATGAAGAAGATCGCCTGCCAGGAGAAGTGGTCGATCAGCACGCCGCCCAGGACCGGGCTGCCGACCAACCCCAGCATGGACACCGAGCTCCAGGCCGCCATCGCCCGGCCACGCTCCTCCTCGTCGAAGACGGTGATGAGGATCGAGAGGGTGGAGGGCATGATCAGCGCTCCGCCGACCCCCATCGCGACGCGTACGGCGATCACCTCGCCGGGGCTGGTGCAGAACGACGCGGCCAGCGAGGCCGCCCCGAACACCAGCAGCCCGATCAGCATCACCTTCCGCCGGCCGAAGCGGTCGCCGAGGCTGCCGGAGGTGAGCAGCAGGCCCGCGAAGACCAGGATGTAGGAGTCGAGGATCCACTGGGTGTCCTGGGCGCTCGCCCCGATGTCCTCGGTCATCGCGGGCACCGCGACCGTCAGGGCCATGCTGTCGACCACCAGGACCAGCGTGCTCAGGCAGAGCACGACGAGGATCCACCAACGACGTGAGGTGCGGGCTTGCGTGCCGGCTTCCATAGCGGTTTCCTTCCAACCTCGGGCGAACACCGTTCGTTCGATGCGAACACTGTACGCAGATCGGAACAGTGTTCGCAAGGCTCAATCACTGTACGCTCGGCGCGAACGACGTACGCATCGGAGGAGAGCCGTGGCAGCCAAGGCGACAGAGCAGAACCCGGTCCCGTCCGTGTGGGCCCGGGCTCGGCCCACGTCGGACCAGCCGTCCCTCAGCCGGACCACGATCGTCCGGGAAGCGATCGTCATGCTGGACGCCGAGGGCATCGAGGCGCTGAGCATGCGCAAGCTGGGCGCCCGCCTGAACGCCGGCGCGGCCTCGCTGTACCGGCACGTGGCCACCAAGGACGAGTTGCTGGAGCTCGCGGTCGACGAGGTCGCCGCCGAACTCCACGTACCGTCCGCCGGGAGCGGGGACTGGCGGACCGCCGTCACCGAAGCCGCCCGCTCCTTCCGCGCGGCGGCTCTACGGCACCCCTGGCTGCCCTCGGTCCTCGGGCAGGTGGGCCTCGTCTACCTCGGCCCGCACCTGATGTCCTTCTCCGAGCGGCTGGCCGGCCTGTTCGTGGAGGCCGGCCTGGCCGAGCCGTCGGGGGCGATGGACACGGTCCTGTCCTACGTCATCGGGATGAGCACCACCGAGGCGGCCTGGCTGAGCACCGTGTCCCGCTCCGGCGCGAGTGAGGCGGACTTCGTCGCCCGCCTGCTGCCGGCCGCCCAGGAGACCGCCGCCGGTCCCGGCCTGCCCGCCGGCCCCCGCGAGGACATCACCGCCGCGGCCGCCGACCCGGCGGCGCTGCGGGAGCAGAAGTTCGCCTACGGCCTCGAAGTCGTCCTCGACGGACTGGCGCTACGGCTCAACGGGTGACCGGGGGCCGGGGGCCGGGGGCCGGGGGCCGGGGGCCGGGTGACCGTACAGTCGGACGTTCGGAGCGTCTAGCCGTACATGCGGCGCATCGCGAACTCGACCATCTGCTCGACGGCCTTCGCGTCGAACACCATCCGGTGCTCGCCCTCCATGTCGAGGACGAAGCCGTAGCCGGTCGGGAGCAGGTCGATCACCTCGGCGCCGGTGATCACGAAGTACTTGGACTCCTTGCCCGCGTACCGCCGCAGTTCCTTGAGCGAGGTGAACATGGGGATCACCGGTTGCTGGGTGTTGTGCAGGGCGAGGAAACCGGGGTTGTCGCCGCGCGGGCAGTACACCTTGGAGGTGGCGAAGACCTGCTGGAAGTCCTCGGCGGTGACCTGCCCGGTGGTGAAGGCGCGCACCGCGTCGGCGAGCGAGGGCGGGGACGGCTCCGGGTACAGCGGCTGCTGCTGCCCGTAGCCGCCGGACATGGGCTGCTGCGGCGGGGCGTACTGCTGCTGAGCGCCGACGTTCTGGTCGTAGCCGTACATGGGCGCAAGAGTACCGAGAGCGGCGGGGCGCGCGGGAGGAGCACGATCAATCACAGCGAGAAGCGGCAGGACAAAGGGAGGCGGCCATGCACCGACACCACGCCGACGAGCGCGAGGACGAGCACGACCGGGGGCTCTCCCACGACCTTCCCGTCCTCGCCCGCCGTCGCATGATCCGCCTGCTGGCCGGGGCGGGCCTGGTCCCGCTGGCCGGCTGCTCCGCCGAGGACGGCACGTCCGACGAGTGCTCGACCATCCCCGAGGAGACCGCGGGCCCCTACCCGGGCGACGGGTCGAACGGCGTGAACGTGCTGAAGGAGAGCGGGGTGGTCCGCGGCGACATCACCTCCAGCTTCGGCCCCTCGGCCGGCGGCACCGCCGAGGGCGTGCCGCTGACCGTCACCCTCACGGTCGTGGACGCGGCCTCCGGCTGCGCGGCCCCGAAGAAGGGTGCCGCCGTGTACGTGTGGCACTGCGACCGGGACGGCGCGTACTCGCTGTACTCGGAGGGCGTCAGCGACGAGAACTATCTGCGCGGCGTCCAGGAGACCGACGACCGGGGCCGGGTCACCTTCACGAGCGTCTTCCCGGGCTGTTACCCGGGCCGCTGGCCGCACATCCACTTCGAGGTGTACGGCAGCCTCGACGCGGCCACGGCGGCCACCGCGGCCGCGTCCCTCACCAGCACCTCGCAGCTCGCCCTGCCGAAGGACGTCTGCGAGACGGTGTACGCCACCGAGGGATACGGCCATAGTGTGCCGAATCTCGGACAGCTCTCCCTGGAGTCGGACAGCATCTTCGGTGACGGGCACGACAAGCAGCTGGCGGCGGTGAGGGGAAGTGTCGCGGAGGGCTACACCGCGACGCTGACGGTGCCGGTGTGACCTGTCACAGATGAGCCGGTGGGGTTGCTTCTTATTACCGGCGGGTAGCATCATCGTAGCTACTTGTTGGTACGTGAACTACGTGAGTCAGGTGAATCCGCTGACCCACGTGAACCAGGTGCGAGGAGTTCATGCCTCGCCGATCCGCTACGGAGCCGTCGCCATGGGGCACTACAAGTCGAATCTCCGCGACATCGAGTTCAACCTCTTCGAGGTCCTCGGGCGCGACAAGCTGTACGGGACCGGTCCGTTCGCGGAGATGGACACGGACACCGCCAAGAGCATTCTCGAGGAGCTGACCCGGCTCTCGGAGAACGAGCTGGCGGAGTCCTTCGCCGATGCCGACCGCAACCCGCCGGTCTTCGACCCCGAGACCAACACCGCACCGGTACCCGCGTCCTTCAGGAACAGCTACCAGGCCTTCATGGACTCGGAATACTGGCGCCTCGGCCTGCCCGAGGAGATCGGCGGCACCACCGCACCCCGCTCCCTGATCTGGGCGTACGCGGAACTGATCCTCGGCGCCAACCCGGCCGTGTGGATGTACTCCTCCGGCCCGGCCTTCGCGGGCATCCTCTTCGACGAGGGCAACGACGTGCAGAAGCACATCGCGAAGATCGCCGTGGACAAGCAGTGGGGCTCCACCATGGTGCTCACCGAGCCGGACGCCGGCTCGGACGTCGGCGCCGGCCGCACCAAGGCCGTACAGCAGGAGGACGGCTCCTGGCACATCGAGGGCGTGAAGCGGTTCATCACGTCCGGCGAGCACGACATGTCGGAGAACATCCTCCACTACGTGCTGGCGCGGCCGGAAGGCGCCGGTCCCGGCACCAAGGGGCTGTCCCTCTTCCTCGTGCCCAAGTACCTCTTCGACTTCGAGACCGGCGAGCTGGGCGAGCGCAACGGCGTCTACGCCACCAACGTCGAGCACAAGATGGGCCTGAAGGCCTCCAACACCTGCGAGATGACCTTCGGCGACCGCCACCCCGCCAAGGGCTGGCTGATCGGCGACAAGCACGACGGCATCCGCCAGATGTTCCGCATCATCGAGTTCGCCCGCATGATGGTCGGCACGAAGGCGATCTCCACGCTGTCGACGGGCTACCTGAACGCGCTGGAGTACGCCAAGGAGCGCGTCCAGGGTCCGGACCTGGCCAACTTCATGGACAAGACGGCGCCCAAGGTCACCATCACCCACCACCCCGACGTACGCCGTTCGCTGATGACGCAGAAGGCGTACGCGGAGGGCATGCGCGCCCTGGTGATGTACACCGCGGCCGTGCAGGACGAGATCCAGGTCAAGGAGGCGAACGGCGAGGACGTCTCCGCCGAGAACGCCCTCAACGACCTGCTCCTGCCGATCGTGAAGGGCTACGGCTCCGAGAAGGCCTACGAGCTGCTCGCCCAGTCCCTGCAGACCTTCGGCGGCTCCGGCTTCCTCCAGGAGTACCCGATCGAGCAGTACATCCGGGACTCCAAGATCGACACCCTGTACGAGGGCACCACCGCGATCCAGGGCCAGGACTTCTTCTTCCGGAAGATCGTCCGCAACCAGGGCGCCGCCCTCAACTCGCTCGCCGAGGACATCAAGAAGTTCCTGGCGCTCGGCACCGGCGGCGAGGAGCTGGCCGGCGCCCGCGAGCACCTCGCCAAGGCCGCCGTCGAGCTGGAGGCCCTGGTCGGTCTGATGCTGACCGACCTCGCGGCCACCGAGCAGGACGTCAAGAACATCTACAAGGTCGGCCTGAACACGACCCGTCTGCTGATGGCCTCCGGTGACGTCGTCGTCGGCTACCTGCTGCTGAAGGGCGCCGCGATCGCCGCCGAGAAGCTGGAGACGGCCTCGGCGAAGGACAAGGCGTTCTACACCGGCAAGATCACGGCGGCGAAGTTCTTCGCGGCCAACGTCCTGCCCGGCGTCACCCTGGCCCGCAAGGTGGCCGAGGGTGTCGAGCTGGACCTGATGGAGCTGGACGAGGCCGCCTTCTAAGCCTTCCGGACACCGTCCACCTCCACAGCACAGCCGATACGAAGGCCCGCTTCCAGCTATGGGGAGCGGGCCTTCGTCCCTCGTTAAGGTGAACCCATGAGCGCACCCTCCCGCTTCGACCGCGGACTCACCGATGACCTGATGTCCTTCCTGGCCGCGAGCCCGTCGCCGTACCACGCGGTGGCGAACGCCGCCGCGCGGCTGGAGAAGGCCGGTTTCCGACAGGTCGCGGAGACGGACGCCTGGGACGGGACGAGCGGCGGAAAGTACGTACTGCGCGGCGGGGCGATCGTGGCCTGGTACGTCCCCGAGGGCGCCGCGCCGCACACGCCGTTCCGGATCGTCGGCGCGCACACCGACTCCCCGAATCTGCGGGTCAAGCCGCGGCCCGACACCGGGGCGCACGGCTGGCGGCAGGTGGCCGTGGAGATCTACGGCGGGCCGCTGCTCAACTCGTGGCTCGACCGCGACCTCGGGCTGGCCGGCCGGCTGTCGCTGCGGGACGGCTCGACGCGGCTGGTGAACGTCGACCGTCCGCTGCTGCGGGTTCCCCAACTCGCCATCCACCTGGACCGTTCCGTGTCGGCGGAGGGCCTCAAGCTGGACAAGCAGCGCCATCTGCAGCCGATCTGGGGCCTGGGCAACGACGTGCGCGACGGTGACCTGATCTCCTTCCTGGAGGAGGAGAGCGGGCTCGGCGCGGGCGAGGTGACCGGCTGGGACCTGATGACGCACTCCGTGGAGCCGCCGGCCTACCTGGGCCGCGACAGGGAGCTGGTCGCCGGGCCGCGCATGGACAACCTGCTGTCGGTGCACGCGGGGGTGACGGCGCTGACGGCGGCCTGTGGCACGGACCTGCCCCACATCCCCGTACTGGCCGCCTTCGACCACGAGGAGAACGGCTCGCAGTCGGACACCGGCGCGGACGGGCCGCTGCTCGGCGGGGTGCTGGAGCGGTCGGTGTTCGCGCGCTCAGGGGCGTACGAGGACCGGGCGCGCGCCTTCGCGGGCACCGTCTGCCTGTCCTCCGACACCGGTCACGCCGTCCACCCCAACTACGCGGAGCGGCACGACCCGACGCACCACCCACGGGTCAACGGCGGCCCGATCCTCAAGGTCAACGTCAACAACCGCTACGCCACGGACGGTTCGGGCCGGGCGGTGTTCGCCGCCGCCTGCGAGAAGGCGGACGTGCCCTTCCAGTCCTTCGTGTCCAACAACTCGATGCCCTGCGGCACCACGATCGGCCCGATCACCGCCGCCCGGCACGGCATCCAGACCGTCGACATCGGCGTGGCGATCCTGTCGATGCACAGCGCCCGGGAGTTGTGCGGCGCGGACGACCCGCACCTGCTGGCCAACGCTCTGGTGGCGTTCCTCCGCGGATAGCGGCCGTTCCGGAACGGTTCGGCGCGGCATGGGGGTTGACACCCGGGGTACCCGCTGTCTCGGACCGGAACGACCGGACCGGACAGGGAGGCAACAGCCATGGGCCTCGGCGGATGCATCATCCTCATCGCCGTGGGAGCCATCCTCACGTTCGCGACCGACTGGGACATGCAGGGGGTCAATCTCGACCTCGTCGGCATCATCCTGATGGTCGTCGGGCTGATCGGTGTCAGCACGTTCAGCAGCATCGCCCGGCGCCGACGGGTCGTGATGCCGCCCTCGACGCCGGTCGTCGAAGAGGAACGGCGCACCACCCGCAGGGACGGCTACAGCGACGGATACGGCGTCTGACATATCGGGACATGAGCGGCCGAACCCCCCGATTCAGGGCACATACACCGCGGCGGCACAGGACCCCCGGCACGGTATGCACAGGGCAAGCACCGACAACCTTGAGCATTCCGTGACCCGGGGTACCTTGTGCGCTTGTGTGAATATCGTAAAGAATTGGGAGTCCTGAGGCTCCGGGGGATGCAGTGCCGGGCCGTTTCACATGCACCCCGGGGGTTCTCACGTGCTCGACCTCGTTGCCCCCTCGGCGACAGCCCCGGCCCACGATCCGTACGGCCGCCACCCCGGCCGGCACGCCGCCCGCCGCGCCCACGCCGCTCCCGACGCACCCGGTCCCGTGCCGCGGCTCGCGGCGCTGATACCGGCCCACAACGAGCAGGACCGCATCGCGGCCGCCATCCAGGGCCTGTGGGACCAGACCCGGCCGCCGGACCTCATCGTGGTCGTCGCCGACAACTGCACGGACGACACCGCCGCCGTCGCCACCGCCCACGGCGCGCAGGTCTTCGCCACCCACGGCAACACCCACAAGAAGGCCGGCGCCCTCAACCAGGCCATCGCCTGGATCCTGCCTCACCTGGACGACCGGGACCTGCTGCTGGTCCAGGACGCCGACACCGTCCTCGATCCGTCGTTCGCCGACACCGCCCTGGCCACCTTCAACCGCAAGGTCGGCGCCGTCGGCGGCGTCTTCTACGGCGAGCAGGGCGGCGGCTTCCTCGGCCTGCTCCAGCGCATGGAGTTCCACCGCTACGCCTGGGAACTGGAGCGCACCGGCGGCAGGGCCCAGGTCCTCACCGGCACCGGCACCATGTTCCGCGCCAGGGTGCTGCGCGAGGTGCGCACCGCCCGCCGCACCGGAGCGATCGGCGGCGGCACGAGCTACTACAGCCTCGCCTCGCTCACCGAGGACGACGAGATGACCAAGGCCGTCAAGACCCTCGGCTACCGCACCATGTCACCGGCCGGCTGCGCGGTCACCACCGAGGTCATGCCCACCCTGGGCAAGCTGTGGCACCAGCGGCTGCGCTGGCAGCGCGGCGCCCTGGAGAACCTGCGCGACTACGGCTGGACCCGGGTCACCGCCCGCTACTTCGCCCAGCAGTTCCTCATGGGCTTCGGCGCGCTGTCCTTCCTCGTCTACCTGACCTTCATGATCACGTACACGACGCTGTACGGCTGGCCCGGCTTCTCGCCGCTCTGGACCGCCATCGGCCTGATCTTCGTCGTCGAGAAGACCGTCTCGGTACGCCGTGCCGGCCCCCGGGCCGTCCTGGTCGCGGCGCTGATGATCCCCGAGATGCTCTACGACCTGTTCCAGCACGCCGTCTACTTCTCCTCCCTGTGGGGCCTGCTGCGCCGCAGCGAGGAGAAGTGGGTGGCCACGTAAGGCCGCCGCGCACGGCCCACCCCCGAACCGCCCCCCACGCACCAACCCTCCTAGGAGACGCACGATGTACGGAAGAGTGATCGGCGCCGGTACCACCGGCGCGGGCGGCGCCACCCTGGCCGCCACCGGCCTGTGGCTGAACAGCATGGCGCTGATCGTCACGGCCACCACCCTGCTGGCCGCGGGCATGGCCCTGTACAAGCTGGCCCCGCGCCCGCGCCGCCGCTGACGGCGAAACCCACCGGGCGTCGCCGAGCCCCGCGAGCACCAACGCCGGCCGGTCCGCCGCACCCCTCGGTGAGGCGGACCGGGACGCGGTCATGGATCAAGCCTGCCACCCAGCACTGCCAGTCAGCTCAGCGCGTGGCCGGTGGTCGCTTCCACATGGGCCGGTATCTCGTCGTGGCGGTCGCCGACCGTGAGAGTGCCGGTGGGTTCGAAGAGCAGGATGGCGGTCGGCCGCGGGGCGTAGGGCTTGTGTTCCGTGCCGCGCGGCACCGTGTGCACGGACCCCTTGGGGAGGACGACCGTGCGTTCGCCGTCCGGCTCCCGCAGACAGATGTGCAGTTCGCCCTCCAGGACCAGGAAGAACTCGTCGGTGTGGTCGTGCACGTGCCACACGTGCTCGCCCTCCACCTTCGCGACACGGACGTCGTAGTCGTTGACGGCGGTGACGATGCGGGGGCTCCACGGCTCGGTGAAAGAGGCGAGCGCGTCGGACAGCGAAATCGGTTCCGCGAGCGGCGGAATACGGTCCGCGGGCGGCGAGATGGGTTCCATGGGGCCATCCTGCGGGGCGCCGCATGCACCGTACGAGTGCTAGAAATCGCATATGGCGCAAGGATCCTCTCAACCGCACACGGTCGTCCTCGTCGTGGACGAGAACTCCAATCCGTTCGAAATGAGCTGCGCCATCGAGGTGTTCGGGCTGCGCCGGCCCGAGCTGGGCCGGGAGCTGTACGACTTCCGGCTGTGCGCCGTCGGCCCCACGACCCGGATGCGGGACGGGTTCTTCACGCTCACCGGAGTCGCCGGGCTGGACGCGGCCGAAGCGGCAAACACCCTGATCGTGCCGAACCGGCCGGACACCGACGCCCCTCGCGATCCGCGAGTCCTGGACGTCGTACGACGGGCGCACGCGCGCGGCAGCCGGCTCATCGGCTTCTGCTCCGGCGCGTTCACGATCGCGGAAGCCGGCCTGCTGGACGGGCGCCGCGCCGCCTGCCACTGGATGTGGGCAAAGTCCTTCCGGGCGCGGTTCCCGCGCGTGCGGCTCGAGCCCGACGTGCTGTTCGTCGACGACGGCGACATCCTCACGGCGTCCGGGAGCGCCTCCGCGCTCGACCTCGGCCTGCATGTCGTACGACGGGACCATGGCGCCGAAGTCGCCAACCACGTCTCCCGACGGCTCGTCTTCGCCGCGCACCGGGACGGCGGGCAGCGCCAGTTCGTGGAGCGGCCGGTGCCCCACGTGCCCGACGAGTCGCTCGGGCCGCTCCTCGCGTGGGCGCAGGCGCGGCTGGGGGAGCCGCTGACGGTGGCGGACCTGGCGGCGCGGGCGGCGGTGTCACCGGCCACCCTGCACCGGCGCTTCCGCGCCCAGCTGGGCACGACCCCGTTGGCCTGGCTGACGGGGGAGCGGGTGGCGCTGGCCTGCCGGCTGATCGAGCGGGGGGAGGAGCGGCTCGACGTGGTGGCGGCGAAGAGCGGGCTGGGCACGGCCGCGAACCTCCGCGCGCGCGTGCGTCATGTCACCGGGCTCAGCCCGTCGGCCTACCGACGGCGTTTCGGACACCGCCAGGGACGCGGTGAGGGTATGAGGACAGTATGAGATTCCTCGTGCGCGACCGGCTCCTCGGCCTCGGTGACGACTACTGGATCGAGGACGACCACGGCAACAAGGTCTTCCTCGTCGACGGCAAGGCCATGCGGCTGCGGGACACCTTCGAGCTGAAGGACACCCAGGGGCGGGTCCTCGTCGACATCCACCAGAAGATGTTCGCCCTCAGGGACACCATGGTGATCGAGCGGGACGGCGAACCCCTCGCCCGCGTCAAGCGCAAACGCCTGTCCCTGCTGCGCAACCACTACCGGGTGGCCCTGGCGGACGGCGGCACGGAACTCGACGTCAGCGGCAAGATCCTCGACCGCGAGTTCGCCATCGAGTACGACGGTGAGCTGCTCGCCGTCATCTCCCGCCGCCGGCTGCACGTGCGCGAGACGTACGGGCTCGACGTCGTACGGGAGGACGCGGACCCGGCGCTGCTGATCGCGGTGGCGGTGTGTGTGATCCACCTGGCGGAGAAGGAGCGGGAAGACGATCGGGACGGCTAGGAGGACCCCGGGGAGCCCAGGGCGACCAGGTCGGCTAGCGCCGGTGCGGTGTGGTGATCCCGAGCACCCGGTCCTTCAGGGCCGGGAACTGCTCGCGGGTCGTCGCCACCCTCCCGGGGTCGAAGTCGACCGTGAGGACTTCCTGGTCGGCACCGGCCTCCGCGAGGACCGTGCCCCACGGATCGACCACGATCGAGTGACCCGCCTGCGGAACCTGGGCGTGTGTCCCGGCCGTTCCACACGCGAGCACGAACGTCTGGTTCTCGATCGCCCGCGCCTGAGCCAGCAGCGTCCAGTGCGCCCGGCGGCGCTCCGGCCAGCCCGCGGGGACGACCAGGGTCTCGGCGCCGGCGTCGACGAGAGAGCGGAAGAGTTCGGGGAAACGGAGGTCGTAGCAGGTGGCCAGACCCAGCGTCGTGTCGGGCAGCCGGACCGTCACCAGGTCCTCGCCCGCGCTCATCAGCACGGCCTCGCCCTTGTCGAAGCCGAAGCGGTGGATCTTGCGGTAGGCGGCGGCCAGGTCGCCGGAGGGTGAGAAGACGAGGGAGGTGTTGTAGAGGGGCCCGTCAGGGTCACGTTCCGGAATCGATCCCGCGTGCAGCCACACGCCCGCATCGCTCGCCGCCTTGGCCATGGCCTCGTACGTCGGCCCTTCGAGCGGTTCGGCCTCGCTCCCGAACTCCTCGAACGCGAAGGCACCGGTGGTCCACAGCTCGGGCAGGACGACCAGATCGGCACCGGCCTGCTCCCGCACCAGGGCGGCCACGCGCCGTCGGCGGGACTCGACCGATTCGCCCTCGTCCACGGCGATCTGGATCAGAGAGGCGCGCACACTACCACCGTCCTGGCATTCGAGCCGTCCACACGGGCCTACGATCGTCACACGAAAGCACTGCCGGGGTGCCTCAGAGCAGCGTAACTTAGCGTCCCAAGACACCCGCCGACAGCTACCTCCCGCAGGCAACGCCGCCGCCACAACCACCCGAGTACCGACCGCCGAGGGGTCCCGTTCCGTGAGTCTGCATCCCACTCTCCAGCCCTACGCCGACGCCTGGACCCACTCCATCGAAGCGATATCCGAGCTGGTGCTGCCCCTTGTGGAGGGCGAGTGGAACCGGCGCACCCCCTGCCCCGGCTGGTCGGTGCGGGACGTGGTCTCCCACGTCATCGGCCTGGACTGCGAGATGCTCGGCGACCCGCGCCCCATCCACACGCTCCCGCGCGACCTGTTCCACGTCACCAACGACCACCAGCGCTACATGGAGATGCAGGTCGACGTCCGCCGCCATCACACGGCGCCCGAGATGACCTCCGAGCTGGAGTACGTGATCATCCGCCGCAACCGCCAACTGCGCAACGAGTCGCGCGACCCGGGAACCAAGGTGCGCGGCCCTCTGAGCACCGAGATCACCCTCGAAGACTCCATGCGCTCCCACGCTTTCAACGTGTGGGTCCACGAACAGGACCTGCGTACCGCCCTCGGCCGCCCCGGCAACCTCGACTCCCCCGGCGCGCATGTCGCCCGTGACGTGCTGCTCGCCGCGCTCCCGGAGGTCGTCGCCGTCAAGGCCGACGCCCCGCGCAGCTCGGCCGTCGTCTTCGACGTGCACGGCCCCATCGAGTTCCTGCGCACGATCCGCGTCGACATCCAGGGCCGCGGCACCCTCGAATCCACCCCGGCCCTCGGCCCGGCCGCCACGCTCAGCCTCGACTGGGAGACGTACGTCCGCCTGGCCTGCGGCCGTGTCACGCCGGAGGCGGCGACGGACCGCGTGAAGGCGGAGGGGGATCCGACGCTCACGAGGGCGATCCTGAGCAACTTCGCCGTCACTCCCTGACGGGAGCTACGGGAGCTCACGGCACCGGTCGGGTCGGGAGTCTGGGGGCGGCAGCCCCCAGCAACGCCCGCCCCAGGGGCGCCCGCCCAGAGCGCCCGCCCAGCACACGGCACCGTCAGGCGGGAACGTGCACCGTCTCCACCCGACTGGCCACCAACCGCTCCCGCTCCCGCCGGGCCGCCCGCTTCCGCAGCCGCAGCACCTGGCTGACCCCGAGCGCCTGCAGTACGAACACCGAGGAGAACGCGACCCGGTAGTCGTCCCCGGTCGCGTCGAGCAGCACGCCGATCGCGAACAGCGTCGTCATCGAGGCGACGAAACCCCCCATGTTCGTGATCCCGGACGCCGTCCCCTGCCGCTCCGGCGGATTCGCCGGCCGCGCGAAGTCGAAGCCGAGCATCGACGCCGGCCCGCACGACCCCAGCACCGTGCACAGCACCACCAGCAGCCACATCGGCGCGTGGCCACCGGGATACGCCAGCGTGGCCGCCCACGTCAGCGCCGTCGCACCCACGGTGCCCAGCGCCAGCGGCAGCCGGGCCTCGTGGTGCCGGGCGACGATCTGGCCGTACACCAGTCCGATCAGCATGTTCGACAGCACGACCAGGGTGAGCAGTTCGCCCGCCACCGCCCGCGACAGCCCCTGCGCCTCGACCAGGAACGGCAGCCCCCACAGCAACAGGAACACCATGGCCGGGAACTGGGTCGTGAAGTGCACCCACAGCCCCAGCCGGGTCCCCGGCTCCCGCCAGGACGCGGCGATCTGGCGCCGTACGTACGCGGCCCCGTGGTGCGGGAAGGGCTGCGGCTCGTGCCCCTCCGGGTGGTCCTTGAGGAAGAGCAGCACCAGGACCACGACGACGGCGCCCGCGAGCGCGCTGCCCGCGAAGGCCGCCGTCCAGCCGACGCCGTGCAGCAGCCGGGCCAGCACCAGGGTGGACACCAGGTTGCCCGCCATGCCGATCAGACCAGCGAGCTGCGCGACCATGGGGCTGCGGCGGGCCGGGAACCAGCGGGTGCCGAGCCGCAGTACGGCGATGAAGGTCATCGCGTCCCCACAGCCCAGCAGTGCGCGCGAGGCGAGGGCCATGCCGTACGACGACGAGAACGCGAATCCGAGCTGTCCGGCCGTGAACAGCACCGCCCCCAGGCTCAGCACCTTCTTCGTGCCGAGCCGGTCCACCAGCAGGCCGACCGGTATCTGCATGCCCGCGTAGACGAGGAGTTGAAGAATCGAGAAGGTGGACAGCGCCGAGGCACCCACGTGGAAGCGGTCGGCGGCGTCGAGGCCGGCGACCCCGAGGGACGTACGGAAGATGACGGCGACGAAGTAGACGGAGACGCCGACGCCCCAGACGGCCATCGCGCGCCGACCGCCCGGCGGATCGCCCGGCAGCGAGACCGACGAGCCGGAGGAGCCGGAGGAAGCCGAGGCGCTGCTCATCGGACCTCGCCCCGGGCCAGGTGCGAGAACCAGCCGACGTGCCGGTGGACGACCTCGACCGCGGCCTCCGGGTCTCCGGAGCGCAGTGCTTGAAGGATCTCCTCGTGTTCGACGAGGGTCTTGGCGATCCGGTCGGGGTGGGAGTGCAGCACCGCGACACCCATCCTCAACTGCCGGTCACGGAGCTGGTCGTAGAGCCGGGAGAGGATCTCGTTGCCGCCGCTGCGGACGATCTCGGCGTGGAAACAGCGGTCGGTGACGGCGGCCGCGGCCAGGTCACCGGCGGCGGCCTGCTCCTTCTGCTTGGCCAGCAGTCCCTCGAGCCGGTCGATGAGCCCGGCGGGGGCCGGTACGGCCTTGCGGGCCGCGTGCTCCTCGACCAGGAGCCGGGTCTCGACGACGTCCGCGATCTCCTGGGCGGAGACGGGCAGGACGAGGGCTCCCTTTTTCGGGTAAAGCTTGATGAGCCCCTCGACCTCCAGCCGGAGCAGCGCCTCTCGCACCGGTGTACGGGAGACACCGACGGCCTCGGCGAGTTCGCCCTCGGTGAGGAGAGTGCCGCCTTGGTAACGGCGGTCCAGGACACCCTGCTTGACGTGGGCGTATACGCGGTCGGCGGCGGGCGGGTGCTTCACTGCCAAGGACATGCCGACATCATAGATACAACAGGTACACATGATGGAGACCGGTCCGGCATACGGGACGGTAGCGGCGCCCCGGGGACCCGAAAGAGGGATCTTCCGGCAAAGAACCCGGACCCGACCCAGCGGCGGCACAACCTTCTGTGCTACTTACGTGTCACACACCTGCGGCCCCACTTTCCTCGCACCACGTCAACGCGGCCGCATAACAGGGGCATTCGAGACAATCGGGGTTTCTCAGTTGATAACCGGCATCAAGGACGGCTTCCAGGTTGTCCGCTTCCGCCGAGCCGCAGCCGTCGCCGTGACAGCCGGCGCGGTCCTCGCGACCGGAGCCCTCGCCGCGGTCCCCGCGCAGGCCGTCACCGCGCCCACGATCGTCGCCAAGGGCGGCTACGTGATGAACAACGCGAACGGCGCGGGGCTGTACGGCAAGGCCGCGGACACCCGGCGCTCCACCGGCTCCACGACGAAGATCATGACCGCGAAGGTCGTGCTCGCGCAGCCGAACCTGAACCTGGACGCCAAGGTCACCATCCAGAAGGCGTACAGCGACTACGTCGTCGCCAACAACGCCTCCCAGGCCCATCTCATCGTCGGTGACAAGGTCACCGTCCGTCAGCTGCTGTACGGGCTGATGCTGCCGTCCGGCTGCGACGCCGCGTACGCGCTGGCCGACAAGTTCGGCTCCGGCACGACGCGTGCGGCGCGGGTGAAGTCGTTCATCGGCAAGATGAACACCCAGGCGAAGAACCTCGGTCTGACGAACACCCACTTCGACTCGTTCGACGGCATCGGAAACGGCTCCAACTACTCGACGCCGCGCGACCTTACGAAGCTCGCCAGCAGCGCGATGAAGAACGCCTCGTTCCGCGCGGTGGTGAAGACGAAGGCGTACACCGCCAAGACCATCACCAAGACGGGCAGCACCCGCACGATGGCCACGTGGAAGAACACCAACGGGCTGCTCAGCAGCTACAGCGGCACGATCGGCGTGAAGACGGGCTCCGGCCCGGAGGCGAAGTACTGCCTCGTCTTCGCCGCCACCAGGGGCGGCAAGACGGTCATCGGCACCGTCCTCGCCTCGACCTCCATCGCGCAGCGGGAAGCGGACGCGAAGAAGCTGATGAACTACGGCTTCGCGAAGCTCGGCTGACTATAGGTCAGGCAACAGCCAGGCAAAGGCCCCTCGCCCGTCGGGCGGGGGGCCTTTGCCTGGCTGCGGGACAGACGACACGGCGCGACTCAGGTCGGCGAAGGCGTCGTACATGCACGAACGACGGCCCGCACCGGATTCGGCGATCTTTTCCCTCGCAATCGTGAACATCCCTGTGCGCACTGGCATATTCGATTTGCTCCGCCCTAGGTTCCGCGGCGGAGGTGGTTCACATGATCGAACCCAGCAAGCACCAGCCCGCCCCCCGGGCACAGCACGACGCGATCGACGTCAGCGACTTCGTGTACGCGGCAACGGGAGCCCGCGTCCGAAGGCTGACGACGCCGGACGGGACGCACTGGTTCCCCGCGGTGGATGTCTGCAAGGAGTTGGGGCACAGCAACTCGAGGCAGGCACTCTCCGACCACGTTCCGGAGGGACACCGAGACATTCTCGAGACCGTAACTGGAGCTTACGGTCTCAGCATTCCCGCAGGTAGAGAGTGGCGTCGAGACCTGAATCTCATCGATCTCCAGGGTCTGATCCTCCTCGTCAACGCCTGCACCAAGCCCACCTGCGCCCCCTTCAAACAATGGGTCGCCGAGGTGATCGAGACGGTCCAGCGGGAGGGCTCCTACACCCTTGAGGAGGCCGAGGTGCAGCCTGCGGATCCGGGGGCTCCGATCGCCTACACGATGCCGGAGCAGGTCGCCGAGGCCATCGTCCGGCTTGAGACGCACAACCTTCAGGTCGACGAGGAGCTTGCGGTCGCCCAACGCGAATCGCTCGCTGTGCAAAGGGAAATGCTGGAGATGCAACGGGCGACGCTCGCCACGCAGCAGGCCATCGCCCACGCCATGGAACGCATCGCGAACCGGCTCGACGTCATGACGCTCGACCGGCCGGCGCCCACCGCCGACTTCTCCGCGCATCCGACCACCGAGTCGGTACTGGCCGCCTGGCGGCAGCGGCTGTCCGTGACGTCGGACGTCTGGGCGGTGGCGGTGGTGATCGCCCCGGTTCTGGTCGAGCAGGGAGAGTTGCGTCAGCCGCTCGATGCGATCGCGGCACGTACGGGCCTGTCCGTGCACCGGGTCAACGAATGCCTGCGTCTGCTGCGCAAGCACGCCTGCATCCACTCCCGGGGCGGGACGGAGGACGGGGCGCCGGTCTACGTCCTCAACCGGTCCTGACAGACGTACTCGACCGATGCTGACGGATGGGATGGCGACTGGAACGAAAGCCTGAAAGGCGGAAGGGGCGGTCGCAACTAGAGTTTGCGGCCGTCCCTTCCTCGTTCAACCTATCCGGTCCCGGATCGTCACGCCCAGCTGATCAACCTCTTCGGCTGCTCCAGGATCGCCGCCACATCAGCCAGCACCTTGGAGCCCAACTCCCCGTCCACCAGACGGTGGTCGAAGGAGAGCGCCAGGGTCGTGACCTGGCGGGGCTTGACCTTGCCCTTGTGGACCCACGGCTGGAGCCTGATCGCGCCGACCGCGAGGATCGCGGACTCGCCGGGGTTGAGGATGGGCGTGCCCGTGTCGACGCCGAAGACGCCGACGTTGGTGATCGTCACCGTGCCGCCCTGCATCGCGGCGGGGGACGTCTTGCCCTCCCGTGCCGTCGAGACCAGCTCGCCCAGGGACTCGGCCAGTCGCGGAAGTGTTTTGGCGTGCGCGTCCTTGATGTTGGGGACGATCAGGCCGCGAGGGGTGGCCGCCGCGATGCCCAGGTTGACGTAGTGCTTGAGCACGATCTCCTGAGCCGCCTCGTCCCAGGACGCGTTGATCTCCGGATTGCGCTTGATCGCCACCAGAAGCGCCTTGGCGATCAGCAGAAGCGGGTTCACGCGCAGGCCGGTGAACTCCTTGTCCTGCTTGAGTTCCTCGACCAGCTTCATCGTCCGGGTCACGTCGACCGTCACGAACTCCGTGACATGCGGCGCCGTGAACGCCGAGCCCACCATCGCCGCCGCGGTCGCCTTGCGGACACCCTTGACCGGGATACGGGTCTCACGCGCCCCTTCGTACGTCACCACCGGCGCCGGAGCCGGGGCCTGGACGCGGACCGGCGTCTCGACGATCGGCGCGGCGGCGGGAGCGGGCTGTGCCCGGGCCACCGCCGCGTGGACGTCCTCCCGCGTGATGATGCCGTCCGGGCCGGACGGGACAACCGTCGCCAGGTCCACGCCCAGGTCCTTGGCCAGTTTGCGCACCGGCGGCTTGGCCAGCGGGCGGGGACCCGCCGGGGCGGCCGTGCCGTGGCCGTTCAGCTCTGCCTGGACCGACGTCGACGCCTCCTGGACCGGGATCTCCGGGCCCTTGCGGGGGCGGCGCTTGGTGGAGGAGGTCGCCACCCCGTAGCCGACCAGGACCGGCTGGCGGCCGGAGCCCTCCGGCTTCTTCTCGGGCTGATCCGGCTTCTTCTCCGGGGGAGCCGGGGCCTGCGCGGCAGCCGGCGTCTCGGCGGCGGGCGCGCCGCCGCCCGCCACGTCCACCGCGATGATCGCCGTGCCGACGTCCACCGTGGTGCCCTCGGCGAAGCGGAGTTCGCGGACGACTCCGTCGTAGGGGATCGGCAGTTCCACCGCCGCCTTGGCCGTCTCGACCTCGCACACCACCTGGCCGTCGGTGACCGTGTCACCGGGCTGGACGTACCACTTGAGGATCTCCGCCTCGGTGAGCCCCTCGCCCACGTCCGGCATCCTGAACTCGCGTACGGACGCTTCCGTCATCGTCGTCACGACCCTCTCCTCAGTACGCCAGCGAGCGGTCGACGGCGTCGAGTACCCGGTCCAGGCTCGGTAGGTACTCCTCCTCCAGACGCGCCGGCGGGTACGGGGCGTGATAGCCGCCGACCCTCAGCACCGGTGCCTCCAGGTGGTAGAAGCAGCGTTCCGTGATGCGTGCCGCGATCTCCGCACCCGAACCGAAGAACACCGATGCCTCGTGCACCACCACCAGGCGACGGGTTCTCTCCACCGACGCCTGAACGGAGTCGAAGTCGAGGGGGGACACCGACCGCAGGTCCAGCACTTCGAGGGACTTGCCCTCCTCGGCGGCGGCGTCGGCGGCTTCCTGGCAGAGCTTCACCATCGGGCCGTAGGCCACGAGGGTCAGGTCGGTGCCCTCGCGCACGATGCGCGCCTTGTGCAGCGGGCCGGGGATCGCCTCGGTGTTGACCTCGCCCTTGTCCCAGTAGCGCCGCTTCGGCTCGAAGAAGATCACAGGGTCGTCGCTCTGGATGGCCTGCTGCATCATCCAGTACGCGTCCGACGCGTTCGACGGGGAGACCACCTTCAGGCCCGACACGTGCGCGAAGAGCGCCTCGGGCGACTCGGAGTGGTGCTCGACCGCGCCGATCCCGCCGCCGTACGGAATCCGCACCACGACCGGCAGCTTCACCTTGCCCAGGGACCGGGCGTGCATCTTCGCCAGCTGGGTGACGATCTGGTCGTAGGCCGGGAAGACGAAACCGTCGAACTGGATCTCCACCACCGGGCGGTAGCCGCGCAGGGCGAGGCCGATGGCCGTGCCGACGATGCCCGACTCGGCCAGCGGGGTGTCGATGACCCGGCTCTCGCCGAAGTCCTTCTGCAGACCGTCCGTCACCCGGAAGACGCCGCCGAGCTTGCCGACGTCCTCGCCCATGACCAGGACCTTGGGGTCGGTCTCCAGCGCGCGGCGCAGCGACTCGTTGATGGCCTTCGCCAGCGGCAGGCTCTTTGACGTCATCGTCTCGGCCATCTCAGTTGCCCCCCTCTGCGTCCGCGAACGACGCCTGGTAGGCGGCGAACTGCGCGCGCTCCTCGTCGACGAGCGCATGCCCGTCCGCGTACACGTTCTCGAAGATGGCGAAGTGGTCCGGGTCCGGCATGGCGCGGACCGCTTCGCGCACTCGCCTGCCCAACGCCTCGCTCTCCGCCTCCAGTTCCGCGAAGAATCCCTCGTCCGTGTGGTTTGAGGCCTCCAGGTGGCGGCGGAGGCGCAGGATCGGGTCCTTCGCCTCCCAGGCCTCGCGCTCCTCGTCGGCCCGGTACTTGGTCGGGTCGTCGGAGGTGGTGTGGGCACCCATGCGGTACGTGTACGCCTCGACCAGCGTCGGGCCCTCGCCGCTGCGGGCCCGCTCCAGCGCCCACTTGGTGACCGCGAGGCAGGCCAGCACGTCGTTGCCGTCGACGCGGACGCCCGGGAAGCCGTATCCCTGCGCGCGCTGGTACAGCGGGACGCGGGTCTGCTTCTCGGTCGGCTCTGAGATCGCCCACTGGTTGTTCTGGCAGAAGAACACCACCGGGGCGTTGTAGACCGCGGAGAAGGTGAAGGACTCGGCGACATCGCCCTGGCTGGAGGCGCCGTCGCCGAAATAGGCGATGACCGCGCTGTCCGCGCCGTCCATGGCGACGCCCATCGCGTAGCCCGTGGCGTGCAGTGTCTGGGCGCCGATGACGATCGTGTAGAGGTGGAAGTTGTTGCTGTTGGGGTCCCAGCCGCCGTTGTTCACGCCGCGGAACATGCCGAGGAGGTTGGTCGGGTCGACCCCGCGGCACCAGGCGACGCCGTGCTCGCGGTAGGTCGGGAAGACGTAGTCGTCCTCGCGGGTCGCCCGGCCGGAGCCGATCTGGGCGGCCTCCTGACCGAGCAGGGAGGCCCACAGGCCGAGCTCGCCCTGACGCTGCAGCGCGGTGGCCTCGGCGTCGAAGCGGCGGGTGAGCACCATGTCGCGGTACAGACCGCGCAGCTCATCGGGGGTGATACCGGCGACGTACTTGTCGTAGGCGGCGCTCTTGACGCGCTTGCCCTCGGGCGTCAGCAACTGGACGAGTTCGGGGTCGCCCCCTGGCGCGTTCTTTGCGGTCGCCGAGATCTTCTTCGCGGGCGCGCGCTTGCCGGCCGTGCTCTTTGTACCGGTCGTACCTGCGCTGCGTCGCGGTGTGCGCGCGGCAGTGCTCTCCACGGTCACGTGTGCTCCTCCGTCGGTCCGGCTACCCGGGTTCGCCGGGTGCCAGTGCGGCTCGCCTGTGGCCTCACGGACGCACGGGGTGGGTGCGGCCCGTTCGGAACAGGTGACAGGTGCCCCGGCGAGCGCCCTGCACAGGGCACGTTACCCAGTGCTCCACATTTCTGTGAAACCCCTCCTGACCTGCGATTTTGCTTGGATTTCCAAGTAAATCGCGAAACCGGGAACAGTTCCTGGTCACAGCCTTGCAGGGGGCCGGAACAACGGCACGTTATCCCGGTGACCCAGGTCACGGGAAGAGCCGCAGGGCGGAAGACGACCATCAGGACCATCAGGTGGTCCGCCGGGGGCCCGCACGAACTCTCGGCCGGCGTGGCCGGAGTGGCCGGAGTGGAGGTCTCGGGCGGGTTCGGTACGACGGCCCGCACGTCGACACACATTCCGGCCACTCGTCCGGTCGGTGTGGCGCCTGCGTACGGCTCCCTGGGCGGCCCCTGAAGCCACTTCGAGCACCTCTCGTGAACGAATGCGACTGCCTGTGACAACCCCCAGCTCAGAGGCCCTGTTCATGTACGACACCGGGTGCGACGCGTTCGCGGACTGAGCCGCCTGCCTGATGGGGCCTGCGGGACAGTGGGAACAGCAGTACGCGCGCGTGGAGCCCGTTTCCGGGTCGCACGCGCGCGTGGAGGCTGCTGCGGTGAGCGGTTCGGCGCGGGCCGGCCGGTCAGTTCCCGGCGCCGCCGTCGACCCCGCCGTCCCCAGTGACGCCCCCGGCGGCGGGGTCCGTCGGTGCCGAAGTCGTCGGGTTGTCCGTCGGTGCCGAGGTCGTCGGGTTGTCCGTCGGTGCCGAGGTCGTCGGGTTGTCCGTCGGCTCGTCCGTGGGATCCTGCGTGGCCGGCTGCGAGGGCGTGTACGACGGCGAGTACGTCTGCGAGTAGTCCGGACCGGTACCCGGGCCCGTGCCGGTGCCCGTGTCGTAGTCCGTGTCCGGGTCGGTGGGCTCGTCGCTCGGTTCGTCGCTCGGCGTCTCGCTGGGCGTCTCTTTGTCGGTGGTCTGCGAGGTGGTCGGCGACGTGCTCTTGCTGGGATCGCCGCCGCCCGGCTTGTCGCCGCCCTGGAGCGCCAGCGCCACGCCCGCCGCGATGGCGATCACCGCGAGGACGGCCAGGATCCACAGCTTGCCGCGGCCGCCGCCGCCCCGGTTGCCGTGCCCCTCGAAGCCGCCCTCGTCCCCGCCGCCGTAGCGGTTGGGCAGGATCGGCTGCGGGATCTGCGTGGTGCCGGAGGAGTCGCCCCCGGGGTGCGGCAGTACGGCCGTGCCGGCCAGGCCCGCCGCCGGGGTGTGCCGGCCGTCGTGCGTGTCGACGGGGCCGGTGTTCCAGGTGCCGGTGTGGCCGCCCTGCTCGTACAGCATCTGCAGGCCGTACTGGACCAGGCCGCGCATCTCCTCGGCCGTCTGGAACCGGTCGTCCGGCTCCTTGGCGAGGGAGCGCATGACGAGGCCGTCGAGCTCCGGGGGGGACGCCGTCGGAGACCTGCGACGGCGGCGTCGGGATGTCCTGGACGTGCTGGTAGACCACCGACAGCGGGGTCTCACCGGTGAACGGGGGCCGCAGCGCGAGGAGTTCGTACAGCAGACAGCCCGTGGCGTACAGGTCGGAGCGGTGGTCGACGGCCTTGCCGAGCGCCTGCTCGGGGGAGAGGTACTGCGGGGTGCCCATGACCATGCCGGTCTGCGTCATCGTCGTGGACGCCCCGTGCAGGGCGCGGGCGATGCCGAAGTCCATCACCTTGACCGCACCGTTGTGCGTGATGATGACGTTGGCGGGCTTGATGTCGCGGTGCACGATGCCGTGCTGGTGCGAGTAGGCGAGCGCTTCCAGGACGCCGGAGACGATGATCAGGGCCTGCTCGGGACCCGGCGCCTCGGCGTTGAGGAGCAGGTCGCGGATGGTGCGGCCCTCGACGATCTCCATGACGATGTACGGCACGGACTGGCCGCCGACGAAGTCCTCGCCGGAGTCGTACACGGCGACGATCGCGTGGTGGTTGAGGCCGGCGACGGACTGGGCCTCGCGCGTGAAGCGGGCCTTGGAGGTGGGGTCCTCGGCGAGGTCGGCGCGCAGCAGCTTGACCGCCACGGTGCGTCCGAGGCGTACGTCCTCGGCCGCGAAGACCTCGGCCATGCCGCCCCGGCCGAGTCTGCGGGTCAGCCGGTATCGGCCGTCCCCGACCAGTCCGCCGTTCCCCCACATTTCCGGCGCATCTGACATCCCGCCGCCAGTCGCCTCGGGGTCGGACGGGCCCTGAGCGCGCTGCTGCTGTGCCATCAGTCCTCGCCGTCGTTTCTGCCCGCGGTGCGCGCGGTGTTGTTACGGTCTCCGTCGGCCACGCTACAGCCTCTGCGCAAGCCTCCGGTCCGGGAAGGCCCCGGGGGCCGGCCCGAGGCCGACCGGCCATCAAACCTTCAGAACATACCGGTGTGCAAATCCTGTGTGCCGACCGCACGGCAGCTGTAACGCTTCCGCGACGCTTCTTTCGCGTACGGTCACGGAACGGGCACCGAGCTTGACGTGTCAGTGCCCTCGGGCAGACTTGGCCGGGAATAGCCCATTGGATCAACGACTTTTCGGGATCCTGTGGAATCGACGACTCGGCACCCAACCACCATCGCCGGCGTCTGGAAGGCTACGGGGGACGCAGAACATGAGCCAGGACGCCGCACACGGCCGGTATGCGGGGCGGGCGCTGGCGGGCGGCCGCTATCAACTGCGCGACCTGCTCGGCGAGGGCGGCATGGCCTCGGTCCACCTCGCGTACGACGCGGTGCTCGACCGTCAGGTCGCGATCAAGACCCTCCACACCGAGCTGGGCCGCGAGCAGGCCTTCCGCGAGCGCTTCCGCCGCGAGGCCCAGGCCGTGGCCAAGCTCACGCACACCAACATCGTCTCGGTCTTCGACACCGGCGAGGACGAGCTCGACGGCACGACGATGCCGTACATCGTCATGGAGTACGTCGAGGGCCAGCCCCTCGGCTCGGTGCTGAACGCGGACGTACGGCAGTACGGCGCGATGCCCGCCGACAAGGCGCTGAAGATCACCGCGGACGTGCTGGCGGCGCTGGAGATCAGCCATGAGATGGGGCTGGTCCACCGCGACATCAAGCCGGGCAACGTCATGATGACCAAACGCGGGGTCATCAAGGTCATGGACTTCGGTATCGCGCGCGCCATGCAGTCCGGGGTCACCTCCATGACCCAGACCGGCATGGTCGTCGGCACCCCGCAGTACCTCTCGCCGGAGCAGGCCCTCGGACGCGGGGTGGACGCCCGCTCGGACCTCTACTCGGTCGGCATCATGCTGTTCCAGCTGGTCACCGGGCGGCTCCCGTTCGACGCGGACTCTCCGCTGGCGATCGCGTACGCACACGTCCAGGAGGAGCCGGTCGCTCCCTCGTCGGTCAATCGCGCCCTGCCGCCGGCCGTGGACGCGCTGGTCGCCCGTGCGCTGAAGAAGAACCCGAACGAGCGCTTCCCCAGCGCCGAGGCCATGCGCGACGAGTGCCTGCGCGTGGCCGCGTCCTTCCAGCCGGCCGCCCCGAGCATCGTCCCCGGGGCCCAGACACCGAGCGGCGCAGGCGTCGGCGCCGCCGTGTTCCCGCCGCTCGACCAGCCGCCGTCGCCGCCCCAGGACCACGTCCGGACGCCGTACCAGCCGACCCCGAACCCGTACGGCAACCCGTCCGCCCCGGCGGCTCCCTCCCCGGGGTCGCCTTCGCACGGGGCGCCTTCTCCGGCGTACGGCTATCCGCAGCAGGGCGGTTACCAGACGCCCGGCCCGGCCGCGTACGCCCCGCAGCACGGCCCGTCGACGCCGCCGCCGTACAACCTCACGCCCCAGCCCCCGTCGGCGGGCCCTTCCGGGGGCGGCGGCAAGAGCAACAAGCCGGTGATCATCGGCTCGGTCGTGGTCTCGCTGGTCGCGGTGGGCGGGCTGATCGCGGCGCTGCTGATGAACGGCGGCGGCAGTGGGAACGAGGGGGGCGGTGGCACCAGCGTCAGCCCCTCGACCTCCTCGTCCACGGTCGCGGGCTACCGCGGACCGGACACGACGAAGACGGTCGAGACGACCGACTGCACCGAGCCCGAGGAGTCGTACAACGACCCCGACAAAGTGCGGATGCCGGACTTCCAGTACAAGAACTGGGACTCGGTCGTCAAGTGCCTTCAGGCCGCCGGCTGGCTCTACCAGGACAACGACGTCGACGAGAACACGTTCGGCGACGGCACCGTGATGAAGCAGTTCCCCTCGGCCGGCACCGACTTCGACCCGAAGGAGCCGCCGAAGATGCAGTTCGACGTCTCCACGGGCAACCCGGCCTGATCGCGGCGGAGCAGGCCGAGGGTCCGGCAGCGTCGGCTGCCGGACCCCGCCCGCTCGTCGGACCTCGGTCCGGTCAGAGGTACGGGCCGCCCGAACGGCCGCCCGCGCGGGGGTCGTCGGTGCCCTCGGGGCCGCCCACGCCCGGCGGAAGGGCGCGGCGCATCTGCTCCAGCTGGGCGCGCGCGGCCATCTGCTGGGCGAACAGCGTGGTCTGGATCCCGTGGAAGAGACCCTCCAGCCAGCCGACCAACTGGGCCTGGGCGATCCGCAGTTCCGCGTCGCTCGGCGTCGCCTCGTCCGCGAAGGGCAGGGAGAGCCGCTCCAGCTCCTCGACGAGCTCCGGAGCCAGACCGTCCTCCAGCTCCTTCACCGAGCTGGAGTGGATCTCCTTCAGCCGCACCCGGCTCGCCTCGTCGAGGGGAGCCGCGCGGACCTCTTCGAGCAGCTGCTTGATCATGCTTCCGATCCGCATGACCTTCGCCGGCTGCTCGACCATCTCCGTCACCGGAAGCTCACGGGAGTCCTCGTCGCCTCCGCCACCGAGAGTCATTCCGTCCTGACCCACGACCAGGATGTGAGGGTTCTCCGGCGACCGTTCGTTCCTCGGCATCTCCATGCCGCCATTCTCTCGCACCACGACATCTCATCAGCGTGGTGCCCCCGATAAGGGCTGATCCACCCTTCACGACGCCCGTCGACCCTCTGGGCCCCTCAGGAATGCCGGGTTGGTGGGCAGATGCCAGGCTTGTTCCGTGACTCCATGGGCGCGGGCGACGGTACTGGTCATCGTGGTCGGGGCGGGTGGGGGCGTGGCCTCGTGCGGGGATGCGGTGGCCTATGGGGGCGGGGGTCACGCAAGCGAGCCGTCGCCGAGGGCCACCGCTCCGGCGTCGGCCTCTCCCGCCAGGTCGCTCTCCCCTTCCCCCTCCGCCTCCCCTTCTGCCACCCATTCCGCTTCCCCCTCTGCCGCCCCTTCCGCCTCCGCACCCGCGCGCGGACCCCTGCGGGCCTCCCCCTACGGCTCCGCCTCCGTCGCTCCCTCCCCCTCCGGCTCCGCGCCGTCACGGGCCGGGAGCCGGGCGGGCGAGGGGCGGGAGCGGCCGGGGCGGCGGGAGCCGGTGGCATCGGAGCCGGCACCGGACGACGAGGGCACCGTGGGCGGGGACGAGGAGGCGGACGGCGGCCTCGACGGTCAGCCGGACGACGACGCCACCGCCGTACCGGAAGAGCCGCGGGAGACCGTCCTCGTGCCGTCCGCACCACCACAGGGGGCGACGCGGACGGCCGGGCGGTCTGCCGAGTCCCGGCTGGAAATCCTGCCGCTCGGGGGCGGGCTGATCCTGGTCGGGCTCGGTCTGGGGCTCGCGTTCCTCGCCCTCCGGTTGCGGCGGGCTTCCTGACCCTGGTACCTCCAGGGGTCGTTATCAGTACCTCTACGGGGCGACGAGCAGGACCTTTCCGATGTGGCCGCTCTCCTCCACCACCCGGTGTGCGGTGTCCGCGTCGCTCATGGGAATCTCACGGTCGACGATCGGGCGTACCTGACCGGCGTCGATCAGCGGCCAGACGTGCTCGTGTACGGCCGCCACGATCGCCGCCTTCTCACCGAGCGGACGGGCCCTGAGCGAGGTCGCGCTGATCGCGGCCCGCTTGGTGAGGAGCGTGGAGATGTTCAGCTCGGCCTTGATGCCACCCTGCATGCCGATGATCGCGAGGCGGCCGTTGACGGCGAGGGCGTTCACGTTGCGGTCGAGGTACTTGGCGCCCATGTTGTCGAGGATGACGTCCGCGCCGGCCCCGCCGGTGGCCTTCCTGACCTCTTCCACGAAGTCCTGCTCGCGGTAGTTGACCAGGATGTCGGCGCCCAGTTCGGCACAGCGCTCCAGCTTCTCCTGGGTGCCGGCCGTTACGGCGACCTTGGCACCGACGGCCTTGGCGAGCTGGATGGCCATCGTGCCGATGCCGCTGGAGCCGCCGTGCACGAGGAGGGTCTCGCCGGGGCGGAGGTGGGCGATCATGAAGACGTTCGACCAGACCGTGGAGACCACCTCGGGCAGTGCCGCCGCCTGCTTCAGATCGAGCCCCTTCGGCAGGGGCAGCAACTGGCCGGCCGGGACGGCGACCTTCTCGGCGTAGCCGCCGCCCGCGAGCAACGCGCACACCTCGTCGCCGACGGACCAGCCGGAGACACCGGGGCCGAGCGCGGCGACGCGTCCGGAGCACTCCAGGCCGGGGTAGGGGGAGGCACCGGGCGGCGGATTGTAGAAGCCCTGCCGCTGCAGGATATCCGCGCGGTTGACGGCACTGGCCGCCACCTCCACCAGCACCTCGCCCTCGCCGGGCACGGGATCCGGGACCTCGCCCCACACCAGCGCCTCGGGCCCACCAGGTTCAGGAATCGTGATCGCATGCATGACAGCGACGCTACTCCGCACGCTCGAACCCGACCCGCTCGGCCACCCTCGGCAAGGCCCCGTTGCCCAACCGGGGCGCCCCTTCCCGACCCCGCGGCCGACCCGGGCCACCCTTCCCCACTTCGCCGGCCGGCCCGGGCCACCCCTTCCCGACCCCGCGGCCGACCCGGCGCGCCGTCCGCGCCTCGCATCCGACCCGAGGCGTCCCGTCCCGATCCCTCACGGCCGACCTGATCGGTCCGTCCCGGCCTCTCCGGCCCGTCAGCCCCGCCAGCCCCGCCAGCCCACCGCTGGTCCGGCTCCCTCTCTCGCTCCGCCTCCGCCTCCAGCCCGACCCCCTCTCCGCCCACGGCCCCACTCGGCCTCCCTCCTTCGGCCGATCCGTCGGAAAATCCCTGTGCGGAACCGATGAGTTTGCGCGACGGTAAAGGTCTTCCCATGCGTCACCCAAGAACGCGGAAGGAAACCCGCCATGAGCCAGCACACGTCCGGCCTGGCCATCGAGACCGCAGGCCTGGTGAAGACGTTCGGCGAGACACGGGCCGTCGACGGAGTCGACCTCGCGGTGCCGGCCGGCACCGTCTACGGCGTTCTCGGCCCGAACGGCGCCGGCAAGACGACCACGGTGAAGATGCTCGCCACGCTGCTGCGACCGGACGGCGGGCAGGCCCACGTCTTCGGCCACGACGTGGTGCGCGAGGCCGACGAGGTCCGCGGCCGGGTCAGCCTCACCGGCCAGTACGCGTCCGTGGACGAGGATCTCACCGGCACCGAGAACCTGGTCCTGCTGGGCCGCCTCCTCGGCCACCACAAGCAGGCCGCGCGGAAGCGCGCCGGGCAGCTGCTGGAGGCCTTCGGACTGACGGACGCGGCCGGGAAGCAGGTCAAGCACTACTCGGGCGGAATGCGGCGCCGTATCGACATCGCCGCGTCCATCCTCAACACGCCCGACCTGCTCTTCCTCGACGAGCCGACGACCGGCCTGGACCCGCGCAGCCGCAACCAGGTGTGGGACATCGTCCGCGCGGTCGTCGCCCAGGGCACGACCGTGCTGCTGACGACGCAGTACCTGGACGAGGCCGACCAGCTGGCCTCCCGGATCGCCGTCATCGACCACGGCCGGGTGATCGCCGAGGGGACCAAGGGCGAGCTGAAGGCGTCCGTCGGCGCCGGGTCCGTACATCTACGGCTGCGGGACGCGGAGCAGCGGCCTCTCGCGTCGGACGTGCTGCGCAGGTCCCTCGACGCGGACGTGCAGCCGGAACCCGACCCGCTGGCGCTGACGGCCCGGTTCTCCACGGCGGCGGGCGACGCCGCGGCCGAGCAGGCGGCCCGGGCGCTCGGTGAACTGGCCCACGCCGGGATCACCGTCGACAGCTTCGCGCTGGGCCAGCCCAGCCTGGACGAGGTGTTCCTCGCCCTGACCGGACATGACACACACGAGGCCCGTAGTGCCGAGGACGAGAACGAGGTGGCCTCATGAGCACCGTGACAGGCAACGAGCACACCGAACTCGCCCCGGTCAGCCCCGATTCGTTGGCGGCCCTGCTGGTCACCAGGGAGCGGCCGCCACGGCCGAGTTCCCTGTCGACGTCCCTGACGTTCGGCTGGCGCGCGATCCTCAAGATCAAGCACGTGCCCGAGCAGCTCTTCGACGTCACGGCGTTCCCGATCATGAACCTGCTGATGTTCACGTACCTCTTCGGCGGCGCGCTGGCGGGCTCTCCCGACGAGTACATCCAGTTCGTGCTGCCGGGCATCCTGGTGATGTCGGTCGTGATGATCACGATGTACACGGGTGTCTCGGTGAACATCGACATCGAGAAGGGCGTCTTCGACCGCTTCCGCTCGCTGCCGATCTGGCGGCCGTCGGCGATGGTCGGCTATCTGCTCGGCGACGCCCTGCGCTACACCATCGCGTCCGTCGTGATGCTCAGCGTCGGCCTGGCGCTGGGCTACCGCCCGGACGGCGGGGTCGGCGGCGTGCTCGCCGGGATCGCGCTGCTGGTGGTGTTCGCGTTCGCCTTCTCGTGGATCTGGACGATGTTCGGGCTGCTGCTGCGCACCGAGAAGTCGGTGATGAGCGTCAGCATGATGGTGATCTTCCCGCTCACCTTCCTGTCCAACGTCTTCGTCGACCCGAGGACCATGCCGGGCTGGCTGCAGGTCTTCGTCAACAACAGCCTGGTGACGCATGTGGCGTCCGCGGTGCGCGGCCTGATGGCGGGCGACTGGCCGGCCGGCGAGGTGGCCTGGGCGCTGGGCTGGGCGGGCTTGTTCATCGCGGTCTTCGGACCGGTCACGATGCGGCTGTACAACCGCAGGTGACCGGCCCTGAGACGGCGGGACGCGGTGACCGGCCCTGAGACGGCGGGACGCGGTAACCGGCCCTGAGACGGCCGGCCGCAAGTGATCAGTCCTGAGGCAGCGGGCGGGTGTCGGGCGCTATCTGTGAGCCCGGGGTCGCCCGCACGATGGTGATCAGCCGGTCCGTCAACTCCAGTGTGCCGACGGCGGGATCGTCGTATCCGAGCACCCGATGTCCGCGTACGACACTCACCACCAGGTCGTCCGTCTCCCGCGGGCTCCTGCCCACCTCGGCCTTTATGACCGGCCGTTCCACCATGTCGAGACCACTGCCCTGCTGGATCAGGTCCTCCATCACCATGCCGGCGGCGGGGCTGAGCACGGACAGTCCGAGGAGGCGTCCGGCGGCGCTGGCGCTGGTGATCACCGCGTCGGCGCCGGACTGTTTGAGCAACGGCGCGTTCTCCTCCTCGCGCACGGCGGCCACGATCTTCGCGCCCTTGTTGAGCTGCCGGGCGGTCAGGGTGACGAGGACCGCCGTGTCATCACGCTGGGTGGCAATGATGATCTTCCGCGCCTTGTGCACTTCGGCCCGCTTCAGCACCTCGCTGCGCGTCGCGTCCCCGACGATCCCCGCATAGCCGTCGGCGGTCGCGGCGTCGATCGCTTTGCCGCTCGGGTCCACCACCACGACCTGCTCCTTCTTCAGCCCCGCCGAACAGACGGTCTGGATCGCCGACCGCCCCTTCGTGCCGAAGCCGACGACGACAGTGTGGTCGCGCAAGGAGGACCTCCAGCGATTGAGTCGCCACTCCTCCCGAGTGCGTTCGGTGAGCACCTCGAGCGTGGTGCCGACCAGGATGATCAGGAACAGCACCCGCAGGGGAGTGATGACGAAGATGTTGGTGAGCCGCGCGGCGTCACTGACCGGGGTGATGTCACCGTAACCGGTGGTGGAAAGGGTGACCGTGGCGTAGTACCAGGCATCCAGGAAGTCGACCGAGCCGTCGGAGTTGTCGTTGTAGCCGTCATGGTCGACGTAGACGATCAGCGCGGTCGCCACCAGGACCAGCAGGGCCATCGACAGCCGTTGGGCCACCTGGCGGAACGGGTGCTCCACCACCTTGCGCGGAAGCTTCACCCGATGGGTCACGAGATGCTCGTCCGCCTGGCGGGCGATCGTGTCCTGGCCCGGAAGTTTCACGTGAAACACACCCCGATCCCGGCGCTCGCCCAGGGCAGATCGAGGAGTTCGGTCTCCTGGCCGGCCCGCGCGCCGCCCGGCGGTACGACGGCCAGGGCATCGGCCGCCGCGATGCCCCGCAGCATCGCCGGACCGTTGTAGTGCAGCGGCACGGCACAGTCACCGCGCAGGACGACGGGGATGAGCCGGGTGTCGTACGGATGCCCGTGGGCCTCGTCCTGGAGCGGCAGCGTGTACGGCTCCGGGGCGGGCCGTGCCGTGAGGGTGCGCAGCAACGGCTCGGCGAGCGTGAGCAGCCCGGAGACCGCCGCGAGGGGGTTGCCGGGCAGGCCGACGAGGTGCTGGTTCTCCTTGGTGCGAGCCAGCAGCATGGGGTGCCCGGGGCGCACCTTCACACCGTCCACCAGCAACTCGGCGCCGATGCGGCGCAGGGTGGGATGGACGTGGTCGACGGGGCCGGAGGCGGTGCCGCCGGTGGTGACGATCAGGTCGGCGCCCGAGGTCGTGATCGCCTTGTGCAGCGCCTTGGCGTCGTCGCCGAGCCGGCGTACGGAGGTGACCTCGGCGCCGAGCGCACGCAGCCAGGGCGGCAGCATCGGGCCGAGCGCGTCCCGGATCAGCCCGTCGTGCGGGGTGCCCTCGGTGAGCAACTCGTCGCCCAGGACGAGGACGTCGACGCGGGCGCGGGGTACGGCGGTGAGCGTGTCGTACCCGGCGGCCGCGGCCAGTCCGAGCACGGCCGGGGTCACCAGCGCGCCGGCCGGGAGGAGTTGGTCGCCGTTACGGCACTCCTGTCCGCGTGGGCGGATGTCCTGCCCGGGGATCACCTCGCGCGTGGCGTGCAAGCGGCCCTTGCCGTCGGTGCGGCCGTGCTCACTGCGCAGAACGGCGGTGGTGTCGAGGGGGACGCGGGCGCCGGTGGCGATCCGGACGGCTTCGCCGTCGGTGAGCGGCTCGGGCTCGGCGTGCCCGGCGAGGACACCTTCCTCCCGTACGTCCCAGGGTCCGGGGCCGGCGACCGCCCAGCCGTCCATCGCGGAGGTGTCGAAGGAGGGCAGATCGGTGAGGGCGGCGAGAGGGGCGGCCAGGGTGAGGCCCAGGGCGGTGTCGAGGGTGACCGAGACGGGGGAGCGGTGGCGGCGTCCGGAGCGGCCCGCGTGTTCGGCCAGGGCGCGTGCCTCGGGCCAGGGAGTGGCCTGGTGGCGGGCGCTCTGCGTGCGGCTCGGCGGCTGAGGCGCGCCGTGGTCGCCGCCGGGCCCGCGGGGCGCCGGGGCCCGGTCACCGTCGGCGGGGCGGTGGGTGTCGCCGTGATGGCCGGTGGCGCCGCCGTTGGCGCGGTCGTTGGTGCGGTCGTTCACGAGAGCGAGCACCTCCTCGACGTCGAGGTCCTCGGCGTCCTCGGCCTCCTCGCCGGTCCGGGTGGCGCGGGCGGTCATCCGGCGTCCGGGCGGGAGGTGTCCGGCGTGGCGTCCGGGGCCGCGTCGGGCTTGGCGTCGGCGGCTTCGTCGGCCCAGCGCAGGGCGAGGGCCGCGGCCTTGCGGGATGCCTCGGCCACCGCCTCCGGACCGCCTCCGGAGCGCGCGGCCGCATAGCCGACGAGGAAGGTGGTCAACGGGGCCGCGGGCCGCGCCACACCGTGGGCGGCGTCGCGGGCGAGGTCGAGCAGGACGCCGGTGTCGACGTCGAGATCGATGCCCAACTCGTCCTTGACTGCGGTAATCCATTCATCCAGCACGTGCCCATGCTCCCTGATACGTGTCCTGGCAGTGGCGATGTCGTCCCAGGTGTCGCAGTCGAAGGACGCGACGGGGTCGGGGACGCGGGTGAGGTCGAGCCCCGCGGTGAGGCGGCGCAGGGGCAGCCCGGTGAGGCCGCCGCCGGCGGTGGAGCCGACCCTGGATGCCGCGCCGTTGAGCATGGTCAGCTCCCGGCGCAGCGCGGTCCTGCGGTACGCCGCCACGAGGGGCTGGTCGCGGCCGTCGGCGTCGGTGAGCAGCACGCCCTCGGCGCCGCTCGTCCGCAGGACCGTCAGCAGCCGCCGAACCGTCTCCTCGGTCAGGAACGGCAGATCGGCCGAGAGGACGACGACATCCTGAGCCGTGGTGTGCCGGAGACCGGCGTACAGCGCGGCCACCGGTCCGCCGCCGGGCGGGCTCTCGCGCGTCCAGGTCACCGGGCGTGTGGTGGGCCTGGGATCGGCGACGACGACGGTGGTGCCCGCGTCGGCGCAGGCGGCGAGCACCCGGTCGAGCAGGGCGCGCCCGCCCACCCGTACTCCGGGCTTGTCCGCCCCGCCGAGCCGCCGGGCGGCACCCCCGGCGAGTACGACGGCGTCGTACCCGGCATCGGCGGCGCCTTCGGCACCCGTCGGCTCGTACGTGGTCACCCCCCGAGTATGCGTGCCGTCGCGATCACAGGGAACGCGCGGGAGGCGACGCGATCACAGCGTACGCAGCAGCACCGCGGGTTGTTCCACGCAGTCCGCCACGTACCGCAGGAAGCCGCCGGCTGTGCCGCCGTCGCACACCCGGTGGTCGAAGGTGAGCGAGAGCTGGACGACCTGCCGCACCGCCAGCTCGCCCTCGTGCACCCAGGGCTTGGGGATGATCCGGCCGACGCCGAGCATGGCCGCCTCGGGATGGTTGATGATCGGCGTGGAGCCGTCGACACCGAACACTCCGTAGTTGTTCAACGTGAAGGTGCCGCCGGTGAGTTCCCCGGGCGTGAGGGTGCCCGCGCGGGCCGCCTCGGTCAGCCGCGCGAACTGAGCGGTGAGCGATTCGGCGTCCCGCGCATGGGCGTCGCGTACGACGGGGACGACCAGGCCCCGGTCGGTCTGCGCGGCGAACCCGAGGTGCACCTGGTCGAGCCGGACGATCTCCCGGGCCTCCATGTCCACCCTGGAGTTGAGCTCGGGGTGGCGGGCCAGGGCCGCGGTGCAGATGCGGGCCAGCAGGGCGAGGAGGGAGATCTTGGGACCACCGGCCGCGTTCATCGCGGTGCGCGCCCGCATCAGTTCGGTCGCGTCGGCGTCCACCCAGCAGGTGGCGTCCGGGATCTCCCGACGGCTGCGGGAGAGCTTGTCGGCGACGGCGCCTCGGATGCCCTTGAGGGGGGTGCGGGTGCCGGTGGACGTGCCGGTGTGGGCGGGAGCGGGGGCGGTGAGCGAGGGTGCGGTCGGCGGGGTGGCCGCGCGCGCGTGCGGCTCGGCGGACGGCATCGTCGTACGTCGTCCCTGGGCGGCCGCCGCCCGCAGCGCGTACTCCACGTCCGCCCGCAGGATCAGCCCGTCCGGCCCGGATCCGGTCAGCTCGCGCAGGTCGAGACCGTTCTCCCGGGCCAGCCTGCGCACGAGGGGGGAGATCACGGGGACGGGGCCGTCGGTCACGTCGGTCGTTCCGGTCGCGTCGGCCGGTCCGGTCGATCCGGTCGTTTCGGGATGGCTGTCCGTCGCGTAGGACCCGCCGGCCTGGCCGCTCGCCGCCGCGGGGGCGTCGGTCTGTTCCGCTGTCCGGGCGCCGTCGCTCCGCTCGTTCACCGTCCCAGCGGTGCTCACGTGCCCGTTCGCATTCCCGCCCGCCGCGGAAGCGGTCCGCGTCGGCTGTCCCGGCCGTACCCGGCGCCGGCGTGCCGCTGCCTGCGAGGTGCCGTAGCCCACCAGCACGTTCCCGGAGCCCTCGCTCTCGCCGTCGGAGGCAGCCGCTCCCACGGCGACCGTGATCAGCGGGGCTCCGACGGGCAGTTCCGTGCCCTCCTCGCCGAAGCGGGCGGTGACCACGCCGCCGTAGGGGCAGGGCACCTCGACCATCGCCTTGGCCGTCTCGACCTCGACGACGGGCTGGTCGATCGCGACGACATCGCCGACCTGGACCAGCCAGCGCACGATCTCCGCCTCGGTGAGCCCCTCCCCGAGGTCGGGGAGCCTGAACTCCAACACCTGTGCCATCAGCTCTCGGCCTCCCACTGCAGACGCCCCACGGCGTCCAGGATCCGGTCCACGCCGGGCAGGTGGTGACGCTCCAGCATGGGCGGCGGATAGGGGATGTCGAACCCGGCCACGCGCAGCACCGGTGCCTCCAGGTAGTGGAAGCAGCGCTCCGTGACCCGGGCCGCGATCTCCCCGCCCGGTCCGCCGAACCCGCCCGACTCGTGTACGACGACCGCTCGCCCGGTCCGCCGTACCGAGGCGCTGACCGTCTCGTCGTCGAACGGCACCAGCGAGCGCAGGTCGACGACTTCGAGGTCCCAGCCCTCGTCCCGGGCCGCCTCGGCGGCTTCGAGGCAGACGGGCACGGACGGTCCGTACGTGATGAGCGTGGCGCTCCGGCCCGAGCGCCGCACCACCGCGCGGCCAATCGGTTCAACGGCCGGCGGTTCCTCCGGGTTCCAGGCGTCCTTCGACCAGTACAGGCGCTTGGGTTCGAGGAAGACGACGGGGTCGTCGGAGGCGATGGCGGCGCGCAGAAGGCCGTAGGCGTCGGCGACCGTGGCGGGCGTGACGACGTGGAGCCCCGGGGTCGCCATGTAGTACGCCTCGGACGAGTCGCAGTGGTGCTCCACTCCGCCGATTCCGCCGCCGTAGGGGACGCGGATGGTGAGGGGGAGCGGCATCGCGCCCCGGGTGCGGTTGCGCATCCTCGACACGTGGCTGATCAACTGCTCGAACGCCGGGTAGGCGAACGCGTCGAACTGCATCTCCACGACCGGCCGCAGCCCGTACATCGCCATGCCGACGGCCGTACCGAGGATGCCCGCCTCGGCCAGCGGGGTGTCCGTGCAGCGGTCCTCGCCGAACTCCTTGGCGAGTCCGTCGGTGACCCGGAAGACACCGCCGAGGGTGCCGACGTCCTCGCCCATGACGTGCACGGCCGGGTCGGCGGCCATCGCGTCCCGCATCGCGCGCGCGAGGGCCTGTGCCATGGTGGCGGGCTTGAGGGCGACGGTGGTCATCAGTGTGTCCCCTCCTGCTCGGCCTCGATCTCCGCCCACAGCCCGGCCTGCTGCTCGCGCAGTTGGGGGGTGGGTTCGGCGTACACGTGGGCGAACAGGTCCATGGGGTCGAGCACCGGGTCCTGGTTCATGCGTGCGCGCAGATCGGCGGCCAGGGTCTCGGCGGCGTCGCGCGCGGCCCGGATGCCGTCCTCGTCGATGAGGCCGCGTTCGGTCAGTTCGTGCTCCAGGAGGGCGATCGGGTCGTGTCCGCGCCAGGTCTCGACCTCGGCGTCCTGCCGGTAGCGGGTGGCGTCGTCGGCGTTGGTGTGGGCGTCGACCCGGTAGGTGATCGCCTCGACGAGCGTGGGGCCGCCGCCCGCGCGCGCGTGGCGTACGGCGTCGGCGAGGACCTCGTGCACGGCGGCGGCGTCGTTGCCGTCGACCAGGCGGCCGGGCATGCCGTAGCCGACGGCCTTGTGGGCCAGCGACGGGGCCGCGGTCTGCTTGGCGAGCGGAACGGAGATCGCGAAGCCGTTGTTCTGGACCAGGAAGACGACCGGCGCCTGCCAGACGGCGGCGAAGTTCAGCGCCTCGTGGAAGTCGCCCTCGCTGGTGCCGCCGTCACCCACTATGGCCAGCGCGACCACGTCGTCGCCCTTGAGGCGGGCGGCGTGGGCGAGGCCGACGGCGTGAGGCAGCTGGGTGGCGAGCGGGGTGCACAGGGGGGCCACGCGGTGCTCGTACGGGTCGTAGCCGGTGTGCCAGTCGCCGCGCAGAAGGGTGAGGGCCTGCACGGGGTCCACGCCGCGTGCCACGGCGGCCAGGGTGTCCCGGTAGCTGGGGAAGAGCCAGTCGCGCGCCTGCAGGGCCAGCGCGGCCGCGACCTCGCAGGCCTCCTGGCCGGTACTGGAGGGGTAGACGGCCAGGCGACCCTGCTTGGTGAGGGCGGTGGCCTGCGCGTTGTAGCGGCGGCCTCGCACCAGCTCGGCGTAGAGGCGGCGCAGCAGGTCCGGGTCGGCGTCCTCGGCCGCCTTCGTGCCGAGGACGCGGTACGGCTCCGCGTCGGGCAGCAGCGGCGCGGGGTCCGTGCGGGGCTGCCAGGCGGGCGGCGGCGATGGCCGGTACGCGCCTCGCTGCTCCATGACCGTCATGACGGCACCTCCTCGTGGGAGCGGCTTCAGACGCGTCACGGAGGTGATGCGCCTCACCTACCGATTGTTCGGTCGTCGGCACATTTTGGCTACTGGCACCCTCAGGCTGTGGACAAACGGTTCTGCACAGCCTCAAATGAACGCAGGACGTCCATGGCAGAGAGGCGGGGGGACGTGGCAGCTGAACAAATGGCCGAGAGCCCGGACGGCGGCGGCGCCCTTCCGCCCGCGCGCCCGCTCGACGCCATCGATCTGGACATCCTGCAGATGCTCCAGGCGGACGGCCGGGCGTCGATACGGTCGGTCGCCGAACGGGTCCATGTCTCGCGCGCCAACGCGTACGCGCGCATCAACCGCCTCATCGAGGACGGCGTCATCCGCGGCTTCGGTGCCCGCGTCGACCATGAACGGGCGGGCCAGGGCACCTCGGCGTACATCACCCTGAAGATCGTCCAGAACTCCTGGCGGACCGTGCGCGCCCAGCTCACACAACTGCCCGGGGCCTCCCACATCGCCCTGGTGGGCGGCGATTTCGACGTGCTGCTCCTGGTGCACACCTCCGACAACCGGGCGCTGCGGGAGCTGGTGCTGACCCGGCTCCAGGCGATCCCGGAGGTGCTCAGCACGCGCACACTGCTGGTGTTCGAGGAGGAGGACCTGGAGCCGCAGGGCTGAGTCACCCGGGCCGGCGCAGCCCCCCGAACACCAACTGCGCCACCGTGTCGGCCACTTCGCGCTCGTTCATGCCCCGGCCGTCCGGCCGGTACCACTCCACGATGGAGTTGACCATCCCGAACACCAGCCGGGTCGCCAACCGCACCTCCACGTCACCGCGCACGTCCCCGTCCGCTGCCGCCGCCTTGAGCAGCTCGGCGACCCTGTGGTCGAAGTCGCGGCGTCGCTCCAGCGCCCACCGCTCGGTACCGGTGTTGCCGCGCACCCGAAGCAGCAGGGTGACGTAGGGCAGCTCGGCGATGAGCACCTCGACCATGCGTCGTACGACGTACTCGAGGCGTTCGGCGGCCCGTCCCACGCGCGCAGGCTCCTCGTCGAGGATCGCGAAGAGCCCGTCCAGGGCCCGGCTCACCGCCCGGCGCAGCAGCTCCTCCTTGCCGGTCACGTGGTGGTATATCGACGACTTGGAGATGCCGGCCGCTTTGGAGAGGTGCTCCATGGAGGTGCCGTCGTAGCCGCGTTCGTTGAAGACCTGGACGGCGACGGACAGCAGTGTCTCCGGGGTGTACGTGTCGCGCTTGGCGGTGGTCATGAGGTGCTGCCCTCCCGCTTGTCGGTGGCGTACGCGTGGCGGTACAGCGCGAGGGACGGCGCGTAGCGCCCCGAGGGGTCGCGCATGTGCAGGTCGTCCAGGAGGGCGTACGCCCAGTTGCGGCCGAGCCGGCGGCTCCACTCGAAGGGGCCGAGCGGGTAGTTGACGCCCAGCCGCATCGCGGTGTCGACGTCCTCCTCGGTGGCCACGCCCTTGCCGACGGCGTCGTGCGCGAGATCGACGATCCGGGCCACCGTACGGGCGACGATCATGCCGGGGACGTCACCGATGACGCTGACCTGCTTGCCGAGCGCCTGGAAGAGACCGGTGGCCTCGGCGAGGGTCTGCGAGGAGGTGTCCTGGGAGGCGGACAGGGCGATACGGCCGGCCCTGCGGTAGTCGAACGCGAGGTCGAAGTAGACGACGTCCCGGAACTCGACCGACGTCTGCCCGTCGGCGAGCGCCAGCTGGCCGCCACTGGGCAGCACCAGCCGGGTGCCGTGGTCCTCCTCCTCCTCGCGGACCTGGATGCCCGCCGCACGGATCAGCGGGATCAGCTCCGAGGCGGGGCCCAGGTCGCCCTCGGCGACGACGTAGGCGGGCGGCTGGGCCTGCTCGGCGGTGTGCGGCTCGGGGCGCTCGGCGTCCTCCCGGTAGTCGTACCAGCCCTGTCCGGTCTTGCGGCCGAGCCGGCCCGACTCGACGAGGCGCTGCTGGGCGAGCGAGGGCGTGAAGCGCACGTCCTGGAAGAAGGACCGCCACACGGAGTGCGTGACGGACTCGTTGACGTCCTGCCCGATCAGGTCGGTCAGTTCGAAGGCGCCCATCTTGAAGCCGCCGCACTCGCGCAGGACCGCGTCGATGGTGGCGGGGTCGGCGCCCTGGGCCTCGTAGACAGCGAACGCCTCGGCGTAGAAGGGCCGCGCGATGCGGTTGACGATGAAGCCGGGGGTGTCGGCGCAGGCGACCGGGGTCTTGCCCCAGGCGCGGGCCATCTCGTACGCGCGCGTGGCCGACGTGACGTCCGTGGCGAACCCGGAGACCACCTCGACGAGCGGGAGCAGTGGGGCGGGGTTGAAGAAGTGCAGGCCCACGAGACGGCCGGGGTTGCGCAGGGCGCCGCCGATGGCCGTCACCGACAGGGAGGAGGTGTTGGTGGCGAGCAGGCAGTCCTCGCCGACGACGTCCTCCAGTGCGCGGAAGAGGTCCTGTTTGACGTCGAGCCGTTCCAGGACGGCCTCGACGACCAGGGCGCAGTCCGCGAGGTCGGTGATGGACTCGGCGGGCAGCAGGCGGGCGCGGGCCGCGTCCCGGTCGGCCGCCGCGAGACGGTCCTTCTCGACGAGCCGGTCCAGGCGCGCGCCGATCGCGCCGGCCGCCTCCCTTGCGCGGCGGGGCAGGGCGTCGTACAGCCGTACGGAATGGCCCGCGACCAACGCGACCTGGGCGATGCCCTGGCCCATGGTGCCGGCGCCGACGACGGCCACGGGGCTGCTGAGGTCGAGTGCTGTCATGTGCGCGATCCTCCCGCACGGGGTTTTCCACAGATGCGGCGGTCCCCCTTGTCCCGACCGATCGTTCGGTTACTCTAACTCTGACTGTTCCTTCCCGCCCAGGTTTCCGCTCAGTTGCCGCCCAGGTCATGAGCTCGACGAAGAGTTCTTGAGACGAGGAGTTGGTCCCGCATGGCCGCCGAACTCACCGCGCACGATCTGATCGCCACACACCGGCCCACCCTCGACCAGGCGCTGGAGGCGATCCGTACGCGCGCGTACTGGTCCCCGCACCCCGAGCACCCCAAGGCCTACGGCGAGAACGGCAGCCTGGACATGGCAGCGGGCAAGGCGGCCTTCGACGCCCTCCTCGGCACCCGCCTCGACCTGGGCCAGCCCGGCACGGACGACTGGGTGGGCGCCGAGGTCTCGCCGTACGGCATCGACCTGGGCGTGACCTACCCGCACGCGGACATCGACGTGCTGCTGCCCGCCATGAAGGCGGGGCAGCGCGCGTGGCGCGACGCGGGCGCGGAGGCACGTGCGGTGGTGTGTCTGGAGATCCTCAAACGGATCAGCGACCGGACGCACGAGTTCGCGCACGCGGTCATGCACACCTCCGGCCAGGCCTTCATGATGGCGTTCCAGGCGGGCGGCCCGCACGCCCAGGACCGCGGCCTGGAAGCAGTGGCGTACGCGTACGCGGAGCAGGTCCGCACCCCCGACACCGCGGAGTGGACCAAGCCCCAGGGCAAGCGCGACCCGCTCGCGCTCACCAAGCGGTTCACACCGGTACCGCGCGGCATCGGCCTGGTCATCGGCTGCAACACGTTCCCGACGTGGAACGGCTATCCGGGCCTGTTCGCGTCCCTGGCCACGGGCAACGCGGTCCTGGTGAAGCCCCACCCGCGCGCGGTGCTGCCGCTCGCGCTCACCGTGCAGGTCGCCCGCCAGGTGCTCACCGAGGCCGGTTTCGACCCGAACCTGGTGGCGCTGGCCGCCGAACGTCCCGGCGAAGGCATCGCGAAGACCCTGGCCACCCGACCGGAGATCCGGATCGTCGACTACACGGGCTCGACGTCGTTCGGCGACTGGCTGGAGGCCAACGCCCGCCAGGCGCAGGTCTACACGGAGAAGGCCGGCGTCAACACGGTGGTGGTCCACTCCACGGACGACTACAAGGGGACGCTGTCCAACCTGGCGTTCTCGCTCTCCCTCTACAGCGGCCAGATGTGCACCACCCCGCAGAACCTGCTGATCCCCCGGGACGGCATCCGTACCGACGACGGCCCCAGGACCTTCGACGAGGTGGTCGCGGACCTGGCCGGCGCGGTCGACGGCCTCCTCGGCGACGACGCGCGCGCGAACGCCCTGCTCGGCGCCATCGTCAACCCGGACGTGAAGGCACGTCTGGAGGCGGCCGCCGGACTCGGTGAAGTCGCGCTCGCCTCCCGGGAGGTCAGCAACCCGGAGTTCCCGGGAGCGGTCGTCCGCACTCCCGTGATCGTCAAGCTGGACGGTGCCAAGCCGGACGACGAGGCCGCCTACATGAGCGAGTGCTTCGGGCCGGTCTCCTTCGCCGTCGCGGTCGACTCGGCGGACCACGCGACGCAGCTGCTGCGGCGGACGATCCGGGAGAAGGGCGCGATGACGGTCGGCGCGTACACCACCGACGAGGAGGTGGAGCGGGCCGTCCAGGAGGTCTGCCTGGAGGAGGCCGCCCAGCTCTCGCTGAACCTCACGGGCGGGGTCTACGTCAACCAGACGGCCGCCTTCTCCGACTTCCACGGCTCGGGCGGCAACCCGGCGGCCAACGCGGCCCTCACCGACGGGGCGTTCGTGGCGAACCGCTTCCGGGTGGTGGAGGTCCGGCGGGAGGGCTAGTCCCCTGGTGCCGGGGGCTGGTTGATCGTGCCCCCGGTGGCGCTCCAGTGGTACAGCGTCATGGCCACACTGGTCGCGAGGTTGTAGCTGGAGACCTGGGGGCGCATCGGCAGCGCCAGCAAGTGGTCGGCACGCGCGCGTAGTTCGGCGGACAGTCCGCTGCGCTCCGAGCCGAAGGCCAGCACGGCGTCGTCCGGGAGCTTGAGGCCCCGGATGTCGTCACCCTCCGGATCGAGGGCGAACAGCGGCCCGGGCGGCACCTCCGCCACGCTCAGCCGCTCCACGGCGGTCGCGTAGTGCAGTCCGGCTCCGCCGCGTACGACGGTGGGGTGCCAGGGGTCGAGCGTCCCGGTGGTGACCACCCCGGTCACGCCGAAACCGGCGGCCAGACGGATCACGGCCCCCGCGTTGCCCAGATTGCGCGGGTTGTCCAGGACGACGACGGGTGCGGTGCGGGCGGTGCGCGCCAGCCGTTCCAGGTTGGCCTCACGGGACGGACGTACGGCCAACGCGGCCACCCCGGTGGGGTGCGGGCGCGGGACCAGCCCCCGGTACGTCGTCTCCGGCACCTCCGCCAGGAGCGCGTCCAGCGTGTCGCGTACGTCGGGCGCGAGGTCGTCGGCGAGGGCGAGGGCGGACGCCCGGTCGACGGCGACCGCCACCGGGATCTCGGCGCCGAAGCGCACCGCGTGCTTGAGGGCGTGGAAGCCGTCCAGCAGGACGGAGGTGTCGGCGAGCCGGTGCCAGGCGCTCACGGGGTCGGTCATGCCGTGAAGCCTACGGTCGAGTCGTCGGCGCTCTCCGGGGCCCGCGGCGCCGGCACCGTCGTACGGCTTCCGTTCCCCGTCCATCGTGCACGCGCGCGTGCCGCCCAGGTGCCGAGCCGTCGCAGGAACGACGTCGGCAGGAAGACGGCGTCGGCGGCGATCATCGCCAGCGAGAAGAACGGCAGCCCCAGGATCACAGCGATCGCGCAATGCTCGATGATCATTGCTGTGAGCAGGACGTTCTTGACGCGCCGGTGGAACAGCGTGAACGGGAAGGCGACCTGCACGGCGACCGTGCCGTAGGTCACCAGCATGACCATCGTGCCGCTGGACGACAGCAGGTCGGCGAGGGCGGGCCACGGCGAGAAGGAGTCAAGGTGCAGCGGGTAGTAGACGGCGGTGCCGTCCTGCCACCGGGTGCCCTGGATCTTGTACCAGCCCGCCGTCGCGTAGATCAGACAGGCCTCTGCCATGATCACGAGCAGGGCGCCGTTGTGGACGATGCCGGCGACCACGTCGAGCAGGATCCGAGGCTCGTTCGACCTGGCGAAACGCCCGACCGCCCACCACAGGGCCAGCGCGATCCACACGGTCCACAGGAGCACCGGCACGGTCGGGTCGCCGTCGAGCCGGCCCGCCAGGGTCACCGCGACCAGCACGGACCCGAGCACGCCCCACAGGGCCGGCCCGACCCGGTCCGCCACGCGCTCCCCACGCGCGCGTGCCTGCGCCGCGAGCCGCGCCCTGCGTGCGTCCAGCGACCACACCTGGCCGCAGCGGGTGAACACGAGATAAATGCACATCAGGTGCAGGACGTTGTCGCCGCCGTCTCCCATGAAGACGCTGCGGTTCTGCAGCGAGAGCACGCCGACCATGAAGAGCACGGACATCGTGCGGGTGCGCCAGCCCAGCAGCAGCAGAGCGCTCGTCAGGAGGGCCAGGGCGTAGAAGGTCTCGAACCAGAACCGGCCGTGGGTCCACATCAGGGCCGTGAAGGCGCCGTTCGTCGAGACCAGCTGCTCGGCGAGGTCCCAGCTCCACGGGCCGTCGGGTCCGTACATCTCCTGGCGGTGGGGGAACTCCCGCAGCAGGAACAGCAGCCAGGTCGCGCTGAAGCCCATGCGGATGACGGCGGTCTGGTACGGGCCGAGGGCTGACTCGGTGACACGGCCGATGCCGGTGGTGACGGCCAGGGCGAATCGGTTCACTTGTCGCCGCCCCCGTCCTCGCCGACCGACCACCAGGGCAGCACACGGTAGACCGGCTTGTCGGTGACCTGCTCCTTGCTCCACTCGGGCGGGGGCACGTTGGTGGTACAGGAGCGGATCTGGACGAGGTCGACGGTGCCGCCCTTCCCGGCAGCGTTCTCACGGTCCAGGCGCAGCGACACGATGCGGCGCAGATACGACTCGGACAGGGCGCCGCGCAGGCCCATCGGGCGGTTGTCGGTGTCATGCGTGACCACGAAGAAGTCCCAGGCCCGCCGCAGCTCGTTCTGCTGGGTGTGGCTCGGCAGCAGGTTGCCGTCGATGGCCCGGCCGTCCTGGGCGGACAGGTCGTACCAGCCGGTGGTCCGTATCCCGCCGTCCGCGGAGCGGATCTGCGCACGGACCTGGACCGCGATGTTCTGCTGCAGCGGATTGGGAGCGAAGAGTTTCCAGTTCTGCTCGAACTCCGGGTAGATCCAGTCGTCGATCGCCTTGCCGTGCTGCTTCGTCAGAGTGTTCGACGGTGCCACGTGCAGGAACACCATGCCGATGTGCACACAGACAGTGACCGCGACGACAGCGAGGGTCACGGCCACCCCGATCTGGTACCGGAGGGAGAGCGCGGCGAGACCGGTCTGCGGGCCGGGGTGCCCGGCGGGACCCGGGGCGGGATTCGGGGCGACGAGCCCCGTCCGCGGAGCGGTATGCGGAGCGATGAGCCCGGTCGTCCGTGGATCCGCAGGCGGGGCGGGGCGGGAGGCGGCGAAGCCGTTCTGGTCGGTGCGGGCGGTGGGGGCGGGAAGGGCAGCCGGGGCAGTGGGGGAAGCCGGGGCGTTCGGGTCCGTGGGGACGTCGGGGACGCCCGGCTCGGCGCGGCCAGGGGGGAGGCTCGGCTTGGCGGGAACGTCGCGGGCGCTCGGCTCGGACCCGTGCGGGGCCGTGGAGCCTTTGTCGTTCGCGTCCATTCCGCCCCGTCTCCCGATTCCGGTCCTGCCCCGGCCCTGTCGTCTGCCTGAGCCCTCTCGCCCCCGCGCACCCATCCCCGGGACGCTCGCACGGAACGGTACTCAGGGCGCCCCTCCCGGCACAGCCCCCAGCGGGTCCGGCTCCAGGCCGCCAGAGTTTTCCACAGACGACGAGCGAGAACCCCTGCGGGTTATCCACAGCGGTTGACACCTTACGGCGCCCGTCACACCATGGAATCGCACGAACCGAACGATCGGTCGGGAGCAAGCACCCGCGGAGTCCAGGTCGAGGGAGACCTCATGGCGACAGCAGCCGCGCACCACACGGCCCAGCAGACCGGCCCACAGGCGTACGGCGCACAGAGCGGTGTTCCGGACACCGCCTGCGGCACCGACGACACCGCCGCGTACCAGCGCGCCTTCGACGCCGCCGTGGCCGCTGACGAGCGCGTCGAGCCGCGCGACTGGATGCCCGACGCCTACCGCGCGACGCTGGTCCGGCAGATCGCCCAGCACGCCCACTCCGAGATCATCGGCATGCAGCCGGAGGCGAACTGGATCACCCGCGCCCCTTCGCTGCGCCGCAAGGCCATCCTGATGGCCAAGGTGCAGGACGAGGCCGGGCACGGGCTGTACCTCTACAGCGCCGCCGAGACCCTCGGCACCAGCCGCGAGGACCTGCTCGACAAACTGCACACCGGCCGCCAGAAGTACTCCTCGATCTTCAACTACCCCACACTGACCTGGGCGGACGTCGGCGCGATCGGTTGGCTGGTGGACGGCGCCGCGATCACCAACCAGGTCCCCCTGTGCCGCTGCTCCTACGGCCCGTACGCCCGCGCGATGGTCCGGGTCTGCAAGGAGGAGTCCTTCCACCAGCGCCAGGGGTACGAACTGTTGCTGGCCCTCAGCCGTGGCACCCCCGAACAGCACGCTATGGCGCAGGACGCGGTGGACCGCTGGTGGTGGCCATCCCTGATGATGTTCGGCCCGCCCGACGACGAGTCCGCGCACTCCGCCCAGTCGATGGCGTGGAAGATCAAACGGCATTCCAACGACGAGCTGCGTCAGCGCTTCGTCGACATCTGCGTCCCCCAGGCCGAGTCCCTGGGGCTCACCCTCCCCGACCCGGATCTGAAGTGGAACGAGGAGCGGGGACACCACGACTTCGGAGCCATCGACTGGACGGAGTTCTGGGAGGTCCTCAAGGGCAACGGCCCCTGCAACGAACAGCGGATGACGCAGCGCAGGCGGGCACACGACGAGGGCGCCTGGGTACGGGAGTCGGCCGCGGCGTACGCGGCCAAGCGCAACGACGAGGCGGGAGCGGGCCGAGGATGACGAACACCGACTGGCCTCTGTGGGAGGTCTTCGTGCGCTCCCGTCGCGGCCTCTCGCACACCCACGCCGGCAGCCTGCACGCGCCGGACGCGGAGCTCGCCCTGCGCAACGCCCGTGATCTGTACACCCGGCGCGGCGAGGGCGTCTCGATCTGGGTGATCCCCTCGTCCGCGATCACCGCGTCCTCGCCCGACGAGAAGGACCCGTTCTTCGAACCGGCCGCCGACAAGCCATACCGACACCCGACGTTCTACGAGATCCCGGAGGGGGTGAAGCACCTGTGACCGCCGACGTGACCGTGCACTTGGCCGCCCTCGCCCTGGGCGACGACGCCCTGGTGCTCTCCCACCGCCTCGGGGAGTGGGTGGGCCACGCTCCCGTCCTCGAGGAGGAGGTCGCCCTCGCCAACATCGCGCTGGACCTCCTCGGCCAGGCCCGGGTGCTGCTGTCACTGGTGGGCGACGAGGACGAACTGGCGTATCTGCGCGAGGAGCGCGCCTTCCGCAACCTCCAGCTGGTGGAACAGCCGAACGGCGACTTCGCCCACACCATCGCCCGCCAGCTGTACTTCTCCACCTACCAGCACCTCCTCTACGCCGAACTCGCCGCCGGGCACGGCCCCTTCGCCCCGCTCGCCGGCAAGGCCGTCAAGGAAGTCGCCTACCACCGCGACCACGCCGAGCAGTGGACCCTGCGGCTCGGAGACGGCACGGATGTCGGCCATGAGCGGATGGCACGGGCCTGCGAGGCACTGTGGCGATTCACTGGCGAGATGTTCCAGCCGGTGGAGGGGCTCGACGTCGATCCGGAACGGCTGCAGGAGGCCTGGCTCGACTCCGTCGGGGACGTGCTGCGCCGGGCCACCCTCACGGTCCCGGAAGGACCGCGGTCCGGGGCGTGGGCGGCCGGTGCGGGCCGCCAGGGCCTGCACACCGAGCCGTTCGGCCCGATGCTCGCCGAGATGCAGCATCTGCACCGCAGCCACCCGGGGGCGTCATGGTGACGCCCACCGCCCTGGAGGCGGAACTCCTCAAGGTGGCCGGTGCGGTGCCCGACCCCGAACTGCCCGTACTCACCCTCCAGGAACTGGGCGTGGTGCGCGCGGTGCACGTCCGCGGGACCGACGCGGTCGAGGTCGAACTGACCCCGACGTACACCGGATGCCCGGCCGTCGAGGCGATGTCCCTGGACATAGAGCGCGCGCTGCACGAGCACGGCGTGCGAGAGGTCACCGTGCGCAGGGTGCTCACACCGGCCTGGTCGACGGACGACATCACGGACGAAGGACGCCGCAAACTGCGGGAGTTCGGTATCGCCCCGCCCCGCGTGCGGCAGGAGGCCGGACCGGTCACCGTGGCGCTCGGGCCGACACGCACCCCCACAACCGCGGAGGTCGACGAGGCCGACCAGATCCGCTGCCCGCACTGCGGCTCCGCGGACACTGAGTTGCTCAGCCGGTTCTCCTCGACGGCATGCAAGGCGCTGCGGCGCTGCCTCGTCTGCCGTGAACCGTTCGACCACTTCAAGGAGCTCTGATGGCCCGCTTCCACGCACTCCCGGTGGCGGCGGTCGACCGGCTCACCGACGACTCCGTGGCCCTCACCCTCACCGTGCCCCCGGACCTGCGAGAGGAGTACCGGCACACCCCCGGGCAGCACCTGGCGCTGCGGCGGACGGTCGACGGCGTCGAGATCCGCCGCACGTACTCGATCTGCTCCCCGGCGCCCGCGGCGGACGAGGAGGGACCGCGCAGCCTGCGAGTGGGTGTGCGGCTGGTCGAGGGCGGCGCGTTCTCCACGTACGCGCTGAAGGAGATCAACGTCGGCGACGAGGTCGAGGTGATGACCCCGGCGGGCCGCTTCACGCTCGAGCCCGCACCCGGCCTGTACGCGGCGATCGTCGGCGGCAGCGGTATCACCCCGGTGCTGTCGATCGTGGCGACGCTGCTGGCACGCGAGCCGGCGGCCCGGTTCTGTCTGATCCGCAGTGACCGGACGTCCGCGTCCACGATGTTCCTGGAGGAGGTCGCCGATCTCAAGGACCGTTGGCCCGAGCGACTCCAGTTGGTGACGCTGCTCTCCCGGGAGGAACAGCAGGCCGGGCTGCCCTCCGGGCGGCTCGACCGGGAACGGCTGACCGGGCTGCTTCCGGCGCTGCTGCCGGTGGCCCAGGTGGCGGGCTGGTTCCTGTGCGGGCCGTTCGGGTTGGTGCAGGGGGCGGAGCGAGCACTGCGGGAACTCGGGGTGGCCCGCACCCGTATCCACGAGGAGATCTTCCATGTGGAACCGGCGGCCCCCACGGCCGTCACCCCCGTTCCCGCCCACAGCACGGTGACCGCTCGACTCGACGGCCGCGGCGGGACCTGGCCCGTCCAGGACGGAGAGTCACTGCTGGAGACGGTCCTGCGCAACCGGCCGGACGCGCCCTACGCCTGCAAGGGCGGGGTGTGCGGGACCTGCCGGGCTTTCCTGGTCACCGGCGAGGTGCGGATGGACCGCAACTTCGCTCTGGAGCCGGAGGAGACACAGGCGGGGTATGTGCTGGCGTGCCAGTCCCATCCGGTGACGGAGACGGTGGAGCTGGACTTCGACCGGTGACATTGACCGATGACATTGACCGTGACAAACGGGAGTTGTCACCCCTGAAGGAGCGTGGGCGGGGCTCGACCGTTCCCTTCTTCTAGAACCTGTTCTATCTTGACGCACCGTCAGGTCAGGTCGTCCGCCCGGCCGGTGGGCCGGTGTGTGTGGAAGGGCAGGGACCGTGGACTTCACCTTCACCGAGGAACAGCAGGCGGCGGCCGAGGCGGCACGGGGGGTGTTCGCCGGGGTCGCGCCGGACGCGGTGCCGAGCCCGGCCCTCACCGCGGGCGCCGTCGCCGAGGACTTCGACCGCGCCCTGTGGAGCAGGCTCGCCGAGGCCGACCTGCTGAGCCTGCTGGCGGCTCCTGCGTACGGCGGGGCGGGCCTGGACGCCATCGCGCTGTGCCTGGTGCTGCGGGAGGCGGCGAAGGTACTGGCGCGGGTTCCGCTGCTGGAGCACAGCGCGGCCATGGCCACCGTACAGGCCCACGCCGACGAGGAGTTGGGGTCCGCGCTGCTGGAACGGGCCGGCCGGGGAGAGGTCGTGCTCACCGTCGCCGCGAGCGGCCGCACCGGCCACGACGGGGCCGAACTCGCCGTGACCGCACGGCAGGAGGGTCAGGAGTGGATCCTGGACGGGGTGCAGACGGCGGTGCCCTGGGCATACGGCGCCGACCTCGTCGTCGTACCGGCGCACACGGCCGCCGACCGGACCGTCCTCGCCCTGGTCCCGCGCCGCCACGCGGGCGTCACCCTGGCCGAGCAGGTCTCCACCACCGGTGAGCGCTTGGCCGAACTGCGTCTGGAATCGGCCCGGATCGCGGAACGCGACGTCATCGACGGCGACGGTGCCTGGGAGTGGCTGCGCGATCTGCTGGCCACCGGGACGTGTGCGCTGGCGCTCGGTCTGGGCGAGCGGGTGCTGCGGATGACCAGCGACTACACCAGCAAGCGGGAGCAGTTCGGGTTCCCGGTCGCCACCTTCCAGGCCGTCGCCGTCCAGGCCGCCGACCGCTACATCGACCTGCGGGCCATGGAGGCCACGCTGTGGCAGGCCGCGTGGCGACTCGCCTCGGGGGCCCAGGGCGCGCTGCCCGTCTCCGGTGACGTGGCCGTCGCAAAGATCTGGGCGGCCGACGGCGTCCGGCGGGTCGTACAGACGGCACAGCATCTGCATGGCGGGTTCGGCGCCGACGTCGACTACCCGCTGCACCGCTATCACGCCTGGGCCAAGCACCTCGAACTGTCGCTGGGCCCGGCGTCGGCGCACGAGGAATCCCTGGGCGACCTCCTGGCCGCCCACACGCTGACCTGAGGATCTCGCCCAAGAGGCCTGAGTGGCCGCGAAGGGCCCTGCCCAACCCTCCCGAAGGGCTCCACCGAAGGGCTCTACCGAAGAACCCGCCTGAAGAGGCCCGACTAGAGAACGAAGCCGGGCCGGCCCTCGTCCGTCACAACGGGCCGGCCCGCCGCCGCCCACACCTGCATGCCGCCGTCGACATTCACGGCGTCCACGCCCTGCTGGACCAGGTACATCGCGACCTGGGCCGAACGCCCGCCGGAGCGGCAGATCACGTGGACCCGCCCGTCCTGCGGCGCCGCCTCGGTCAGCTCGCCGAACCGGGCCACGAACTCGCTGATGGGGATGTGCAGCGCCCCCTCGGCGTGACCCGCCCGCCACTCGTCGTCCTCCCGGACGTCCAGCAGGAAGTCGCCGTCCTTGAGGTCATTGACCTCGACCGTGGGCACACCAGCTCCGAAATGCATGCCCCCGACGCTACCCGACCCGCAACGCCACGCCATGAGCCACCCACAACACGACAGCCACCGGCCACGGTGCCGCCGCGCCGACTCCGGGCTTCCGGCGGGGGCGCGGGACGCGGGCCAGGGGCTCCACACACGGGGTGCGGGGCGCGAGCTCCACGCGCGGGACGCGGTGCTACGGCTTCCGGCTGTGGGGCACGGCTCTCCGGGTACGGGTGGCGGGCTCGCGGACTCCAGCTGCAGAACGCGTTGCGGACCGCCGACTCCCGGGACCACGGCTTCCGGCTGGGGACTCCGACGAACGGATTCCAGCCGCCGCCTCCGGCCAGAGCCGCCGCACGCTGCCCTGACCCACTCCCGGACTGCAACCGAGAACCCCGGCAATCGCGACCTTCAGCTCTCAGCCCTCAACCACCAGCCCCTAGCCCCTAGCCCCAGCCCAAACCCCTAACCCAACAGCTCCGCGAGTTCCGCCTCGCGGGCCGCGACGTCGGCCAGGAGTTTCTCGGCGATCTCATCCAGGAGGCGGTCGGGGTCGTCCGGGGCCATCCGGAGCATCGCGCCGATAGCGCTCTCCTCCAGTTCCCTTGCGACCACGGCGAGCAGTTCCTTGCGCTGGGCGAGCCATTCGAGACGGGTGTAGAGCTCCTCGGCGGGCGTCGGCCCCTGCTCCGGGGGTTTCGGGCCGGCGGCCCACTCCTCGGCCAGCTCCCGCAGCAGCGTCTCGTCCCCACGGGCGTAGGCGGCGTTGACCCGGGTGATGAACTCCTCCCGCCGGGCCCGCTCGGTCTCGGCCTGGGCCAGGTCGGGGTGGGCCTTGCGCGCCAGCTCGCGGTAGAGCTTGCGGGCCTCGTCGCTCGGCCGCACCCGCTGCGGGGGCCGCACCGGCTGATCCGTGAGCATCGCCTCGGCCTCCGGGAACAGCCCCTGGCCGTCCATCCAGCCGTTGAACAGCTCCTCGACGCCGGGCATCGGCATGACCCGCGCCCGCGCCTCGTCGGCCCTGCGCCGGTCCTCCGGGTCGCCGGTGCGGGCGGCCCGGGCCTCGGCGATCTGCGCGTCCAGTTCGTCGAGCCGGGTGTACATCGGGCCGAGCTTCTGGTGGTGCAGCCGGGAGAAGTTCTCGACCTCGATACGGAAGGTCTCGACCGCGATCTCGTACTCGATCAGCGCCTGCTCGGCGGCCCGTACGGCCCGCTCCAGCCGTTCCTCGGGCCGGGGCGCACCACCTTCCGGTGTCGACCGGTCCTCACCGGCGACACCACCCTGCTCAGCTTCCGGGGTCGTCACCCGACCAGCCTAGGCCACGCCAGGCGGGATGCCGCCTGCACACGATCCTCCGAGCTGCGCCCGCAAGGAACTGCCAGTACACAGCCACACAGCGCCTTGCCCCGCCCCCTTCCCCGTCCCGCAGTCCCCCTCCTCCCCTAGATCCCCTCCTCCGCAGCGATCTTCCCCGCGCGTACGGCCGCCACCAGGTCCGCGTGGTCCGCCTCCGTGCGGTCGGCGTAGGCGACGGCGAACGTGGCGATCGCCTCGTCCAGTTCCTCGTTCTTGCCGCAGTAGCCGGAGATCAGGCGGGGGTCGGCGCTGTGGGCGTGGGCGCGGGCCAGGAGGGCGCCGGTCATACGGCCGTAGTCGTCGATCTGGTCGGCGGCCAGGGCCGCGGGGTCCACGCTGCCCTTGCGATTGCGGAACTGCCGTACCTGGAAGGGCCGTCCCTCGACGGTCGTCCAGCCCAGCAGGATGTCACTGACCACCTGCATGCGCTTCTGCCCGAGGACCACCCGGCGCCCCTCGTGTTCGACGGAGGGCGCCTCGAAGCCCGCAGTCACCAGATGCGGCACCAGTGCCGAGGAGCGGGCTTCCTTGACCTGGAGGACGAGGGGCTCGCCCCGGTGGTCCAGGAGCAGCACGACGTAGGACCGGGTGCCGACACTGCCCGTGCCGACGACTCGGAAGGCGACGTCGTGCACCGCGTGCCGGGCCAGCAGGGGCAGACGGTCCTCGGAGAGCGTGTCGACGTATTCCTCCAGGGACGCTGCCACCGCCGCGGCCTCCGCGTCCGGGACACCGCGCAGCACGGGCGGAGCGTCGACGAAGCGGCGCCCGCCGTCCTCGGTCGGTGCCGTTGATTTCGCGGCGAAGCGTCCGCTGGTGTTGGCCCGCGCCTTCTCGGAGACCCTCTCCAGCGTGCCCAGCAGGTCGTGGGCGTCGGCGTGGGAGACGAGTTCCTCGTCCGCGATGGCGTTCCACGCGTCCAGCACCGGAAGTCTGGCCAGCAGCCGCATGGTGCGGCGGTAGGAGCCCGTCGCACCATGCGCCGCCTTGCGGCAGGTGTCCTCGTCGGCGCCCGCCTCGCGACCGGCCAGCACGAGCGAGGCGGCGAGCCGCTTGAGGTCCCACTCCCAGGGGCCGTGAACCGTCTCGTCGAAGTCGTTGAGATCGATGACCAGGCCGCCGCGCGCGTCGCCGTACAGGCCGAAGTTGGCCGCGTGGGCGTCACCGCAGATCTGGGCGCGGATCCCCGTCATCGGGGTACGGGCCAGGTCGTACGCCATGAGGCCCGCCGATCCACGCAGGAACGCGAAGGGCGTTGCCGCCATCCTGCCGACCCGTATCGGCGTCAGCTCGGGGATCCGGCCGCGACTGGACTCCTCGACCGCGCTCACCGCGTCGGGCCGGTCACCGTCCAGGTCGAGGGTCGTGTGCGCGGCGCGCGGGACCCGGCGCCGCAGCGCCTTGCCCTCCTCCTTGGCCGTTCCCGCGGCCTGCCCCCTGGCGAAGCCCCGCACCGGGGGCAGCCGCCGGGCGCTCACCCCGGCCGCCTGAGCCGGGACCGCATTCGCCGTCTCCGCACCGACCTCGGTCATACCGACCGCCTCCCCCGCACATGAACCCGCCACACGGACCTGCACCGGTACCGGCCGCGTACGCGCACGAACATCAACTCGTGCCGACCGTACAGCCGCTGGCCGAAACCCGTCACACCCTGTGGACAACTGCGCACCTGTGGAAAACCCGGGCACGCCCCGCAACAGGCGCAGCGCTCCACCGGCCGCTCAGCTTTCGGCAGGAACGGCCCCCGACACCGCGGGCATAGGTACGTGTACGGGTACGGGTACGGGTACGGCGTATCTGCGTGCCTACGCGCGGCATACGCACCCTGTCCACGGGCTTTCACCCCGAGAAGCACCCCCGGACACCCCCGGGCACCCCTGAGACGTTCCTCACAGCACACCACGTCCGCGCATAGCAGAACGGACGGCATCGTATCCACGAGACCGACTCATAGATCGTTTCCCGCGCTGTTGGCGCAGACCTCCCACGGCGCAGGTCAAGGGCTTCAAGGATCCGAGCGTCCAGCACCCGCAAGACGTCCGCCCCCAGTAACCGCAGAGTGCCTTTTGGCGGCCCGCGTCACTGTGTCCGAGTTCACTTGCTCTCTCTGCTCCGCTTTCCCATCCAGGACTGGCAAACCCTTCGGGCGAGTACTCCTGCCAGGACGGCGACGACGATCGCCCCCCAGTCGATGACGTGCGGAAGCCCAGGGAAGAAAGCGAAGAAGGCGAGTGCCACGACGAGACCCGCCACGAACGCGGCGATCCCAGCCGACCGCCGTCGCGCCTCCCATCGCTGGTTCCGCCCCTGCTGTTGATCAATCATGAACGGCTCACTTCGTAATGTGGTGACACTGGCTCACTCGGCGCACCCCGTTGACGTAAAGATGCGCACACGCCTTTCCATAACGAGGCAGCGTCTGAGGAGAGTTGTTCCGCATCGGATCGATCTTGCACTCAGGGTGCGTTCGCCCCCGGGAGGTCCTGTACGTCTTGTTGTTTGTGTTCGCGTAGGTGAAGTCGATCCGCCAGTTGCAGAAGCCGGTGCCGAGCGCGGCGACAAAAGCACAGTCGACGCCAGCGTTCTGATAGGTGATCTTCTTCCCGCCGCCTCGGATGATGTGTGTGAACATGCAGCCGGTCGGAACCTTCATCGCCATGCCACCAACGCTGTACTCGAAGGTCCGGACAGGAGTCGATCCGACAGCGCCGGCCTGCGCCACCGAGGAACTCGTCAGCACCAGAGCGCCCGCAGCGGCAAGGGCCATGAAGAGCCTGGATCGATAAAGCGCAACCATGAACAATCCCCTTCCGGCGGAGCATCTCTCCGACCGAAAACAACTCCGACGCAGCGACCATGTTTCTGGCCGTTGGAATGGTTCACCGACTTGAGTGATCAAGGAGTAGTGCGCTGACCAGCTGCTTCGATTCTTCGATCCAGCCCATCGAACTGCCTGCCAATCAACCCGGGCAGAGCCCCAGCCGACAACGGCAGCCCAAACTGTGTGAGCCCGTGAATGGCTACCGCGCAGACCAACTCGACAAGCAGGCAGGGACGGGCGGCGCGATCCTCGTCGAGGGCCACTGGCACTGCCCGTCCAATGCCCGACCCACTCATCAACGCCACCATCACCCTGCACACCGAGCGCATCGACCGGGAGACCTGGAGACCTGGATCAGCCTGATCGCAACCCGCCGCGGCTACCGCAGGATCTTCGAGGGCGGAGCGTCGGGCCAGAACTGGGAGATCAGCAGCCACCGCTCGGCGATCTCCTGCTGGAGCCGTGCGTTCTGCGCCGGGTAGGAGCGCCGAAGGCCGGTGCCGATGACGGCGATGGTACGGTCCCCGACGGCGAGAGCGGTTCCGTGCGCGGCGCTGTCGATCCCGGCGGCAAGACCGCTGATCACCGTGACGCCGCGCTCAGCACGCCCTCCCGCAATAGCGCGGGCGTGCGCGATGTCCTCCAGAGTGGGGGTGCGGGTGCCGACGACGGCAACCTGGAGATCGTCGCTGACGGGCGTACCGCGCAGGAACAGGAAGCGCGGCCGCTGGTGGACCAGCCGTAGATGAAACGGATGGTCATCGCCAGGATTTGTCACCAGCCTGCATGCCGTCGCGCTCCCAGGCAGCAATCTCCGCGGCGACAGACTCAAGGTCCGGGACGGGTTCGGTATGGGAGAGGGCGCCCTGCGACCGCCACGTCGCAGAAGTGCGACGAGGGCGGCTCGCTCCGGCTCCTGGTCCAAGTCGCGAGTATAGGAAGAGCGTTTGGGCCAGACAGCGGAACGCGCGGGGCGGAATCGAGCAGCGCCGGCAGGCAGATCAGGCCACCCCCGCGGGGCGTAACGCTGTGAATAGGACGTATCCCGCTCCATGCTCATGAGGACAGAGGTGCAGAGGGAACGGATGTGACAGCGCATCGCCAGCTCTGGTCGGAGCCCGGCAAAGGTTCGATCCTGTACTGAAGCCTCGTACTGAGGAGTCTGCCCCCGCAACTTGCCTGACAGCCGAGAGGTGCGGTCCGGCTTATAGCCTGGGCAGGTCGTGGCCGGTGGAAGTCAGGGGTGGGATGAGGGGCGAGCGGTACTGCCCCTCCATGCGCCAGACCCTCAAGGTCGCCCCCAAGGACCTGATCGCCGAGAAGATCGACAAGCAGACCTGGGTCGACGGCATCCGCGCCCGAGCGGCCTACCTCTTCATGCCCAAGCAGCGCCCAGACGCCGAAGGCCACCGCCGCGTCATGTGCCCCGCCGAAGCAGACCGCACCCAGTGCCCACTCAAGAAGCACACCCTCGGCCGCGGCATCCACCTGCCGCTCGTCGATCCCACCCCCAGCCCCGCAAGCTCACCACTGTGCTGCAGCCAGAAGACCGTCACCGTCACGCCGGAAGCCGGCGCCCACCTCTGGCAGCCCCTCCAGTACGGCTCCGAAGCCTGGCAGCGCGTCTACTTCAGGCTCCGCAACAGCGTCGAAGGCATCAACGGCTACGCCAAGGACCCCCTCTACGAACGCCTCGAAGACGCCGGCACCCGCCGCATCCGCGGCATCGCCGCCCGGACCCTCATGCTGGCCTTCCAGCTGGCCCACGCCAACCGCCGCAAACTCACCGCCTGGGCAGACTCCATCGCCCTCCACGGTGACCGGCCCCACCGCCGACCCACCCTCCGCCGCAAGACCAAGCCACTGGGCACCTGGACCCTCAAGGGCTACGTCACCCAGCCCTGAGACCTTGCTCACAAGCCACCAGTAGTCAGCGGCAACATAACCAGTCCGCGACAGAGCAACGGAAGATCCACACCTAAAAAAATCGGACCGCCGACGACCCCAAGCCGTCGGCGATCCACGTGTTTTTGGCCACACACAGAGGAACGGGCGGGATCGTGATCACGATGCCGCCCGTTCCTCTGTGCAACTAGAGCACTTTCGTCGGTGCTCCTGTGTGGGGCACCGACGGAACTCGCTGGTCAGGGGCTATACACCCCTGCGAGAAGATCGTTTCCCACGCTGCGCTGTTACTTTTCCCACCGCCCTGGCCAGAAGCCGCGCAGAGGTTCAGAGGTGACGGCGAATCCGGGAGGGGTCGGATGTCCAGCCAGCAGGCCGTACGGCAATCGACCGGCGTCCCGCAGGTGACAAGCGTGCGCGACGACCATGACATCCGTATAGCAGTCGCCTATCAGGTGCAGCTACTAATTGAAACGATCCGGGAGGTCGACTTCCCGGATGCCATCCGCGCTGCAGCCGTAGAAGTTTCCCAGCCGACTCCCACGTCCTCCACCGGTATCGCGCGCGTCCGCATGTGACCGGCGAGAGTCTGTCCCGACGCGGTGGGCCTCAATGTGTTCCTCCGCAACGACGGAAACGGCACGACCCTACACCCGGTCGCGCGTGAGAGTCGTCTCGCCGAGCCCGAGGGCCATGCTGCCCATGAGCTGACGAGCGAAGTCCTCCAGGATCGAGGGGTTGGTAGCGAGAAACTCCATGACCCGCTCGGTTCGCTGCTCAGGCGAAAGCTCTTTCAGTTCCTGCTGCCATGCCAGGGTGGCAGCACCGCCATCCTCGACCTCGGCATTCACGATGAGGCTCCAGAGCGCCTGCTGGGCGTCCTCACGAGCGAGCCAAGTCATGAACATCTGCTGGAACTGCTCGCTCGTCACAGTGACCTTCGGGTCGTTGGGCGCGGTGGCCACATCTTGGGAAGGCGCGTCAGCCTCGACCCCCGGGACAGCAACAGGAGGTGTCGTCGTGGCTCCGGCCCGCAACGCCTTCTTCTGGGCTCTGCGGGCCTGTTGCTTCAGCACCAAGGCTTCGCCCTTGGCAACGAGGACTGGCACGGCCTGGGTGTGCCACCAGTGGGCAACGTGAGGTTTTGCGATTTCTACGAGATCACCGATGATCTGGCCCGCGATGTCAGCCACGGCCTGTTGGCCGGGGGTGAGCTTAGGACGCTGATCCTCCACGTACTCGGTGACGTAGACGATCTCGGGCTTGTCTGTGAGACCTGACTCCTTTTCGGCCTTCAGGCGGATCTCGACGTGCTCCGGCCCCTTGTCACTCGTCTTGGGAGTGAACCCACGACTCCAGCCTTCGCTCTTCCGCGAGTCGGCGAGGCGCTCGCCCTTGGGGATACGAACAACTGCGTCGACCTCGTCGTACTCCTGGTCCTCGGCCATGCGCCCTCGTCAGTGCTCGGGTCTTCCTCGTCGCTCGGTCGACGAGGAAGACGCGGTAGTAGAACCTCACCCACGACCGTAGCTGCAGCGTCCGACGATTTGGCAGGTTTGGCGAGCATCGCATCAGCCGCCACAGAGCCGCAGGTCCAAGGTTGTCACCAGTCCCCTTGCCGGATCCGCTCGTCGGACACGATCCCGTAGACGTACCGCCCAGAACGTTCGGGGCATCGTGGAATCTCCGACGGCCCCGCGATCGGCCATGCCTCCAGCGCTGACCTGATCTCGTGCCACTGCACGTTGCGCCGGCTCTCGACGATGATCAGGGTGTAGCGGCTGGTCCGGTAGGTGAAGGACTTGCCGGTCTTCGTGTAGAAGACCTCCCCCTGGTGCTCCTCGATCCGAGGCCTCGCCGTCTCCATGTTGGGACCGACCGGCACCGGCTCGGGCGGAGGTGGCGGTGGCACTGGATGCCCTGCCCACCGGAGCCGTTCCTCCGGCGTTGGCTCCCGGCTACTCCGACGCCAGGATGCACTCCCTCGCACGGTAATCGAGGTGACCGCCAGCTCTGTTCCGTCCGGCAGCACCCCACGGCCAGGGTCTCGGTAAGGCTGCGAAATCGTGATGTCACGCCGCTCATAGCCGAGCCTGCTGGCAACTGACTCCAGGGTCCCCATCTGAGTGTTCCCGACGTACGACCACTGGTCCTCGCTCGCATCGTCCGAGAACTCCACGACGCCTACAAGGTAGACCCCGTCCTCGTTCGGGTCGCCGAAGAGCTGCCGCAAGCGGTCGGGTCCAAAGTCGCCCGTCATCTATCCGTCCACCCCTGCATCGCCGCTATCAGATTCTTCGTCGATCAACGCGATCACAGTCTCCCTCGCGGCTGAGTCGCGTGCTGCGCCATCCGGGACCCGATCACGGCCACCCTGCTAAGCAGCTCGGCGGCTTCCTTGAGTGTGATTGAGGGCGGCAGCACGAAGCGCGCGCCAAACTCGACCTCACCGCTGAGCTTGGCCTGCCCCTCGCCGTAGCCATTGCCGAGGAACGCTGGAGCGCCGAGTTCCTTGAGTCGAGCCACGCCATCCTTCTCCCACTGCAACGTCTTGCGCGGCGGATGGGGTCTCCACGGAATCCAGTCCTCTTGGGCGAGGTACTCCTGCCAGAGCAGCGCCAGGTGATCCCAGTCGTAGGCCTTGGAGGAGGTGACTTGCTGCTGCACGAGGAAGAAGCGAATGTCGACCCCACGAAGCCCGCTGCCCCCGGCGAGCTTGCCAACGTCCTGAGTCGGCAAGCTCTCGGTGGCTTCCCAGCGGACGGTGTAACCGCTGCCCGGAATCGGGGCGTCCACGATCGCGACGTACAGGCCACCGGAGCCGATCTCCTGGATGGACTTCGATGAGCCGCCCGGCAAGGCGACGTTGTCGTACATATAGGCAGCACGAAGCCGGAGGGCGAGGTACAGGTCGATACCGTCGATCTGATTCCAGACGGTGTCGCCATCCACCTCCGGCACCTGGGACTCGATGTGGCTCGTCCAGACTGTGGCGGTCGTCGCGACCCACGGCACCGGGGAAGGCGAAGGGAGCGATGAGCTCCTCCCAGGTGAGGTTCTGCCATTCCTGGGCATGGGTGGTGTCGAGGCGGATGCGCTGAAGCGAGACCGCCACGAACTGGCAGTCGTCTCGGTCCTCCTCGGCGACGTATTTGTAGTACCGCTCCAGCTGTTCAATTCCGAGGCCAGCAAGCAGCTTCACTTCGACGACAGCGACAACCTGACCGTTTGCCTCCACCACCAGGTCGGGTCGATCCGATGCCTTCCGACCCCGCGACTTCGACCTCCCGACGAATCTGGAGCGGGCCAACAGCCTCGATCCCGAGCACGGAGCGGGTGATCGCCTGGTCGGCATTCATGAGGGTGGCGAGCAGATCGCTCCACGCGTTCTCGCTGTTGATCGAGAGCAGAAAGCGAAGGTCCGGGAGACTGCTCACTCGCTGTCCTCTCCCAGCTCTGCGTCGATGTTGAGCACGCGGATCCCGGACTGCGACTGCGCGAGGAGCACCGCAGCGTTCTCGGCCAGGCGACGGGCGGACTTGAGCCGCAGGTCCAGCTCGACATCGTCACCCCAGCGGACTGACGTTGCGATGGCGAATTCGATCGAACCACCGGACTCCAAGTGGCCGACGATCTCCTTGTGGATGCGGCGGCTGGTGCGCTGACGAGAGCGATCCGTCTTGGCGTTGCGGTAGTTGCTGGCTCGCCTGGCCAGCTCCACGGACTCCCCGATGTAGAGCACGCGGGTGCCGTCGTCGTCCACACCGAAATCGTAGCGGTAGAGCCCTGGCACTCGCGGGAGTCCGGGAAACCTCGGCAGGCTGGCTTCGTCCAGCGTGATCGGGCCGGCGCTCAGCCACGAGAACGCAACACGGACGTCGAGCGCCTCCAGTTCCTTGAGCTGGGACGCGTCGAAAGACCCACGACGAGACGCGCCGGTCAGCCGCGGGACCGAGCCGCTCTCGGTGGCCGAGGATCCGGCACCGATCAAGAACCCGAGGTTCTGCAGCCACCGCCGAGAATCATGCGACTGAAACCGGCTGCGCTTGGCACCTGTCGCAAGGGAGATGACCTGCTTGACCGGCCAACACACACCATCTACTTCGACCCAGTACTCGCGGATCTCCTCGGGCACGTGACCAGCAAGACGCCCACGAACAAGCGTGGGCGTCAGCTCGAAGGATTCGCCATCGAGGGTGAACTGCATGGAATGGAGGTTAGCCTCGATCGTTCACGAGTCCTCGTCAGTTCGCTGACGGGGCCTCTGTGCGTGCGGGGTGCGGATTTTCCGGGGGTGGGGCAGGCTGATGGCCCTCGGTTGTCGCGTGGGGTGGGCGCCGAGTTCCACTCCAGGGGTGGTCGTGCGGGTTGTTGGGACGGTCGAATTGGCTGTTCAGCCGGGGTTCGGGAGGGTTTGGAGCCGGTTCATAGCGCTGGTGATCACGGGCGTCCATGGCTATCGGGTGGGCAGACGCAGCCAGCGGCGGCGGCCGGTATTCACGAACTGGGGGCGGCGGAGAACAGCCGCAGGCGGAGCTTCTTGGGTTCCTAGCGGCGGGTGTCGCCGGTCAGGGCGAGCATCGGCAGCCAGGCGAGGAGGTCAAGTGCGGGGGAGACGCTCTCCAGCCAGATCCGGTTCTGGGCGGTGGCGTGCAGGGGCAGGTTGCGCAGGCCGGTGTCGCGGGCGCCCCGGATGCGGTCCTCGCAGCGGGCCCGCCATCGGTGACGCAGTTCGATCGGCGAGTTGGCCGCCTTTGGTGTTGGTCGCAATTTGGCCGACCACGCATGTGGCGATCTCACCGCACTTCCAGCAGTCTCGGTCCAACGTCAGAACGCGTATGGAGATCGTCGCGCCGCAACCTGTCGGAACCTCATCGGGAAGCCATGGGGCGGTGCCGAACTGGTCGTTCTCGTCCCAGCGCTCATGCCGGAATGCGACCTCTTGGCACACAGGGCACTGGACTCTCCGTTTGCCGTCGTCCAAGGTGACAAGTACTCCAGCACCCGCTCCGACCTCGACCGAGCAATCCATGCATGCTCCGGTAAAGCGGTTGGTCTCGCCCCGAGACCCGAGACCGACAGGATGGTCTGCGGTGCTGCGAGTGACTGGCTGTTGGCCGTCCGGATCCCGAGCGTCGGCCGAGCAGTACACCTGCCACCGATCCTCACGCCGGACACGGAAACCCATACCGGCCTGCACATACACCGAGCAATGCTCAGCCGCGCATACGGCCCCGAACTTGTTCGAAGGTAATCGGCTCATCTGTCCGCTTCTACTCCTCTCCCGCACACCCTCATTCACAACAGCAACAGAGCCCAAGGGGATTCGCCCTACAACCGCCTCTCGCCGCAGCCACGGCCGAGCGATCGGCAGCTGCGACTACTCCCTCCACCCAACCGCGATCGTGTGGTTCGAGGTGCTCACCTTGGCAAATCTTTCTTATCGTTCCATTGACGATAAGTAGGGGACGCTGCCAAACTAGCGGAGCGTCAATGTGCCGATGAGCAGCACTTTTTCAGCATTCCGCGCCTACGTCGTCCTGGTCGATTCCGACCGGGACCGCTGCCTGCATGCCACCGCCCGCTTGGTTCGCCTTCCGCACGCCACCGCACCTTATGGAGTTCCCATGGCTCACGCCCCGCAGCCCCTCCTGGACACCCACGCCACCGACCGGGCCGCTGGTGTACTGCTGGGCGCGGCCGTGGGCGACGCGTTGGGCGTGCCCTATGAGTTCAAGGCGACGCTGCGCGAGGACCAGCGGCCGCGCATAATCGGCGGTGGCCTGGGGCCGTACGAGCCGGGCGAGTACTCCGACGACACTCAGATGCAGGTCTGCATAGCCAAGGTCGCGGCCGACGGAGCGGATCTGCGCATGCCGGAAGCCCTTGACGCGATCGCCGTCAACTTCCTGGGCTGGCTGAGCGGCGGCGCCAGCGACGTCGGCGCCCAGACCCGCGCCATCCTGGGCGCCGCCCGCACTGCCCCTGGGGATTCGGGCGCGGCGATGCTGGCCGCCGCCGGCAGTTTCACCGCCGGCAACAACCGCAGCGCCGGGAACGGGTCGTTGATGCGCACCGGCATCGTCGCCCTCGGTCATCTCGGCGATGTCGCCGAGATGACCGAGGCCGCCATAGCCGTCAGCTCGCTCACCCACCCGGATCCGGACTGCGCCGATGCCTGCGTGCTGTGGTGCTCCGGCATCCGCACCGCGGTGCTGGACGGAACCTTCGACGGTGTGCGCGCCGGCCTGGACCTGATCCCCGCTGAGCGGCGCGAGGTGTGGGCGAAGCGGCTGGACGAGGCGGAGGCCAATCCGCCGCACCACTTCACCAACAACGGCTGGGTCGTCCACGCCCTCCAAGCCGCCTGGTCGGCGATCACCCGCACTGCCGTCCCCGAGTCGATCCCCGCGGAGAACAGTTTCCCCGCACAGCACTTCGGCCTCGCCCTGGAGGCGGCGGTGCGGGCCGGCACGGACACCGACACCGTCGCGGCGATCGCGGGCGCCCTGCTCGGCGCGCGCTGGGGCTGCTCCGGCATCCCGCTGGAGTGGCAGCAGGCCGTGCACGGCTGGCCGGGCCTCACCGGAGCCGACCTGGTCGGGCTGGCGGTACGCACGGCCCGGGGTGGGAGCGACGACGCCCAGGGCTGGCCCTCGGCGCCCCGCATGTCCGTCGGCGGCCACCACAGCTTCGCCATACCCCACCCACACGACCCCGGGGTGGTGCTGGGCAACCTCGCGCTGGCCCAGGGCGCCGAGCCGGTCCCTGTCGAGGCCGTGGTCTCACTGTGCCGTACCGGTACGGACCCGGTCCTGCCCGGCACCGATGTCGAGCACGTGCGTGTGTGGCTGGTGGACAGCAACGGGGCGAACGCCAACCTGCATTTTGTTCTGGACCAGGCCGCCCGTCAGGTGCTGCGGTTGCGTCAGGAGGGCAAACGGGTCCTGCTCCATTGCCTTGCCGGGCAGAGCCGCACCCCGGCCGTCGCCGCGATCTACAGCCACCTGGCCACCGGCACCGACTCCAAGACTGCGCTGAACGACCTGCGCCGGGTGCTGACCAGCGGTTGGCATCTCGAGGCACACCCCGAGATGCACGACGCAGTGCACGAGCTGACCGCCGGGCGCGCCAAAGGCGGACAGCCGGCCGATCCAGGCGTTGCGAAGACCGATCCGACCACGGCCGGTCCAGCACCGGCCAACCGCCCAGCACCACGGGAACGGCACCGGGCGCCTGCCGGGCAGAGGCAGGACGAGCTGAACCTGAGCCCTGACGAGGAACCGGAGCGGCAAAGGGAGTTCCTGAAGGAGAAGGGGGCGGCGTCCCGGGTGCGCGGGATGATGCTGGGCCTCGCCCTGGGCGACACGTTGGGAGCGGCGAAGGGCAAACTGCCGGTGGACGGTCCGCTGCTGGCCGGGGTCAGCACTCAGTTGGCCTGCTTCACCGCCGAGGGGACGATCCGCGCGTGGGTGCGTGGCAATCAGAGGGGTGTCTGGGGTCCGACGGGGGTGGTGTGGCACGCCTACTGCCGGTGGGCGGCCCTGCAGGGGATCGAGGTCGAGCGGATGCGGGAGCGCTGGGCCCACGGCGACGAGGTGTGGCCGGACGGCTGGCTCGCCCAGGTGCCCGTGCTGGCACAGCGGCGCGGTTCGGCACCGGCGACGGTGACGGCCCTGTCCAAGACCGAGCACGGAAACATGGGGATATCGACGGCCAGCCGGGGCTGCCACGCGCTCACCCGCACGCTCCCTGTCGCTGTTGTCGGCACCGCACACGGCTCGGAGCAGTCGGCCCAGTTGGCCCGGGAGCTCGCCGCCCTCACCCACGGCAACCCGGCCGCGCAGTCCGCGGCAGCCCATGCGGCCGTGCTGGTCAGCCACTGCCTGACCAGCACTCCGATAGCGCAAGCTTCTCTGTTCGGTGAGCGGTCGCAGGTGCGGCAAGCTCTGATGGACGGCATAGATGCCCTTGCCGAGGCCGAACCGGGCCTGACCCACGCCGGGAAGAAGCAGCTCGTCAGGGTGCTGCAGCGGGCCGAGGACCAGCCCGCGGATGCGGGCCGCCTCGCAGAACTCGCCCCGGACGCCACCGCGCCCTCGGCGCTGCTCGGCGGCCTGTACGCCGCCGCTTCCTTCCCCGAGCCGAGTCAGGTGCACGACGCGCTGCTCTTCGCCGCCGGGGCGCCGGACGGCGACTCAGTTGCCTGTGTGACCGGCGCGCTGCTTGGGGCGGCACACGGCATCGAGGCACTGCCCGTCGATCTGATCAGCCGCCACGAACTGGCCTGGGTCCTCGACACCCTGGCCCGAGACCTCATCGCCCAGTTCACCGACTCCCCCAGCGGTGGCGGGTACTACGGCGGCTGGGACCCGTACTGGTTGGACCGCTACCCGGGCGGGTGACCGACCAGTCCCGCCTCGACGACGTCGCTGGAATCAGCCGAGGGTGTCGAGGCGGGGCCGGAAGAGTGTCTCCTGGGAACAGAAGCGGCTGCCTGACGACAGGGGCGAGTGCCAAGGACCGCCTGTACGAGCGCCTGGAAGGCCACTGGAAGACGCCGACACCCGCCGCATCCGCGGCATCGCCGCTCAGACCCTTCTGCTGGCCTTCCAGCTGGCTCACGCCAACCGCCGCAAACTCACCGCCTGGGCGAACTCGATCGCCCTGCACGGTGACCTGCCCCACCGCCGGCCCACCCGTCGCCGCAAGACCAAGCCACTGGGCACCTGGACCCCCAAGGGGTACGTCACCCAGCCCTGAGACCTTGCTCACAAGCCACCAGTAGCCAGGGGCAAGACAACCATCCCGCAGCAGAGCTGCCGAAGATCCACACCTGAAAAAATCGGACCGCCGACGGCCCCAAGCCGTCGGCGGTCCACGTGTTTTTGGCCACACACAGAGGAACGGGCGGCATCGTGATCACGATGCCGCCCGTTCCGTCGGTGCAACTAGAGCACTTTCGTCGGTGCTCCTGTGTGCGCGAGGGGGGAGTTGAACCCCCACGCCCTTGCGGGCACTGGAACCTGAATCCAGCGCGTCTGCCTATTCCGCCACCCGCGCATTGGGTGTGTCTTCGGGCTGTTCCCCCTTGGGGTCGGCGCCTTCCGACACGCAGAACATTAGCACGGTGGACGGGGTGGATTCACATCGCTTAGGGCCGGGCAGCCGCCCACCAGCACACTCCCGTCCGGCCTCCGAACAGGGTGAGCCTCCCGCTACGTATCAACGGGGGTCTGTTCACGTATCAACCTCGTACCGGTCCCGCCCGTCTCCCAAGGAGCCGGTCCGGGTCCACAGCCCGGTGCGGGACACTGGTCTGCGGCCGCCTCTACGATCCTTGCCAGGACTACGTCCGAGAAGAGTTCGAAGAGGAGCTCCACAGGGAACGTCGACAGACGTCGGCACCCTCGACACCCGTCGACCGGGCCGACAGGGGGAACCAGCCGATTCACCGGCGCGTGGATACGATCAGTAAGCAGTACGAGCAGTACGAGCAGCACGAGCAGCACGAGAAGCGCGAGCAGTACCAGCGGTACCGGACACAGCGGTACCCGGCAAGGAAACACCCGCTCAGCGGGACGCAGGACGGCAGCGGCTACGGAGGAGGTGCCCCATGGGAGTCCTGAAGAAGTTCGAGCAGCGTCTCGAAGGTCTGGTCAACGGCACCTTCGCCAAGGTGTTCAAGTCCGAGGTCCAGCCCGTGGAGATCGCCGGCGCGCTCCAGCGCGAGTGCGACAACAACGCGACGATCTGGAACCGCGACCGGACGGTCGTACCCAACGACTTCATCGTGGAGCTGAGCACGCCGGACTTCGAGCGGCTCAGCCCCTACTCCGGGCAGCTCGGCGACGAGCTGGCCGGCATGGTGCGCGACTACGCCAAACAGCAGCGCTACACCTTCATGGGCCCCATCAAGGTCCATCTGGAGAAGGCGGACGACCTCGACACCGGTCTGTACCGGGTGCGCAGCCGTACGCTCGCCTCCTCCACCAACCAGCAGGCCCCGGGCGGCGCCGCCCCGGCGGCCCCGGCCCCAGGCAGGCCCGCCCCCGGCGGCTACGGCTATCCGCCGGCCGCCGCGCCCGCGGGCGCCCCGCCGATGCCGGCCGCGCCGCCGCCCGGCGGCCGTCCCGGCGGTTACGGCTACCCGCAGCCCGCGGGCGGACAACGGCCCCCGGCCGCACCCGCGGCCGGCGGTCGCACCCGCCACTGGATCGAGATCAACGGCACCCGCCATCAGATCTCCCGCGCGACACTCGTGCTGGGTCGCAGCACCGAGGCCGACGTGCGGATCGACGATCCCGGCGTCTCCCGCCGGCACTGCGAGATCCGGACCGGAACGCCCTCGACGATCCAGGATCTCGGCTCCACCAACGGCATCGTGGTGGACGGGCAGCACACCACCCGCGCTACGCTCCGCGACGGCTCGCGGATCGTCGTGGGCAGTACCACCGTTATCTATAGGCAAGCCGAAGGGTGAAGCGGGGGCAATGTCAGAGCTGACCCTCACGGTCATGCGGCTGGGTTTTCTGGCCGTACTGTGGCTGTTCGTGATCGTGGCCGTGCAGGTCATCCGCAGCGACCTGTTCGGAACGCGTGTCACCCAGCGCGGTTCGCGGCGCGAGGGCGCACGCCCCCAGCAGGCCGCCAGACAGGCCGCGCCCCCGCAGCAGCGCCAGCAGGCCGCCGGCGGCCGCCAGCGCCGCAACGCTCCCACCAAGCTGGTGGTGACGGAGGGCACACTCACCGGCACCACCGTCGCGCTCCAGGGCCAGACCATCACCCTGGGCCGGGCGCATGACAGCACCATCGTGCTGGACGACGACTACGCCTCCAGCCGTCATGCCAGGATCTACCCGGACCGCGACGGCCAGTGGATCGTCGAGGACCTCGGCTCCACCAACGGCACGTACCTCGACCGAACGCGGCTGACGACCCCCACACCGATTGCGCCGGGCGCTCCGGTCCGCATCGGCAAGACCGTCATCGAGCTGCGGAAGTAGTGCTACGTCATGAATGAGCGCGAGCGGAGCGAGCACGCAGTGGCGGCCCCCACCCCGGGCCCCGGCGCGCTCCCGACCGGAGGGTGGGCACCGTGCGGATGTACCCGGAGCCGACGGGCGAGGTGCGCATGAGTCTGTCACTGCGCTTCGCCGCCGGATCGCACAAAGGCATGATCCGGGAGGGCAACGAGGACTCCGGATACGCCGGCCCCCGCCTGCTCGCCATCGCCGACGGCATGGGCGGCGCCGCGGCCGGCGAGGTCGCCTCCTCCGAGGCCATCTCCACCATCGTCGCGCTCGACGACGACGTCCCCGGCTCCGACATCCTCACCTCGCTCGGCACCGCCGTCCAGCGCGCCAACGACCAGCTGCGCTCGATGGTCGAGGAGGACCCGCAGCTGGAGGGCATGGGCACGACGCTCACCGCCCTGCTGTGGACCGGCCAGCGACTCGGCCTCGTACACGTCGGCGACTCCCGCGCCTACCTGCTGCGTGACGGCGTCCTGACCCAGATCACGCAGGACCACACCTGGGTCCAACGCCTCGTCGACGAGGGCCGGATCACCGAAGAAGAAGCCACCACCCACCCGCAGCGCTCCCTGCTGATGCGCGCGCTGGGCAGTGGCGACCATGTCGATCCCGACCTCTCCATCCGCGAAGTCCGCGCCGGCGACCGGTACCTGATCTGCTCGGACGGCCTGTCCGGAGTGGTCTCCCACCAGACCCTCGAGGACACCCTCGCCAGCTACCAGGGCCCCCAGGAGACCGTCCAGAACCTGATCGAGCTCGCGCTGCGCGGCGGCGGGCCCGACAACATCACCGTCATCATCGCCGACGTCCTCGACCTCGACACCGGGGACACCCTCGCCGGGCAGCTGTCCGACACGCCGGTCGTGGTCGGCGCGGTCGCCGAGAACCAGAACCACCTGCACGACAACGGCATCATGCAGACCCCGGCCGGCCGCGCCTCCGGACTCGGCCGCCAGGTGCCCGGACAGGGCGGATCAGGCGGCGAGTTCGGTCCGCCCGGCTCCGCCGACACCACCGGCTACATCCCCGCGGGCAGTTTCGGCGACTACGGCGACGACGACTTCGTCAAGCCCCGCAAAGGCCGCAAGTGGCTGAAGAGATCCTTCTACACCGCCCTCGCGCTGGCCGTGATCGGCGGCGGCCTCTACGGCGGCTGGCGCTGGACACAGACGCAGTACTACGTCGGCACCAGCGGCGAACACGTCGCGCTGTACCAGGGCATCAGCCAGGACCTGGCCTGGGTTTCGCTCTCGAAGGTGTCCAAGGACCACCCGGAGATCGAACTCAAGTACCTGCCGCCGTACCAGCAGAAGCTGGTCGAGGGCACGATCGCCGAGGGCGGCCTGAAGAACGCCCAGAAGAAAATCGACGAACTGTCGGTGCAGGCCTCCGCGTGCAAGAAGCAGGCGCAGCAGCAGGCGGCCGAGAGCGAGAAGAACTCCAAGACCGGCCAGGGCGAGGCCGGGGGCACGGGAACCACACCCGCCTCCTTCACGTCCAAGGCGACACCGACACCCAACCCGTCGGGCTCGCCAAAGCCGACCTCCCCGTCCCCGTCCACGACCGCGCCGACTCCCAGCCCTGGCCCCACCCTCTCGGAGGAAGAGAAGCAGGTCGTCGGGCAATGCGGTACGCAGTAGGCAAGCCGTGAGAGGCCCCGTCACACGATGAGCAGTGCATCCAACCCCTCGACGCAGCACACGTCCACGATCGGCTCGATCGGCACACCGAGCCGGCGCAACACCGAGCTCGCGCTACTGGTGTTCGCGGTCGTCATTCCGATCTTCGCTTATGCGAACGTGGGGTTGGCGATCAACGACCAGGTGCCGCCGGGACTGCTGAGTTACGGCCTCGGACTCGCCCTGCTCGCCGGAGTCGGGCATCTCACCGTGCGCAAGTTCGCGCCGTACGCCGATCCCCTGATGCTGCCGCTGGCCACCCTGCTGAACGGTCTCGGCCTGGTCGTCATCTGGCGCCTGGACCAGTCGAAGCGGCTCACCAACTACGCCGCGGCGGCACCGCGCCAGCTGATGTACTCCGCGATGGGTGTCGCCCTCCTGGTGGTCGTGCTGATCTTCCTCAAAGACCACCGTGTTCTGCAGCGCTACACCTACATCTCCATGGCCGGCGCGCTGTTCCTGCTGATCCTGCCCCTCGTGCCCGGACTCGGCGCGGACGTCTACGGCGCCAAGATCTGGATCAAGATCCCCGGCCTCGGCACGCTCCAGCCCGGCGAGTTCGCGAAGATCGCCCTCGCGGTGTTCTTCGCCGGCTACCTCATGGTCAAGAGAGACGCCCTGGCCCTGGCCAGCCGCCGCTTCATGGGCCTGTACCTGCCCCGCGGCCGCGACCTCGGTCCGATTCTCGTCGTCTGGGTGATCTCGATCCTCGTCCTGGTCTTCGAGACCGACCTCGGAACATCGCTGCTGTTCTTCGGAATGTTCATCATCATGCTGTACGTCGCCACCGAGCGGACCAGCTGGATCGTCTTCGGTCTGCTGATGTCCGCGGTCGGCGCCGTCGGCGTCGCGAGCTTCGAGCCGCACATCCAGACGCGTGTGCAGGCCTGGCTCAACCCGTTGCGCGAGTACCAGCTCAGCCGCGCCGGGACCAAGGACGGCATCCTCCACTCCGAGCAGGCCATGCAGGCCCTGTGGGCCTTCGGCTCCGGCGGCACGCTCGGTACCGGTCTCGGCCAGGGCAACTCCGACCTCATCGGCTTCGCCGCCAACTCCGACTTCATCCTCGCCACCTTCGGCGAGGAGCTGGGCCTGGCGGGCGTCATGGCGATCCTGGTGCTCTACGGCCTGATCGTCGAACGCGGTGTACGCACCGCACTCGCGGCCCGCGACCCGTTCGGCAAACTGCTGGCCGTCGGTCTGTCCGGCGCCTTCGCCCTCCAGGTCTTCGTGGTGGCCGGCGGTGTCATGGGTCTCATCCCGCTGACCGGTATGACGCTGCCGTTCGTGGCCTACGGCGGTTCCTCGGTCATCGCCAACTGGGCCCTCATCGGCATCCTGCTGCGCATCAGCGACACCGCCCGCCGCCCGGCGCCCGCCCCCGCTCCCACCCCCGACGCCGAGATGACCCAGGTGGTCCGCCCGTCATGAACAAGCCCCTGCGCCGAATCGCGATCTTCTGCGGTCTCCTCATTCTGGCACTGCTCGTCCGCGACAACTGGATCCAGTACGTCCAAGCCGACAGCCTGCGGGAGGACACGAACAACCGCCGCGTGGCCATCGCCCGGTACGCCACGCCTCGCGGCAACATCATCGTGGGCGGCGACTCGATCACCGGGCACGCGACGACCACGGGCGACTTCAAGTACAAGCGCACGTACAAGGACGGCGCGATGTGGGCGCCGGTCACCGGCTTCGTCTCGCAGTCCTACGGCGCCAACCAGCTGGAGTACATCGAGGACGGCATCCTCACCGGCAACGACGACCGGCTGTTCTTCCGCAACACCCTCGACATGATCACCGGAAAGGAGAGGGCGGGCGGCAACGTCGTCACCACCCTCAACGCCGCCGCCCAGAAGGCCGCGTACGACGGGCTGAAGGGGCGCGGAAAGGGCGCCGTCGCCGCCATCGAACCGTCCACGGGAAGGATCCTGGCGCTGGCCTCCTACCCGTCGTACGACCCCTCCACGATCGCCGGCGGCGGTGACTCGGACGCCGAGGCGTGGAAGAAGCTGGACAAGAAGAACAACCCGGACGACCCGACTCTCAACCGGGCACTGCGCGAGGTCTACCCGCCCGGCTCCACCTTCAAGGTCGTCACCGCGGCCGCCGCCCTGGAGAACGGGCTGTACACGGACGCGGATGAGAAGACCAAGTCGCCGCTGCCATGGATCATGCCCGGCACCACGACCCCGCTGAAGAACGAGGGGAACATCCCCTGCGAGAACGCGACCCTGCGCGCCGCGCTGCAGTACTCCTGCAACAGCGTCTTCGGCAAGATCGGCTCCGACCTCGGCAACGAGAAGATGCTGGCGGAGGCCAAGAAGTTCGGCTTCACCTCCGAGCAGTTCACGCCGGTCCGCTCCAGTGCCTCGGTCTTCTCCGACGACATGAACCCCTCGCAGACCGCGCTGTCCTCGATCGGCCAGTTCAACACCGCCGCGACCCCGCTGCAGATGGCCATGGTCGCCTCGGCGGTCGCCAACGACGGCAAGCTGATGAAGCCGTACATGGTCGACTCACTCCAGGCACCCAGCCTCGATCCGATCGAGAAGACCGAGCCGGAGGAGCTGAGCCAGCCGCTGACGGCGAAGAACGCCCAGATCCTGCAGTCGATGATGGAGACCGTCGTCAAGGACGGCACGGGCAAGAACGCGCAGATCCCGGGCGTCAAGGTGGGCGGCAAGACCGGTACCGCCCAGCACGGCGAGAACAACAGCAAGAACCCCTACGCCTGGTTCCTTTCCTATGCCAAGCTCGGCGACGGCAGCACGCCCGTCGCGGTCGCTGTGGTGGTCGAGGACGACAAAGCCGTCCGTGACGACATCTCCGGCGGCGGCCTCGCGGCGCCCATCGCGAAGAGCGTGATGGAGGCGGTCATCAAAAGCAAGAAGTGACCCCGATCACGTCCCCTTCACATCGGTGCACGTTGCGATACCGGTCCTGTATCGGGTGACGGGCTAGGCCAGGTCACACAGAACGAGCCGGGTACGGTAGGCCCGGACGGCAGCCTCCGACCCGCACGAGTGTGCGGGCGGGACCGACGGAGAGGGCTGGTAGGAAGCTATGGAAGAGCCGCGTCGCCTCGGCGGCCGGTACGAGCTGGGCCAGGTGCTCGGCCGTGGTGGGATGGCCGAGGTCTACTTCGGCACGGACACCCGCCTCGGTCGGTCAGTGGCGGTGAAGACGCTGCGCGCGGACCTCGCACGCGACCCGTCCTTCCAGGCCCGGTTCCGCCGGGAGGCCCAGTCGGCCGCCTCGCTCAACCATCCTGCGATCGTGGCGGTCTACGACACGGGCGAGGACTACATCGACGGGGTCTCGATCCCGTACATCGTCATGGAGTACGTCGACGGCTCCACGCTCCGTGAGCTCCTCCACAGCGGCCGCAAGCTGCTGCCGGAGCGGGCCATGGAGATGACCATCGGCATCCTCCAGGGCCTGGAGTACGCCCACCGCAACGGCATCGTCCACCGCGACATCAAGCCGGCGAACGTCATGCTGACGCGCAACGGCCAGGTCAAGGTGATGGACTTCGGCATCGCCCGCGCCATGGGCGACTCCGGCATGACGATGACCCAGACCGCGGCCGTGATCGGCACCGCCCAGTACCTCTCGCCGGAGCAGGCCAAGGGCGAGCAGGTCGACGCCCGCTCGGACCTCTACTCCACGGGCTGTCTGCTCTACGAGCTGCTGACGGTCCGCCCGCCCTTCGTGGGCGACTCCCCGGTCGCGGTCGCGTACCAGCACGTACGGGAGGAACCTCAGCCGCCGAGCGTCTTCGACCCGGAGATCACGCCCGAGATGGACGCGATCGTGCTGAAGGCCCTGGCCAAGGACCCGAACTACCGGTTCCAGTCCGCCGACGAGATGCGCGTCGACATCGAGGCCTGCCTCGACGGCCAGCCGGTCGCGGCCACCGCCGCGATGGGCTCCGTGGGTTACGGCGGCTACCCGGACGACCAGCCGACAACGGCCCTGCGCGCCGACGCGGGCGCCGGTGCCACGACGATGCTGCCCCCGATGAACCCGGACGACGGCGGCTACGGCTATGACGACCGCCCCGACAGACGCCGCCAGCGGAAGTCGAACACCTCGACGATCCTGCTGGTGGTCGCGGGTGTTCTGGTGCTGGTGGGCGCGATCCTCATCGGACGGTGGATCTTCGCGGGCGACGGCGTCTCCAACGACAACGTGCCGGTGCCCAACCTCATCGGCCAGACCCAAGCCGACGCGCAGGCGCAGTTGACCAACAGCGACCTCAAGGTGGGCACGGTCACACAGCAGCCCTGCGAGAACCAGACCAAGGGCACGGTCTGCAAGCAAGATCCCGCCAAGGGTGAGGTCAAGAAGCAGACTCCCGTCAATCTGGTGATCTCGACCGGGGCCCCGAAGGTGACCGTGCCGAGCGTGGTCGGCCTCCCTCTCGACAAGGCCCAGAGCAAGCTCGAGGACGACTACCAGCTCGAGGTCAAGACACAGACACGGGAGTCGACGGAGGAACCCGACACCGTCCTGGAGCAGGACCCGGTGACCGGCAAGGAGGTGGAGAAGGGTACGACGATCACCCTCACCATCGCCAAGGCCGTGGCGAAGGCCACCGTGCCGGACGTCGTGGGCAGGTCCTGCGAGGCAGCGAAGGCTCAGATGACGGCGAGCAACCTCGTCGGCAACTGCACCGACGTGGAGACCACCGACAACTCCCAGGTCGACAAGGTCATCTCTACGGATCCGCAGGCCGGAGCACAGGTCGACAAGAACTCGACGGTGAACATCCAGGTCGGCAAGGCGGCCCCGAAGAAGACGCCGGTCCCGATCGTCGTCGGCCGGACGGTCGGCCAGGCCAAGCAGATCCTGCAGGCAGCCGGCTTCACCCAGATCCAGTTCGCCGATGGCAGCGACCAGAGCGACACGGCGTTCGTGCAGGCCCAGGACCCGCAGGGCAACTCCGAGGTCGACGACCCCGCCAACACCCCGGTCACCCTGACGACCGTGGGCTTCGGCGGAGGAAACGGCGGCAACGGCAACAACGGGGGCAACAACAACGGCGGACTCTTCGGCGGTGGCTGACGGTACCGAGCCGGAAAACGAAGGGGGCCTGACCGCGTCTCACGCGGTCAGGCCCCCTTCGTTTTCCGGTGCCTACACTGCTCTGAGTGCCTCAGCCCAGTTCCTTCGGCGGCGTCCGCTCGCTGTCCACCTGCTCCACCCGCTCCAGCTCGCCCCACACCACATACCGGTAGCGGGACGTGAAGACCGGTGTGCAGGTCGTCAGGGTGATGTACTTGCCGGCCTTCTTCTTCCCCGACTCCTCGGGGATGGACGACAGGACCTTGACGTTGTACTTCGAGGTCTCCGGGAGGACCGCGTAGACCTTGTACACGTACCACTTGTCCTTCGTCTCGAAGACGATCGGGTCGCCCTTCCTGACCTTGTCGATGTTGTGGAACTTCGCGCCGTGGCCGTCGCGGTGCGCGGCCAGGGTGAAGTTGCCGTTCTTGCCCGACATGGGGAGGGTCGCCTTGGCCGGGTCGGTGTAATAGCCGGCGACACCGTCGTTGAGGACCTTCGACGAGGTGCCCTTCTCGACCAGGACCTCACCGTTCTTCATGGTGGGCACGTGCAGGAAGCCGATGCCTTCCCTGGTGTCCAGCGCACCGGGTCCGGTGTCCTGCTGGGCCGCCCAGTGGTCGCGCACCTTGTCGCCTTGCTGGTCCGCCTTGTGGTCGGCGACGACGTTCGTCCACCACAGGGAGTAGACGACGAACAGGCCCAGCACCAGGCCCGCCGTGATGAGGAGTTCCCCGAAGGCGCTGACCGCCATGGCGATACGGCCGGTGCCGCGGCGGCGAGCCCCAGGCGGCGCCAAGGCACCCGTGTGCTCGTCGTGCTCGGTGTCGTCGGTGGTCGCTGCCACGTTCATCTGCCCTTACTGGACGAGCGCATCCGGCTTCCCCTTGCTGCGCGGCCGTTCCTCGACCATCTTGCCCCAGACGATCAACCGGTACTTGCTGGTGAACTCCGGCGTGCACGTGGTGAGCGTGATGTAGCGGCCGGGGCCGGTGAAGCCGGACCCCTTGGGGACGGGGTCGATGACGCTGGTGTTGCTCGGGGACGTCACCGGCAGCACCGACGCCATCTTGTAGACGTAGTACTTGTCCTGCGTCTCCACGACGATCGGGTCACCCACCGTGAGCCGGTTGATGTACCGGAACGGCTCGCCGTGCGTGTTCCGGTGCCCCGCGAGCGCGAAGTTGCCGGTCTTCGCGTCGGGCATCGCCGTCTTCAGCGCGCCCTCGCCGTAATGGCCGACCATGCCCCGGTCCAGCACCTTCTTGTTGCTGACGCCCTCGGCGATCGGCACGACCACGTCGAGCTTGGGGATGTGCAGGATGGCGAACCCCTGCCCCGGCGCGAACGTGCCCGGATTGCGCTTGCCGTTCGCCCAGTCGTCCTGGAGGCTGCTCGTCTCCTTGTCCGCCTGCGCATGCGCCCGTACGTTCGTCCACCACAGCTGGTAGCTGACGAAGAGCAGCATCAGCACACCGGTGGTGATGAACACCTCACCGATCGCCCGGCTGGCGAGGACGGCCGGGCTCGCCTTGCGGGACCGCGCCTGCCGGCGTGCCTCGACCCGGGAGAGCGGTCTGCCCTCCTCGGACGCCTGCGTCGACTCGGGCTCCGGCGCCCCGCCGCCGTGACGCCCGTGACGCCCGTGGTGGCCCTTGGCGGCCTTTCTGCGGGCCGCACGCCCACCTTCTGGGGCTCCAGTGGTGGAAGGTGCGGATGAGGTCGCAGAAGCGGACAGGGACTCGCCACGGGCCATGCGTTCCGGTGGCTCGGGGATCCGCAGCGCGACCGTCTCGTCGTCGATGGGCGGTTCGTACGACGCCTCGCCGTACGCCTGTCCGCCGACCGACTGCCCACCGTACGGCTCCTCATACGGCGCACCACCGGCGTATGAGTCCGCGAAAGCGCCAGGAGCCCCGTACGGCTGCTCCTCGTACGAGGCACCGGACTCGCGCTCGGGGCGCAGCGCGGTCACGCCGTGGCCCTGCCCACCACCGGGGCGAGCCCCGCCGACCTCGCCACCGCGCCCTGGTCGCCGCACGCCACCAGCCAGTTGGCCAGCATCCGGTGGCCGTGCTCGGTCAGCACCGATTCGGGGTGGAACTGCACGCCCTCGACGGGCAGCTCACGGTGGCGCAGGCCCATCACGATGCCGTCATGCGTGCGGGCGGTGACCTCCAGCTCGGCCGGGACGGTCGCGGGCTCGGCGGCCAGCGAGTGGTACCGGGTCGCCGTGAAGGGGCTGGGCAGGCCGGCGAAGACACCCTGGCCCCCGTGCTCGACCAGCGAGGTCTTGCCGTGCAGCAGCTCGGGCGCACGGTCCACCACACCGCCGTACGCCACCTGCATCGACTGCATGCCGAGGCACACGCCGAAGACGGGGACGCCGGTGCCGGCGCAGTGGCGCACCATCTCGACGCAGACGCCGGCCTCCTCGGGAGTGCCGGGGCCCGGGGACAGCAGGACGCCGTCGAAGCCGTCCTGAGCGTGCGCCGTCGACACCTCGTCGTTGCGCAGGACCTCGCACTCGGCGCCGAGCTGGTAGAGGTACTGGACCAGGTTGAAGACGAAGCTGTCGTAATTGTCGACGACGAGAATCCGCGCAGTCACTGGTTGTCCACCGTCACATCGTTGAAGGGAAGCAGCGGTTCGGCCCACGGGAAGACGTACTGGAACAGGACGTAGACCACGGCTGCGACCAACACGAGCGAGATGAGTGCCTTCACCCATGCGTTCCCCGGCAGATGCCGCCAGATAAAGCTGTACATGCCGTCCCTTCCGTCCCGCCACGGCACCAGACTCACGCCGTACCGCACCAGACTAACGGCGCAGAGCCTGTGGTTTCCCGGCCTCCACGGGCTGTGTGGAGTCCAGATGCGCCCAGACGATCAGCCGATGGCTGTGCCCCCACTCCGGATCACACGTGGTCAGTGTGAGGTAGCGGCCCGGACGCGTATACCCCGACTTACGTGGCACAGGGTCGATCACCTCGATGTCCGAGGGCACGGTTTTGTAAGGGCCTTTGTCGATCCGGTACGTGAACCAGGTCGTGCCGTCCGTCAGCACCACAGCGTCCCCCTCGCGCAGCCGGGGAAAGTCCTTGAAGGGATCTCCGTACGTACGCCGGTGACCGGCGACCGCGAAATTGCCCTTCTGCCCGAGGCGCGCGGTGTTCGCGTAGTGACCGAGGCCCTTCTTCAGCGTGTCGGTGGCGGTGTTCTCCAGGACGGGCTTGTTCCACGTGAAACCAAGCCTCGGGATGTACATGATCGCGAAGGGCTTCCCGCTCTTGTACGGCGTCGGCGGTGCCGCCTGCGCCGGAGCTTCGGAAGCGCCCGTCACGCCTGACTCGGTCGCGGGCCGCACGGTTCCCTGGGACCACTGTTCCTGGAGCTGGTCGATCTGGTCGTCCATGACATGGTCGGCCTTCACGCCGGTCCAGAACAGCACATAGACGACGAACAGCACGATCAGGGCACCGACGGTGATGCAGAGTTCGCTGAGTGTCCTGACGATCAACCGCACCGACAAAGGACCCCCCGGCGGCTACTCCACAGGCTTCGCGTACTGCAGATCCACTGTGCCCGAGTAGCCGGGAAGAGTCACCCGTCCGTCCTCCTCGACTTTCCAGCCGAGCCCGTAGACGTTGACGTACACCATGTAGTTCTGGATCGCCGGGGACGCGGTGAGCGCCTTCTGCAGCTTCTCCGGGTCACCGACCGCTGTGATCTTGTACGGGGGTGAGTAGACCCGGCCCTGGAGGATCAGGGTGTTGCCCACGCATCGCACGGCGCTGGTGGAGATCAGCCGCTGGTCCATCACCTTGATGCCCTGGGCGCCGCCCTGCCACAGGGCGTTCACCACCGCCTGGAGGTCCTGCTGGTGGATGACCAGGTAGTCGGGCTGCGGCTCGGGATAGCCGGGAAGCTTGGCGGTGGCGTTCGGCGGGGCGTCGTTGAGGGTGACCGAGATCGCCTTCCCCCTGAGCTTCTGCGTGCCCGCGTTCTTCTCCAGGGCCGCCAGCTTGGCGTCCTCGGCCTTGGTGCTGCCGTCGTCCCGCTCGGCGAGCGACTCGATGTCGTGGCGCACCCTCGCATTGGACTCGTCCAGCTCGCCGTTCTTGCGGCTGCGCTCCTGGATGAGGTCCGACAGCTTCAGAAGGGACGTGTCTGTGCGGATATTGGTGCCCTTGGCCGTATTGAAACTGGTGACGAACAGGAGCCCCGCCAGAGCGAAGACGCCCACCGTGAGCACCCGCACCGGCCGCAAACCTCGTCGGCGGGCAGGACTGGATCCGGTCCCGGGGGAGTCGGCAGAATTGCTCAACGTACCCTTATCTCCTTCAGCACCGCGGAAGCACTACGCTAACGGACGCCCGGGGGAGCGCTAAGGGTCCCCTTGTACGCTGCCTCCGAGCCAGCCCACGTTCCCTGCGCGGCCACGCAGCGCATCGACAGGAGAGACCCTCGTGCCGAAGTCACGTATCCGCAAGAAGGCCGACTACACGCCGCCGCCGGCGAAGCAGGCGACCGCCATCAAGCTGACCAACCGGGCCTGGGTCGCACCGGTGATGCTGGCCATGTTCCTCATCGGTCTGGCCTGGATCGTCGTCTTCTATGTGACCGACGGTTCGCTGCCCATCGACCAGCTGGGCAACTGGAACATCGTGGTGGGCTTCGGCTTCATCGCCGCCGGATTCGGTGTCTCGACGCAGTGGAAGTAGCAGCCACGGGCAGCTGAAGACAGCTTTGCCCAGGGCTATCCACTGAGTTATCCACAGCCCCTGTCCACACGGTGGGGAAAAGAAAAGACGATCTGTGGATAACTCCTTGGGCGTTGACGCCGGTGTGACTGACTGACTGGCAATCGAAAGCCTGTTCGCTCCCTGGCCTGACCTGCGGAAATGCCGGTCAGAGACAGGGGGCGCAGCTGCCTGCGCACGGTATGCACAAGATCCGGCACACACTGTGGACAACAGGCCGCTCACGTGGCCATGAGTCCCGCTCAGGAGAGCTGAGCCGTCCGCAGAACTGTCATGATCACGATGACTGCGAGGACCGCCGCGCAGGTGCCGTACTGGATCAGCGCTCGGCGCTCACGCGGGGCGTGCAGCATGGCGTACCCGGTGATCATGCCTGCGACCAGGCCGCCGATGTGAGCCTGCCAGGAGATGTTGAATCCTGGGTTGAAGGTGAAGATCAGGTTGATCACCAGGAGGGCGATGATCGGCCGCATGTCGTAGTTCCGGTAGCGCACCAGGACGGCGGTGGCGCCGAAGAGGCCGAAGATGGCTCCGGAGGCGCCGAGTGTGGCCGTGCTCGGGGACGCGAGCAGATAGGCGAGGGTGCTGCCCGCGAGACCTGAGATGAAGTAGACCGTGAGATAGCGGGCCCGGCCGAGGGCCGCTTCCAGGGGGCCGCCGAGCCACCACAGACTGAGCATGTTGAACCCGATGTGCCAGTACTCCTGGTGCGTGAACATCGAGGTCACCAGCCGGTACCACTCGCCACCGGCGACGCCTTCGGTCGGGGTGAAGGGCGCCGGGGGCCAGGCGCCGACCAGCACCAGGTCGTTCAGCAGCGACGGGGAGACCTGGACCGCGATGAACACGGCGAGGTTGAGGCCGACGAGGATCTTGGTGAACAGGCGGGAATCGGCCACGACCGTGCCGCCCGCGAGGGTGCGGGGCTGGGCGGCGGTCGCGGCGTGGCCCGTGCCGGAGCCGTCGCGGACGCAGTCGGGGCACTGGAAGCCGACGGAGGCGCTGACCATGCACTCCGGGCAGATCGGGCGCTCGCAGCGGGTGCAGCGGATGCCGGTCTCCCGGTCCGGGTGCCGGTAGCAGCCGGGCAGGCTCTGGGCACCCTGCGAACTGCTTGCCGCCTGGTCCATGACATCCCCTAAGTCGTCGTACACACATGCATCCGCCCCGCCCATCCTTACGGATGAGCGGGGCGATTGGTTCCTCAGAGGCTCAGCCTCGTCAATGCTGGCTCAGCCCTGTCGTATGGGCTCAGCCCTGGCGGGTCTCGATGACGACCGACTCGATGACGACGTCGTTGACCGGGCGGTCGTTGGGCTTGGTCGTGGGGACGGTGGCGATGGCGTCCACGACCTTCTGGCTGGCCGCGCCGGTGACCTCGCCGAAGATGGTGTGCTTGCGGGTCAGCCAGGCCGTCGGGGAGACGGTGATGAAGAACTGCGAGCCATTGGTGCCCGGGCCGGCGTTGGCCATGGCCAGCAGGTACGGCTTGTTGAAGGAGAGGTCGGGGTGGAACTCGTCCTCGAACTCGTATCCCGGGCCGCCGATGCCGGTGCCCAGCGGGTCACCGCCCTGGATCATGAATCCGCTGATGACGCGGTGGAAGACCGTGCCGTCGTAGAGCCTCTTGGTGGACTTCTCGCCGGTGGCCGGGTGGGTCCACTCGCGCTCGCCCTGAGCGAGCTCGACGAAGTTGCGGACCGTCTTGGGGGCGTGGTTCGGCAGAAGCCGGACTTCGATGTCGCCGTGGTTCGTCTTCAGGGTGGCGTAAAGCTGCTCGGCCACGATCTGCCTTCCGTTGTCTTCCTGTGCCCCACCGATCCTTGCACGGTTCGTGTCGTGCGTCGCCCGGCCCCCGCCCATCCGCCCGGCTTCGACGGTTTTCGCTTGCAGAAATCCGGTCGAGTGCGTCCGGGCCGGGGGCGCGACGGGACGATCCGTGGCATTGTCGACGACAAGCTCCTGTTGCCCGGTATTCATCCGCTATTGCACGCGTCGGATCTTGAAAAGTTCTTGATCGGAGATGGTCCGGGGTCAGCCGTCATGACCCGGATGCCCGCCCTCACATGCCCAGGCCCGTACGGACAGGCATGATCCGTAAAAGGGTGGAAAGTCGAAATACCGTACGCCACCGAGGAGGAGGAACCCGTGACCCGCATCGACAGCGTGCGCGCCGCGACCGGCTCGGCGAAGGACAGCGTGCTGCACGCCGCGGAAGTGGTGGCGCCCTACGCCGACACGGCCAAGGACAGGGCCGCGCACTACGCACACGAGGCACGCGTACGGCTCGCGCCCAAGGTGACGCAGGCCGCCGAACAGGCTCGTGTCCAGTACGGCGCCCATCTCGCGCCGCGTCTGGACCAGGCCCGCTCGCAGGCTCTCGCCCATGTCCCGCCGAAGGTCGACCAGGCCGCACACGAGGCCGCCGCACTGACCCTGAAGGCCGCCAAGCAGGCCGCCGACTACTCCCGGCCGAGGCTCGAGCAGGCAGTGGCCTCGGCCGGACCCGTCCGGGACGAGGCGGCCGCCCGTAGCGCCGCCGCACTGGCCGCCCTGCGCGGTCAGGTCTCGCCGAAGGACATCCAGAAGCTGATCCGCAAGCAGCAGCGGCGGGCGCGTGCCGGTCGGCTCGCGAAGGCGCTGGCCATTGCGGGCGTCGTCGCCGGCGGTGCTTTCGCCGCCTGGAAGTGGTGGGACAAGCAGGCCAACCCTGACTGGCTGGTCGAACCGCCCGCCGCGACGGAGGTCCCCGAAGGGACCCGGCTGACTTCGGTGGACGGCAGCGACCCGTCCGTCCTCGACCCAGAGGTCCAGGCCAAGCAGGCCGAGGAGGAGGCCGCACACCGCGACGAGGGACGCTGACCCTCCGCTGCCCTTCACTGGCACCACCGGCCATGCCGTGGGGCGGGAGACCGTGAGTCTCCCGCCCCACGGCATGGTGGCGAGTGGACGGTTTCACGTGAAACAGAAAGGGCCCCCTGCGCATCGGGCAACGGCGTCGGCTTACCGCCCAACTCCCGCCTCGCTCCAGGTGGTTGCTCACCCGCACCGCACGAAAAACCCCTCCGCCCGCGTTCTTGCAGGTGGAGGGGTTGCGTGCGTGGAGCCTAGGGGAGTCGAACCCCTGACATCTGCCATGCAAAGACAGCGCTCTACCAACTGAGCTAAGGCCCCGAAGACGGACATCCGCCGGAAGAACCACCTACCGGTGGGCGCCGCAGACCAGAGTACCGGGTCTCCCCCTGGATTCCGCAAAAAGGATTGGGGGTCCCCGTCGACGACCACTCTCCGTAAGATGCTCGGCGTGGTTCGCTACCGCGAACCACGGTTTTTGGGGAAGCGATGGGGAGACGCAATGGACGCCGCACAGCAGGAAGCCACCGCAAGAGCGCGGGAACTGCAGCGGAACTGGTACGGGGAGCCGCTGGGGGCGCTCTTCCGTAAGCTCATCGACGATCTTGGCCTCAACCAGGCTCGTCTCGCGGGGGTACTGGGACTGTCCGCACCGATGCTGTCGCAGCTGATGAGCGGTCAGCGGGCGAAGATCGGCAACCCTGCGGTGGTCCAGCGGGTGCAGCTGCTGCAGGACCTGGCAGCGCAGGTCGCGGACGGCAGTGTCAGCGCGGCCGAGGCGACCGACCGCATGGAAGAGATCAAGAAGTCGCAGGGGGGTTCGGTGCTCAGCAACACCACGCAGACGACGAGCAGTTCGGGAGCGCCCACGGTCAAGCGGGTCGTCCGCGAGATCCAGTCGCTGCTGCGCTCGGTGGCGGCCGCCGGAGACATCATCGACGCGGCCGACACCCTCGCCCCGACCCACCCGGAACTGGCAGAGTTCCTCCGGGTGTACGGCGCCGGCCGCACCTCCGACGCCGTCGCCCACTACCAGTCCCACCAGAACTGAACCCGTGGCCCGGTCACCGAAGGGGGTTCGGCAGCCGGGCCGACGGCAGAAGTGACGCGAGGGGGCCTGACGACGGCACGGGAGGGGTCGTATCGCTCGTCGCGGGGGAAGCAAGGGGGGTGACGGGGGGAACCGAAGGGGGAGGAGCGACGCACAGCCATGGGTGAGGTCTTCGCCGGACGGTACGAACTGGTCGACCCGATCGGACGCGGAGGTGTCGGCGCCGTCTGGCGTGCCTGGGACCACCGCCGCCGACGCTATGTGGCCGCCAAGGTTCTTCAACAGCGCGACGCCCACTCCCTCTTGCGCTTCGTCCGCGAACAGGCGCTGCGGATCGACCACCCCCATGTGCTCGCGCCCGCCAGTTGGGCCGCCGACGACGACAAGGTCCTGTTCACCATGGACCTGGTCGCCGGCGGCTCCCTGGTCCATCTCATCGGCGACTACGGCCCGTTGCCGCCCCCCTTCGTCTGTGTCCTGCTCGACCAACTCCTGTCCGGGCTGGCCGCGGTGCACGCCGAAGGCGTGGTCCACCGCGACATCAAGCCCGCCAACATCCTGCTGGAGGCCACCGGCACGGCCCGGCCCCGGCTGCGGCTGTCCGACTTCGGCATCGCGATGCGGCTGGGCGAGCCACGTCTGACGGAGACGAACCTCGTGGTCGGAACGCCCGGCTACATCGCACCCGAGCAGATGATGGGCGCCGAACCGGACTTTCCCGCCGACCTGTTCGCCGTCGGACTCGTGGCGCTGTACCTGCTGGAGGGGGCCAAACCGGACGCCAAGGCCCTCGTGCAGTACTTCGCCGCCCACGGCACCCCGAGCGCGCCCCAAGGCGTCCCCGAGCCGCTCTGGCAAGTCGTCGCCTCGATGCTCCAGCCGGACCCCCAGGCCCGCTTCCGCACGGCCACCGGGGCACGCAAGGCGCTCGCGTCCGCCGTGGAGCTGCTCCCGCCCCCCTCCCCCGACGACGAACTGATCGAGATCTTCGACCAACTCGGCCCGCTGCCCCCGGGCTTCGCCCCCGAAGGTCCTCTCAAGCAGGCACCGGGAGTGGAGCCAGGTCAGACGAGTTCCGTGACGAAACCTGCCCGGGCAGGGGAGAAAAGCGGGGGAGGGAGTCTCCCGGGCGGAACTCCCGGGGCCGACATTCCGGTGGCCGGCATTCCGGGTACCGCGATGGCCGGAGCCGGTATGCCCGAAGCCGGTATGACCGGGGGAGGTGGCCGAGACTCCAGCCGAAGCGAGCACGACTTGCCCTCCGGCCACGGCATGCCCTCCGGGCAGGGGAGCGGTCTTGCAGCGGCCCGGCCTGGCGGGGAGCCCAGTGGGAGCCCCGGTGCGGGGCCCCTGGCGGCGTGGCCCGGCTCGGTCGGGTCGGGCTCGGACTCGGCCGGTCCCGAGTCGGGCCAGGTGGGCTCGCGCCTGAACGGATCGGCTGGGGCGGACCGGATCCACTCCGCCCCCGACGGCTGGTTGCCGGATGGCTCGGCAGGCTGGGCGCCCGGCGGCTCGCGGCCGGAGAGCTCGATACCCGAAGGCTCGGGCGCTCCCAACCAAGACATCGCCGGCTCGCCAGGAGACTCGCCAGGAGAAGGGCACCTCGGTCCCGCTGCGAGGGGCGGCTCCTGGCCGTCCGGTGCGGGCGACCACGGCTGGTCCGAGTCCAGCGGATCCGGTCCGTCCGGCCCTGCTTACCGGCCGGCCGCCGACGCCCCCGCAGGTCCGCCCCCTCCCTCGGAAACCGCCGCCCCCGCTCAGCCGACCACCATGTCGGACACCGGCAGCTTCCACCTGCCGCCACCACAGTCCACGACCTCTTTGCCCCGGGCACAGGCACCGGTCACGCCCACTCCCCAGCAGCGATACCCCCAGCCCCACCCAGGCCCACAGCCACAGCCACAGCCACAGCCACAGCCACAGCCACAGCCACAGCCACAGCCACAGCAGAGTCCAGCACGCCACGCGGCCCCTCTCTCCGCCCATGACCCCACTCACGTGCTGTCCTCCCCCCAGCAGTCCGCGCCCCGGCACGCCGCTCAGCGCTCGCCGGCGCCGACACCGTCGCGACACCAGCGCGCTGAACCCTCTACTGCTTCGTACACCGCCGAGGTCCCGCAGGTTCCGCCTCCTGCCCACACGGTTTCGCGGTCGCCCCGCCGCTCAGGCCCATCCGGCCAGGTGGCGATCGCGATCCTGCTCTTGGCGCTGGCCTGCTACACCGTGGGGTTCTGGGCCCTGACCCGTCTGTGAACGCCCACTCCAAGCCCAGAACACCGCACTACCGCACCGCCCTCACCCGGCGCCTACCAGTCGGCCCCCGCGCCACCACTCCTACGCCGTCCCACCACCATCCACACCCCAAGCCCCATCAGCAACGCAGTCCCCGTGCCGATGCCGCCCGCCGCAAGCAGCCTCATCGCGGTGTCGTCCCCCGTGACCGTCCCGCTGCTCCCCGCAGCCGCCGTCTCCCGGCCCTGGGCTGCCTCGGCCTCGAAAACCCCCGGCGGCTCGGACTCCCCCGCGTACTCAGGACCGGCTGCCGCCGTGCCCGTGACGCGTATGCGCAGGGTCAGGTCGAAGGGCCCCTTGCCGAACCGGTCGGCCACCTGCTCCGAGAGGTGTACGACGAGGTAGTAGGAGCCCGCGAACCGCATGCCGCTCACGCGGTCGGAGACGTCGTACCGGTTGGCGTAGGCGACCGGCGGCAACGGTTTGAGCGTGGCCGCTCGCTGGCTGCCGTCGTAGACCGTGCCCACGCCGTCGACCAAGCCGCGCGCGGGGTTGTAGAGGGACAGCACCAGCGCCCTGGACACGAGGCCATTGTCTTCGCCCGAACTGCCCAGCTCGGCGGTGGCGTAGAGCTGCCGGCCCCAATCCACGGGCACCGCGTAGAACAGTGTCTGTCCGGGCACGATGCCGTCGTGCCAGACCCCCTGACCCACGGATGGCGCACCGGCGAAACCGGAGCCGCCCGCGCGGGACACGGCTTCGCCCGTCACAGGTGCGGGTGAGGCGGAGTTCCAGACCTCGGGCGCACTCGTCGCATCGGCCTCCTTGAGCCCCGGCTCCGACACCGTGGCGAGCTCCAGCCCCCAGTCATCCGACGAGGACCCCGCTCGATGGACGCGCTCGACGAGGACGTAGTACGCGCCGGCGTCGCGACACCGGATCGACTCGGGGCGCGAGATGTCACGTGCACCCACGGCGGTCAGGGGGTGGGGCCGACGGTCAGTGCCGACGCTGGCGGTCTTGATGGAGCAGGAATGGCTGTTGGCGTCCTGGACGGACACCTTGATGCCGTCGGTGGCGGAGACGGTCGTACCGGAACCGGGTACGGCCGTGACGGACACGTACACGTTCGACGAGGCGTCCAGGTCGAGGCGGTAGTAGAGCCTGCCGTCGACGGGGAGGGAGCTTCGGTACGTCGTACCGGGCGCCAACGCGAGGGCGTCCCCCGTGCTCGTCGCGCCGTCGACCGACCGGGCGTCCGCGTCGAAGCCGTAGGAACTCCACGGTCCGGCCGCCGACGCGGACGGCGTTCCCGACCCGGCCCCCGCCAGACACAGCACCGCACCCACGACGGCGACCCGCCCGACGCCGCCCCGCCTGATGCCGAGGACCACCCGCCGGGCCACCACGCGCAGAGCCCCCGCGGGACGACCACCCCCGTGCCGCCTCCACCCCGTACGCCACCCCATGACGCGCCACCCCACTCGTCGTTGCCCGGACCGCCTGACGTCCTGGCCGCCTTGACCGCCTGACTGCCTGACCGTGTGTCCCCGTGTCCCGGCGTCCGTGTGTCGTGTGTCCGTGTGACCGTCGCCCATCCTGCCCCGTCGGCAGGCACCCCATCCGCGCATTCCGTACGAGCGTCCGAAACGCCCGGCATCACCGCCCCGCCCTGCCACAGGACCCGTGCCCCCGCAACACGGAGCCCGGGTGGCACACCACCCGGGCAACACAAAACCCCGACCGCGAGGCGGCCGGGGTCTGTTCAGAATCGGTCGGTACTCACGAACCCGTGGGCACGGAGTCAGTCGCCTCCGTCCACAGATCCTGCTCGGCGCGATCCGCCTGGATCTGGCGGTACACGAGGAGCCCGCCGATGGCGGCCAGTGCGACCAGGAGAAGCTTCTTCACCGCGCGACCTCGTCTTTCCTTGACGTAGGGGACTTCTGGCGCCCGACTATACACACCGACCGATACCGATCGGTGACCTACGTCGGGCCCCAACTCCCGTCTGCTGCACCGCAGTACAAGCGGACCACCAGGCTCCGACCAGAGGGTGACCACACCCGTACAGACGGTTATTTTTTGGTGCCTTCCTACCGGATCCCCTCTTTTCGCCCTTCTTGCACCCATCCGAGTGGTGTTCATCTGAAGATCGAAGCGCCACGGGCGTCGGTCCACCACTTCGCAGCCCCCATACACATCATGAGGAAAGTACGCAAATCGCCCGACCCGAAAGTGAGGAACCATGGCCCAGAACAAGGTCATGAATCTGTGGACCGCCTTCGTCACCGCCTTCCTCGCGCTGTGCACGGCGCTCGGACTCATCACCACGACCGCAGCCGCGGCCGTACCGCAGGCCAGGACGCCTCGCAACAGCACCCCGCCCGCGAGCATCCCGCCCGCGACCGCCCCGGTGCTTTCCCCCAATGCCTCGCCCTGGTCCCGCGTAAGGTCTCTGCCGCCGACGATGAAGCAGCGCATCCGCGCCGAGGCCCACGGCAAGACCCCCCGTTGCCGGCACCGCTCGCCCGTGGATGTGGACATGAACACAGACACCATCGCGCCCTCGGCCTCGACCTCGACCTCGGACACCACCGCCCAGGCCCATGACGTCGCGCCCTGCGCCCCGTCCGCGCCCGCGTCCGCGCCCGCGTCCGCGCCCGAAGGCGAACTCCTCGCATCGCGTCGGCACTGACGGACCGCGTCCCATGACAGACCGGATTCCCAGCATGACGGACCGATTCCCAGCGGGGACGGACCGATTCCGAGCACGGACGACTTGCCGCAGCATGCACCACCGCCCCGCAGACGCCCTTCCGCATCCGGGTCACGGCGCCCTTGCGTACAGCAGCAACGCCGCGTGTGACCTACCCCTGATGCGAACGGCCTCCGCCCCCAAAGCCTGTATGACGATCCTCACCAGGCGCCGTCAAAAGCGAATCACAAGCCTTGTGCGGATCAGAAGCCTCGTGACGAGAGAGCCACGAGGAACTGTGCACCACGCCAAAAACCCCCGGCCCAAGTGGACCGGAGGTCTTCGTGCTGGTGGGGCTAACAGGATTTGAACCTGTGGCCTCATCCTTATCAGGGATGCGCTCTAACCAACTGAGCTATAGCCCCGCCGCGCTGTTCGGGGTATGTCCCGCGCGCTGACTCCTGAAGATTAGCGCACGACGTGGGCAGTCCCAAAATCGGTTCTCGGCTGACCGTCACCGGAGGTTTGACGTGCTGCTCACTCGTCTTCGGCCAGTGTCAGTTCGACGCCGCCGACGAAGCCGGCGGAGAGGTTGTAGATGAACGCGCCGAGCGTCGCGAGGGCCGTCGCGAGGACGACGTCGATGACCGCGATGATCGTCGTGAACATCAGCACATTGGGCAGCGAGAGGAAGGACTGCAGGTCGAAGCCGTTCGACTCGTTCGAGCCAGTCGCCTCCGAGATCGTGCTGCCGACCGTCGAGAAGACGCCCATCGCGTCCATGACCATCCACAGCACCGCGGCCGCCACGATCGTGCAGATGCCCAGTGCGATGGAGAGCAGGAAGCTGACTTTCATGACCGACCACGGGTCGGCCTTGGACACGCGCAGCCGTGCCTTGCGAGTGCGGGGCGTGGTGCGCGCGCCGGTGCGCGGACGCCGTACGGCGCCAGGCTGTGCCTGTGACTGCGCCGGGTAGGCCTGCGGCGGGTGGTAAGGACCCGCGGGCTGCTGCGGCTGCCGTTCGCCCGGCAGCGGCGACGCCGCCGCCTCGGACGATGTCGGCTGAGCCTGAGCGCCCGGAGCGGCCGTGGCCTGGCTCGCGCCTGTGGCGTGCCGTTGGGCCTGCGGACCTCGGGTGTCCGTCACAGTTCCCCCCTGGGATCCATGCGTGTCGGGCGAGCGCGACTCGGCCGCGGAAGGCTTGATCGCCTGCAGGTTGGTCGTATGCGGGTCGGTCAGACGCGCATCCGCCGTGCGCGAGTCCGGCGTACGCGCGGCGGAGCCACGGCTGCCGCCGTCCGACTCCGAACCGGCCGTGGGACCGGTCGGGGTTCCGGTCGATCCGGCACCCGTGGCTCCGCTCACGATGACTCTCTCCTCGTGCTACTCGACCGAGGGCGCCTCACCCTCGTCCGTGCCGGTCGTCGCGGCACTCTCGGCGGTCTCGTCGACGGCGATGTCGCCGTCGACCTCCTCCGCCTCGCGTCCCGCCTCGGCGTTACGAGCGATGCCGACGACGGCATCGCGCTTGCCCAGGTTGATCAGTTGGACGCCCATGGTGTCACGGCCCGTCTCCCTGATCTCATTGACTCGCGTACGAATCACACCGCCCGACAGCGTGATGGCGAGGATTTCGTCGGTCTCCTCGACCACCAGCGCGCCGACGAGCGAGCCGCGATCCTCCACGATCTTGGCAGCCTTGATACCGAGGCCGCCGCGACCCTGGACGCGGTACTCGTCGACGGCGGTCCGCTTCGCGTACCCGCCGTCCGTAGCAGTGAACACGAACGTACCGGGTCGAACAACATTCATCGAGAGCAGCTGGTCGCCCTCGCGGAAGCTCATGCCCTTGACACCCGAGGTGGCACGGCCCATGGGGCGCAGTGCTTCGTCCGTGGCCGTGAACCGGATCGACTGCGCCTTCTTGCTGATCAGCAGCAGATCATCGTCGGCCGAAACCAGTTCGGCTCCGATCAGTTCGTCGTCCGAACCGTCCTCCGTCTCACGGAGGTTGATCGCGATGACACCACCCGAGCGCGGCGAATCGTAATCCTTCAGAGGCGTTTTCTTGACCAGGCCGCCCTTGGTGGCCAGCACCAGGTACGGCGCCACCTCGTAGGTGCGGATCGCGAGGATCTCGGCGATCGCCTCGTCCGGCTGGAAGGCCAGCAGGTTGGCGACGTGCTGTCCACGCGCGTCACGCCCGGCATCCGGCAGTTCGTACGCCTTGGCCCGGTACACGCGGCCCTTGTTGGTGAAGAACAGCAGCCAGTGATGCGTGGTCGACACGAAGAAGTGGTCGACGATGTCGTCTTCCTTCAGCTTCGCGCCCCGTACGCCCTTGCCGCCGCGCTTCTGGGCGCGGTAGTCGTCCGTCTTGGTGCGCTTGACGTAGCCCCCGCGCGTGACGGTGACGACGATGTCCTCCTCGGCGATGAGGTCCTCGATGGACATGTCGCCGTCGTAGGGCACCAGCATGGTCTTGCGGTCGTCGCCGTACTTCTCGACGATCGCGGCGAGTTCCTCGCTGACGATGCCGCGCTGGCGGACCGGGGACGCGAGGATCTCGTTGTACTGGGTGATCTTCGCCTGGAGTTCGTCGTGCTCCTGGATGATCTTCTGACGCTCCAGGGCGGCCAGTCGGCGCAGCTGCATCTCGAGGATGGCGTTGGCCTGGATCTCGTCGATCTCCAGGAGGTCCATCAGGCCCCCGCGCGCGATCTCGACGGTGTCGCTGCGCCGGATCAGCGCGATGACCTCGTCGATGGCGTCCAGGGCCTTCAGCAGGCCGCGCAGGATGTGCGCCCGCTCCTCGGCCTTGCGCAGCCTGAACCGCGTACGGCGGACGATGACCTCGATCTGGTGGGTCACCCAGTGGCGGATGAACGCGTCCAGGGAGAGGGTGCGCGGCACGCCGTCGACCAGCGCCAGCATGTTCGCGCCGAAGTTCGACTGCAGGTCGGTGTGCTTGTAGAGGTTGTTGAGGACGACCTTGGCGACCGCGTCCCTCTTGAGCACGATGACCAGCCGCTGGCCCGTGCGCGACGAGGTCTCGTCACGGACGTCCGCGATGCCGCCGATCTTGCCGTCCTTCACCAGGTCGGCGATCTTCTGGGCGAGGTTGTCGGGGTTGGTCTGGTACGGCAGTTCCGTGACCACCAGGCACTGGCGGTTCTGGATCTCCTCGACCTCGACGACCGCGCGCATGGTGATCGAGCCGCGGCCCGTGCGGTAGGCCTCCTCGATGCCCTTGCGGCCCACCACCAGGGCGCCGGTCGGGAAGTCGGGGCCCTTGATGCGCTCCATGAGCGCGTCCAGGAGTTCCTCGTGCGAGGCCTCCGGGTTCTCCAGGTACCACTGGGCGCCGGCCGCGACCTCGCGCAGGTTGTGCGGCGGGATGTTGGTCGCCATGCCGACCGCGATCCCGGCCGAGCCGTTGATCAGCAGGTTCGGGAAGCGGGCCGGCAGGACGGTCGGCTCCTGGGAGCGGCCGTCGTAGTTGTCCGTGAAGTCGACGGTCTCCTCGTCGATGTCACGGACCATCTCCATCGACAGCGGTGCCATCTTGCACTCGGTGTACCGCATGGCTGCCGCCGGGTCGTTGCCCGGAGAGCCGAAGTTGCCGTTGGAGTCCACCAGCGGCATCCGCATCGACCACGACTGCGCGAGGCGGACCAGCGCGTCGTAGATCGAGGAGTCGCCGTGCGGGTGGTAGTTGCCCATGACGTCGCCGACGACACGGGCGCACTTGTAGAAGCCGCGCTCGGGGCGGTAGCCGCCGTCGTACATGGCGTACAGCACCCGGCGGTGGACGGGCTTGAGACCGTCCCGGACGTCGGGCAGCGCACGCGAGACGATGACGGACATCGCGTAGTCGAGGTACGAGCGCTGCATCTCCGTCTCGAGCCCGACGGGCTCGACACGCTGGGCGATGATGCCCCCTGCTTCGGGCGTGACGGGGGTGATGTCGTCGGCCATTGCTGGTGAAGATCCTTCCCTGTGCGGTCAGCTGAGACCGACTCAGATGTCGAGGAAGCGGACGTCCTTGGCGTTGCGCTGGATGAACTGGCGGCGTGCCTCGACGTCCTCGCCCATCAGCACCGAGAACAGGTCGTCGGCCTGTGCGGCGTCGTCGAGGGTGACCTGCCCGAGGACGCGGTGCTCCTGGTCCATGGTGGTGATGCGCAGTTCCTCGGCGTTCATCTCGCCGAGACCCTTGAAGCGCTGGATCGAGTCCTCACGGATGCGCTTGCCGCGCTGGCGGCCCATCTCGATCAGCGCGTCGCGCTCGCGGTCGGAGTAGGCGTACTCGATGTCGTCCCGGCCCCACTTGATCTTGTACAGCGGAGGGCGGGAGAGGTACACGTGCCCGGCCTCGACCAGCGGCCGCATGAAGCGGAACAGGAAGGTCAGCAGGAGGGTGCTGATGTGCTGTCCGTCGACGTCGGCGTCCGCCATCAAAATGATCTTGTGGTAGCGCAGCCGCTCGATGTCGAAGTCCTCATGGACTCCGGTACCGAAGGCGGAGATCAGCGCCTGGATCTCCTGGTTCTGCAGGATCTTGTCGATCCTGGCCTTCTCCACGTTCAGGATCTTGCCGCGGATCGGGAGGATCGCCTGGTACTCCGGGTTCCGGCCGGACTTGGCCGAGCCGCCGGCGGAGTCACCCTCGACGATGAAGATCTCGCACTTGGTGGGGTCGTTCGACTGGCAGTCGGAGAGCTTGCCGGGCAGGGACGCCGACTCCAGCAGCCCCTTGCGACGGGTCAGATCACGGGCCTTGCGGGCCGCCACGCGCGCGGTGGCCGCCTGGATGCCCTTGCGGACGATGTCCGCGGCTTCATTCGGGTTGCGGTCCAGCCAGTCGTTGAGGTGCTCGTAGACCGCCTTCTGGACGAAGGTCTTCGCCTCCGTGTTGCCCAGCTTGGTCTTGGTCTGGCCCTCGAACTGAGGCTCGCTCAGCTTCACCGAGATGATCGCCGTCAGACCCTCGCGGATGTCGTCACCCGTGAGGTTGTCGTCCTTCTCGCGCAGCAGCCTCTTGTCGCGCGCGTACTTGTTGATCAGGTTGGTGAGCGCCGAACGGAAGCCCTCTTCGTGCGTACCGCCCTCGTGCGTGTGGATGATGTTGGCGAAGGAGTACACGCCCTCGCTGTAACCGCTGTTCCACTGCATGGCGACTTCGAGGGACAGGCTCTTGTCCTTGTCCTCCGCCTCCAGGTCGATCACCGTCGGGTGCACGACCTCTCCCTTGCGGGAGTTGAGGTACTTCACGAAGTCGACGATGCCGCCCTCGTAGTGGTACGTGACGGTCTTGACCTCGGCGGTCTCGTCCGCGCCCGCCTCGTCCGCCCCGGAGGTCGCCTTCGCCGACTCACGCTCGTCCGTGAGCTTGATCGTCAGGCCCTTGTTGAGGAACGCCATCTCCTGGAAACGCCGCGAGAGCGTCTCGAAGGAGTACTCGGTGGTCTCGAAGATGTCCGCGTCGGCCCAGAAGGTGACCGAGGTGCCGGTCTCCTCGATGGCCTCGTGCTTGACGAGCGGCGCCGTGGGGACGCCCATCTTGTAGTCCTGCGTCCAGCGGTGGCCGTCCGTCTTGACCTCGACGGCGACCTTCGCGGACAGCGCGTTCACGACGGAGACACCCACGCCGTGCAGACCGCCGGAGACCGCGTAGCCGCCGCCGCCGAACTTGCCGCCCGCGTGCAGCACGGTCAGCACGACCTCGAGGGCCGGCTTGCCCTCGGAGGCGACGATGCCCACCGGGATGCCACGGCCGTTGTCGATCACACGAACGCCGCCGTCGGCGAGGATCGTCACGTCGATGGTGTCCGCGTGGCCGGCCAGCGCCTCGTCGACCGAGTTGTCGACGACTTCGTACACGAGGTGGTGCAGTCCTCGCTCACCGGTCGAGCCGATGTACATACCGGGTCGCTTGCGGACCGCGTCCAGACCCTCGAGGACGGTGATGGCGCTGGCGTCGTAAGAGGCGGTGACCTCGCCGTTCGACGAAGTCACCGCGGCGTTCACGCCGGCGTCAGTGGACGGGATGTTCTCGTTGGGGTTGCCGGAATCGGCCACGAAGCGCCCTTTCTGGCACAGCACGAGCCAGGCTCCTGGGGGGTTGCCGGAGCGGCTGCGGCATGTTGCGTAGGTAAGCCTTGATCAGCGTTGCTCAGCTTTTCCCGGACGGTCCCCCCGTTGGGGGCGGGATTGTCTTCCAGTCTACCGGTAGCGCCGACAGTGATGGGGGTTTGCGGGTACCTGAGTCCTCATGTGGCGCCCTGAACCGGTCTCTTCCGGGTCCCCATATACGGAGCGGGGCTCCAAGAGGCTCACGGAGGCACTCAGCGCTTCGGGCTGTCAACCCTTTGCCACTTGGGAGTCGGGTCCGAGTTCGCAACCGCGTGCGGTTGCACTTCGGGCTCCCCGACGGAGCCGCTGATCCCTGAAGATGTGAGACAGGTCACCCATAGGTGTCGCCGGGGCCCGTGCTGCCGGGGGCCCGCAGGGGACCGTAGCGACGGGCGGGACCGCCGGGGCCGTTCACCTTGATCAGCTTCACCGCGCCGTGCCCCAGGTCCTCGTTGAGGCGGGCGACCAGCGTCGGGGCGAGCAGGCGCAGATTCGTCGCCCAGGCCGTGGAGTCGCAGCGCACGACCAGGACCCGCTCGTCCTCGTCGTACTTCTCCGGTTCGCAGTGCTTGGCCACGTCCTCGCCGACGATCTGCGGCCAGCGGCCCATCACCCCGCCCACCGCGGCCGGCGTCTCCCAGCCTCGCTCGGTGATCAGCCGGTTGATGGCGGAGCCGAGCGCCATGGGGTCGCGGCCGTCGGCGCGCGCGCCGGAGCGCAGACCGCCGCGGCGGGCCTGCTTCTTCTGCTGGACCGCGTCCCCACGCGCGCGTGCCTGTTCCTTCGCGGCGCGCAGCGCCACGCGCGCGAGGTCGACGCCGGAGGGTTCCGGGGTCTTGGCGGCGGGTTCCTCCGCCGCGGGTCGTGCGGGGCGCGGCGCGGGCTCGTCCGTGCTCATACGCGCTCCACCGTCCCGTCGGACACGGCGAACCGGGTCCCCGCCAGTACGTGCGGTACGTCGTCGTCGACCGCGGCCGTCACCAGAACCTGCTCGCCCGGCGCGACCAACTCGGCCAGGCGCTCGCGACGGCGCGTGTCCAGCTCGGCGAAGACGTCGTCGAGGACGAGCACCGGTTCGTTGCCCTCGGCCCTGAGGAGGTCGTACGACGCCAGACGCAGCGCCAGCGCGTAGGACCACGACTCGCCGTGGGAGGCGTAGCCCTTGGCCGGCAACTGACCGAGTTTGAGCAGCAGGTCGTCCCGATGCGGCCCCACGAGGGTGACGCCCCGCTCGATCTCCTGCTTGCGGGCCTCGGCGAGCGCGGCCATCAGCTGCTCGTAGAGATCCTCGCGGGTGTGTGCCTCGCCCGGAGCGGACGGCTTGTAGTCGAGAGCCACCGGGCCCCCGCCGGGGGCCAGCTGTTCGTACGCCTTGTCGGTGAGGGGCTGGATCGCCGCGATCAGGTCGAGACGCTGGGCGAGCAGTTCGGCGCCCACGCGCGCGAGGTGCTGGTCCCAGACGTCGAGCGTGGACAGGTCCATCGAGCGACCGCCGTGCCGTCGGGCCAGCGCGGCCGACTTCAACAGGGTGTTGCGCTGCTTGAGGACGCGCTCGTAGTCGGAGCGGACGCCGGCCATGCGCGGGGAGCGGGCCGTGATCAGCTCGTCCAGGAAGCGCCGCCGTTCCCCAGGGTCGCCCTTCACCAGAGCGAGATCCTCGGGCGCGAACAGCACGGTCCTGACGATGCCGAGCACGTCACGCGGCCTGACCTGCGAGGACCTGTTGATCCGGGCGCGGTTGGCCCTGCCGGGGTTCAGCTCCAGCTCGACCAGCTGCTGCCGCTCGCCCTGCGTGACCTGGGCCCGGATGACCGCGCGGTCGGCGCCCATGCGGACCAGGGGGGCGTCGGAGGCGACGCGGTGACTGCCGAGGGTGGCGAGGTAACCGACGGCCTCGACCAGGTTGGTCTTGCCCTGCCCGTTGGGGCCCACGAACGCCGTGACGCCCGGGTCGAGCGGCACTTCGACCCGGGCGTACGAGCGGAAGTCGGCCAGCGACAGGTGCGTGACGTGCATGGTCGTGCGCCGACCTCCCCCAGGTTGTGGACCACTGAGCAGCCCTGTGGATTACTTCTTCTCGATCTGTTGCGTCTGCTTCGCCTTGTTGCGCCTGCTCGGCCGATTACTTCTTCTCGACCGCGTGGCCGCCGAACTGGTTGCGCAGCGCGGCGACCATCTTCATCTGCGGAGAGTCCTCCTGGCGCGACGCGAACCGCGCGAAGAGGGAGGCCGTGATCGCGGGAAGCGGCACGGCGTTGTCGATGGCGGCTTCCACAGTCCAGCGTCCCTCGCCGGAGTCCTGTGCAAAACCCTTCAGCCTGTCCAGGTGCTCGTCCTCGTCCAGGGCGTTCACCGCGAGGTCGAGCAGCCAGGAGCGGATGACGGTGCCTTCCTGCCAGGAGCGGAAGACCTCCCGCACGTCCGTCACGGAGTCGACCTTCTCCAGGAGCTCCCAGCCCTCGGCGTAGGCCTGCATCATCGCGTACTCGATGCCGTTGTGGACCATCTTCGCGAAGTGGCCCGCGCCCACCTTTCCGGCGTGCACCGCGCCGAGGTCGCCCTCGGGCTTGAGCGCGTCGAAGACCGGCTGCACCTTGGCGACGTTCTCCGCGTCGCCGCCGTACATCAGCGCATAGCCGTTCTCCAGGCCCCAGACGCCGCCGGAGACGCCGCAGTCGACGAAGCCGATGCCCTGGGCCGCCAGTTCCTCGGCGTGCTTCTCGTCGTCCGTCCAGCGGGAGTTCCCGCCGTCCACGACGACGTCACCCGGCTCCAGCAGCTTCGCGAGCTCGTCGACGGTGGACTGGGTCGCGGCACCGGCCGGGACCATCACCCAGACCACACGCGGGCTTTCGAGCTTGCCCACAAGCTCTTCCAGGCTGTGGACGTCCGCGCGGTCCGGGTTGCGGTCGTATCCGATCACGGTGTGGCCTGCGCGGCGTATCCGCTCGCGCATGTTGCCGCCCATCTTGCCGAGGCCGACGAGACCGAGCTCCATCAGTTGTTCCTTAGGTTTTGCGACGTGGCGTGACGGCACATACGTGCCGCGGCACTTTCGTACCTGCGTCCGAGCCTAAACCCGGACGCTCACGCACATCTGTGGGCATACGCGCTCAAACGCACGCCCCGACCTGCGGGTTCTCTGAAGGGCTCGGTCAGCCGCTGAGGCGCACCGGCATGATCAGGTACTTGTAGGCCTCGTCCGCCTCGGCATCCAGGGCCGGCTTGCCGCTGAGCAGGGCCGGCTTGGTGGACGTCGTGAAGGACAGCTGGGCCACCGGGGAGTCGATGGCGCTCAGGCCGTCCAGCAGGAAGGTCGGGTTGAAGGCGATCGAGACGTCGTCGCCCTCCAGCTGGGCGTCGACCCTTTCCACAGCCTGTGCGTCGTCGCTGGAACCGGCCTCGAGGATCAGCACGCCCTGCTCGAAGCTGAGCCGCACCGGGGTGTTGCGCTCGGCCACCAGGGCCACCCGCTTGACGGCCTCCACGAAGGGGGCGGTCTCGATGACGGCGACGGAGTTGAACTCCGTGGGGAACAGCGAGCGGTACTTCGGGAGGTCGCCCTCCAGGAGGCGGGTCGTCGTACGACGGCCGGCGCCTTCGAAGCCGATGAGGCCCTCGCCCGAACCCCCGCCGGACAGCGCCAGGATGACGCTGTCGCCGCTTGTGAGGGCCTTGGCGGTGTCCAGGAGCGTCTTGGCGGGCACCAGGGCCACCGCGGACGCCTCGGGGTTCTCCGGCTTCCACAGGAACTCACGGACCGCGAAGCGGTAGCGGTCGGTGGACGCCAGGGTGACGGTGTCGCCCTCGATCTCGATGCGCACGCCGGTCAGGACGGGCAGCGTGTCGTCACGGCCGGCGGCGATGGCGACCTGGGCGGCCGCGGAGGCGAAGACCTCGCCGGGGACGGTGCCGGTGGCGTTCGGCATCTGCGGCAGGGCCGGGTACTCCTCCACAGGCAGGGTGTGGAGGGTGAAGCGGGAGGAGCCGCACACCACCGTCGCCCGTACACCGTCTGTGGAGATCTCCACCGGGCGGTTGGGGAGGGCGCGGGAGATGTCGGCGAGCAGACGGCCCGAGACGAGGACCGTGCCCTCCTCCTCGACCTCCGCCTCGACCGACACGCGCGCCGAGACCTCGTAGTCGAAGCTGGACAGGCTGAGCTGGCCGTCTTCGGCCTTCAACAGCAGGCCGGCGAGGACAGGCGCCGGCGGACGGGCCGGGAGGCTGCGTGCCGCCCAGGCCACTGCCTCCGCGAGTACGTCGCGTTCCACCCGGATCTTCACTGTTGCCGCCTCCTGCTGTTGCCGGCGCTTCTCGGCCTGCCTGGCTTCGTCGTCTGTCTCGGTGTCGTCGATCCCTGTGAGGGGAAGGACACCGGGGACCAGTCTGACGCACGGCACTGACAGTAGGTGCCTGTCGGGGTCAAGTCGTGACGAGGGGCAGTCGGCAGCCGGACAGCGAGTTGTGCACAGCCCCCACTTCGAAACGGATTCCCAGCTCTCTCTAGTTGGGAGTAGTAGTAGGGCCTGTGGATACCGTGGATAACCCTGTTTTCGCAGGTCAGGCCCCAGATTTTGTCCACGGACCCTGTGGGCGGCGGCGGTGGACAACCGGGCGTATCTGTGGAGAACAGAAAGTTCTGCACATCGCATGCACAGCCTGAGGCGAGTTCTCCCCAGCGCCGTCCCCAGCTTTACCCGCCTTTCCCACAGGCCAACCCGGCACCTTCGTGTGACGCCTTTCACTCGACCCGGTGATCAGGCGCGGCGGGTTGCCGAACAGTGGACAGTCATGTGGAGAAGCGGGGGATCCTTGGGGACAACCGCCCTCAGCCTGTGGGTTGCCGGTGGACAACTCGATGCACAGGCTGTGGATCATCGCTTCGTCCACAGCCTGTGGAGATCGTTCGTCCACCAATCCACAGGCACCTGACCTCGCCTGATGGTCTTTCACCTGGGCGCTCTGTGGACACGATCTGGACAACTTCCCGGTCCCCAGGGTGTGGACGGGAAAAAGTCGCCGGATCTGTGGAGAGAGGCCGTAACCCGGCAGGTAATCGAACAGATGGCGACCGTGGCATGAAGAAGGGCGCCCCCGGATCTCCTCCCGGGGGCGCCCTTCTTCGTCGTGTCTCGGGGCGGTCGGCCGTTCCTGATGCGCCTCTGGAGGCGGTCGGCCGCTGTTGTGCGTGTCGACGGCGGTCAGCCGTTCTTGATGCGGTTCGTCAGCTCGGTCACCTGGTTGTAGATGGAGCGTCGCTCGGCCATCAGATTGCGGATCTTGCGGTCCGCGTGCATGACGGTCGTGTGGTCGCGGCCGCCGAACAGTGCGCCGATCTTGGGAAGTGAGAGGTCCGTCAGCTCGCGGCACAGGTACATGGCGATCTGGCGGGCGGTGACGAGCGCGCGGCCGCGCGAGGTGCCGCACAGGTCCTCGACCGTGAGGCCGAAGTAGTCGGCGGTCGCGCTCATGATGGCCGTCGAGGTGATCTCGGGGGCGGAGTCCTCGCCGCCGGGAATCAGGTCCTTGAGGACGATCTCCGTCAGCCCGAGGTCCACCGGCTGCCGGTTGAGCGACGCGAACGCCGTCACCCGGATCAGCGCGCCCTCCAGCTCCCGGATGTTGCGCGAGATCCGCGAGGCGATGAATTCCAGCACCTCCGGCGGAGCGTTCAGCTGCTCCTGGACCGCCTTCTTACGAAGGATGGCGATCCGCGTCTCCAGTTCGGGCGGCTGGACGTCGGTGATCAGACCCCACTCGAAACGGTTCCGCAGCCGGTCCTCCAGCGTGACCAGCTGCTTGGGCGGCCGGTCGCTGGAGAGCACGATCTGCTTGTTGGCGTTGTGGAGCGTGTTGAAGGTGTGGAAGAACTCCTCCTGCGTCGACTCCTTGTCCGCCAGGAACTGGATGTCGTCGACGAGCAGGATGTCCATCTCGCGGTAGCGCTTGCGGAAGCTGTCGCCCTTGCCGTCGCGGATGGAGTTGATGAACTCGTTGGTGAATTCCTCGGAGCTCACGTACCGCACGCGCGTGCCTGGGTAGAGGCTGCGCGCGTAGTGGCCGATCGCGTGCAGAAGATGCGTTTTGCCCAGGCCCGACTCCCCGTAGATGAACAGGGGGTTGTACGCCTTCGCCGGCGCCTCGGCGACGGCCACCGCGGCGGCGTGCGCGAAGCGGTTGGAGGCGCCGATGACGAAGGTGTCGAAGAGGTATTTCGGGTTCAGGCGCGCGGTCGGCTCACCGGGGCCGGTCGCCGGCGCGGGCTTCGCGGCCAGCGGGCCGGGGGCACCGCTGGCGGGCAGCGGGGCGCCGACCGGACCGCCACGGTGGACTCGCCCGGAGGGGCCGTCGGGCAGCTCACGGCGGGCGTCGCGCTGGTCCGCGTCGGCGCGGTGGCGCCCGTAGTCCGGCCGCTGGTCGTAGTCGGAGCGCTGGTCGCGGTCGTAGTCGGGGCGCTGGGTGTCGTACGACGGGCGCTCCATCGACTGCGGACGGTAGTCCTGCGTGTACGAGTCCTGGGACGGAGCTCCGTAGGTGTCCTGCGGACCAGGGCCGTAGGCGTCCTGCGACGGCGACGCGTAGGGGTCACGCTCCGGAAAGCCGAGCCGCTGCTGCTGCCAGCTGTACTCGTCCTGCGGCGGGCGCGGCCAGGAGCCGGGCTCGGGGCGCTGGTACTCCGAGGGGTACGCGGGACGGGGGGTCGGGAGCTGGTCGGGGCGGGGCGCGTGGTCGCGGTCCCGGTCGCCCTGAGAGCCGGGACGCTGCTCTCCGCGGCCGGGCATGTGGTCGTCGGCGCGGTGGCGGCCGTAGCCCCCTTCGTACGGGGCGGGCGGGAGCTCGGGCTCCTCGTAGCGCGACGGGGGCCGGTTCTGCGGGGCCGGTGTGGGCGGAGGCTCGCCCGCCGAGTCGTCGACGGTGATCGCGATCCTGATCGGGCGGCCGCACTCGCGGCTCAGCGTCTCGCTGACGACCGGCGCGAGGCGCCCTTCCAGCACGCCCTTCGCAAATTCGTTCGGTACGGCGAGCAGGGCGGTGTCCGCGACCAGCGCCAGCGGCTGGCAGCGCCGGATCCAGTGCTCGTCCTTGGTCTCGACGCCCTGCCCTCGCCCCTCACCGAGAAGTTGCTCCAGTACTCGTGGCCACACTGCGGCAAGATCGGCAGGTACGTCAGCCACAGGGCACGCTCTCTCACGGGGTCCCACGAACGTGTGGTTCGGGACGAGTCGGGATTCAAAGGGGGTGGGGCAGGTTCAAGGGAACGAATCGGAGTCCGGCCACGGTAGTCAGGGCGACGGGTACGGTTCAAGTTGTTGTCCCCAGGCTGTGGATAGTGTCTCCCGGTGCCCTCTGGTTTGACCGGATGGCGTAGCCGCGCGTACCGTAACCAGGTCGAGTTGTCGATGGCTGCTGCCGCCTGCCTCCGATGGGCACAGATCATTTGAGTGATCGGTCAGCGGTGCACTCGGGCGTGACGCGAGCTACTCGTGGGCGCACGGTGACAGCCAGGACGGCACCCCGCAAAAACCGATTCTTTCTGGAGCCCCCGAGTGAGCAAGCGCACCTTCCAGCCGAACAACCGTCGCCGCGCGAAGACCCACGGCTTCCGCCTGCGGATGCGTACCCGTGCCGGCCGCGCGATTCTCGCGAACCGCCGCAGCAAGGGTCGCGCGAACCTGTCCGCCTGATTCTGATCAGGTCATGACGTCGTGCTGCCTACCGAGCATCGGCTGAGGCGGCGCGAAGACTTCGCGACCGCGGTACGACGGGGTCGTCGGGCCGGCCGTCCGACTCTCGTCGTCCATTTTCGTAGCGGTGCCACGGACCCGCACGCGCCTGGGGAGAGCGCTCCCCCGGCGCGTGCGGGTTTCGTTGTCAGCAAGGCCGTGGGCGGTGCGGTGATACGCAACAAGGTGAAGCGCAGGCTTCGCCATCTGATGCGCGATCGAGTCGCCCTGCTGCCCCCCGGTAGCCTGGTAGTCGTACGAGCGTTGCCCGGCGCGGGTGACGCCGACCACGCACAACTGGCCCGAGACCTGGATGCCGCCCTCGAGCGGTTGCTGGGAGGGGGCGCGCGATGAAGTACCCGCTGCTGGCGCTGATCAAGCTGTACCAGTGGACTATCAGTCCGTTGCTCGGGCCGGTGTGCAAGTACTACCCGTCGTGCTCTCACTACGGCTACCAGGCCATCGACCGGCACGGTGCGGTCAAGGGAACGGCACTCACGGCCTGGCGCATCCTGCGATGCAATCCGTGGTCGCTGGGCGGTGTGGACCATGTCCCGCCGCGCAAGCGGCCGCGGTGGCACGAAATGCTGCGTAACGCCTGGCGTGCACGCAAGGGCGGGCCCTCCTCCGCCGAACCGGCCACCGAGGGGCAGGCTCCTAGTAGCCCGGCCGCAGAGACCCCGTCCCATGCCCAAGGAGCATGATTAGTGGACACGATTGCCAGCCTCTTCAGCTTCATCACGACACCTGTCTCCTGGGTCATCGTCCAGTTCCACAAGGTGTACGGCGCCCTGTTCGGCGACGACACCGGGTGGGCCTGGGGCCTGTCCATCGTGTCCCTGGTGATTCTGATCCGTATCTGCCTGATCCCGCTCTTCGTGAAGCAGATCAAGGCGACCCGGGCCATGCAGACGCTGCAGCCCGAGATGAAGAAGATCCAGGAGCGGTACAAGAACGACAAGCAGCGCCAGTCCGAAGAGATGATGAAGCTGTACAAGGAGACGGGCACCAACCCGCTCTCCTCGTGCCTTCCCATCCTGGCGCAGTCGCCGTTCTTCTTCGCCCTGTACCACGTACTCAACGGCATCGCGACCGGCAAGACGATCGGCGTCATCAACGACCCTCTGCTGGCCAGCGCCCGTAAGGCCCACATCTTCGGTGCTCCGCTGGCGGCGAAGTTCACCGACGGCGCGGACAAGGTGGCCCAGCTCGGCGCCACGCTGACCGATGTCCGTGTGGTGACCGCGGTCATGATCGTCATGATGTCGGCGTCGCAGTTCTACACGCAGCGCCAGCTGATGACCAAGAACGTCGACACCACGGTGAAGACACCGTTCATGCAGCAGCAGAAGATGCTGATGTACGTCTTCCCGGTCATGTTCGCCGTCTTCGGCATCAACTTCCCGGTCGGTGTCCTCGTCTACTGGCTGACCACCAACGTGTGGACGATGGGCCAGCAGATGTTCGTGATCCGCAACAACCCGACGCCGGGTTCGAAGGCCCAGGCCGCGTACCTGGAGCGCCTGCACAAGCACGTCACGCACCACGGCCAGACGCGCCGCCGCAGCGAGAAGACCATCATCAAGGCCATCGTCGCCAAGGGCCGTGACCGCAATGAGTTCGAGCGCAAGTTCATCAACGGCCTCAGCAAGGCGGGCCTCGTCGCTCAGGCCGATGGCACCGTGGTGAAGGGCGAGGCCCAGGCCGCGGTCGCCCAGGCCGAGGACGGAACGCCGACGAGCGCCGCCGCTCCCAAGAGGCAGCAGCCCAAGCGGCAGAGCAAGTCCCAGCGTCAGTCCGGAGCCGCCAAGGCAGCCGGCGAGGGCACACCGACGTCGCTGAGCAAGTCCGAGGAGCCCGAGGACGCCAAGCCCGCCGCCGACAAGCCCGCGCAGAAGTCCGGTGGCGGTACCCGCAGCAAGGCCCAGTCCGGACAGCGCAAGGGCCCGCAGCGGCCCAAGTCCCCGTCCAAGAAGTAAAAAGGAGTCCATCCCGTGACGGAAGGCACCACCTCCGCCGCTGCCGAGGGTGCAGACACCCTGACCCGCCTGGAGCAGGAGGGCGAAATCGCGGCGGACTACCTCGAGGGTCTGCTGGACATCGCCGATCTCGACGGCGACATCGACATGGACGTCGAGGCCGACAGGGCCGCTGTCTCGATCATCAGTGACACGGGCAGCCGCGACCTGCAGAAGCTGGTGGGTCGTGACGGCGAGGTGCTGGAAGCCCTGCAGGAGCTCACGCGCCTGGCCGTGCACCGGGAGACCGGCGACCGCAGCCGCCTGATGCTGGACATCGGGGGCTACCGTGCCAAGAAGCGCGAGGAACTGTCCGAGCTGGGCGCTAAGGCCGCGGCCGAGGTCAGGAGCTCGGGTGAGCCCGTGAAGATGAAGCCGATGACACCGTTCGAGCGCAAGGTCGTGCACGACGCGGTCAAGGCCGCCGGCCTGCGCAGCGAGTCCGAGGGCGAGGAGCCGCAGCGCTTCGTCGTCGTGCTTCCCGCCTGATCGGTCCGTACGTTCCTCCGGCCCCGTCTGCCCGGCAGGCGGGGCCGAACTTTGTCAGCCTGATAGTTCTGGTGGTTCTGGCCTCACCGCTCGATGCGCCGAGGCCGTACGGAAGGACGGTCCCCCGTGACGGAGGCAGCGGAGCTTCCCCCCGCGCCCGAGAAGACCCGCGAGGTCTTCGGTGATCGCTTCGACGACGTGGTCCGCTACGCGGAACTGCTCGCCGAGGCGGGTGTGCAGCGCGGGCTGATCGGGCCGCGTGAGGTGCCCCGCCTGTGGGAGCGGCACCTGCTCAACTGCGCGGTGCTCTCGGAGGTCGTTCCCGAGGGCGTGACGGTGTGCGACGTCGGCTCGGGTGCCGGCCTGCCCGGCATCCCTCTGGCACTCGTCCGCGAGGACCTGAAGATCACGCTGCTGGAACCCCTGCTGCGGCGTACGACCTTCCTGACCGAGGTCGTGGAGCTGCTTGGCCTGGATCACGTGACCGTCGTCCGTGGCCGGGCCGAGGAGGTGATGGGCAAACTCACACCCGTCCATGTCGTGACGGCACGGGCCGTGGCACCACTGGACCGACTGGCCGCCTGGGGCATTCCGCTGCTGCGTCCGTACGGCGAGATGCTGGCACTCAAAGGCGACACCGCGGAGGAGGAGCTCAAGAGCGCGGCGACGGCGCTGAGCAAACTGGGTGCCGTGGAGACGTCCATCCTGCATGTCGGCGAAGGAGTCGTCGATCCGTTGTCCACGGTCGTGCGGGTCGAGGTCGGCGAGAGTCCGGGTGGTGTGCGGTTCGCTGCGAAGCGGGCGAAGGCGGCGCGTACGGGTCGTACACGTCGACGTCGTTGATCCGTCGCTGCCGACGAGACGTACTCCACACAAGCTGCCAAACCTACGCATGCCGGAGTGTCGTGGCAGTTCGGTCCTCTCCGCTGTGCATCGTGTTTCACGTGAAACGTCGCTCATTGCTGCACGGCATCATCAGCCGGGGACGCGCTGCGGCCGCACCCCGCGACCGGAAGCCCCTCGGTTCACTCGGAGAGGGCACGGAGTTGTCCACAGAGGTGGATTTCTCCACAGAACAACAGGCCTCACTGGTTCGTGACCCCGAAGACATGGGAGGCTCTGTTCATTGCGAGCCTGAAGTCGAGGAGAGTGAATCCTTGCGGTCCGACGCCAACATCGCGGGACCGATGACCGATCCGGTCCCCGGTCCCCGTACCGAGTCGATGGGGGAGGATGTTTCACGTGAAACACCGCCCCCGATGGACGACACACCGATCGGTCGTGCTGCCCAACTGGCGGTGGAGGCTCTGGGCCGCGCCGGCGAGGGTCTGCCGCGTCCTGAGCAGACCAGAGTCATGGTGGTCGCCAACCAGAAGGGTGGGGTGGGCAAGACGACGACGACCGTCAATCTTGCTGCTTCGCTGGCTCTGCATGGTGCCCGTGTGCTGGTAGTCGACCTGGACCCCCAGGGCAACGCGTCTACCGCGCTGGGAATCGATCATCATGCCGAAGTCCCTTCGATCTACGACGTTTTGGTCGACAGCAGGCCGCTCTCCGAGGTTGTTCAGCCGGTCCCCGATGTCGAGGGACTCTTCTGTGCGCCCGCCACCATCGATCTCGCCGGTGCGGAGATCGAGCTGGTGTCCCTGGTGGCCCGGGAGAGCCGGCTGCAACGAGCGATCCAGGCGTATGAGCAGCCGCTGGACTACATCCTCATCGACTGCCCTCCTTCGCTCGGCCTGTTGACCGTCAACGCGCTGGTCGCGGGCCAGGAGGTCCTCATCCCGATCCAGTGCGAGTACTACGCGCTGGAGGGGCTGGGCCAACTGCTGCGTAACGTCGACCTGGTACGGGGGCACCTCAACCCCGTCCTGCATGTGTCGACCATCCTGCTCACCATGTACGACGGCCGGACGCGCCTCGCGTCCCAGGTCGCGGACGAGGTGCGCACCCATTTCGGCGACGAGGTGCTGCGGACGAGCATTCCCCGCTCCGTCCGTATCTCCGAGGCGCCGAGCTACGGACAGACGGTGCTGACCTATGATCCAGGATCGAGCGGTGCCCTGTCTTATCTTGAGGCAGCACGAGAAATCGCTCTGAAGGGTATCGGCGTCTCCTATGACGGGACACACGCGCACATCGGCGCACAGAGCGACCCGAGCATGGTGGAGGGGATCCAGTGAGCGAGCGACGGAGGGGTTTGGGCCGTGGTCTCGGCGCACTGATCCCTGCTGCCCCGACGGAGAAGCAGGTGGCTCCGGCCGCAGTGGGGGGCGCCGCTTCGACGTCCCCGGCGGCGGTGCCGGTGCTGACCACCGATCGAGGGGTGGCTGCGGCGAAGGTGGCCACACTGCCGCCTGTTGCACATGACACCGAGGAGCCCTCGGCGGACGGTGCTGTGGAGATGCCTGCGTCTCCCATGGCCGCTCACTTCGCGGAGATCCCTCTCGACTTCATCAAGCCGAACCCGCGGCAGCCGCGTGAGGTCTTCGACGAGGATGCGCTGCACGAGCTTGTCACCTCCATCAAGGAGGTCGGTCTCCTCCAGCCCGTCGTCGTACGGCAGCTCGGTACCGCGCGCTACGAGCTCATCATGGGCGAGCGGCGCTGGCGGGCCTGCCGGGAGGCGGGACTCGAAGCCATCCCGGCGATCGTGCGGGCCACGGACGACGAGAAGCTCCTGCTGGACGCGCTGCTGGAGAACCTGCACCGGGCGCAGTTGAACCCGCTGGAAGAGGCAGCCGCCTACGACCAGCTGCTGAAGGACTTCAACTGCACGCATGACCAGCTGGCGGACCGGATCGGCCGCTCTCGCCCGCAGGTCTCCAACACCCTGCGTCTGCTGAAGCTGTCGCCGGCCGTCCAGCGCCGGGTGGCTGCCGGAGTTCTCTCGGCGGGCCACGCCCGGGCGCTGCTCTCGGTCGAGGACTCGGAGGAGCAGGACCGGCTGGCTCACCGGATCGTGGCCGAGGGGCTGTCGGTGCGCGCCGTCGAGGAGATCGTGACCCTGATGGGTTCGCGGCCGCAGGCGGCACAGCGTTCCAAGGGACCTCGGGCCGGTGGCCGGGTCTCCCCGGCGCTGACCGACCTGGCGACCCGTCTCTCGGACCGCTTCGAGACGCGGGTGAAGGTCGAACTGGGGCAGAAGAAGGGCAAGATCACTGTCGAGTTCGCCTCCCCGGAGGACCTCGAGCGAATCCTCAGCTCGCTCGCTCCGGGCGAGAAACTGGCTCTCCAGAAGAGCCTCCTGGACGGTGACTCGGAGGAGGCGGAGAACTGATTCTCCGGTCCTCCGGGCTTCTTCCGGGTCTCTGGACGAGGACACTGAGGCGGTCGACGGGGTGGGTCGTGTCCGATGTATACCGGACACGGCCCACCCTTTGCTTTCATGCGGTATCGGTGGAATCGCATCGTGGATACGATGCGTTCGGGTATGGCGCATCATCCGGCAGCACCTCTGAGGGGAGAGGCGGGGGCCATGCGAACGATGAGCCGCACCGGAATCGTGAGCGCGGGCCTGGGGCTGGGCGTGGTCGGCGGGTTCGTCGGCAGCCTGCTCAGGGAACGGAGCGCTCTGACAGCCGCCCGCGACGCGGCGGGCGAAGGAAGCGAGGAACAGCCTTCATGGGGCGTCGGCTCGTACCGCTCACGCTGGACAACCTTCAGGACCTTCCCAAGCGCTGTCGGGCGTGCGTCTTCTGGGAGTTGGACCCAGTCAGCGGCGAGGCCGCGGTAAAGGCGGGAACAGCCTCCCTGGAGAAGGAAGCCTGGATCTCCGCGGTCCTGCTGGACTGGGGGTCCTGTGGCCGGGTCGTGTACGTCGATGACGTGCCGGTGGGCTTTGTGCTCTACGCGCCCCCGGCCTACGTCCCCCGCTCGACGGCGTTTCCCACGAGCCCGGTCTCGCCCGACGCGGTGCAGTTGATGACCGCGTTCATCATGCCGGGTTACCAGGGTCAGGGACTGGGCCGGGTGATGGTGCAGACGGTCGCCAAGGATCTGCTGCGGCGTGGCTTCAAGGCGATCGAGGCATTCGGCGACGCGCGCTGGAAGGAACCCGCCTGTCTGCTGCCTGCCGACCACCTTCTGGCAGTGGGTTTCAAGACGGTCCGGCCGCATCCGACGTATCCGCGCCTGCGCCTGGAGCTGCGCACCACGCTCTCCTGGAAGGAGGACGTGGAGATGGCGCTCGATCGGCTATTGGGAGCCGTACAGAAGGAGCCGGCGCTGCGACCGCTCTGAAGCAAGCCCCAAGCAAATGGGCCGGCCCCTCGGGGGCCGGCCCATTCATGTTTCACGTGAAACGTCACTCGGCGATGAAGTCCTCAAGGTCGCGGACGATCGCGGCCTTCGGCTTGGCACCGACGATCGTCTTGGCGACTTCGCCACCCTGGTAGACGTTCAGCGTCGGGATGGACATGACGCCGTACTTGGCGGCCGTACCCGGGTTTTCGTCGATGTTGAGCTTGACGATCTCGATCTTGTCGCCGTACTCGGCGGCGATCGCCTCGAGGGACGGCGCGATCTGGCGGCACGGACCGCACCAGGCGGCCCAGAAGTCCACCAGGACGGGCTTGTCGCTCTTGAGGACGTCCTGCTCGAAGGTGTCGTCGGTCACGTTCTTCAGGGTGCCGGCCACGGCGGGCTCCTTAACTGGTTGGTGCGTGCAGTGGGTGAGGGTCAGACGGCGGTCTTCTCGGGCTCGGCCTTCTCCTCGTCCGAGAGGGCCGCGAGGAAGCGCTCGGCGTCGAGGGCAGCGGAGCAGCCGGTGCCGGCGGCGGTGATCGCCTGGCGGTAGGTGTGGTCGACCACGTCACCGGCGCCGAAGACACCGGTCAGGTTGGTCCGCGTGGAGGGCGCGTCCACCTTCAGGTAGCCCTCCGCGTCCAGCTCCAGCTGGCCCTTGAAGAGTTCGGTGCGCGGGTCGTGGCCGATTGCGATGAACAGGCCGGTCACCGGAAGGTCCGAGAGCTCGCCGGTCTTGAGGTTGCGCAGCTTCAGGCTCGCGAGCTTCTGGTCGCCCTGGATCTCGGCGACCTCGCTGTCCCACACGAACTTGATCTTCGGGTCGGCGAAGGCGCGCTCCTGCATCGCCTTGGAGGCGCGCAGGGTGTCACGGCGGTGGACGATCGTGACGGACTTGGCGAAGCGGGCGAGGAAGGTGGCCTCCTCCATCGCGGTGTCACCGCCACCGATCACGGCGATGTCCTGGTCCTTGAAGAAGAAGCCGTCGCAGGTGGCGCACCAGGAGACACCGCGGCCGGAGAGGGCGTCCTCGTTGGGCAGGCCGAGCTTGCGGTGCTGCGAGCCGGTGGTGACGATGACGGCCTTGGCCTTGTGGACGGTGCCCGCAGTGTCAGTGACGGTCTTGATCTCACCGGTCAGATCGACGTTGACGATGTCGTCCGGGATGAGCTCGGCACCGAAGCGCTCCGCCTGGGCACGCATGTTGTCCATGAGCTCCGGGCCCATGATGCCGTCCTGGAAGCCCGGGAAGTTCTCCACCTCGGTGGTGGTCATCAGCGCACCCCCCGCGGTGACGGCGCCCTCGAACACCAGTGGCTTCAGCGACGCGCGCGCGGTGTAGAGCGCCGCCGTGTAGCCGGCGGGCCCGGAGCCGATGATGATCACGTTACGGACGTCGCTCACGGCTTGATTCCTCGTCTCTGGACTGCGTCATAGGTCCGGGGGAGCTCCTCTCGGAACTCTCATCCCACCCAACGGATCCTAAGGGTCGCGCATTCCCGCTGTGGCCGGGCACACGGAGAGGTGACACCGTACGGGATACCACGCAGAGCGAAGAGGATGCTTCTGGGCTCAGGGCTGCTGGTAGGACTGCTTCAGCAAAACCTTGGCCTTGCCGACGGACGCGTCCGCCACACACGTCGCGTCCATGATGTAGGCCGTCACCCCGGTGCCGCCGGATGGCGCGGGCAGCACGACGAGCATGGCCTTCGTCCCCTTGTACGTTCCCGGCTTGGTCCCGAGCGCAGGGTCGGTGCGGCCGGTGCCCCTCTGGACACAGTCCGGGACCGTGGGATCTTGCAGGATGCGGGGCTGGTCGCTACCGGGAAGGGACTGCCCGCCCAAGCTGTGCGAACGGGGCCTTTTGCTCGTGGCAAGGAGATCGGAGACCTGCTTCTCCAGGGTTCCCTGGGAGAAGGTGTCCGCAGAGGTGGACTGCTGCCCGCGCGCTTCTGGGCCGGACGGATTGCCGTCGTTCAGAGAGGACAGCATCACGGAGCCGAATCCCACGGCGGCGACCGTGAAGACCGTACCGAGGACGGCGACCCGGCGCCTGTTTCCCTTTTTGCGCTCCTTGCGGCCCGGGCCTGCGGTCGAGACACGGGCGTGGCCTGCGGGGCGGTCCATTGCCGATGTTTCACGTGAAACATACGCGCGGTCGTCCGTGTCTGTGTGCGTCTCCGTGGACGACAGAGACTGGGCCGTCGTGGCGACGGACGCCTGAGCGTCCACGTCATCGGGTGCCGTGGCATGCAGCAGGAGCTCCGCGGCGAGGGCGGCGTCGATACGGCCGGCGACCTCGGCGGGCATGCGCGGGGGACCCGGCAGGGTTCCGAGCAGTCCCCGGATCTCCCCCAGCGACGCGTAGACGTCCGCGCACAGTTCACACTCGTCCAGATGCCGGCGGACGTCCGCGGTGCGCGAGGGCGGGAGCAGGCCTTCGGTGAGGTCGGAGATCTCCGCGACGTCCGGGTGCCCGTCCGTTCCTGTCGTGGTTGTCACGCTCGCCCACCTCCGCCCTTCACAGCAGCTGAATCGCTTGGTCCTGTTTCCGGGGGATCCGCCTCACAGGATCCCGCTGCGGGTGGGACGGATGTCCCCTGGGTCCGGTTCCGTGCCGCGCCCGCTTCTCTGCCCGCGCCGGTGTTTTCCGGCCGCAGATGGGTGAGAAGGGGCAGGAGTCTGGCTCGGCCGCGGGCGCAGCGGCTCTTCACCGTCCCGGTCGGCACGTCGAGGATGCGGGCGGCCTCCGCGACCGGATAGCCCTGCATGTCCACCAGAACGAGCGCGGCGCGCTGGTCGGGCGGCAGGGTGCCGAGCGCTTCCAGGAGCTGGCGGTGGAGGTCGTTGCGCTCCGCGGGCGCCGAGGCCGACTCGTGCGGCTCCAGCAGCTGCTCCAGGCGCTCGGTGTCGTCGACGGGAGAGGTCTTGCGGGAGGCCGCCTTGCGGGCGCGGTCGAGGCAGGCGTTCACCGTGATCCGGTGCAGCCAGGTCGTGACGGCCGCCTGGCCCCGGAAGGTGTGGGCGGCCCGGTACGCGGAGACGAGGGCGTCCTGCACGGCGTCAGCGGCTTCCTCGCGGTCGCCCAGCGTCCGCAGGGCGACCGCCCAGAGCCGGTCGCGGTGGCGGCGTACGAGCTCACCGAAGGCGTCGGGGTCGCCCTGGACATGGCGGGCCAGGAGGTCCTGATCGCTTGCGTCGCCGTACGCGGTGTCATCTGCCATCGAACCCCCTCCTCCCCCCGGAACGCTCAGCCTGTGAACTTCAGGTCCGTCACGGCCTGCTTGTAGCCGGCGTCGCTGAAGGCGTCGCCAGGTGCGTACGGCAGTGCGGTGAACCACACCAGCACATACCTGCTCTTCACCTGCTTGGTCACCGTCACCTTTGCCGTTCTCCCCGTAGTGGTCACGGAGCCCATCTTCGTCATCGACGTCAAGAGAACGGACGAACTCATGGAATCGGTCGCGTACAGCGTGACGGTGGTGTGGTCGCCCCCGAACAGCAGCCCTATCGAAGCGGCCGACACCTCCTGCTCAGAGCCCAGGTCGTACACGATGCCGACGCCAGGCTTGTAGGACGGCTCCATGTCCGGACCGTCCTTGTAGCTGGCGGTACGCCAGAATGTCGAACTGTCACCGTCGTATGTCTTGCCGACATCCGCGGGGTGCTGGGCATCGCCTTTGGCGATGTACTCCTGCGCTCCCTGGATGGAGATCGTCTTGACCGGCCTCGGTGCGGTGCTGTTCTTGTCGTTCCCGTCCGTCGTGTGCGTCGTACCGGTGTCGTCCGACTTGTTGCCCTGCTCCATGAGCGCGTCCGCCAACTGCCAACTGCCCAGTCCCAGCGCGGCGATGAGGAGGGCCGAGACGGCCCACTTCAACGCCTTGCCGGTGCGGGTCTGCAGCGGGGGTGGCGGGGTCGGGACGGGCTGTGTGGCACCGGGGTGGGCCGGTGGGCGGCCGTAGGTGCCCTGCTGGTACGTGGTGCGCTGGTAGTCCGGCGGAGCGGTGAACGCGGGCTCCGGCGGGCGGATGCGGGGCATCTCACCGATCGCCTTCACCAGTTCCTCGGGCGTGGTGCACGGGGACTCGTGGCGCGAGGCGGTGGCGCCGTCGTTGGCGAGCGCGCGCATGGCGAGCTCGGACAGACCTCGGTGGACGCCCGCGCGCACCTGGTCGGGGGCGATGAGACCGACGTCCTTCGGGAGACCGGCGAGACCGTAGGCGTCGCTCTCGTACGGCCAGCGCTGGGTGAGCGCCGCGTACAGCAGGGCGCCGATCGCCTCCGTGTCGGTGCGCTGCGGGGTGTCGGTGCTGATGCCGCGCAACGCCGCGTTCACGGCGAGTCCGCGGATGCGCCACTGACCGCTGGAGGTGCGCAGGACGGCGTTCGGGTTGAGGCGCAGGTGTGCGAGGCCCTCGCGGTGGGCGGCCGCCATGGCCGAGGCGATCTGGCTGACCATCTGGTAGGCGTCGTACACCTCCAGCGGAGCGGGAGCCAGCAGCGCGGTCAGTTCGGTGGCATCGGGCAGCCACTCGTGAACGACGTAGACGAGGTCGTTCTCCTCGACGGCGTCGAGGACTTGGACGAAGCGGGGATCGCCGAGCAGCGCGGAGGAGCGTGCCGCCGCCAGGACGGCCCGGGCCCGCGCATGGTCCGCGGGCAGGAGGTGGACGCCGACGGCACGCCGCAGTTTCTCGTCCACGGCACGCCAACTGCTGAAGCCGTCCAGCCGGGTGACGCACTCCTCGAGACGGTAGCGTCTGGCGAGCTTGTGACCGCTGTGCAGCTCCGGCGGTGACGCCTTCCCGGGATCCTCGGTCCCGCCACTCCCCTGTGCCTCGACGTCTTCCGTGTCCCGCTCCCGGTTCTTGGCCACCCCGTCGGCCGTGGACTGGTCCGCCTTGGCGGTCAGCGGCTCGTCACCGCTGTTGTCTGCCACGTCGACGGCAGCCGTGCTGCGTTCCGCCACCGTCGTTCCCTGCCTCCCCATCCGTTGCGCGCCGTGCGACGCCGAAACCAATTGTGCCCACAGTCCGCCGCTATGCACGACACGCGGTGGCGGACGATGGTTGTGCGCCTACCCCCGCCTCAGCGCCCCAGCCGTCCGCGCACCATGCCGACCAGTGAGTTCAGCTCGTCGATGCGCATGCGGCGGGCGGCGACGAAGAAGACGCCGAGCAGTACCGCGCCCCCGGCAATCAGGGCGGCGAACGAGCCGACGACGCCTTGGCCGAGGGTGCGGGCGATGCCGTAGCAGGCGGCCCCGCTGAGCAGCGCCGCCGGTACCGAGGCGATGGAGAGCCTGGCATAGGTGCGCAGCACGCGGTTGCCGTCCAGGTCGCCGCCCAGCCGCTTGCGCAGCCGGTTCCAGGCGACGCCGACACCGATCGCGTAGGCGAGCCCGTACGAGGCGGACATGCCCACCACCGCCCAGCGGGACGGCAGGACCACGTAACACAGCGCTGAGGCACCCGCGTTGACCGCGGCCACGATCACCGTGTTGTAGAAGGGGGTGCGGGTGTCCTCGTAGGCATAGAAGGCGCGCAGCACGACGTACTGCACGGAGTAGGGGATCAGGCCGAGGGCGAAGGCCATCAGCATGTAGCCCATGTTGGTGGCCTCGCTGGTGCCCGAGGAGCCGAAGATCAGCGTGCACATCGGGATGCCGAGGGCGAGGAAGCCGAAGGAGATCGGCACGATCGCGACGGCCGTGGTGCGCAGACCCTGGGAGATGTCGTCGCGGACGGCGCCGGTGTCGTCCTCGGCCGCCGAGCGTGAGATGCGTGGCAGCAGGGCGGCCATCAGGGAGACGGTGATGATGGCCTGCGGCAGGCCCCAGATCAGCTGGGCGTTGGCGTAGGCGGCGAAGCCGGTGCCGTCGACGGGCGAGGCCTTGCCGGAGGCGGTGGACAGCTGGGTGACGACGATCGCGCCGGCCTGGTTGGCGAGGACGAACAGGACGGTCCACTTGGCGAGCGTGACGGCCTTGCCGAGGCCGTGGCCCTTCCAGTCGAAGCGCGGACGCATCCGGAAGCCGGTCTCCCGCAGGTACGGGATCATCGCCAGGGCCTGTACGACGAGGCCGAGCAGGACACCGATGCCGAGGAGGCGCTGACCCTCCGGCGGGATGGTGGTGACCTTCATGCCGGAGTCTGCCGCGGTGCCGTACACCCAGATGAACATGCCGAGCGTCACGATGATGACGATGTTGTTCAGGACCGGGGTCCACATCATCGCGCCGAATTTTCCGCGGGCGTTGAGGACCTGTCCCATCACCACGTGGATGCCCATGAAGAAGATCGAGGGCAGGAAGTAGCGGACGAATGTGATGGCCACCTCGTTGGCCGCCGGGTCGCTGGCGACCGGGTCGGACAGCAGGCGGATGAGGATCGGCGCGCCGAGGACCGCGAGGACGGTCAGCGCGCCGAGCGCGACCATCACCAGGGTCAGCAGCCGGTTGGCGTACGCTTCGCCGCCGTCCTCGTCCTCCTTCATGGCACGCACGAGCTGTGGCACGAAGACGGAGTTGAGGCCACCGCCGACGGTCAGGATGTAGATCATGGTCGGCAGCTGGTAGGCGACCTGGAAGGTGTCGCCGAGCAGGCCGACGCCCAGCGCCGAGACGATCAGCGCGGAGCGGATGAAGCCGGTGAGACGGGAGACCATCGTGCCCGCCGCCATCACGGCGCTCGACTTCAGCAGGCCCGCGGCCTTCCCGCTCTTCTTCGCGGGCGCCACCGGAGCGGCGGCGGGCATGGCGGTGAGGTTCATGGTCTCGTCGGTCGCGGGCGGGGAGGCCGCCGGTACCTGGTACTGGAGGGCCGGTACCGGTCCGCCCGGGGCCATTGCCGGCCCCGGCACCGACCGGGGTTCCATCGGCGCGTGACTCCCCTGCTGCTGGTCCCGGAACAGGTGCGCGAAGGCGTCCGGCTCGTGACGCTCCTCGCCGGCGTGGGTCACCAGGTCGTCGACGCCCACGAACTGGGTGGTGCGGGGATCGTCGCCGTACGGCAGGTACTGGGTCGGTCCCTCCGGCTCGGGTGCCGGGGTCTGCGCCCACACCTGAGGGTCGGGGGCGTAGGGGGACTGGGGAGGCTGGGCGTACAGCGGCTGCTGAGGCTCGTGGGTGCCCGGAGGCGGTGGGGGGTGCGCGGCACGGTCGTAGAGCGCCTCGGCGACCGGGTCCTGGGCGTAGAGGTCCTGTGCCCGGTAGGGATCCTGGTTGTAGGCGTCCTGGAGGTACATGTCGGCGGGGTGCTGCGGCGGGACCTGGCCGTCCTGGGGCGGCGGGCCCTCGGGGTGACCCGAGCTGCCCGCGCCCTGGCCGCGGTCACCGTCGTACGGCGCGTTCATGGTTACCCCACCTCATCGTCCCCGGCCCACCGGCCACGACATCCTCAACGGTCCACTCTCTCACCCGCGCCGGACGGGTCGGTGCTTTCCGTTGCGGTGTCCGGTGCCAGGTCACTCGGCTGCTGGGGGTCGTCTGCCCGGGGCGGACTGCCCGACTCCTCCTTGAGATGGTCGGCGGTGCCGTCCTGGTTCTCCGGGCTGTCGGCGGCCTCGTCCGTCCCGTCGGGGCCGCCCTCCTCGGCCTCGCGGGCGGCGGCGCGCTTGCGCTGGGTGTACATCCGGAATCCGGCGAGGACGAGCAGGAGGAAGCCGCCGCCGATGACCAGCATCACAGTGGCCGTGATCTCGGTGACCTTCACATCGAAGCTGACGGGTTCGCCGTACTCACGGCCGTCCTCCGTGTACAGCTGGGCGATCACCCTGGCCTGTCCGTTGGCCTTGGCCGTCGTGGAGAACTTCACTGTCTGGCTGTGGCCGCCGGAGACCTTGACCTGCTGCTCCGAGTAGGCCCCGCCGCCGATCTCCAGGCGCTTCGGGCTCAACGAGGTGAGGCGCAGCATCAAGTGGTCCACGCCCTGCACCAGGTCGTTCTGCACGGTCACCGGGATCGTGGCGCTGCGTCCGGAGAGCTTGGTCTCCGACTTGTCGATCAGCTGGACCTGGTCGGTCAGGCCGTCCAGGTACGTCACCACGTCGCTGCGGAAGCCGGTCGCCTCGGTGGCGCGGCCGCGCCAGGACGTGGACATCTCACGGTTCATGGCGCGCCCGAAGGGGGTCACCACCCGGGACTGGTCGCTGAGGACCACCTTGAAGTTGTCGAGCTTGTCCTGGGTGGTCGCGATCTCCTGGAAGGCCGTCCGTGGCAGCTCCCGCTTACGCAGCGAGGAGGGGTACTTGGACCTGGCCGGGACCGTCGTGGTGGCCGCGGCGTCCGGCTTGGCGGCGGCCGCCGCCGTGAGCTTCTGGGGCTCGGACCAGTTCGCGCTCTGCAGGGCGGTCAGCGCCTCGGCCATCGCCTGCGCCTGGCGTGCCGACGGCATGCGCTGCGGGGCGACGACGATGCTGCGCTGTCTGTCCGTCTGCAGGTTGACCTCAAGGCTCTGGGCGAGGAACTGCTGCACGGCGAGCGTGGACGCCGAGGCCCTCATCAGGTCCCCCTGGAACGCCGTAGACAGCCGCGCGTCCGCGACGACCGCCGTGGTGCCGCCGCCGATGGGACGGGCAGCGGAGGGGGTGTACGTCAGGCTGCCCGTCTCCTGGAGGCTGTCGCTGCGCGCGATCACCCGGTCCGCGCCGGCCGAGGTGGCGACCTTCACGATCGACGGGTCCACGGCGCCGTCCACCGGCCAGGCGAAGTCGGTGCTCGGTGTCACATGAAGCACCGTCCGCACGGTGGAGGTGGCGACGTCGGTTGCCTCGTTGAGGTGGCTGAGCGATCCGGTGACGCTGGTGCCGTTGTGCGCGAGGGCCGCGAGATCGGGGTCGGCGAAGGGCAGGGCGACGACCTCCTTGTCGGCCACCGCACCCTGTAGCTCGGCGAGCCAGTGGCTGGCGAGTGCCTGTTCCTCAGGGGTGCCCGCTCTGGTGGTGTCGCCCGTCCTCACCTGGTAGGGACGAGTCATCGCGTCGACGGAGGCCAGCAGGTCAGGGTCGATCACCCAGGTGACGTCGAGGTCCTTGCCCAGCGACAGGAGCTGATCCAGGCGTCCGCCCGGCGAGAGCTCCTTGGCGAGGTCGTCATCGAGGAAGACCGGCGTCTGCTGCTCGTTCGACCCCGTCTCCGCCGTCATGTGGACGGTGGAGATCAGAGGCCACAGATACGTCGTCTTCGTCTTGGGGTCGGCTTCGCCGGACTGCCAGGGCAGGAACGTCCGCTCCATGCCGAGCACCTGCTTCCAGGGCTGCGCGGAAGTCTGTCCGGAGAGCGAGACGGCGAACTGGTAGACGCCGCTGTCGCCGAGGTCCAGTTCATCGACCGGTACCGAGATGGAGAAGGGCTCGGCGACGCCCGGGGTCAGCTTGGGGAACTTCTCCACGTACTTGCCGCCGATCTCCGACCGGGCGGAGCTCTGGGTGTCGCTGCTGTTACTGGCCACTCTGTCGATGGACGAGCGGGTCGTCAGCTCCGGCCCCACCCGCAGTCCCACGTGAGCGTCCGTGACGGCCTGCTTGCCGGTGTTGGTCACGGTGCCCGACACGGTCAGTGTGTCGCCGTCCGTGGGAGCGCTGGGGGTGAGGGTGTCGACCGCCACGGACACCGTGCCCGAGTCGGCGGCCAGAGCGGGCGTGGCGGTGGGCAGCTGGAACAGGCCGGCCAGCAGGGGTGCCCCGGCGAGCAGGGCTCCGGTGCGCCGCAGCCAGCGGCGGGCAGGTGAGGCACCGGTCCCCTGGAAGTCTGCCGCCTCGGCCACGCGCTCGCCCGTCCCTCGTCGTCAGTGGTCGTCGGAATGTGCGTCCACGCATGGTAACGATGCGAGCTGAGGGGAAGTGCCGCGGACTGCTCCACAAGATCAAGGGACAACGTCGTGCTGTCCCGAATGTGCACGTATGAAAGGGACGCCTCCGTGTCCTTCGCGCCCAGACCCTGCGCCGAGCCGCGTGGAGGGTCTGTGCCCGTTTAATGGAGGCGCTCGCGGTCGCCCGGGCCACGTACTCTTTTCTGTTGTGCCGAACGCCAACGAAGACACCTCCAGTGCCCTGACTCAGGTGCAGCACCGCGCGGTGAGCGAACTGCTGCGGGTCGCCCCTGTCGCCGACGATCTCGCCCGCCGCTTCCACGAGGCCGGGTTCTCACTCGCCCTGGTCGGCGGTTCGGTGCGGGACGCGTTGCTCGGTCGGCTCGGCAATGACCTGGACTTCACGACCGACGCCCGCCCCGAGGACGTCCTGAAGATCGTCCGGCCGTGGGCGGACGCCGTGTGGGAGGTCGGGATCGCCTTCGGCACCGTCGGCGTGCAGAAGGATGCTCGTGTCGGAGACACCGATCGGCGTTTCCAGATCGAGGTGACCACCTACCGCTCCGAGGCGTACGACCGGACCTCGCGCAAGCCCGAGGTGTCCTACGGCGACTCCATCGAGGAGGACCTCGTCCGGCGTGACTTCACCGTCAACGCGATGGCGGTCGCTCTGCCGGAGAAGGAGTTCATCGACCCGCACGGTGGGCTCCACGATCTCGCGCAGGGCGTGCTGCGGACCCCGGGCACGCCCGAGGAATCCTTCTCGGACGATCCGCTGCGGATGATGCGGGCCGCGCGCTTCGCCGCACAGCTCGACTTCGAGGTGGCCCCCGAGGTCGTCACGGCGATGAAGGAGATGAGCGGCCGCCTCGATATCGTCTCGGCCGAGCGGATCCGGGACGAGCTGAACAAGCTGATCCTCTCCACGCACCCGCGCAAGGGCCTGACGCTCCTGGTCGACACCGGCCTCGCCGACTACGTGCTGCCCGAGCTTCCGGCCCTGCGTCTGGAGAGCGACGAGCACCACCGGCACAAGGACGTCTACGAGCACACGCTGATCGTTCTGGAGCAGGCGATCGCACTGGAGGGGAGCGGTCCCGACCTGACCCTCCGGCTGGCCGCGCTGCTGCATGACATCGGCAAGCCGCGCACGCGCCGCTTCGAGAAGGACGGCAGGGTCTCCTTCCACCACCACGAAGTGGTCGGTGCGAAGATGACCAAGAAGCGGATGACAGCGCTGAAGTACTCCAACGAACTGGTGAAGGACGTCTCGCGACTGGTCGAACTCCATCTGCGCTTCCATGGGTACGGCGCGGGAGAGTGGACGGACTCCGCGGTCCGTCGCTACGTCCGTGACGCCGGTCCTCTGCTGGACCGCCTCCACAAGCTGACTCGCTCGGACTGCACGACGCGGAACAAGCGCAAGGCAACCGCACTCTCGCGGGCCTACGACGGCCTGGAGGAGCGGATCTCCCAGCTTCAGGAGCAGGAGGAGCTGGACGCCATCCGTCCGGACCTCGACGGCAACCAGATCATGGAGATCCTCGGTATCGGACCCGGGCCCGCCATCGGCCGCGCGTACAAGCACATGCTGGAGCTCCGTCTGGAGAACGGACCCATGGAGCATGACCAAGCGGTGGCGGCGATCAAAGAGTGGTGGACCGAGCAGAGCTGAGGCTGTGAAACGGGGTCATGTTTCACGTGAAACATGACCCCGGGCTTCCTCAGAGCGGCGAGCTCGGTTGTGTTGAGGGGCGATGTTTCACGTGAAACATCGCCCCGACTGCTCCGTAGATGACGGCGATGATGATCACCAGCGGTGCCGAGCGCCCGTCCGGCGGCAGCATCAGCGCGGCCACACCGGCGGCACTCACGAAGGCGACGTTGAAGAGCACGTCGTAGACGGAGAAGATCCGGCCCCGGAAACCGTCGTCGACCGAGGACTGCACGATCGTGTCCGTGGCGATCTTCGCGCCCTGGGTGGTGAGTCCCAGGACGAACGCCGCGACAAGCATGGGGGCGGTGGCGAAAGGAAGTCCGAGGGTGGGCTCCAGGACCGCGGCGGTCGCGGCACACGCGACGATCCAGTTGCCAGGCCCGAGCCGGCCCGCCGCCCAGGGCGTCATGACGGCCGCCGCGAAGAAGCCGGCGCCGGAGATACCCAACGCCAGCCCCAGCAGCGCGAGTCCTTCATCCGGGTCGGAGGTCAGGGCGTACCGGCAGAGCATCAGCACCATGACCAGCAGGGCGCCGTAGCAGAACCGCATCAACGACATCGCCCCGAGGGCCCACGCTGCCTCCCGGCGTGAGGGCGCGGCCAGATGCCGTACGCCGGCCTTCAGGTCGCGGGTCGTGCCGGCGAGTGCTGTGGACAGACGCGGGCGCACCAACTCACCCTCCGGCCCCAACAGTTCCGGTGCCATACGAAGCGATGCGAGTGCCCCGCACAGGTACAGCACGGCTCCCAGCAGCACCACGGCCGCGTCGGAATCCGCGACCACCAGCCGCACGATGAAGGTGAGACCTCCGCCCGCGGTCGCGGCGAGCGTCCCGGCGGTCGGGAAGAGGGAGTTGGCGATCACCAGGCGCTCCGCGTCGACGACCCTGGGCAGTGCGGCGGACAGGCCGGCCAGGACGAAGCGGTTCACGGCGGTGACGCACAGCGCGGAGACGTAGAAGAGCCAGTCAGGGACGGCGCTGACCATCAGGACGGCCGTGGCCGATGCCATGACCGCGCGCAGGAGGTTGCCGTACAGGAAGACCTGGCGTCGGCGCCAGCGGTCCAGAAGGACGCCGGCGAAGGGGCCGACCAGGGAGTACGGGAGGAGCAGGACCGCCATCGCGGAGGCGATCGCGGTGGCCGAGGTCTGTTTCTCCGGGGAGAAGACGACGTAGGCGGCGAGTGCGATCTGGTACACCCCGTCGGCGCTCTGGGAGAGCAGGCGCACGGCGAGCAGACGTCGGAAGTTCCGGAAGCGGAGCAGGACGCGCAGATCACCTACGACGGACATGGGGCACAGCCTCACATACGAGGGAGGGTCCCCCGGGATGTACCACCCGGAGGACCCTCAACAGCTCTGGCAGGAGCGGTTTCAGTACGCGGCGCTCTATTTCGTCAGTGCGCCGTGACCCTTCTCGTCAGCGCTCGACCTCGCCGCTGATGAACTTCTCGACGTTCTCGCGGGCCTGGTCGTCGAAGTACTGGACCGGAGGGGACTTCATGAAGTACGAGGAAGCCGACAGGATCGGGCCGCCGATGCCGCGGTCCTTGGCGATCTTCGCGGCGCGCAGGGCGTCGATGATGACGCCGGCGGAGTTCGGGGAGTCCCAGACCTCGAGCTTGTACTCCAGGTTCAGCGGGACGTCGCCGAAGGCACGGCCCTCGAGGCGGACGTAGGCCCACTTGCGGTCGTCGAGCCAGGCGACGTAGTCGGACGGGCCGATGTGGACGTTCTTCGCGCCCATGTCCCGGTCGGGGATCTGGGAGGTGACGGCCTGCGTCTTGGAGATCTTCTTGGACTCCAGGCGCTCGCGCTCGAGCATGTTCTTGAAGTCCATGTTGCCGCCGACGTTCAGCTGCATCGTGCGGTCCAGGACGACGCCGCGGTCCTCGAAGAGCTTCGCCATGACGCGGTGCGTGATGGTGGCGCCCACCTGGGACTTGATGTCGTCACCGACGATCGGGACGCCGGCCTCGGTGAACTTGTCCGCCCACTCCTTGGTGCCGGCGATGAAGACCGGGAGGGCGTTGACGAAGGCGACCTTGGCGTCGATCGCGCACTGGGCGTAGAACTTCGCCGCGTCCTCGGAGCCGACGGGCAGGTAGCAGACCAGGACGTCGACCTGCTTGTCCTTGAGGACCTGGACGACGTCGACCGGGGCCTCGGCGGACTCCTCGATCGTCTCGCGGTAGTACTTGCCGAGGCCGTCGAGGGTGTGACCGCGCTGGACGGTGACACCAGTGTTGGGCACGTCGCAGATCTTGATGGTGTTGTTCTCGGACGCGCCGATGGCGTCCGCGAGATCGAGGCCGACCTTCTTGGCGTCCACGTCGAACGCGGCGACGAACTCGACGTCACGCACGTGGTACTCGCCGAACTGGACGTGCATCAGGCCGGGGACCTTGGCCGCCGGATCGGCGTCCTTGTAGTACTCGACTCCCTGAACCAGCGACGCGGCGCAGTTGCCCACGCCGACGACGGCTACGCGAACCGAACCCATTCCGGGTGCTCCCTGTGTGTACGAGTGAGGCCCTGAGGGGGCGCTCACATGGCGGTGTCGTCGGGCGAATCCGGCCGTGGGGTGTCCCGCGGCCGGGGCAGATCGCCCGACGTTCCAGTGGTGGTGTCCTGCTGAGCGTTTGCCTCGGAGGCCGGACCCTTCAGGTCCCGCCCGGCCCGCTCGCTCTCGATGAGCTCGTTCAGCCAGCGCACTTCGCGCTCCACGGACTCCATCCCGTGGCGCTGGAGCTCAAGCGTGTAGTCGTCGAGGCGCTCCCGGGTGCGCGCCAGCGAGGCACGCATCTTCTCCAGGCGTTCCTCGAGACGGCTGCGGCGGCCCTCGAGGACGCGCATCCGCACATCGCGCGAGGTCTGCCCGAAGAAGGCGAAGCGAGCAGCGAAGTGCTCGTCCTCGTACGCGTCGGGCCCGGTCTGCGAGAGGAGCTCTTCGAAGTGCTCCTTACCTTCCGCCGTCAACCGGTAGACGATCTTGGCGCGACGCCCTGCGAGTGGTGCGGCGACGGCCTCCTCGGGGGTGTTCCCCGGTTCCTCGATCAACCAGCCGTTGGCGACCAGCGTCTTGAGGCAGGGGTACAGGGTTCCGTAGCTGAACGCACGGAACACACCCAGCGATGTGTTGAGTCGTTTGCGCAGCTCATAGCCGTGCATCGGGGACTCGCGGAGCAGGCCGAGGACGGCGAACTCGAGGATCCCGGAACGCCGGCTCATGGTCGCCTCCTCTCTGCCGCGGACGGCCGTCACGGTCTTTATGCCGAGCTGATGTATCGACTCGATACATCCAGACGATAGAACGGCCTTCCGGGTGGGACAAGTGGAGGGGCGGTGAACGGGATCACATCATTGATTCATGGAAGGCAAGTTGTCCGATTTAGGGTGAACTCCGGGCCTAGACGGTCTTTGACGGTGCGTAGTCTGTGCGCCATGCACACCACCGGGAACCGAGTGACGCATGGGGAGCGTCGTTGTCCTCGGTGCAGTACGGGTGAATGCGGGACCGACCACATCCGTACTTCGGGGGGACCGGAAACCAGCCGCCGTTTCCAGGCGCGCAAGGGTGCGCCTGCCCGAGGAGTAATCGTTCGATGAGCGAGCACCGTCGCAAACCGCCGCAGCCGCAGGGAGGCGGACGTGCCGCGGCCCGACGCGGCCAGTCCGGCCCGTCCTCCGGCCGCCGTGCGGCACCGCGAGGCGCCACCGGGTCTCCCTCCGACTCCTATGGGGCGAGTTCCCCCGAGTCGGGTTCCTACGGTCCGGGAGGCGAGGAGCTTCCGTACGGCGGCCGCGCCGAGGCCCGTCGTGCCGCCCAGAGAAGCAGCGGCGGCCGACGCAGAGCCGCCGAACCCGCCGGGCGTGATCGGCGAGGTGGCCCCAACAGCCCTACCGGGCGCGGTCGCCCGGCCGCTCCCGGCAAGAAGCGGATCATCGACTATCCGCGTGCCGGCAAGTACGGCGCGGCGCGCTGGCTGCCGTCGTGGAAGCTGGTGACCGGACTCTTCATCGGCTTCCTCGGCAGCATGGTGGCCGTCGCGGGCATCGCGTACGCCATGGTGCAGGTTCCCGATATCGCGTTGACGGCGAAGGCCCAGAACAACGTCTACTTCTGGGCCGACGGCAGCGTGATGGTCGCCACCGGTGGTGAGACCAATCGCCAGGAACTCAACCTTTCGCAGATCCCGAAGAACATGCAGTACGCCGTCATCTCGCAGGAGAACAAGACCTTCTACACCGACAGCGGCATCGATCCGAAGGGCATCGGCCGTGCCGTCTTCAACATGGCCAGGGGTGGCGAGACCCAGGGTGGCTCCACCATCACCCAGCAGTACGTGAAGAACGCGATGCTCAACGACCAGTCGCAGACGCTCTCCCGGAAGTTCAAGGAGATCTTCGTATCGGTCAAGGTCGGCGCCACGGTCCCCAAGGACAAGATCATGGAGGGGTACCTCAACTCCGCCTACTACGGTCGCAGTGCCTACGGGATCCAGGCAGCCGCGCGCGCGTACTTCAACACGGACGCGGTCAAACTGAACGCTGGGCAGTGCGCCTTCCTGGCGGCGATGCTGAAGGGCGCCACCTACTACGACCCCGCGGGAGCGCAGTCCATCGACCCGGCTGCTACTCCTGACGACAACAAGAAGCGGGCCCTGAGGCAGATGCAGGACACCTTGGGCAAGATGGTCGAGTACGGCCATCTGAGCGCGACGGAGCGCGCCAAGTTCACGACGCTCCCCAAGGTGCAGAACCCGCGTTCCAACAACAACCTCAAGGGCCAGGTCGGTTACCTCGTCGACCTTGCCAAGGCCTACCTGGTCAACAACACGAACATCACCGCCGACGACCTGCAGCGGGGCGGCCTGTCGATCTACACGACCTTCGACAAAAACAAGGTCGCCGAACTCGAGAAGGCAGTCCAGAAGGTCAAGAAGACGAACATCAAGCCCAAGGAACGGCCGGACAAGGACAAATACGTCCAGTTTGGCGGTGCTTCCGTGGATCCGGCGACCGGCGCCATCAAGGCCATCTACGGCGGCGAGGACGCGACGAAGCACTTCACCAACAACGCCGACTCGACCGGTGCCCAGGTCGGTTCGACGTTCAAGCCGTTCGTGCTCGCAGCGGCGATGAAATGGGGCGTCCGGGATCCTGAGGGCTCGGAGGTGCAGCCGCAGGACGAGCGCACCCAGGTCAACCCGCAGAGCCTGTACAGCGGCAAGAACGACCTCAAGATCAAAACCTACGACGGGGAGATCTGGAAGAACGAGGAAGGCAAGGAGTGGCTCCAGGAGAACGACGGCAAGAAGTCGTACGGCTCTCCGCCGAACTACCGGATCGACCTCCGTGAGGCGATGCGGGAGTCCGTGAACTCCGCCTTCGTGCAGCTCGGTATGGACGTCGGTCTGGACAAGGTGAAGGAGTCTGCCGAGGAAGCGGGCCTCCTGGAGAGCAGCCTGGCCGGCACCAGCTACCCGTCCTTCTCCATCGGCATCTCCGACCCCAGCGCGATCCGCATGGCAGGTGCCTACGCCACCTTCGCCGCGAGCGGCAAGCAGCGTGCTCCGTTCTCGGTCCAGAGGGTCACGGGCAAGGACGGCACCGTCTACACGCACACGGTGAAAACCGAGGAGGCCTTCACCGAAAAGGTCGCCGACAACGTCACCGACGTGCTCAAGACCGTGGTCGACAAGGGCACGGGCACCAATGCCCAGCTGCCCGGCCGTGAGGTGGCGGGCAAGACCGGTACGACCGACGGCAACAAGTCCGCCTGGTTCGTCGGGTACACCCCGCAGTTGTCCACGTCGATCAGCATGTTCCGGATGGACGACGACGAGACGAAGAAGAACCGCGAGTTCCTGCCGATGTACGGCACGGGTGGCCAGAAGAAGATCCACGGCGCCTCGTTCCCGTCGGAGATCTGGCACGACTACATGGAGGAAGCGCTGCGGGGCACGCCGGCGAAGGACTTCCCAACGCCGGAGCCCATCGGCAAGGTCCTCAACGTCCCTCCGACCCCGACTCCGACTCCGACTCCGACGGTCAGCGAGACCGAGGAAGCCAGTCCGACCCCGACCCCGTCGCCCAGCGAGACGGTGACGTCTTCCCCGTCGCCGACTCCCAGCGAGTCCTGCCAGTTCGACTGGCAGTGCCCCGGCCAGGGCCAGGACAACGGCGGAACGGACAACGGCGGCACCGACGGAGGCGTGACATCCTCGCCCACGGCAACAGAGACAGACGGGACCGGAAACACCAGAGGGAACGGCAACGGAGGCGGCCTCTTCGAAGGAGGAAACGGCTGACCCTCTGAGGAGACGTGACGGGGACCCGGTCGCATGAGCGAAGCGACCGGGTCCCCGTCGTGCGTGGTCAGCTGTCCAGGATCTTCCCGGCCAGACGGAGCTGAGTTCTGATCCTCTGCCGCACGGCTTCGAGTTCCTTGCCATTCTCGGCGATCAAACGCTGCTGATATGTCTTGTCGGAGGCGTACCAGACGCCCACGACATTGTATTTCTTCTTGCATTCGGCATCGGCGGATGCCACCTGCTTCTCCTTCGCCGTGGCGGTTTCGCTCTTCTTCCATTCGGGATCATTGTTGGCCGCCATCGGGTCGGAGTACCGAAAACCCTCCGCCTTCATGCAGGCCGACCATTCCTTGATTACCGCCCGCACCTCCCCGCTCTTGTACGAGTAGTCCCAGCTGGCCGCATTGATGCCGTTGGAGATCTCCGCGTCTCCCCCGCCCCCGTCCTTCTCCGTGTCGTGCAGTGCCCTTCTGGATTCACCGATGCAGCCGTCCTTCGGGACGCTGTGATTCTTGTACTCGAAGACCTTTCCGGTGCCTTGGAGTACTTCCGTGGCTTTCTTCGATGCCGGTTCCGCCGTGTGCGTTTCCTCGGCGGTGGCGGTCATTTCGCTTCCCTCGGGGCGGTACCCCCGCAGTGCCCCTTCGGAGGCGCTGCTGATCCCGTAGCGCAGGGCGGTCATGGACTCGGGCTGGAAGGACGTACTCTGCGACGCCTCCTCGTACGGAAGGCCGTAGCGCTTCATGCAGGCACCGATCACCTGCTCCTTGGCCGCGACGATCCGCCGGCGCTGGTCGTCACTGAACATGTACGACTCGATGGGCAGCGTCAGGTGTGCCGCCGAGGTGAGTTTCGGTGCCGTGCCGGCACTCGGCGCCCTGGTGGAGTCCGAGGGCCGGTCCTCGGGCGGGTCGGCCGCGCAGGCGCAGCAGGTGATCAGGAGGAGGGCGATCGACGCACTCCTCTTCGGCGCACGGATACGGCGACGGGGGTTCTCCGGAGCGGGCATGGTCTGTTCCCAGGTGTTCACGGCAGTGGAAAGCGGCCCCTGGGAGTCCAGGGGCCGCCGAGAGTGCGGTGGGCCGTCAGGCCGGCGCGTGGGACTAGAGGTGCCGCCCCGACGCGTTCTGGTTCTTCAGCTGGCTGTTCAGGTTGGCCCAGCTGTTGCCGCCGATTGTCTGGTACACGCCAGCGTAGTTGCTGTTGTAGTAGACGCGGTACCCGCCCGCATCGTTGCCGGAGCTGATCGAGGCGGCATTGTTCTTGACGTACTGGAGATATCCGTTCTGCCCGCCCGCGCCCGACTGGGTGTACGAGAACTTCCAGGTCCCGTAGTTGTCGATGTTGTCGCCGTTGTCGTCGGCCGACGCGCCGTTCAGGCCGGAGTTGTAGTACAGGCAGGCGGCACCTTCGGTGCAGTCATACGGGGAGTCCGCCGTCGCCGTTCCCGCCGAACCGACAGTGAGAGCGATCGTGCTCAGGATCGCGGCAGCGGCAAGGTGCTTCGCCTTCATGAAATTCCTCAGTCAGTAGTCAATGCGCAGATCCAGCTGATCTTGCTGGCGGAGGCAGCTTATTCCAATGGTTGTCGGCCTGGCCGAGGGCGGTCTTATTTGGCTTGGTGTCGACGTCGTGCACTCTTTTTACAGAGGCCTTTTTACCCGCGTATGGCATTTTCTGCGGTATTGGGGGAGAGTCGATTTACGGTGACATCACGGCCGAACATTCCTTTTGGTGGGACGCGGCAGGGGTGGCCGAGAAGAACCGCTCGCAGGCGGTGTGCCCCGTCTCACGCATGCGGAGCCGGGACTCCTGGTCGTCCGACCTGATGCGGCAGGATGTGCCCCATGCCCAGCGCAGAATCGACGCAAGCGAGCATGCACGAGCCGGAGCCGGTACGGCCGACGAAGGACGACGCGGTCGCCGCGGCCGGCAGTGAACTGATCGGTGGTCCCGTGGGACGGCGTGCCCTGCTCGGGACGTCCTGGTGGACTCCCGTCCGGGTGATCGCTCTGGTGGCCATCGGCATGTTCGCCCTCGGCCTGGTCCAGAAGGCGCCCTGCTACAACGGCGCCTGGTTCTTCGGGGCCAGCTCGCAGTACACACACGCGTGCTACTCGGACATCCCGCACCTCTATCAGGGGCGCGGCTTCGCCGATGGGCTCGTCCCGTACTTCGACAAACTGCCCGGCGACATGCAGTACCTCGAATACCCGGTACTGACCGGTGTGTTCATGGAGGTCGCCTCGTGGCTCACGCCCGGCAGCGGCAGCATCCAGGACCAGGAGCAGTGGTACTGGATGGTCAACGCCGGGATGCTGATGGTGTGCGCCGCCGTCATCGTCGTATGTGTGACCCGTACGCACGCCCGGCGCCCCTGGGACGGGCTGCTGGTGGCTCTGGCTCCCGCCTTCGCGCTGACCGCCACCATCAACTGGGACCTCCTGGCGGTCGCTCTGACGGCCGCGGCGATGCTGATGTGGTCCCGGAGCCGCTCCCTCGCCTTCGGTGTCCTGCTGGGGCTTGCCACGGCCGCCAAGCTCTATCCCGTCTTCCTGCTGGGCCCGCTCTTCGTGCTGTGCTGGCGCGCCGGTAAATGGCGGGACTTCGGGAAGGCGCTGGGGGGCGCGGCCGTCGCCTGGCTGGTCGTGAACCTGCCGGTGATGCTGTTCGCCTTCGACGGCTGGTCGAAGTTCTACACGTTCAGCCAGGAGCGGGGCGTGGACTTCGGGTCCTTCTGGCTGATCCTGGCCCAGAACACGAACAACCCGCTCAGTACCGACACCGTCAACACGCTCGCCACGCTGCTGGTCCTGCTGTGCTGCGCGGGCATCGCAGCACTGACCCTGACCGCGCCGCGCCGGCCGCGCTTCGCCCAGCTCGCCTTCCTGATCGTGGCGGCGTTCATCCTCACCAACAAGGTCTATTCGCCGCAGTACGTCCTGTGGCTGGTGCCGCTGGCCGTGCTGGCCCGGCCGAAGTGGCGGGACTTCCTGATCTGGCAGGCCTGCGAGGTGGCGTACTTCCTGGGGATCTGGATGTACCTCGCCTACACGACCAGCGGAGATGCCCACAAGGGTTTGCCGGCGGACGGCTACCACTGGGCCATCGCCCTGCATCTGCTGGGCACGCTGTACCTGTGTGCGGTGATCGTGCGCGACATCCTCATGCCCGAACGGGACGTGGTCCGCCGGGCCGGCGACGACGACCCCTCGGGTGGTGTGCTCGACGGTGCGGAGGACGTCTTCGTGTTCGGTCCCGCCGCACATCCGCCGCAGCACGCGGCCCACTTCGAGGGGCCTCAGGTGGAGTGGGGCAGCCGCGGACCGGGCTCGCACGCGGGGCCCACAGATGGTTCGCTCTGAGCGAACAGGACGTGGTCCGGGACGTGTCCCGGACCCGGTGACTCACGCAAAAGGCCGTACACGGGGTTCCGTGTACGGCCTTTCGGCTGTCGAGGGCGCTCAGCGGTCGACGATCCGGTCGAACTGCGTGGTGGTGTGCCGCAGATGGGCCACGAGTTCCTCGCCCACCTTCGGCTCCGGGGCGTCCGAGGGCACGAACAGGATCGAGACCTGCATGTGCGGCGGCTCGGCGAACCAGCGCTGCTTGCCGCCCCAGACGAACGGAGAAAGGTTCCGGTTGACCGTGGCGAGGCCGGCGCGGGCGACGCCCTTGGCGCGCGGCATGACGCCGTGCAGAGCCTTGGGAGCCTCCAGACCCACCCCGTGTGACGTACCGCCCGCCACGACCACCAGGAAGCCGTCGGAGGCCGCCTTCTGCTGCCGGTAGCCGAAGCGGTCGCCCTTGGCCACGCGCGTGACGTCCAGGACGGCGCCGCGGTACTCCGTGGCCTCGTGGTCACCGAGCCACAGTCGCGTGCCGATACGGGCCCGGAAGCGGGTCTGCGGGAACTGCTGCTGCAGCCGGGCGAGATCCTCGGCCTTCAGGTGGCTGACGAACATCGTGTGCAGGGGCAGCCGGGCCGCGCGCAGCCGGTCCATCCAGCCGATGACCTCCTCGACGGCGTCCGAGCCGTCGGTACGGTCCAGCGGAAGGTGGATCGCGAAGCCCTCCAGACGCACGTTCTCTATGGCGGCGTGCAGTTGTGGCAGTTCCTGTTCGCTGATGCCGTGCCGCTTCATCGAGGACATCACCTCGATGACCACGCGGGCGCCGACGAGGCCGTAGACCCCGTCGATCGAGGACACCGAGCGGATGACCCGGTCGGGCAGCGGCACGGGCTCCTCGCCGCGCCGGTACGGCGTCAACACCAGCAGGTCACCGCCGAACCAGTCCCTGATCCGCGCGGCCTCGTACGTCGTGCCCACGGCGAGGACGTCCGAGCCCAGACGCGTGGCCTCCTCCGCCAGCCGCTCGTGTCCGAAGCCGTAGCCGTTGCCCTTGCAGACCGGGACCAGCCCGGGGAACTGCTCCTGCACGTGCTTGTGGTGCGCCCGCCAGCGCGCGGTGTCGACGTAGAGCGTGAGCGCCATGGCCGGACCTGGAACCTTTCTGGTCGCTGCGGTGTATCAGAGGTATGGGAGCTATTGAAGCGAAGAACGTCCTGTCAGCGGCGCGACATGTAGATGTCGAGCGCCTTGTGGAGCAGCTTGTTCAGCGGGAAGTCCCACTCGCCGAGGTACTCGGCGGCCTGTCCGCCCGTGCCCACCTTGAACTGGATCAGGCCGAAGAGGTGGTCGGTCTCGTCCAGCGAGTCGGAGATGCCGCGCAGGTCGTAGACGGTCGCGCCGAGCGCGTAGGCATCCCGCAGCATCCTCCACTGCATCGCGTTCGAGGGCCTGACCTCACGGCCGATGTTGTCGGAGGCGCCGTAGGAGTACCAGACGTGCCCACCGACGATCAGCATCGTCGCCGCCGACAGGTTCACGCCGTTGTGCCGGGCGAAGTAGAGCCGCATGCGATTGGGGTCCTCGGTGTTGAGGGCTGTCCACATGCGCTGGAAGTACGACAGCGGGCGGGGCCGGAAGTGGTCCCGCACAGCCGTGATCTCGTACAGCCGCTGCCACTCCTCGAGGTCCTGGTAGCCGCCCTGGACGACCTCGACGCCTGCCTTCTCGGCCTTCTTGATGTTGCGGCGCCACAGCTGGTTGAAGTTCTTGTGGACCTCTTCCAGGGAGCGGTTCGCCAGTGGCACCTGGTAGACGTAGCGGGGCTGTACGTCGCCGAAGCCGGCCCCTCCGTCCTCGCCCTGCTGCCAGCCCATGCGGCGCAGCTTGTCGGCCACCTCGAAGGCCCGCGGCTCGATGAAGTCGGCCTCGATGTCCCGCAGCCGCTTCACGTCCGGGTTCTGGATGCCCGCCTTGATGGACGTGGCCTCCCACCGCCGGATGATCACCGGCGGGCCCATCTTCACGGAGAAGGCGCCCTGCTGCTTGAGGTGCGCGAGCATCGGTTCCAGCCACTCGGTCAGATTCGGCGCGAACCAGTTGATGACCGGGCCCTCGGGCAGATAGGCGAGATAGCGCTTGATCTTGGGGAGCTGCCGGTAGAGCACGAGCCCTGCGCCGGCCATCTCGCCAGTCCTGTCGTCGAACCAGCCGAGACTCTCGGAGCGCCACTCCGCCTTGACATCCGCCCAGGCCGGAACCTGCATGTGGCTCGCCGACGGCAGGCTCTGGATGTATGCCAGATGCTGCTCGCGACTGATCGTCCTCAGGGTCAGGCTCATTCGGGGCGCTCCTCGGGCTGGTGTGTCCCCATGGGTACAGGGGCTCCGGCTCTCGCGCCGAAGCCTACTGCGCCTTGTGAGCGCCTCGACTGGGCATACGGCACCTTCGCCCGGGGCTGTGAGCTACCCGGGCGGATCGTGGTGCCGTATGCGGGAAGTGGGTGTGCCGTCCGTGGCGTCAGAAGACCCCGCCGAAGAGACCACCGTGCGCCATGCCGAGGAAGAAGCCGACACCCGACGCGCCCAGACCGAGGATCAGCCCGAAGCGTTCCCGGGTCGTCACCGAGATCCACTGACCGTACGCGCCGGTGAGGATGCCCACCAGGCCGGTCCAGGAGCTCAGCAGGTTCAGGTCGTCGTCGATCATCGCCGTGAGGAACGAGGTGATACCCAGCACCAGGGTCACCGCGAGCAGCGTGTCCTGGAGCGGGTGGGGCTTGCCGTCCGTGGCGAACAGCCCTCCGGCGGTGTTGGGTCGCAATGCCTGTGCCATAGGGGCACCTCCTGCGAAAGCGGCGCATCGTAGCGCCATTCACACCCGATGTGTACAGATTGGCGGTCTCCGCGGCCGGATTTCAACCGGAAGCCGGTGTGCGGGTAGTCTGTACCGTCTGCACCGATGTCTGCCCACGTCACGGCTGAGGAACTCCTCCGAGGAACCCTCGATTGTCAGTGGCGGCGGATACCGTTGCGTACGCATCACAACCCTCCTGCCACGGAACCGCCGTGGCCGTTGAGTCCAAAGGAGGTGGGTTCCACATGCGTCACTACGAGGTGATGGTCATCCTCGACCCCGATCTGGAGGAGCGCGCTGTCGCCCCCCTGATCGAGAACTTCCTCTCCGTCGTCCGTGAGGGCAACGGAAAGGTCGAGAAGGTCGACACCTGGGGCCGTCGTCGTCTCTCGTACGAGATCAAGAAGAAGCCTGAGGGCATCTACTCGGTCATCGACCTGCAGGCCGAGCCTGCGGTCGTCAAGGAGCTCGACCGCCAGATGAACCTGAACGAGTCGGTCCTCCGGACCAAGGTCCTCCGTCCCGAGACCCACTGAGCTCTCCCGCTCAGCTGAACTCGGGATCCGAGTAGCAGCACCAAGCAGCCAGCAGCAAACCCGCCGAGAGGTTCCCCCATGGCAGGCGAGACCGTCATCACGGTTGTCGGCAATCTTGTCGACGACCCCGAGCTGCGCTTCACCCCTTCCGGTGCGGCGGTCGCGAAGTTCCGTGTCGCGTCCACCCCCCGCACCTTCGACCGTCAGACGAACGAGTGGAAGGACGGCGAAAGCCTGTTCCTGACCTGCTCTGTCTGGCGTCAGGCGGCGGAGAACGTCGCCGAGTCGCTCCAGCGAGGCATGCGCGTCATCGTGCAGGGCCGGCTGAAGCAGCGGTCCTACGAGGACCGTGAGGGCGTCAAGCGCACGGTCTACGAGCTGGACGTCGAGGAAGTCGGCGCCAGCCTGCGCAGTGCCACGGCCAAGGTCACCAAGACCGCTGGCCGCGGTGGCCAGGGCCAGGGCGGGTTCGGCGGCGGTGGCGCCCAGGGTGGTGGCGGCTGGGGCGGAGGCTCCGGCGGCGGCCAGCAGGGCGGCGGCGGTGCTCCCGCCGACGACCCGTGGGCGACCGGCGCTCCCGCCGGTGGCAACCAGGGCGGCGGCGGTGGCGGCTGGGGTGGAAACTCCGGCGGCGCCGGCGGTGGCGGCTACTCGGACGAACCCCCCTTCTAGGCCTCACGGCCGAGGGTGGGTCGTACCCACACTTCTTGATCACACAGGAGATACACCATGGCGAAGCCGCCTGTGCGCAAGCCGAAGAAGAAGGTCTGCGCTTTCTGCAAGGACAAGGTCACGTACGTGGACTACAAGGACACGAACATGCTGCGGAAGTTCATTTCCGACCGCGGCAAGATCCGTGCCCGCCGCGTGACCGGCAACTGCACGCAGCACCAGCGTGACGTCGCCACGGCTGTGAAGAACAGCCGTGAGATGGCGCTGCTGCCCTACACGTCCACCGCGCGATAAGGGAAGGGTGACCGACACATGAAGATCATCCTCACCCACGAGGTCTCCGGCCTCGGTGCCGCGGGCGACGTCGTCGACGTCAAGGACGGTTACGCTCGCAACTACCTGATCCCGCGGAAGTTCGCTATCCGCTGGACCAAGGGTGGCGAGAAGGACGTCGAGCAGATCCGTCGCGCTCGCAAGATCCACGAGATCCAGACCATCGAGCAGGCCAACTCTGTCAAGGCCCAGCTCGAGGGTGTCAAGGTCCGTCTGGCCGTCCGCTCCGGTGACGCCGGTCGACTCTTCGGTTCCGTCACTCCGGCCGACATCGCTTCGGCGATCAAGGCTTCCGGTGGCCCCGAGGTCGACAAGCGCCGCATCGAGCTGGGCGCGCCGATCAAGACGCTGGGCGCCCACGAGACGTCCGTGCGTCTGCACCCCGAGGTTGCCGCCAAGGTCAACATCGAGGTCGTCGCGGCCTGATCGCCGTACTCGGCTGAACAGCTGAGAACGAGGACAGCCAAGAAGGGGCCGCACCGGCCGGGTGCGGCCCCTTCGGCGTGTTCAGCGGCACGGGTCGGCATGTTTCACGTGAAACGACCGACTCGACCGGGCGGCCATGTTTCACGTGAAACGGTCAGCGCGTTGCGCCCGTCACCAGCCAGCGACCGGAACGGGTGCGCAGCCACAGGGTCAGCAGGCGCACCGTCATCATCAAAGTCATGGCAGCCCAGAGAGCCGTCAATCCGCCATCCAGCACCGGAACGAGCAGAGCGACGGGGGCGAAGGCTGCCAGCGTGAGCAGCATGGCCCACGCGAGGTACGGGCCGTCACCGGCCCCCATGAGCACTCCGTCCAGGACATAGACGATGCCGCAGACCGGCTGCGAGATCGCCACAATCACCAGAGCGGGCAGAGCTGCGCCCTTGACCACGGAGTCGCTGGTGAACAGAGGCAGGAACACCGGCCGGCTGATCACTACCAGCACACCGAGCAGGACGCCGACCGCGACCCCCCACTCCACCATGCGACGGCACGCTTGACGCGCGCCTTGGGCATCGCCGGCCCCCAGATAGCGGCCGATGATCGCCTGCCCTGCGATGGCGATGGCATCGAGAGCGAAGGCCAGCAGACTCCACAGGGACAGGATGATCTGATGGGCGGCGATGTCGGCATCGCCGAGGCGGGCCGCGACGGCTGTGGCAATCATCAGGACCGCTCGCAAGGAGAGCGTGCGGACCAGCAACGGGACGCCGGCCTGAGCGGAGGCGCGGATCCCAGCGGCGTCAGGACGCAGTGAGGCTCCGTGCCGACGGGCGCCGCGGACAACCACCACCAGATACGCGGCTGCCATGGAGCACTGGGCGACGACGGTGCCCCAGGCGGAGCCGGCGATACCGAGGTCGGCACCGTAGACGAGGCCTACATTGAGAGCGGCGTTGGCGACGAAGCCTCCGACGGCGACGTAGAGAGGTGTCTTGGTGTCCTGCAGTCCACGGAGCACGCCGGTCGCGGCGAGGACAACGAGCATGGCCGGGATGCCGAGCGACGAGATCCGGAGATAGGTGATTGCATACGGGGCCGCCGTGTCGGAGGCGCCGAAGAGTTCCACGATTCCCGGTGCCGTGGGCAGGAGGACGGCGATGACGGCAGCGCCGAGCGACAGCGCCAGCCAGATCCCGTCCATGCCCTGGCGGATGGCGGATGGGAGATCGCCCGCACCGACGCGCCGGGCGACGGTGGCCGTGGTGGCGTAGGCGAGGAAGACGAAGACGCTGACGGCTGTCGTGAGGAGGGCGGAGGCAACGCCGAGCCCGGCGAGTTGGGCTGTGCCGAGATGGCCGACGATCGCGCTGTCGGCCATGACGAAGAGGGGCTCGGCGACGAGTGCGCCGAAGGCCGGTACGGCCAGCGCGACGATCTCTCGGTCGTGCCGTCGCCGAGCGGCCTTGGGAGGCGCGGGAGCCTGTGTCATGAGCACCAATCTAATCGTCCACAGGTAAGAGATGCAATGCGCATACGACCCTTACTAGATTTCCTGTGGGTGCTGCGCCCGTGCACGGGACTCGGTGATCTAGGCCCTAGTTGGAAAGTTTTTCTTCTGCACAGCCGGTGGATGGGAAGTCCGCAGGTCAGGGCCTGGTTTGCGAGAGGAGTGAAACCTTGTTCACAGGCCTGTCCACCGTGTCGTGCACAGGTTTTGCGGAGTTCTCCACAGCATCCGGGCCGTCGTCCACATGGCCTGTGGATAACCAGATTGGCTGACGGTGCCCGCGGGCCTACGGTGGTCCGGCGCCCGCTCCGTTCGTCGGCTGGGAAACCGTCACAAAACCGACGCGCCTGAACCGGAGTTGGGCGTCTCATTTGTCAGTGGCGTGCCGTAGAAAAGAGAGGCACGCGAGGTCCGCTCCGCGGACGGGAGGAGGTGGCTCGGTGAGCATTTCCGAGCCGTTGGACGATCCTTGGGCCGACAGCGGTCCCAGTGATCGTCTGCCCTCGTCCCGCCGACGCAGTGACGGAGTCCGGGGCCGCGACGAACAGCATGACCGTGGCGGGGAGAACGGCGTCTGGGACGGTGGCAGTTCCACCTTCGAACGCGTTCCGCCGCAGGACCTGGACGCCGAGCAGTCCGTCCTCGGCGGCATGCTCCTGTCCAAGGACGCCATCGCCGACGTCGTCGAGGTCCTCAAGGGTCACGACTTCTACAAGCCCGCTCACGAGACGATCTACCAGGCGATCCTCGACGTCTACGCCAAGGGTGAGCCGGCCGACCCCATCACGATCGCTGCCGAACTCACCAAGCGTGGTGAGATCAACAAGGTCGGCGGCGCATCGTATCTGCACACCCTCGTCCAGACGGTGCCCACGGCGGCCAACGCCGAGTACTACGCGGAGATCGTCCACGAGCGGGCGGTCCTGCGCCGCCTGGTCGAAGCCGGCACCCGTATCACGCAGATGGGGTACGCGGCCGACGACGACGTCGACGAGATCGTCAACCGCGCCCAGGCGGAGATCTACGCGGTCACCGAGCAGCGCACCAGCGAGGACTACCTGCCTCTCGGCGACATCATGGAGGGCGCGCTCGACGAGATCGAGGCCATCGGCTCGCGCAGCGGCGAGATGACCGGTGTCCCCACCGGCTTCACGGACCTCGACTCGCTGACCAACGGCCTGCACCCGGGCCAGATGATCGTCATCGCGGCCCGTCCCGCCATGGGCAAGTCCACGCTGGCGCTGGACTTCGCGCGTGCGGCATCGATCAAGCACAACCTGGCCAGCGTCATCTTCTCCCTCGAAATGGGTCGCAACGAGATCGCGATGCGTCTGCTCTCCGCCGAGGCACGCGTGGCACTGCACCACATGCGCTCCGGCACCATGACGGACGAGGACTGGACCCGCCTGGCCCGGCGGATGCCCGAGGTGTCGTCCGCGCCGCTCTACATCGACGACTCCCCGAACCTGTCGATGATGGAGATCCGCGCCAAGTGCCGTCGGCTGAAGCAGCGCAACGACATCAAGCTGGTGATCATCGACTATCTGCAGCTGATGCAGTCCGGTGGTTCCAAGCGGTCCGAGAGCCGTCAGCAGGAGGTCTCGGACATGTCCCGAAACCTCAAGCTCCTGGCCAAGGAGCTGGAAGTCCCGGTGATCGCGCTCTCACAGCTCAACCGTGGTCCCGAGCAGCGCACGGACAAGAAGCCGATGGTGTCCGACCTGCGTGAGTCGGGCTCCATCGAGCAGGACGCCGACATGGTGATCCTGTTGCATCGCGAGGACGCCTACGAGAAGGAGTCGCCGCGCGCGGGCGAGGCGGACATCATCGTGGGCAAGCACCGTAACGGCCCGACGGCCACGATCACGGTCGCCTTCCAGGGCCACTACTCGCGGTTCGTGGACATGGCGCAGACCTGATGTGCCAACTCCGTGCCCGCCTAGCCGTCCCGAGCGGTGGGGTTTGGGGCTTCTTCCTGCAGTCCGTGCCTCGAACAGCCCAGGTTCTCGCCGACGGTCCTGGCCGAGCTCCAGAGCCAGGAAGCCAGTACCGCATACGTGCCGAGGTCGGTGACGACCTGTCCTCCACCCTGCCCTGGCCGCACCGGGCACCGACCCGGGACGAGTTGCGGATCAACCGGGACGTGCCGCGGGTGGCAGGTTGCAGGTCTCGGCCGGACCGGATCGTTTGAGACGGGACACACGAGTTCGCCAGTCCGCCCGATCAGCGCGGACTGCCGAGCAGACGATCCGGGGGGCCTCCAGTGTCGCGTCGTCTGCCGACAGGCCGTGAGACGGCGGGAGAAGCTGCAGGCCAGGGAAGCGGCGTCCGAACAGGCAGCCGTGAGCCCCTGCAGCCGCCGACCGTAGGACAAATGAGCTCGACGTCCCCGTGCCGCGCGGGGTGGACTGGCGGTATGACGACACCTGAGGAAGAGCTGTTGCCCGGTACACGCCGGGCGTTGCTGCACCGGATCGCCGTGGCCCAGGCGGAAGGGCGTGCACCGTCGCTGGCGGCGGCGGTGGTCCGGGACGGGCGGGCCGTGTGGCACGGCGCGAGGACATCGGTGGACGGCCATGGGCCGGACGAGAACGTGCAGTACCGGATCGGCTCCCTCACCAAGACCTTCACCGCCGTTCTGGTCATGCGGCTGCGTGACGAGGGCGTGCTCGACCTCGGTGACCCGCTGGAGAAGCATCTGCAGGGCACCGGCGCGGGGGAAGCCACCGTCGCCGAACTGCTCGCCCACACCAGCGGGCTGGCGGCGGAGGCGCCGGCGCCGTGGTGGGAGCGCACCCCGGGGGCCCTGCGTCCTGAGCTCGCCGACGTCCTCGGCGATCAGCCCTTCCGGCATCCGACCGGCCGCCGTCACCACTACTCCAACCCGGGCTACACACTGCTGGGCGCGCTCGTGGAGAAGCTGCGCGGGGCTTCTTGGGAGGAGGTACTGCGACGCGAAGTACTCGAACCCCTTGGGCTCGACCGTACGAGCACGCGGCCACAGGCTCCTCATGCGGGTGGTTGGGCTGTGCATCCGTGGGCGGATGTGATGCTGCCGGAACCGGTTGAGGATCTCGGCCGGATGGCTCCTGCCGGTCAACTCTGGTCAACCACCGGGGATTTGGCGCGATTCGCCGTCTTCCTGGCACGCGGGGACGGACGGGTGCTCAGCGCAGGGACGGTCCAGGAGATGCGGACACCTGCTGCGCCGGCGGAGGCTGCGGATGTCGCGGACGGTGCCACCTATGGTCTCGGCCTGCAGATCCAGCACCGGGACGGCCGCCTGCTCGTCGGTCACTCGGGCTCACTGCCGGGATTCCTGGCCTGCGTCACGCTCAGTGTGGCGGACGATGTCGCGGCGGTGGTCCTGGCCAACTGCACTTCCGGCCCATTGCTGGGGAACGTGGCCGCCGATCTCGTACGGATCGTCGCCGAGGCGGAGCCGCGGATTCCCGAGCCCTGGCGGCCCCTTGCCGAAGTGGACGCCTCTGTACTGGAGTTGGCGGGTCAGTGGTACTGGGGGACCCATGCTTTCGGTCTTCGGGTGACAGCCGACGGGCTTGTCTCGCTGGAGCCGCTCTCCGGGAAGGGGCGTCGCTCGCGGTTCCGGGGCAACGGCGACGGTACCTGGACGGGCCTGGACGGCTATTACGCCGGGGAGCCACTGAAGGCTGTACGACGGCCTGACGGGTCCGTGAGTCACCTGGACCTCGGTTCGTTCGTGTTCACGCGTCAGCCGTATAGCGAGGGGGCTGCTGTGCCGGGTGGAGTGGATACCGATGGATGGCGAGGCATCGGCTAGACCCCTTGCGTGGCGGCGGCGTGTTTCACGTGAAACACGCCGCCGCCACGAGGTTGCCATCACCTCCGGCTGCTCGGTCAAAGCTGGAGCTTGAAACCCACGTGCGAGGGCGCGAAGCCGAGCCGCTCATAGAAGCGGTGGGCGTCCGCGCGTGCGTTGTCCGACGTCAACTGGACCAACTGGCAGCCCTGGCGGCGGGATTCCTCGACCGCCCACTGGATGAGGATCGTGCCCAGGCCGCTGCCGCGTTCATCGGCGTGGATGCGGACGCCTTCGATGATCGACCTGGTGGAACCGCGCCGTGACAGCCCGGGGATGACCGTGAGCTGCAACGTGCCGACAACGCGGTTCTCGCGTACGGCGACGACCAGGTGCTGGTGGGGATCGGACGTGAGTCGATCCAGTGCTGCCAGGTACGGGGTCAGGTCATCCGGTGACTCCCGCTGGGCGCCCAGCGGGTCGTCGGCGAGCATGGCGACGATCTGCGGGACGTCCTCGGCGGTGGCGGGCCTTATTTCAAGATCTCCCATGGGCGCACCTTAAGTGCAGGTCGGGTCGAACGTGCGGAGGCCTGTCAGATACTCGTCGTTTGCCTATATAAAGCGTCTGCAACTATTGTGTTGATGCTTAACACGCTACTGCAATCGTACGGAAGGTGTGCCCCCATGCCGCTCGCGCTTCTGGCCCTTGCGATCGGGGCCTTCGGGATCGGAACGACGGAGTTCGTGATCATGGGTCTGTTGCCCGAGGTGGCGGGCGACTTCGGCGTTTCCATCCCCACCGCCGGCTTCCTGGTGACCGGCTACGCGCTCGGTGTCATGTTCGGTGCCCCGCTGATGACCGCGCTGGGAACGAAGGTCTCACGCAAGCGGATGCTGATGTTGCTGATGGGACTGTTCATCGTCGGCAATCTGCTGTCCGCCCTCGCACCGGCCTTCGCCGTGATGCTGATCGGCCGTGTGGTTGCCTCACTGGCCCACGGGGCCTTCTTCGGCATCGGCTCGGTGGTCGCGGCCGACCTGGTCGCACCCGACAAGAAGGCCGGAGCGATCGCGATGATGTTCACCGGCCTGACCGTCGCCAATGTGGTTGGCGTCCCGCTGGGCACGCTCGTCGGGCAGTCCGTCGGCTGGCGCGTCACCTTCGGGATCGTCGCGGCTCTGGGCGTCGTCGGCCTGCTCGGCGTGGCCAAGCTCGTTCCCGAGATCCGTCGGGCGGAAGGCGTACACCTGCGGCACGAAATAGCAGCGTTCAAGAACGCGCAGGTGCTCCTCGCGATGGCGATGACCGTTCTCGGCTTCGGGGGCGTCTTCGCCGCCATCACTTACATCGCCCCGATGATGACTCACGTCGCCGGCTTCGACGACGGCACCGTCACCTGGCTGCTGGTCCTCTTCGGGCTCGGCATGGTCGGCGGCAACCTCGTAGGGGGCCGCTTCGCTGACCGCGCCCTGATGCCCATGCTGTACGTCTCTCTGGGCGCCCTCGCCGTCGTCCTCGCGCTCTTCACGCTCACCGCCCACCAAAAGGCCCTGGCGGCCGTCACCATCGTGCTGATCGGTGCCCTGGGCTTCGCCACCGTCCCGCCTCTGCAGAAGCGTGTCCTCGACCAGGCGCACGGTGCCCCGACACTGGCCTCGGCTATGAACATCGGTGCCTTCAACCTCGGCAACGCGCTCTCCGCCTGGCTCGGGGGACTGGTCATCTCGGCAGGCTTCGGCTACACCGCCCCCAACCTGGTCGGTACCGGCCTCGCCGTGGCCGCTCTGCTCCTGGCCTTTCTCTCGGCCGCGCTGGAGCGGCGTCACAACACGCCCAGCACGGTGGTCACGCAGGCCGTGCCAACGGATCAGCGTGCTGCCGTTCACCAGTGACCGCACGCGGGGAAGACCTGTGCCGTAGAGCAAAGAAGGTCTGCCCTGTGCGGGCCGCCGGCGTCGTCGTGCCGGAGGGTCTCAGCCCGCCGCCACGGTCAGCGGAGCGAACCGCCGGCTCCAGTCGCCGGGCAACTCCGCGATGCCGTACGTCATGACCGCGTTGAAGCCCTGGGATGCCAGGCCGCGTTCCTTCGCCCAGGCCAGCAGTTCTTCGTGCCGTACGTCGATGTCGGTGCGCAGCGGGCGGTCGGTGTGGGCGGCGAGGGAAGTGATCAGGGCCTTGGCCGTCGGGGTGTCGCGGGCGATCAGCGGGCCGACGACGTGGGTGTCCATGTTGGGCCACGCGGCCGCGTATCCGATGATCCGGCCGTTCTCCTCGGCGACCCGCAACTGGTCGGCGAAGGCGGGCAACCGCGTGATGATGTGCGTGCGATCGGCGCCGAACACCTCCTCGTCGAGCCGGAGGAGGGTGGTGAGGTCGTCGGCGGTGGCCGCACGGGTGGCGATCGCGGGGTCCGTCTCCTCGGACATGAAGGGTCCGCGCAGCATCTCCGCCCGGCCGGTGACCTTGAAGCCGAGTTCCTCATAGAGCGGGCGGCCGTTCGGCGTCGCGTGCAGGGTCAGCGGCGTGGTGCCCATCGTCGAGACGATGTGACGCATGAGCCGGCGCCCCACACCCCGCCTGGCATGGCGTTCAGCAACCAGAACCATTCCGATCGCCCCGAGATCGGGGCGATCCTGCGGTCCGTACTCGGTGACGACACAGGCGGCGACGAGACCGCCGTCGGGATCGTCGATGCCGTAGCCAGTCCCGGCGGTGAGGAGGAAGGCCCACTTGTGTTCCTCGCGTGGCCACCCCCGGTCCTGGGACAAGTCGGCGCACGCGGTGTGGTCGCGCAACGTCAGACGGCGGATGGGCAGAGCACTGGGGGAGGGAGTCGGCACGCAGGTCAGGCTGTCCGACGTGAGCCCTCGACGTCCACCTGTTTCCGTGGGGACGTACGAGCTTTTGGCCATGTCATGGCCAACCCCACAGCGCCTGAACAGGTGCTGCGTGTTTCACGTGAAACGTCGGCGAGCAGAGGCTGTCCGGAGGAGGTCGATCAAGGAGCGCACGACACTCCGCACTAGCCTCAACAGCATGGCGAGACTGCATCTCTTCGACCTCGACGGCACGTTGTTGCATGGAACCACTGCACCCGTGGAGATCTCCCGGCAACTTGGCCTGGAATCCGAGACGGTGGCACTGGATCAGGCCCTGGGGGCGGGCCTGATAGGGCCACCCGAGTACGCGGCACAGGTGTACGAGCTCTGGGCGGATCTCACCGAGGCCCATGTGACGGCTGCCTTTGACGGCGCCCCGTGGCTGGCTCGGATCCGTGAGGTCTGGGCGGAAATCAGAGAGGCGGGCGACTACTGCGCCGTCGTCTCGCTCTCTCCGTCGTTCTTCGTGGAGCGGCTCGTCGGCTGGGGTGCTCACGCGGCCCACGGCTCCCGCTTCCCCGCCGTGCCGTTCACCGAGCCCGTGGACCCCGCCGGAGTCCTCAGTGCCGCGGCAAAGGTGCGGATCGCCGACCGGCTGTGTGAGGAGTTCGGAGTCACGCGGGCCGACTGTGTCGCGTATGGCGATTCTCTGTCGGACAAGGACCTGTTCGGTGTGGTGCCCATCTCCGTCGCGGTCAATGCGGACCGCCATCTGTCCGGTCTGTCGACCCATACCTACATGGGGAGAGATCTATGGGAAGCATATGAAATGGTGCTACACGCCCGGTAATTGATGGAATTCCTGGTTCGTCCCTCTCTTTATTCCTCGCGGAGGAGGGGGGACTTGTGTACGGACCGACTGCCGGTATGGTCGACTCCGGTTCGCGCCGGGGGCGAGGTGTACAGCCTGTGCGCCCTGTGTGAACCCAGAGCAAGGCAATGCAGCTTAACGGGACGGAGAGATCGAAGACCCGTATTTCCCGTCATCCGGCCGGGCGTAGCGACCGGGTGGGACGCTGCGGTGAGAGTACTGCGGCCAATGTCACACTCTCGCCTTACTTGTCCGTACGGAGCCGGAACACGGGTTGAATGTGGCGGCATTGGCTGTTGCAGCGAACGGGGAAAGCAAGCCGTCTGTGGGGGGAAAGCAGGCACCTTCCGACCGAGGAAGTGCGCAGACCGACCGAAAGATGTTCGAGGCGAGGCACACCATGGACGCTCCGACCACCACGTCGGCCGACAACGGCACTTCCAACGGCGGGGCCGGCTGGTTCACACCGCGCAAGCAGCCGACGACTCCTGGCAGTAGCCCGGAGACGACCGAGGGCAGCCGCCTCGCCGGGATGCGCCCCATGGGCAGGACCACGACCGGCGCCGGCGCAGCCCCGCCGCCGAAGGCATCCGAGCCTCCGGCCACCACCGACGACACGCAGCCGCCCCCTTCGACGCCCGACGAAACGCAGCAGCCTCCTCCGACGACGGAGGAGACCGAGCCGCTCGCTCCCGCCGCGACGGACGACATACCGAGGCCCATGACAGCCGACGGCTCGGCGCAGACGGCGGCCGCCCGTGCAGAGCCCTCCGGCATACAGCGCCCCGGCACACAACTCGGCGCACAACCCCCCTCCGGCGCACCGACCGTCGGCATCCCGACCGCCGAGGCGCCGACCCCCGAGATCTCGCCCACCGCCACTGCTACCTCCCTCGACACCGCCCCACCCGCAGAAGCCCCGCCCTTCGACCTCGCACGCGGCCAAGCCCCGCGCCCCGGTCCCCGTGTCCCCGCCCAGCGGCCCGTCTCCTCTCCGGACGCCTCTCCGGACGCCGTCCTCATCCGTCGGACCATGGCCGAGATCGGCCCCGTCGCCGACAAGGTCACGTCGTACTTCTACGCGCTGCTCTTCGTACGCCACCCCGACCTCAGGCCACTGTTCCCGGCGGCGATGGACGCCCAACGAGACCGGCTGCTCAAGGCCCTGCTCACCGCGGCAGAGCACATCGACAACACCGAGATCCTCGTCGACTACCTGCAGAACCTCGGTCGCGGTCACCGCAAGTACGGCACTCAGGCCGAGCACTATCCGGCGGTCGGCGAGTGCCTGATCGGAGCGCTGAGCAAGTACTCCCCGGGCTGGGACACGGACACGGAGGGGGCCTGGGTACGGGCGTACACGACGATCTCGCAGGTGATGATCGACGCGGCGGCCGCGGACGAACTGCGCGCTCCGGCCTGGTGGTACGCGGAGGTCGTCTCGCACGACCTCAGAACGCCGGACGTCGCGGTGGTCACCGTCCGCCCCGATCAGCCCTATCCCTTCCTGGCAGGGCAGTACGCGAGTCTGGAGACGCCCTGGTGGCCGCGGATCTGGCGACACTACTCGTTCGCCTCCGCACCCCGCTCCGACGGACTGCTGTCGTTCCACGTGAAGGCCGTCCCCGCCGGCTGGGTCTCCAACGCCCTGGTGCATCGCGCCCGCCCCGGAGACGTCATCAGACTCGGCCCGCCGGCCGGGTCGATGACCGTGGACCACACCTCTGCCAGCGGCCTGCTCTGTCTCGGTGGCGGAACCGGTATAGCGCCGATCAAGGCGCTGGTCGAGGATGTCGCCGAGCACGGGGCACGGCGACCCGTCGAGGTGTTCTACGGCGCCCGTACCGACCACGACCTCTATGACATCGACACGATGCTCCGGCTCCAGCAGTCCCACTCCTGGCTCTCGGTCCGTGCGGTCGTCGACCAGCAGGCGCATCTCCAGCTTCCCGACGCCATCCGGGAGTACGGCCCGTGGAACGAGTACGACGCCTATCTGTCCGGCCCGCCCGGCATGATCCGCAGCGGGGTGGACGCGCTCACGGACATCGGTGTCCCGTTCGAGCGCATACGCCATGACTTGGTGGAGGAACTCGTCGCCACCTCTTCGTGAGGCGGGGATCAGCCCAGGTCGGGAGCGTGCATGGCGCGTACGCCCTCGATGTTGCCGTCGAGGTAGTGGCGCAGTGACAGCGGCACGAGGTGGACGGAGGCGATGCCCACCCGGGTGAAGGGCACACGCACGATCTCGTACTCGCCGATGGGCTCGTCCACCTCGGGACCGTGCCGTAGAGCCGGATCCATCGACTCCAGGTGGCAGACGAAGAAGTGCTGTACTTTCACGCCGGTCGTGCTGCTGTCCTCGCCGATGTGTTCGACGGTGTCGACGAAGCAGGGCACCACGTCGGTGATCTTGGCGCCGAGTTCCTCGTACACCTCGCGGTGCAGGGCGTGGACGACGGTCGTGTCCTCCGGCTCGACCCCGCCGCCGGGCGTGAGCCAGTAGGGATCCATGCCGGGCTTGGTGCGCTTGATCAGAATCAGGTCGTCACCGTCCAGCAGAACGGCGCGTGCGGTGCGCTTGACCACAGGTCGGACGGTCATGGGAGAAATGTGGCCCGGCTGGTTCCACGTGAAACATCGCGAAACGTGACCGGGTGAGCTCGTCCCGTGATGAGCCGGGATCAGGCTTCAGCACCAGTCTCCCGCCGCCCGCAGAAGCCACTCGTGAGCCCGCGCGATATGCGGCATGGCAAGCGTTCCGGTGCGGACCGACAGGAAGTACGTCCGCAGGGGCGGCACCGGCGGTTCGTGCAGCGCGACGACGTCACCGCGGCGCAGAGCGTCGGCGCACAGATAGCGGGGCAGCACCGCGAGACCGGCGCCCGCGGCCGCGCAGGCGAGGACCGCGCGCAGGTCCGGGACGATGACGGTGCCCGGAGCAGCCGGGCAGGAGTCGAAGACGGAGGCCCAGTAGCGGGAGACGAACGGCAGTGACTCGTGCACCTCGACGACCGGCACGCTCTCCAGCGCATGCGCTCCCTTTGCCATGAGGAGTCCGTCCGTCGACCATGCCCCCTTGCGGCGCGCCGGCCTCCCGGCGCCGAGCAGCTCGACCCAGCGCGGAGCGGCCACCAGGACGTGCTCCTCGTCGCAGAGCGCAGTCGCCGTGAGAAGAGCGCCGCGCGGACGGGCCGTACTGATGGCCAGATCGTGATGTCCGGCGGCCAGTCCCTCCAGCGCCTCCTCGGCATTGCCGAAGGAGGCACGCAGCGCGAAGCCTTGACCGTCCTCGCCGGTCAGCGTGGTGAGCGCGGGTAACGCCCGCTCCGCGGTGAACTCGGGAGGGCCGACGAGATGCAGTGTGCGCAGGGAGGACTCGTCGTCGAGTCCGGCCTCGGTGATCTCCACCAGGGCATCGAGGTGTGGCGCCGCCTTGTGGGCGAGCTCGTCGCCGATGGTCGTCGGGGTCACTCCGCGGGCCTGCCGCAGGAACAGCGGCCGTCCGAGCTGCCGCTCCAGGGTCCGGATCTGCGAGGTGACGGCCGGCTGGGACAGCCCGAGCAGTGCGGCGGCGCGGGTGAAGGAACCGGCCCGGTGCACGGTCACGAAGGTGCGCAACAAGGCCAGATCCATGGCGACGACGTCCCCTTCCCTGCCCTTCTCGGGGCACCGAGAAGGGCCCAACTATAAATATGTCGATAGGCCTGTGTCGCTACTGTGATTGGACACTGACAGAGAGTCAACTAGCCTTGGTCACGCGGTTCTTCGCGCGCAGAACCGAGGACGGTCCGAGCCACGAGGGGGGAGGCTCGGACCGTCCGCCGACCGCTGTCCGCAGCCGGAGGCCATCCGGCGGGGTGTGACGCGTCTTCGTCGGAGGCGAGGCGTCAAGGCACGACGAGGGTCAGGAGTCCGACTCGTCCAGCGCGCGCAGCACGTCCGCCACCAGGTCCTCGGGATCCTCGGCGCCGACCGAGAAGCGGATGAAGCCCTCCGGCACAGGGTCTCCACCCCACCGCCCGCGCCGCTCGGCCGTGGACCGAAGCCCGCCGAAGCTGGTCGCGTCATCCACCAGCCGCAGCGCGTCGAGAAAACGGTCGGCACGCGCGCGCGTGGGCAGCGTGAACGAGACCACGCACCCGTAGCGCCGCATCTGCTGCGAGGCCACCTTGTGCGAGGGATCGTCGGGCAGCCCCGGATACCGCAGTCCGGTCACCTCGGGTCGCTTCCGCAGCGCCTCGGCGAGCACCAGGGCGCTCGCGTCCTGCCGGTCGACCCGCAGCTGGAGCGTGGCGATCGAACGGTGCGCGAGCCAGGCCTCCATGGGCCCAGCAATGGCCCCGACGATCTTGCGCCAGTGGCGTACGGCGGCCATGGCCTGGATGTCATGGCCGGTGACGTATCCGAGAAGGACGTCGCCGTGCCCGGTCAGCTGCTTGGTGCCGCTGGCCACGGAGAAGTCGGCGCCGAGCTCCAGCGGACGTTGACCGAGCGGTGTGGCGAGGGTGTTGTCGACCGCCACCAGAGCGCCACGCGCGTGTGCCGCCTCGACCAGCCGCCGGATGTCGCACACGTCGAGCCCGGGGTTCGACGGGCTCTCGATCCACAGCAGCCGCGCGCCGTCGAGGACGTCGAGCTGCGCATCACCCCGGGTCGGCGCGGTGCGCACCTCGATGCCGTACGCCTCCAGCTGTCCACGGACCAGGGGCAGCGCCTGGTAGCCGTCCTCAGGCAGGACGACCGTGTCCCCGGCGCGCAGCTGAGAGAAGAGCACCGAGGAGACGGCGGCCATCCCGGAGGCGAAGACGAGCGTCTCGACGCCTTCCCGCCCGGGCGCCTCCAACTCGCCGATCGCTCGCTCCAACAACGTCCAGGTGGGATTGTCGTCGCGGCCGTACGCGTACGGACCCGTCACCTCGCCGGGCAGATGGAAGTGCGCGGCGAACACCGGGCCGGGCAGGGTCGGTTCGTGTCTGACCGGCTTCGGCAGCCCCGCCCGCACCGCGCGGGTGCCGTCGCCGGCGCCCGGAGGACCCGCCGGACCGGCTCCCTCCCCCTGGCCGGAGACACTCCCGCCCGAATCACTCATGCCACCCGTCCTTCCATGTCCTCGCGTACCGCGGCGAGCAGGCCCTCGCTCGCGGATTCCACCATCTCAAGGCACTCCTCGAAGCCGTCCATGCCCCCGTAGTACGGGTCCGGAACGTCGAGGTCGCCGTCCGCGGACGGGTCGAAGGAACGCAGCAGCCGCACCTTCTGCGCGTCCTGCGCGGTGGAGGCGAGGCGGCGCAGGGCCTTGAGGTGGCCGGTGTCCAGCGCGATGACGAGGTCCAGGCGGGAGAACCAGGAGGGCTGGAACTGGCGGGCGGAGTGCACGCTGTCGTAGCCATTGTCCGCGAGGACGGTGACGGTACGAGGGTCGGCGCCGTCTCCCTCGTGCCAGCCGCCCGTGCCGGCGCTGTCGACCTCCACCAGGCCCTCGAGCCCGGCCTCCTTGACGAGGGCGCGGAAGACGGACTCGGCCATCGGGGAGCGGCAGATGTTGCCGGTGCAGACGAAGCAGACGCGGTACGTCATGGCGTGCTCAGTCCTCGTCGGGCAGGACGACGTGGAGTGCCCAGGACACGATCGAGATGATCAGGCCGCCGAGGACGGCGGTCCAGAAGCCCTCCACATGGAAGCTCAGGTCGAGCTTGTCGGCCAGCCACGAGGTGAGCAGCAGCATCAGGGCGTTGACCACCAGGGTGATCAGGCCGAGCGTCAGGATGAACAGCGGGAAGGTGAGGACCTTCACAATGGGCTTGACCAGGAAGTTCACCAGGCCGAAGACCAGGGCGACGAGTATCAGGGTCCAGACCTTCTTCCCGGTACTGTCACCGGTCAGAGTGATCTTGTCGAGCAGCCAGACGGCGACCGCCAGGGCGCCCGCGTTGGCGATCGTCTTGACTACGAAATTCTTCATGTGTCTGATCGTGGCAGACGAGATCGGTTACGAGCACTGGCAGGGGCGGACGAAGTCGATGAAGGCATTCCGGTTGGATGAGCTGGAGGCGGAGCGCGCCGCCAACGACGGCGCTTACCTGCAGTTCCTGCGGGAGCGGAACATGTCGGTCGGCCTGTACGCACTCGACGCCGGCAAGGGCGACCCGCAGCAGCCGCACAACCAGGACGAGGTCTACTTCGTGGTGAGCGGCCGCGCCGCGATCACCGTCGGTATGGAGACCACCCAGGTCGCGCGTGGCAGCGTGGTCTACGTACCGGCCGGAGTCGCGCACAAGTTCCACCACATCAGCGAGGACCTCAGGGTGCTGGTGGTGTTCTCTCCACCCGAGAGCTGATCCGGGACCTCGGGGTTCCCTAGGGGATCAGTCAGGGGCGGACAAGGGGTGCGAGGCCCCCGCCGGCCCCCCTCCTCGCCCTAGCATCGAGTGCAGGACATCAGATCGACTCGGCACCAGAGTGCCGGGCGTGCACAGGCATCAGAGAGGTTGGGGCGATGCGAGACATCTTCGCGGGACTGCCGTGGTGGGTGAAGTGGGTCGCGGTGCCGGTCATCGCCCTGGTCGTGTTCGGCGGGCTGATCGCCACCGTCGTCGGCTTCGTCATCGGACTGCTGTTCAAGCTGCTGGTCTTCGTGGCACTGGTCGGCGGACTGATCTATGTCGTACGGAAGTTCATGGCGACTTCCTCGTCGCGCAGCGACTGGTGAGGCGACGGGGGCGGTCGGGGCGCATCCGGCGGTCGGGCGACTGAGGAGCCTGATGCCGGCAGGACGGCCGGAGCGGCGAGCGCGAGGCGGTCGAAAGGGGCGGTACGGGGCAACCGGCGACCGGTAACAGGAATCACCGGTTCCCTCGCGCGAGGGAAGTTTCCTGGCAGGCCGTCTGCGAGCGGCGGCGGACGAATAGAGTCCGGAACTCGTCGCGGGGGATGAACCCCGTGAGCGGCGAACACCCACTCCCGTGTTCCCCCGCACGGGCCGCCCCTCGCGCTATGGGAGTGCCCCTTGGCCACGGTTGACACCGCCCCCACGGAACCCCCCGCACCCTCAGCGCCGGCCCGGGCCTCCGCTCCGGCTCCGGGATCCCGCATCCGGCCGCCCGAGCAACCCGCGCCCCCGACGGGGCGACCGCGCTCGACCGCACCTTCCGGGCGAGCCGCACCGCCGGCACAGCCCCACTCGACCGCGACCCCTCCCGTACAGCGGCACGCGACCCCCGTACATCCGCACGCGGCGGAAGCCTTCGCGCCGCCTCACTCCACGACCCTCATCGGGTCGGTGCAGCGCGCGATGCGCCTGCTGGAGGCCGTCGCCGAGCACGAACACGGTGCGCCGGCCAAACAGCTGGCCCGGGAGACGGGTCTGGCCCTCCCGACGGCGTACCACCTGCTACGCACCCTCGTGTTCGAGGGCTATCTGCGCCGGGACAAAGGGCTGTTCTTCCTCGGGGAGGCAGCCGAGCGGCTGGGGAGCAGCGGAGCGCGGCAGAAACGTCGCAGCACCGTCGTGGACACCCTCGCCGACTGGCGCGACGCCATCGGTGCCCCCGTGTACTACGCCATGTACCGCGACGGTGAGATCGAGGTCGTCTGCGTCTCCGACACCCCCGGAATCCCGGCGGTCGAGGAGTGGGCCGACTTCCGCGAGACCGGGCACGCGCATGCCATCGGTCAGTGTCTGCTGGCCCAGCTGGACGAGGAGGCCCGCCGTGACCACCTCGACCGCCACCCCGTGCAGTCCATCACCCCGTACACGGTGCGTGACAGCCACAGTCTGCTCCGGCGGCTCGAACGCATGCGCCGTATGGACCCCGTGACGGAGCGCCAGGAGTACGCGCTGGGCACGGTGTGCGCGGCCATTCCGATCACCGTGGGCACGACGGCCGCGACGATGGCCATTTCTCTCCCGGCGCACCAGGCAGATCGTCTGCCTGCGGCGACGCAGCAGTTGCAGCACGCCGTGGGACGGCTCCTGGGGTCACTCGCGATCTCTATCAGTATCTGAAAACTCACTCCTTGTGATCTGGCGTGCACGTTCAGCAAGATGCCAGGAGTGTCAGAGGGACCATTCCCGGCCAGTCGACGTCACACGACGGGGTAGCGATGCGCGAGACCGTACAGGCAGAGGTCATGATGAGCTTTCTCGTGTCCGAGGAGCTCTCCTTCCGCATCCCGGTGGAGCTGCGCTACGAGACCTGTGATCCCTACGCCGTGCGACTGACCTTTCATTTGCCCGGCGACGCGCCCGTGACCTGGGCGTTCGGTCGTGAGCTGCTGATCGACGGGGTGGGCCGCCCGTGCGGGGAGGGAGACGTACGGGTCTCGCCCGCCGACGCCGACACGCTGGGTGACGTACTGATCCGGCTTCAGGTCGGCGGTGACCAGGCACTGTTCCGCTCGTCCACGGCCCCCCTGGTCGCCTTCCTCGACCGCACCGACAAGCTGGTGCCCCTCGGTCAGGAGGGCGCGCTGGCCGACTTCGACGCCCACCTCGACGAGGCGCTGGACCGCATCCTGGCGGAGGAACAGAGCGCGGGCTGAAGCGTTCCGCCACCGTCGGTGGCGGAACGCTTCAGCGCCGCCGTAGGCCATTTCTGCCCGTGTAACCGGGGCGCGGGATGGTGACCCCTGACCCGCGAGCTGTGACCCGGAGCCGGGGCCGGGAGGGGCTGGGGGCGATTGGGGCGAGTTCGTGGCCCAGCTCATGTGACGGTGCGAGGCGACCGTCGCGCCTGATGACCGCGAGGGCCCGCCGAGGTGGACCGAGCTGTTCGCGCCCAGGCCCGCTGCTTGAGCCGGCCGTGCCTCCGGCGTCAGCGCTTGCGCCGACGTCCCTTTCCACCGCGTGCCGGAGCCGGGCGCTCGACGGCCGTGCCCGGTCCCGTTCCGGCCATCGCTCCCACCGCAGCGGTCGTCGGCTCCGGACCCGGCCGGTCGGCCGAGACCACCAGGGCCGCGAGGGCCGTGGTGACCGGTACCGATGCGACGAGGCCGATCGAGCCCACCAGGGTGCGCACGATCTCCTCCGCGACCAACTCGCTGTTGGCGACCGTCCCCACGCTGCTCTGGGCGATCGAGAAGAGCAGCAGCAACGGCAGCGCGGCGCCCGCGTAGGCGAGGACGAGTGTGTTGACGACGGACGCGATGTGGTCGCGGCCGATGCGGATGCCCGCTCGGTACAGCCCGCGCCAGCCCATCGACGGGTTGGCCTCGTGCAGCTCCCAGACCGCCGAGGTCTGCGTGACCGTCACATCGTCCAAGACACCGAGCGAACCGATGATGACGCCGGCGAGCAGCAGACCACTCATGTCGATCGAGGGGTACAGGCCATGGATCAGGCCGGTGTTGTCATCGGTGTTGCCGGTGAGCGCGGCCCAGCCGATGAACAGCGAGCCGAGGACTCCGATCAGCACCAGAGAGATCAGCGTGCCCAGTACCGCCACGGAGGTTCTGGCCGACAGACCGTGGCACAGATAGAGGGCGATCAGCATGATGGCGCTCGCCCCGATCACCGCCACGAGCAGCGGGTTCGAGCCCTGCAGGATCGCGGGCAGGATGAAGAAGTTCAGGATCATGAAGCTGATGGCCAGCGCCACCAGCGCCATGAGACCGCGCAGTCGGCCCACCACCACGACGGCGATCGCGAAGATCCCGGCGAGCAGGGACATCGGCAGTCGACGGTTCACGTCGGTGACCGAGTACTGAAGGTCCCTCGGTGCGGAGGGCTCGTAGGCGACCACGACCTTCTCGCCCTCATGCAACTGCCGTGACTGGTCCGGCTGCACGATCTCGGTGAACGTGCGGCCCTTGTCCTTGCCGGTGTCGACCCGGATCGTCGCCCTCTTGCAGGTGCCGTTCGCCTGCTGCTGGGCGGACGAGCCCTCGGCGGTGGAGGTGTCGCCGGTCGGGGTCTCCCCGGAGGCGTTGACCGACTTGCAGCTGACGTTCTCGACCTTGCTGACGGTCGCCTGCTGGGTCTGCCGGTCGAAGCCGACGCCGGTGCGCTCGTGGCCCGGTGCACCGCCCGGCCACAGCACCGCGAGCCCGACCAGCACTGCGGCGCCGAACGGGATCAGGATCGCCGCGATGACCTTGCGCAGGTGTCTGGAGACGGGTGCGGCGGGCCCGTGACTGTGCGCATGGCCGTGCCCGCCGCCGGACCCCGGGCTGTGACCGTCCCCGGCGCCATGACCATCGCCAGGGCCCACCCCGCCACCGGGGCTGTGACCGTGGCCCGTGCTGTGTCCCTGCCCGGCGCCGTGACCGTCGCCTGGACCGAGCCTCTGTCCGCCAACGGATCCGAAGCCGTGCTCGTACCCCCCGCCCTCTCCGGAGCCGTGCTCGTACCCCCCGCCCTCTCCGGAGCCGTGCTTGTACCCCGCACCGCCTCCCGAGCCGTGGTCCTGCCCGCGTTCGTCAGGGTCGTCGTTCCCGCCTCCGGCGCCGAACCAGTCGCCGCCGCGTCCACCACCGGAACCGCCGTCTCCACGGCGCTGGCCGTTACCGGCTCCGGGCCTCCGCGGCGGCTCGGGCGGCGGATACGGGGGCTGATGTGTCGTGGTCACCGCCCGATCATCGCAAGAACGACAGAGGCCCACTGTTCACCGCGCCACAAATGACGCTAGCGTGGAGGCACCTTTGCACACGCGGGAGCTCGGAGCACCGGGCTGAGAGGGCGCTGACCTCCGTCCCAGCGATGTTTCACGTGGAACGTCATCTGGATCAGGTGACATATCACACGAGACGTCGACGGACGGAAACCGCTGCGTCGACCGCCGAACCTGTTACCGGGTAATGCCGGCGTAGGGAGTAGGTCTCATGACCAACAAGGACGCGCGCACGCCTGCCTCCAACCAGGACGAACCGCTCAATCAGGGCGAAGAGTCCCAGGAGGCCGGGAAGTCCATCGGCTGGCACAAGGCGTACGTAGAGGGCTCACGCCCCGATCTGCGGGTGCCGGTCCGTCAAGTGCACCTCACCAACGGGCAGTCGGTCACCCTCTACGACACGTCCGGTCCGTACACCGATCCGCACGTCGAGACCGACGTCCGCAGGGGCCTGTCGCCGCTGCGGGAGAACTGGATCATCGCCCGCGGTGACACGGAGGAGTATGCGGGCAGGCCCGTCCGCCCCGAGGACGACGGCCTCAAGCACACCTCACCGCGCGGCGGGCTGCGTAACCTCGACGCGGTCTTCCCGGGGCGGCCCCGCCTGCCGCGCCGCAGCCGGGACGGGAACGCCGTCACTCAACTCGCGTACGCCCGCCGGGGCGAGATCACTCCCGAGATGGAGTACGTGGCCGTCCGGGAGAAGGTCTCACCCGAGGTGGTCCGGGAGGAGATCGCGGCGGGCCGGGCCGTGCTGCCGGCCAACGTCAACCACCCGGAGATCGAGCCGATGATCATCGGCAAGCGGTTCCTGGTGAAGGTCAACGCCAATATCGGCAACTCCGCGGTGACGTCCTCCATCGAGGAGGAGGTCGAGAAGATGACCTGGGCGACCCGGTGGGGCGCCGACACGGTCATGGACCTGTCCACCGGCCGCAACATCCACACCACCCGCGAGTGGGTGCTGCGCAACTCCCCCGTCCCCATCGGAACGGTGCCGCTCTACCAGGCGCTGGAAAAGGTCGACGGCCGCGCCGAGGAGCTGACCTGGGAGATGTACAAGGACACGGTCATCGAACAGGCCGAGCAGGGCGTGGACTACATGACCGTCCACGCGGGCGTGCGCCTGCCGTACGTGCCGCTGACGGCGAATCGCAAGACCGGGATCGTCTCCCGCGGCGGCTCGATCATGGCCGCGTGGTGCCTGGCGCACCACAAGGAGAGTTTCCTGTACGAGAACTTCGAGGAACTCTGCGAGATCCTCGCCGCCTATGACGTCACGTATTCGCTGGGCGACGGTCTCCGGCCGGGCTCCATCGCGGACGCCAATGACGAGGCGCAGTTCGCGGAGTTGCGCACGCTCGGGGAACTCAACCGGATCGCGAAGCGTTTCAACGTTCAGACCATGATCGAGGGCCCGGGCCATGTCCCGATGCACAAGATCAAGGAGAACATCGACCTTCAGCAGGAGATCTGCGATGAGGCTCCGTTCTATACGCTCGGCCCGCTGACCACGGACGTCGCGCCGGCGTACGACCACATCACCTCCGGCATCGGTGCCGCGATGATCGCCTGGTGGGGCACGGCCATGCTCTGCTATGTCACGCCCAAGGAACACTTGGGCCTGCCCAACCGTGACGACGTCAAGACCGGCGTCATCACCTACAAGATCGCCGCCCACGCGGCAGACCTCGCCAAGGGGCACCCAGGCGCACAGGAGTGGGACGACGCGCTGTCCGACGCCCGGTTCGAATTCCGGTGGGAGGACCAGTTCAATCTGGCCCTCGACCCGGACACGGCACGGGAGTTCCACGACGAGACCCTGCCGGCCGAGCCCGCCAAGACGGCTCACTTCTGCTCGATGTGCGGGCCGAAGTTCTGCTCGATGAAGATCTCCCAGGACATCCGCCTCCTGCATGGCGGGAGTCAGGATGAGATCGAGGAAGGCATGGCCCAGAAGTCGAAGGAGTTCGCGGCGGCGGGCAACCGGGTGTACCTGCCGATCGCGGACTGACCGGCGGTACCGAGGGCCCGCGTCTGCCCGGGCGCGGGTCCGGCCGGTCCGGTGGGTCTCCACGACCAGGGGGCGGTCCGGTTCGGCGGAAAGAGCGGGTGATTGGGGGTGGACGGGCTCACTCCGGATCGGCGCGGCCCGTGGCCGGGTCTTCGGCTTGCGCTCCCCGGATGAGCTGGTGGGGGCGCAAGCCGAGGGGCTGTTCCGGCTGTTACTCCGGCTTGTGCTCCGGCCCCCCGAAGTCCGGGCTGGTGTAGTCCGGGCTCGTGAAGCTCGGTCGCGAGCCGGAGGCGCCGTCGTCCGGGCTGCTGAAGCCGGGCCGGTCGTAGCCGAGGTGCGGCATGCGGCTGGTCGGCGCCGGCGGTGCCGTACGACGCAGAGCGGCGGTGCCGGGATCGGCGAGGGCCTCCCGCAGAAAAGGCAGGATGCCGCGCTCCATCAGTGCCTCGATCCAGGCTTGCTTGGCCCGGATCACTTCCGCGTTCATCTCGCCGTACGGTCCCGCTTCGAGCGAGGGCCGGTTGCGCAGAGCGGTCAGGAGCAGTCCGACGGCGGCGACGAGGATCGCGGCCGCGGTCATGGCGCCGAACACCCATCCGGCGGTGAGCATGGTCTGGGCGAACGCCGGCTCCGGGTCGAGCATCTTGAGTATGTAACCCACGAGCAGGAAGATCGCCGCGGCGGTTCCGGCCAGGACGGGTGCCAGGACCGCGACGACGGCGATGGCTCCCGCGCCGGTGGTCTCGGCGACCTCTCCCATGGTGGTGGCGAGCCCCATCGCGGCGGTGCCCGGCTCCGCGGAGCCGGTGTCCCGGTGGGACGACGGGGTGGACGGCGCCGGGTGGCGCAGTTCCTCGCGGACCTTCACGTAGTGCTGGTACTCGGTCGCCGCGGCCGCCGTGATGAGTGCGGTGGCGTTGAGCGCCATGGTGCGCAGCTGTTCCGGGTTGAGCCGCTGTCCGACAGCGGCCAGTTCCGGGCGGGTTGGTGCGGAGCGCAGCGCCTCACCGAGGATCCGCTCGTATTCCTGGCGGTCCTCGCTCAGCAGGTGCTGCGGAACGCTGTTCATGTGCATCCCCCGATGCTCCGTAGGGCTTGGGGCTCGCACGCTGACGAGCCGTCGGGCAGAAACGGAGGGGAGCCTGCTACGGATAAGCCGATGGTAGAGCGATGACGGTACGGCGTGACAGGGGGTTTACCGAAAATGCGCTGTGGCCTGTGTCGTCACCGGTCGGTCCGGCACAGGGAACATCTGCCCCGTGAACGGTCAGACATCCAGCGGCAGTTGCTGGACCAGCAGCTTTCCGGCCATGGTCACTCCGCCGTCCATGGCGATGGCGAGTCCGTCGGCGTAGAGGTGCGGTCCCTCCACCACGGGGACGGCCGGGTCCTCGCCCTCCTCGGAGCCGACTTCGCCCAGGAGGTAGGGGATGGGGCTGTGGCCGTGGACGATGCGGGTGCCGCCGTACGTGTCGAGCAGGGAGCGCACATGGTCGGCGCCGCCCTCGTCGCGGAAGGAGAAGCGCTTGGTGAACTTGCGGAACAGGTCCCACACCTCGTCCGCGTCGTTGCGCGTGATGGTCTCGCGGACGGTGTCGTTGACCGCTTCGATCGAGTCGCCGTAGTCGAGGTAGGCGGTGGTGTCGGAGTGGACGAGCAGGTGCCCGTCGACCTGCTCCATGGCGTCGAGGCGGGCCATCCACTGCAGATGGTGGTCCTGGAGGCGGTCCATGTCCGTCTTCTGGCCGCCGTTGAGCAGCCAGGCCGCCTGGAAGGTGGCGGTGCCCGCGCCGGAGTTGACGGGCGTGTCGCCGAACCGCTTGGCGCCGAGCAGGAGGAGCTCGTGGTTGCCCATGAGGGCCTTGCAGTAGCCGCCGGCCGCGGCGGCCTCGGCGGACAGCCGCATCACGAGGTCGATGACGCCGATGCCGTCCGGGCCGCGGTCGGTGAAGTCGCCGAGGAACCACAGCCGTGCGGTGCCCGCGCACCAGTTGCCCGCGGCGTCGAGGAGGCCCTTCTCCTGGAGCGCTGCGATCAGTTCGTCGAGATAGCCGTGCACGTCCCCCACGACGAAGAGCGGGCCGGGTCCGGCCGTGGGCTGTGGGGCCGGGAGGGAGGCGGGATCGACGGTCGTCTGCAGCGTGTCGCCCCGCTGGATGACCGGCAGGTCGCGCTCCGTGGGGGTGTAGCCCTCCGGATGGTCCACCGGTTCCTCGACCGGGCTGACCGTGTCACCGCTGTGCACGCCCTGCGGGTACGGACCGGTCTCGTGGACGTACGCGGGCACCCGGAAGTCGCGCAACGTCGCCGTCCGCTCCACCTCGGGTCCCTGACCGGCCCCCTGAGTCATCAGACCCCTCCACCATCGCGCCGCATCTGCACCGCGTCGGACTGCCTGGTCGCAGCGGCCCGCGGTGTCGTGGGCCCATCATAGGAATGCGGATCGCGCTGTGTGATGACCCAGGGGTGGTGAATCGGAGCAGGACTCCATTTCACCGTGGCTTTCGCCCCGATTGGGCAGGGGTTCGACCGTCCGGTGACCGACCGCTGAGCGTTCCGGTGACCCGTAGGTGAGAGCCTGGTCACCGCCCCCGCACTGCCCGGCAGAACGCGCTTACCGCCTTGCCCGGTCGCCCGCGCTACTTCCCCTCGGGGGAGCGCGGCGCGCTGACCGTCGTCCGCGGCGGACGTCGCTGGGAAGAGGTACGCACGATCAGTTCGGTCGGTATCACCTGCTCGACCGGCTGGTCGGACTCGAGCCCCTCGATGGCGTCGATGAGGAGCTGAACCACGGCCGTGCCGATGCGGCGCGGTTTCAGGGAGAGCGTGGTGACGGGCGGCTCGGTGTTGGCGTACACGGTGGACTCGCTGCAGCAGACCAGAAGCAGGTCGTCCGGTACGCGCAGTCCGTAGCGACGGGCGGCGGCGAGCAGGTCGGTGCCGTTCGGGTCGAACAGGCCGTAGACGGCGTCCGGACGGTCGGGGCGGGCGAGCAGCCGGTCGGCGGCGACGGCGCCCGCGCACGGATCGTGCGCCGGGTAGGCCTCGTACACCGGATCCTGGCCCACACGCTCGCACCAGCGCAGGTATGCGGTGGTCGACAGGTGGGTGTATGTGTCCGTGCTGGTCCCGGTGAGCAGGCCGATGCGGCGGGCACCGGCGTCGGCCAGGTGGTCGAGGATCCCGAGGACGGCGGCCTCGTGGTCGTTGTCGACCCAGGCGGTGACCGGGAGCGTGCCGGCCGGGCGGCCGTCGGAGACGACCGGCAGACCCTGCCGGACCAGTTCGCTGACGACGGGGTCCTGGTCGGACGGGTCGATGACGACCGTGCCGTCGAGGGCGACGTTCGACCACACGTCGTGCCGGGAGGTCGCCGGGAGGATGACGAGGGCGTAGCCGCGGGCGAGTGCGGCCGAGGTGGCGGCCCGCGCCATCTCGGCGAAGTAGGCGAACTCGGTGAAGGTGAAAGGTTCATCCCCGTACGTCGTCACGGTCAGACCGATCAGTCCGGACTTGCCGGTACGGAGGGTGCGGGCGGCGGCCGAGGGCCGGTAACCGAGCCGGTCGGCGACCTCGCGGACATGGCGTCGGGTGGCGTCCGGGAGCCTGCCCTTCCCGTTGAGGGCGTCGGAGACGGTCGTGATGGAGACTCCGGCGGCGGCGGCAACGTCTCTGATGCCCGCCCTGCCCGGCCGGGTGCCTCGCCGAGAGGTTTCCGCGCGGCTCACCTGGTGCTTCCCTGCTGCTGTCATGGCGAGCCGATAGTAGGGCTCATGCGGTGGGGTAGGGCGGACGCATATGCACGCGTTGACAGGCACGTTTCTGCAAGGTTGTGAGGGGATAATTCCCTTCGAAAGCAAGGGAGTTGGGGCCTCAGTCGGTAGGACGTGACGTGTCGGCGCACACCGGCCTGCCAACTCGCAGATGTTTCGAAGAGGTCTCAACTCACCTTGACGAGCGACGCGCGCCACGGCGTGAGCCACCGGCGCGTAGATATATGTGACCGCGCCCCTGGATTCGTATGCCTTCGTACGGTGATGCGCCCGATGCCGAGGGAGACAGCCGAGGCGGAGGCCGCGACGAACGAGGTTGTCGCGCACCTGTACGCAGCGGCGCCGAATCCTCATAGGGTGAGGAGCATTGGAAGCCGGCGGTGCTGATGGTCCGCCGGTGGTCACGAGGAGGACTGCGGTGAGCGAGACGAGGCCCAAGCTGCGCGCCGAGCTGGAGGGTATCCCCACCTATGTGCCGGGCAGGCCCGCCGCGGCCGGCGGCCCGGTGGCCTACAAGCTGTCCTCCAACGAGAACCCGTATCCGCCGCTGCCGGGTGTGATGGAGACGGTGATGGCCGCGGCCGCGTCGTTCAACCGCTACCCGGACCTGGCCTGCACGGCCCTGATCGGCGAGTTGTCGGAGCGCTTCGGCGTCCCGCTCTCCCACCTGGCTACCGGCACCGGCTCGGTCGGTGTCGCCCAGCAGCTGATCCAGGCGACGGCCGGCCCCGGCGACGAGGTGATCTACGCCTGGCGTTCGTTCGAGGCGTACCCGATCATCACGCAGATCAGCGGAGCCGCTTCGGTGCGGGTGCCGCTGACCCCGGGTGATGTGCACGACCTGGACGCCATGGCGGACGCGATCACCGACCGGACGCGGCTGATCTTCGTCTGCAACCCCAACAACCCCACCGGCACAGTGGTGCGCCGGGCCGAGCTGGAACGGTTCCTCGACCGGGTGCCCGGTGACGTGCTGGTGGTGCTGGACGAGGCGTACCGCGAGTTCATCCGCGACCCCGAGGTTCCGGACGGTGTGGAGCTGTACCGCGAGCGGCCGAACGTCTGTGTGCTGCGCACGTTCTCCAAGGCGTACGGTCTCGCCGGTCTTCGCGTCGGTTTCGCGATCGCCCATGAGCCGGTGGCTGCGGCGCTGCGCAAGACAGCCGTGCCCTTCGGTGTGAGTCATCTCGCACAGGAGGCGGCCATCGCCTCGCTGCGCGCCGAGGACGCACTGCTCGGCCGGGTCGGATCCCTGGTGTGTGAACGCAAGCGTGTCGTCGACGCGCTGCGCGCCCAGGGGTGGACGGTGCCAGAGACGCAGGCCAACTTCGTGTGGCTGCGGCTGGGGGAGCGCACGGTGGAGTTCGCGCGCGCCTGTGAGCAGGCAGGAGTGGTGATCCGGCCGTTCGCGGGTGAGGGCGTGCGGGTCACGGTCGGGGAGACCGAGGCGAACGACATCTTCCTGAAGGCGGCGGAGGGGTTCCGGAAGGAACTGTAGGGCTCCTCGCGGCCGCCTTGGGCCGACCGGTTCCTGTCCCTGGGACCGGTCGGCCGGCATCAGGGACCCCCCGCCCCTCACGCCTCGAACGGCTATGGGTCATAATTGCTTGTGAATGTGAACGCTTTCACAAGCGGGCCCGGTTGTTCCAGGATGTCTGTGACAAAGGGGCACGTACTGCCACAGCACCATGGCGAGGTAAGGAGACGACGACGTGGACATAGCCTTGGCGCCGGAGACCCTGGCGCGCTGGCAGTTCGGCATCACGACCGTCTACCACTTCCTGTTCGTCCCCCTGACGATCTCCCTGGCCGCCCTCACGGCCGGGCTGCAGACAGCGTGGGTGCGCACGGAGAAGGAGAAGTACCTCAGGGCCACCAAGTTCTGGGGCAAGCTCTTCCTGATCAACATCGCGATGGGCGTGGTCACCGGCATCGTGCAGGAGTTCCAGTTCGGCATGAACTGGTCCGACTACTCGCGCTTCGTCGGCGACATCTTCGGTGCCCCGCTCGCCTTCGAGGCCCTGATCGCCTTCTTCTTCGAGTCCACCTTCATCGGCCTGTGGATCTTCGGCTGGGACAAGCTGCCCAAGAAGATCCACCTGGCCTGTATATGGATGGTCTCGATCGGCACGATCCTGTCCGCTTACTTCATCCTCGCGGCCAACTCGTGGATGCAGCACCCCGTCGGCTACAGGATCAACGAGACGAAGGGGCGGGCCGAGCTCACCGACTTCTGGCTCGTGCTGACCCAGAACACCGCGCTCGCCCAGGCCTTCCACACCCTCTCCGCGGCCTTCCTCACCGGCGGCGCCTTCATGGTCGGCATCTCCGCCTTCCATCTGCTGCGCAAGAAGCACATCCGTGAGATGAAGACCTCGCTGCGGCTCGGCCTGGTCACCGTGGTCATCGGCGGCATGCTCACCGCGATCAGCGGTGACACCCTCGGCAAGATCATGTTCGAGCAGCAGCCGATGAAGATGGCCGCCGCCGAGGCCCTGTGGGACGGTGAGTCGCCCGCGCCGTTCTCCGTCTTCGCCTACGGCGACGTCGACGCGGGCCACAACAAGGTCGCGATAGAGATCCCCGGCCTGCTGTCCTTCCTGGCCAAGGACGACTTCACCTCGTACGTGCCCGGCATCAACGACGTCAACAAGGCCGAGCAGGAGAAGTTCGGGCCCGGCGACTACCGGCCCAACATCCCGGTCGCCTACTGGGGCTTCCGCTGGATGATCGGCTTCGGCATGACGTCCTTCGCCATCGGGCTGGCCGGCCTCTGGCTGACCCGCAAGAAGTTCCTGCTGCCGAAGCACCTCAGGGTCGGTGACGAGGAAGTGCCGCGTCTTGTCCTCTTCAGGAAGAAGGCCCTCGGCCCGACGCTCACCACCTGGTACTGGCGCATCGCGGTCCTGACCCTGGCCTTTCCGCTGATCGCCAACTCCTGGGGCTGGATCTTCACCGAGATGGGCCGCCAGCCGTGGGTCGTTTACGGCCTCTTCCAGACCCGCGACGCGGTCTCCCCCGGAGTCTCTCAGGGCGAGGTCCTCACCTCAATGATCGTCTTCACCAGCCTGTACGCCATCCTCGCCGTCATCGAGGTCAGGCTGCTGGCGAAGTATGTGAAGGCCGGCCCGCCCGAGCTCACCGACGCCGACCTCAACCCGCCCACGAAGATCGGCGGCGACTCCCGTGACGCCGACAAGCCGATGGCCTTCTCGTACTAGGCCGAGGGAGCTGCACAGTCATGGAACTTCACGACGTCTGGTTCGTCCTCATCGCCGTCCTGTGGACCGGCTACTTCTTCCTGGAGGGCTTCGACTTCGGGGTCGGCATCCTCACCAAGCTGCTCGCCCGGGACCGGGCCGAGAAGCGGGTGCTGATCAACACCATCGGTCCGGTCTGGGACGGCAACGAGGTCTGGCTGCTCACGGCCGGCGGCGCGACCTTCGCCGCCTTCCCCGAGTGGTACGCCACGCTCTTCTCCGGCTTCTACCTGCCCCTGCTGCTTGTCCTGGTCTGCCTGATCGTCCGAGGTGTCGCCTTCGAGTACCGGGTGAAGCGGCCCGAGGAGCACTGGCAGCGCAACTGGGAGACCGCGATCTTCTGGACCTCGCTGCTCCCGGCGTTCCTGTGGGGCGTGGCCTTCGGCAACATCGTGCGCGGCGTGAAGATCGACCAGAACTTCAACTACGTCGGTACCGTCTGGGACCTGCTCAATCCGTACGCTCTCCTCGGCGGTCTGGTGACGCTGGCACTGTTCACCTTCCACGGCGCGGTGTTCACGGCCCTCAAGACCGTGGGGGACATCCGGGAGCGGGCGCGGAAGCTGGCGTCGGGCGTGGGTCTGGTCACCGCGGTGGTAGCGCTGGTCTTCCTGTTGTGGACGCAGGTCGACGGCGGTGACGGCAAGAGCCTGGTCGCGCTCGTCGTGGCGGTCGCGGCTCTGGTGGCGGCCCTTGTGGCCAACCAGGCAGGGCGTGAGGGCTGGTCGTTCGCCCTGTCCGGGATCACCATCGTCGCCGCGGTGGCGATGCTCTTCCTGACGCTTTTCCCGAACGTCATGCCGTCCTCGCTCAATGCGGAATGGAACCTGACCGTCACCAACGCCTCGTCGAGCCCGTACACCCTGAAGATCATGACGTGGTGCGCGGCGATCGCCACGCCGATCGTGATGCTCTACCAGGGCTGGACCTACTGGGTGTTCCGCAAGCGGATCGGTACGCAGCACATTGCTGAGACTGTGCACTGACCGTGCGAACCCGTGCACTTGACCGTGCGAACCCGTGCGCTGACCTTGCTGAAACCGTGCGCTGAGGTGTGTTTCACGTGAAACCAATCGATCCACGTCTGCTCCGGTACGCCCGTGCCACCCGGTTCTTCCTGGTGGCGGTGGTCGGCCTGGGCGCCGTCGGGGCCCTTCTGGTCATCGCGCAGGCGATGCTCATCGCCGAGATCGTGGTGGGCGCCTTCCAGCACGGGCTGTCGGTAGCCGAACTCCGCACTCCCCTCCTGCTGTTGGTGGCCGTCGCCGGTGGTCGCGCGCTGGTCTCCTGGCTCACCGAACTCGCCGCGCACCGGGCGAGCGCGGCGGTGAAGTCGGAGCTTCGCCGACGGCTGCTGGAGCGTGCGGTCGCGCTGGGGCCCGGGTGGCTGAGCGGGCAGCGGACCGGATCGCTGGTCGCCCTCGCCACCCGGGGAGTCGACGCCCTGGACGACTACTTCTCGCGCTATCTCCCGCAGCTGGGGCTGGCGGTGGTGGTCCCGGTGGCGGTGCTGGCGCGGATCGTCACCGAGGACTGGGTCTCGGCGGCCATCATCGTCGGGACCCTGCCGCTCATTCCGGTCTTCATGATGCTGATCGGCTGGGCCACCCAGTCCCGGATGGACCGCCAGTGGCGGCTGCTGTCCCGGCTGTCCGGGCACTTTCTGGACGTGGTGGCCGGCCTTCCTACCCTGAAGGTGTTCGGGCGGGCGAAGGCGCAGGCCGAGTCCATCCGGCGTATCACCGGCGAGTACCGGCAGGCGACCATGCGGACCCTGCGGATCGCCTTCATCTCGTCCTTCGCGCTGGAGTTGCTGGCGACCTTGTCGGTGGCGCTGGTCGCCGTGACCATCGGGATGCGGCTCGTGCACGGGGACATGGACCTGTACATCGGCCTGGTCGTTCTCGTGCTCGCGCCCGAGGCCTATCTGCCGCTGCGGCAGGTGGGGGCCCAGTACCACGCGGCGGCCGAGGGGCTGGCCGCCGCCGAGGAGATCTTCTCGGTGCTGGAGACGCCGGTTCCGGTCTCAGGTTCCGGTGCCGTGCCGGCGGGGGGCCTGGCCTTCGAAGGGGTGTCCGTCCGGTACCCCGGGCGGTCGGGGGACGCCGTGACGGACGTGTCCTTCGCCGTCGAGTCCGGGGAGACGGTCGCTCTCGTCGGGCCGAGCGGTGCGGGCAAGTCGACGCTGCTGAACGTGGTGCTCGGCTTCGTACGCCCCAGTGAGGGGCGGGTGTCGGTCGGGGGAGTCGATCTCGCCGAGGCCGACCTGGAGGAGTGGCGGTCGCGGGTCGCGTGGGTGCCGCAGCGGCCCCACCTGTTCGCCGGGACGATCGCCGAGAACGTACGGCTGGCCCGGCCCGACGCGGAGGATTCCGCCGTACGACGGGCGCTGGCGGACGCGGGGGCGCTGGAGTTCGTGGACGTGTTGCCCCAAGGCGCGGGCACCGTGCTCGGGGAGGACGGCGCCGGGCTGTCCGCCGGGCAGCGGCAGCGGCTCGCGCTGGCCCGGGCGTTTCTCGCCGACCGGCCCGTGCTGCTGCTCGACGAACCGACGGCGGCGCTCGACGGGGCCACCGAGGGCGAGGTCGTGGAGGCGGTGCGACGGCTCGCGGTGGGACGGACGGTCCTGCTGGTGGTGCACCGGCCTGCGTTGTTGTCGGTGGCGGACCGGGTGGTGCGACTGGCCGAGCCGGTCTCCCCCGCCCCCAGGGAGGCCGGGCAGAGCACGGCCGGAGTCCGCACGATCGAGACCGGACCGGCCCTCGTCCCCGACGCCCCGGAGACGTTGGTGTCAACGGCGGACGCCCGTGGTGTCCTGGCCCGCGTGCGGGCCGTGTCCGGCGCCCGGCGGGGACGCCTGATGTTCGCCCTGCTGCTGGCAAGCCTCGCGCTCGGCAGTGCCGTCGGACTCATGGCGACCTCCGGATGGCTCATCTCCCGGGCCTCGCAGCAGCCGCCCGTGCTCTATCTGATGGTGGCCGTGACCGCGACGCGGGCCTTCGGCATCGGGCGGGCCGTCTTCCGGTACGCCGAGCGGCTCGTGTCGCACGACGCCGTGCTGCGGATGCTGGCCGACACCCGCGTCGCCGTGTACCGGCGCCTGGAGCGGCTGGCGCCCGCCGGGCTGCGCCGTACCCGGCGGGGCGATCTGCTCTCCCGGCTGGTCGCCGACGTGGACGCCCTGCAGGACTACTGGCTGCGCTGGCTGCTGCCCGCCGGTGCCGCCGTGGCCGTGTCCGCCGCCTCCGTCGGCTTCACCGCCTGGCTGCTGCCGCAGGCCGCGATGGCACTCGCCGCCGGACTGGTGGCCGCCGGTGCCGGTGTCCCCCTGGTCACCGGTGCCGTGGCCCGACGGTCCGAGCGCAGGCTCGCACCCGCCCGCGGCGCATTGGCGACCCGCGTGACCGACCTGCTCACCGGGACGGCCGAGCTGACCGTCGCCGGCGCCCTGCCCGGACGTACCGCCGAGGCGCGGCGGGCCGACGGGACGCTCACCCGGATCGCCTCACGTGCCGCCACCGCCACCGCGCTCGGTGACGGACTGACCGCGCTGATCTCCGGCCTGACGGTGGCCGCGACCGCGCTCGTGGGCGCCCAGGCGGTCGCCGGCGGACGGCTGGGCGGCGTGGCGATGGCGGTCGTCGTCCTCACTCCGCTCGCCGCGTTCGAGGCCGTCGTCGGGCTCCCGCTCGCCGCGCAGTACCGGCAGCGGGTGCGCAGGAGCGCGGAGCGCGTGTACGAGGTGCTGGACGCGCCCGAGCCGGTCAGGGAGCCGCAACGGCCCCGGCAGGCGCCCGCGTCGCCCTTCCCTGTCGTGCTGCGGGGCCTTGCCGCCCGGCACGCCGGGCAGGACCGGGACGCGCTCGCCGGAGTCGACCTCACCCTGGAGGAAGGGCGCCGGGTCGCCGTGGTCGGGCCGTCCGGGTCCGGCAAGACGACGCTCGCACAGGTCCTCCTGCGCTTCCTGGACACGGACGCGGGGGCGTACACGCTGGGCGGAGTGGACGCGTACGGCCTGGACGGCGACGACGTACGGCGGCTCGTCGGGCTGTGTGCGCAGGACGCGCACCTCTTCGACAGCTCGGTGCGCGAGAACCTGCTGCTCGCGAAGAAGGACGCGACCGAGGCCGAACTGCGCAATGCGCTGGGGCGGGCCCGGCTGCTGGACTGGGCCGACGGTCTGCCCGACGGGCTCGACACGCTGGTCGGCGAGCACGGAGCGCGGTTGTCCGGCGGGCAGCGGCAGCGGCTGGCGCTGGCCCGGGCGCTGCTGGCCGACTTCCCCGTCCTGGTGCTCGACGAGCCCGCCGAACACCTCGACCTGCCGACGGCCGACGCGCTCACCGCCGACCTGCTGGCCGCCACCGAGGGCCGTACCACCCTGCTCATCACCCACCGGCTGGCCGGCCTGGCGGCGGTGGACGAGGTGATCGTGCTGGACGAGGGACGGGTGGTGCAGCGCGGTACATACGAGGAGCTGGCGGCGGCGCGAGGGCCGCTGCGGGCGATGGCGGAGCGGGAGGAGGCGGCGGACCTGTTGGTGGGGGCGCGGTAGGGGGAGGCGGTCCGCCGGCGGCCGCCTGGAGCGGCGCTCCTCTCCGGACCGGACCTGCGGGACACGCTGCCCCGTGACCCGTCTGCCGCAACCGTTACCCCAGCCGTACGACGTGAACAGGACCGCGGCCCCATGGCCGGGTCACGATCGCTGACATGCGCTCACTTCGCCGTCATCCGCTGCTTGTTCCGGCGCTGCTGTGCGCGTTCGCCGTGCTCGCGGCCCGTCCCACCGACGGGGGCGATGGCGGTGCGGGTGAGGGTGCGTACGGCTCGGCGGACTCCGGGATCAGCGGGCAGGTGGCCCGGCTGTACGAGGACGCGGCGGTGGCGACGCAGCGGTACGAGGCGGGACGGCTCAAGGCCGAGGGGCAGCGGGCGCGGGCGCTGCGAGTCGAGGCGCTCCTCGACCGGGAGCGACGGGAGAGCGCGGTGATGCATGAGGACCTGGGCCGTATCGCACGGGCCCAGTACCGCAGCGGCGGCGGACTGCCGCTCACCGCGCAGCTCATCCTCGCCGACAGCCAGGATGAGCTGATGCGCGGTCAGCACGTCTTCTCGCAGACGCAACTGGCGGTCAACAACGCGATCGACAAGAGCCGTCGGGCCGAGCGCCGGCTTGCCGCGGACGAGGCGAAGGCCGTGGCGGCCTGGCAGGCCCTGGAGCAGCGGAACGCCGAACTCGCCGGCCTGAAGAAGGACATCGAGCAGAAACTCGACCAGGCGCGCCGGCAGTTGCAGGGGCAGGCGGACGCGTCCGTCGCGGCCGGTGCCTGCCGTGGCGCCGTCCGGCTCGATCAGCCGCGGAAGGCCGTCACGAACGCATGGGTCGCTCCTGTGGAGGCGTACACGCTGTCCGCCGGCTTCGGCAGCGGCGGTGCCCGGTGGGCGAACCGGCACACCGGGCAGGACTTCGCGGTGCCGATCGGTACGCCGGTGCGGGCGGTCGGCGCCGGCCGGGTGGTGAAGGTGTCGTGCGGGGGCGCCTTCGGGATCGAGGTGGTCGCGGAGCACATGGGCGGCTACTACACGCAGTACGCCCATCTCGCCGCCGTCACCGTCGACCAGGGTGAGCAGGTGAGTGCGGGGCAGTGGATCGGTCAGTCGGGCACGTCCGGCAACTCCACCGGCCCGCACCTGCACTTCGAGGTGCGGGTCACCCCGGAGATGGGCTCGGCGGTCGATCCGGTGCCGTGGTTGGCGGCAAGAGGAGTGCCATTGGGATAGCACCCGCGCGGAGTGCCGTTGGGGGGACGGTCGGGCCGGGCGAAGGCCGCCCGCGGCTATGCGCGTTCCGCCAGCAGCTGCTCGATCACGACCGCGACCCCGTCCTCGTTGTTGGCGACCGTCCGGCCGCTGGCCGCCGCTATCACGTCCGGGTGCGCGTTGCCCATCGCGTAGGACCGGCCCGCCCACGTGAGCATCTCGACGTCGTTGGGCATGTCCCCGAAGGCGACGACCTCCTCGTGCGAGATGCCGCGTTCGGCGCAGCACAGGGCGAGCGTGCTGGCCTTGGAGACGTCGGGACCGCTGATCTCCAGCAGGGCGCTGGGGCTGGAGCGGGTGACGTTGGCGCGCTCTCCGATGGCGAGGCGAGCGAGGGTGAGGAAGGCGTCCGGGTCGACCGTGGGGTGGTAGGCGAGGATCTTGAGGACCGGCTCGTCGGCGCCGGGGCCGTCCGGTGCCAGCAGGTCCTCGGCCGGTGCCAGGGAGTCCGGGATCTCCAGATGCAACTTCGGATAGTCCGGCTCCTGGTAGAAGCCGTACGTCTGCTCCACGGCGTACACCGTGCCCGGCGCCGCCTCACGCAGCAGCCGTACGGCGTCCAGCGCGTTGTCCCGGGCCAGTTCGCGTACCTTCACGAACTTGTGCGCGCCGGGGCCGCCGTGCAGGTCGACCACCGCGGCGCCGTTGCCGCAGATGGCCAGGCCGTGGCCGTGGACATGGTCGCTGACGACGTCCATCCAGCGGGCCGGGCGGCCGGTGACGAAGAAGACCTCGATGCCCGCCTCCTCGGCCGCGGCGAGGGCGGCGACGGTGCGCGCGGAGACCGAATTGTCGTCGCGCAGCAGGGTGCCGTCCAGATCGGTGGCGATCAGTCGCGGCGGGGCGGTGGCGGCGGGGGTTTCGGGCTGTCGAGTCGCTGAGGTCACCCGGCCATTCTCCTGCAGTCGGCCCGCAGGTCCGTGCGGGCCTGCGGACATCTGCGGTGCCACCGCTCTCACCTGCCCCGTCAGCGCAGTTGAGCGGGTGCTTCCATGGCGATCTGCTCGAAGACCTTCTCGTCCGCGGCGAAGTCCGAGTCGGGGATCGGCCAGTGGATCACGATCTCGGTGAAGCCAAGGTCCCGGTGCCGGCCCGCGAAGTCCACGAACGCGTCGAGGGACTGGAGCGGACGTGCGCGGTCCGGGGTGAAGCCGGTCAGCAGGACCTTGTCCATGTCCCGCACGTCCCGTCCGAGCGCGGCGCAGGCGTCGGCCAGCTTCTCGGTCTGTCCGCGGAGGGCCTGAACCGACTGGTCGGGGGTGCCGTTCTCGTACAGCCTGGGGTCGCCGGTGGTCACCCAGGCGTGTCCGTACCGAGCGGCGAGCTCGAGCCCGCGGGGGCCGGTCGCGGCCACCGCGAAGGGCAGCCGGGGCCGCTGTACGCAGCCAGGGATGTTGCGTGCCTCGTGCGCCGAGTAGTGGTCGCCCTTGTACGACACACCCTGGGCACCGTCTTCGGTCAGCAGCCGGTCGAGGAGTGACACGAACTCGGCGAAGCGGTCGGCCCGCTCGCGCGGGGTCCACGGCTCCTGTCCGAGCGCCGTGGCGTCGAATCCGGTGCCGCCCGCGCCGACACCGAGCGTGATACGCCCGCCGGAGATGTCGTCGAGGGAGATCAGCTCCTTGGCGAGGGTCACCGGCTGCCGGAAGTTCGGAGAGGTCACCAGCGTGCCCAGGCGCAGGGTGTCGGTGATGCCCGCGGCGGCGGTCAGCGTCGGTACGGCACCGAACCAGGGCCCGTCCCGGAAGCTGCGCCAGGACAAGTGGTCGTAGGTGTAGGCAGCGTGGAACCCGAGTTGCTCCGCGCGTTGCCATGTCGAACGGCCACCCTCGTGCCAGCGGCGGTACGGAAGGATCACAGTGCTCAGACGCAGACTCATGGGTCGAGCGTATGCGGACGATCGTGTTTCACGTGAAACACTCACGGACGGTCATCGCACCCGTCCGCTCAGCCATGGGCTGAGCGTGATCATCGGCAGGTACTCCTTGTGGGTGCGGTCGCCGGGCAGCGGCACGATCAGGAAGCAGCCGGGCGGGAAGCGGCGGCCCTTGACGTGGGCGAGGTCGCCGAAGACAGAGCTCAGGAAGGCGGGCACGTCATCGCGCGGGATGTCGGGACACTCGACGCCCTCGACATCGATCAGGGCGTCGCCTTCGGGGTAGAGCCGCACGCTCACCCGAGGAACGCCGCCGAACTCGACGTAGGCCTCATGGGGCAGCGAGCCGTCCGGGTCGGCCGTGACCCCGACGCCCGCGGCGCTGCGGCGGGAGGTCTGGTCTGCGCCGATGTCGTGGGTGACCTCGATCTCGCGCGCGAATTCCTCGGCGAGGGCCCGCAGTGCCGCGACGGCGGCTTCGGTGGTGGGGAAGTGGTCCATACCACTGATTCTGGCGGACCGGAGGTCAGTGCCGCTCGGGAAACCGCAGGTACTCGGGCGGTACCGCCTTCGTCAGCCACACCCCGTTCGCGCTCACGTGGAAGAGGTGGCTGTCGCGGTGCATGGCATCGGCGTCCACCGACAGCACGACCGGCCGGCCGCGGCGGGCGCCGACGCGGGTCGCCGTCTCCCGGTCGGGCGAGAGGTGCACGTCGTGACGGTTCATGGCCCGCAGCCCTTCGGTGCGGATCGCGTCCAGGAAGCGGGCCACGGTTCCGTGGTAGAGGTACGGCGGCGGGGTCGCGGGCGCCAGTCCCAGGTTGACGTCGATGCTGTGGCCCTGGCTGGCGCGGATCCGGGTGCCGTCGATCGCGAAGCGCCGCTTGTCATTGGCAGCGACCACGTGGTCCAGCTCTGCCCGGGTGAACCGGAAGCCGTGCGCGGCGGCCGCGGCGATCAGCGTGTCGGTCTCGACCCACCCGCCCTCGTCGAGGGTGAGTCCGATCCGCTCCGGTTGGTGCCGTAGATGCTTCGACAGATACTTGGACACCTTGACGGTGCGTTGTTCATCCATGCGTCTTTCGTCCATATCGCCAGCCTGCCGGGAGGGATGTGAATCACGCGAATGATTTTGCCGCCGATGTTTGATCCACAACCAAGTGCGGTTATCCACAGGGAAATTGGCGATTCTGTGGACAACGATCCTTGGCTTACAGCGGTGGCTCCAGCCGTGCGATCGCCCGCAGTGCCCCGGGTGTGATGCGGGACAGGAGACGGGCGCCGCGGGCCTCGGGCGTCACCGCAACCACGGCCTGATTGCGCACCACCGCCCGCAGGACGGCGTCGGCGACCTTCTCCGGCGGGTAGTTGCGCAGCCCGTAAAGCCGGGCGGTGCGCTGTCGGCGCCGCTTCTCCTCGGCGGCGTCGACGCCCACGAAGCGCGCGGTCGAGGTGATACCGGTGTTGACCAAGCCCGGACAGATCGCGCTCACCCCGATCCCCCGGGCGGCCAGCTCCGCGCGCAGGCATTCACTCAGCATCAGCACCGCAGCCTTGGAGGCGCTGTAGGCGGGCAGTGCCCTGGAGGGCTGGTACGCGGCGGCCGACGCGGTGTTGACGATGTGGCCGCCCTGTCCGCGCTCGGCCATCTGCTTCCCGAAGAGCCGGCAGCCGTGGATCACGCCCCACAGGTTGACGTCGAGGACCTTCTTCCAGTCCTCCGGGGTGGTGTCGAAGAAGGAGCCGGACAGGCCGATGCCCGCGTTGTTCACCAGGATGTCCACGACGCCGTAGTCGGCGGCGACCTTCGTGGCGAGCTTCTCCATGGCCTGCGCGTCGGAGACGTCGACCGTCTCCGCCCAGGCCATGGGCGCGCCGGCCAGCCGGGACTGCTCGGCGGTGCGGGCCGCCGCCTCGGCGTCCCGGTCGACGGCCACCACACGCGCTCCGGCTTCGGCGAACGCGAGCGCCGTGGCCCGTCCGATGCCGCTGCCCGCGCCGGTGACCAGGACGAGCTGCCCGCCGAAGCGGTCGGCGTACCGGCCCGTCGCCGTAACGGGCTCAGGCCTTCCGCCCTCCACACCCTCCACGAACTCCGTGATCCAGGAAGCCAGTTGGTCGGGGCGGGTGCGCGGGACCCAGTGTTTGGCCGGAAGGGTGCGCCGCGTCAACTGCGGAACCCACTGCTCCAGTTCGTCGTAGAGCCTCTCCGACAGGAACGCGTCGCCGAGGGGCGTGATGAGCTGCACGGGCGCATGGGCGTACGCGTCCGCACGAGGGCGGCGCAGCCGGGCCCGGACGTTGTCGCGGTACAGCCACGCCCCGTGCGCAGCGTCCGTGGGCAGCGTCGAGGTCGGGTAGCCGCCGCCGGGGACCTTCTCGACGCGCTCCAGGAGCCGGGGCCAGCGCTTGCCGAGAGGGCCGCGCCAGGCCAGCTCGGGCAGGACCGGCGTGTGCAACAGGTACACGTACCAGGACTTGGCGCCCTGGCCGAGCAGCTGGCCGACCCGGCGCGGAGTGGGGCGCCTAAGGCGCCTGTCGATCCAGTGGCCGAGGTGGTCCAGGGACGGGCCGGACATCGAGGTGAAAGAGGCGATGCGGCCCTCGGCGCGCCGGACCGTGGCGAACTCCCAGGCCTGTACCGACCCCCAGTCGTGCCCCACCAGATGCACGGGCCGGCCCGGGCTGACGGCGTCCGCGACGGCCAGGAAGTCGTCCGTCAGTTTCTCCAGCGTGAACCCGCCGCGCAACGGCTCGGGTGCCGTGGACCGGCCGTGGCCCCGGACGTCGTACAGAACGACGTGGAAGCGCTCGGCCAGCCGGGGCGCCACCTGGGACCACACCTCCTTGCTGTCCGGGTAGCCGTGCACCAGGACGACCGTCGGCGCCGACGGGTCCCCCAGCTCGGCCACGGACAGCTCGACCCCACCGGTGTGCACCCGGCGCTCCCGCGCGCCCTCAACAGGCACCTGGGTCTCCTCTCCTCCGCTCAGCGCCGCAGGTGCGGCAGATTTTCCTCCAGCCAGCAGGCACGCTGCTCGAGGCCCGCGTCAATAGGCCTCCGGGCTGAGAACAGCTCTGCGTAGCTCTCAGGTAGGGGGGTCCCCTACGGGCCCGTACGACTGGAGTCTGAGGCGAAGACGGCTCTGGGGGTTGACGACTGGCGTGGTCCGCGTCACTACTTTCGAAGATGTGACTGTGATCGCGACCGAAAGCCTGAGCAAGCGGTACCCCCGGGTGACCGCGCTTGACCGGCTCTCCGTGGACGTCGGGCCCGGTGTGACCGGACTCGTCGGAGCCAATGGAGCCGGCAAGTCCACACTGATCAAGATCCTGCTGGGTCTGTCCCCCGCCACCGAGGGCCGCGCCGAAGTGCTCGGCCTCGATGTCGCCACCAAGGGCGCCGCCATCCGTGAGCGGGTCGGCTACATGCCGGAGCACGACTGTCTGCCGCCCGACGTCTCGGCCACCGAGTTCGTCGTGCACATGGCGCGCATGTCCGGCTTGCCGCCCGCCGCCGCCCGCGAACGCACCGCGGACACCCTGCGCCATGTCGGGCTGTACGAGGAGCGCTACCGCCCCATCGGCGGTTACTCCACCGGTATGAAGCAGCGAGTGAAGCTCGCGCAGGCCCTCGTGCACGACCCGCAGCTGGTTCTCCTGGACGAGCCGACCAACGGCCTCGACCCGGTCGGCCGTGACGAGATGCTCGGCCTCATCCGCCGCATCTACACCGACTTCGGCATCTCGGTCCTGGTCACCTCCCACCTGCTGGGCGAACTGGAGCGCACCTGCGACCACGTGGTGGTGGTCGACGGCGGCAAGCTCCTGCGCTCCAGCTCCACCACCGACTTCACCCAGACCACCACGACCCTCGCGATCGAGGTCACCGACACCGACGAGCACCCGGACGGCACCCGCGCCGTGCGCGAGGCGCTGCACGCGCGCGGGATGGACGTCCTCGACAGCGGCGGCGGCCTGCCGGGCGCCGGACACGTGCTGCTGCTCACCGCGCAGGGCGAGGAGACCTACGACCTGGTGCGCGATGTGGTCGCCGACCTCGGCCTCGGCCTGGTGCGCATGGAACAGCGCCGGCACCACATCTCGGAGGTCTTCACGAACAGCGACGAACAGCGCGACGCGCAGCGGAAGGAGGCGGTCGGCCATGGCAACTGAACACTCCGTAGCCGCACCTTCGGGTGACCAGACCCGTATCCACAACATCGGCTACCGCACCTACGACGGCCCCCGTCTGGGTCGCGCCTACGCCCGCCGCTCCCTCTACTCGCAGTCCCTGCGCGGCGCCTACGGCCTCGGCCGCTCGGTCAAGTCCAAGGTGCTGCCGATGCTGCTGTTCGTGGTGATGTGCGTTCCAGCGGCCATCATGGTGGCCGTCGCGGTCGCCACGAAGGCCAAGGAACTGCCCCTCGACTACACGCGCTACGCGATCGTCATGCAGGCCGTCATCAGCCTGTACGTCGCCTCGCAGGCACCCCAGTCCGTCTCGCGCGACCTGCGCTTCAAGACCGTACCGCTGTACTTCTCGCGGCCCATCGAGACCGCGGACTACGTACGGGCCAAGTTCGCGGCGATGGCCTCCGCGCTGTTCATCCTCACCGCCGCTCCGCTGCTGGTGCTCTACGTGGGCGCCCTGCTGGCCAAGCTCGACTTCGCCGACCAGACCAAGGGATTCGCGCAGGGAGTCGTCTCCGTGGCCCTGCTCTCGCTGCTCTTCGCCGGCCTCGGTCTGGTGGTCGCGGCGATCACCCCGCGCCGCGGCTTCGGCATCGCGGCCGTGATCGCGGTCCTGACCATCTCCTACGGCGCCGTCTCCACCCTCCAGGCCATCGCCGAGGCACAGTCCAGCACCGGATCCATCGCCTGGATCGGCCTGTTCTCGCCCATCACGCTCATCGACGGCGTGCAGTCCGCGTTCCTGGGAGCCAGTTCCGCGTTCCCCGGAGGGGTCGCACCGACCAACGGGGAGGGCGTGGTCTACGTCCTCCTCACCCTCGGCCTGATCGCCGCCTGCTACGGCCTCCTGATGCGCCGCTACCGAAAGGTCGGACTGTGACCACGCTCACCATCGACCACGTCTCACGCTGGTTCGGCAACGTGGTCGCCGTCAACGACATCACCATGACCATCGGCCCCGGCGTCACCGGCCTGCTGGGTCCCAACGGCGCCGGAAAGTCCACCCTCATCAACATGATGGGCGGCTTCCTCGCCCCCTCCACCGGCACCGTCACCCTCGACGGACAGCAGGTGTGGCGCAACGAGGCGATCTACCAGCACATCGGCGTCGTCCCCGAGCGCGAGGCGATGTACGACTTCCTCACCGGGCGCGAATTCGTCGTCGCCAACGCCGAGTTGCACGGCCTGGGCGCCAAGGCGGCCCAGAAGGCGCTGGCCACGGTCGAGATGGAGTCCGCGCAGGACCGCAAGATCTCGACCTACTCCAAGGGCATGCGCCAGCGCGTGAAGATGGCGAGCGCCCTGGTCCACGACCCGTCGCTGCTCCTGCTCGACGAGCCCTTCAACGGCATGGACCCGCGCCAGCGCATGCAGCTGATGGACCTGCTGCGGCGCATGGGCGACGAGGGCCGCACGGTGCTGTTCTCGTCGCACATCCTCGAAGAGGTCGAGCAACTCGCCTGGCACATCGAGGTCGTGGTCGCCGGACGGCACGCGGCCAGTGGCGACTTCCGCAAGATCCGCCGCCTGATGACCGACCGTCCGCACCGCTACCTGGTGCGCTCCAGCGACGACCGCGCTCTCGCGGCCGCGCTGATCGCCGACCCGTCGACGTCCGGCATCGAGGTCGACCTCGCCGAGGGCGCCCTGCGTATCCAGGCCGTCGACTTCGGCCGCTTCACGGCCCTGCTGCCGAGGGTCGCGAGGGACCACGGCATCCGGCTGCTCACGGTCTCGCCGTCCGACGAGTCCCTCGAGTCCGTCTTCTCGTATCTCGTCGCGGCGTAGGAGGCCCAAGATGTACGACCCCACAGTCGCCCGACTCACCTACCGGGCCCTGCTCGGCCGGCGCCGGGCCCTCATCCTGGGCGCGTTGCCCCTGCTGCTGATCGTGATCTCGGTCGTGGTGCGCGCCCTCGCCGGCGCCGACGACCAGACGGCGTCCGACCTGCTCGGCGGGCTCGCGCTCGCCACCATGGTGCCGATCATCGGTGTCATCGCGGGCACCGGCGCGATCGGCCCGGAGATCGACGACGGCTCGGTGGTCTATCTGCTGTCCAAGCCGGTCAAACGGCCGACGATCATCTTCACCAAGCTGATCGTGGCGATCGCCGTGACGATGGTGTTCTCGGCCGTGCCGACCCTGATCGCGGGCTTCATCCTGAACGGCAACGGTCAGCAGATCGCCGTGGCCTACACGGTGGCCGCCCTGGTCGCCTCCATCGCCTACGCGGCGCTCTTCCTGCTGCTCGGCACGGTCTCCCGCCACGCGGTGGTGTTCGGGCTGGTCTACGCACTCGTCTGGGAGGCCCTGTTCGGCTCCCTGGTGTCCGGGGCGCGCACCCTCAGCGTCCAGCAGTGGTCGCTGGCCGTGGCCCACAAGGTGGCCGGCGGGGACCTGGTGACCTCGGACGTCGGACTGACGACGGCCACCGTCCTGCTGGTCGTCGTCACCGTACTGGCCACCTGGTACGCGGGACAGAAACTGCGGTCGCTGACGCTCGCGGGTGAGGAGTAGACGCCCCGCTTGTCGACCTGGCTTGTCGACCTGGCTTGTCGACCTGGTTTGTCGACCGCGCTTATTGACAGGGGCTTCACCTGTGTCCGGGCACACTGGGCCATCGGGACGTTCGGGTGGGAGCGGGTGGGAGGACGGGGATGGCAGGCGAGACGCCGCAGGACGACGGCCGCGGGCAGTCCGGGGACGTATGGGACGACCTGGTCCTCGACGAGGACTTCATACGGTCCGCCGACACGTCCGAACCCTCCGCCCGGGCCCGGATGCTCGCCGCGCGCTGGCGCAGCGAGCAGCCCGAACCCCAGCCCTGGCGCTCCGACGAACCGCCCGCGGGGTGGTTCTTCAGCAAGCGCCGACGCAGGTGGCGCCGCCGGTAGGACAGGGCCCCGGGTCCGGTGGGACCCGGCCCGGGGATCTGCGGCCGCCCGTTAATCAGTGGCGTCGAACTCGGCCTCCGGGCACAGTGGTTGTGTCCAGGACGCCGGGTTCGAACCGGCGCCACGCACTGGGGAGGAGCCGGGCGATGTCCATGCACGACAGTGCGTCCAGCTCCCCGCAGGGCAGCCCGCGGCGGACTCCGGAGTAGTTGGCCCTCCGTCGAGTCCGTCCCGCACGGGGAGCTGCCCGGGGCGGCCGCTTCGAGCACGCGGCGCACCGCGTCCGCGTGAGGCCGCCCACCCGGAGGATTGGCCGAGTGGTAAGGCACCGGTTTGCGCTGTGTCCGATTGAAAGCAAGCCGCGGTCGGGCCTGAAAAGCCCGCGCACGTTCGATTCGTGCATCCTCCGCAAGACCAAGTGATCCCCGCAGGGGACCACGCACTTCAGCCCAGCAGCCGTTCCAGCACCACCGCGATGCCGTCCTCCTCGTTCGAGGACGTCACTTCGTCGGCCACCGCCTTGAGCTCCTCGTGGGCGTTGGCCATGGCTACGCCGTAGGAGGCCCAGCCGAACATCGGGATGTCGTTGGGCATGTCGCCGAAGGCGATCGTGTCGGCGGCCTTCATGCCCAGGCGACGGGCCGCGAGGGACAGTCCGGTGGCCTTCGACAATCCCAGCGGAAGCAGTTCGACGATGCCCTCGCCGGCCATCGCGACGGTGACGAAGCCGCCGGCGGCCTGGCGGGAGGCCTCGGCCAACTCGTCGTCGGTCAGCGTCGGATGCTGTATGTATATCTTGTTCAGCGGGGCGGTCCACAGGTCGGACGCGTCCGTGAAGGGGGTCGCGGGGAGCGCGCCGGTGACCGCATAACCCGGTCCCACCAGCACCTCGCCGTCCAGCCCGTCGCGGCTCGCCGCGAGGTACAGCGGGCCGACCTCCGCCTCGATCTTCGCCAGCGCCACCCCGGCCAGTTGCCGGTCGAGGGTCACCGACGTCAGCAGGCGATGCCCGCCGGCGTCGTACACCTGTGCGCCCTGGGCGCAGACCGCGAGGCCGTCGTATTCGAGGTCGTCGAGGATGTGCCGGGTCCAGGGGGCCGCGCGGCCCGTGACGACGATGTGGGCGGCGCCCGCCGCAGTGGCTGCGGCGAGCGCCTCACGGGTGCGCTGCGAGACCGACTCGTCGGAGCGCAGCAGCGTTCCGTCGAGGTCGGTCGCGATCAGGCGGTAGGGAAAGCCCGGGGCAGCGGAGGTGCTCACTTGGCGACCGGCTCGAGGATCTCCCGGCCGCCCAGGTACGGACGCAGCACCTCCGGCACCCGCACGGAGCCGTCGGCCTGCTGGTGGTTCTCCAGGATCGCCACGATCGTGCGCGGTACGGCGCACAGCGTGCCGTTGAGCGTCGCCAGCGGCTTGACCTGCTTGCCGTCCCGCATCCGGATCGACAGCCGACGGGACTGGAACTCGGTGCAGTCCGAGGTCGAGGTCAGCTCGCGGTACTTGCCCTGGGTCGGGATCCACGCCTCGCAGTCGAACTTGCGGGCGGCCGAGGAGCCGAGGTCGGCGGAGGCGACGTCGATGACCCGGAACGGCAGTTCCAGCGACGTCAGCCACTGCTTCTCCCACTCCAGCAGGCGCTGGTGCTCGGCCTGCGAGTCCGCCGGGTCGACGTACGAGAACATCTCGACCTTGTCGAACTGGTGGACGCGGAAGATTCCCCGCGTGTCCTTGCCGTGCGAGCCGGCCTCGCGGCGGAAGCAGGGCGAGAAGCCCGCGTAGCGCAGGGGAAGCCGGTCGGCGTCGATGATCTCGTCCATGTGGTACGCGGCGAGGGGGACCTCGGAGGTGCCGACGAGGTAGAGGTCGTCCTTGTCCAGGTGGTAGACGTCCTGGGCCGCCTGGCCGAGGAAGCCGGTGCCGGCCATCGACTGCGGGCGGACCAGCGCGGGCGTCAGCATCGGCGTGAAGCCGGCCGCCGTGGCCTGCGCGATCGCCGCGTTCACGAGCGCGAGTTCGAGGAGGGCGCCGACACCCGTCAGGAAGTAGAAGCGCGAGCCGGACACCTTGGCGCCACGCTCGACGTCGATCGCGCCGAGGACCGTGCCGAGCTCCAGGTGGTCTTTGGGGTCGAAGCCCTCGGCGCCGAAATCGCGGATCGTGCCGTGCGTCTCCAGCGTGACGAAGTCCTCCTCGCCGCCCACGGGCACCTCGGGGTGCACGAGGTTGCTCAGCCGGAGGAGGAGCTCCTGGGTCTCGGTGTCGGCCGTGTCGCGCTCGGCGTCGGCGGCCTTGACGTCGGCGGCGAGCTGGCCCGCCTTCTTCAGCAGCTCGGCCTTCTCGTCGCCGGAGGCCTTGGGGATGAGCTTGCCGAGCGCCTTCTGCTCGGCACGCAGCTCGTCGAAGCGGACGCCGGACGACCTGCGCCGCTCGTCGGCGGACAGGAGGGAGTCGACGAGCGCGACGTCCTCTCCACGGGCGCGCTGGGACGCGCGCACACGGTCGGGGTCCTCACGGAGCAGGCGAAGGTCAATCACGCCGCCAAGGCTACCGGTGCAGGGTGACGCCTCACGACTCACTATTCCGGGCTGCACCAAATCGCACATTACGTTGCGCTATGCGGCAATTGTCCGCTGTGTTCTTCTGTGTCAATAAATGGTGTCTCACTACCTGGGACGGAGTAGACGTTCGGCTGCTGGTTGACTCGATTCCCTTGCGCGGAACGGGACTTGGAGGCCGCCTCTGTCCACAGAAATCCACAGCCGCGAAAAGTTATCCACAGGGTGTGCGAAAGATCTGTGGATGCCGGAAGTGATCATTCCGGCATGGGTCTCCGGGGTGGAGGATTCCCGAGGCAAACCACCTTCACGCCCACTTTCGGGTGGAAATGAGTCACCTCGAAGGGTGGACCGAAGGAAACGGGTGGACGAAGAGTGACCTACGGGACTGTGGACGAACTTGAGGGCTGTAGGGCGATTTGTCGACTGGGTGGCACTTCGTTGTCGACTTGTCCCCAGGTCGAGAAGCTCGCCTGTGGATAACTCCTGTGGATAACTAAAATATGCAGGTAGGGACGGTCGGTAACCTGCTAGAAACGTCCGTCCTGGCACCGCGCCACCCAGTCCGCCGCCGAGGTGAACTCCTCGTCCGAGGTCCCCTTCATCAGCGGACGCACGCCCTCCTGTCCCACATCCGCACGCGGGTACGAACCGAGGAACCGCGCCTGGAGGCAGATCCGCTTGAGTCCCATCAGGGCCTCGGCGACCCGGCGGTCGGAGATATGGCCCTCGGCGTCGATGCAGAAGCAGTAGTTGCCGATGCCGGCGCCGGTGGGCCGGGACTGCAGCAGCATCAGGTTGATGCCGCGCGTCGCGAACTCGCCCAGCAGGTCGCGCAGACCGCCGGGGTGGTCGTCGCGCTGCCACAGCACGACGGACGTCTTGTCGGCCCCGGTCGGCGCGGCGGGCCGGGCGGGCCGGCCGACCAGCACGAACCGCGTCTGGGCGTTCTCGGCGTCGTGGATCCCGGTCTCCAGGGCCGTGAGGCCGTACCGGGCGGCGGCGAACTCGCCCGCGAAGGCGGCGTCGTACTGGCCCTCCTGCACCAGCCGGGCGGCGTCCGCGTTGGAGGCGGCCGACTCCCAGTGGGCGTCCGGGAGGTTCCGCTTGAGCCAGTTGCGCACCTGCGGCTGGGCGGCCGGATGGGCGGAGACCGTCTTGATGTCCGACAGCGTCGTGCCCGGCCGGACCAGGAGCGCGAAGGTGATCGACAGCAGGACCTCGCGGTAGATCATCAGCGGCGCGCCCGCGACCAGTTCGTCGAGGGTGGTGGTGATCCCGCCCTCGACGGAGTTCTCGATCGGCACGAACGCGGCCTCGGCCTCGCCGCCGCGGACCGCGTCGAGCGCCGACTGTACGGACACGTACGGAATCAGCTCCCGCGTCGCCGCCTCCGGAAGCGTACGCAGGGCGACTTCGGTGAAGGTGCCCTCGGGACCGAGATACGCATAGCTCGCTGGCATGACTTCACCTTAATGGCCGTCGAGAAACGCAGCGCACGCATCGCGCAACAGCCACCCCTTGGGGCGATGGACCCCAGGGCGTTGGACCCCAGGGCGATGGCACCCCACGCACAGGGCGATGGACAACCCCCCAGGGCACTGGACCACTCCAAGGGCGCTGGACTCACCCCTCCAGCAGCCGCTGCCCCACGTACTCCCCCTCCGCCGCCCCGCCCGGCACCGCGAAAAGGCCGCTGGCCTCGTGGCGGATGTACTGGGACAGGGCGTCGCCGCGGTCGAGCTTGCGCTGGACCGGGACGAAGCCGCGCAGCGGGTCGGCCTGCCAGCAGACGAAGAGGAGACCGGCGTCGGGAACTCCGTCCTGGTCGAAGCCGTCGTGGTACGAGAACGGGCGGCGGAGCATCGCCGCGCCCCCGTTCTGGTCGGGGCGGGTGATGCGGGCGTGCGCGTTGATCGGGACGACCAGGTTGCCCTTGGCGTCGGTCTTCTCCAGGTCCATCTCGGTCGTCTCGGTGCCCCCGGAAAGAGCCGCTCCGTCGGACTTGCGGCGCCCGATGACGTTCTCCTGGGCCGAGACCGAGAGCTTCTCCCAGTCGTCGAGGAGCATGCGGATGCGGCGTACGACGGCGTAGGAGCCGTTCGCCATCCACGCGGGCGTGCCGGACTCGGGTACGAAGACGCGCTGGTCGAAGTCGGCTTCGCGTGGCTTCGGATTGCGGGTGCCGTCCAGCTGCCCCATCAGGTTGCGGGCCGTCATGGGATGGGACGTCGCGCCGGGTGAGCGGTTGAAGCCGTTCATCTGCCAGCGGAGCCGCGCAGCGTCGCCCGCGTCCTTCTGGAGGGCGCGCAGGGCGTGGAAGGCGACCAGTGCGTCGTTGGCGCCGATCTGCACCCACAGGTCGCCGTCGCTGCGCTTCTTGTCGAGGTGGTCGGAGGAGAAGTCGGGCAGCGGGTCCAGCGCGACCGGGCGCTGTTTCTCCAGGCCCGTGCGGCCGAAGAAGCTATGCCCGAAGCCGAAGGTGACCGTCAGCGAGGAGGGGCCGGCGTCCCGGGCCACGTCCGTGTCGTCGTGGGGCGCCGCCTCGCCCGCCATCAACCGCCGGGCTGTCTGCGACCAGCGGCGCAGCAGCGCGGCGGCCTCCTTGCGGCCCGCCCCCGCCGCCAGGTCGAAGGCGACGAGGTGGCCGCGGGCCTGGAGTCCCTCGGTGATACCGGGCTGATGTTTCCCGTGAAACATCACCTCGTCCGCGCCCACGGAGGTCAGCGGCGTGGCCCGGGACGGCTGGGCGGTGTAGCCGACGACCCCGCCGGCCGCGCCCAGGACGAGCCCGGTGGCCCCGGCGGTCCCGAGCAGCTTTCGTCGGGTGAGGCCCTCCACGGAGCGGGCGGTTTCGAAGGCACCCTCCTCGACCTCCTCGACTTCGGAGGCACCCACGTCGACCTCCTCGACTTCGGAGGCACCCACCTCGACTTCGGTCGTGCCCTCCTTGAGTTCGGAGGAGCTCTCCTCGTCGAGCGCGGGAGGGCGGGCCTCCGGAATGGACTGGTCAGGCATGGTGATGGCTCAGCCGATCTGCGCGTTCTTGGAGACGGTCGTCTGGTCGATGTCGGAGGTCCGCACGGTCACCGCGATCTTCCACTCGCCGGCCATGGGGATCTGCACCCCGTTCGCCGACCAGTGACCGGTGGTGACGTGGTCGGGCACGACGGGCAGCGGGCCGATCTTCTTGGCCTCCAGGGTGAAGGCGACCTTCACCTCAGGGACGTCGAAAGCACGCCCGTTGGGCCGCTGGACATAGACGTGCATCTCGTTGCCGCCCACGCGCGCGGGATCGAGGTCGACCGTCACGACGCCCTTGCCGTCCTCGCCGCCCGTGTCGAACGACATGTCCAAGGTCAGCGCACCGGCCGACGAGGACGAGGAGGACGAGGAGGACGAGGAGGAGGCCGAGGCCGTCTTGGCGTCCTCCTCCGTGCGTCCCGGCTCGGTCTGCGTCAGCACGGTGGTGACCGCGAGCAGCACGACGGCGACCCCGGCCTCGGCGAGGACCGAGCGGCGCAGTCCGAACCGGTTCGGGTCGGCGTCCCGCGTCCGCTTCTGACGCGCCGCGTCCATCGCGGCCCGCTGCCGGGCGAGCTGAGCGGCCCGCTGGGAACCACCGTTCCCCTTGAGGGCGCCGCTCCCCTTGGAACCCGCGCCGCCCTTGGCGCCACCGGCACCCTTCGAGGCACCCGCGTCGGCCGTCACCCGTTGCTTCTTCGACGTGGCCCGCTGGACCACCGTGTCCGCCAGCCGTGCCGTCCACCGCCGCGAGATGTAGGCGGTGCCGACCAGCAGCGCCACGAGCCCGATCTTGACCAGCAGCAGTTGCCCGTACCGGGTGCCGGTGAACGCCGACCAGGACCCGAGCTGACGCCAGGACTGGTAGACGCCGGTGACGACCAGTGCGACCACGCTGCCGAAGGCGACGGTGGAGAACCGGCGGACGGCGGCGGTGTCGACGGGCCGGTCCGAGGGGGCCCAGTACAGCGCTCCGAGGAGCGCGGTGAGTCCGCCGAGCCAGGTCGCGACGGCCAGCAGATGGATCACGTCGACAGGCATCGCGATGCTCGGCTGGAGCCCGACGGAGGCGTGCTCGGACATCGCCCAGCTCGCGGCGAGCCCGGCGGCCACGACCGTCCCGCCGATCGCCAGCCCGAAGGTCAGGTCCCGCTTCTCCTCGTCCTCCCGCTTCTCGTACGCCCCGAACAGCACCGCGATGAACAGCGCCGCCGCGGCGAGCAGTAGCAGCCGGGACACCAGCGCCGCGCCCGTCTTGGTCTGCAGCACCTGGCCCAGCAGGTTCAGGTCGAAGATGTCGCCGACCTTCCCGGAGGTGGCGTAGGAGCCTCGCAGGAGCAGCAGGAAGAGGGTGGCGGCGGTGAGCGTGAGCCACCCGGCGACGACGAGCCGCTGCATGGCCCGCACCCCGGCGCCGCGCTGCCAGCAGGCGAGTACGAAGGCGGCGCCGCCGACCAGCACGACGAAACCGGCGTACGACATGTACCGGCCGAACCCGTACAGCCAGCCGACCACCCCGCCGCCGGCCGTGGGCCCGGACACCGCGACGGAGGTCGCGGAGGGCTTGCCCACGGAGAAGGTGTAGGCACCGGAGACGGGATGGCTGTCCGCGGAGACGACCTGGTAGGTGACGGTGTACGTACCGTCGGGCAGGCCGCTGTGCAGTTGCACCGCGTAGGTCGTGCCGCTCACGTTGGTCGGCTTGCCGCTCTGCACGGGCTTGCCCTTGGGGTCGAGCACGCGCAGCGAGTCGGCGGACGTGGAGACCTGCTCGGAGAAGGTCAGCGAGACCTGGGTGGGTGCCTTGTCGACCACCACCCCCTGCTGGGGATCGCTGCCGGTGAGCGCGGCGTGCGCGGAGGCCGGCGCGGCCGTGGTGAGGAGCAGTCCGGCCGCGGCCAGGAGCAGCAGCACCACGGTCCGGACGCGGGGGGCGATGGTCTTCGTCAAGGGGATTCCCTCCCTCAGTGTCCGGTTTGCGGGACGTACGTCGCCGACTTCACCGGCATCTTGACGACAACGGGTTCGGACGAGGCGAAGTGCAGTTCGACCGAGATGCTCTGGCCTTGCTTCGGCTTGCGCTTCAGCTTGTCGAACATCAGATGGTTGCCGCCGCTTTTGAACACGAGTTGACCATGTGCGGGGACGGGGAATTCCGTGAGCTCCCGCATCGCGCCGCCGACCGTCTCGTGCATGGTGACCTCGCCCGCGGAGCTGGTGACCGAGGTCAGCTCGTCCTTGGTGTCGCTGTCGTTGGTGATCGTCAGGTAGCCGGCCGCCATGTCGTCGGAGACCGGCTGCGGCATGTAGGCGCCGGAGACGGTGATGCCGCCCCCGCCCCCGCCGCCGGAGCGGGAGGCCGAGCCGCTGTCGGAACCGCACCCGGCGAGGAGCAGGGCGGCACCGGCCAGGACGCCGACCGCGAGGGTGGGTCGCCTCACGGCTTCTCACCCTTGATGATCTTGGGGAGATCCTTGGTGTAGTCGTCGACCGTGGCGTCCTCGCCGTACAGCAGATACCCGGTGTCGGTCTTCGGGGAGAAGGCGACGACCTGGGTGCCGTGCACGGAGACGAGCTTGCCGTTCTTGTTCTTCTGCGTCGGCTCGATGGAGATGCCGAGGGTGCGGGCGCCGGCCTGGATGGTGGCGAAGTCGCCGGTGAGGCCGACGAACCGGGAGTCGATGCCCTTGAGCCACTTGCCGAGTTCGGCCGGGGTGTCCCGGCCGGGGTCGGTGGTGACGAACACCACGCTCAGCTTGTCCTGTTCGGCCTTGGGCAGCTGCTTCTTGGCGACGGCGATGTTGTTCATGGTCAGCGGGCAGACGTCGGGGCAGTGGGTGTAGCCGAAGTAGATCAGCGTCGGCCGGCCCTTGGTCTCCGCGCGGAGGTCGTACTTCTTGCCCTGGGTGTCGGTGAGGACCAGGTCCGGCTTCTCGAACGGCTGGTCGAGGACCGTGGCGGGCTTGTCCGAGCCGGCCTCCTCGGACACCACGGACACGGGTGAACCGCTGTCGTCACTGCTGCCGCAGGCGGAGAGGGTCAGGGTGGCGGCCGCGAGCAGCGCGGCCGCGGCGAAGGTCTTCTTGCGCATAGAAAAATGTCCCAGATGTAAGGGGGCCGACGCCCACCGGGGTCGTACGTGCAGTCCTTCGAGCGTTCGTGCGATCCCTCACGCGATCGTACGAGTGCTCGTAGGGCCCTCGTGTGACCCCGGTGGGCGAGCGGGCGTCGATCGTCAGGCGCTGGTGCGCCGGCGTCCGGCCAGCACGCCGTAGGCCACGCCCACCACGCCGACGACGATGCCGACCACGCCCAGGACGCGGGCGGTGGTGTCGCTGCTGTCGGCGGGGGCGGCGGTCTCGGCGGAGGCGTTCTCGGTGGACGCCGTCTTCTCGGAGGTCTCCTCGGCCGCGGACGAGCCGTGGTGGCCGTCCTCGGAGGCCGCGGACAGGGTGAGCACGGGAGCCGGGTTCTCGGGCTCCTCCGCGCCCTCCTTCTGCTCCTCGATCCAGCGCACGACCTCCTTGTCGGAGTACGTCTGGATCGCCTTGAAGACCATGTCGTCCGCGTCCTCGGGCAGCGCGCCCACGGAGACGGGGAACTTCTCGAAGTAGCCGGGCGCGATGCCCTTGCCGTCGGCGGTCCAGGTGACCTTGCTGACGGCCTCGGTGATCTGCTCGCCGTGTGCGTCGACGGGCTTGTCGAGCTTGGTCTTTGTGACCTTGATGTTCCAGCCGGCCATCGGCTCCGGCATGACCGAGGCCAGCGGGTGGGCGGTGGGGAAGGTGACCTCGAGCTTGGTGGTCGAGGCGTTGTCGCGCTCGTTGGGGACCTTGAAGTCGAGGACCGCGTAACCGCCCTTGGCGGCGGTCCCCTCCGGCTGCACGCTGACGTGCGCGAACGCGGGCGAGGACAGGACGACGACGGCGGTGGCGGCGACGGCGCCGGTGACGGCGAGACGAGAGACCTTCATGGACAGCACTCCACTTCGGTGGGCTTCCGGTGCGGAAGCCAGGACCACGGGGAAGGGGGGAAGAGGGGTGCGCGTGCGTGATCATTCGGGAACATGGGAACCCGGGAGCCCGGGAACCCAGCACGCGCGCGTGCCGCACCGCGGCGGCCCCTCCCCACGGATGTGGAGCGTGCGGGCGGCGTCGCGTCAGGCGGCGAGAACGAGAGCTGCGGCGGTCGGCGGGCCCCGCCTGGTCACCGTGTGCTGAAGCGCGGTGGTGCGGGGCGCCGGCGGTGCGAGCAGGCCGGTGCGGAGCAGGCGCGGACCGGCGGCAGGCGTACCCGGCAGCCCCGCCCGCAGGGCGCGCACCAGGGCGAGCGCCCCGCGCAGGGACCGTACGAGCGCTCCCTCGGCGACCAAGTGCGCGGATACGGCGGACAGTTCGACGAGCCGCAGCAGTGCCATGTCCCCGCGGCGCAGCAGCCAGCCGGCGGCGACGGCCGCGAGGACGTGCCCCAGCAGCATCGGCAGCGACGGCAACAGCGCCATGGAGGAGCCCGCGGCGGTGGACAGGACGTCCGCGGGGTGGTGCGCGACGCCCGTACCGGCCTGGTCGACCAGTGAGGCGTCGGACAGCGACGTCAGAGATGTCGTCGACGGCATGGAGGACAGAGATGTCGTCGACGGCATGGAGGACAGAGATGTCGTCGACGGCATGGAGGACATCGATCCGACCGTCGCCGCCCTCGCCGCGGTCGTCGCCGTACCGGCCACCGGGCCGTGCTGCCCCAGGCCGAACAGCGTGTGCAGCACGGTCTGGCCGAGGGCGAGCAGTGTGGCGATCCCGGGCAGCGAGCGCTCACGTCCGGCGAGCGGCGCCGCCACCAGCAGGACCCCCAGGAATCCCGTGCCCAGCGTCCACAGCGGGACGGTGGAGCAGGATGCGAGGGCGTGACCCGCCGCGCCCAGCACGACGCAGACCGCGGCGAACACCGCGGCCCGCAGAATCCGGAGATCTCCTCCGAAGCGCGTCATGCGCGGGTGGGGGGCAGTCATGGCGGGCTCATCATCGCACTGCCCTGATAGGCGCCATACGGCAGGTCCACAAGATGACGTACGGGCGGTACGACCGGAAGGTCACGTGTGCCACGAGCTGCCCCACATACACCGACTGCCACCGCAGATACATCCCCCGTATGGGCGGCATCACGTCAACTCTGTGCTTACTCCGGTGCACTCGCGGCAATACGTAACGGTATGTCGAGCCGCAGCCAGGAGGCTGGAGCATGAGCATCTGGTGGTCACTCCATCTGCGGCGCGAAGCTGCGAGCGTTCCGCTCGCCCGGCGCCTGCTGCTCGGCACCATGGAGACCGCGGGCGTCGATCCCGACGTCTCGTACGACCTCTCCGTGGCCCTCAGCGAGGCCTGTGCGAACGCCGTCGAACACGGCGGGGACACCGCGTACGGCGACTCCTCGGGGGCGTTCCGGGTCACCGCCTACCTCGACGGCGAGAAGTGCCGCATCGAGGTGGCCGACTCGGGCCCCGGCTTCGCCCGCCCCCAGGCCGTCCGTCCCGCCCCCACCGGAGCCGAGAACGGACGCGGGCTCTGCCTGATCCAGGAACTCGCCGACCACGTCCACATCGGCAACAAACCGGGTCGGCGCGGAGCGGTGGTCAGCTTCGACAAGATCCTGAAGTGGCGCAAGGACGCGCCGCTGATGGCGGTGTAGTTCCGCGGAACGCACTCTCAGGCCACGCACAGCGTGGGCTCAGGGTCCTGACGGACGGCCTTCCTACTGTCCCGGACATGACGGGAAACCACAGGAACTCCGGAATCACCCGGCGCCGCGCCCTCGCGGTGACGCTGGAGCCGTACGCGAAGCACAGCGGCAGCTACACCACGCTCGACAACGACATGGTGTACGACGGCTCAGGCGCGTCGAGCGGTCTGCTGACCCTCGACGCTGTCCACAAGAAGGACCCCTCCAAGGGTTACAAGGGCTCCCTCACGCTCGGCGTCGACCCGGAGGCGGAGAACACCGGCGCGGGCGGTGGCGACGGCGGTACGCCACCCAGCGGCGCCCCGAGCAGTGCCCCCACAGGGACCCCACCGAGCGGCACCGCCTCCCCGTCGGTCTCCCCGACGTCCTCCGCCTCGGCGTCGTCGGCCTCGGCATCCTCGTAGCCCGTGCACAGCCATGAGGACGAAGCGCTGGCCCAAGCGGCCGTCGACGCGCTGACCGGCCAGCTGGCGCTCGCCCCCAAGCCGGGCCTGCCCGACCCGCGTGACCTCGGTGTCCGGGCCGGCCACCGGGACCACGACTGGTTGCGCTGGTCGGCCAAGGCCCTCGCGCCCGGCCTCGCGGCGATGGCCGCCGCCGCCCGCCGCACCGGCGAACCCACACCCCGGCTCCGTATGGAACTGGGCGCGATCGGACGGTGCGCCGAGCACTCGCTGAGGCTGGCCGGCGGCGGCCACCGGGGCGCCCTGTGGACACTCGGCCTCCTCGTCGCCGCAGCCGCCCTGGAACCCGGCGCCGGGCCCCTGGAGGTGACCGCGGCCGCCAAACGGATCGCCGCCCACCCCGACCGACGGGCGCCGCGGCGGCCGTCGCGCGGCTCGACGGTCTCGGCGACGTACGGCGCCGCCGGGGCGCGCGGTGAGGCGCGGGCCGGATTCCCGCACGTAGGGCGTGCGTGGGACGCCCTGGCCGCCGCCCGCTCGGCCGGCGCCCCGGAGGCCGAGGCCCGCCTGGACGCCCTGCTCACCGTGATGTCCACCCTCCAGGACACCGAACTTCTCTACACCGCTGGCCCGCTCGGCCTGCGCCACGTCCAGGCGGGCGCCCGCGGGATCCTGGAGGCGGGCGGTACGGCGACGGAGGCGGGCCGTGCGGCCCTGCACGCCTTCGACACCGACCTGCACGCGCGCGCGTGGAGCCCACGAGGGAGTGCGGGGCTGCTGGCGGGGGCGCTGTTCCTGGACTGTCTTCCGGTGCGGGTCAGTTCACCGGAACGGGCAGCCTGACGTCCGCCCGGGGGCCCTGGGCCCTGCGCGCGGCCGGGCCCATCGCGTACGACGCCGCCGGCGTCACCCCGCCCAGCAGCAGCCATCCGGGCGTGCCCCACTCCACGAGCAGCGTCGTCAGGACCAGCGGTCCGAGGGTGCGGGCGACGGTGACGCCCGTTCCGAAGAACCCCTGGTACTCGCCCACCCGGTCGGCCGGAGCCAGCCGAAGGACAGCTGCCAGGAACCCGCCGACTGCCCCACCTCCGCGACCACTTGCAGCACCGCACCGACGACCAGCACACCCACGGCCGCTCCCGGCGAGGCACCCGCCGCCAGCGCGAACGCCACGCACGCCGCCGGCATCACCCGCCCCGACCGCCGCACCGCCCGCGTGGCCGACGCGAGCCCGCTCACCCCGCGCGCCATCCTCACCTGGAACAGCATCACCGCCCCGGTGTCGAGCACGAACAGAGCGGAGACCAGCCAGGGGGCGCGTCCGTGCGCTCCGCGATCCACAAGGGCAGACCGAGACTGAGCAACGGCATGCGCAGCAGCAGGACGGTGTTCAGCAGGGTGATCACGGCGTACGGGCGGTCGCGCAGGACACCGAGGCGTGACGGTTGCCCGCCACCCTCGGCGGCACGGACGGCAACCGCAGCAACAGTGCGGCGCACACCACGAAACCCACCGCGTCCAGCGCGAACACCCCGAGATACGCCGCCCTCGTCCCGGCGCTCAGCGGGACCCCACCCCGCCCGCGCCCATCGCCAGTCCGGCGTTCAGCGTCGACTGGCGATGCGCGAGCAGCCCGGTTCGCTCACCGGCGGACGTCAGCCCCGCCAGCAGCGCCTGCCGGGCCGCGGCCAGCCCCGACTGGGCGGCGGCGTACGCGCAGGCGGCCGCGACGAACGGCAGGAACCGCGGACGATCAGGAAGGAGCCCACCGCGAGCGCCGTCGCCGGCGCCAGCAGCACCGCCGTACCGCGCGGCCCGCACCGGTCCGCGAGCCGCCCCAGCGGCACCCCCACCAGCGAACCGAACACCCAGGCGAGGGTCAGCCCCAGGCCCACGCGCGCGGGGGCGAGCCCGACGACGTGGGTGAAGTACAGCGCCGACGTCACGTAATAGGCGCCGTGCCGACGGAGTTGGTCAACTGGGCGAGAGCCAGGACCGCGTGGGCGCGACCGGCCACGACCTGCTCGCAGCCGGAGCTAACCCTTGAGAGCCGCCATCCACGCCTCGATCTCGTCGGAACGCCGCGGCAACCCGGAAGACAGGTTCCGGTGGCCGTCCTCCGTCACCAGGAGGTCGTCCTCGATGCGCACACCGATCCCCCGGTACTCCTGCGGCACGGTCAGATCGTCGGCCTGGAAGTACAACCCGGGCTCGACGGTCAGCACCATCCCCGGCTCCAGCACACCCTCGACGTACGACTCGGTCCGCGCGGCAGCGCAGTCATGCACGTCCATCCCGAGCATGTGCCCGGTCCCGTGCAGCGTCCACCGCCGCTGCAGCCCCAGCTCCAGCACCCGCTCCACCGGCCCCTCGACCAGCCCCCACGCCACCAGCCGCTCGGTCAGCACGCGCTGGGCCGCGTCGTGGAAGTCCCGGTACTTCGCGCCCGGCCGCACCGCCGCGATGCCGGCCTCCTGGGCCTCGTACACGGCGTCGTAGATCTTCTTCTGGATCTCGCTGAACCGCCCGCTGACCGGCAGCGTGCGCGTGACGTCGGCGGTGTAGTACGTGTGCGTCTCGACGCCCGCGTCGAGCAGCAGCAGGTCACCGGAGCGCACGGGCCCGTCGTTGCGTACCCAGTGCAGCGTGCAGGCGTGCGGCCCGGCCGCGCAGATGGAGCCGTAGCCGACGTCGTTGCCCTCCACGCGCGCGCGGAGGAAGAACGTGCCCTCGATGTACCGCTCGGAGGTCGCCTCGGCCTTGTCCAGCACGCGGACGACGTCCTCGAAGCCACGCACGGTCGAGTCGACCGCCTTCTGCAGCTCGCCGATCTCGAACTCGTCCTTGACCAGTCGCGCCTCGGAGAGGAAGACCCGCAGCTCCTCGTCGCGCTCGGCGGTGACCTTGTCGGTCAGCGCGGCCTCGATGCCGGCGTCGTAGCCGCGCACGACCCGCACCGGACCCGTGGCCTCGCGCAGCGCGTCCGCCAGCGCACGCACGTCGGAGGCGGGGATGCCGTACAGCTTCTCCGCCTCGGTCAGGGAGTGGCGGCGGCCGACCCACAGCTCGCCCTGGCCGGAGAGCCAGAACTCGCCGTTCTCTCGGTCGGAGCGGGGCAGGAGGTAGATCGTCGCCTTGTGGCCGTCGGCGACGGGCTCCAGGACGAGGACGCCGTCCTCCGTCTGGTTGCCCGTGAGGTACGCGTACTCGACCGACGCCCGGAAGGGGTAGTCGGTGTCGTTCGAGCGGGTCTTCAGGTTGCCCGCGGGGATGACCAGACGTTCACCGGGGAATCGCGCCGACAGCGCGGCGCGCCGCGCGGCGGTCTCGGCGGCCTGGGCGATCGGCTCCAGGCCGCGCAGCTCCGTGTCGGCCCAGCCGGACTTCATGTTCTCGGCCAGCTCGTCGGACACGCCCGGGTACAGGCCGTTCTTGCGCTGCTTGATGGGCTCTTCCGGCTCCTCCGACTCTTCCGGGCCCGTTGCTTCAGCAGCACGATCAGACACTGCCGGGGTGAGCTCGTCGGCCACGGTCATCCTCCTAGATACGGCACTGGACCCTCTCCATCGTACGGTCGTACGGAAGGGGGCCCGGGGCCGTAGGGCCTGTTACCGACGGCAACTCGAAGACGGCTGCCGGAAGGCGGGCGCGCCCGAAGACGGCTGCTCGAAGGTGGGTGCTCAAGGCCGGCTACTCGAAGTGAACGGCCAGCAACACCACGTCCTCTTCGCTGTCCGCCTCGTCCCGCCCGCCCGGCAGCACGGTCCGCAGGACGTGGTCGGCGATGTCGCCCGGGTCGTGCCGCAGGTCCCTCGGTACCCCGGCCGCCGCCGCGTGCAGCCGCGCGAAGGCACGGTCGGTGGGGTCCCCGGTGCGGTGCAGCAGCCCGTCGGTGTACAGCAGCACCGTCTCTCCGGCCGCCGCGTGGAACTCCACACTCGGCGCCTCCCAGCAGGCGAGCATCCCCAGGGGCGCCGACACGGACGTCTCCACGAACTCGGTGCGCCGCGGCCCGACCAGCAGCGGCGGGCAGTGCCCGGCACCGGCGAGGGTGATCTTGCGCAGCGCGGGCTCGCAGTAGGCGAACAGGGCGGTGGCCGAGCGGGCGGGCTCGGTGAGCCGGAGCAACAGCTCCAGGTCGGACAGGACGGCGACCGGGTCCTCGCCCTCCATCACCGCGTACGCCCGCAGGGAGGCCCTCAGACGGCCCATCGCGGCGACCGCACTGGCCCCGGAGCCCGTCACCGAGCCGACGGCCAGCCCGAGCGCGGCGTCCGGCAGCGGCAGCGCGTCGTACCAGTCGCCGCCGCCGCGCGGGCCGGTGCGGTGGCGTGCGGCGAGCCGTACTCCGGCGACGCGGGGCAACCGGGACGGCAGCAGTTCCTCGGAGATCGTCGCCAGGCACGCGCGCGTGCGCTCCACCTCGACCAGTCGGGCCAGGTGCTCGCCGGCGTACCGGGCGTACAGGCCGACGAGGTGGCGCTGGCGCTCGGCCGGTTCGGCGGGCTCGTCGTAGAGCCACACGGCGGCGCCGAGCCGGCCGGTGATGGTATCGGCGGCCAGCGGGAGCGCGTAGCTCGCGGCGTAGCCGAGGCGGGCGGCGACCTCGCGGTGGCGGGGGTCGAGTGCGGCGTCCGCGAACAGGTCGGGCTGGGCGATCTCGCCGTCGCCGCCCGGCAGTCCGTCGAGGATGCGGCCGTACGCCAGGGAGCTGCGCGGCACGGTCTCGATGTGGCCGAGGTCGGCGCGGCCGAGGCCCAGGCCGATGGTGGTGTCGGGGCCGAGCCCGTCGGCCGGCTCCAGCACGACGAGTCCGCGGCGGGCGCCGACAAGGGCGGCTCCGGCGCGCAGTACTTCCTGGAGAGCGTCGGCGAGCCCGCCCGTGCGCACCAGCCGTTCGGTGAGTTCGTGCAGGGTCGTCAGATCGGAGACCCAGCCGGCGAGACGGTCGGTGAGCAGGGCGCCCGGGGCGTTGGGGGAGAGCACCGAAGAGGTACCCGAGGCGGCAGGCGCGGGCGCGACAGTGTGTGCGGGTGAGGGAACCGTTGAATCGATTCCAGCCACTTTCGAGGGGTGGGGGGCGTTCATGGCGTCCGGCTTTCTGACCGGTGCGTATTGCTCAAAAGCATCGCAAACCCCCATGTCATTCTGCACCGCTAGCAGTGTCTCCACATGTACACGCACTCGTGAGGGGATGTCCAGCATTGTCCTGCCGGGATTCCTGGTGTCCGTGAGCCATCGGTGCACCACTTGCCAAAAGACAAAGTTGGCTTAAAACTGACCCAGGTAGAGGCCTATTGCGGTCGACTGGGCTTGTTCCACAGAGCGTCACACCGGTCGTGATGGGTACGTACTCGGAGAAGACCAGGGGTGGTTGGCAATCACCCGGAACCTGGCGACGGACCCGGGCGTCTTAGCCACCGACGACCGAGCCCCATCCTCCCGTGGCGGAGGCGAAGAGAAATACGCGGGACGGCAAACGCCAGACTTCGCCACCCCCACGCCACGCTCATGCTTTTGATAGACCGCAGGTATGGGCGAGGCTGCCGCGGATGCAGCCGACGTTCGGCCCATAGGGGTTCCCCTTGTCTCCGACAGGGGTGTGATGCGCCAACAGGTACGCACAGTGAAGTGATCGACACATGGTGTGATGTGGTCCACGGTGTTGCCAGCGGTGCAACGGAAAGGAACGAGCGCTCATGCGCGAGATCCTCGGAAAGCGACGCAGGCTCCTGTCCCAGCGCAGCGACGGGAGGCCTGAGTTGATCAGCGCGGCCCTGACCTTCGCCAAGGAATGGCAGTGGCCCGTACTCCCGGGTGTGGCGGCGGACCCTCAGGGTCGCGACCGCTGCGGGTGCCCGGATCCCGAGTGCACGGTGCCAGGTGCCCACCCCTTCGACCCCGGCCTCCTCGCGGCCACCACCGACGAACGCATGGTGCGCTGGTGGTGGGCCAACCGGCCCGCCGCCCCCATCGTCCTGGCCACCGGCGGCAAGGCTCCCTGCGCGGTCAGCCTGCCGGCGCTCCCGGCCGCCCGTGCCCTCGGCGCGCTCGACCGCGACGGCATGCGCCTCGGCCCGGTCGTCGCCTCGCCCACCCGCTGGGCGATCCTCGTGAAGCCGTACTCCCTGGAACAGCTGGGCGAACTGCTGTACGCCAAGGACCATGTCCCCGGCTCCCTCCGCTTCCACGGCGAGGGCGGCTACCTCGCCCTGCCCCCGTCCGAGACCGGTCAGGGCGAGATTCGCTGGGAACGCGCGCCACTGCCCGGCTCCGCCGCCCCGTGGGTGCCGGATGTCGAGGCCGTGGTGGACGCGGTGGTCGAGGCTCTCACTCGTACGGGTGTGAGCGCGCCCGAGTTGTAAGGGTGTCGGGCGCGGACGGAACCGGCCGCCCGCCCCCACTCGTTATCTTCCGGCGTATGAACCTTCGTCTGCTCGCCCTCGCGGGCGTCGCGGCATGCGTGGTCGCGCTGCCGCTGGCCGTGGCGTCCGCGGGCCAAGTGGGCGACGAGGGCCGTCCGCCCGCAGGCACGTCCGTGCGCGCGGACGCGCTTGATTCCGTACGTACGTCCGCGGACGCCGGTGGGCGTGGATCCGTAGGCACATCCCCGGAGGCCGGGGGGCGTGCATCCGTACGTACGTCCGCGCACCCCGATGAGCGTGACTCCGGACGCCCGTCCGCCCGCGCCGACGCCAAGGCCCCGCCCGCCGCATCAAGCCTCCCCCGCGCGCGAACCACCTCGGACGAGGGGACCTCGACGCCGTTCCTGCTCGGCCTGGGGCTGGCCACCGCCGCCCGCTGCGGTCCCGAACTCACCTCCCCCGACGGCATCGAGGCGCAGACGTGCGTGCTGACCCAGGGTGAGGAGAGCTGGGCCCGCACCTACTACCGCAACACGACCGGCGACGCGCTGGACGCCGACCTGAGCCTGCTGGGGCCCGGTGGCCGCGCCGTGCAGATCCGCTGCCCGGTCGCCGCCGAGGACGAGCCCGGAACCTGCGAGACACCTCGGGAACGGACCCTGGGCGACCTGAACGGCTACTCGGCGGTCACGGAGTTCGCGGCGCGGGGCGGGGACGGGCCGCTGCTGCTGCGGTCCGGGAGCAACTCCGGTGCACTTGCGGGCAGTTGACGCGCGATTCCACTCCGTATAGGGAGTCCGCGCAAGGAAAGACCCGGTTGCTGGCGACGGGGGATGCACCAGCAACCGGGCTACTCGAACGGTAACAAGAGATCGGTGGTTCGCAAATTCGATCTGGGCCCGTCGTTGCCTATTCGGACACCGAATGGCTTGTCCTGAGCGGGAGTTGGGAGCCTCGACCCCTCGAACCGTGCGGCTGACCGACCAGCCAGCCGCACGGACTTCGTCAACTCAGCGTGACCTGCCGGTTGGTGAGCCCGCCGCGCGCGCGGCGCTCGTCGGCTGTCAGCGGAGCGTCCGTGGCCAGCGCGTCCGCGAGGCGCTCGGCGAACTCGGCGGCCGGCTTCTCGATGTCCTCCGCGCTGATGCCGCTCGGCAGGTCCCAGACCGGCACCGTGAGCCCGTGAGCGCGGAAGGAACCCACCAGACGGGTGCCCTCACCGAGGCTGGAGCGGCCCGCCGCGTGCAACCGCGCGAGAGCGTCCAGAAGCTGCTCCTCCGGGTGCGGCATGACCCAGCGCAGGTGGTTCTTCTCCGGGGTCTCGCACCAGTACGCCGCGTCCACGCCGGTCAGCCGCACGGTCGGGATGGCGGCGGCGTTGGCCCGCTCCAGAGAGGCGGTCACCTCCGGAGTGGCGTTCTCCGCGTCCGGGACCCAGAACTCGAAGCCCGGGTGCACAACTGGCTCGAACGTGCCTTCGGGGTCGAGCAGATCCTGCAGCCGCGGACTGTCGGCCGGGGCGCGGCGGCCCTCCACCGGGGTGCCGGGCTCCGCGGTCAGCGCGCGCTGAAGGGTGTCGGCGAGGTCGCGGCTGATGTCACCGGACGCCGTGTCGTTCTGCAGTCCGATCAGCACCGAGCCGTCGTCGCGGCGCAGCGCGGGCCAGGCCATCGGCAGGACCGTGGCGAGCGTGACCGACGGGACGCCCTCGGGGAGGCCGCTCTTCAGTGTCAGCGTGACCGTCGCGGCCGGCACCAGCTCGCGCAGCGCCACCCAGTCGCACTCGCCCGCCAGTCCCTCGAAGGGGCGGTGCACCAACTCGGTCGCTGCGTGCGCGGCCGCCCGGCCGTGACAGGCCTTGTAGCGGCGGCCACTGCCGCACGGGCAGGGCTCGCGGGCACCGACCACCGGAACGTGCCCGTCAGCGCCTGCGGCGCGGGCCCCGTCCGTGGTCTGCGGCCGCTTGGCCTTCGTCTGGGGGCGCTTCTTGGCCATGGTGGGTGTCTCCCGGTTACGGCTCGTCTCGTACGGGCGCGAGCCTAGCCGTTCACGACTTGACCGATGGGAGGCTGTGGACAACGGGGCGGATGTGCCGAGCTGTGGACAACGGGAGTCCGCGTGCCGAACTGTGCACAAGGGTCGGCCGAGTTCTTGGACCGGCCCGGTCCACCAGTCGGTTCAGCCCCCCGGTTGGCCCTGTCCTCCGGTTGGCCCTGTCCTCCGGTTGGCCCTGGCCTCCGGTCGGCCCTCGTCTCCGCTCGGCCCTGTCCTGCGCTCGGCTCAGTCCGTGCCGTCGAATCAGTCCGTGCCGTCGACTCACTTGATGGTGTCGAATCAGTCCATGTCGTCGAACGCGTCCGCGAAGTCCAGGCTCGGCAGTGCCGGTACCGACGGTGCCGTGATGCGCGTGGCGAAGTCGTCGCGGCGGTGACCGGCGTCCGGGTCGTGAACGTCGGTGTGGACGACCACCCAGACCGTGACCTCGCCCCGGGCGTCGTCCCGGACGCCCCAGTCCTCGGCCAGTGCCGTGATGATGTTGAGCCCGCGGCCGCCGTGCGCGGTGACCGAGGGCGTGGCTGGAGCCGGGCGGGTGGGCCCGCCGCCGTCCGTCACCTCGACCGTGAGTCTGCCGCCCGCGTCCACCCGCCAGGTGGCGCGGACATCACCGTCCCCGGCCAGGGCGTCGCCCAGCGGCCGGCCGTGCTTGCACGCGTTGCTCAAAAGTTCGGAAAGAATCAGTACGGCGTCGTCGATGACCGATTCCGAAACACCGCCCCTGCGTAGTTGCGTACGCATACGGTGCCTTGCCTGGCCCACGCCCGCAGGGCCATGGGGTACGGCCATGCTCGACGACGTGGGCACCTCCTGTGCCACCACCAACGCCACCCCCGAGACCTCCTTTGCCCCACGCCACGGTGTGGATGCCCCTTTGGCCTGTACCGGAAACCGGCCAATCCAGGTCTGACGACGCATTCGCAACGATCGAACACTGACCGAACGCGCCGGAGCACTCCCTGTAGCGATGTGGCTGGATTTCGACGGTATGGCCGAGGCTGGAGAATGGCGGCTGAGGGAGGGGCGGGTCAAGGGTTCTTCACAGGTCTTTACCAGTCATGTGGGCACGTCAGGCCGGGCATCCGTCTGTCCCGCGCGGCTCTCCCCGCCGTCTCCGCCAGTCATCTCAGCCGGTCGCCTTTTGCCGGTGATCTTCGTCGGCACCTTCGCCGACCACGTTCGTCGGCCACCTCCGCCGGCCATCTCCGCCAGTCAGCGGCCGAGCCGCTGCAGCACCGCGGCCGGACGGTTGGTGATGATGGCGTCGACGCCCAGGCCGAGGCAGAGGTCGACGTCCTCCGGCTCGTTCACCGTCCACACGTGCACCTGGTGGCCGACGGCCTTCAGGCGCTCGATGTACGCGGGATGGTTGCGCACGATCCGGATCGAGGGGCCCGCGATCCGGACACCCGCGGGCAGCCGTCCGTCGCGCAGCCGGGGCGAGACGAACTGCATCAGGTAGACCGTCGGCAGGGTCGGCGAGGCGGCCCGCACCCGGTGCAGCGAGCGTGCCGAGAAGCTCATGATCCGGACCGGCGACTCCTCCGCCGAGTCCGGGGCGTCGAGCCCGAAACGCTTCAGCAGGTGCATCAGCCGCTCCTCGACCTGCCCCGCCCACCGCGTGGGGTGCTTGGTCTCGATCGCCAGCTCCACCCGCCGCCCGGCGTCCGCGACCAGCTCCAGCAGCCGCTGCAAGGTCAGTACCGAGGTGTCCTCACGGTCCTCGGGGCGGAACTCCCAGTCGGGCTCCTCGTCGCGTGTGCGCCAGAAGTCCCGCGTTCTGCGCGAGCCGAAGTCCAGGGCGGCGAGGTCCGCGAGCTCCAGTGCGGAGACCGCTCCGCGGCCGTTGGACGTACGGTTGACGCGGCGGTCGTGGACGCAGACGAGATGACCGTCCGCGGTCAGGCGTACATCGCATTCGAGGGCGTCGGCACCGTCCTCGATCGCCTTCCTGTATGCGGCCAGCGTGTGCTCGGGGGCCTCTTCGGAGGCTCCGCGGTGGGCGACGACCTGGGTGCGGTGCTGTCGTACGTGGGTCACCGCGTCATGGTGCCACCGCGCGCGGGTACTCGTGCGAACGGAGTCCCCGGATTTGCGTCCTGTTTGCCAGGAATGACCTATATAAGGAACGGTCGCAGACCCACAGGCACCGCTTATGGTGCTCTGACGGCCCGTGGGAAAAGCTGACGGCATACAAAAGACATGCACGAACGACTGCACGAACGACATGCACAGCTGCACCGCGCCGGACCGTCGAGCAACGTGCACGAGCGCGACCGAGCGCGACCGACAACAACAGCCGTGGATCGAGGAGACAAGCTGTGAGCACCGAGAACGAGGGCACCGCGGTACCCCCGGCACCGTCCGCACCCCCCGTGCCGGTGGATGCTCCCGCTGCTTCGGCGCCCCAGGAACACCCCGCTCCCACGGGAGGCGCTCCGACGACTCCCATCCCGCCGGTGCCCTCGACGGGCTCCGGCGCCCATGAGCAGGACCTGGTGCACGCCGGTCAGGCACCCCCCGCCTACGCCTCCGCGGGTACCGGAGCCGCCCCCCAGGGGCGGCCCGAGGGACAGTACGCCCAGGGTCCCGCCCCGGAGAGCGGCTGGCCGCCGCCCCCGTCGGCCACTCCGTCGTACGCCGACGGCGGCTCCGGAGGCGCGGGCCCCCACTGGGGCGCCGCGTACCAGCAGCCCACCCCGAAGCCCCGTAGCGGCCGGGGCGGACTGGTCGCCGCGGTCCTGGTGGCCGCGCTCGTCGCGGGCGGCCTGGGCGGCGGTCTCGGCTACACCCTGGCCAAGGACAACGACAACAACTCCTCGACGACCGTCTCCGCGTCCGACAGCGGCGGCTCCATCAAGCGCGACCCGGGCACGGTCGCGGGCGTGGCGGCCAAGGCGCTGCCGTCCACCGTCACCATCCAGGCGGAGAGCAACAGCGGCGAGGGCGGCACCGGCACCGGTTTCGTGTTCGACACCGAGGGTCACATCGTCACCAACAACCACGTGGTCGCGGACGCCGTCGACGGCGGCAAGCTCACGGCGACCTTCCCCAGCGGCAAGAAGTACGACGCCCAGGTCGTCGGCCACGCCCAGGGCTACGACGTGGCGGTCATCAAGCTCAAGAACGCACCGAGCGACCTCAAGCCGCTCACCCTGGGCGATTCCGACAAGGTCGCGGTGGGCGACTCCACGATCGCGATCGGCGCCCCCTTCGGCCTGTCCAACACGGTCACCACGGGCATCATCAGCGCCAAGGACCGTCCGGTGGCCTCCAGCGACGGCACCGGCTCCAACGCCTCGTACATGAGCGCCCTGCAGACCGACGCCTCGATCAACCCGGGCAACTCCGGCGGGCCGCTGCTGGACGCGCAGGGCAACGTCATCGGCATCAACTCCGCGATCCAGTCCACCAGCGGCGGCGGTGTCGGAGGCACCAGCCAGTCCGGCTCGATCGGCCTCGGCTTCGCCATCCCGATCAACCAGGCCAAGTACGTCGCCCAGCAGCTGATCAAGACCGGCAAGCCGGTCTACGCGAAGATCGGCGCGTCCGTCTCCCTGGAGGACGGCACGGGCGGCGCCCAGATCAGCCAGCAGGGCGCCAGCGGCTCCGACGCGGTCGAGGCGGGCGGCCCCGCCGCCAAGGCCGGCCTCAAGCCCGGCGACGTCATCACCAAACTCGACGACCACGTGATCGACTCCGGCCCCACCCTGATCGGTGAGATCTGGACCCACAAGCCCGGCGACAAGGTCACGATCACCTACGAGCGCGGCGGCAAGACCCACACCGCCGAACTCACCCTCGGCTCCCGCACCGGCGACAGCTGACCGCCACCCCCGACGCCACCCGTTACTCTTGTCCCCGCGCTTCCGATGACGGCGGCGCGGGGAGGCGTGCCCGAGCGGCCGAAGGGAACGGTCTTGAAAACCGTCGTGGCAGCGATGTCACCGTGGGTTCAAATCCCACCGCCTCCGCGCAGGTCATGAGCGTTGCAGGTCAGAAGGGTGCCACTCCACCGAGCGGCACCCCTTCTGCATGCAGCCTGTCTCACCCTTTCTCGCCGGTATCCCAGCTTTGACCAGTGCGTATGGGCCATCTGTGGGCCAGGATCAGTTCTCGTCCCTCTCGTCGAGAGCGCGGGAGATCAGGTCGTTGGAGTGCTGCTGTCCTCCCTTGAGGATCTTCGCGTAGAAGCGATAGAGCACGGCGATGCTGTGGCCGGCGCGGGCGGCGACCTCCGCCGGGTCCACTCCCGATTTGATCCAGAGGGAGACTCCCGCATGGCGCAGGGAGTACGGCACGGCCGCGAGGTCTGATTCGACCTCCCGAGGGGACAGCACCGCCTTCCGCGCTCTCTCCCAGATGTCGCAATACTCGGTTGACGGGACCCGTCCGCCCCGGGCAGCCCGGAACAGCCGGCCGTCATCGGCAGTGCCGTAGCGCCTGATGTGCTCGCGGAGCAGATGCACGAGGACGGGCGGGATGGGCACGGGCCGCGTCGCGCCGCGCTTTCGTCGCTTGAGTCCGCGCGTCTCGTACGACATCCCGTCATCCGTCCACCCGCCGCCCACTTCAGGGCGGCTTTCCCCCAGCAGTAGCTCTCCCCACTCGTTCACGGTCTCAGGTGAGTTGGGAGGCAGGGTGCAGTCCGATTCCTTGAGAGCGACGATTTCACCGGGCCGCATGGCCGCGTAGTAGAGGCACCCGAAGAACGCGTGCAGGTGCTCGCCACGCGCCCCGGAGTCCCGAACAGCCCCGAGCAGCGACCGCGCCAAGGCAGGGTCCGGTACGTACCGGAAATCGATCTCGTCATCGCTCTCGGGAGGCGTCCAGTCGACGCGTGGGAGAGGGTTGGCGGTGAGCAGCCCCTTTTCCTCCACCGTGTAGCGCAGCACGTTGCTCAACACCATGCGCTTACGCCTGGCCGTGTTCTCAGCGGCTTTGCCCCCGTCCAGACGGAGTGACAGGGCTTCCAGCGCCGGCCGTAGTAGCGCGGGGTCTTCGAGATCCTTGACCTTGATGGAGTGCGCGGCGATCCACTCCAAGGCGGCGCGTACGTCCTCCGGTGGCTGCTCTACCGTATGGCGCTGCACCCAATCGCCCTCGGGAGAGCGGACCGCGCGGAAAGCCCACTGGTACAGGGCAGCGCGCAGGACCGATGGGCCGGGCGCTCCCCTCTTGCTGGTGACGAGCGCGGGGGTGACAACGGCCAGGGACTCCGCGATGCTCGCGCGGTGCTTGGCGGCGGCACGTGGCCACTTCATGAGCACGTATCCCGCGACGTGTTCATACCAGGACGGGGAGGTGCGCGAGGCGAGCTCGCTCGCAGGGAGTCCCGTTTCCTCGTCGAACTGCTGGCGGTCGCGCAGCGCGGCCATCAATTCCGTCCGTCGGCCGTCAGCCTGCGGCTTGAGCTTGAAACTGCGCGAGTGCGGGCGCTCGCCCACTCGCCAACGCAGCTCCCACGGCTTGGGGCGTCCGGCGCGCTTGCGGATGGACCAGATATCGACGTCGTACGTCAGCATGTGTCTCCAAGCAGAACGAGGGGCCCGCGCTCAGCGCGGGCCCCGGTGAAGCGGTCGTGTTTTACGCGGCGTGCTGCTCGCAGCGCTCCCACCACGCGTCAAGGTCGCTGCGACGGCAGCGGAGCTGTCCGTTCGGGAGCTTGATGAGCTTGGGAGCCTTGCCACGGGCGCGCATGCGGTAGAAGGCGGCGCGGCTCATCTCGATCTCTTCGAGGACTTCGGGGAGCTTGAGCATCTTGGGGGTAGCCAAGGCAAAGACTCCTTCTCAGGGTTCAGCGGGGAGGGGCGGCGAACTCCCCGGCGAGGGAGTCCGTGTCTGTCCGAGGTGCGGATTTCTGCGTCACCTGCGTCATCTGCGTCATTCGCTCCTCTGAGCTGCGAGTTTGCGGTGACGCAGAACGGCGGGGGTGCGTCACCGGTGACGCAGGCCTCCGTCAGCGGGTGACGCAGGTGACGCAGGATGACGCAGGAATCGGGCGTCTGCGTCACCCGGCTTTCGGCAGGTCACCGGCCGTTTTCGGGGTGCGGGTGACGCAGGTGACGCAGCGTCTCTCTACTTAGGACAAAAGAGGGGGTGGTGTCTGTTGTGGTGCGCGGCTCAGGACGTGAAGAAGGAGCCGCTTCGCGGCGCGACCATCGCAGGGCGGCGTCGCCGCCGAACAGCAAGAGGAGCACGCGCCGCCGGGTGCTCCTCTTGCTTGTGCGGGCAGGTGTGGTGCCGCGCGGTCAGAAGGCCGCTTCCTGCTCGGGCGAGGGTGGCGCGGCCGGCCGCGCGATCTCGATGTAGCGGGATGTCTTGGTGCGTCCCCAGTCGATGAGGACGCCCCGGGCCGCGAGGGTGGGCTGTAGGCGCTTGAGGCGGTCTGAGAGCACCTTGCCGGTGGTCGGCCAGCCTTTTGGAAGGGGACGGCACTCCTCGCCGCTGTAGAGGCCCGTGAGGGCGTACAGCCACTCGGCAGACGTCATCCGCTCTTCCGCCCCCGGCGCGATGCCGGCAGCGTGCTTCAGCACGGTCTGCGCCAACAGGTCGCCCTCAATGACGTCGTCGTTGAGGTCGTCCAGGCTGGCCCGGTAGGCGGCAAGCGCCCCGAGACCGGTTGCGGCGTCGAGCTGCGCGCAGAGGTGCGCGAAGTCGGCCATGCGCAGGTCGGTCGGGATGTCCGCCTCAGCCGCCCGCACCTGCACGGTGAGGTCCAGGAGCGAGCCGAGGATGACGGGCAGCACCTGGGCGAAGTCGGACCACAGTTCCGCCTCGGTACGCCGGACCCGTGGACGTTCCAGGCGGAGCGGCAGGAGCCGTTCGGCGAGGTCGGGCCGGATCACGCCGACGTCGATGCCGGTCAGGAGCAGGGGGCGGCGGTAGCCGATGCGGACGACGTCCCCGGCCGGTGACGATGCGGCACATGGCGTCGGAGAGGTCCGGGGTCATGTGGGAGAGGTTGTCCAGGGCGGTGACCCATCCGGCGGCCACGGCCGTGGTGAGGTTCTCTTCGTCCTTGGGGGCGCGGCGCAGGTCGCCGCTCATGCCCTCGATGATCCGCACGAGCATCCGCCCGCCGGTGGACTTGCCTGCTCCCTGCGGGCCGGTGAGGAACGGTGCCGGGACGGGCACGTCCGGACCCAGGCAGCCGATGAGCCACGCGATGGCCAGGCACTCGGTCTCCGCGTTGGCGAAGTTGCACAGCCGCATCAGCAGGTCGATGCCCTTGCCGTCGGTGTCCTTGACGGGCAAGGGCAGTTCCCCCGTGAGCTGGGTACGGCGCCAGCAGACCTCCTGCGGGTCCGGGGTGCGGGTGTCCCATCCGGTGGGGTGGATGCGCACGGACTGCCCGTCGTCGCGGCCGAGGTCCAGCCACGTCGCGCCGTCGAACCCGGGCGCGACGCGGATGTGGACGGGCTGCACGTCCTCGGTCAGTGCGAGTGCTTCGATCAAGTCCAATGCCTCCTTGAGCGCGGTTCCGTTGAACACGCCCAGTCCGTCGCGGAAGAGACCGACCATGAGTTCCTGGCGGTGGCTGCCCGTCGTGCCCTGGGAGCGGATCGGGCGGGCCACGGGGTGGCCGTTCTTCTGCGCGTACACGGTCCCGTCTGCGGTACGGAAGTACCGGAAGTGCGCTTGCGCGTAGTCGGTGATGACCTCGCGGGCCGGGTTCTTTTCGTCGTCGGACATGGTCACAGTCCCAACGTGGTGCGGGCGTTGGTCCACGCGTCGGTGCAGTGCCGGACGGATTCACCCTTGGCCTGCGCGGCGGTGAACAGGCGCGTGATGTGGGTGTCGGTGAGGCAGCCGCACCGGCCGTGCGTGGACAGCACGGCCAGGAACGTCCGGTACACGGCCGCGTGGACCGCGCTGCGGGCTTCCGTGATGCGCTGCTCGGCCATGGCGATACCGCGTTCCAGGAACGCGGGCGTGCGGTGGGGGCACTGCCCGCCGCCGGACCGGGCGGGCACGGAGACGGAACGGGGCGTCGGCCGGACGGTGGGCGGTTCCTTCACGGCCAGCGCGCGGACGAGGTTCGGGAGGTCGGTCATGGTGCCGGTGCCGGGGCCCAGCCACCGGGCGTAGGCCATGGTCGACTTGAGGTCGACGCCGGGACGCACGTTGTTGTGTGACGTCATGGCGCCCTGGTAGATCCAGTGCTCACCGCGCGTCGTCTCCACGGTCCGTGTGGCGGGCAGGGTGGCGCGTGCCCAGTCGACGGCCGCCGCGTCGTCCAGGTCGACCACGGTCAGCCCAGCGGCGCCGGGGTGGTAGGCCACGGTTACGGCCCGGCGCCATGCGGCCGTCCACGGCGGTGAGGTGAGGATGGCCGGGTCGGTGGTGGCGGCGGCCCATGCGTGGCAGACGCCGGGGCACCGGCACGGGCCCGCACTCTTCATGTTCGGCCGGCCGCCGCACGCGTTGTTCGCGCAGCGGTGGCAGTTGCCGAACGGCGCCTTCCCCGCACGCAGGGGCAGCACCGGCACGCCGTCTGCGGCCAGCGCCAGCGCGGTCCGCAGAGGTTCGGGCAGCGCGCTCATGCCGCAGCCTCCAACGTCGGGGCGAGGGTGGCGAGGTAGGCGCGTCCGATGTGCTCGGTGTAGGCCGGGGGGATGGCCTCGGTGAGTTCCTCGCGCACGTCGGTCCAGTCGATGCCCATCGCGGCTTGCAGCTCCGGGACGGACGGCTTGCCCCCGCCGCTGCCGTACGCGGCGACGTAGGGGCCGTCGTAGAAGCGGCCGTGCCGGTAGCCACGCACGCGGCCCCGGTGCGGGCGGTGCGTCGGCCGGGCGATGGTCCAGCCGCCCAACTCGAAGTTGCGGTGCCGGATCACCCCGAGACCGAACATCTCCCCGCACAGGGTGAGGTCTTTGCGGATCTCCGCGCGGCCGTTGGGCTGCTCGATCACGTAGGGCAGGCCGGTGGCGTCCAGCAGCTCACGCGTGGGCGCCACGAGGTCCTCGTGGGTGCCGCCCCACCCCTGCGACCGGTTCGTGCCCACGGTCAGTGCGCATCCGTGCTGGCAGGGCGGGGAGGCGTGGACGAACGCGTACCGGCGGATCTCGCCCGTATTGATCAGGTGGGCGAGGTAGGCGAGCGCGTCGCCCCGGTGGTACGGGAAGGGGTAGTTGGGCCGTTCGGCGACGTCGCAGCCGTCCACGGCGAAGCCAGCCCGGGAGTAGCCGGTACCGGCGCCGCCGGCGCAGGAGTACAGGTCCAGCAGGCGCGGCCGGGCGCCGCGTACTCGCCGGATGTCGGTGGGTTGCGTCATGCTGGGAGACCTCCACAGGTCAGTCAGTGGCAGGTGGACAAGGGCGGCCCCGCGACTTTGGCGAGACGAGGGGGCCGCCCTTGGCGCAGCTAGTGCTGTGACCGCATAGGTTCACCGGGTTGGCGTCCTGCCGCTGTGCGATTGTTCAAGGAGTGTTCGCGGTCGCCCAGGAGCGGAACAGGGCGAGGGCTTCGGTGAGATTGCCGGGGCCGCATCTGGCGTGAAAGGTCTTCTCGGAAGTCCATGCCCAAACCCAGTCGTGAGCGCTGCGGTTGACGTCCTGGCGGGGGTATTCGTGTTGCTCCAGGTCCGTCTCCTCCAGGTCGATGGTGACGGTCCAGCCGGGGTTGTCGAGCGTGGCGATCTTCAGGCCCCACTCGTGCTCCCAGTCCTCGTTGCACTGTGCGGCGTACCAGTGCTGCAGCCAAGCAAGGACATCTTCCGAATCGCTCATGACAGGGGATGCTAGTAGTGCTCTGACCATAGGTTGGCCGGGTCGCTCAGGCCGCGGTGGCGAGTGGTCGTCCGCCCCAGCGGATGCCCTTCTCGCTGCGGATGCGGGCGCGTTCCTTGCGTTCGGCGGCCAGGACGTCGCGGTGGCGGGCGTTGGCGTTGCGCCAGCGGAGGTAGGCGTGCAGGGCTCGGGTCTGCACGGTGTGGTTGGGGTGGTTCGAGTTGGCGATCGTGAACTGCCGCAGCGGTCCGAAGTGCGCTTCGATGGGGTTCGCCCACGAAGCGTAGGTCGGGGTGAAGCACAGCTCGACCTTATGTTTCTTCGCCCAGCGGCGGATGTCGGCACCCTTGTGGGCAGACAGGTTGTCCAGGATCACGTAGATCGGGGCGCCGTCGGGCCGGGCAGCGCGGATCGATTTCAGCGCGGCCAGCGTGTTCACGGCTCCCTTCTTGCGGCGGTTGACGCCCCATAGGCGGTCGTCGCCGACCGAATAGCAGCCGTGGAAGTACCGGACTCCGTGGGTGCGGTGGTAGGTGGCCGGCACCCGGTCGGGATGCTTCCGTTTCGCCCAGCCCGAGCCAGCGGTGGGCCGGATCCCCAGCGGGCCGAATTCGTCGAAGGCGAAGACCCGGTCCGGGAAGCGGTCCACCACTTCCTCGATACGGTCCAGCTTCGCGTCACGGTCGGGGTCCGGGGACTCCTTCCAGGTCTTGGTGCGCTGGAAGGTCACGCCGCGGCGGGAGAGCAGGGACCGTAATGCCTCGCGGCCGATGCGGATCACCCGGCCGTGCACTTTGCGCAGGTAGGCGACCAGCTTGCGCAGCGACCAGCGGGTGAATGGCTGGCCGAGCTTGACCGGGCGGGTGGTAGCCGTCGCGATGACGAAGTCCTCGTCATCATCGCTGAGTTGGCGGGGACGGCCTCCCGCCCACTGAGGGTCCAGGCAGGCCAGGCCGATCTCGTTGAAGCGGTGGATCACGTGCCGGACGGTGTCCTCGTCGGCTTGGACCAGCTGGGCGATCACCGGCACCCGGTTCCCGCCGACCGAGGCCAGCAGCATCATCGCGCGCCGGTAACGCACCGAACTGGTGCTGCCCCGGCGCACGATCTGCTGCAGCTTCTGCCCCTCCTGGTCGGTCAGTCTGCGCACCCGGACGGGCTCGGCCACTGCGCCTCCAACGGTCGGATCGGACGTCACCGCACATCCAACCGCTAGAACCGCCGAACCGGCGGACCTATGCGGTCACAGCACTAGAAGGGCGGTTCGTCGCTGTAGCCGCCGGGCGCCCACGGGTCGGCGTCGCGGCGACGGCGGCGCAGCCGGCGGGGTAGGCCGGGGAGGGGAAGGAGCAGCCAGCGGCGGGTCTCGTTCCAGCAGGTGCACGCGTACCAGTGGGTGCCCGCGTACTCGCCGGTCTCGTTGTCGCCGTAGTCCTCCTCGATGCCACCGTCCCCGTCGCACTGCGGGCAGTCGGGGCGGGGCGTGTCGGTGAGGATGAGCGCGGGGCGCGGCCAGGTGGCGCGCTGAATGCGCAGACGGAGCATGGGTGTTGGTCTCCTGTCAGCTATGGAAGTGGTTGCGCTTGATGACGGCCTTGCGGATGTTCACGGTGGTTCCGCCCCGGTGGCCGCTCGCGCTGAAGATCTGCACGGCGATCCAGCCGCCGAACACGACCGCCGCGAAGATGATGAGCTGCCCGATGAACGCGGTCAGGGCCGCGATGAACGAGGTGAGCAGCAGCAGCCCGCCACACACGGCGAGGAAGCCGACCCCGCCGAGGGCGACGTTCACCGCCGTGCGGGAGACGGCTGGCTTGGCGGCGACCGGTTCCGGGCGGGCGTGGTTGATGGCGTAGCCGGTGACGACGCGGCCGTCGGGGAGGACGATGCTCGCCACCGACGGAACGGTGCCCGGCTGGACCGGTACGACGGGCGCCGGGACGGCGACGGCGGGCGGGAGCGGGGTGGGCTGGTGGACTTCCACGGCCCGCTGAACGGGCACGCCGTGGGAGTGGTCGGGGTACATGCGGAATCCCTTCCGGCGCGTGGCCAGGGAGGCGGAGACACCCCCTTGAGGGGGCGTTGTGGAGGGGTGTTTGGGGGGTCTGACCTGCGTGCCTCCCTGACTCCCTGATGGATCATCTGTGCAGCTCAGGGGCAGGGAGGCGGGTCAGGGAGGGGGTCAGGGAGTTCTCCCTGTCTCCCTGACCCGTCGGGGGTCGGCTCCCTGTCATCCGTCGGCGGAAGCGGAACCTTCGCTGTCGCGGTTGGCGAGGGCGCGGGCGAGGCGGTCACGGCCGACGACCATGACGCCGTCGGACTTGTAGGGCTCGGCTCCGGTGCCGTCCAGGACGCGCTTGAGGTCGAGGAACGACCACTTGCCGTAGGCGTCCTCGTTGAGCCTCGTGAGCCGCTTGAGGACGTCCTGTGTGCGCACCCGGGTGGCGTCGCCGACGACGGATGCGATGTCCGCGAGCGGGTCGCGGTCCTCGCCGTGTTCGATGACGTGCAGAGTGGTGACGCCGTCGCGCAGGGCCTTGGCACGGTCGGCGATGGCGGTTGCGGCCTCGGTGTCGATGTAGTGCGTGCGCACGGTGATGGACGCCTGCCCCTTGGGGATCTCGATGCCGTCGGAGGCGACGACGAGGGTTCCCTTGTCCAGGCCAGGACGCAGCAGGTGCGGAGCGGCGCCGCCGTCGACGGCCTTGTCCCCCAGCGCCATCCGGGCCTGGGACTCGGTGCCCAGGGCGAGTGAGGCGCGCGTGTGGGCGCCCTCGCGGACCAGCTTGGGAAGGTTCTGGTCGGTGGGGTCCTGGGTGCCCTGCCACAGCAGCACGTTCACGGCCCGCCCCTGGTTGTGGATCTTCCGGGCGGCCATAAAGTACCGCGATGTCGCCTTGGAGCCGCCGTAGGGCCGCTTGTCCTCGTCCTTGAGCGGGCACATGAACGCGACCTGCGCCTCGTCCACGATCAGGATCAGCGGCGGGAAGACGGTGCCGGGCTGCGCCTGGAGGCGGCGGTTCATCTCCTCCACCCCGCTCTCCAGCATCTCGGTTGCCTCGATGACGTGTTCATCGGTCGGGCCCTGGATGAGGACGGTGGCCAGCCCGTCGAACATGGCCCAGTCCCCGGCGCCCTTGAGGTCGGCCACCCGGAACTCCACCGTGCGATCCAGCGCGATCCACAGGGCGAGGGCGCGCAGGGCGGCCGTCTTGCCCTGGTTGGACAGGCCGGTGACCAGGAGCATCCGCTGGAACAGGCTGAGAAGGGCGGCGTCGCCGCGCAGGTCCTGTCCCCAGGGGGCGCGGCCCTTGGCGTAGTCGGCGGTCAGAGACTCGTCCGTGACCAGCGGGGACGGGCCGATCGGCTCGTCCAGCGCGCCGGAATCGGCGATCCACAGCCGGACCGTGCGGGCGGCCGGCGGGATGGTGATGAACACCTCGTGCTCGTGCCGGGTCAGGTTCTCCGCGAGCTTGCGGCGCCGGTTCTGCACCTCATTCGTCGACACCCCGGACGGGAGCGTGACGTCCAGCTCGACACCGCACCCGGCAATCTTGATCGGGGACAGCATGGAGGCGCCGGCGTCGCCCATTTCCTTGATGGCGTTGCGCAGGGCCGGGATGCCCAGGTCACGCAGGGCCTTGACCACGATCGAGGGGGTGATGGGCTCGCCCTCGCCACCCCGGACGTTCGCCGGGAGCGCCCACTGGGGTGCGGCCTGCTGGTTGCGGCCGACGGCCCACACTCCGAGCAGGGCGAACAGCGGACCGAGGGTGATCGCGTAGGGCCACACCACCTGAACGATGGTGATGAGCAGGGCGATGAACTCCACCACCGCGTTGATCGGGGTGATCACGTCGGTGATGTCCTTGTTGGCGATGGCCATGACGACCCCGAGGGCGACGAGGGTCCCGATGCCCATTCCGGTGCCGACCAGGGCGCCTTTGGCCGCGTCGATCGGGGAGGTCAGCAGGTCCATGCGGCGGCGGTGCCGCGCGTCGCGGTAGCGCTGGCCGCGCTCTTCCCACTCGGCAGCCACCTCGTAGTTCCCGGCGGCCTCGGCCGCGCGGAGCATGCGCTCGTAGCGGGCGGCGGTGCGCCCGTCCCAGGTACGGCGGGCCACGATCCGCGCCCCGCCGGCGACGTAGAGGCTGTGACGTGCGGCGAAGCGAACCGCGGTGGTGGTGCGCTCGTCGGTGGCGATCCGCTTGACGGCCCGGCCCGAGCGCACCCACAGCGGCACCACCGGCGCGGCGGGCGGGTCGGACACGACGGTGAGCGTGGTCACCGATGCGCCCTGGGCCGGGGGCTCGGTGCTCTTGCGGAGAGGGACGACGTTCTCACTCATGCTGGAAGTTCTCCTGACTGCCCTACTGGGGGCGGGAGTTGAGAAGAGCGCCCGGGGTGGCCGGGTCCGTGGCAGGAGCCGGCCACCCCGGGCAGCGGGGCGCGGACGCCGGGGGCTCAGGCGGCGGCGCCGGGAACGAGCTGGTTGGCGAGGTACTCCTTGCCGTAGGCCTCGCGCTCGTCCTGCTCCACTTGGCGCCCGTGTTCGCGGGCCTGACGGCGCGACTGGCGCTCGACGCGGAAGCTGTCGCGGGCATCGCGCACGATCGACTCGATGACGTTCTTGCGGCTGAACTGCATGCAATGCACGAGTTCGTGGACGAGGGTGACGGCCATCTCGGCCTCGCCGGGGTGCTGGTCGACGTTGAGCAGGACCAGCGCCCTTCCGTCGGCGCGGGGGATGGCGCGGCCGAACACATCGCGGGCCGCGCGCAGGACTTCCCGCTCAGCCTTGGCCCGGGTGCGCTTGTCGAGGACGCCGGCCAGTTCGCAGTAGGCGGCGGCTGCGAGTTCGGCCATGCCGCGCGGGTTGGTCAGGATGACCTCAAGGTCGGGCATGCTGCCGGGCACGGCCCGGTTGACGATGCGGACGGCCTGTTCGGTCATGCGCTTGGTGGTGCGCAGGGTCGGGCCGTAACCGGGGATCTTGTGCGTACCAACGGTGATCTTCACTGGGTCTCCGTCTCGGTATCGCCGCAGCTCAAGCTGCTTGTTGGGTGGGGAGGTTGACGTGGCACAGTCCGCACATGCCGAGCGAGGGCGGGATGCAGTAGCCGACATCCAGACGACAGCTCGGGCAGGTGCGGCGGGCGAGCGTCGCCAGCGCGAGCGCGCCCCACTTGCGCGGCGTCATCGGCCGCACGGGCAGCGCGAGGTCGACGCGGTAGAGGTAGGCGATCGGGTCGGTGCCGGTGCGCCGGTTGACCCGCATGAGCTGCCCCTGTATCGGCTGACCACCCGGGCGCAGGCCCAGGGCCCGTAACTGCCGACGCGTCGCCAGACCGTCCGGGGCCAGGCGCCAAGGGTAGGTGGGCACGCCGTAGCGGATGCCGTCCGGGTCGTAGCACTTGCCCCACGCGGCGGACATCAGGCGGCCTCAGCACGCTCGGTAAGGAGCGTGTCCCGCAGCATCCGCGCGTTCGCCGGTGAGGTACGTACCTCGCGGCGGATGCCCTCAGCGGTGATGCGAGCGTCCGGCCAGTCGGCGGTCACCTTCCGCGCCTCATCCAGCAACTCAGCGGCGGTGCGCTTGGGGCGGGGCGATCGGGCGATGTCGGGAACCCGACCGGTCACCCCGCGCGGGCGGGGCGCTGCGGCGGGCGCCGCACTCCGCTCGATCGGCTTGACCGGGGCCGACTCGATCGGCCGGGCGATCGAGGGCAGGGGTTTGAGCGGCAGACTCGATTTCCTGAAGTCGACCGGCACCGGATCGGGCGCCCGAACCACCGTCGCGGTGATCGACGCGGGCGTCGATTCCGGCAGGTCAGCCATAGACTGATTCCCGATAGTCTCGGTAGATTCCTCCGCATTCGCGTCGGGTGCGGGATCGAGGGCGGGTGTGGGGGCGGTGCCACCGAACATCGAGGCCAGCGCGGCATCCGCACCGGCAGTGACGCGGTCGCGTTGGACGTCCAGCAGCCTCGATCCGAGGGCGGTGTCTCCGACCCCGACCTTGCGGGCCAGCCGCCATGACTTGCGCTCCGACCACTTCCTGATCCGGTCGCTGGGGTGGTGGGTGGCGCGGGCCCGGTGGTAGGCGAGCGCCTGGACGATGTCGGCGGTGCGCCGCTCGTTCTCCGCGTCGCGGCCGTCGGTGTGCACCACGATCCGGCGGGCGAGGAACGCCATGCCCTCGGCCGACACGGACATGCCCATCGGGGTCAGGGCGTAGATGACGGTCCGCCCAGCGTCGGGTGCGGCCATCGCGCCCATGACCGCTGCAGCGGCGGGCAGCGCCCACAGGCCCATCCTTACGATGCGCGGGGAGGACTGGCCCAGCATGGTCAGTCCCAGCAGGACCAAGGCGAGCACGGCGGTGGCGCCCTCACCGGCGGCGAGCGCCCCCAGCGCGGTCCCCTCGCCGTAGGCGTGGCCGATGTTGCTGTAGGTGCCGATACCGCCGATCACGCCCGTGGCCAGCATCGGCACGAACGCGGCGGCCAGCACACCGATCTGAACCTTCGTCAGCTGCTTGCCGTTCATCGGCCAGCCTCCCCGTCGTCGAGGTCGCCCGGCTCCCAGATGAACCGCTCGCCCATCCACTCCTCGGAGTCGCCGTTGTCCGGCCCCATCGTGAGCGGGCCGGACGATTCGGTACGCAGGTACCGGGCGACCAGGAAGCAGCCCACCGCGACCGCCAGAGCGGGCAGCGGGAGGGAGTAGACGAACGCGGTCACGCCGGCGGCGACCGCAGCGAGCACGCACAGCACGGCGGCGACCAGGCGCCACCGCTTCCGACGGACGGGGCTCATGCCGCACCCCCCCACCGCGATCACGACGGCGAGGATGAGCAGCACACCGCCGATGAGAGTCAGATCGACCGCGCGGCGCAGACACGTGAACTTGGTGACCGCCAGGCGGGACAGGCCGGCGATGTCGGCGGCGAGATCCCGGGTGACGGCTTCGGTGATCTGCTCGGGGGTCAGCGTGGCCCACAGCGGGAAGCCGTGCCGGCCCCGCAGGTTGGGGCGCGTCGACCGCAGCAGCAGACCAGCCGCCGCGACCAGCAGCGCCATCCCGGAGCTCCCGGTGAGAAGGGCGGGCCAGGACAGTGGCAGGTCACGGGCGATGGTCCAGGCGCCGGCCAGGACCGCGCCGACGAACGCCAGCAGAAGCGCCGTCTTGGTGTCCGTCCGTGTGATCTCCGCCTTCACTTCTGCGTGGGCGGCGGTCAGATTCCGGTCGGTGGCGCTCACGCGGCACCGCCAGGAAGGCTCGCGCCGGCCGCGCTGTTGAGCAGCGCGACGCGGGCGGCGAGCGCCCGCCGACGGGCCCGGCGGATACGGCGGGCGTCCAGCTCGGTCGGCGTCCGGTCAAGGGTGATGATGTGCGCGTCCAGCAGATCGACGTCCGCGAGGACCGCGGGCATCTCCAGCTCGATTGCGTCCAGCTCCGCGTTCGTCGGTTCGATCCAGTCGGCGAACGCGGTAACAGCGTCCTGAACAGTAACGATGTGGTCCATTGGGTCGTGGTTCCTCTCACAGGTGAACGGCCCGAACAGCGGCCCCGGTGTTCGAGCACCGGGGCCGCGCGCCGTTGAAGTCGGTAGATCCGGCTCCCCTCAGCGCTGCTCGTACGAGACGAGCAGCGGAGGCAACCGGCCGCAGCAGACGAGCTGCGGAAAGGTCGAGTCGCGCTGTACTCGCACGCGGGACAGGACCCACGCACGCCGCCCTCTTGCTTGCAGAGGTGGGGCGGTCTCCCTCAGCACGCTGTTGAGTTGTCAAGGAACTGCCGGCAAGGGGCCCGCCCCTAAAGGCGAGCCATCCCGAACCGGTACGGCCTGGAAGCAGCCCAAAAAAGACCCTTCCGGCCCGCTGTCCTAGGACTGCGAGCGGCTTGAGATGACAGTGCCACGCTGCCCTAGGACTGTCAACAGTCCTAGGACTGTGGTTCACTGGCTTGCGTCGAGAGGAGTTCTGCGTGGCACCGAAGTGGCGCGACCTGGCGGACAGGTTCGCGGAGCAGATCAAGAGCGGTCAGTTGCCGCCGGGCGCCCAGTTGCCCCAGATCAGAGAGCTAGTGGAGGCGGGAGAAGGCTCAAAGGAGACCGTCCACAAGGCCTATAAGGCCTTGGAGGCTGAAGGCCTGGTGACGTCGACGCGCGGGCACGGCACCGTTGTGCGTCCGCGCGCTGCGCTCAAACGGCTGGGTATCGCCCGGTACGACAAGGCGAAGTGGCGCGACGGTGACGAAGTCGCGTTCATCGCCGACCGCGTCGCATCGGGACGCGCGTACAAGCGCAACGAACAGACACAGACCGTGAGCCGTGTCGAGGCAGACAGCCTCGTAGCGGAGGGGCTGGGTGTCCCAGTCGGCTCCGAGGTGTACGCACGCGCCCGACTCGTGAAGGAAGGGGTACAGCCGACTCATACCCTGACCAGCTACTACAGGCCGGAGCACGTCGAGGGGACGCGCATTGTCGATCCCACCCCGGGGCCTGCCGGCCGTGGCGGCGGGTACCGGGTCCTCTACGACGCCGGATACGAGATCGACCACATGAGAGAGGCCCTGTTCGCCCGCAACCCGACGGCGGAGGAAGTACAGCTCCTACAGCTCCCCGCCGGCGAGCCGGTAGTCGAGCTGCACCGGACCACGTACACCGCAGATGGCACGGTGGTTGAGTTCGCAGTGGGCATTCACTCGGCTTCTCGCTTCGCGTGGGAGTACGACTTCAAGGTTCCCGACTCGTCACAGGACTGGAAGGTGCAGGAATGATCTCGGCACAGGCATGGGCGGATGCTCGACTCCTGTGGGATTACCACCTCATGCACCATGCCCCACGCCCGTGTTCGGTGGCCGTGGGGCTGGGCAGTCACGACCTTGGCGTGGCTGACGTGACAGCGGAGCTGTACCACCAGGGCATGGCGCCGGTCATCGTCTTCACGGGGGCCACCAGTCCCACGACCCGAGCGCGCATGCCGCGCGGTGAGGCTGTCCACTACCGAGAGCGGGCGCTGCAGCTAGGCGTACCCGATTCCGCGGTACTCCTGGAACCGCGTGCGACGAACACCGGCGAGAACATCGAGTTCACGAAAGCGGTGCTGGCAGAGGCCGACGTCAAGGTCTCCTCCGTCCTGCTCGTGAGCAAGCCGTACGAAGAGCGACGCTCGTACGGCATGATGCGGAAGCTCTGGCCCGAGGTCGAAGTGGTGTGCGCGTCCACCGCGATGGGCTTGGAGGAGTACGCCGACTCCATCGGAGACGCCCGCATGGTGATCGACATGATCGTGGGGGCCCTCCAACGAGTGCTGGTTTTCCCGAGGTTGGGTCTGGCCATCGAGCAGGACGTACCAAACACAGTTGAAGCCGCCTTTGAGCGGCTGTGCGTCGAAGGCTTCACTAGCCGACTCATGCCAGCTGACGTTGCTGCCCACCCCGGCACGTGATGCCAGGGCGGGCAGCAGCCCACCCTGAGCTTCGTTCTGCACTTTCTCTACCTCATCAAGCCGACTCGCTCCGCTCCCCGCTCGCGGCCCGGTCCCCGCCCCGGGCCTGCGCTCCTGACTTCACCCCGCTCCAGCCCGGCCGGCGCCCGTGCCGCGTGCCGCGCGCACAGCAATCAGCCACCTGATGCCAGAGAGGGGGTACGTCGAGGCTGGGGCGGTGGGCTCCCGCGGCTTTACGGAGCCACTTTGGCGCGAGCCTCGAAGATCATGGCATCAACGTCGTGCTTTACCGGGCAGGTGCACAGAGTGCCTGACGCGCCGGAAGCTTACGGGGCCATGATCACTCGCGCCAAAGCAGCGCCACCCCAAAGCCGCTCAGGCACTTGGCTGCGGTGCACAACCAGCAGCGGCCTACTGCCTCATAATTTTCGATAGCAGCCCAACACGCTTGCTCTTCCAGGGAGCTGCCATCATTTCACCTATTTGAGATTGAAGTCGCTCGACAGCTTTCTCTTTTTCATCCCCTGCAGCCGAAGACCTAAGCGCCTCGATAGTTTTTCTGTATGACTCATGGACGTTAGGAGGGACGTGGCAAAGCGAAATCAGCCTCGAAAATTGACCTTCCAGCCTTTGAGGACTCGTACTACCCGCCCATCCAGCCAAGAATTCAGAATAGGCTTCTTGTGTCTTCTCGTAGTACATTTTCGTCAAGTCGAACTTCGCACGAGTCAACTCTCGCCGAGATGACAGAATATGACCTAGTATCGCTCCAACTAGGACTCCTATGAGTCCAAGCGTAGCAGGGGTCAAGATCGCGATCCAGTTCGGATTAGAGGCGCCTTCAGCAATGGGAGGAGAAGCTACTGGCTCCGCTATAGACTCCCCATTGCCGAACCTTGCAACAACGTAAAGACTCTTATCATCAGTCGGCACAGACAGCTTCATTACGGAAGAATTGAGGCCTCTTATCTCATCGATCGACCCACGTTTTAGTCGCTTATTGGCCCATACCTCCACGACAACTTTATGAATGCTTTCCTCTCTCTTGTTGATCAGCGAGACAACTACTGTGTGGTCAGCACCACTGTTACTCCGGGCTAGGAAAGCTCTTAGGTGAAGGCCGGAGGATTCCTGCCCAAATGCATCGCCCCCGATGGAAATGAAGCCGAGCCCCAGCAGGACAAGCGCAGTCCACTTCCAACCTTCAGCAATTACTCTCCTCACAGAATCACCCGCCGAAGCTGAGTCAAGAGAGCTCGTCGACCGTCTGGCTCAAGTATCATGATCGTTTCCAGCCAAACCTCAAGACGTTGTGATTCCCTTGGAGGGATGTGCAACTCCAAGAGCAACTCACGAATATATCGAGGTCCGATATCTGGCGGAATATGGGCTCCTTCACGGAGAAGCCTATAAACAAGCTCTTCCCGTGTGCCTGGCGGAAGATTCTCTGTCGCATATCGAAAATCATCAAGAAGACGGGTCATATTTCTCTTGTGGATGAGTGTGGGCGTCGACGCCATAAGGTCCATAACTGCTTCGTCAAAAGCAAGGCCGCGATGCAAGTTCCGCCTTTGATCGATTGTCCTTTGGCCGAGTGCGTAAAAGACGCCCCCCGCAACCAACAACACCGCGAGTGTTCCCGACACGATAGTCGCTATAGTGTCCGAGAAAAAGTAGGGAGCACATACAATTGCCACCAAAGTCACTGCTGCCGCTGCGAGAAGTGCCTTCGGCAACGGACGTCCTGTTCGAATTCTCGCAAGACCATGCCTGTACAGTGCCGCATTCCGTTCGAGCTCTCGTAGCCTCTTGTTAAGAGCCTTGGCTTCACTTTCGGCTTGACTTATCTTTTCTTGCAGCCCATCCCTCTCGTGCTTTATGTGACCGCAATGTTCAAGAACTCGCCGTTCGAACGCGTCGCGGAGAGAGTCCCTATCAGCAACGATTTCCCTGATCCCCAACTGCAGGTCGGCTAGGGCCTCTTTAACAACTCGTGTAGGAAGAAATCTGTTCTCGCCGCTTTCAACTAGAGCCATGACTACAGCAGCGGTGTACTCAATACCGCTGGGATCACCCGGCCCACCGCCCCAGCCACCGTCCTCGTTCATCCGAGTGCGCACCAATTGAACACCGTCGTTTATGATGCCTTGGTCGCCCAACTGTGTCGATGAGACCGCTTGAAGAACCAGGGCCACTGTGTACATGCCCTGAGAATCAAAAATATCGGTCCATCCTCGATTTCGGATCAGCGATTCGATATATTGCAGCCCACCGGAAACCGCTACTTCTGAACCCTCAGAGTCCGCGATCGCCAAAGACCTAACCGCCCATGCTGTTGCCGTTATAGAAACTTCATTAGAATCCTCGACTAGTGGCCATCCGCCGGTTTCCGCATCTTGCCTATCGAGAAGGGCTTTTTGCCACGGCTGGGCCAGTTGAGAGTTCTCCTCCCATGCAGCGGATTCAAGCAGTGCACGACTCGCTACCGCGGTAGAAAAGGACCTATTCCCATCTTTGACGGCCTGAGCGGAGGCGAACAACCGCCCCCGTAGTTGCTTGGCATAATCCGAGCTTCTGTCTTCCGCGTGAGCCACCCGGATAAGATCGAGGAGCTCTTCGATAGGTGCTTGCTTAGCACGCATACCATATACCTGCCGTACGTAAACAGCTCCGTCAACAATGAGTGCACCGACCGAGTCATCGCCCAGCGATCGCAAGGCTGCAATCACCACAGAGGAACTATGTAGGTCACTGGGCAGTCCGACGTAAGGGGGCCAGCCCTTTCGGGATTCTCTAGAATCTACTAGGTAATCAACTGATTTTTTTAGGTATGCAGGTATGAAGGTGCCCTCCTGCTCTGCAACGACGTCGGGCCAAAGAGGAGCGTGTGGAGATGTATTCATTCGGTCTCCAGCGCTAGCCGTAGTGCATATCGGCGTAGAGGATCTCCAATTCGGTACTGCCCGTCGACGTCCAAGCAGAATCCGGACTGACAGGCTCGGTCAAGATCGCCCTTTAGTGCTTTCGCCAAAGTGCTAGCGGCTTGCGTCGGCACACCTGGATACAACTTTGCCGATAGATCGTCTGCTTTAACTGATCTGCCGGAGCTAAGCATGATTTTTAGGGCACTTTGGGCACTATCAGATAGTTGCGATCTAAGCTCCAACGCCCTTGTGAATATATCTCCATGGCGGACCTTGAATATCTTTCGCAACACCTCTTCTGTGGCGATATTACTTTCGGTTTCGGCGACATGTTCATAGATCTCTGAAGCAAATTCAATAATTCTGCGAGGGAGGTTGCCAGCGACGTCTATGACGAGTGAAATGAGCTCATCGCTGAATGATACTTGATTTCCCGCCAGTCGTCGGGTGACACAGCATTTACCCTCTTTTTCCGTGTCGAATGGCCCAAGTGCGACACCTTTGGCAAAAAAGCGGGCCGCTCCATAGTCGCCTTCCGCATCAGCTGCCTTCCGGTCCAAGATGGCGCGGCCAGCCTCGACGACGCTAGTATTTTCGTCTTCCACCCGCAATGAGAGTATGAGTAGAAAATCGCTGACATGTTGGAGCACATTCTTTAGGGCCGATAGGGCAGCGGCCTCCATTCTCTGCCCTTCGTCGATGCACACAACTACCTTTGGCAGTCGAACGCCATTAGATTCCTCCTGAAGGAAACTCAGGTCAGACTGAAGGTCTCCCCCTAGGAGCCGATCCCCCCCCGACAGGCGAAAGTGTATTGAACTTGCTTTTTTATTCCAATCTCTTGTGAGGTTGTTGCTGCCGGTCTTTGCGTCAATGGCCTTTGCTACGGCTTTTACGATTGAAGCGATGTGATCGTATGCAGGTACTGCGTAGTCGAGCGTCGACAGTACGCCGAGCGTCCCTTCCTCGTTCGCGATATCAACCAGCTTCTGCAGGTAGGAAGTCTTGCCGCTACCGGTAGGCCCAGCGATATAGAAGTGCTGCGGCTTGCCGTTTTTCAGTCCGTTTAGAGATCCGTGGAATTGCTTGAGTTGGCCCTCCCGGCCAACAAAATATTCTCCTGCGACTTGCTGCACAAAAGGGTTGTCAGAGGAGTCTAGGCTGGGATCCATTGCCATTTCTCCGCTAGCAGGAAGCTGGGAAGAACGCCAGTGGCGTGCTACCCAAAGTCTGTGAATTCATACCTTGTGTTCTGTGCTGCACCGCTGGCCATGCTCTTTCAATATTTCATCGCTTGTCACTCAAGATCGCATCCTGGGCGGACGCTGACGCTGCTGTACAGCGGCGACGTACAGCAGCGTTAGCAACCGGCAGCGCCCGAAACCAGCCCTCATCGCACCTACGACGGCCTGTAACGACCCCCAACGACCGATCTCTGTGGCGCTACGGATCAGAAGGTTGTGCCTACGGGCACCCACCACGGACGCACCACAAGCGCACCAGATCGAGCGGCGAACAGCGGGTAATCAGGGTGAAAGCAGCCGGCCTAAAGCAGGCTGCCCCTGGCCGTTCGCCCAGGTCAGCGCCCAGGGGGCGCCAAATGCCCGCAGCTTCCCAAGCTGAGAGGGCGTGAAGCCGGCGGACTGGTCTAGGTGGAACGCCGAGCCCGGAGCCGTCGGAGTCCACCCCATGCCCAGGGCAAGCCGAACGGCCGAGGCAACGCCGGAGGGCAGTACAGGCTCAGCCTCGCGACCGATCCAGTTGCTCGGATGCGGCTGGCCGGTGGTGACCACTAGCGTCATGCCCGGCGTGTCCGCATGCTCGACCGCGAACGTGCACGGCGACCAGGCCAAGCCCTGGAAGCACGTCGGCCTGCCAGGCAGCCGCCAGCTGTAGGCCGTACCGTCGACAACGATCCGTCGCGATCCGTTGTGGACCAATGCCATGAGGCCGCCCTTCAACAGCCACGATGCTAGCGAGCTCGACCCCGCCGCCCGTCTCAGTTTCCGTTTCGCTCACCGCCGTTCACGGCCGTTCAAACGGGAGCGAAGGCGGTAGCGGTTCCCACCGCCGACCACCGATGAACGCAGGTGAACGGCCCGCCCGAGGTGCTCAAGAACCACCGCAGTTGGAAAGCGTGTTGGGTGCAACCACCTAGCCTTGCCCTTGATCAAACGACAGGCACTGCCACCGACTCGCAGGAGGCCGAAGGGCGATACATGAATGCACGTGGGCCATGTGTGGGCCAGCGCGCTGAAGTTCCGGAGTATCCTCGGCATCGGTACAGGTCAGGCTGATACCACCGGCAATGGCGCGACGCTCTTGAAAACCGTCGTGGCAGCGATGTCACCGTGGGTTCAAATCCCACCGCCTCCGCGCAGGTCATAGGCGTTGCAGGTCGGAAGGGGTGCCGCTCCACGCCGCAGTTGCCCGATCTCCGCAGCGTTCTTCATCACCTCGATGTTCGCCCAGGCCAGCATGTCGGCGACGGTGTGGCCCGAGTCGGTCGGCCAGGGAAAGGGGGTCGTGGCGTCGAGGTCCGGCTCCGTGAGGTCGGCCAGGGTTGTCAGCCAGTGAGCCCTTTCAGCGGTGCCGCTCCAGAGTGAGGATGGCGGCTGCGATTGACGACATTCGGTTCGGGCTGCACCGGGCCTTGCGGAAGATTCGCCAGGACTTCAGTCGCGCGACGCCGCGCTCGACCGGTGCGCGTGCCGCCGACAGCGCGCGGTTGGCGGTTCGCTGTGTTGGCGTGAGGTCGCGGCCCGGTGGGCGTCTGAGTGGTGTCGTCACCCACGGGCCGGCACCCATGTAGGCACGGTCGGCGAGGATCGGGATGCCTTGGCGTTCGCAGATCCGGATGATCCGGTGGGTGCGGGCCGCAGTCAGGTCGTGCGCGCGTCCGGGCAGTGCGGGTGAGATCCACATCAGTCGTCCGGCTGGATCGGTCACCACCTGCACGTTCACGCCGTGGCGTCGGTGTTTTTGGGAGAAGTCGGCCCGGCTGTCGCCGACCCGGTCGCACTCCGCGAGGGTGCCGTCCAGCAGGACGTAGTCGGGGTCGGCTTCGCGCAGGATCCGCAGGAGTCCGGGCGCGCGGTCGGCGAGCAGGTCGATGACGGCTGCCGTGTAGGCGTGTGCGGTGCCGACGGAAATGCCGAAGCCGGCCGCGAGTTGGGCGAGGGTGTCGTGCCGCCGCAGGTACACCAGGCCGACGAGGGCACGTTGGTGCGGCGGGAGCTTGCAGCGGCGGTCACCCTCGCGGGTGACGATGAGCATGGTGACCCACTCGACCAGGGCATGAGGCAGGTCGAGTGCGGCAGGATAGGCGACCAACAAGGCTCCTGCGCCAACGAGTTGAGACGTCGAACACCTCGCTCAACGGCACAGGAGCCTTGTCCGTTGCGGACGGCGTCGTCGTCGCCCGATCAGTGGCCACTCTGAAAGAGCTCAGTGGGTGCGCAGGTCACGTAGCCACTCGACGGTCGGTTTTCCGGGGCCGGGCCTGGTGACGTCGGTACGGGCTCGGGGCGGGCGGCCCTCCAGGTGGTCCTGGGTCACGCTCCACCACCAGCCGTTGTGCCAGCTCAGCCAGCCGATGGTGGGTACGGGGACGGAGTCGGGCTCTGTGTCCGCCCAGTCCGGTGCTCAGGTGCCCGCGGCGGTCCGGCGTACCGTCCAGCAACGGGGCGCCGGCTGCCACAGGAACTCTCCCGGCTCCAGCCGGTCCAGGTGGTATTCGAACAGTGCCCAGGTGACGTCGAACTGGCGGCGCAGCACGTCTGATCGTGAAACGGTCACCGGTCGACCCTGGCACACCGGCCCCGGCCGCAGAAGAGGATTTCCGGGACTACAGCTCGCGGTCCCGGGCCAGTTGCTCCCACATGATCTCCCGCAGCGCGGGCTCCGCGTCGCAGTCGTACGGCACGCGCGCGGTGGTCTGGAACCAGACGACGGTCAGCGAGGAGCCGTAGAGGATCGGGTCGTGTTCCGGATCGAGCGCTGTGGAGCCGAACGCGCCGACGCAGGCCACGGCGGGCAGAACCTCCACAGGACCGAACGCGCCGGTGTACTGGTCGGGATACTCGCGCGGAGGCGGTACCAGATGCACCGGTGTGGCGGGGAAGGCCCGCTCGGCCGCCCGTACCAGCCCTTGGATCTTCAGGTCGTTGACCGGCTTGCAGGGATAGTCCTCCAGCCACCCGCCGTACGTCGAGGACAGCCGCAGCTCGGAGAGGTCGAGCGAGCGGCCGGAGGCCAGGACGACACGGCTCAGGGACATGGTCGGCACTCTGGGGCGGCGGCGGTGCATGGTGCTCCTGTGTTTCGTGCGCTGTCCGGCCCCGCGGGAAACGTTTCGTGCGTTGTCCGGCCTTGCAGGGAACGTTTCTCAGGGCCGATGCCCCGTCATGCGCGCCGCCGACGCGATGGTCGCCCGGGCCTCGCGTTCGCTGAGCCCTGTGTTCAGGGCCGCGTCGACGAGCGCGTCGACCAGGGCGGGACCGATGCCGTCCTCGTAGGCGCGGCAGGCCGCCCAGAACAGGCGGGTGTTGCGCTGGCCCTCGTGCGCGGCGAGCACGAACTGGACCAGGCCCTGGCCATGGTCACCGGTGGACGGCGGTGTGGGGTGGTGGGTGCGGGGAGGGGGCAGCAGGATCCGCAGGAGCGCGGGCGGGCAGGCCGCCGGAGCCAGGTGCGCGGTGCCGGGCGCCGTGACGTACTCGCCGTGCTCCGTACGGGAGCCGGGTCCGACGAGATAGCCGCCGGCGCCCCGGATGTCGATGCCGGGGGCGAGACGGCCGGCCGAGTTGGGGACGACGACGTCCGGCGGGCCGCTGAGCCACAGGTGGCGGCCGCCGCTCGGGGTCAGCACGACGACCGTGTCGGGGATGGTGAACAGGTGGCGCAGGGCGAGTTCGCGCAGGGCCGCCGAGGAGTTCGTACCGGACTTCGTGTCGAGGTCGATGCCGATCAGGTGATGCGGCGGCAGGCCGCAGGCGATGCCGTACCCCGTCGCCCAGGGCGCGGCGGCGAACAGTTCGCGGATGCGTGCGGGGTCGGTGGCGGCGTCATAGACCCCGTGACCGAAGCGCCCGCACTCACCGTGGCAGGGCGGGGCCGCGGGGTCGTCGCGGTGGGGGGAGCGCAAGGCCGGGAGTTTGGTCCGGGACAGGGGAATGACGGCCAGTCCGCGCTCGGCGGCTGACAGGGCGTGTGCGAGGGCCAGCGTCGTGGCCTGCCGGTCGGTGGTGGCCATGCCCCTATATTCGTACGTACGTTCGAAAAAGGGAAGAGGTGCTGGCTGTGGCTAGCCGAGCGGGCGGATTGCTCGAAATGCGCCGGAATGCTTCCTCTGTTGTGTGTCTGGGGCTGCCCGCCGCTGTCTTCACGGGCATGGCGACGGCGGGCAACGGCGCGTTCGCGGACAGCGGCGCCCGCAGGCGACGGATCGAGGGCCGCCCGTGCGGGACGCCCTCGTCTGCGCGGCGGTGCCACGGCATCGCCGGGCAGGCGTTTTTCGTGTGCGGGCCGGCGCCCTTGACACCTGTACTTATCTGACGGACAGTCAGAAATCTTCGCGAGCAGGGTGGGAACCGGACCGGCGGCTGCGGTGTACCAGAAGTGTCTACGCGACGCGGCAGGGCGCGACACGGCGCGATGCCCGCAGGTGACACGAGGGACGAGCAGGGGACAGCGAGGGGGCGGAGATGAGGGACACGTCGGAGGCGAGCGGCGCCCCGAAGAGCCTGGAGCAGCGGCTGAAGGCGTTTGAGGGGCGCTCCGCCGCCGTCGCGGGCGTCGGAAAAGACCCCGTCAACGGGACCATGATCCGGCATTGGTGCGAGGCGATGGGCGACACCAACCCGGCGTACCTCGGCCCGGACGCCATTGCCCCACCCACCATGCTCCAGGCGTGGACCATGGGCGGCCTCTCCGGCCACACCGGGCGGACCGGGGCGTACGACGAACTGCTCGCCCTCCTCGACGAGCAGGGCTGCACCGCGGTGGTGGCCACCGACTGCGAGCAGGAGTACGTCAGAGCCCTGCGCCCCGGCGACGAGATCACCTTCGACTCGGTCATCGAGTCGGTGTCGGACCGCAAGACGACCAAGCTCGGCACGGGGTACTTCGTGACGACCCGCATGGACGTCCGCGTGGGCGAGCACCTCGCGGGTACCCACCGCTTCCGCATCCTCAAGTACGCCCCGGCACACCGACCGGAGCGGAAGCCCCCGGCCGGCCCGGTCACGCGCCCCCGTCCCGTCGTCAACCGCGACAACGCCGGTTTCTGGGACGGAGTACGACGACATCGGCTCCTCATCCAGCGCTGCACGGCCTGCGCGAGCCTGCGATTTCCCTGGCTCCCCGGCTGCAACGCCTGCGGCTGCCCGGACTGGGAAACGATCGAGACGAGCGGCGAAGGCACCGTCTTTTCGTACGTCGTCCTGCACCACCCCCCCTTCCCGGCCTTCGACCCCCCTTACGCGGTAGCCCTGATCGAACTCGCGGAGGGAGTCCGGATGATCAGCAACGTGGTGGGTGTGCCTTACGACAAGGTGCGGATCGGCCAGCCGGTCCGGCTCGAATTCCAGCAGTACGACGACGAGTTGGTGCTGCCGGTCTTCCGCGCTGGAGGGGAGGCCGCGTGAAGGCAGGAGCAGACGGAAGGAGGGGCGCCCCCGAAGGGCGCATGAGGACGGGTAAGGGCCGTGTGAGGCCCGGCGACGAACTCCCGCCCCTGGAGATTCCGATCACCCGCACGCTCATCGTCGCCGGGGCCATCGCCTCCCGCGACTACCAGGACGTCCACCACGACGCCGAACTGGCCAGGGAGAAGGGCTCCCCGGACATCTTCATGAACATCCTGACGACGAACGGACTGGTCGGCCGCTACATCACCGACCACTTCGGCCCACGGGCCGTACTCCGCAAGGTGGCCATCAGGCTCGGTGCTCCCAACTACCCGGGGGACACGATGGTGTTGACGGGCACGATCGAGGACGTCTCCGAGGACGCGCCCGAAACCGTGGACGGCGAGACCGCGACCGTCCGCGTGATCGGCACCAACGCGACCGGGAGACATGTGACCGGGACGGTGACGGTGACTGTCCCGAGGGGACGGCCGCCGGGTAGGGAGGAGCAGGGCGGGGTCGGTAACGCAGGGGAGTTGGAGGAGGCCCGGGAGACAGAGGAACCGGCAGGGCCGGCACGGCTGTCACGACCGGCACGATCAGAAGGGTCGGCACGATCAGAAGGGCCGGAAGGGCCGGAAGGGCCGGAAGCTCCGGAAGGTCCGGAAGGGCCGGAAGCTCCGGAAGGTCCGGAAGGGTCGGGACGACCTGAAGGGCCGGAAGAGCTCACCCAACCGGAAGCGGTCGCAGAGCGAGGAGCGCCGGGATGAGCCTACGCACCCGAGACTCGCTCGGTGGACGCGCGGCGATCGTCGGTATCGGGGCCACGGAGTTCTCCAAGGACTCGGGGCGCAGCGAACTGCGGCTGGCGGCGGAGGCGGTGCGGGCCGCGCTGGCGGACGCCGGGCTGCGACCGGCCGACGTGGACGGGATGGTCACGTTCACGATGGACACCAGCCCGGAGATCACCGTCGCCCAAGCCTGCGGAATGGGCGAGCTGGCCTTCTTCTCCCGCGTCCACTACGGCGGCGGGGCGGCCTGCGCCACCGTCCAGCAGGCCGCGCTCGCCGTCGCCACGGGCGTGGCAGAGGTGGTCGTCTGCTACCGAGCCTTCAACGAACGGTCGGGCCGGAGATTCGGCTCGGGCGTACAGCACCGGGAGCCGTCGGCGGAGGGAGTCGCGCTCGGCTGGTCCCTGCCCTTCGGGCTGCTCACACCGGCGTCCTGGGTGGCGATGGCGGCCCAGCGGTATCTGCACACGTACGGCCTGACACCGGAGGCGTTCGGGCACGTGGCGGTCACGAACCGCAGACATGCGGCGACCAACCCGGCGGCCTACTTCCACGGCCGCCCGATCACCCTGGCCGACCACGCGTCCTCCCGCTGGATCGTCGAGCCGCTGCGGCTGCTGGACTGTTGCCAGGAGACCGATGGCGGCCAGGCTCTCGTGGTCACTTCCGTGGAGCGGGCCCGCGACCTGCCCCACCGGCCCGCCGTCATCACGGCGGCCGCCCAGGGGGCGGGCAGGGCGCAGGAGCAGATGACCAGCTTCTACCGCGACGACCTGACCGGCCTGCCGGAGATGGGCGTGGTGGCCCGGCAACTGTGGCGGACCTCAGGACTCACGCCCGCCGACATCGATGTGGGGATTCTGTACGACCACTTCACCCCGTTCGTGCTGACACAACTGGAGGAGTTCGGCTTCTGCAGAAAAGGGGAGGCATCCGACTTCGTGGCGGAGGAGCGGCTGCCGCTGAACACACACGGGGGACAGCTGGGGGAGGCGTATCTGCACGGGATGAACGGCATCGCGGAAGGCGTACGTCAGATCCGAGGCACCGCCGTGAACCAGATACCGGGAGCGAGCCGGACCCTGGTGACAGCGGGGACGGGGGTACCGACGTCGGGCCTGGTACTGGCCTCGGACCGTTGATAGACGGCACCGGACCGCGGACTGCCGCACGCGGGCTGCCGACGCCGACGCCGACTGCCGACGCCGACGCCGACTGCCGACGCCGACGCCGACCGCGAACTGTCGACCGCCGACCGCCGACCGCCGACCGCCGACCGCGGACCGCGGACGCCGACGCCGACCGCGAACTGTCGACCGCCGACCGCCGACGGCCGACCGCCGACCGCCGACCGCGGACGCCGACCGCGGACTGTCGACCGCCGACGGCCGACGCCGACCGCCACTGCCGGCACGGGCCGCTGACGGTCGAGGTGGTCGCGAGCTGCCGCTCGGTGGCGGACCGGATCCACATCTCGTATCCGTGTGCCGTCTGAATGCCGTGTCCGTCTAATGCCGTATCCGTCCGCACCTCGCGCACGTCCGTATCTCGCATCCGTCCAGATGCCGCATCCGTTCCGTATTCCGTATGGGGTCCTGAACGCCCAGGAGTGAACCGGTCGCAGTCGTCGGCAGGTGACCCCCAGGGGTAATCCCGCAGTACCTCCGTCCCGCTCGTCCACCTTCAGGAGGTGCAGCCAGCACCACCCCTACAACCTGAGGCGGACTCGTCTCCGGGACCTGCGGCCGATGAGCGGGAGGGGCCCGCGCTCATAGCGTTGAGCCATGACCACACCCGTCTGCACCAGCGCTTCGAAGGCCGCCACGCCGGCGACGCAGACCCTTCCGTACTCCTCGCAGCCCTCGTACCCCTCCCACCCCGCCTCTCCCTCCTACCCGTCGTTCTCCTCGTACGTGAAGGCACGCCAGCCGGTGCTGCTGCGTACCGCCCGGTCGCTCACCGCGAACCCGAGCGACGCGGAGGACCTGCTGCAGACCGCGCTGACCAAGACCTACGTGGCCTGGGAGCGCATCGAGGACCACCGTGCGCTCGACGGTTATGTGCGCCGCGCGCTGCTGAACACGCGCACCTCGCAGTGGCGCAAGCGCAAGGTCGACGAATTCGCGTGCGACGAACTGCCGGAGCCCGAGCCGGAGCCCGCCGGCGCCGATCCGGCGGAGCAGCAGGCGCTGCACGACGCGATGTGGCGGGCGATCACGAAACTGCCCGCCCGGCAGCGGGCGATGGTCGTCCTCAGGTACTACGAGGACCTCAGCGAGGTCCAGACGGCCGAGGTGCTCGGGGTGTCCGTCGGCACGGTGAAGTCGGCGGTGTCGAGGGCGTTGGGCAAACTCCGCGAGGACCCTGAGCTCGGCCTGGTCCGATGACTCGACAGGTGCAGTAACCCGAAAGCGGCAGTAACCCGAACTGACGCGCACGACTCACATAACACCGTGGGGCCGAACCGGTACCGTCTTCACGCGGTGAGCGGAACGTGACGTGATCGATCACCCTGGGCTAGTGACATACCGCGCGGTATGCGCGGAGAATCTGCGCAGCCCTTACTACCGCGCAGGCAATGTCGCCTCAGGAGGACGCCGTGCTGAGCACGATGCAGGACGTACCGCTGCTGATCTCCAGGATCCTGACCCACGGGTCGACGGTTCACGGCACATCGCAGGTGATCACCTGGACCGGTGACGACGAACCGCAGCGCCGTTCCTTCGCCGAGATCGGCGCCCGTGCCGCCCAACTGGCGCACGCCCTGCGCGAGGACCTCGGGGTCGCCGACGACGACCGGGTGGCGACGCTCGCCTGGAACAACGCCGAGCATGCCGAGGCCTACTTCGCGATCCCCTCCATGGGCGCGATCCTGCACACGCTCAACCTCCGCCTCCCGCCCGAGCAGCTGGCCTGGATCGTGGGCCACGCGGCCGACCGGATCGTGATCGCCAACGGCTCGCTGCTCCCCCTGCTCGCCCCGCTGCTCCCGCACCTCAAGACGGTCGAGCACGTGGTCGTCACCGGGCCCGGCGATCGCACCCTCCTCGCGGACGCGTCCGTCCAGGTGCACGAGTACGAGGAACTGCTGGCCGGGAAGCCGACCACGTACGACTGGCCGGAGCTGGACGAGCGGCAGGCCGCCGCGATGTGTTACACCTCCGGGACGACGGGCGACCCCAAGGGCGTGATCTTCTCCCACCGTTCGGTCTACCTGCACTCCATGCAGGTCAACATGGCCCAGTCGATGGGCCTGACGGATCAGGACACCTCGCTCATCGTGGTCCCCCAGTTCCACGTCAACGCCTGGGGTCTGCCGCACGCGACCTTCATGACCGGCGTCAACATGCTGATGCCGGACCGCTTCCTCCAGCCAGCCCCGCTCGCCGAGATGATCGAGCGCGAGAAGCCGTCGCACGCGGCCGCAGTCCCCACCATCTGGCAGGGCCTGTTGGCCGAGCTGACCGCGAAGCCCCGGGACGTCTCCTCCCTGCAGCAGGTCACCATCGGCGGCTCGGCCTGCCCGCCCGCTCTGATGGAGGCGTTCGACAAACTGGGCATGAGGGTCTGCCATGCCTGGGGCATGACGGAGACGTCCCCGCTCGGCACGGTCGCCCGTCCGCCGGCCCATGCGGTGGGTACGGAGGAGGAGTTCGCGTACCGGCTCACCCAGGGCCGCTTCCCTACGAGCGTCCAGGCCCGCCTCACCGGCCCCGGCGGCGAACGGCTCCCCTGGGACGGCGAGGCGGCCGGCGAGCTGGAGGTGCGGGGACCCTGGATCGCGGGCGCCTACTACAACGGCCCCGACGCCGAACCCCTGCGCCCGGCCGACAAGTTCAGCGAGGACGGCTGGCTGAAGACGGGTGACGTCGGCACCATCTCCCCCGACGGCTTCCTCACCCTCACCGACCGCGCCAAGGACGTCATCAAGTCCGGCGGCGAGTGGATCTCCTCGGTGGATCTGGAGAACGCGCTGATGTCCCACCCGGATGTCGCCGAGGCGGCCGTGGTCGCCGTTCCGGACGACAAGTGGGGCGAGCGCCCGCTCGCCACGGTCGTCCTCAAGGAGGGCGCCACCGCGGACTTCGAGTCCCTGCGGGCCTTCCTCGCCGCCGAGGGCCACATCGCCAAGTGGCAGCTGCCGGAGCGCTGGACCATCGTCGAGGCGGTGCCGAAGACCAGCGTCGGAAAGTTCGACAAGAAGGTGCTGCGGAGGCAGTACGCGGAGGGGCAGCTGGACATCACGAAGCTCTGAGGAACACGCGTGCGCCGGGCGGAGCACCACAGGGTGCCTGCCCGGCGCACGCGCACATCATCGGCGTATCGAGGCGGTCTCTCCGGAGCCGGTTTCACGGAACCCGCCTACGACGATGCGAACCTTCGCGGGTCCGGCCTCCGCCGAACCCGCCTACGACGATGCGAACCTTCGCCGATCCGGCCTCCGCCGAACCCGCCTACGACGATGCGGTCTTCGCCGATCCGGCCTCCGCCGATCCCGCCTTCGCCGGACCTCGCCGTACCGCCGTGCTCACCCACCCCAGCGTCAGCCACAGGCCCGCCACCGCGGTGACCCCGCTCCAGCCGAAGTGGCTGAAGGCCGAGCCCGCCAGGGCGGAGGCGGTGGCGCCGCCCGCGAAGCCGGCGACGACGTAGGCCGTGTTGGCGGTTGCGGGGGTGGAGGTCGAAGTCAGCGCGAGGGTCTGGTTGGCGATGTGGGAGGCGACCAGGGCCGCGTGGATCGCGATCGCGGCACCGAACAGGGCCCACAGCACCTGCCCGCCCAGCCAGAACAGCGGCACCGAGACGGCGGCGAGGAGATACGCGGACCGTACGACCTTCGCGGCGCCGAAGCGGTCGACCAGGCCGCCGGCGAGGGGTGCGACCACGCTCGCCGCCAGCCCGAAGAGGCCGAAGAGTCCGGCGCTCGCCGTGGACAGGTGGTACGTCGAGCCCGTCAGCAGCAGCGCGAGCGAGGTCCACAGGGCGCTCCAGGCGCCGTACATCCCGGCCTGGCGCACGCACGCGCGCCACAGGTCGGGCGAGCGGCGGACGACGGACGGCAGCGCGGCGAGGCCGGCGAACAGCGGGCCGGAGCGGCGGCGTTCCTCCACGGGGAGGACGTACGCGGTGACCAGTCCGAGGACGGCCGTCAGAACGGCCGCGCCCACGAACACCACACGCCAGCCGAAGGCCTGGCCGATCAGTCCGCCGAGGACCCGGGCGGCCACGACGCCGGTGAACAGGCCCGCGATGACGGCCGCGACATGGCGAGCGCGCCGGTCGGCGGGGGCGCGCTGGGCCACCAGTGGCACGAGGAGTTGCGGGACGACGGTCGCGGCGGAGGCGACCAGGACGGCCGCGGCGAGCGCGGTGGTCCCCGCGGCCGTCGCGCCCGCGGCCAGCGCTGCGGCCGTGACGAGCGAGAGGACGGCGACCAGCCGGCGCCGGTTGACGCTGTCGCCGAGCGGGGCGAAGACGAGCAGGCCGGCGGCGTAGCCGAACTGCGCCACCGAGGCGACCCAGGCGACGGCGGACGGGGTGGAGCCGAAGTCGCGGGCGATGAGGGGGAGCAGCGGGGCCGCGAGATAGATGTTGGCGGCCGTGACGGCGGTGGCCAGGCCGATCAGAGGGAGCAGGAAGCGGTGCGCGGTGGCCGGCTGAGGTGTCGGGGTACGGGCCTGCCGGGCGGTGATTGCGGTCGGCATGGGAAGGGAGCTCCTTAGAGCCTGCTCTAACAACTAACTGGTTGGTTGATACGCCCAACAGTCTGGACCGGTCCCGAATTCCCTGTCAACCAAATAGTTGGTTGCTTGGGAGGTACCCTGCCCTTATGGCAGTCAGAGACCCCGAGGCCACCAAGGCCCGGATCTTCGAGGCGGCGGTCGCCGAGTTCGCCCGGCACGGCATCGCAGGCGCCCGCATCGACCGGATCGCGGCTGCGGCCAAGGCGAACAAGCAACTGATCTACGCCTACTTCGGCAACAAGGCGGAGCTGTTCACCCAGGTCCTGGGGAGCTGCATGGTCGACCTCGCCGCCGCCGTCCCGGTCGACCCGGACGACATCGAGGGCTGGATCGACCGCCTGATCGACTACCACTCGACCCACCCCGAACTGCTGCGCCTCCTCTTCTGGGAGGGCATCGAGTACGGCACTTCCGAACTCCCCGACGAGACCGAGCGCCAGGACCACTACACGCGCAAGGTCGCCGCCATCGAGGACGGCCAGGCCCGGGGTGTCATCACGGACGCATTCCCGCCCCGTGACCTGCTGTTCCTGCTGACGGCCCTCGCCAACTGGTCCGCCGCCGTCCCACAGATGCGCCGCGTCCTCACGGGCTCCGAGGACACCGATCGCGAACGCCTGCGCGCCTCGATCAAGCAGGCGGCACGGAGGCTGGTCGCGCCGTAGGCGTTTCTCTTGCGCGGACTCGGATCCGCCGCTCTGACTCGGATCGGCCAGCGCTGACCCGGATCAGCCGCTCTGACCCGGATCCGCCGCTCTGACTCGGATCGGCCAGCGCTGACCCGGATCAGTCAGCGCTGACCCCGATCAATCCATGCTGATCCAGGCCGGATGGTAACGATCCAGGCCGGACCATGCTGACACGGATCAATTGGTGCCGATGCGGGCCAGCAGATCGACGATCCGGCTCTGCACCTCGCTGCTCGTGGACCGCTCGGCGAGGAAAAGGACCGTCTCGCCGGACGCCAGTCGCGGCAGATCCGCCTGGTCGACGGCGGCGGTGTAGACGACCAGCGGAGTGCGGTTGAGTTGCCCGTGAGAGCGCAGCCAGTCCACGATGCCGGCCCGCCGCCGATGCACCTGCATCAGGTCCATCACGACGAGGTTGGGCCTGAGCTGCCCCGCCAGGGTCACCGCGTCGGCGTCACTCGCGGCCCGCGCGACCTGCATCCCGCGCCGCTCCAGCGTGGCCGTCAGCGCGAGCGCGATCTCCGCGTGCTCCTCGATCAGCAGAACCCGCGGCGGGTGCTGCTCGCTGTCGCGCGGGGCGAGCGCCTTCAGCAGTACGGCGGGATCGGCGCCGTACGCCGCCTCCCGCGAGGCCTGTCCGAGCCCGGCCGTCACCAGCACCGGCACCTCGGCCGCGACCGCCGCCTGCCGCAGCGACTGCAGCGCGGTCCGCGTGATCGGCCCGGTCAGCGGGTCCACGAACAGCGCGGCCGGGAACGCCGCGATCTGCGCGTCGACCTCCTCGCGCGAGTGCACGATGACCGGCCGGTACCCGCGGTCGCTCAGCGCCTGCTGCGTGGTCACGTCCGGCGCCGGCCACACCAGCAGCCTGCGCGGGTTGTCCAACGGCTCCGGCGGCAGTTCGTCGTCCATCGGCTGCGGGCGCGGCGGATCCGCCACCTCGACGGCACCGCCCGGCCCGTCCAGGGGCTCGGGTCCCTCGGCGGCGTTCACATCCGGTGCGCCTATGGCGTACGACCGTCCGGTTCCCTCGGTCCCCTGCGCCAGCCGGGACTGCCCGGCGAGCGACGCCTGGGGCTGCGGCTGCTGCGGTACGACGGCCTGGTCGCCCTGCGGATGCGGACGGGCCGCCTGCTCCGCGTGCCCGGCACCGGGGTCGTTCCGCGTCCCGAGTTTACGGCGCCGACCTGAGCCGCCCGGCTGATGCGGGGGAGGCGTGGCGGGATGCGGTGCCTGCGGATGCCGGGTGAACGGTACGCCCTGACCGAGCGTGCGCACGCTGATGGCTCTGCCCTGGGTGGAGTTGGGGTCCACCGGGTGCTCGGGGGAGGCGGGGGGCGGAGTCACTCCTGCCCCTGCCCCTGCACCCGCGCCGGCTCCGGTCGCTTCCGCGGGAAGGGGCTGGGCGGCGCGAGGGTGGGCCGCGGCGGCCTCCGGGGGGAGGGGGGTGCCGGGTCCGGGAGTGTTGGTGGGCTGTGCCTGCGGCGGCTGGGTGCCGGTGGCGGTCGGTACGGGGGCGGCGGCGTTCGGGGGTACGGGAGCGGTGGGGCCGTTCGGAGGTACGGCCGTCCCGGCGCCGGACGTGCCCTGGGCGCCGGGCCACTGCTGGGTCGCGGGGGCGGCAGGGGCTTGGGCAGGGGTGCCGTGGGGCGGGATGCCTTGGCCGGGGGTTGCCTGGCCCGGGGAGACCGGACCAGCGGCGGCCTCGGCAGAGGGGATCTGACCGGGGGTGAGCTGACCGGGGGCGGTCTGCCCCTGGACGCCCTGGACGCCCTGGACGCCCTGGACGACTTGGCCTGGAGCGATGTGACCAGGGGGCGTCTGACCCGGGGGGATCTGGCCGGGGAGGGACTGACCCGGAGCGGTCTGCCCCGGAGCGATCTGACCCGGAGCAGCTTGGCCGGGGGCAATCTGTCCGTGGGCGCCTTGGCCGGGCGTGGCCTCGGCGGGGAGCGGCTGGCCTGCGGCGGCGTTGGCGTTGACGTCGGTCACGCCTTGGGCCTCGGGGGCGCCTTGAGCCGGGATGCCCTGGGCGGGCACGGCCTGATGGGGGACCGCCTGACCAGGAACGGCCTGGTGGACAGCGGCGGCGGCCTGGCCTGGCGCGGCCTGCCCCGGAGCGGGCGCCTGCCCAGGCACCGGAACACCGGGCCCCGGCTGCCCAGGCATCGGAACGCCGGGAACAGGCTGGGCCGGTACGGGCTGGCCAGGTACGGGAGCTCCCGGCACCGGCTGCCCTGGTGCGACCTGCGCGGGTGCGACCTGTCCGGGTACGGGCTGCCCGGGTAGGGGTTGACCAGGTACGGGAGCACCAGGCACCGGTTGCCCCTGCGCGAATTGAGCGGGCATCCCGCCCTGCCCGGGCGCGTTCTGCGCCGGAAGGGGAGCGGGAGCCGGGACATCCTGACCCGGTGCCGTCTGTGCCGGACCGGCCAGGCCGGCCGGAGCCACGACCGGCTGGCCGGGTGCCATCTGGACCCCGTGGGAGGCGGCGGCACCCGACGCGGGCACCGGGGCACCCGGCTGACCCGGCTGCCCGACCGCCACCGGCTGCCCGGGCTGCGCCGGCTGTCCGGCCGTACCGGCATGCCCCCCCTGAGCCAGGCGGGTCTCAGGCACGCTCCCCTGGACCGGTGTGTCCTGCGCGGCCTGGCCGGCGGTTCCCTGAGCCGGGACCTCTGCGGCGGGAACCTCCGTCGGCGCCCCGGCGGCTTCCGCCTCCGTCCGCCGGCCGACCGCTCGCCGGCGGCGGCCTGTCGGTGCGTTCGCGGGGTGCGGCTGTGGCGGAGTGTGGTCGTCGGCCTGGCTGTGCGGCACGGCGTCGTGCCGCCCGTCGTCGACACCGGCGTCGGCGGTCACACCCTGGCCGGGAACCTGCACCAACCCCGGAGCCTGAACCTGGGACTGAGCAGGAGCCGAGGCCGGAGCCATCCCCTGCCCGCCCGTGCTGTCCGCCGAGCGGTCCGCGTCGGCGGGCGGCAGGGCGAACACCGTACGAGGGCCGGCCTCCTGCGCGGCGGCCCGCTCATTGGCGGCGGCCAGCGCACGCCGACGCCGTCCGGTGGGCCGCTGCGCATCGTCGCCGGAGTCGCCGGAGTCGGCGGAGTCGCCGGAGGCCACGGCGGGCAGGGCGGGTGGCAGCGGGTGCTGTTCGCCTCCGTCGCGCCGGGCACGTCGCCCGTCGGCAGCGGGCACGCCCTGCGGCGGCACGGTGCCGCCCAGACCGGTCCCCGCCGCAGCGGTCCCGGCCGCATGCTCGGCAGCGGTGACGACGGCCCCCTCCGACACACCGGCGAGACCGGCGAGACCCGCGATCCCCGCGACGGCCTCGGCGCCACCGCCACCACCGCCACTACGGTCCCCAGCTGCACCACTGCCACCGCCGTCACCGGAGCCGATCTCGGCCGGTCGTCCTCGCCGCCGTCCGGTACCGCCGGACACGTCGCCGCCCTCGCCCGCCGCCTGGGCCGGGACGGGCGCCGGCTCCTGCGCCGCGGCAGCCCGCCGCCGGCGCCGTCCGGTCGGTGCGGCGGCCTCCGCCTCGGCACCGTCAGCTTCGCCGCCCGGCACCTCGCTCTCCAGGAAGGCGTCCGTGGTGGCCCGCCGGGCCCGCCGCCGACCGCCCCCCGAGGTGGCACCGGAAGCAGTCTGCTCGGGTACGGCGACCTCGGCGGGGCCGGCCTCCAGCGCCGCGGGCCCCCGAGCCGCGACGGCCCCGGCCCCGCCACCGAGGGGCACTTCCAGAACGTAGGCACTGCCGCTCATGCCCGGCACTTCATGCGTCTGCAGTACGCCACCGTGCGCGCGCACGATCCCGCGCACGATCGGCTCGTGCACCGGGTCTCCCCCGGCGTACGGCCCGCGCACCTCGATCCGTACGACCTCGCCGCGCTGCGCCGCCGCCACCACGACGGTGTTGTCCATGTAACCGCCCGCCGAGACGGGCGCGTTGCCGGTCGCGTCGACGCCGGCGACATCGGCCACGAGATGCGCGAGCGCGGTCGCGAGCAGCCGGGAGTCGACCTCGGCCTCGATGGGCGGCGCGTGCACGGCGAACTGCACCCGTCCGGGCCCGATCAGCTCCACGGCCCCTTCCACCCCCGCCGCGACGACGGCGTCGAGCATCGCCTTCGTACGGGTGATGCCGTCGGCGCCGGTGTCGAGGCGCTGGTAGCCGAGGACGTTGTCGATGAGGGTCGTGATCCGCGAGTAACCGGCCGACAGGTGATGCAGCACCTGGTTGGCCTCGGGCCACAACTGCCCCGCGTCGTCGGCGGCCAGGGCGGCCAGCTCACGGCGCAGTTCGTCGAGGGGTCCGCGCAGCGACTGGGCGAGCAGCGTCAGCAGCTGCTCGTGCCGGCCGGCGAGAGCCTCGTACCGGTCCTTCTCCCGCTCACCGAGGGCGGCGTACCGCTCCTCGCCCGCGGCGAGCGCCTCGTCGTGCTGCTCCTGGAGTTCCTCGAGCTCGTTGATGTGCTTCTGGCGCAGCGCGGTCAGCTCCGAGGCGTGCTCCTCGGAGAGCCGCTCCAGCTGCTCCTCGTGGCGCTTCTCGATGGTGGCCTTCTCGTCGGCGAGCGCGTCGAACGGACGCCGGTCGGCGAAGGTCATCACGGCGCCGACGAGTTGGTCGCCGTCACGGACGGGCGCGGTCGTCAGGTCGACCGGAACCTTGTCGCCCTTCTTCGACCACAGCACCTGCCCGCGCACCCGGTGCTTGCGCCCGGAGCGCAGGGTGTCGGCGAGCGGCGACTCCTCGTACGGGAAGGGCGTGCCGTCGGCCCGGGAGTGCAGCACGAGGTCGTGCAGTTCACGCCCGCCGAGGTCGCTGGCCCGGTAACCCAGTATCTGAGCGGCGGCCGGGTTCACGAGCACGATCCGGCCGTCGGTGTCCGTACCCACGACACCCTCGGAGGCGGCCCGCAGGATCATCTCGGTCTGCCGCTGCGAACGGGCCAGCTCGGCCTCGGTGTCGACGGTGCCGGTCAGGTCCCGTACGACGAGCATCAGCAGCTCGTCGGCGCCGGAGCCGTAGCCGTCGTAGGCCTGCTGGCCGTTCTCCAGGTTCGCGCTGGTGACCTCGACCGGGAACTCGCTCCCGTCGGTCCGCCGCGCGATCATGCGGGTCGGCTTGGTCCGCCCGCGCGGATCCATGTGGTCGGGCCGTCGCATCGAGCCCGGGATCAGCTTGGAGTCGAACTGCGGCAGCAGATCGAGCAGCCCTCGCCCGACGAGCGCCGTCCCCGGCGCCTCGAACGCCTCCAGCGCGATGGTGTTCGCGTTGACGACGGTTCCGTTGGCGTTGACCAGCACCAACGCATCGGGAAGCGCGTCGAGTATGGCTGCGAGGCGAGCAGCGCCTCGGGATGGCCTGCTGCTCACGAGACGCTTCCTCCCTGTTACCGCACCTTGCCGACCGCTCGGGCCATCTTGCCAACCGGCCCGCAACGTGTCACGCGAGGGAGTCTAAGGGCACCGGTTGCGCTCGCGACGCCGGATGAGAGGGAGGTCGCACGACGAAGTGACGTAGAACGTGTGACCGCATCCACGACCGACCGCCTGGTCTCCCCCTGCTCCCCCGCCTGGTCTCCCGAGTTCGGCTCGGAATGACCCGGGCGAGACCTCCCCACGACCTTTCCGGGACCTTTACGGAGCCGGGGCGTCCGCCACGAAACGGCGCACGGGCGCGGGAGGGGAGGCAGGCCTTGGGACCTGAGGAGCCGGGGACCTGGGGGCCTGAGGACCTGAGGAGCCGGGGACCTGAGGGCCTGAGGAGCTGGGGGCGTGAGGGCCAGGAGCTGGGGACCAGGCTGAGCTCTGAGGATCCGGGGAGTGGCTCAGAAACCCAGCCTGGGCAGCAGCGGTACGAGCCGGTCCCAGCGCCCGATCGCGCAGCCGCTGCTGCGGTCGAACGTCGTGTCGACGGGTCGTCCGGCCCAGGTTCCGGTGACATGCGCGGTGGCCGGCCCGCCGTACTGCATGGTGCAGACACTGTCCTTCGGCACCGGAGCGAAGGCGTCCCTCCCCCACCGGGTGTTCCGGTCGACGACGGCACACGCCGCGCCGGCGTCGGGATGACTCCCGCGACTGGGGTGACAGTCCACCTCGTACGTCCCGTCGGCACCACCACCCGCGTTGCGCACGGTGACGGTGAGGTGGTCACCGCCGGCCGGCCGGTCCTCGTCGCGGACGGGCGGGGCCGCGAGCGAGAGAGCGGCGGGAGCGGAGGCGGCCGCGGGCACCGCGGACAGGGGGACGACCGCGCCGACGGAGCCGACGGCGACGAGCAGCGGAGCGAACTGGGTGAACCGTGAGAACCGGCCGAGCCGGGTGACCTGCGACATGACCTGACTAACGCCACAGCCACCGGGATGTTGCGCCGCCACCCCGCCGTCACCACCCCATCCTCCACACCCCACCGCTCCGACCGTCCCCACAGCCCCGCAGACATCGCCGCCAACGGCTTTGCTCTGCGGCCCGCCCGCCTAGTACCGTGGGAGGCGATTGGTGACACCCCGCTCGACTGTGTCATCATCTGCACGCACCACTCGCGCTCGCGCGGGCGGCTGTGCTGGAGGCGTCGCCTAGTCCGGTCTATGGCGCCGCACTGCTAATGCGGTTTGGGCCTTAAAGCCCATCGAGGGTTCAAATCCCTCCGCCTCCGCGCCAGATCACGAAGCCCCGGCCCACACGCCGGGGCTTCGTCGTTCCCGCCTACGCCCACCTACCCCCATCTGAAGCGTTTCCGCAGGTCACAAGCGGTATGGCTAACGGATTTCACATGGCGGCGGCAGTCATGTAATGTTCTTCCTGTCGCCGCGAGCGGGCCAGAAGGGTCGGGAACGGCGAGAAAACAGGACAAGCACTCGTAGCTTAACGGATAGAGCATCTGACTACGGATCAGAAGGTTGCAGGTTCGAATCCTGCCGAGTGCACACAGGTCAAAGGCCCCGGATCACTCCGGGGCCTTTGGCGTTTCAGGGGCGTACAGCAGCGAAGTACAGCAACCGCGTCAACCGGTACCGCCCATCGCGTCCGACAGTTGGCCGATCGCGGCGCGCACTTCCTCCTCGCTCGCTTCGGCGTAGACCTCCATCGTCATGGCGATCTGTGAATGCCGAAGGATGCGCTGGGCCACTTTCGGGTGGACCTTGAGCGCGACCAGCAGCGAGCTGCACGTGTGCCGGGTGTTCCGGAGCGGGATGACCCGGAGCCCGGCGCGACGAGCCCGGAGGGCGAACATGCGGGTCATGTTGCCCGGTTCGATCGGCGTGCCGTACTTCGTGGTGAAGTTCAGGTCATGGCTTCCCCGCCAGAGCTCCCCGGCGGCTTTCTGGTCGCCTATCTGCTGAGCGCGACGCATCCGCAACGCCTTGAGGCAGAGTGCCGGCAGGGGGAGGAAGTCGTCGGAGTCTTCGGTCTTGGTCTCGCGGTGAAGGATCTCCCGCCCCGCGCGCTGGATTTGGTGATCGACGTACAGCTCTCCTCGCTCGAAGTCGACGGACTTCCACGTGAGGCCCAGGACCTCACCACGGCGCAGGCCGAGGCAGAGCACCAGGACCCAGGCGGCGACGAGATGGTCATCCCGGGCGGCGGCATCGGTGAGGAACTGGCTGGCCTCGGCGACGGACCACGGCTTGATCCGACGGCGACGAGGCTTCGGCACCTTCACGAGCGAGTCGAGCCAGTACGTGAGGAACGCGGCCACCGTCCGGTGCCGAGTGGTGACCGGTCCCTTCTTGGCCTCCGCGTGGAGGTTGAGCCACTTCTCGTGGACCTCCTCGCGGGTCTTGCCGTAGGCGTACTTCCGAGCCCGCTTGCCGTCCGGCTTGGTCACCCAGACGTAGGCGGCGTAGCCGTTCTTGTACGGGTAGATGGAGCCCTCGCCGTTGCCGCGCTTGCCGCTCATGCCGCCACGCCGTTTCCGCCCGCGGGTCCGAAGTGGCGTGCGCGGGGAGCTCCCATCCCGTCCACCATCGACCCAGGCAGAGCCGAGCAGACGCGGCCCATGGCGTCCAGGTCGTTCGTACAGTGGCGCGCTCCACCTGGACGCCATCCCAGCCCCCACCCCTAGGACAACCAGCTGCACGATGCCAGGAATGCGCCATCGCAGCGCGAGGAGACCACAACCTGTGACGACTGCGCCGCCGACCAGGACCCACATTCCCCGCTTGGCTTCCTTGGGCGCACTAGGTGGATTGCCGGGATCGTAGCCATCGGCCCAGCCCGTTATCCCGTAGCGGTACACCAGCCAAGCGATGACCATCAGGTCGATAACGAGTAGCGCCACGCTGACGCCGATCTGCTGGCCGGTCGACGGCTCATTCCCGTGCCTCATGCCGACCACCGTTCCGTCTTCGGGCAGCAGTCTGTTAATCGCATGTCACGCAGCATGCTGTCGTGGCACGCACTGCACATGAGCACGGCTACTCAGATTTGCCGCTCTTGTCGGAGCCGCAGGGGTGCAATCGAGCTCTCACCGGTCGACTCGATGTGGAGCTGCCCGAGTCGGAAGCCTCGTGGAGTGCTGAGTGGAATTCGTCAAGAGGGTCCTGGCTCGCTGACACCAGCGGCTGACACCGACAAGCGCGAACAGCGGCGGTCGGTGCCGGACCTCAGTGGACGATCGACCGAGGCCCAGGGCCGGTTGGCCGACGTTGCCGCGTCCCCGTGATCGACCTGATAAGGATGAGGCCAGAGGTCCAAGTACGCGATGACCGGGGGACGCGCGCATGACGGAGTACACGTGGCCGAACGGTGTGGGGGATCCGACGCCCGAGGACATACGACGGGCCTGGCCGGCAACCGTGACCGCGCTGCCAGTGGGCGCCGCCGTGACCGGCACGGTCATCGGCCGACAGCCATTCGGCGTGTTCGTAGAGATCGACGGGGTGCCCGACGCGGTGGGCCTGGCGGAGATCGTCGGTTCACCGCCCGGAACCGTCCCTCCCCCTCTGGGGTTCGCTATCAGTGGGAGCGTGGTCGATCACGCGGAGCGCAACTTCCAAGTCAGGCTCAGACTCGATGACTGGGGAGACGAGCGCGAGCCCCTCCCTCTGGAGCCTAACGAGCGCCTTGGCGACCGCGAAGCCCTAAGCGGCTTTCTGAGGCGTCTTCGGCAGGACTATGAAGCGAGCGGCGACCAATGGGAGAACCGGACGCTGGGCAGCTTCCTGGAGGCTCTGGAAGCGTGGGTGGCCGATGCCCCAGGGTGGTACGCGGACCACGGCCAGGAGCTCCCGCCTGAGGGCGACTGGGCGTTCATGGCACGGGCCCTCAGCGCAGCGCGGTTCTACGAGTGACGCCGTGCCCCTCCCGCGCCCCAGCGCCCCGTTGCGCTTCACCGACCTCGACGGACTGCGGCTGACCTGCTTGGCGACCAACACCAAAGGCAGCCGGAACACCGACCGCCGCCGCCGGCTGCGTCCACCCACCCGATGGCGATGGCCGACGCCGGTGTCGTTCCGCCGGCTCATCGCGGACCCCGAAGCGGGTGCGGCCGTCACCTTCAGTCCTGGGGAAGGGGGCCGCCTGACCGGTCCGACGTCGGCCACACGTAGGGGAGATCGTTCGGGGCGTCGGGGAAGAGGGGTGCGTATGTGTTCGGGTCCTTGCGCACCAGCGCCGACCGGTGGCTGCGGTGGAAGGCGTCGTCGCCGAGCCAAGGAGGCAGTTCCCCGGCGGCCGCCAATGGCAGCTGGTGACGAACTCTCGCACCGGGGCGGAATGCGAGGAGATCAGCGACGAGCGTGGCCGCACAGCTGTCTTGGTGGCCTTGTTCACGCCACACCGTGCAGACTTCCAGGCCATACCGGACCAGCGCTTCCTCGTATCCCGCCCACATGCGCACTGCTGGATGGCGACGCCATCCGTAGCCCGGCACCACAAGACCGCGAAGGACCTGCAACGCCTCGACCCGCTGTTTGCCGAGCCGGCGACGATCCAGGACCAGGGCCGAGGCCCGGAAGTCGGGATAGGGCAAGAACGTCTGCATGCCGTGAGGATGGCCTTCAATGATTGTTAAAGCGGTTCCTGCCTGCTAATACCACGGCCCGGCGCAAATACCCCGTCACATGGTCGACCAAGGTTATCGGCTGCGCGGCCGGAACGGTCGCGGCCAGGTGCGCAGCCCTCCCATTTTAGACGGGCAGGAAGCCGTCGGGCAGGCTGCTCGGCATGTTGAAGCGACAAACAAAAAACAGGGGGCGATTCCTTGGAATGTGCGTGGTGCTCGAGAAAAGGGGCACTCTCGGGTGTAGGTAGCGCCTGCTGAGGTTCTGGCCACCGCTGATATCAGGGGACACCATGTGCCGACGATGGCAATGGGTGTCTGAGGCGTCGTCCATCGGCGGGTGTCTGGGGCGTCGTCCATCGGCCGGGGCCCGCCCCGGCCCGAGAGCCGCGCTGCCGGAATCTCGGGGAAACCACTCGGGGAATCCACTCAGGGAAACCACCCACTACCGGCCCATGACCGGGAGACACCATGATCATCAAGAGAATGCACGAGATGGGCGTCCGGAGCGAGCATGCCTATCTGGCCGCTTTCACGTCCATCGGCCTCACTGTTGCCGCCTGGATGACCAGCCTCAAGGCCGAACCCGGCACCGGGCTCGCCCGCGCCGACCGGTGGGGCATCTTCGTGGGCGAATGGGCTCCCACCTTCTTCGGCCTCGGCCTCGCCCTGTCCCATTACGAGCAGCACGACGGCACCCTCACGGCCAGCGTCCATGATCTCCGGCAGCACCAGGAAGCCAGCTGAAAAGCGGGCTCAACAGGCCGGAAGCCTCCCGGTGGTGTCCGACCAGGCGGGCACCACCGTCATCTGTCGTCGGATAGATATGGAAGATCATGAGCGCTTACGACGACGGCCCCGACGGCGCCCATCAGCGCCCCGAGGGCCTCAGCGACACAATGGTGCAGGCCCTGGGATCACTTTCGAGCGCACTGGAGACCACAGAGCGGGCCCGCGGGCACCTCTACAGTTTCCACCAGCTGACCGGTGCGGCCGACCTGGAACTGGACCGAGCAGTACGGCTTCTACGCGAAGGCGGCCACCCGGAGTGGGCCGAGAAAGTACAGAAAGAAATCCTGGGCCGCAACGTCATCCCCGGCCACTGGACCTTTCAAATTGTCGAGGCCTACAACGACACTTACTACGAGCCGTTCAAGGAGCTCGAAAAGGCCGCAGTGGACCGGCTTGCCGAAGGCCGGGATCACCTGTACGAGGCAGAGATGAAGGAAGCCCGCCGCACGGACGGTCACCCTGCCCACACCGCCCGTCCCGGCACCAGCCCATAATTGGGTGGTTTCTCAGGGACTGAGGCCGAGTTCCCCCACGCGTACGCCTGCCTGGAAGCGTGAGGCCGCATCGAGGGTGGTGAGGAGTTCCGCCACTCGACGGCGGTAGGTCCGCAGGGACATGCCCAGTTCTCGGGCGGCTGTCTCGTCGGTGGCACCCGAGCCCAGGGCGCGGAGAACCGTACGGCTGTCGGGGTCGAGCAGGGGCTGCTCGCCGCGGAGGAAGACCTTGAGGTCGGTGGCCGTCTCCCAGGCGGCTTCGAACAGGGCGTGAACGCCGCCGACCAGGGCGGGGGCGGTCGTCACGGTGTACTCGCGGCCACCGGGGGTGTCCACGCCGGCGAGGATCGCGTACCGGCGGTCGATGATGATCGTCTCGTGCGGGAGCGGGGCGGCGGCGATCCGTACCCGGGCGCCCTCGTCGATGAGCTCGCTCAGGTGGTCGCGGCTGCTCTCGTCGGCCAGGGAAGCCGGGCTGAGCAGCTTGCGGATCTGCCGTGTGCCGCTGTCGCGGACCCGGGCGCGGGCGGCCCGCCGGGCGTCGGGGCGAGGCCAGGTGTCGAGGTCGCGGGCGGCACAGACGAACTCCTCGCGGACCGAGGAGAACAGATGCTGGGTGCGAGCCAGGAGTTCCCGGTCACCGCGGATCGTCACGATCTCTGCCACGCCCCCAGTGTGCCCGATGGCAGCAAGCTGCCACGGGCTCACGGTGTCGGCGCTCCACGGCCCAGGCTGGGTTCATGAACAGCGACTTCCGCCTGGGTGGCGACCTTCTGATCAACCGGATCGGCTTCGGGGCCATGCGTCTGCCCACGAACAGCTTCCACGGGCCGGCCCGCGATCCCGAGACCGGTCGTGCCGTACTGCGCCGTGCCGTGGAGCTCGGCGTCGGCCACATCGACACCGCCGCCTTCTACGCCAGTGGCGACGGCACCGTCCGCGCCAACGCCCTGATTCGCGAGGCCCTTCACCCCTACCCGGCCGGCCTGGTCATCGCCACCAAGGTCGGGCCGGTGCGCACCCCCGACGGCGGACTGGCCGCGGGCACCGATCCCGCGGTGCTGCGACCGCTGGTCGAGGAGAACCTGGAAACCCTGGGTGTGGACCGCCTCGATCTCGTCTATCTGCGCATCGGGGGTGCGGAGCCGGCGCCGCACGGGGAATCCGTCGCCGAACGGTTCGAGGCGCTGGCCGCCATGCGTGAGGAGGGCCTGATCCGCCACCTCGGTCTGAGCAACGTCACCGCCGGCCACCTCGCCGAGGCCCGGGGGATCGCGCCCGTCGTCGCCGTCCAGAACCACTTCCACGCCGCCAAGCGCGATGACACCGAGGTTCTGGCCGCCTGCGAGGAGGCCGGCATCGCCTATGTGCCCTTCTTCCCGCTGGGCGGCGGTCTGAGCGACGTCTCCGGGGAGCGCATCGCCAAGGTCGCGGAACGGCACGGCGCCACGGTCCCCCAGATCGCCCTGGCCTGGTTGCTCGCCTCCTCGCCGGTCACGCTGGCCATTCCCGGCACCGGGTCCCTCGCCCACCTGGAGGAGAACACCGCCGCCGGGTCCCTCACCCTCACCGGAGAGGATCTCTCCGACCTGACCTGACCTGACCTGATCTGACCGCACCTGATCAGAGCAGATCTGAGCAGATCTGATCTGAGCGCGACGCCTGGGCGTGGGGCCGTAGGGTCGCCGGCATGGTGACTGCGACGGTTCGTGAGTGGCGTGACGAGGAAGGGTGGGGGGTGCTCGACTGCGCCGAGACGCCGGGTGGTTGCTGGGGGCACTACTCCGCCGTCGAGATGGAGGGCTTTCGGGCGCTGTCGGTCGGGCAGCGGGTCGGGCTGGTGTGGGAGGCGCCCGGGTTCAAGCAGGACGGGTACGACTTCCGGGCGGTGCGGATCGTGCCTCGGGTGGAGGAGCGCGAGTAGGGAGCCGTCCCAGGAGCGGTCCCAGGGTTCGCTCGACTCTGCCTCCTGGGACCACTCCTGGGGCCGTCGTTCCCTGCTGGGCTTGTCCGGCTTGTCAGCCGTAGAACGGGCCCGGTGTGCTCCATGTCGAGTGGCCGAAGACGTTGTCGTCCGCGATGGTGACGCTGACGTCGGTGACCTTGAGGCCGTACTGGGCCGGGGTCATGCCCGTGGGGCAGTCCACCGTGACGGCCGGGAAGTTCATGTAGAAGTGCGGGCCCACATCCCGGGCGGGAACCTCGCCGTGCTGCTGGATGACCCAGTTGGCGTCGGCCTCGTAGTAGGTCGGCATCAGTGCCTGGTGTTCCGTGCGGACCACGAAGCTGGTGCTGTGGTCGAAGGTGCCGTCCGGGCGCAGGCAGCCGAAGGTGCGGGCGGTGTCGGCGTAGGCCGTGAACCAGTTGTCGGTGCTCCTCAGACCGGCGATGTAGCCCGGCTGGTTGCGGACGTTGTGCAGGGTGACCCCCAGCTGGAAGCCTCCGCAGCCGGGCGTGGGGTTGTAGTCGTGGTACGTGTTCAGGCACTTGCGGTCGCCGAAGTAGGCGGTGGGGTCCGGGATGTAGGGCTTCGGGACGACCGTGCCGTAGAACTTCACCGTCGCCGAGACGCCGCCGGCGGTGGGAGCCGGGATGTCGACCGTGGTGGTGGCCTGGGCGGTGCCCGGGCCGGACAGGGCGAGGCCGGTGGCGGCGAGCAGCGCGATGGTCAGACGCGTCAGCGCTCTTCGTGTGGTTCGCCTGTTTCTCGTGTTTCTTGTCTTGCTTGTTTTTCGCGTGTTCCGCATGTGAAGGATTCCCCCTCGTGCACGTGGCGCACTCTCACAGGAACAGTGACATGCGCACGCTAGTCGGCCGATGGGATGGTCATCCGGCACATGCCTTGACGCTCACAAACGGAACGTTCCAGTCGTTCGAGCGGCGCACGTCGCGTGCCGTCCTCCGCTGCCGGCCGCCCGCGGCGCTCGCGAAGACGAACAGACGCAGGACGAGGAAGCGGCCGACTCCGGCGAGGGCGGACGCGGAGAGGTAGACCCCCTGCTCCCACATCATGCTCGGCGACGACTGGACGGTGTGCAGCAGGAACACCGCGGCGCAGGTCACCACGTACGCGGCCGTGGCCGAGCCCGCGGACTGCAGGTGCCGGCGCCAGCCGGGGCGCCGTCCCGTGCCGAAGGTGAAGAGCGCGTGCAACTCGGTGCACAGGAGGGTGGACGCGACGGTTATGACCGCGTTCGCGGCCACCCAGGGCATGGTCAGGGCGAGCAGCGGTACGGCGAGGGAGGCGAGGATGCCGACACCGCCGCCGCAGACCACGAACCGGATGAACGACGCCAGGGGGCCGGGGGCCGGCGAGGCGTTGCCGGTCTGCCGCGGGCCGGGAGTCGGGGAGGCGCTGCCGGTCCGCCGCAGCTCTCCGTGCGAGGGCTGCGGCTGCGCCGGGGCCCGCCGCTGCAGGTGCGGCTTCGACTCGAGCAGCGACGACTCCATGACGTTCCTTCCGGACGGGGCGGCTTCACTCTCTGCGACTTAGCTGACACCGGCCTGACTTCAGCCGGCCTTCAGCCGGGTTTCAGCGCGGGTTTCAGCCGGGTCCGGCTGAGTCGGGATCGGCCGGTACCGGCCGGGATCCACGATGCCGTCGTCCGCCGGAAGGAACGATGGAGCGTCCTACCGGACCGGTGGTATAGCCAGCCCCACCATGCCGGGGTGGGTGGCCACCGAGAGACCCTCTCCGCCTCCTCGCCCTCCGGGTGTCACCCGTCCTTGGCGTCCCGGTCCCGGAGCTCCTCGATGTAGCCGTGGGCCATGGCCGTGGCGCGGGTGAACCAGTCGGTGATGGCGGCGAGTTCGTCGGCGGAGTAGTCGGCGAAGAGGTCGGTCAGGCGGGCGTAGTGGGGCTCGTAGAGGGTGACGACCCGGGTGACCGCGTCCGGGACGGCGGCCACGCGGACGCGGCGCCGGTCCGCCGGGTCGGGGACGCGGTTGACGTAACCGGCGCGTTCGAGGCGGTTGAGGATGCCGGTCACGCCGCCGGTGGTGACGTGGGCGCGTTCGGCGATGTCACCGGCCGTGAGGAGGTTCTCGCCGGCCTCCAGGACGTAGGCGAAGCAGAGGAGGTCGGTGATGCTCAGGCCCAGTCGCTGGGCCATCTCGTGCTGGCCGAGCAGGTGGGCCGCGACGAGGGAGTCCATCGCCGACAGCGCCTGGGCCGGAGTGGCGGAGGGACGCGACTTGGCTGGCATTGCGGGTTCCTGTTTCCCTTAGTTCGTGAGAGGTTTAGGAAGTAAACTTCTTACACTGTGAGGTACCCGTACGAGAGGAAGGCGGGCGGGCACATGAGCGCACATCAGTATGACGAGGGGCATACGGTCGCCGGGTGGACCGGCTTCGGCATCGCGAGCCTGGGGACGACGGTGCTGGGACTGGGGCTGTGCCTGGTGTCCGCCCCGCTCCTCGCGGCCGGGATCACGATCGATGTCGTCGCCCTCCTCACCACCTGGGCCCTGCACCTCACCGGCTGGGGCAAGCCGCCGGGCAGGCGTTCCAGGGAGCAGTGGGGGATGCGGGTGCGGGACACCGGGGCGCGGTCCGGGCATCCCGGGTGTGTCGGGTGCCGGCTGGCGGGGCGGGGGGTTCGTCGTACGGCAGTGGGAACGGTGCCAGCGAAGTCATTGGTAGCGGCAAAGGCATTGGTAGCGGCAAAGGCATTGGTAGCGGCGAAGTCATCGGTAGCCGCAAAGGCATCGGAAGGGGCAAAGGTGCCGGAAGGGGCAAAGGTGCCGGAAGAGGCAAAGGTGCCGGAAGGGGCAGAGCACGCCGCCGCGGCCTCCGGGGTCATGCCTGTGTCCGCGGGTGGGGCGCAGCCCGCTGCCGCCCGCTCCGGCGGCTGAATCCCACGCGGCCGCCGTTGTCAGTGGTGCCCTCTACTCTCGGAAGCGATGGCACAGGCATGGAAGTGCTCGGGGCTGCGATGGGTGGCGGGCGGTCCCGTGCTGGTGTGGGACGGCGGGCGGCGCACTGCGCTGACCTGGGGGAAGAGGGTGGCCTTCGGGGTCGCGGAAGGGGGCGGGCGGACATGTGTGGGAGCGCGGGGGCATGCCTGTCCGGTGCGGGCGGCCGTGCCGGGGCGGAGTACGGGGGCGCGCTGCGACGAGTGCGCGCGGCTGGACCGGGCGCACTCCGTCGCCGCCGACACGATCGCCGACGACCCGCGTCCGTACCGCGTATACCTGGCCTGGTTCGGGCCCGGCATGGTCAAGGTCGGGATCACCGCCGAAGAGCGCGGCTCGGCCCGGCTGCTGGAGCAGGGCGCGGTCTGCTTCAGCTGGCTGGGCACCGGCCCGTTGATGGCGGCCCGGCGTACTGAGGAGCTGCTGCGCGCCGCGCTCGGGGTGCCGGACCGGATTCCGTACGTCGAGAAGCGGGCGGTGCGGGCCCGGTTGCCGGGGTCGGCGGGGGAACGGGCCGCGGAGATCACGGAGTTGCACGGGCAGGCGGTGGCGCTCGGCGGCTGGCCGGAGTCGCTCGCGCTCGCGCCCTGCCGCCCCGTCGATCACGTCGACGCGTTCGGGCTCGAGGGCCTGCCCGCCGCCGTCGGTGCGGTGAGCGAGCTGGTCGCGGGCGGTGCGGTGGGCGGCCGGCTGGTGGCGGCGGCCGGACCGGACCTGCATCTGGAGACGGGGGCCGGCTCAGTGCTCGTACTGGACACGCGGCTGATGACCGGGTGGGAGCTGGTTGCGGCCCGGGGCGAGGAAGTCACCGTGCCGGTACGGCAGTTCAGGGCGCCGTCGGGTGTGCAGTTCGGGTTGTTCTGACCATCTGGTGAGGGGAGGGATTCCGTGGGACGAAGGGGCTTCGCGGAGGGGGCTCGTGGAGTGGGCTCGCGGAGGGGCGGGAGCAGTTCGGCGTTGCCCAGCCCTTCCCTGAGAGTCACCTGTGCGTTTCTCAGGAAAATCACAGAGATACGAAAGGGCGCTCTCAGGGGGCCCCGACATCGTGTTCATCATGACCACGACCTCGCCCCAGGGGCGCACCGAACTGCTGAGGCCGGACGGGAGCCCCGTCCGCGTGCTTGTGGTGGACGACGAGCTGTCGATCACCGAACTGCTGTCCATGGCTCTCCGCTACGAGGGCTGGCAGATCCGGAGTGCCGGTGACGGCACGGGCGCCCTGCAGACCGCCCGTGAGTTCCGGCCCGACGCCGTCGTCCTGGACATGATGCTGCCCGACATGGACGGGCTGACCGTTCTGGGGCGGCTGCGGCGCGAGCTGCCCGACATACCGGTGCTCTTCCTGACCGCGAAGGACGCGGTAGAGGACCGGATCGCCGGGCTCACCGCCGGCGGCGACGACTACGTCACCAAGCCGTTCAGCCTCGAAGAGGTCGTGGCCCGGCTGCGCGGGCTCATCCGGCGCTCGGGTGCGGCCGACCGGCGCTCGGAATCCGTCCTCGTCGTCGGTGACCTCACCCTGGACGAGGACAGTCACGAGGTGTCGCGGGCCGGGGACAACATCCACCTCACCGCCACCGAGTTCGAGCTGCTGCGTTTTCTGATGCGCAACCCGCGCCGGGTGCTCAGCAAGGCGCAGATCCTCGACCGCGTGTGGTCGTACGACTTCGGCGGTCAGGCCAACGTGGTCGAGCTCTACATCTCGTACCTGCGTCGCAAGATCGACGCCGGTCGGGAGCCGATGATCCACACCCGGCGCGGCGCCGGCTACCTGATCAAGCCCGCCGCATCATGAGCGGGCGGCGCCGGCCGCGTACGCGACAGCGAGCAGACGAGCCGCGCACCCCGCGCACTCCACCGGCCGCGACCACTGCGCGGACCCGGCGGAACCGTGCGGGCAGGACCCGCACCCCGCGCACCCTGCGCACCAGGCTCGTCGTCGCGTCGGTGGTGCTGATCGCCGTGGTCTGCGCGGTGATCGGCACGGTGACGACGCTGGCGCTGCGGTCACATCTGTACGACCAGTTGGACGGGCAGTTGCACGAGGTCGCCATGCGCGCCTCGGGCAACTTCCCGCTGCCCGACGTTCCCAAGGGCGGCACGGGCGGCACGGGCGGCACCGGCGGCACCGGCGGAGGTGACTCCAAGGACCGCTCCAACGTGCCCGGTGCGCTGAAACCGGGTAAGCCGATCAACATCAAGGATTTCGTCAAGCGGGGCCCGCAGCCGCCCGGCACCATCGCGGCGGAGCTCACGAAGGGCGTCATCACCGACGCCAAGGTCGGCCAGAAGACCGACGACGCGGCCCAGATGGAGGCGGTGCCCCTCAGCGACGCCGCGAAGAAGGCGCTCGCCCAAGTGCCCCATGACGACAACTACCACACCGTGGAGCTCTCGGGTCTCGGCGGTTACCGCGTCACCTACGATGCCGGTCCCAACGGCGCCTACTACGTGGCGATACCGACCGCGGCCACCGACAGCACCATCAACACCCTGATCCTCGTCGAGCTCAGCGTCACAGCCGCCGGTCTCGGCGCCGCCGTCATCGCCGGTTACGTGCTCGTCGGACTCGCGACCCGGCCCCTCCGCAAGGTCGCCGCCACCGCGACCCGTGTCTCCGAACTCCCCCTGCACACCGGCGAGGTGAACCTCAGCGAGCGGGTGCCCGAGGCCGAGACGGACCCGCACACCGAGGTCGGCCAGGTCGGCGCCGCGCTCAACCGGATGCTGGACCACGTCCACGGTGCCCTGCACGCGCGTCAGCAGAGCGAGACGCGGGTACGGCAGTTCGTCGCGGACGCCAGTCATGAGCTGCGCACCCCGCTCGCCTCCATCCGCGGGTACGCCGAGCTCACCCGGCGCGGCAGAGAGCAGGTCGGGCCCGACACCCGGCACGCGCTCGGCCGTATCGAGTCCGAGGCGAGCCGGATGAGCCTGCTCGTCGAGGACCTCCTGCTGCTCGCACGGCTGGACGCGGGCCGGCCCCTCCGGTTCGAGGAGACCGATCTCGTACCGCTGGTCGTGGACTCCATCAGCGACGCGCGCGCGGCCGGGCCTCAGCACACCTGGCGACTCGACCTGCCCGACGAGCCGGCGCTGGTGTCCGCGGACGCGGCCCGGCTTCAACAGGTGTTCGTCAACCTGCTGGGCAACGCCCGTACCCACACACCGCCCGGTACGACCGTCACCGCGCGCGTGCAGCGGCGGGGGCGGTGGCTGTGCGTGGACGTCGAGGACGACGGCCAGGGCATCCCGCCCGATCTGCTCCCGCATGTCTTCGAACGGTTCGCGCGCGGCGACTCCTCGCGCTCCCGCGCCTCCGGCTCGACCGGCCTGGGGCTCGCGATCGTGCAGGCCGTGGCGTCCGCACACGAAGGCGCGGTGACCGTCGACAGCGTTCCCGGGCGCACGGTGTTCACCGTGCACCTGCCCGCGCTGGGCCCGATGATCCCGCATCCGGCGCCCGAAACGAACTGGCAACCGCACTCACAGGCGCAGCACAGCGCCGCCATATGGGTGCAACAGGGCGCTTGACCAGAGTCGTTCCCATGCGAACCGACTCTTCTCCCGGCACCCTGCCGGCGCGGGAGCACCTCCCGGCCGCACCAGCCGGAACGCCTGTCCTGGACGTAGTGATCCCCGTCTACAACGAGGAGAAGGACCTCCAGCCGTGTGTGCTGAGACTCCACGAGCACCTCAAGCGCACGTTCCCGTACGCGTTCCGCATCACGATCGCGGACAACGCCTCGACGGACACCACCCCGCAGGTGTCCCGGCGGCTGGCGGCGCAGCTCCCGGAGGTCAAGGCCTTCCGGCTGGAGCAGAAGGGCCGCGGCCGGGCGCTCAGGACCGTCTGGTCCGCCTCCAACGCCCCGATCCTCGCCTACATGGACGTGGACCTGTCCACCGACCTCAACGCCCTGCTGCCCCTGGTGGCACCGCTGATCTCGGGCCACTCCGACCTGGCGATCGGCTCCCGCCTCGCCCATAGCTCCCGGGTGGTGCGCGGACCCAAGCGGGAGCTCATCAGCCGCGCCTACAACCTGATCCTGCGCGGCTCGCTCCAGGCCCGCTTCTCGGACGCCCAGTGCGGCTTCAAGGCGATCCGCCGCGATGTCGCCCAGGTGCTGCTGCCGCTGGTCGAGGACACCGGCTGGTTCTTCGACACCGAGATGCTGGTGCTCGCCGAGCGCGCGGGACTGCGTATCCACGAGGTGCCGGTGGACTGGGTCGACGACCCGGACTCCACGGTCCACATCGTGAAGACGGCGACCGAGGACCTCAAGGGCGTGTGGCGGGTGGGCAAGGCCCTGGCCGGCGGCTCGCTGCCGCTGGACCGGATCACCCGGCCGTTCGGCGACGACCCTCGGGACCGCGAGATCCAGGACGTGCCGAAGGGGCTGGCGCGCCAGCTCGTCGGGTTCTGTGTCGTCGGCGGCCTCTCCACTCTCTTCTACCTGCTGCTCTACAGCGTCTTCAGGCAGTTCGGCGGATCGCAGACCGCCAACGCGCTGGCACTGCTGGTCTCGGCGGTCGCCAACACGGCGGCCAACCGGCGCCTGACCTTCGGGGTGCGCGGTCGCGGCGGCGCCGTCCGGCACCAGGCGCAGGGTCTGGTCGTCTTCGCCATCGGCCTCGCGCTGACCAGCGGATCCCTCGCCGCCCTGAGCGCGGCCACCTCCGACCCGGCGCACTCCACCGAACTGGCCGTCCTGATCGCCGCGAACCTGGCCGCGACCGTGCTGCGCTTCCTGCTCTTCCGGGCCTGGGTGTTCCCGGACCGGGGCGAGGACGGCCCGCCGCAGCCGAACGGACAACCGTACGAGCGGCAGCCGAGCGAGCGGCAGCCGAACGAGCAGCAGCCGAACGAGCGGCAGCAGTACGGCCAACAGCACTACGACCAGCACTACGACCAGCACGACGACCAGCAGTACGGCCAGCACAACGACCAACAGCAGTACGGCCACCGGCAGTACGACCAGTACCCGCCGCACCCGCCCCTGCCCCAGCGGCCGACGGCACCCACGTACGCCGCCGGGCCCGAGAGCTCGTACCAGACGGTGCACCTGCAGCCCGTGCGCCCGGCCGACACCGACCCGAGGAACTCCTGATGACCACTCACACCGACCGGACGACCTCACCGGGGCCCTCGGACTGGGGGCCGCCGACGGCCACGGCCAGTACAAGCCCGTCAGCTGCGGCCGACACGGCGGCCACGGCGGACACGACGGGTACGGACGCACAGGAACCGCGGGTTCCCACGGACCCCCGCTGGGCGCGCCCCGCGTTCCTCGGCCTGCTTCTCGTGACCGCCGCGCTCTACCTGTACAACCTGAGCGCCTCCGGCTACGCCAACTCCTTCTACTCCGCGGCCGTCCAGGCCGGCAGCCAGAGCTGGAAGGCGTTCTTCTTCGGCTCGCTGGACGCGGGCAACGCCATCACCGTCGACAAGCCCCCGGCCTCGCTGTGGCCGATGGAGCTGTCGGTCAGAATCTTCGGTCTGAACTCGTGGGCGATCCTGGTCCCCGAGGTCCTGATGGGCGTCGGCGCGGTCGCCGTCGTGTACTCCTCGGTGCGCCGCCGGTTCGGCCCCGCGGCCGGACTGATCGCGGGCGCGGTGCTCACGCTCACCCCTGTCGCGGCGCTGATGTTCCGGTTCAACAACCCGGACGCGATGCTGGCGCTGCTGATGGCGGTGGCCTGCTACCTCGTGGTCCGCGCCTTGGAGGACGGCCGCACGAAGTGGCTGGTGTGGGCCGGTGTCGCGATCGGCTTCGCGTTCCTCGCGAAGACCCTGCAGGCCTTCCTGATCCTGCCGCCCCTCGCCATCGTGTACGCGGTCTGCGCGCCGGTGAGCGTGAGGAAGCGGTTCGCTCAGCTGGCCGCGGCGACGCTCGCGCTGGTCGTCTCCGGCGGCTGGTGGGTCGCGATCGTCGAGCTGTGGCCCGCCTCCTCCCGCCCCTACATCGGCGGCTCGCAGAACAACTCCTTCCTGGAGCTGACCTTCGGCTACAACGGCCTCGGCCGCCTGAGCGGCGACGAGACCGGCAGCGTCGGCGGCGGTGGTGGCGGAAACGCCGGTACCGGCATGTGGGGCGAGACCGGCTGGAACCGGATGTTCAACTCCGAGATCGGCGGCCAGATCTCCTGGCTGCTGCCGGCCGCGCTGATCCTGCTGGTCGGGGGTCTGGTGGCCACACGGAAACTCGGCCGGACGTCCGCGACCCGGAGTGCGTTCCTGGTGTGGGGCGGCTCGCTGCTGATCACCATGGTCGTCTTCAGCTACATGGCGGGCATCTTCCACCAGTACTACACGGTGGCCCTCGCCCCCTACCTCGCCGCCGTGATCGGCATGGGCGCGGGAACCCTGTGGGAGAAGCGCTCGCAGATGTGGGCCTCGCTCACCCTCGCGGCCGCGGTCGTGGCGAGCGCCGCCTGGGGATACGTCCTCCTCAACCGCACCCCGGACTACCTGCCCTGGCTCAAGTGGCTGGTCCTCGTCGCCGGTCTGGTCGCCGCGCTCGGCCTGATCTTCGTGGCCAGGCTGGGCCGCGAGCTCGCGCTCGTCGCGGTGGGCCTGGGGATCGCGGCCTCGCTGGCCGCTCCGACGGCGTACACCCTCACCACCGTGCGGGAGGGCCACACCGGCTCCATCGTGACGGCCGGTCCCGCCGGTGCGAGCATGATGGGCGGCCGGGGCGGCCCCGGGGGCGGTGGCTTCGGCGACGGTGGCTTCGGCGGCCGTGTCCCGGGCCAGAACGGCAACGGGACCACCCAGGGACAGGGCCAGAACGGCAACGGAACCACCCAGGGGCAGGGCAAGCCGGGCAACGGCTTCCCCGGCGCAGGCACGGGAGGCTTCCCCGGCGGCGGCATGCCCGGCCAGAACCAGCAGGGTGAAGGGGGCCGCACGGGTGGCGCCGACGGAGCGATGGGCGGTCTGCTCAACGGGGCCTCCGTCACCGCCGAGGCCAAGAAGCTGCTGGAGACGGACCCCGACCAGTACACCTGGGCCGCCGCCGCGATCGGTTCCCAGAACGCCGCGAGCTACCAGCTCTCCACCGGCGAGCCCGTGATGGCGATCGGCGGCTTCAACGGCACCGACCCGTCCCCGACTCTGGCCCAGTTCAAGAAGTACGTCGAGGACGGCAGGATCCACTACTTCATCTCCTCCGGCTCCGGCGGCCGCGGTGCCATGGGCGGCGGCAGCGGTACGTCCTCGCAGATCACCTCCTGGATCGAGGCCACCTTCAAGAAGGTCACGGTCGGTTCGGCCACGTTCTACGACCTGACGCAGAAGGCGTAGCCGCCCGGCGGGGACCAGAAAGACGACGGCGGCGGTGGCCCGGGTTCACACGAACCCGGGCCACCGCCGTCCCGTACGGCGAAAAAGTTCGTTGTACGCCGTACGGGAACTATTCTACGGTGTACAACATGACGACATCTCCCAAGGAACAGGCGGCCCCGCCCCCCGCGCTGGCCGGCCGCCACCCCCAGCGGTGGCTGATCCTCGGTGTCATCTGTCTCGCGCAGCTCACCGTGCTGCTCGACAACACCGTGCTGAACGTGGCGATCCCCTCGCTGACCCGCGAACTGGACGCCTCCACCTCCGACGTCCAGTGGATGATCAACGCGTACTCGCTGGTGCAGTCGGGCCTGCTGCTCACCGCGGGCAGCTCCGCGGACCGTTACGGCCGTAAGAAGCTGCTGGCGGTAGGCCTGGCCCTGTTCGGCGTCGGCTCGCTGGTGGCGGGTCTGGCGAGCACCAGCGGGCAGCTGATCGCCGCGCGAGCCGGCATGGGCGTCGGCGGGGCGCTGCTGATGACCACCACGCTCGCCGTCGTGGTCCAGATCTTCGACGACACCGAGCGGGTGAAGGCGATCGGCCTGTGGTCCACGGTCAACTCGCTCGGCTTCGCCGTCGGCCCGCTGCTCGGCGGGGTGATGCTCGACCACTTCTGGTGGGGCGCGATCTTCCTCGTCAACATCCCGGTCGCGGTCATCGGCCTGATCGCCGTGCTCGCCCTCGTGCCGGAGTCCAGGAACCCGCAGGGTGAACGCCCCGACCTGCTCGGCGCGCTGCTGTCCACGATCGGCATGACGAGTGTCGTCTACGCGATCATCTCCGGGCCCGACCACGGCTGGACCTCGGCACCCACCCTCACCTCCGCCGCGATCGGCGTCCTCGTACTGGCCGGGTTCGTGACGTGGGAACTGCGCATCCCGTACCCGATGCTGGACATGCACTTCTTCCGCGACCAGAGGTTCACCGGCGCCGTGGCGGGCGCGATCCTCGTCGCCTTCGGAATGGCCGGCTCGCTCTTCCTGCTCACCCAGCACCTCCAGTTCGTACTCGGATACGGCCCCTTGGAGGCCGGTCTGCACACGGCGCCGTTCGCGCTCACCATCGTCGCGCTCAACTTCACCGGACTGGGCGCGAGGCTGCTGCCGAAGCTGGGCACGCCGCTGACCATCGCCGCGGGGATGACGTGCCTGGCGGCGGGGCTCGCCTCGATCGCCCTGCTCGGCGGGGACCGTTACGGCGGCATGCTGCTCGGCCTGATCATCATGGGCGTCGGTGTCGCCTTCGCCATGCCGGCCATGGCCAACGCCGTGATGAGCGCGATCCCGCCGGAGAAGGCGGGCGTGGGCGCCGGCGTCAACGGAACGCTGGCGGAGTTCGGGCAGGGGCTGGGGGTCGCGGTGCTCGGCGCCGTGCTGAACTCCCGGTTCGCCGCGGCTGTCTCGGTGGCGGCGGCTTCCCTGCCGGCGGCGTTGGCCGAGGCGGGGTCGGCGCAGGAGCGGCGGCAGATCACCGATGCCTTCGCCTCCGGCCTGGAGACCAGTCAGCTGGTGGGGGCGGTGGCCGTGCTGCTCGGGGGACTGGTCGCGGCGGTGTTGTTGCGGCGCGCTGAGCGGGGAGACTTCGCCTAGGAACCCGGACGGCCGGGCAGGCGGGCGACCGCGGACTCGCCGTGGCTGTTCCCGCCCACGATGGGGGTCCCCGCTGGAGAGAACCGAGAGCGGGGAGGAGCCGCGCTCAGCTGCGGCCCCGCGCCCCGGCGGGGCGCCTAAGCTGACCGGCGTCGGAAAGTCGAGGAAGGTGCGCCCATGGTGAGGTCGGCCGAGCGGCGGACGGCGCGGACCAGCGTCTGGCTGGAGGGCAAGGCACGTCGCCGTGGGCGCGGCGGCGGGCAGCCGTCCGGGCTCGACCGCGACCGGATCACCGAGGCCACCGTGCGGCTGCTGGACGCCGAGGGGCTGACCGGGTTCTCCATGCGCCGGCTCGCCGCCGAGCTGAACGTCACCGCGATGTCCGTCTACTGGTACGTCGACACCAAGGACGACCTGCTGGAACTGGCCCTGGACGCGGTCATGGGAGAGCTGGGGCTGCCCGATCCGGAGGCCGACGAGGACTGGCGGGACCAGCTGCGCACGCTGGCCCACGGCTACCGTGCCGTACTGATCCGACATCCCTGGCTGTCCCCGCTGGCCGGCCGCTTCCTCAACCTCGGTCCGAACTACCTCGCGTTCGCCCGGTGCGTCCAGCAGGTCATCCGCAAGACCGGCCTGCCCGTGCACCGGCTGATGGGGGCCATCGCGGCCGTCTTCCAGTTCGTCTACGGCTACGGCACGCTCGAGGGCCACTTCTACACGCGGGTGACCGACACCGGCATGACCCCGGACGAGTACTTCCGGGCGGCCATGTCCGAGGCCACGGAGCACCCGGACGCCGCGGAGATCATCCAGGGGTCCACGGAGATCATGACGGCCCGCGGCGGCGACACGGTCGAGGAGATGATGGACCGCGACTTCGAGTTCGCCCTGGACCTGCTGGTGGCGGGCATCGAGACGATGGTGACGAGGGCCGACTGAAGGCCAATTCCGGCCAGTGCGCCACGCTCCCGAGCTCCTGACCGCCACGCCACGAGCTCATCTGCTCCCAGGTTCAGCCCAGGCCAGGTTCAGCCCAGGCCCGGTCCAGCCCAGGCCAGGTCCAGTCCAGCCCCGGTCCAGTCCAGCCCAGGTCCAGCCCAGGCCAGGTCCAGCCCAGGTCCAGCCCAGGTCCAGCCCAGGCCAGGTCCAACCCAGGCCGGCCCAGGTCCAACCCGACCGGCCCAGCCCCAGGCCCCGCTCAGCCCTCCACCAGCCGCGCCGGAAATCCGCCGGTGGCCACCGGCCCCCACCGCTCCGGCGTGACCCGGATGATCGACTTCCCCTGCTTCACCATGGCCGCCCGGTACTCGTCCCAGTCGGGGTGCTCGCCGGCGATGTTCCGGTAGTACTCCACCAGCGGCTCCACGGAGTCCGGCGGGTCGATGACCTCGGCGGCGCCGTCGATCTGGACCCACGGCCCGTTCCAGTCGTCGCTCAGCACGATCAGGCTGACCCGCGGGTCACGCTTGGCGTTGCGGGTCTTGGCGCGCTCGGGGTAGGTCGACACGACGATCCGCCCGGAGTCGTCTACGCCGCAGGTCAGCGGCGACCCCTGGGGGCTGCCGTCGGCCCGCCGGGTCAGCAGGATCGCGTGGTGGCGGGGCCGTACGAAGTCCAGCAACTCGTCCAGCGATACGGAAGTGTTGGTCGCGATGTTCGGTGCCATGCCGCCAGCCTAGAACCGTGGGCGACCTGAAACGCTGATCCAGCGCCCTAGTACTCCAAGGCCTCGCTCAGGTTGTCGTACACCGGCACGTCCCGCCGCACGCCCGTCAGCTCCAGGACGCGGGTGGGGGCCCCGTCGGACCGGGCCACGACCCGTAGCCGCGCGCCGGGCGGGAGCCGGTGGCGGATCTCGCCGACGAGGCGGACGCCCTGGGAGTCCATGAAGTGGGTCGCCGTGAGGTCCAGGACCAGGATCCGCAGCCGGTCGGCACGGGCGTCCAGGGCCGACAGGACCCGGTCCAGCAGGCCCGCTGCGTTGGATATGTCGATCTCGGGCGGAAGGGCGAGGAGGGTGGTGCGGCCGGGCAGATCACGCAGATCACGCAGCTCGCACGGATTCGGGAGGAAGGTCACAGTGCTCACCTGGCAGACGTTCGTCCGGATTCCGGTGTGGCCACTTCCTGACCTGTCGCCCCCCATTCCACCATGCCGACCGCCGTGCCCGAAAGGGCTTGCGGCCGGGCGTCGGCCGGACGTCACCTCGACGCAACCAAGCAGCTAAAGTGCTGTCCGTCCTGTGCTCGCAGTCGGGAATGTGCTGCGGAGCTCTCCTGCGCACGGCCGTTCGGCCGTGCACGCCGAAGAGGTTCGTGGTGGCTGCGTCCGAGTTTCCTGATTTGCCCCGCTTTTCCGCTGGTTACGAACTGGCGGCAGCCCTGACGGCGGCAGCTCAGCAACTGCACGACACGGTGACCCCGCACAGCACCCTGCACGCCGCGGTCCGGCTCGCCGTCGACCTCGTGCCCGGCGCGGACCACGCCGGCATCTCCGTCATCGAGCGCTCCCACCGCCGCGCGGTCGCCTGGACCGACGAGGCCGTGCGCTCCGCCGAGGCCGGCCACACCGGACACACGCAGGCGCCGTACTGGGAACACCTGTGGACCGCGCCCGTCGTGCGGCTGGAGGACAGCGAGGTCGACGGCGGCGGAGCTCCGCTGGCCGAACTGGGCCTGCGCTCGGCGCTGTCGCTGAGGCTGCGCGCCGACCGCCGCCGGCTGACCGTGCTGACGGCCTACTCCCGCAAGCCGCGCGCCTTCGACGAGGCCGCCACCCGCGTCGGCCGGCTGTTCACCGCACACGTCAGTCTCGCCCTCGACTCGGCCACCGTACGCGAGCAGTTGACGGAGGCCATGCGTACCCGGGACCTGATCGGGCAGGCCACCGGGATCCTCATGGAGCGGATGGACATGGACGCGGCGGAGGCGTTCGACTCCCTGGTCAAGGCCTCGCAGCGGGAGAACATCAAGCTGCGCGACCTGGCCCGCCGCATCGTGGGCGCGCACAACGCCTCCTGAACGCTCTGGGACGGACCGGGCGGCGCGGGGCGTTAACAGGCGTTGACGGGATATCCGTACGGTCATGAGCCCTGAGACGCCCGACACGCTGGAAATGGCCATCGTGCGCAGCAGCGGTCTCGACACGCTGCTGCGCGATCTGACCGACCGCGCGGTGCAGGCAGTGCCCGGCGCGGCCGCCTGCAGCATCACGGTGCGCCGTGCCGACCGGCTGCTGACCCTGGCCGGCAGCCACGGCCTGCCCAGCGGCCTCGACCAGCGCCAGTACGAGAACGGCTCGGGGCCGTGTGTGGAGGCCGCCGAGACCGACACCGAGCAGTACGCCCCCGACCTGGAGGCGGAGACCCGCTGGCCCAGGTACACCCCGTACGCGCTGTCCGAGGGCGTGCGCTGTGCGCTGGCGCTACCGATCGCCGTCGAGGGCGAAAGAGGCGCCGCCCTCAACCTGTACGGCACCGAGCCCGGCTCGCTGGGCCCGGACCGGGACGCCGCCCGCGCGTTCGCCGCCCGGGTGGGGGACGCGATCAACGTCGCCCTGCGCGTCGAGCGCCGCCGCGAGTCCGTCACCGACGTACGCACCGCGCTGGTCTCCCGCAGCGTCATCGACCAGGCCATCGGCATCCTCATGGCACAGGAGCGGATCGACGCCCGGATCGCCCTGGAACGCCTGCGCCGGGTCTCTCAGAACAAGAACGTCAAACTCCGCGACCTGTGCACCGACCTGGTGGCCCGGGTGAGCGGCGCCAACGGACGCTCGCGCGGTGGCAACTGAGGCCTGCGCGAGGGGATCGGGGCGCGTCCGGTTCGTACGGACGCCTGCGCTGCCCGGCACGCACCGCCTACCGTGGCCCCATGAGCGCGGAAGACCTCAACCCCGAGGAACAGTGGCCGCTGCCGCCCGCCTGGATGTGGGACTGCGCCGAGTGTGTCCGCCGCTACGAGGCCATGAAACACGTCCAGGCCGTCATCGCCGGACTGACCGCCGAGGACCCGGGCGTCGACTGGGACGTCACCGACAGCATCGTCGGCACACAGATCAGTCTGAGCCGCCATCTTGCCGACGCGCACCGCGAGGCGCTGCCCGACTGGGACCCCGCCTGCCCGGCCTGCGCCGGTCACCGCGCCGGTGTGGCCAAAACCGGGGAACGCTCCCCCGACCTGCTCCCGGGCGCCGTGATGGCGGCCGCGGAACACCGTGCCCGCCACCTGTTCGCCCCGCCGCGCATCGTCGGCCTCATGTAGCGCGTCACGCCTGCGGCAGCGACTCCCCCTGGACCGCCTGCACGTCCAGCTCCACCTTCAGCGTCGTCCCGATGGCCGAGATGCCCGCCTGGACGACCTGGTTGTAGTTCATCGCGAAGTCCTCGCGGTGCAGTTCCGTCGTCGCCCGGAAGGCCGCCCGGGTGCCGCCCCACGGGTCGGAACCGGTGCCGAGGTAGGCCAGGTCCAGGTCGACCGGCCGGGCGACGCCGTGCAGGGTCAGTTCGCCGTGCACGGTCCAGCGGTCCGAACCGGCCGCCGTCAACCCGGTGGAGCGGTACGTGATCTCCGGGAACCGCTCGACGTCCAGGAAGTCCGCGGACCTGAGGTGGGTGTCGCGCATGCCGTTGCCGGTGTCGATGGACGCGGCCTTGATGACCGCCTCCACCCGGGACTTGGTCACGTCGTCCGGGGCGACCTCGATCGAGGCCGTGAAATCCGTGAACCGGCCGTGCACGCTGGAGATCCCCAGGTGCTGGGCGACCGCGGCCACACCGGAGTGCGCCGGGTCGACGGTCCACGGGCCCGGCGGCGGCAGTTCGGTGCCGCCCAGCCGGGCCAGCGTCACCGTGCCGACCTCGGCCCGGCCGCTCGCGGTGACGAGCGCGCTGGAGGCGGCGGGCGCGTAGCCGACGGCCGTGACGATGACGGTGTACGCCCCCGGCTCGAGCGGGGTCGTGTCCCGTACGGCGCCCTCGGGGTCCGCCTCGGCGCGCAGCACCTGCGAGCCGGTCATGTCGGTCACCGTGACGACCGCGTGCGACACGGCCCATCCGTCCCGCGTACGGATCTTCGCGGTCAGTCCCATCCCGATGTCTCCCTGCAAAAAGCCTTACAAACTGGTCATAACGGTGGTCACAACGAGACCGGCCCGCGGTGGGCACGTCTCCGCTCGGAGCGTGCCCACCACGGGCCGGATCCCCACTACTCGCCCGGGTGGCCGAGTTCGATGTCGTGACCGTCCACACCCTGACCGTTGACGGTCAGCGCGGTGGCGACCGGCGGGTAGCCGGTGGCGATGAC